>NZ_CP027232.1:1195000-2167500 GCF_002998835.1 Capnocytophaga sp. oral taxon 864
TACAAAAGCAGTTTACAATCCATAAGACCTTCATCCTGCACGCGGCATGGCTGGATCAGTCTTCCGACCATTGTCCAATATTCCTCACTGCTGCCTCCCGTAGGAGTCTGGTCCGTATCTCAGTACCAGTGTGGGGGACATCCCTCTCAGAACCCCTATCTATCATCGCCTTGGGGAGCCGTTACCTCTCCAACTAACTAATAGAACGCATACTCATCTTTCACCACCTAAGCTTTAATAGTATCACGATGCCGTATTACTATACTATGGGGTATTAATCCAAATTTCTTCGGGCTATCCCCCAGTGAAAGGCAGATTGTATACGCGTTACGCACCCGTACGCCGGTCTCAGTTACCCGAAAGTAACCTCCCCCTCGACTTGCATGTGTTAGGCCTGCCGCTAGCGTTCATCCTGAGCCAGGATCAAACTCTTCATCGTTAAATTCTTTTATATCTTCTAACCGATCTTCAAGTTATTGACTTCAGGTTTCACTCAATCCTTTAAATCTTCTTTGTGCTGTACAACATTATGTCAAGGTACGTGTTGTTTCTTTCCACTCCAGAGGCACTACTCTCCTCTTTTGCGGGTGCAAAGGTATAACCTTTTTCCTAACCTCCAAAATTTTTATACACTTTTTTTTCAAAAAAGTTTTATGTGTTTTGGTAAGTGGTTGATTATTAATACTAATATTATAATCATTTTTGGGCTTCTTAGTGTTTTCTAACACGCTTTTCTTCTCTTACAAGTAACTACCAACAGTTAAACATACACTCACATTTTTATCTCTAACCTATATAAGTAGTTTCCAATCTATCCTATCATAATAATTTTAGTACTCAAGTGTGATATAATACATAATCTGCTAATTTACTAAAAGACATATATTTTTTTGCATATTAGAAAAATATTGTATTTTTGTTCTCATAAGAACTTATTAAAATGAAGACACCTTACTTACTAATAGCCTTCCGTTTTTTATTAGCCCCTACCATACTGATCTTTTCTTATTACACTGAAGAATCAATAGCAAGGCTATGGATTATAGTTTTCATCATCCTTGGCTTACTCTCCGATATTTTCGATGGGATTATCGCAAGGCAAATGGGTATTAGTACAGTAAAAATGCGACGAATGGATAGCCAAACAGATTTAGTATTCTGGCTCTCTATAGGAATAGCGTGTTATCATCTCAACCCTGAACTCATAAAGACGTATCGGTATGAAGTAATCGCTATTTTTATAATGGAAGGGTTATGTTATACTATTAGTTTTCTGAAGTTTGGGAAAGAAACCTGTACTCACGCTTTTCTCTCCAAGTTGTGGGGTTTGTGCTTACTTACAGCATTTATCTCCCTCATAGGCTTTGGTCACGGGGGATTTCCCTTGCAATTAGCTATTTATTGGGGGCTCTTCTCACAATTAGATGTAATTCTCATCTTGCTTTTGTTGCCCAAATGGCAAAATGATATCCCTAGTGCCTATCACGCCTACTTGATAAGAAGAGGCAAAAACTTTAAGAAGAGTAAATGGCTTAATAGCTAAATACTCTTCTTTAATAAAAAATAAGGTTACCCTACTAATACTAATTCTACATCAAAAATAAGAGGTGCATTAGGTGGTATTACGCCTCCCGCACCACGACTGCCATAGGCGAGTTCTGATGGGATTACCAATCGGGCTTTATCTCCTTCGTGAAGAAGTAATATTCCTTCATCCCAACCTGCGATCACTTGTCCAACACCTACAGTAAACTGTAGTGGTTCTTTCCTGCGATAAGAACTATCAAACACGGTCTTGTCAAGCAACATACCTGTATAGTGCACGGCTACTTTTTGCCCTGCTTCTGCTTTTTTACCTTTACCCTTGTGGGTAATTTGGTAATATAAACCACTATTCGTTTTCTCAAAGCCCACTACTTCTTTGGTAAAGGCTTCTTCAGCTTTGCGTTTCTCTTCAGCCAAACGAGCTGCTTTGGCTTCATTAAAATCATTGAAGGCTTTTAAGGCGTCCCATTTTTCTGCCTCCTCTCCTACTCTCACTATTTCTACTTTTTCAATCTTATCACCTTGTGCAATCGCATCTACTACTTCTTGTCCTTCCACAACTTCACCCAACACCGTGTGCTTGTTGTCTAACCAAGGGGTGGCTACGTGCGTGATGAAAAACTGACTCCCATTCGTACCTGGTCCTGCATTCGCCATCGAAATGACTCCCGGTTTATTGTGTTTGAGCTCTGGGTGAAATTCATCGTCAAAACGATAACCTGGGTCTCCTGTGCCGGTTCCTAACGGACAGCCTCCTTGTATCATAAAGTTAGGAATCACTCGGTGAAAAGTAAGTCCATCGTAATAAGGCGTACCAAGTGGTTTTTGCGAGTTCTTCATTTTCCCTTCTGCAAGAGCTACAAAATTCCCTACCGTAGCAGGCGTTTTTTCATAAGTAAGACGAAGTAAAATAACTCCCTTCGTGGTAGTTATCTTTGCATAAATACCATTTTGCATTTTTTATCTTTTAATGTATTAGGGTGCAAAATTACACCAAAATTCCTAAATCACCAAATCACTATTACATTGCGTTCCTGATTCTTTCTAATAGTTAGCCAATGAATTCTTCTCTAATAGTCAATAGAAAACAAAAAAGTAGAGACAAAAGATTTGTCCCTACTTTATGAGATTGTTATAGAAAAGATTTTATTCTTCTTCTGAAATAATATTGATATATGGTTTGAAACCTTCTGCTTTTTTATACACCTCTGCTCTTCCTTTAGGTACATAAATACGACCTATTACTGTAGGCTCATAAGTTTGATTTACATAATTAAACGTTGTCCCAAAAAGAGTTGATATTCTTGGAGGAGTTTGCCCTTTAAAAGTTGCAGTACTTAACTTTTCACAAGAATCAAAAACTGCACCTGAAATATCTCGTACGTTTTTAGGAATAGTAACTGTAACAATTACTTTGTTAGAATCAAATGCGTTTCTTCCAATAGCTTGCAGGCTTTCTGGAAAGTTGAGAATAGGAATTTGGCACTCAGAAAACGCTCCATCATCAATGGTAATAAGTCCTTCTGAAAACTGAACAGAGGTAAGTGAAGTTTTAGCAAAAGCATTTGCACCAATCACTTGTACCCCTTTAGGAATAACAATACTTCTAAGTTTAGTCCCATAAAAAGTTGCTACCTCAATACCTGTAAGTCCCTCAGGTAGTGTGATACTCCCTAATTTTTTGTGTTCAAAAAAAGCACCGTTACCAATGACTTTTATATTCCTAAGCACCGCATCAGCTTGCATATTGAGCACTGCTGTGTTCTCGTTTTTCCACTTTACTAAGGTGAGTCCATCGGCACTCAATTCATAATCAGAAGCAGGAATAGTAACAACTTCTTCATCATTACCTTTGTCCTTTTTACAAGCAAAGAGGGCAAAAACTGAAAGGAGTAATAAAAATTTTTTCATTGTATTATTAGTTTTTAATTATTGGTGGCAAAGATACAAAACATTTTACAATATAGCAAATATTAGTCTTTAGTTTTATATCGCTACTCATTTTCTCATTTGCTAATTTGCTAATTCCTGCAATTTCTTTAGCTCATCTCTGTACTGTGCAGCTTTTACAAAATCCAACTCTTTGGCAGCTACCTCCATCTGTTTGCGGGTTTCTTTGATTTTCTTTTCCAATTCCTTAGCTGATAAATATACCGATTGTGCTTCGGCAGCTGTGCGCTCCTTAAATGAAGGATCGTAGTGAAATTCGGTTATAGGGCTCTTGCTGAGGCTGTTCTCTATTTTCTTGTGCAAAGGCTGAGGCGTGATGTTGTGCGTCTTGTTGTAGTTCATTTGCTTTTCACGACGATAATTAGTATCATCGATAGTGCGCTGCATACTCTCAGTAATCTTGTCGGCGTACATTATTGCTTTTCCATTCACATTGCGGGCAGCCCTTCCTACGGTTTGAGTGAGCGAACGAGTGGAACGCAAAAAGCCTTCCTTATCGGCATCGAGGATAGCTACGAGCGACACTTCGGGCAGGTCTAAGCCCTCACGGAGGAGGTTTACCCCTATGAGCACATCAAAGAGTCCTTTGCGCAGGTCTTGCATTATCTCCACACGCTCTAATGTGTCTACATCACTGTGAATGTAACGACACCTAATACCAATGCGAGTGAGGTATTTGGTAAGCTCCTCTGCCATTCGTTTGGTGAGGGTGGTTACCAATATACGCTCGTCTTTTTCGGTGCGCACTTGTATTTCTTCTACTAAATCATCTATTTGATTGGCACTCGGACGCACTTCTATTTCGGGGTCGAGCAATCCTGTGGGGCGTATCACCTGCTCTACGTACACGCCTTGCGCTTGCTGGAGTTCGTAGTCGGCTGGGGTAGCACTCACGTAAATCACTTGGTTTTGAAGCGCTTCAAACTCCTCGAATTTCAACGGACGGTTGTCCATTGCAGCGGGCAAGCGGAAACCGTATTCCACGAGATTCTCCTTCCTACTGCGGTCACCACCATACATCGCGTGTACTTGCGAGACGGTTACGTGGCTTTCGTCAATCACCATCAAAAAATCATCGGGGAAGTAATCTATAAGGCAAAACGGACGTGTGCCTGGTTCTCTACCGTCCAAATAGCGAGAATAGTTCTCAATACCCGAACAGTACCCTAATTCCCGTATCATCTCAAGGTCGAACTCAGTGCGTTCTTTCAGCCGTTTGGCTTCTAAGGGTTTGCCTAAAGCCTCAAAGAACTCTACTTGCTTCACCAAATCTTGTTGAATGTTCCATATCGCTTTTTGGAGAATATCGGGAGAAGTAACGAACATATTAGCGGGGTAGATATTAAGGCTCTGGTAGTGGTCTAACACGTGATTAGTAGTAGGGTCAAACTGTTCTATCTCTTCAATTTCATCGCCAAAAAAGTGAATGCGGAAGGCGTTATCGTCATAACCTGGGAAGACATCAAGCACATCGCCTTTGATGCGGAAATTGCCGTGCCTAAATTCGGCGGTCGTGCGGGCATAAAGACTTTGCACAAGGCGGTGCATCAGCTTGGTACGGGGGAGTATATCGCCTTGTTTGAGGGTAATCACGTTCTTTTGAAATTCAACAGGATTACCGATACCATACAAACACGACACCGATGCCACAACCAATACATCGCGTCTGCCCGACAGCAAAGCAGAGGTCGTACTGAGACGCAGTTTTTCAATTTCATCATTAATAGAGAGGTCTTTTTCGATATAAGTCCCTGTGGAAGGTATATAAGCTTCCGGCTGATAGTAGTCGTAGTAAGAGACGAAGTATTCCACCGCGTTATTGGGGAAGAAAGCCTTAAATTCAGAATACAACTGAGCAGCCAGCGTCTTATTATGTGCCAACACAAGAGTAGGACGCTGAATGCGCTCCACCACATTAGCGATAGTAAAAGTCTTTCCAGAGCCCGTAACGCCTAATAGCACTTGGTACTTATCGTTGCGCTCTATACCCTTTACCAATTGGTCGATAGCCTGAGGTTGGTCGCCCGTAGGGGCAAAGTCAGAAACTATATTGAATTTCATTTGTTTTAACCATAAATAAGAGTGCAAAGATAGTGAAGAAAACTGAAAAGTAAAAATTATTTCACGCACATAGCTCAGAGACTCTAAATACTAAAATCTGAATTCAAAATTTTATAGTCTTTTCTCCCCCATTTATTCACCTCGTCTTTGCTTTCCTTTCGATTTATTACCCTCAAAACTGCTTCTCTCTCTTAACTCTTAACCCCTCACTATTAACTCTTTATAAACCCTTTCTATACCAATCGTCCAAGATTCGTATAAGCTTCCTATAAGCTCTCTATAAGCTAACCCCACCCTCCTTACAGCCTTTTTTCACCAAAAATCCTCCCTCCCCTCTTCCGAACTTCTCCGATATCTTCCGAAAGCTCAGCTATGTCACTTTTAGGGGTACACACTTTGCCAAAGTTTTTGCCTGTGCGACTCGCACCTTTGGCAAAGTTAATTATCAGTATTTCTAGTATTATTGGTATTTACCTCATTTTCTAATTCCCTCATTTGCTAATTTGCTAATTTGCTAATTTCAATACCCATATCGATCGCCCCAGAGTTTTTTGAGATAGTCGCGCAGGGCATTTTCACGTGGATTATCAGAGGGTTCATAGAAGGTTTCACCTTGTAATTCATCAGGGAGGTAATCCTGAAAGGCAAAATTGCTCTCATAATCGTGAGCGTATTGATAGTCTTTGCCATAGCCGAGCTCTTTCATCAGTTTGGTAGGGGCATTGCGCAAATGGATAGGTACACTCAGGTCGCCTGTTTGCTTCACAACTTGTTGGGCTTTGTTAATTGCCTTATAAGAAGCGTTGCTCTTAGGCGAAGAAGCGAGATATATAGCACACTGACTGAGGATAATACGCGCCTCGGGGTAACCAATGGTGGTTACTGCCTGAAAGGTGTTGTTAGCCAAAATCATTGCAGTAGGGTTAGCATTGCCTATATCTTCCGAAGCGAGAATGAGCATACGACGTGCGATAAACTTCACATCTTCACCGCCTTCAATCATTCGTGCCAACCAATAGACCGCGCCATTGGGGTCACTGCCTCGTATCGATTTGATAAAAGCCGAAATGATATCGTAATGCTGTTCACCCGTTTTGTCGTAGAGTACGGTGTTTTTCTGCACCAATCTGAGGACGCTGTCGTTCGTAATCACTACTGGTTCACCTTCAGGAGTCGCATTGACGATGAGCTCAAAAGTGTTCAACAATTTGCGTCCGTCGCCACCTGAGAGTCGCAAAAGAGCTTCAGTTTCTTGCAGTTGAATATCTTTGGTTTTAAGAATAACATCTTGGGTAATGGCATTGTGAAGCAGTTGTTCTAAATCTTTGCGCTCAAAGGCGTTCAGTATATACACTTGGCAACGAGAAAGCAAAGCGGGAATCACCTCGAAACTGGGGTTCTCAGTAGTTGCTCCAATGAGGGTAATCCAACCTTTTTCAACAGCCTGCAAAAGGGAATCTTGCTGGGTTTTGTTAAATCGGTGAATTTCGTCTATGAAAACAATAGGGTTTTGGGTAGTGAAGAGTCCACCACTTTGTTTGCTTTGGTCAATTACTTCGCGCACTTCTTTAATCCCCGAACTAATGGCACTCAAGGTATAGAAAGCGCGGTTGCTTTGGTGCGCAATAATGTTTGCTAGCGTAGTTTTACCCGTACCTGGGGGACCCCAAAAGATAAGCGATGGCAAAAGACCGCGTTCTATCTGTTGGCGCAAAGCCCCTTGAGTTCCAACCAAGTGCTCTTGTCCCACATATTGCGCTAAGGAAGTGGGGCGCATACGTTCTGCTAAAGGAGAAGACATTGATATAATGATTAATGTTTAATGATTAATGAAATCAACTTTGCCAAAGTGTAGTAATGTATAAACTGCCTGTCGTACTACGACCTATTTTGTGATATTGGTACTAGAAGCAGAGCCGATGCCTACCACCTCGTCGTAGAGAGCACCAGGAGCGCGGTAGTACACGAGCACGAGGTAAGTGTTTTCAGTTTGTTGAAAATTACCACTTATTTCGTTAAAATCAACTGCGTTGCCTGCTTTGGTAGCAAACTTATAGTTGTAAAATCCTTGTTTAAGAAGTACTTTCCCCTTGAAAAGACCGTCTTTTTCGTCATAAGTGAGTTTGTATTCCTCACGGAGTTCGTAATTGCTAAACTTGCCGTATACATACACTTCTTTACCCCAAAAAGTAGATTTGCCTTCTAAGGTGAAATGCACTTGGGTGTAATCGGCTTCGTTGCTGGGGTTCATTCCGTTGATAGTGGTTACCAAGAAATCACCATTGATATCGGGATAATAAGTATAGACATTGCTCGCACGGCTTACATTGGTAAACAAGTAGCTATTTACCCATTTGCTTCTATCCAAACGATAGACTCCCGATGCAGGTACGTGTATATCCTTGCTATCGAAATAGAAATACTCATTTCCACCCCAGAAAGCCGTTTCGCGGTCGTAGCGATACACAAGGTCGTTACCCATCACGTACTGAGGTTTTACGCCCGTGATAGCCGTATCCCAACGGTAGTTTTGCAGTATGGCTACTTTCACCGCTACATTAGGATTATCAAGTCTAAAATCTTTCTGCTTAATAGTGAACTGTACCACTTGTTGGGTATCGAAATACTGCAAATCGCGAGCGCGTTTTACTTCGGTGAGTACATTCACTTGGGGTGTATAGAGCACAAATCGGCGTGAAAAGAGCTCTGTGCCATAACTATCGGTGATAGAGAGCATATAGTTACCGCTGAGAGTGATTTTAGTGAGTTCGTTAGGGAAAGTAAGGCGGTAATGCGAATAGCCTTGCAGAGTACCGTAGGAGTTACTCTCGGGCTGTACCGGTTGGTTATCAATACCTTTAAGGTATTCACTTTTCAGCAGAGAAGAGACTGACCAATCGGCATTGCAATGAGTGATTTTGTAGTAATAAGTCTCCTCATTACCCCCGAGGTCATCGAACTGCAAACTAAACGACTCATTACGGCGCACGATAGGGAATTGGTTTTTATCGTTGCCGTTAGCTTTGAAGATAATCGTTTTGATATAATCAGGTGGTGTTTTCTCCACTAGCGGTTGTGCTTGCATTGCCAAGGGAAGTAGGAGTAAAAAGAGAAGTTTTTTCATAATTAAATATTTATATTTGTCTTAGGTGTACTATTTTTTATTTAGTAAAATAAATATTCTCCACAAGAATAGAACTCACTTACCTCACTCCGTGCATCAGTTTCTTCACAAACGGATTGATGAGAATAATGAGTACCCCTGCTACGGCAGGCACAATGGTAAATATCAAAAAGAAAGTACTCAAACTGTACTCACGGGTGATATTCTCTATCTGTCCGCCCACTACAGCTGCTAATTTATGACCAATAGCTACAGCGAGGTACCATACCCCAAACATAAATGCTATCATTCGTGCAGGTACAAGCTTCGAGACGTACGAAAGCCCCACAGGCGATAAGCACAACTCACCCATAGTGTTAAACATATAAGCAAATACAAGCCATAACATACTCACCTTTACTCCGTGAGTTACCCCGTGAGAGCCTAAGGCAAGTAAACCAAATCCTACTGAGAGCATCAGCAGTCCGATGCCGTATTTCATCGCAGCAGGTAGATTATACTTGCTATCCCACCAACATGAGAACAAGCTCGCTAAGGCAATAATGAAGAAAGAATTCAGGATTGAAAACCACGATACAGTCGTCTCTACCCAGTTATCGCGCTCTTCTTTCACTTGCGCAACTATGAGCCCGTTGTCAGTATTGAGATCTGCTCCCCGCTGTTTTGTCCACTGTTCCTTTTCGGCATCTACATAGCCAAACGAACTATTTTTGTTGTTCTTGCTCAGCAATTTTATCTCTTGTCCTACTTTTAGGTGATAATCAGCTACTCCTATGATAGTAGTACGTTCTACGATTTTCAAATCAGGACGAGCGACTTTGTTTTCTTCTGTAATAGGGATATAAGTAGTTCTGCCCTGTGTATCGGTTTGTTCATAGGCTTGATAACTCACACTATAAGCTGTAGTTTTGAAGTCGCGTTGTAGCATCCACGAAGCAATGCCCCATACAAGACTAAAGCACACCAATAACACTACTACGGCAGGAAATATCTTTTTGTAGGTTTTCTTTATCAAAAGGAAAAGTACGTAAGTAATGAGTAATAGTGGAATCACGGTGAGTAGTGCATTGAAAATATTGTAAAGTACTGCCCAATTACCCTGTAACTCACGTTCTATATTATCCCGTGCAAAAATCACTAAAGACGAAGCTCCTTGTTCAAACGACAACCAAAAGAACACCACAAAAAAGGCAAAGATGACCACGGTAAGCATACGGTCGCGCACTATCGTAGTATAACGCATTATGCGACTACCTATCAGGTAAAAAAAAGCTATTAAGCCTACAATCACCATCACATATTGCCCTTTAAGCCCTGAGGTAGCAGCCCACCCAAAGAGGTCGATATTCCATATTTTCGAGAGAGGGTCGTTTAGTGCATAGCCAATACCTATGATTGCCGAAAGCGCTACCAATATCTTATCTAGGGTAGTAAACGGATTGAGTTTTTCCTCTTCTTGTTTTGCATCATTTGTAGTCTCTTTTTTTTCTTGCTTGCGTGGCTCAGATCCTATTGAACCGAATAAAGGTTTGGCAAACCAAAACTGTATAGTTCCCAAGAGCATAAACACTCCTGCCAAACCGAAGCCCCAACTCCACCCAATGCGTTCTGCCAAGTAACCGCAAAGCATCATTCCAAAGAAAGCTCCAGAATTTACTCCCATATAGAAGATGGTATAAGCAGCATCTTTCTTCTCGGGTAGGTCTTTGTACATTTCCGATACAAATGACACCATATTAGGTTTGAAAAAGCCCGTTCCTATCACCAAGAGTGCAAGCCCCAAATAGAGCGAAACTTCAGTTTCAAAAGCCATCGACACGTGTCCTAAGGTGATAATAACCGCCCCAATAATTACTGCCCAGCGGTAGCCGGTAATCTTATCGGCTATTATACCTCCAAGTATAGGAGTGAGATAAAGAAGCATAACATACGTACCAAAGAGTGCACCCGCGTTTTCAGTACTCCACGCCCATCCTGGGTTATACCCTATAAGCGTCATCGTAAGAAAGTTGATGAGCAGTACACGCATTCCATAAAACGAAAAACGCTCCCACATTTCTGTAAAGAAAAGCACGAACAGTCCCGCTGGATGTCCTAATACTTGTGTATCGAAAATTGTCTTTTTAGTCATATAGATTTTATTCGTTATTTTTCTTGCTTTTCAACTCTCAACTCTTAACTAAAAATGTCCCACTTAATTCCCAATCGAATAATAAAATCTCTATACGGCTGACGTGGTGCAGAATAATAGTTGTAAGGATTTCCTATTTTTAGCCAGTTGCTCACGGGCACTTGCCATTGTTCTAAAGAGAAGAAAATGCGCATCGTACGCACTTTGGCATTGAGAAAAAAGTCAAACATCGGAAAGTTTCCCGTCTTCTCTGCCGTCTGTACAGCAAATTCTCCTAAAAGCGGATTGTACTGATTGGAGTAATATTTGGTGAAGTAATTAAACCCTATCCCCGTTTGTAAGTACATTGCCTTGTTGAACAAGTGTGATGCAAAGTAAAAACTATTGCGAGTCACAAAAGTAGGCACATTCAAAATATTGCTGTCTTGTACCACTTGCTGGTAAAGCATAGTGTTGTCTAAGCCCCATTTACCAAATTTAAACTCTTTTTGTACTTTCAGTTGCAAATATTGTATATTGCTACTGTATTGCTCAGGACGCACTTTTCCTAAGGTTTCTTCTTGAAAATAAGTGTAGTTGTTAAGATTGGTAAGACTCAGCGACGCATTCCCCCATTGGGTTTTCAAATCGCCATAGAGGGTCTGGGTATTCTGTTTGTTAAACGAAGTATAGTTATCCCAATTAAACTGCTTGTAATCGCTTTGATACAACAAATAATTAAAATTAGGCATAGCCGAATGCAGTTCAGCTCCTGCGGTGATGCTGTTCTTATCGTCAAAAGCATAGGCAAGTTTTCCACTCAGTCTAGTTCCTGTCATCTTGCCTACAAATGTCTGTTCGCCCTCTGCCTCTATGCTGAATCTACCCACTTTCTTATGCCATTGCACACCTAAACTCAGGTCGGTATCCTTGATTTGCCGGCGTTGCAACACTCCCGATACGTAGTAAGCGTTCTGAAAGTAGTAATTGTAGAAATAAGCATTTCCAAAGAGGAAGGTTCTACCCAGATAGGGCAATTCGAGCTCTACTCCCAAGCGGTTGATCATCTTCTTCAAGCGCGCCTTGTCGTGCAAATTTTGAGGTACATAGGCATCTCCAAAATAACTGTTGCTTTGGGTTTCGTCATAAGTATAATGTTCGGTTTCGTAGCTAAATAAATGGCGGAAGCGTATCTGCTTGTACGAAGCCAGCGAATCGCGGTTGCGCAAGAAAGCGTAGTCGTGTTGCAAAAAATAACGCTTGCTCTCCCGAATATTCTCGGCATTGAGCAATTGCACGTCTATTGTCGCACGGTTTTTAAACTGTTTTTCACCTCCCTCAAACTGCTCGGGCGTTACTATACCTCCATTCTCCTGACTGGTGATATCGTGAGAAGCAAAGTGTGCAAAGGCGGTGTATTTCTTGTTAGGCGATACGTAGGAAAAGCCTGCTCTAAAATTGCCATTGCTCACTAATATACGTTGGTATTTACCCAAGGAACGCAAACCTTTGTAAGCGATAAAGATATTGAGGTTGGGCTGTAGATTGATTGAAAAAAGGGTATTCAAAAACTGACCTTGTTCCATACCGCTTTTGTAAGTAAACTCAGTAAGTGGCGTAGGCAAATGGTAATAAGTTACCTCTTCGGGAGTAAGGTAGAGTTGTTTTTTAGCTTCTGCTCCCATCGAAGGCAGGTAATCCTGACGGCGGAAGTCGTAAGAGAGTGCATTATACGGTTGCCCCATATTCGAGAAAGACATCTTGCCAAACATATCCTTTCCCCACTCGTTGTTCAGGTAATACTTTTGCATCGTAAGCGAAGTATCTACCGAGGTGGTATCGCGGGTATAAGTAATAATTTTGTAGTCGCGTGCAGTGAAAGTAATGCTGTCTTTCTTCTTTTTAGGACGCAACGACTTAAAGGTTACCCCGCCCTCCTGATTGTTGTTCACACTATCGTCTTCTTGTGCCCAACTCAGCAAGGGGAATAGTAATCCTATAAGGAAATATATAGTTTTTTTCAGTGTCATTCGTTTCTATTTGGGGGCAAAGATAGGAATAATTTGTCAATTAGCCAATTTGTTAATTTTAGATACAGGTCAAACATACCAAATTTATTCGATAGTGCGAGCTTGCTATTTGTGTCTATCTCGTTATATCAATTGCTGAGACTGTCCGAAAAGTCTTAAAATCGCATTTGCGTCGCTACATTTTGCTAAAGTTTCAGTCTTTGAAAAAGTTGATTACCTTGATAATCAATTCCCTCTAGTTATATTGTAGGAGCGATTGTCAAATCGCCCTCACAGAACAAAACTTTTGGGACAGGCCTTACTCTTATTAAGCTTTTATAATTAGCTAATAAGCTACATAACTGACAAAACAACTATATTTTTAATCTTTTATTTGTAAATATTTTTGCTAATCAATAAAATATCCTTACCTTTGTGTCATTAAATTATAAATGATAAAGTTATGTTGTATTTTTTCAAATCCATCAGAAGACCAGTAAAACACTGGTACATTCCCCTTATTTTAGGGATTTTGTTCATTCTTTGTGGTATAGGGGTAATTATATCACCACAAGCTTCTTATCTTACCCTTTCAATACTCTTTAGTCTCTCATTCTTAATATCAGGGATAACTGAATCCTTCTTTGCCCTACAAAATACTAAAACTCTCAACGGTTGGGGGTGGTATTTGGTAAGCGGACTCATTTCATTGATAATGGGTATTTTTTTACTTATGTATCCCGCCCTATCAATGTTTATATTACCATTGGTAGTAGGATTCACATTGTTATTCCGTTCGTTTCAGTTACTCGGTTTTGCTTTCGAAGTAAAAGAAGCTGGTGTACTAAATTGGGGTAACCTAGCCATAGTAAGCGTATTGGGTATTATCCTTTCGTTCATTTTGATTGCTAATCCTATCTTTACAGGTATCTCATTAGTAGTGTTCACAGGTTTAGCGTTTATCTTCACAGGTATTTCTTCTGTAGTACTTTCGTTCAATCTGAAAAAGTTAAAAAGTTCTGTTCAAAAGTTATCAGATGATTTAAAGAACCGTATAGAAGACCTCGAAAAAGAAGTGAGAGAAGCCTTAAAATAACAGCAGATTAGCAAAATACCACTGGCACGAGTCTATAGTTATACCTATGACTACAGAACTATAGTGCTTTTTTACAAAAAATACCTCCAAAGAATTAAATACTCTTTGGAGGTATTATGATTTTATAATTGATGTGCCTACACCCAATATCCAGCACCCTTTTTAAGAGTTATCTTTACTCTTACCTTCAGTAATTGTCATTATTGCACTGTGGTATTAAAAGAATACTCCATTGGTAAAACCATACCACCGCAATACCGTTTCGCCCCACAAGAGTATCATCAACCAACTGATAAACATCATCGTGATACCAAACTTGAAGGTGTCGCTCCAGCTATATTGATTGGTAGTGTACAGCAGGGCAGCAGGTTTACTGTTAAAGGGCAGTACATACACGTGTCCCACGAGCATTGCTACGGGGAAAGCCAGACTCATAATTGGATACCCGTTTTTCTGAGCTACCCCTATGGCAATAGGAATGAATATGAGGGTAAGCATTGTTTTAGATTGGAATATAAGCGAGAAAAGCAAAATCCCTCCTGTAAGTATCATATACAATACCCAAAACGGAGTGGTTTGTGTAATCCCTAAACTACCAAAAAGTGCATCTATAAGCGTGCCAGGCAAACCTGTCGCGTCAAGTCCTGCCCCTAAGGTATAAGCGCCTGCCGAGAACAATAGCAAGTGCCAAGGAATGTCTACATCGTTCCATTTCACTACGCCTACGCCTGGAAGCAAGGCTACTACGGCACCCATAAAAGCTACTGCTGTTTGGTTGATACCGTGTTGCTTATCGGTAGCCCACAAGATGAGTACACAAACAAAAATAGCAATCGCTTTATACTCCTCAAACTTCATTTTGCCGAGCTTGTTAAGCTCTTCTCTAAGCCTTTCCATACCTCCTTCAATCTGTGGTACGCGCTCTTCTTTTTTCAGTGGAAAATATATTTTCGAGCCTACGAACCACGCGATGAGAATAAGCAACACGCTCATCGGAAAGGCTGCTTTAAACCAATCCTGATAACTAAAAGAGCCTATACCCATAGCTCCTGCTATAAGAGAGCCCGCTAAAAGAGCTGCCCCTGAGCCTGTCAAAAAGGCATTAGCTCCTAAATTGATTTGGAAGAGGTTCTGCAATATCAAATTCCTACCGAAGTTATTGCGGTGTTCTCCTCCCGTAGCTCCGTAGATAGCGGCTATAACCATAAAGATAGGCAACAGTATAGCAGCTTTGGCAGTAGTTGCCGAAATAAATGCCGATAGCACTAAGTTAATAATGATAAAACTCAGTATAATACCTCCCGAATTTCTGCCAAACTTCAACACAAACCACAAAGCAAATCGCTTCGCCACCTGCGTTTTCACTAACATACTCGCTAAGATAAACGAAAGAATATTAAGCCACATCACAGGGTGTCCTAATTGAGCATATGCCGTCTTGTCGGTCGTGACTCCACAAAGTACAATGCCCAGTATTACCAGTAATGAAGTAAGGTAATTGGGGATTGCTTCGGTAATCCATAAAATAATAGCAGCTACAAAAATAGCCAGCATCGCGTAGTTGATGTGTATAAACTCGTTGTGTGTTGCCTGTTGTAGGGTTACTTTTTGCTCGTCCGAGAGTTTTTTTTCTCCCTTCATTGTAGCTGTTAGTTGTTTGGTTTTAGCCTTTTCTATTTGGGCATACCGAGCCATCGCCGATTCAGTAAGCGGTGTCGTCTTCTCATTGGTATCAATCCGGTTGATAAACGAAATATTGGCTACCCAGTAAATAAGCACAAAGGCGAGGATAGCAAGCGGTCCTCCAATGCGTTGGAGGAACCGCTCTACCCCTGTTTTTTGTACCTTTGGCAACTTTTCGATATGATAGTTATTCATATCCAAAGGGTCAAAGGGTGGCGTGTGGTCGGTATTGTTTGTCATTTCCAGTTTTTATAAGGGTTCTTCATTAACATTGAATTGTAATAACGCTTGTCGCCTGTTACTTCTTCTCCCAACCAATCAGGACGGGCAAAAGTAGCTTTCTCGTCGGGTAATTCAATCTCTGCCATTACAAGTCCTTCATTGTCTCCATAGAACTCGTCAATCTCAAAACAATAGTCGCCGTTCTTTACCAAATAACGTGTCTTGTCTATAATACCTGGTTCACATAGCTTCAATAGCTCTTGCACTTCAGCTACGGGTATTTCCTTTTCCCATTCAAACCGGCTTGCGCCACTTTCATTACCGATGCCTTTTATGGTAATGAAACCTTTGTCCCCTTTTATGCGCACTCTCACGGTGCGTTCGGGAACGGAGCTCAAATAACCTTGGGTGATACGAGTTGCCTTAAACGATGCTGCTTTATAGGCATCGCTCTTCACCATAAATTTTCTTTCTATTTCTTGTGCCATAACTTAATTTGCTAAGGGTTTATGTATCATTCCAATCACGCGTTTAATCGCTTGCAAGTAGTTGATGTTCTCTACTCCTTCTAACCCGCAATCGGCAATGGTTTTCTTAATATCTTCTATCTCGGTAGACTCTGAGTTAATGGTTTTCACCAAAGCCCCATTGATATATACGTTGCCGGTTTCGCAAATGGTATTGTTCACCATATAACCAAAACGCACCTTCTCAACGGTTACTGCTTGTAAGTCGGGGTGTGCTTCCACCATCTGTAAGAACTCTCCTAAGGTGTATTCTCCTTTGGTAAGCTCTGGCATTCCTTGCACTTTAAAAGCGGGGAATACTTCTTCTTTAAGCACTTTTGCCGAGATGGGAAACTCTCCTTTCATCAGTGGGTTCCATTGTTCTAAGCCATCTACCTTTTGTACAAAGGTTTTGATGTCCATCTTACCATCGCGAATTTTAGTGTTGTTCACATCGTTAGTCCTACTCACAATATAGGTTTCGGTACTGTGGCGTTCCCATACTTTTTCAGGAACAGGTACACTTAGGCGTGCCATACGCTCGGCTTGTTTAGCAAAGCAACGCCCAAAACTGCGAAACTCAAAACGCGGTTTAGAAATTTCGCCAATCTTTAATTCTTCTTTTGCCATAATTATGTTTTTATATCATTTATTGTTTAATCGCTTATTTTGTAATATTTTCCTTCGATAACCGTACCTACACTCCTCCTCTCTCACTGCTTAACAGTCTCATCTTCTGTTCCTGTCGCAGGGTTCGCTTTCCCTTGGGTTGGGTCTGCTTGCATAAATTTACCTATACCATCAGGACATCGGCTCCACGATTTCGTAACTGCCGCAAGACTCACTTTGCCCCAACCATCGCCTTTTTCACCTCGTTGAAAGGTGTTAAGCTTAGTTCCCTCAGGGCTGTAAAGCTCTATAAGCACATTTTTCTTGCTCGAAAAACCCGAACTGAACCCTCTCGGGGTAGTGCCTTTGGCGCCTACGATAGCAAAATGTGAGTGAGGGGCTACCACTTCACCCTCAATACCCGTCCACGCAAGTTCTTCGTCTTTTTTAATGGTTACGTCTTTTAGTTTGATAGGAGTGTCGCCGTTGTTGTAAAGTTCTATAAATTTTTCGGCATCGGCGCCTGCTCCGTAAAGCTCGTTGAGAACCAATTTAGTGTAGTCCGAAGGCTTATCGCCTACCACATAGCTACTTTCTTTTACGGTCGAAAATCCTGCGGTATTCACTACTGTTACTTTGTAGGTTACTTTTGTTTTATCGGCTTGTGCCGGAATAGTCCCTATAAAAGTATTGTCCTTGCCCGTCATCGCTACGGTTTGGTTGCCTGCTCCTGCGTTGTAAACCAAAGTTACTGTCGAAGGTGCTTGTAGTCCCGGAGCTATTACAGCGGTTACCACTACGTTGTCAGTTGAGGTAGGGGCTGCGGGAGTAAGCTTCACCGATTTGATAGTCGAAGCTCCCTCGTACACTGCATCTTTCACACAACCTGCTGTGATGACCAATATTAATAGAAGTATGTATCTTAAACTTTTCATTTTAGTAATGGTTTAAAAGGTGAATGTTTAGAAATTAATTTCAAAGCGCATAGCGAGCATATGGTAGCTCACACCGCCTTTGCCTTTGCCTTCCACCGCTTTTTTATAATCGGTAGTTGGGGCTCCTGTGGCATCGTGTCCAATAATCAGTTTGCCTCTGCCGTTTGCATAACGGTCGTTGTTGGTATACTGATAGTTCAGAGATATTTTCACGTTGTTATTCACATAAAAGTTCAACCCCGTAGTGAAGTTTGCTCCTGAACCACCATACACATCTTTGTCGTTCAAGCTGAGGTAATCACAGCGCATTGCTAGCTCCACATCACCCCATTCCTTGCCTCGGGTAGGTTGAGTAAACTCGCCTTCCGATACGTTAAACTTCTGTTTGCCACCAAAGAGCAAATACGCTGCTTGCACATACCAACCCGTGAAATTGTAATAGGTAGCTTCCGTAGTAACGTGGTTGCCTATCCACTCTCCTTGTACGCGGAAGCCTCCGTAGTAAGCAGCAGCTTCTACCCCGCGCAACCATTCGTGGTCTACATTGGGTATAACATCAGTGTCTAAGTACTTTTTGCGGTTAATCGAGGTAGAGTTGCGGGTACTAAAACGCGCTCCGCCGTAATCCTTAGGTGCTACATCAGTTTTTGGAGTGCGGTAAGAGCCCTTAACTCCTAAATAACAACCTTGCATACGGTCTTCGGTATAAGGCATCCAGCCCACTTTACTGGTGATTGAATACCCCTGGTTGCGTCCGTAATCCTTATTGTTGTCTTGCACATTGGTCACTTCCTCAACGCCAGCCACTCGTTGCAAAAACATACCAAGCGAAGCCCTAAAATGGTCGCGCAAGTACTCTCCTTGAATACCCAAATGTCGTGACGGCACTAAGGCTTTACAGACCATAGGGCGTTCCATAAAGGTTAAGTAACGCGAACTGGTAGTTTGCTCCATCGAGAAATCTTCTTTGAAGTTTCCCACCTTCAAGGCTACGTTCTTAATCCCGTCGTATTCCACGATAGCATCTTTAAGTTCAAAAATACCATCGGCGAAATCAACGTCCACTTCACCGTACCAATCTTTGGTAACTTGTGCCTTTACGGCAAATCGAGCACGGCGAATAGAAGCACCGTTGCCTATCTTGTCGTAATCGCTCTTAGCGCCAAAAAACGTAGCAGCATCCACTTGCACACGGTTGTCAAACCAAAACTTATAGTTCTGATGTTTTGATTCAAAAACCAAGATGTTGTTACGTGCCTCTGAGCGAAGTTCTTTTCTATCGACTGCCACGCCATATTGGTTATAGCGAATGGTATCGAGCTCTTGGGCTATAGCTGTACTGAAGAAAGACAGCAATAGCCCCAAAATTAAAAAGGGTAACTTTTTCATCGGTTAAAATAATGTTTGTTAATGGAGTTGGTAAATTATTATTATAGTTCTTTTAACGCCACAAAGGTAAAAACTATTTTCCAATTAGCAATGAATTATTTTCTTTTTTTTTGATTTAAACTGAAAAATCCTTAATTTTAACATAACACACCTTTATCTCACCTCTATCTTACTTTCGATTATTTTTCTATTTTCAATTTTTAACTATTCACTTTTAAGCTATTCACTGTTTAACCGTTCACTATCAACTCTTTCTATAATTTCATCCTATCACACCTCTATCTCTTCCCTTTTCTGTCATACTCCCCCTAGTGCCTATGACCTAAGACCTCACACTTCCCCATTTACTAATTTTCTAATTTGCTAATTCCCTAATTATCCCTTCTCCTTTCCGTCATACTCCCCCCTAGTGCCTATGGCCTAAGGCCTAGTACCTATTCCTCTTTCTTTCGCCTCGAAACCCCGTTTTTAACATTTTTAGCGCTGTTGTATTATATTATAAATCAACTTTTTATATACCCTTCCTATACCAATCGTCCAAGATTCGTATAAGCTTCCTATAAGCTCTCTATAAGCTAACCCCACCCAATTTACAACTCATCTTTTACCTTTTACCTCAACACACCCTTCCGTTTCTCTCCGATATCTTCCGAACCCTCAACCCTCCCCCATTTGCTAATTTTCAATTTTTCTAATTCTCCAATTTTTCCACCTGCCCGTCGCTTTTCCGTCACTACATTCCCCCTTTGAACGGAAGTCCGCGGAAGCGGAGTATGTGAGAGGGGGATGTTTATACAACAATAACTACCGTTGCTTCTCCACCCTATCGCCTGTGATCTAAGGACTCACAGCTACTCATTTCCTCATTTTCTAATTCTCTCATTTTCTAATTTCTGGCATTATTTAGTATTATTGGCATTATTGCCATTATCAGCATTTTTGGTATTAAAAAATTTTTTCCTACCTTTGCACTTCATTGCATATTACACTGCTTTCATTGAAACATCTTAATTATGCGCATTCTTTTTTACATAACGCTGTTTTTATCCCTGCTCGCCTGCGATTCCAAAGAGAAGAAAGAGGAGGTAACACCCTTGCTCTTCCCCGATAATACGCAAATGCTTTTCCGCATCAACGATAAAGACAACTTCCTCAGTGCCATTGCTAACAATACCTTTTGGAAAACACTCAATCCTCATCAGTTGCGCCCACACGAGGTAAAACTCCTTAATAGCATTCCCACCGATGATAACTTGTGGGTAGCTTTTGATACCGAAGGTCATTTCTTTGCCATAACTCCCCGTATTAGTAACGATACTATTAGTTTTTGGCGCAATGCCGATACTCAAATCCAAAAACAAGCTCAGTTTGGTAAAGAATGGTTTTATACCATAGCCGATAACAACTTGGTTATAGGCGATTCCGAGACTGTTTCGGCTTATCAACAACTGAAACAAGAAACTAAAACACCTCGGCAACAGTCTTTGGAACAACTCCAAAAAGTAGGTAATACCGAATGCGTTGCCACTCTTTTTTTCCAAAAAGACGAAGCAAATGCTTACTTCAAATCGTTTTTCGGAACCGAGATATTGCAAAATGTAAAAGATTGGGTCTCTCTCGACCTTTTCTTAGAAGAAAACAACATACGTTTCAGCGGTATGGCGCTCATTGCCAATGCCAATGCCGATATAATGGCACACACCCTACCCTATCAAAACAATGTGTTAAACGTACTTCCCGCGCGCTTGCGTTCACTCGTTTCTTACACTTTCGACGACGGCGATAAGCTCGCTCAAAACGATAGTACAGCTACCAATAATCCGTTTAAAACCTCTATCAATGGGGTAGCTTTCGCTCAAACCCCCGAAGGTCAATTTGCGGTCGCCTCTTCTTTTGATGTAGATGAGACCATCAAACAGTTGCCCGTACTCTCAGAAGACTTTCAGCACAACTTCTCTATGTACGAACTCAACCCCGACCTCCCAATGGATTTTTTCACGGCTTTTGTACCTCAGTTTGTCCCTAAATACGTCGGAGTGTATGAAAAGTTTCTCGTATTTACAACCACCAAAGATCTTCTTACCTCAGTAATCAACGATATGCAACGAGGCAATGTGCTTTCAGCCAATAAATCTTACGATTGGTTAGAACAAAACAGTGCTTCCAACGTGAGTGTTACACGGCTCACAAATCTTTATGACAACACAGCTTTTAGCAGTAAATATCCTTATATAGCCGAAAACTATCGCTGGGCAGTATTCCAACAAACCCCTCAAAACGACTATTACGTGCTCAATTTCATCAGTCAAAAACAAACTGAAAGCACTCTTTCCGATGAGATGAAAGAACGTTTCCGCCTTACGTTAGACGACCAAATGGTTATCCCTCCTACCATTCTCTTAAACCACCGCACCAAACAACTCGAAATAGCCGTACAAGACACCAATAACGATTTATATCTGATAGGTAACAACGGTTCTCTCTTGTGGAAAAAACGCTTAGACGGAAAGATACAAAGCCCTATTTACCAGGTCGATTTATTTAAAAACGGCTTCTTGCAAATGGCTTTCACTACCGAAAAGTCTATCTGGATTATTGACCGCAACGGCAATGTGGTAGAGCCTTTCCCTCTAAAATATCAAAACCCTATCACACCTTTGGAGGTGTTCGATTACGATAGCAATCGCGAATACCGCTTCCTCTTTGCCGAAAACAATATCTTGCACCTGTTAGACAGAAAAGGACAACAAGTGAAAGGCTTCTTACAGCGCACCAATGGAAAACCTTTGTTTACTCCTAAGCATTACCGTTTCAATGGCAAAGACTATCTTATCTACCCTTCCGATAATGGTATCTTTAACATCTTGCACCGCAACGGTGAAAACAGAATAACAGTAAAGGGTAACTATCGTTTCTCCAACAATCCTCCTTTGGTATTCAATAACTTGTTTATGTTCACCACTCAAGAAGGTAACCTTATTTCTATCGATGAGAAAGGAGGAATGAATCGCACAAATCCATCGCTGGTAGAACCTTTTTATTGGGAAGGTAATCGTTATGCTCTTACCTCTCTTTCAGCCAATATACTTACCATAGGCGGGCAACGCATTGAACTTCCCGAAGGTAAATATGCCCGTCCTAAACAGTTCCGTATTCGTGGCATCAACTACGTCTCAGTAAACGAACAAAACACCAAAAAAGCCTATTTATACGACGAAAAAGGAAAATTGTTAAAAGACTTTCCCGTAGAATCAGTATCCCCCATTGCAATAGATGTAGATTTAGATAAATCTATTTGGATAGTTACTGAAAAATCACCCACTGAATTGGTGCTCTACACTATGAGACAATTAGCTAATTAATATCGAATTGAAAAAAGCAGTCATCATAGGCTTAGGTCTCATAGGAGGTTCCTTTGCCTTAGAATTAAAAAAACGTTTGGGCTACCACATTGCTGGTATCGACCTAAACCCTAATCATATAGAAAAAGCCTTAGCCTTAGGCATCATCGATGAAAGTACGGATTACAACCATCTCACCGATGCCGACCTCGTGCTCATAGCAGTACCCGTGAACCATATAGGCGAAGTGCTTATAGAGGTGCTCAATAAAGTAGGCGAGCACACGTTAGTAATGGACGCAGGTTCTGTAAAAGGTCACATCTGCGAGGTAGTAGCTACGCACCCCCATAGGCAAAATTTTGTAGCAGCGCACCCTATGGCAGGTACCGAGCATTCAGGACCTGAGGCAGCTCTTTACAACCTCTTCGATGGGAAAGTAATGGCTCTTTGTGAAGTAGAAAAAAGCAATTGGCAACTGCTTGACCGTGCGTTGAGTATTGTAAAAGCCCTTAATATGCGCGTGAAGATGATGCAACCTTCTGACCACGACTTGCATACTGCCTATGTATCACACCTCTCGCACGTAAGTTCGTTTATGTTGGGCAAAACCGTTTTAGAGATAGAAAAAGACGAAGCTCAAATCTTCGATTTAGCCAGTACAGGGTTCGCCTCTACGGTGCGTTTGGCAAAAAGTGACGCTCAGATGTGGTGTCCTATCTTTTTGGAGAACAAGGACAATGTACTAAAAGCCCTCAATGAATATATCAAGAATTTAGAAGCTTTCAGAACCCTCATCGAAACTGAACAATCCGAAGCCCTTACCCAAAGTATCCACGAAGCCAATTATATTAGGAAAATACTCAAATAGTATTCTAATACCAAACGGGTATATACGCGAGCTGTAACGTGTATATACCCGTTATTTTTTAGTTGTAATTATCTATCAGTAACGACCAATCTTTTTGAGGGTTGAGCAGTTGGGCAGAACGGTATAACATAGAGCCTTTCCCGTTTTTGTCATAATCGTCTACATAAAAGGCAAAGAGTACTAAACCACTTTCTAAACGATTACCAAAAACACCTTCAGCATCGCATTGCTGTAAGGCTCTTAGCAAACATTCTTCAAAATCTTTCCGAATTGTCTCGTATTTTTCTTCATAAGTATCATCATCGTCACCAAGCGCTTCTATTATTTGATAAGTTTCTTTATACAAATAGCTTTGATTGTCTAACCAATTGTCAGCGTTTTGTTTTACAGGCTCGTAACTACCTTCATAAGTATAGCATCTGCCACTCCATATAGCATATAAAATAGATGCTTGGGGATTGTAAGCCTGCCTATCTTCACGAGTAATAGCGTTATCGGCAGCAGCAAAAAAGTCGTCTACCAAAGAAAAGTAATAAGCTAAAAGATGTTTGCCTTCTCTATCAGTTTGCGCTTTGATTTTAGTAAATGAATAACGAATAAGGTTTTGTGCTAATTGCTGAATGTGGTATTTTTGTTGTTCATTCATATGATTATTTTTTATTCTTATTTAAATGAATTTATTTCTATATTGGCAAATGTACAATTTATTTCCAATATACAAAAAAATAGATATAAAAATGCAAGCTATTGATATTCTTAAAATGAGTAATATTTTGGTATTATAGTATTAATTGGCATTAAAGTATTAATAAGTATTATTTTGTGCTCTCAATAAAAGTTTATACCTTTGTGCCAAATTTTACCTTTCACCTAATTATGAAGCCATTTCGCCTCTTTTTCACTAATCGTCGCAACCTCACTTTTGTGATATGCCTGTTGCTCTCGGTATTCATTTGGTCGCTGAAGAAACTCTCTAAAAACCTTATCAGAGAATTATCAGTACCAGTAACGGTTATCAATCTGCCAGCCGACAAGGTATTTCTACCCTCTGCTCCTAACTACGTGAGAATAACAGTAGAAGGCAATGGTTTTTCTCTTCTGAAATCCTACCGACAAAATGCTACCCTCACCGTAGATTTCTCCGATTTACAAGAAGTGGGCGAACACTTTTATACACTCTCTAAAAGCAGTAAGGACAAGCTCAGCAATACTTACCTATCGAATTTCAGAATACGCTCGGTAGTCTCCGATACTCTACAACTATACTTAGTACCCAAACACACCAAAAAAATACCCGTAGTAGTACACCTAAACGTGGAATTTCCTAAAGAATACCAACTTACAGAACTGCGCCTCTTACCCGATTCGGTAGTAGCTTCAGGTAGCCAAAAAGTGATAGATACGCTCACACAAGTAACTTTCCAATATCGTCACAAACGTCCGCTAAAAGACAATTTCGGTGAAACTTATACGCTCAAAAGCACTCCTTGGGTACATTATAACGCTCATAAAATTGTGATGCAAGCCTTTGTCGATAAGGTGAGCGAGCAGGAATTGCGCGTACCTGTGAAGGTGATGGGCGTACCGAAAGAGAGTCAAGTAAAAGTCTTCCCCGACGAAGTGAGTGTACTTTGTACAGGTGAATTGAGTATCTTAAAGACCCTTACTCCTAACGATATAGAAGTAACTGCTGATTTGTGCGAAGCAACCGACAACCATATACCACTACAACTCAATACTCATAAACGACGCATAAAGGTAGCTTTTATGAAAGAAACCTCCGTTGATTTTCTAATACGCAAAGAATGATGGTAGTAGGACTTACAGGAGGTATTGGCAGTGGCAAAAGCACTATAGCCAAAGAATTTGCTACCTTAGGTATCGCGGTATTCAATTCAGATGAACAAGCTAAAGTCCTCATCGCTACGGATGCGCAGGTAAAGAAACGCATTATGGCTGCTTTTGGTGAGGAGGCTTACCAAAATGGAGAGTATAACCGTGCTTATATCGCCCAGATTGTGTTCAACAATTCTGAGAAATTAGCGATACTCAACGGCATTGTACATCCTGACCTTGCAAAATATTTTAAACAGTGGGCAAAGAAGCAAACTTCACCTTATGTAGTGAAAGAAGCCGCTATCCTCTTTGAAAGTGGTAGCTACAAGGATTGTGATTATATCATCACGGTTACAGCACCTGAGGAGGTGCGCATTGCCCGTGTAATGGCACGCGACCATTGCACCGAAGCCCAAGTGCGAGCGCGTATGTCACAACAATGGAGTGATGCCCAGCGCATTGCCCTCTCAAATGCGGTGATTGAGAACGTCGATTTGGAAAGTGCCAAAGAACAAGTGAAGAGGATACATTTTCAACTTTGCCAAAGTTTGTAACGCAACGACATTTGTTAATTGTTAATTATAAATTGTTAATTGAAAAAAATTATCATTATATCAACCCTTATTATTGCCTTTTTAGGCATTACCTATGCTCTTTACGCCTTTCTGATGCAGATAGGGGTAGACGAGGGCTATGAACCTATACAACCTATTCACTTCTCTCATAAAATTCACGCAGGTGATAACCAAATCGATTGTAAATATTGCCATTCAGGAGCGCGGACTTCGGCAGTAGCAGGTGTGCCCTCACTCAATGTGTGTATGGGTTGCCACAACACCATTTCGGAATATGAGGGGGAAGAGGATCTCGCTAATGGTTATACCAAAGAATTTTACACCAAAGAAATCAAGAAATTATACGAAGCGGTAGGCTGGGACGAGCAGAAATTTCGCTATACAGGTACTTCTAAACCTGTGCAATGGATACGCATTCACAAACTTCCCGACTTTACTTATTTCAATCACAGTCAGCACGTAGCTGTAGGTGGATTGGAATGTCAGAAATGCCACGGCGAAGTACAACAAATGGAGGTGGTACACCAGTACGCTCCTCTTACAATGGGGTGGTGTATAAACTGCCACCGCCAAATGCCTGTGAATGCTAACAACCCTTATTATCAACACTATGAAGAAGTGCACAAGGCTTTGGCTAAAAAGCTAAATGTTAGCAAACTAACCGTTGCCGAAATGGGAGGCTTAGAATGTGCAAAATGCCACTATTAATAATTACGAATTACGAGTTACAAATGACTAAAGAGTCCATACATAACATACCAACATCACGGCGGGATTTCCTAAAATTCTTAGGTTTTTCTACAGCGGTGGCTGCCTTGGCAGGTTGCGAAGGGGCGGTACACAAAACGATTCCGTATGTAATACAGCCCGAAAGCATTGTAGCAGGTGAAGCCAATTATTATGCTACTTGCATCGCCGATGGTTTTGACTTTGCCAGCGTACTAGTGAAAACTCGCGAAGGGCGACCCATTGCTGTATTGCGCAACCCCGAAGCCAAAGCAGGAGGAGCAGTGAATGCAAGGATATTGGCATCGGTATTGAGTTTATACGATGAAAATAGGAAACCTCCCACTATTGCAGGGGAAGGCTTTTGGCAGAAAATTGACACCGATACCCTTTCAGCCTTAGAGAAAGCAAAAGCTGAAGGGAAGCAAATAGTGATGCTCAGTCAAACACTCGCAAGTCCGTCGAGTTATGCTCTTGTAGAACTCCTAAAAGAAAAATACCCTACTTTTAAACTAGTTGAATACGACACCGTCTCAGAAGAGGCTACTCTCAGAGCTTTTGAAAAACGTTGTGGACTGCGCGCGATGCCCGATTACGATTTCAGCAAGGCAAAGATCATCGTTTCATTTGATGCCGATTTCTTGGGCGATTGGAATGGCGGGGGCTATGAAGCTGGCTATGCTCAAGGGCGTATCCCCAGCAAAGCAAACGGAATGTCGCGCCATATTCAGTTAGAAGCCAACCTCAGCCTTACAGGCGCTAATGCCGATGAGCGTATCGCCCTCACCCCTCAACAACTGAAAGTAGCTTTAGCACAATTCTATATTTTTTTAACAGAATATCAAACTTCTCATTCTGAAAATCTTCCTGCTGAAATTAATAAAAAACTCAAAGCAATAGCCGATGAAGTAAAAAAAGCGGGTAGCGATGCCGTAATCGTAACAGGTATTGATAAGGACAATGCTCAAGAACTCACCTTTGCGCTGAATAAAAGACTGAAAAGCAAGGCTTTTATACCTGAAACACCCGTACTCACGCGAAAAGGAGATATAGTGTGGAAATTCAAACCATTGCTCACCGATATGAACGAAGGCAAGGTAGGCGTTCTCTTTATCAACAATCTCAACCCTTTATACAGTTTGCCTAACGCTGAAGTGTTTATCTCAGGCTTGAAGAAAGTACCTTTTTCGGTATCCTTTGCGATGCGCGCTGATGAAACTGCCCAGCAAACGACCCTTTGGGCGCCTCAACCGCATTATTTAGAGTCGTGGGGCGATGTAGAATTTAAATACAGGCACTACGGACTGATGCAACCTTGTATACGTCCGCTTTTCAACACCAAACAATGGCAAGACTGTTTTTTGCAATGGATAGGACACAAGGAGAGCTATTACGATTTTATCAAAGCTCATTGGGAAAACCATATCTTAAAAGGATTTTCTTGGGAACAAGCCCTACACGACGGCACTTTTGTAGATAAGGAAAAAAGATTTGATTTTGAACAACAAGAAGAGGAACGACTAAGTTTATTCCGCACCAAAGAATCTTTTACCGATATATCTATCTCTCAATTGCTTATAAGCCAATCGAAAACATCTTTTGAACTCACCCTCTACACTAGTACCGCTTTGGGAGACGGGCAGCAGGCTAACAATCCTTGGCTACAAGAGCTCCCCGACCCTATCCACCGCACTACGTGGGATAACTTCCTCACGATGCACCCCACCGATGCCAAAACCTTAGGTATTGAGAATTGGCATACAGCTGATGGTGCTTTGGACGGGCATCAGGCGAAAATCAGTGGTAACGGCAAAAGTATCATCGCTCCCGTACTTATCACCCCCGCACAAGCGCAGGGCAGTGTGGGGCTTGCCTTAGGTTATGGGCGCAAGGCAGGCATACAAACCGAAATGCAAATAGGCGTGAATACCTTCCCTCTTTATAAAGACCATTGTAAAAACCAAGGCGTACAGATAGAAAAAGCAGACGGCACACACAAATTTGCCTGCTTACAACTGCAAAATGAATTGGTAGGGCGTAAAAATATCCTCAAAGAAATCAGTTTAGATACTTTCTTAAACTCCTCTGCCGAAGTGTGGAATCCTCAACCTCCTAAAACAAAGAAAGACCCTACTACCCCACATCACTTTAAACTCTCTATCGACCTGAATGCTTGCACGGGTTGCGCGGCTTGTGTAATCGCTTGCCACGCCGAAAACAATGTGCCCGTAGTAGGCAAAGAGGAAGTGCGTCGCTCGCGCGATATGCACTGGTTGCGCATTGATCGTTATGAATCAAGAGAAGACGAACAAAGGTGTGTTGGTTTTCAGCCCGTGATGTGTCAGCATTGTAATAATGCCCCTTGTGAGACTGTTTGTCCCGTAATCGCTACCACTCACGGACAGCAAGGACAAAACCAAATGGCTTACAATCGCTGTGTAGGCACGCGCTATTGCGCCAATAACTGCCCTTACAAAGTACGCCGGTTCAACTGGTTTCAGTATAGTGAAAACAAGCAGTTCAACTACAATATGAACAACGAAATAGGGCGTATGGTGCTCAACCCCGATGTAACAGTACGTTCGCGAGGGGTAATGGAAAAGTGCTCCCTCTGTATCCAGAACACCCAAGCGGTAATACTAAAAGCCAAAAGAGAAGGTCGTGCGGTCGCCCTAGGAGAGTTCAACAATGTAGTAGCTTGTGCCGCCGCTTGTAATACAGGGGCTATGGTATTTGGCGATGCTAACGAAGAAGGAAGCAAAATAGCCCAACTCAGTGCCAGTGATCGTATGTATCAGCTTTTAGCAGAGCTGGGGACAGACCCTAATGTGGTGTATCAAGTGAAAGTTAGGAATTAAATGTGGTGTATCAAGTGAAAGTTAGGAATTAGCAGTTATGAAGTTTTATATATTTTTCACATACCTTTGGTGTGTTTCTCCTTGTGTGCTTTATGCAGGGATAGACCACTTGTTGCCTGAGCCACAACAAGTAATCCCCAATGGGCAACGCTACAAGGTAGCCTCGGCAGAAACGCGCCCGCTCATTATTGTAGAAAGAGTAGCCGATTTGCCCGAAATTCCCATCAATAAAGAAGAAGGGTATATGTTAGAAGTTACCAAAAATTATATCCTCATTCGGGCGATCAGTGGAAAAGGCGTATATTGGGCAAAACAAACCCTAAAACAACTTTTGGTTACCAAAGGCAACAAAGCCTATTACGAAGGGTGCAAAATCATTGATTATCCTGCTTTTAGGATACGCGGTTTTATGCAAGATGTAGGACGCACCTTTATGAGTTTGGAGGAGTTGAAAAGAGAAATAGCACTACTTTCGCAGTACAAAATCAATGTATTTCATTGGCATCTCACCGAAAATCAAGGGTGGCGTTTGCAGAGTTTGCGTTATCCTGAACTCAATGCACCGTCTAGCTATGAACGTATGCCTGCCCAATACTATACCCTACAAGAAGCCAAAGAGTTAGTTGCTTTCTGCAAAGAACACAATGTATTGCTCATCCCCGAAATTGATATGCCTGGACACAGTCTCGCTTTTGAAAAGGCTTTTGGGGTAGATATGCAATCGGAAAAAGGAATGGCAATTCTCAAAGAACTATTGGATGAGGTAGTCGAAAATTTTGATGTTCCTTATATTCATATAGGCACTGATGAAGTAGTTTTTAGCAATCCGCAATTTGTACCCAAAATGGTGGCTTACCTGCGTAATAAAGGCAAAAAGGTGATTTCTTGGAATCCTGGGTGGCAATATAAAGCAGGTGAAATAGATATGACCCAACTGTGGAGCTATCGGGGTAAAGCACAAAAAGGCATTCCTGCTATTGATAGCAAATTTCACTATATCAATCATTTTGATGCTTTTGCCGATTTGGTTGCCCTCTACAACAGCAGAATTTTAAATGTAGCCCAAGGCGACGATGAGCACACGGGAGCTATTATAGGGCTGTGGAATGACCGCTACATCAAAGGAGAGAGAAATATTCTCATACAAAACAATTTCTATCCTGCGATGCTCGCTTTAGCCGAACGCTCTTGGAAAGGAGGAGGTAGCGAATATTTTGATGGCAAAGGCACTATGCTCCCTACTGATACCAGCGACCCTATATTCCGGCAGTTTGCTGATTTTGAAAGGCGTATGTGTTGGCATAAAACCCATCACTTTACTGCCGAACCCTTTGCCTACGTACCTCAAACGAAAGTAGTTTGGCGCATTACCGATGCATTCCCTAATAATGGCAACCTTTCTCTATCTTTTCCGCCTGAGAAAGCCTTAAAAGAAAGCTACTCTTATGAAGGAAAAACTTATCACACTCATAAATCCATAGGGGCAGGTATTTATTTGCGACATACTTGGGGTGACCTTGTACCTGCTTTCTATAAAAACCCTCAACCCAACCACACTGCTTATGCTTACACTTATGTATATTCACCCAAAGAACAATCGGTTGGTTTATGGGTAAGTTTTCAAGATTACAGTCGGTCGGAAAAAGATCTTCCTCCGCCACAAGGCAAATGGGATTACAAGGAGAGTAAAATTTGGCTAAACAATACTGAACTCTCTCCTCCTATATGGGAATCAACTCACAGAGAGCTCTCTAACGAAATACCTCTTACTAACGAAAATTTTCAAGTGCGTCTTCCTTTACAAGTTACACTCAACAAGGGATGGAATAAAGTGTTGCTCAAGCTACCCGTGGGAGCTTTCTCGACCCCTGAAGTGCGATTGGTGAAATGGCAATTCACTTGTGTGTTTGTAACTCCCGACGGCAAGGATGCTGTAAAAAATCTTATTTATGCAGATACTCAACGATAAATCCTATCATACCATCAGTGAAGATATAGCGCAGCCCATCGAAGGTCGTGCTTCGCGTGCGTGGTGGATTGCCTTTGGCATTACCCTCCTTACAACCCTCTGGGGGGTATGGGCAATATGGGTAACCTTGCGCGATGGTATAGGCGCTTGGGGGCTCAACAAAAGCGTGGGCTGGGCGTGGGACATCACCAACTTTGTGTGGTGGATAGGTATCGGGCACGCAGGAACACTCATCTCGGCGGTATTGTTGCTCTTTCGACAACAGTGGCGGGTGGCAATCAATCGCTCGGCTGAAGCAATGACTATCTTTGCGGTGCTACAAGCGAGTATCTTCCCGATACTGCATTTGGGCAGACCGTGGTTGTTGCATTTCAACTTGCCTATTCCTAATCAATATGGCTCATTATGGGACAATTTCAACTCGCCTTTGCTATGGGATGTTTTTGCTATTGCTACCTATTTTTCGGTATCTTTAGTTTTTTGGTGGGTAGGCTTACTCCCCGATTTTGCGATGCTTCGCGATCGTGCTCTCAAGCCTTTTCAGAAGAAGATTTACAGTTTGCTGAGCTTCGGTTGGAGTGGTCGCGCCAAAGATTGGCAACGTATGGAAGAAACAATGTTACTCTTGGCAGGTATTGCCACTCCGTTAGTAATTTCAGTGCATACTATTGTCTCTTTTGATTTTGCTACTTCGGTGGTCTCTGGTTGGCACACTACTATCTTCCCGCCCTACTTTGTAGTAGGAGCTATCTTTTCGGGTTTTGCAATGGTGAGCTTGCTACTTATTATCTTGCGCAAAGTATGTAAGTTAGAAGCCTATATCACCCTAAAACACATCGAGCTGATGAACACTGTAATGTTAGTTGCAGGTAGTATTGTAACTGTTGCTTACCTCACCGAGTTTTTTATGGCAATGCGCTCTCACTCGGAGTTTGAACAATACGTATTCTGCAATCGTGCTACAGGTGCTTATGCGTGGGCATTCTGGACGATGATTATTTGCAATGTAGTCTTCCCACAACTCTTATGGTTCAAAAAGTTACGACGTAGTATTACTTTCTCTGTATGTGTTGCTTTGGTAGTTTGTGTAGGGATGTGGTTCGAGCGTTTTGTGATTATCGTTACCTCACTGCACCGCGGTTATCTGCCATCGTCGTGGACAATGTTCAGTCCTACGTGGGTAGATATAGGGATATTTGTAGGCACTTTGGGATTTTTCTTTTTGTTGTTCTTATTATATGCAAGAAGTTTCCCGATGATTGCACAAGCAGAAGTGAAAGGTGTCAGCGGACAGATGTCAGGGGACAGATGTCAGGGGACAGATGTTAGCAGGCAGGAATCTCTTAACTCTTACCTCTTAACTCTTACCTCTCCTAAAAATCTTTTAGATAAAATAAAAGAATTAAAATCAGAAGGCAAGGAAATTCAAGAAGTATATACGCCTTTCTATGTACACGGTTTAGCCGAAGCCTTAGGGCTTAAGCGCACTCGCTTAGGCAAAGCCACTTTTCTATACGGACTCATAGGCTTGTTTTTCGGTTGTTGGCTTACCTATTTCACAATGATAAAAGACTGGCCAATGGATATTGGTGGAAAGCCTAATGCCACTTTCTGGCAAAACCTCCCCGCTTTTGTACCCGTAATATTCGAGCTGGTTGTATATTTTGCAGCGCATCTATTGGTGATTAGTTTCTTTATCAGAAGTAGGTTATACCCATTCAAAAAAGCTGAAAATCCTATAAAGAAAAGTAGTGATGATAAATTTATAATTCAGGTAAGAGATAAGAAGTAAGAGGTAAGAAATGAAACATTTTAATATTTATACAAAGTATTTATTGCTAATATTATCGGCAGTTGCTTGTAGGAACAAGCAAGAGCGCAACATTGAGTTTATGCCCGATATGTACGAGAGCCCTGCTTATAAAACTTATGAAGTCGCACCGCTCTCCCCTCCTGAGCACACTGTAAAAAGAGGTGAGTTGCCCTACCGCTACCCTAATACCATTGAGGGTTATGAGCAAGCTAAAGCACAATTGAGCAACCCCTTAGCAACTGATACTTTACAACAAACTCAAAACCTAACCGATGGTAAAAAACTTTACGGCATCTATTGCGCGCTCTGTCACGGTGAGAAAGGTGACGGCAAAGGAGTTTTAGTGCAAAGGGAGAAGATTTTAGGCGTTCCAAACTACAAGAGCAGAGAGCTCACCGAAGGCAGCATTTACGACGTACTCTACTACGGACGCAATACAATGCCTGCTTTTGTTAATCAGCTGAGTGAGAAAGAACGCTGGCAAGTAGCAATGTACGTTGAACAGCTAAGAGATAAGAGGTAAGAAGTATGAACATATTGTTTTTAACATATTCAATTGTATTGTTTGTAGCGCTTACGTTGGTAGGGGTATTGGTATTCTATGCTATCAACAAAGTTACGCACGCTGAGTGGGCTATGAGTTTATACCCTATAATGAAGCGTATCACAACATCTTTATGGTTAGTGTTATTAGTTTTGTTAGGGGTGCTGTATATAGTGCATAACGAACCTTATTTTCTGTTGCGTGCTGTGGGCTATATGGCAGTATGGGTGGGGTATCGCTATACTTTAAAAAAGTTTAAGACTTTAACGCCTCACGTACTATTCTTAGTTATTTTCTTTCTTACCGAAACTCCAATGGCGTGGGATTGGTTTTTAAGTCTTACTCCCGAATGGCACAGCACCCTCTTTGCGTGGCAATTGCTCAGCAGTTTTCTGCTCTCAGGTATTGCCCTCATTACCTTATTTAGCAAGCCAGAGCACTATCACGATTTAGGAAAATACCTCTTTGGGTTCTCTATATTCTGGGCGTATTTGTGGTTCTCACAATATATGCTGATATGGTACGCCAATATTCCCGAAGAAATTGTTTATTACCAAACTCTTCTCAGCAAAGGCTACGGAGAGGCTATTGTAGCAATGCTCATTCTCAGTTTTGCACTACCTTTTCTCATCTTGTTATCCTCACGAGCCAAACAAAAAAAGCTGTTCCTTTTTGGAACAGCTATCCTTATATTATTGGGGCAATACCTCAATTTCTATTTAATGGTAATGCCTTTTGTAAAATAGAACTTTACTCTTCGGCTTGTTTTTTAGCTTTCTTACTTCCTTCGTACATCTTATATTGTAACAATCGGCTTTCTAATTTACCATTAAAGAGCTTTATTTTTCGTGAAGGACGCAATCCTACATATTTTATACCTTCTAAATTAGAAGTGATAAACCACGCATCGGTATTGGGGTAATGATGTTTAAGAGTGTTGCCTATCGATGAGTAAAGCTGTTCTACATCGGTTTGTAGGCGCTCATTGTAAGGTGGGTTGAACACCATATGTAATGGTTGCTGTTTATCTTCTTTTTCAGTAGCAAAAAAGTCTTTTTGGAATACTTGAATGTACTCAGATAGGTCGGCGTTTTTTAAGTTATCTTTGGCTTTGGCTACTGCTGACGGTGCTTTATCATATCCTATAATTTGGTGGTGAAACTCTCGTATTTTTTTAATACAACTGCCAAAGATAAGATTAAAGAGGTCTTCATCAAAATCGTTCCAACGTTCAAAAGCGAACTCTTTACGGTGTACATTGGCTGGAATATTACAAGCTATCATAGCTGCTTCTATCAAAAAAGTACCACTACCACACATAGGGTCTAAGAAATCACACTGCCCCTGCCAACCGCTGAGTAGTAGGATACCAGCAGCAAGCACCTCGTTGATAGGAGCTATATTGGTAGCTGTACGATACCCGCGCTGATGCAGTGAATTGCCCGAACTATCGAGTGACACAATTACTTCGTTGCGCTGAATATGAATATGTATCTCCAAATCGGGGTGTAGTACATCTACATTGGGACGACGACCTGTAGCATTGCGAAAAGCATCAGCAATGGCATCTTTGGCTTTTAAAGCCACATATTGAGAGTGATTAAAAAGTTCGGTTTGTAAGGTGGCTGTAACAGCGAAGGTCTGGTCTACTCTTAGGTAGGTTTGCCAATTGAAGTTATAGAGTTTTTGGTAATATTCTTTCTCGTTACGCACATAAAAAGAAGCAATAGGTTTCAGTATTTTTAAAGCGGTACGCAAGCAGAGGTTTGCCTTATACATAAAGCCTTTATCGCCTTCGAACTGTACACTGCGAACGCCTTTGGTTATGTGCATAGCCCCTAAATTGCGCAATTCATCAGCTAAAATATCTTCAAAGCCAAAGAAAGTTTTGGCTACCATTTTATAATTATTTTCCATTAGTATACAAAAATATGGCAAATATACATTATTTTTGCCATCTGAGAAAATAAATAACTGAAAAATGAACTTGCTACATACTGCCGATTGGCACTTAGGACAAACGTTTTACCGATACGACCGCTATAACGAACATCAATATTTCTTAGATAATCTTTTGCAAATTATTGAAGAACAACATACTGATGTTTTACTTATCAGTGGTGATGTGTTTGATACTGCTAACCCTGCAGTGGCATCGGTAAAGCAGTTTTATCATTTTCTTCATCAAGCAACTGAGCGTTTCCCCCAACTGCAAATTATAGCTATTGCGGGTAATCACGATTCGCCTGTACGCCTTGAAATGCCCCAACCTCTTTTGGAAGATACACAAGTGCATTTGGTGGGATATGTGAAAAGAAATGAACAGAGAGAGATAGATTATAAGCGCCTTATTATTCCGCTTTACGAAAAAGAGGAAGTAATGGCTTACTGCCTTGCTGTGCCTTTTCTCCGCTTAGGGGATACTCCTAAAAATGAAGATACTAACCCCGATTATACTCAAGGGGTGGAGGCTTTCTACCGCGAAATTACTGAAAAGGCTTTGACTATTGCCAAAGGAAAACCGCTGATTGCTATGGGACATCTGCACGCTTTGGGAGCAGAACTCAGCGATGAGGACACGGCTGAGCGTCCTATTATTGGGGGAATGGAAGGCTTCAAACCTACGAGTTTTCCTAACGTGTTACAATACATTGCTTTGGGACATATTCACAAAGCTCAAGCCTTAGGTGGTAAAGCTCATATACGCTACTCGGGAAGCCCTATACCCTTATCATTTTCAGAAAAGCATTATCAGCATCAAGTGGTGGCTTTTTCATTAGAAGAAGGACGTGTACAGGATATTAAAACTGTGCCCATTCCGTTGCATACTCCTATGTTAAGCGTGCCTGAACGACCACTACCGGTTAAAGAAGTGCTGAATGCTTTGGCTTCTTTGCCTAAGGGAACTACTCATACTCCTGCTCCTTATTTAGAAGTAAAAGTATTACTAAACGAACCTGCTCCTGAACTCAAAAACAGCATACTGAAAGCTATCGCTCATAAACACGTACGCTTGGCGCGTATAGATGTGCGCTACCAACAGCAACAAAACACTACAAAGGAAACTTTGCAAAAGGAAATTACTTTAAACGACCTGCAACCTTATGAGGTACTACAAAGGGTTTACCAAAATAAATTCCAAAAAGAACTGCCTGAATTCTATAAACCTTTGTTTGATGAAGCAATGGAGAAAGCGACTGATTAATGGTTAATGATTAATGGTTAGTGGTTAATTGATGTGAGTTTGATGTAAGAAAAGTGTAGCTTACGCTACAGAAATATTACAAATCTTAAAAAAAATCAAACAAATAAGTTGCTTCGCTACTTTAAAATCTCGCACAGATTACACGGATTGCATGGATTTAGACCCCGATTGATTTCAATATTATAGAACAAAAGTGCACGGATTTTAGCAACGAGTTGCTTAAATTTCACTGATTATAACGTAAACACAACCGTAAATCAGTGTTATATATATCAGACTGATGCTAATTAGTAAGATAATTCTTTTTGGATTTCTGTAAAAGCAAGTTTAATACGAGTTACTAATTTTTATTGACTAACTTTTGAATCTTTTCTCGTTCTTCACTATACGGTATTTCGCATTGGAGGGCTTTTTGGAAGAGCTGGTGTGCGGTTTCTTTATTTCCTTGTGTTTGATAAGCTCGCCCTAATAAATAATAGGCTTTCCAATAATGCGGGTTGAGACTTGTTATGGGCTTTACTTCGTCTATTACAATAGGGGTATGTTCGCGCAAATGTGTTTCTATCTGTTGCTCTAATACCCTATACGCTTCGTAATCCTTAAACGCTTGGGTGTACATAAAAGGGTCGGGCGGAATATTTAGGGAAGTTTGAGGATAAGGACTGTGCGACGGATAAGCTTTGGTAGCAAATATCTGCTTTAAATCATAGGCTACAAAAGTGCCCAACTGATAAGGAGCTGTCGATACCCATACTAAGCGTTCTTGAGGTTTAAAAATTACTGCGTGATGTGCCAATAGCTGGTTGAGCGCTTTCTCATTGCCATAGCCTATGGAATCGGCGTGTAAGCCTTCGGTACTGCGGAGGAGTGTAGCTATTTTAGAGGGGTTCAGCTTAGGTTCTTCTGTTAGGAACTCCTGCATTTTGGCATATCTATACGCTGAATGCGAAGTGCGTATCTGTTTGAGATTCTTCTTATCTTTCTTGTACACTTCACTTTGGAAATGATTGGCGCAAAGCACTGCATTAGGAGCTTCGTACACCCCAAACTTTTTGGGTGATACCTCGATGATTACTGCCTTGCCGTCGGTAGCACTCCCCACCATTATAGCTTCGGACACGAATACCTTTCGCTTTTTAGCAATAGCAATCGCCTCATCGATATTTTTGGCGTACTGCAAGATTTCACGGCAGAGGAGCGAAATAGGGGTGCGAGCTTTCAGCGGAATAGACGACTTTCCCGCATTGATAGTAACCGTAAGACCTTCGAGATTCATACCCGAGAGCACACCTATCATTCCGCCCCAAGCGTAACTCATAAAAGGAATGCCTTCCTCAGGGCGCACAAATCGCACTACCTTTTCAGTAGCAAAGTCATCGGAGAGATAAAAATCGAAATTGCGCCCTATGAGGAGCTGACCATCTTCGGTTTTATCGCCCCAAACCGCTAACGAAGAACAGCCTACGAGCATCAAATCTTGCAAAGCGTGCCCTAAATCGTGAGCCGAATGCAGGTAAAGGGTACGCTGATAAGCAGGGGCTATGTAGTTAAAAATCGTATCGGAGTACTGCGCTTGTCCCCAGAGTTCTTGCCGGAAAGGGGGTATCACACAATTATTGATATCTCGATTGAACCACTTGACGAACTTGCGCAAAAAACGCTGTTTGCGCTGTGAAGGCACAAACTGATTGAGTTTGACAAAGAGCAGACTGTCCTGACGATGGTACAAAGGCTCAGTAAGTGCGCCCGAATTGAGCCCTAACTGATAGGGATTTCCTGAAAGGTAGAGCTCCCACAAGCCTTGTTGATTTTTTGCAATATAGTTATCCTGAAAATACCGCAACGTATCATTTAGTGCAGTAATTTGAGGTTTCTGGTACGGATAGGTTACCTCAGGCGGAGTGATTTTCTTGTAGAAAATACCGCAAGAGGTGAGCAGGAGGTAAAAAGTAAGAAGTAAGAGTTTTTTCATTTTGCCGACTCTTCGAACTGCTGATTAAGATGCAAAAATAGAGATTATTTTTTAATACCCAAAATGCCAATAATGCCAATAATACCAGAAATGCGAAAATTGCAGTTTTCTGAGCATATAGTAAAAATTCGTACGGATTCGGATAATATCGGAGATAGTCGAAGGTAGTAGGAGAGTATACTTAGCTTATAGAAAGCTTATAGGAAGCTTATACGAATGTTGGGCGATTGGTATAGAAAGGGTATACAAAGAGTTGATTATTAATGATTAAAATCTAAAAGTGAATTGTTAAAAAGAGTTAAATAATCCAAAGTAAGACAGTAGTAAAAAGAAAGTAAGACAGAGCAAAAGTAGTTTAAAAATTGGTAATTGGTATTTTTTTACTACTTTTGCAGTCAGAATAGAAATTGGCAAATTAGCACATATGACAGAACCCAAAAAATACAACCCTACTGATTTAGAAGAAAAATGGTATGCCTATTGGCTTGCCCACAACTATTTTCACTCAACCCCCGATGAGCGTACACCCTATACCATTGTGATTCCGCCTCCTAACGTTACAGGAGTGCTCCATATGGGGCATATGCTCAACAACACCATTCAAGATGTACTTATTCGTCGTGCACGCCTCAAAGGCTTCAACGCTTGCTGGGTACCAGGTACTGACCACGCTTCTATTGCAACAGAAGCCAAAGTGGTGGCAAAACTCAAAGAACAAGGCATTAAGAAATCCGACCTCACTCGCGAGGAGTTCCTTGTACACGCGTGGGAATGGACACACCAATACGGTGGGGTGATTCTCGAACAACTCAAAAAATTAGGTTGCTCTTGCGACTGGGAGCGCACTAAATTCACAATGGACGAGGAGCTTTCGGCTTCGGTTATAAAAGTGTTTGTGGATTTGTACAACAAAGGACAAATATACCGCGGTCACCGTATGGTGAACTGGGATCCAGAGGCTAAAACCACTCTTTCTGACGAGGAAGTGATTTATGAAGAACGTCAAGGATTTTTGTATCATTTGAAATATCAAATTGAGGGTACGAATGAGTACCTCGTGATTGCTACAACGCGCCCCGAAACCATTTTGGGCGATACAGCTATCTGCATCAACCCTAACGATGAGCGTTGGCAACACCTCAAAGGCAAAAAGGCTATTGTGCCTATCTGCAACCGCGTGATTCCGATTATTGAAGATGAGTACGTAGATATGGAATTTGGTACAGGTTGCCTGAAAGTAACCCCTGCACACGACCCTAATGACAAGGTTTTGGGCGACAAACATCAGTTGGAAGTAATTGATATTTTCAATGATGATGCAACTCTTAATCACTACGGTTTGCACTATGCTGGCAAAGACCGCTTTGTGGTGCGCAAAGAGATAATAGCCGAATTAGAAGAAAAAAACTTACTTGCTAAGAAAGAAACCTATACTAACAAAGTAGGGACGTCAGAGCGTACCAAAGCTGTGATAGAACCTCGCCTTTCTGACCAGTGGTTCCTCAAAATGTACACTCTTATCCAACCCGCTATCAAGGCGGTATTGGAAGACGAAAGCATCAAACTATATCCTAAGAAATTCGAAAATACCTATCGCCATTGGGTAGAAAACGTACGCGATTGGAATATCTCACGCCAATTGTGGTGGGGACAACAAATCCCTGCTTACTACTACGGCGAGGGTAAAGACCAATTTGTAGTAGCCGAAACTAAGGCAGAAGCCCTCGCTTTGGCTAAAGAAAAGAGCGGTAATGCACATCTTACTGAAGCCGATTTGCGACAAGATGAGGATACCCTCGATACTTGGTTCTCGTCTTGGTTATGGCCAATGAGCGTTTTCAACGGTATTTTAGAGCCTAACAACCCTGAAATCGAGTATTATTACCCTACCAACGATTTAGTAACGGCACCTGATATCCTTTTCTTCTGGGTAACCCGAATGATCGTAGCAGGCTTTGAGTACAAAGGTGAACGTCCGTTTAACAATGTATACTTCACTGGACTTGTACGCGACAAACAACGCCGCAAGATGTCTAAATCTTTAGGCAACTCGCCCGATGCACTCAAACTCATCGCCGATTACGGTGCTGATGGTGTGCGCGTGGGGCTCTTGCTCTCATCGGCAGCAGGTAATGACTTGCTATTTGACGAAGCCCTTTGTCAGCAAGGAAAAGGATTTGGCAACAAATTGTGGAATGCCTTCCAATTGGTGAAAGGATGGCAAGTGGATAGCTCGGTAGCACAACCTGCAGCTGCTCAGCTGGCTTTGCAATGGTTTGAAGCTAAGTTCAACGCAGTACTCACCGAAGTAGAAGACCATTTTGAGAAATATCGCATCTCCGATGCCCTAATGGCAATTTATAAACTCGCCTGGGACGACTTCTGTGCGTGGCTTTTGGAAATGGTAAAACCCGAATATGGCAAACCGATGGACAAAGCAACTTATGAGGGCGTAGTAACCGCTTTTGAGAACTTACTAAAACTTCTCCACCCCTTTATGCCTTTCCTCACCGAAGAAATATGGCAAAGTTTAGCACCTCGTACCCCTGAACAAGCCCTTATCGTGGCTACCTACCCCACCGTACAGCCATATGACGAAAAACTATTGGCAGAATTTGATTTTGCTGCCGAAGTGATAGCAGGTATCCGCACGGTGCGCAAAGATAAGAACATACCTTTCAAAACACCGCTTAGCCTTTCGGTATTAAACAAAGAGCAAGTGAGCAATCGTTTTGATGTGGTACTTAGCAAAATGGGCGGACTTGAGGCTATTACCGAAGTGAGCGCTGCTATAGAGGGGGCAATGTCTTTCCGCGTAAAAGCTAATGAATACTTTATTCCTATCGGGGGGGCTGTAAATGTAGAAGAGGAACTTAAAAAACTACAAGAGGAACTCACCTATACACAAGGCTTTTTAGCCTCAGTGCGCAAGAAACTTTCTAATGAGAAGTTTGTAAATTCAGCGCCTGCTCAAGTAGTAGATAATGAGCGCAAAAAAGAAGCTGATGCCTTGGCAAAAATTGAAACACTTGAAAAAGCGATAAAAGCAATTAACAATTGATAATTAGATAAATGGAACACTTAAAACAAATGATAGATGAAGCGTGGGAAAATCGCTCTCTGCTTCGTGAGGAAATAGTGCAGCAAACTATCAGAGAGGTAATTCACCTCTTAGATTTAGGTAAATTGCGAGTGGCAGAGCCTACTGCCGATGGCTGGAAAGTAAACGAATGGGTGAAAAAAGCGGTTGTGCTTTACTTCCCTATCCAAAATATGAAACCCGTAGAGGTGGGTATCTTTGAGTTCCACGATAAGATTCCGCTCAAACACAACTACGATGAGAAAGGAGTGCGTGTAGTACCACCTGCTGTAGCACGTCGTGGTGCTTTTATCGCCAAAGGCGCTATACTGATGCCCAGCTATGTGAATATAGGGGCGTATGTAGACGAAGGTACAATGGTAGATACGTGGGCTACTGTGGGTAGTTGTGCCCAGATAGGCAAGCACGTGCACCTGAGTGGTGGCGTAGGTGTAGGGGGGGTATTAGAACCCTTGCAAGCAGCTCCTGTGATAGTAGAAGACGGGGCTTTCATCGGGTCGCGTTGTATCTTGGTAGAAGGAGTGCGCGTAGGCAAAGAAGCGGTACTTGGTGCTAATGTAGTGCTTACAGCCTCTACTAAAATCATTGATGTAACGGGTAGCGAACCTAAAGAACTGAAAGGTTATGTACCTGAACGTTCGGTAGTGATTCCTGGTAGTTACACCAAGCACTTCCCTGCTGGCGATTACCAAGTGCCTTGTGCCCTTATCATCGGGCAGCGTAAAGCCTCAACCGATAAGAAAACTTCACTAAACGATGCTCTAAGAGAATATGGAGTTTCTGTATAAGAAAAGTGATGAGGATATAAAATAGAAAAGGCTACCTTTTGGGTAGCCTTTTTAATAGATAATAGATTTAGAATTTATATCCTATCTTAATACCAAAGTTAGGTTCGATAGCCCAGAACTTCTTATTTTCATTAACTTGTTTACCAAAGTTTCGTGCAATATTTGCAAAAGGAGCGATGATAAAGGTATCGTCGAGATTCCATTGGTAACCTGCCCCTACACCTAAGATAAAACTATCCAAACGCGTTTTTACTCCATCTTCAGAGAATGTTCCAAAGCGTTGTTTGATAAAAGGATTTACATAGAGCCCTGTACCTCCGTCTTCTTCAAAATAATAGTTATATCCTATTTGAATACTAGTAGCTCTGTACTTCTCTCCTTCTTTTCTAGGGAATACAGAAAAGCGGTCGTTAAAGAAAATAGTTCCTTCGATAGACTGATTAGGAGCTATGTAATGTTCATAACCTAACTCTACAGAAGCTAACCATATAACATTCAAGATATTCAAGTTTACTTGATGTTGGCGGAAATCACTTTGAGCAAATGTTTTTGCTGAGAAAAACATAAGCATTACAGCTACAATAATTTTTTTCATCGGTTTTCTTAGTTTAAAAATAATGGCAAAGATACTACTTTTATGCTAATACACAAAAATAATACTGTAAAATCAAAAAAAGTCCAGTGTGTAGCACACTGGACTTTTATATGTAAAACTAACTAATTCACTTGTGAAGAAAAGGTAACAACTATTAAAAACACTAAAAAAGAATACAGACTTCACAAGGAATCGCAAACGAAATATAAAGACTTTACTACTATTATATTCCTTTACTAATAGTGGGGCAAAGGTATATATTATTTTGAATACATCCAAATAAATAGTAGAATAATTTTAAATAACATATGCTTAATACTGATAATCAATACGTAGCATATTGTCTATTTTTCTATCCAACTTGCATATTTAGGATAGTTTAGGGCAGTTCGCTCGATGAGAGTTTTCTGTTCATCGGTAATATTTTTGAGTTTTTTAGCAGGAACGCCAGCATAGAGGCTCCCTTTTTCTATATGGGTATTAGGAGGTACTACGGCTCCAGCAGCTACAATGCTATGGCTTTCTACCACACATCCGTCCATTACAATACTTCCCATTCCTATAAGCACATCATCTTCGATAGTACAGCCGTGTACGATAGCGTTATGCCCTATAGACACGCGATTGCCAATGGTTGTGGGGTGTGTTTGATAGGTAGCGTGAATCACTACACCATCTTGGATATTGGTGTCATCACCTATGCAAATAGTGTTTACATCGCCACGAATAACCGCATTATACCACACCGTACAGTGGTCGCCTAAGTGCACATCACCGGTAAGGGTAGCATTTTCAGCAAAAAAGCAACCTTCCCCAAAGGTAGGTTGCTTTTCGTTAACTTTCTTGACTAACATATTCTTTTAGTTTATCGATTATCTCTTGTAGACCATTAGTTTTTATCTCGAAAGTAGTAGCCAATAACATTCCTAATTTTCCTTTGGGAAATCCTTGAGTGCTGAACCACTCGAGGTAATAGGAAGGTAAATCAGCAATCATAGTACCCTTGTACTTGCCATAAGGCATAGGAGTAGTGATGATTTCTTTGAGAATTTGGGAGTTCATAGAGAAAATTAGGGAATTAGATAATTAGAAAATTTGTGAATTAATTAGGTGATTTAGAACAAAGGTTTCTGTTTAGAACTTCTAAAATGGCGTATTTCTATTATATTTTTTTCTTTATCAACTTTGTAATAAACAAGAAATTTTCCTTTTAGAATAGTTCGCCTATAAATATTTTAGGTCTTTGTTATAATAGGATAAGGCATACGGATCTATTGAAATCTCTTTTTCTAAATCTATCAAAGCCTTAGTAATTTTATCGGAGTAAGAAAAACTACCATTTCTTTCGTCCCAATAATCAAGGGTATCGTTATAATTTCTTTCAGCTTCTTGAGTCCACTTTACTTTCATAACGTTGTCTTCTTCGTTCTGTAGCCCTTCTGTGCACTTCAGAACTATCCACTAACATTCCTAATCTTGATTGTTCTTCTGAAAGGGCTAAACTTCTAAGGTCTTCTTCAGTAAGCTCACTAAAATCATCTGCTCTTTCTACAACTGTTGTTTTTAGTTTAAACTTATCAAACAATGGTTGAAATATGGATAATTCTGTGGGATTAAAAGTTATTTTTAATGTGGTTGTATCCATAGTTTAACAATTAAAAGTTGTCTATTTCTTTGTAAATTAACAAATCTGTGAATTAATTAGGCGATTTTTCAACTTCGTCAAAGGTAAGAGCCACACTGGCAAGAAACTTTGGCAAAGTGTAGGGCGTAAATTCGCAAAGCAATTGTGATATTAGTGTGTAGCTCGTACTCTTTTTCCTTCGTTGCGCTCTATTTTATGGTTAGGGCGCGTCCATTTAGGGTTTTCACCTAAGGAATGATATTGAGAATCGGCTGCTTCTACCGTTTTAGGCTGTGGATGCGTTTCAAAAGGTTTCTGAATACGCATACCGAGTACACCGAGCATTTGCATATCCTCATTGATATCGGGGTTAGGAGTGGTGAGGAGCTTATCGCCTGCGAAGATAGAGTTGGCTCCCGCAAAGAAACAGAGAGCTTGTCCTTCTTGGCTCATTTGGGTACGACCTGCGGAAAGGCGCACTTGCGATTGTGGCATCACGATACGCGCGGTGGCTACCATACGCACCATCTCGAAGATATCTACGGGCTCACAGTCTTCCAAAGGCGTTCCTTCTACGGGTACTAAGGCATTGATAGGTACCGACTCGGGTTGTGGATTGAGCGTTGAGAGCGCTACGAGCATTCCGGCGCGGTCTTCGAGTGATTCACCCATACCAATAATCCCTCCACTGCACACAGTGATATTGGTTTTGCGCACGTTGTCAATCGTTTTGAGGCGGTCGTCATAACTACGGGTAGAAATGATTTCTTTGTAGTATTCTTCTGACGTATCGAGGTTGTGATTGTAAGCATACAAGCCTGCTTCCGCCAAACGTTTGGCTTGGTTTTCGGTAAGCATACCGAGTGTACAGCACACTTCCATATCCAGCTTATTGATAGTGCGCACCATTTCGAGCACCTGTTCAAATTCGGGACCATCTTTTACGTTACGCCACGCTGCCCCCATACACACACGTGAAGCTCCTGCTGATTTAGCACGAAGGGCTTGGGCTTTTACGTGAGTAACACTCATCATATCGGCGTTTTCTATCTTTACTTCGGTTTCGTAACGCGCCGATTGCGGACAGTAAGCACAATCCTCGGAGCAACCTCCGGTTTTAATAGAGAGTAGTGTAGAGACTTGTACCGAGTTAGGGTCGTGATATTTACGGTGCACGGTAGCGGCTTCGTAGAGCAACTCCATTAGGGGTTTATTGTAAATAGCCATTATTTCTTCTTTCGTCCAATTATGACGGGTTTCGGCATTGCTACAGCCACACGTATGTTGATTTTCGCACATAGTTCTTTTCTTTATTTCGGGGGCAAAGATACAAAACAATTGACAATTGACAATTAACAATTAACAAATGCTAAGATTTTTTGTACTTGTTCCTCTATAGTAAGATTGGTATTATCGATAACTATGGCATCATCAGCTTTTTTGAGAGGTGACTCTTTACGGGTGGTATCGATATGGTCGCGGTGCTGGATATTGGCAAGCACTTCGTCGAACGATGCTTTATCGCCTTTGGCTTGTAACTCTTTATAACGGCGCTGGGCGCGCACTTGTTCGCTAGCGGTCATAAATATTTTAAGTTCAGCATTGGGAAATACCGTTGTACCTATATCGCGTCCGTCCATTACAATACCTTTGTCTTTACCCATTTTGCGTTGAAGGTCTACTAGGTAAGTGCGGACTTCGGGTTGTTTGGCAACTTCGCTCACCCAATTGGCTATTTCAATACCGCGTATTTCGTTTTCGATATTCTTACCGTCCAAATAAATTTCAGAAAATCCCAACTCAGGGTTGTACACGAACTTTATTTCCGACTTTCGCAGGGCTTTCATCAGGGGTTTTACTTCGATGCCCGAGGTAGAAACATAACCTTTTTCTAAGGCTAAATAAGTAACGGCGCGGTACATCGCACCTGTATCGATATAGACGTAGCCCAACGCTTTGGCTACGGCTTTGGCAGTAGTACTCTTTCCTGTTGAGGAATAGCCATCAATGGCAATGATAATATTCATTAGTGTTTAGTTATTAGTTTTTAATCGTTAGTTATTTGTAGAGTGATGGAGCTATTTCTATTTCGGTTACAACTTTTTTGTTTTTATCGTAGTAATAATAGTACAGCGTTATATTGTTATCAATGAAAAAACGCATCTTTCCGCGATTGCTTTTTAGGTTTTGTACAATAGCTTCCTTAGCTGCTGATGCGTCAAACTCTACTCCTTCGGAATCGAAATTAAAGAGGGTTACATAATACCCCATAGTTTTTTCTCCTTTTAGGGCAACACTATCTAAGCGCACCCCCTCTTCTATTATTTGTGGTAACTGCTGGTTCATTTCGGCAACTTGATTCTTCATTTCATCGGTAACTAAATCGTTTTTAGCTTTTGAAAAGAAGGAGCTTGTGAGATAGCGCGTCGTAAAGAATGCTGCTAAAAATACCACAACAAAAGACACCACACCCACTATTAGTGCAACAATGTTTTTAGTGCGATTGTTCTTTCGGGATTCCTGAGTGTTAAGAAAATCGTTCATTTTTGTCTCTTTTTAACGCTACAAAGATATAAAACAAAAAGCAAACTGCAATGCCCTGATGCGTTTTTATCTTAAAAAAATACAACTATCTAATGATAAATACTTAAAAACAATGAGATAAGAAAATGAGGAAATGAGGAAATGAGAAAATTAGAGAATGAGGAAATTTGGAAATGAGAAAATGGGGTATGAGCTACAAGAAAAGTGCTAGCGGAGGGGATTAACTTTGGCAAAGGTCGTAGCACGACGAGCGGGTGCGAGTCGTACGGGCAGATTAATTAGTAAATTAGAAAATGAGCAAATGAGGAGGTATGAGTCCTTAGGTCACAGACGATAGGGTGGAGAAGCGACAGTAGTTATTGTTGTATAAACATCCCTCTAGCCCCCTTCAAAGGGGGAATGTAGTGACGGAAAAGCGACGGGCAAGTGGAAAAATTGGAGAATTAGGAAATTAGCAAATGGGAGAGGGTTGAGGGATTCGGAAGATATCGAAAGAGTTCGGAAGAGCTGATTCAGATGAAAGGTAAAAAATGGGTTGTAAATTGGGTGGTGTTAGCTTATAGAGAGCTTATAGGAAGCTTATACGAATCTTGGACGATTGGTATAGAAAGGGTATATAAATAATTGATTAATAATATAATACAACAACGCTAAAAATGTTAAAAACAGGGGTTCGAGGCGAAAGAAAAGGGAATGAGTAATGGATAAGGATAGGAACTCGGTGCTTACTCAAAAGTCGGTGAGCTATTGTAGAACACTATGCGAGATTAGAAATTAGTTTTACGTATACCTAAAAGATATTATATTATATCGAATAGACATTATTTAATAGAAATTCATATAAACTGATAAACAGCAAGATAAGAGGAGGTTAGCTATAAAGTTTTAAGAAAAAGTGTAAGAATATTTGTGTAGGTCAAAAAAAAATCGTAAAATTGCACCCGCAAAAAGTAGTGTCTACAAAACACTTAAATAACTGATTTATAAGGTAAATATATAATAGAAAGAAAAATAATATGGGTTTTTTTGATTTCTTGACAGAAGAAATAGCCATTGATTTGGGTACTGCGAACACCCTCATTATTCACAATGACAGGGTAGTGATTGATAGTCCATCGATTGTAGCAATAGATAGGACAACCAGAAGAATTATAGCCGTAGGTAGAGAAGCACGGCTAATGCAAGGGAAAACACACCCTAATATCACCACTGTTCGTCCGCTAAAAGACGGGGTAATTGCCGACTTTGACGCTTCGGAACAGATGATAGGAATGCTCATTAAGAGTATACCTGCGTTACGCAAACGCTTTTTCTCGCCTTCGTTGCGTATGGTAGTTTGTATCCCCTCAGGAATTACCGAGGTGGAAACGCGTGCGGTACGCGAGTCGTGCGAACGTGTGAACGGTAAGGATATTTACCTCGTACACGAACCGATGGCAGCGGCTATTGGTATAGGGCTTGACATTATGCAACCTAAGGGTAATATGATTATCGACATAGGTGGGGGTACTACCGAGATTGCGGTGATTGCCTTAGGGGGTATTGTATGCGACAAGTCGGTAAAAATTGCAGGGGATATTTTTAACTCGGATATTGTGCACTATATGCGTACACAACACAACCTTTACGTGGGGGAAAGTACTGCAGAAAACATTAAGATGACCGTAGGAGCCGCTACTGAAGACCTCGATGCCCCACCAGATGATATTATGGTACAAGGGCGTGACCTGCTCACCGGTAAACCTAAGCAAGTGCAAGTATCCTACCGCGAAATGGTGAAAGCACTGGATAAGTCTATTCTTCGTATAGAAGATGCTATAATGGAGACACTTTCGCAAACGCCTCCTGAATTGGCTGCCGATATCTATAATACAGGTATCTATATGGCAGGTGGTGGATCGATGTTGCGGGGATTAGACAAACGTATTTCTATGAAAACCGACCTCCCTGTATACGTAGCCGAAGACCCTTTGCGTGCCGTAGTACGTGGAACAGGTATCACTCTAAAAAACATTAACAAATTCAGAAGTATTTTATTAAAGTAAAAATAGATAGAGGTAAGAGATAAGAAACAAGAGGTATGAACCAAATCATTCAATTCTTTATGAGGTCGAGGGATTTTTTTGTGTTCCTCGCACTGTTCTTATGCGCTATTGGTTTGGTTTTTAACAGCAATTATTATCCTCAGAGTGCTTACATAAACTCAGCGAATGCAGTGTCGGGTAGGCTTTACAGTTTCACAGACTACTGGGCACAATATTTTAGCTTACGCGGTCAGAACGAAACCCTTACTGAGGAGAATCGAGCTCTGCGCTCACAACTCTTACGGATGGAACAGCAAATCCGCAATATATCTCTTGTAGATTCGGTGTCATTTCCCACTACCGATTCACTGAAATACAAGGTACTTAAAGCAAATGTGATAAAAAATAGTTTCCGTTTAAAAAACAACTACCTCACTATCGACAAAGGTACGAAAGACGGTGTAAAGCAAGATATGGGAGTGCTCTCGCCACAAGGAGTTGTGGGGATAATAGAGAATACTTCGGAGAGGTTTGCTACTGTACAAAGTGTACTGAATACTAGGTCGGCACTGAATGCAATGGTGAAGCGCACGCAACACTTTGGTTCATTGCGTTGGGATACCCGAGAGGTGAATAAAGTACAGCTGTTAGAAGTACCTAATATAGCCCCTATACAGAATGGAGATACAATTGTAACAGGGGGTATGTCGAACATATTCCCTAAGGGAATTCCTATTGGCAGGATAGTTCATTTTGAAAAGAGCAAAAAGGATAATACGTATATCATTGATGTAAAGCTATTTGCTGATATGTCGAACCTTGAATATGTGTATATTATTGAAGATAGAGATAGAGCAGCCGTTTCTGACTTAGAAAAACAGAACCCAAAATGAGTCACCCAGTAGTAAGAAATGTATATTTATTTGTATTCTTAGTGTTGTTGCAGGTACTCATCTTCAACAATGTGGAGTATTGGGGCTATGTAAATCCGATGGTTTACATAGTGTTTATACTGTTATTACCCTATCGTGAAAACAGAATGCCTTCATTGGTAGCGACATTTTTAATAGGGTTGTGTATAGACATTTTTTCTAATACGGGAGGGTTGCACGCTGCCAGTAGTGTACTCATAGCTTATTTGCGTAATCCGATACTACTAACAGTATTTGGCAAGAATTTTGAGTATCAAGAATTGGATTTGCTCGCTTATCCGTTTTCTAAGATTTTTAGCTATACAACCTTGATGGTGGTAGTGCATCACACACTGTTTTATTTCTTAGAAGTCTTTAACTTCAATCACTTGTTTCTTACATTAGCAAAGATTGTAGGAGCATCTATCTTCACTATCATCGTTTGTTTGCTATTCATCTATCTGTTTAGTAAAAATAAGAAATGAGAAAATATCTGTTGCCCATTATTATTCTTTTTGTGGCAGTGGTGTTCTTAGTACGGTTATTCTTCTTACAAGTAATATTTCACGAGGAAAATACAGGAATTGACAACATTGCTATTGAAACGGTATACGATTACCCCGAACGCGGATATATTTACGACCGTAATGGAGAACTATTGGTATCGAACCAACCTGCCTATGACGTGATGGTTGTGCCCAGTGAGGTGAAAACTCTCGATACCTTAGAGCTTTGTGGACTCCTTGAAATCAGTAAAGAAGAGTTTAGGGAACGGCTCATAAAAGCAAGTGATTACTCACGCAAAAAACCTTCAGTAATCGTGCACCAGCTCTCCAAAGACGATTATGCTGTACTACAAGAAAAGTTGCGCAAGTTTCAAGGATTTTATATACAGAAGCGAATGCTCCGCAGTTACCTCACTCACAATGCGGGGAATGTATTGGGATATATCAGCGAGGTAAATGAATGGGAACTGAAAAAGAACCCTTATTACTTAGCTGGTGAACTGATAGGGCGCAGTGGGGTAGAAAAACAATACGAGGAATTCTTACGAGGTAAAAAAGGTGTACAATTCTTCCAAAAGGACAAACACAACGCTGCCATTGAACGCTATAAGAATGGCGCAATGGATACTTTGCCTATCACTGGACAACCATTGCAACTAACCATAGACATCAATTTGCAAGCCTATGGCGAAATGCTGATGCAACACAAACACGGCGGAATCGTAGCTATAGAACCTAAAACAGGGGAGATTCTCGCATTGATATCAGCGCCTACTTTTGACCCTGCTCTGTTGGTAGGACGTGAACGCTCTAAGAACTACACAGCCCTTTATAACGATTCGATTGCTAAACCTCTTTACGACCGCACACTATTAGCAGAATACCCACCAGGTTCGCCCTTTAAAGTAATAAACGCACTCATAGGTTTACAGGAAGGTGTGATAACACCAGGTAGTGTGTTCAGCTGTGGAGGAGGTTATCGTTTTGGAGGGCGTATAATGCGTTGCCACTGCGGGCGCAGTTCTAATGACCTATTACACGGGATAGCTTTTTCTTGTAACTCTTATTTTGCAAATACCTATAAGCGTGCTATTGATATGAAAACCTCTTCGGCAGTGGGTATGGACAAGTGGAATGCTCACGTACGAAGTTTTGGATTGGGAAGCTTTTTAGGTGCTGACTTACCGACAGGACGTGCAGGGAAAGTGCCTAATACTGCTTTGTATGACAAACAATATGGTAAAGGTCGCTGGAACGGCACAACCAATATCTCTAACGCTATTGGGCAAGGAGAATTGCTCACCACTCCTATACAGCTTGCTAATGTGATGGCAGCCATCGCTAATAGAGGTTATTACTATACCCCTCATATCGTAAAAAAAATAGATAATAAAATTACTCCATTTCAAGAGTATACCGTTGCTAAACACACTACGATAGCCCCTAAGAACTTTGAACCTGTGATTAGAGGTATGAATATGGCATATGAGCAAGGTACCGCACGCCGTACCCAAATTGAAGGTATTAATATCGCTGCTAAAACAGGTACCGCCGAAAACTTTATAAAAGTGAATGGCAAGCGTATGCAACTTACTGACCACTCTATATTCGTAGCTTTTGCCCCCATAGAAGACCCTAAGATTGCTATTGCCGTATTTGTGGAAAACGGGTATTACGGAGCACGAGTAGCTGCTCCCATCGCCTCACTAATGATTGAAAAATACCTAAAAGGTGAAGTATACCGCTGCGACCTCGAAAAACAAATGCTCGAAAAGAGTCTTGAAGACGAATATATGAAGCCTTATAGCGGATTGCCTTTTACCATCAACCGATAATGAAGAAAATTATATTAGCCTCAGGCTCACCGCGCCGTCAGCAGTTCCTGAGAGAATTAGATTTCCCTTATGAGGTAGTCCTCAAACCCATAGACGAAACCTACCCTAAACACTTAAAGCGAGAGCAAATCACCGACTATCTCGCCCAGCTGAAAGCTACGCCCTTTGCAGGTGAGATACCTATGGATTGTGTACTTCTCACCTCTGATACTATCGTGTGGCACGAAGGTAAAGCCCTTGGTAAACCCAAAGACGCTACCGAAGCCTTCGCAATGTTGCGTTCGCTCTCGGGGAAGACTCACGAGGTAATTACCTCTATATGTTTTACTACTAATGAAAAGCAAATAACGGAACACTGTATTACAAAAGTAACCTTTAAAGAGCTTTCCGATGACGAAATAACCTATTACATCAGTCACTATCAGCCTTTTGACAAAGCAGGAGCTTACGGTATACAGGAGTGGATAGGACATATAGGAGTTACCACTATTGAAGGCTCTTATAACAACGTAATGGGACTACCTACACACTTAATTAAAGAACAAATATAAAACAAATAAACTCTGGTAATTCTTGAATTTTACCAGAGTTTTTTCTTATATACTAATTAGATTAAACTATTAAGAAACAATTTATTAAGAAAAATAATAAAAAAGAATTATTAAAAAAATTGCAGTTTAAAAATATTTATTGTACTTTTGGGGCTGTATTTTAAATAGAAATACAAATGGCTATATTTAATAAAGAGAGAGATAATAAAAAGATTATTATGGCAGCAGAAAATCCCACAGGAAGTAGCAACCGTATTGTTACTGAAACAAAATTCAAAGGAGAAATCAATTCAAAATCTGATTTTAGAATTGATGGTGAAGTGGAAGGAACTTTCCAAACTTCAGGTAAATTAGTAGTAGGCAGAACCGGTGTAATAAAAGGCACTGTGATTTGCGAAAACGCCGATATTGAAGGTAAAATAACAGGTACCCTCAAAGTGAGTAGTATTTTAAGTTTAAAATCTACTGCAGTTGTAGAAGGCGAAGTGTACGTAGATAAGCTTTCTATAGAACCAGGAGCGGTATTTAACGTTTCTTGCTCGATGAAAGGAGGCAAAAACAGCTTTACCATCAATGAAAAACCACAAGCACCACTTACAGCCGAAAAACAGCCACCTAAATAAGTGGATTACCTTTTCACAAATAGGGCTACAAATGGCTATTACCATAGCCATTTGTAGCTTTTTTGGTGTTTGGTTAGATGGTAAATTTCCTAATGAGTACTCTCTATGGACAGTGGTATGTTCGCTTTTTGGGGTATTTGGAGCTATGTATTCAGTAATTAAGAAAGCCCAACAGATGAGCGATGAAGAGTAACATACTTCTGTTTGTAAAATATTTATTATTGCTTATTGCCGGAGGGGTAGGACTCTTTTGGCTGTACGATTATTGCGTAAACACAGAGGATATTAGTTTGTACTATTCGCTAAATTCCTTGCTCATCTTCCATTGTGGTTTATCCTTCTTCTTATTTAGTATTATCTTCATTGTAAACAAAAGACGCAAACAGCACACTGCTTTTGCTTTTATGGCGGGCTTTGTATTGCGTTTTGTAGCCGTAGTAATTCTCTCACTTCCGCTGGTAAAAACTGTAAGTCCTTCTCCTTTATACGAAATGCTCTTCATCTTATTGCCTTCTTTTTATTTCACAACCATAGAAGCTGTATTAGCGATTCGGTTGATAAAATAAGTGGGAGCCGTATGGCGGATAGAAAATTAAAAAATTTGGAAATTAGCAAATGAGAGAGAATTAGGAAATTAACAGATTAGCAAATGGGGTAAATGTTAATAATGCCAGAAATACCAGAAATGCCAATAATACCACCAAGAGGAATGGACGGGTCGGACAGGTCAGAGGAGAGGTTGGAGAATTCGGAAGGAAACGGAGGAGTTCGGAAGGACATGTTGAGGTAAAAGGTAAAAAATGAGCTGTAATTTGGGTGGGGTTAGCTTATAGAGAGCTTATAGGAAGCTTATACGAATCTTGGACGATTGGTATAGAAAGGGTATATAAATAATTGATTAATAATATAATACAACAATGCCAAAAACGCCAAAAAGAGGGTTTCGAGTCGAAAGAAAGAGGAAGAGGTGATAGGCCTTAGGCCATAGGCACTAGGAGATAACCTCCTCCTTTACACATACCCAGTTGTTGCTGGCTATCTCGGAGAAGGGGAATATAGTGACGGAAAAGGGAACAAATGACGAAGGACGAGAGGCAAATGACGAAGGTAAGGCGATGGTAAGATAAGGGAAATGTAAAAACCGAGTGTGGCAATTTTGTAGAAAAACACCTTGTTAAAGACACTTTCTGTGAATTTGAATCAGAAGTATAACTTTTTTTGTTAAAATATTAGGCAATATCAAAAAAATGCTGTAATATTGCACCATAATTTTAATCTCATAATTTTACACACTATGGATGCACAAAAAGTGGATATGTTTATCGTAACCAATGGTAAATTTTTCAGACCTGAAATCGTTCCTCAAATTCGTGAAAAGCTTCTTTCTTTGGACGAATCAAAATGGGTAATGCTACAAACGATACAATTTAAAGACCCTACTACTTCTCTCCTCATTTCTATTTTTGCAGGACATTTGGGCATTGACCGTTTCTACATAGGCGATGTAGGTATGGGAGTTGGTAAATTGCTTACTTGTGGTGGTTTGGGTATTTGGACGATTGTGGACTGGTTCCTAATTATGGACGCTACAAGAGACAAAAATGCGGAATTATTAGCTTCAGCACTTAGTTATTAATTGACGACTAAAAAGTTCTATACTTTCATCACACTCCTATGTCTTGCCTGTTGGGGGTGGCTACTTAGCCACTATGTTTTTCACGGACAGGACATAGGGGTTACTGTTTGTGCAATAAAGAATGTTACGGGGTACCCCTGTCCGTCGTGTGGTACCACGCGGTCGGTTGAGGCTTTTTTTGAAGGGCACTGGGGAGAGGCGTTACTGACCAATCCGCTTGGGGTATTGGCATCGGTATTACTTATCATTACTCCGTTGTGGTTACTTTATGATTTATGCAGAAAGAAAACTACTTTGCAGGGAGCTTACATAAAGTTTGAACAATTCTTTAAACGCCCTTACGTGTATATTCCCTTTTTTATTCTCATAGTACTGAACTGGATTTGGAATATTTATAAAGGTTTATGATAGAATCTAAACAATTAAACGAACGCATCAGCGATGGTGACAAGGAGCGCGCTGCCAATAGCTATATAATGTCGATAGTGGCTATTATGGCGGGAATGCCTTTGCCTATCATCAATCTACTGGCTACCATATTCTTTCTGGTGGCACATCGCAAAGGCTCTTATTTTGTGCGTTGGCATTGTTATCAAGCCTTCGTTTCACAACTCTTCTTATTTTTTGTAAACACCACTACTTTCTGGTGGACTGTATCAATAGTATTGGGGAGCAATTTAGTAACTAATGCTTATATTGCTTGGCTGATTATTGCCTTTATCTTTAATGTCTATGAAATTATAGGCACGTTTTATTCTGCCATAAAGATACGCAAGGGCGAACATTTATCGTGGTGGTTTTACGGTGATATTGTAGATTTAATAGTGAAAAAATAATGAATAAAGTAATATCAAGAGGCACTATTTTACTGTGTGTTTTCTTTGGGGGTTGGTTTTTACTGCAACAAGTAAACTGGTTGGGAATTTTTAAGATTAACCCACTGATAAGGAATGAATACGTAAAGAAAATAGAGGTAAAGCTGGGTGAAATGATGTTTGAGGACTTCACGAGCAGAAACTCGGTGGTAGACGATAGCCTTGCAGTAACGACTATCGACAGTATGGTGACCAAAATATGTGATGCTAATAACATCGACCGGAAGGAGCTGAAAGTGTACTTATTAGATAGTGAAGAGGTAAATGCTTTTGCTTTGCCTAATCACCAGCTGATGATTTATACAGGACTTGTAAAAAAGACCTCAAGCCCAGAAGCCCTTTGTGGGGTGATTGGGCACGAGCTGGCGCATATTGAAAAAGATCACGTAATGCAGTCGCTTGTAAGAGAATTAGGGATAGGCACTTTGTTTGCTATTATTTCGGGGCGGTCAGACCTTTCGATGATTACAGAAGTAGGCAGAATCGTATCTTCGAGTGCTTTTAACCGAAATATGGAAAAAGAAGCCGACCTTGTGGGACTTACCTATATACAAAATGCGAAGATAGACCCTAAACCTTTTGCTGAGTTTATAGGAGTCATAGATGATGAGAATACTCCGCCTTCGGCATTTAAATGGATAAGCACTCACCCTTTTCCAAAGGATAGGAAAGAGTATTTGCTACAAAATATCGGTAAACAGCGAACTAACTACAAGCCTGTTATTTCTTCATCTACTTGGGAAACATTTAAGGAAATCATAGAGGAAGAATAATTATGCAACTCTTAGCTATAGACTACGGAACCAAACGCACAGGTATTGCTGTAACCGACCCTCTGCAAATCATCGCTTCGGGGCTTTGCACAGTAGAAACCCCTACCCTACTGGCTTTCCTAAAACAATACACTGCCGAGGAAGCCGTAGAAGCCTTTGTGATTGGGCAACCTAAACGACTCAACAACGAGGATTCCAGCGTAGAGGCTGAGATACAAAAGTTTATCAGTAAGTTACAACAGGAGTTTCCAGAGATACCTATCCACCGTCAAGACGAACGGTTTACCTCCAAACTTGCTTTCCAAACAATGGTTGATAGCGGACTAAAAAAGAAACAACGTCAGAACAAAGCGCTGATAGATGAAATAAGTGCTACCATTATCTTACAAGAATTTCTCTCAGGGAGAGCCAATGAGTGGTCAAGCAAAAGATAAAATCACGATAAAAATATTTAACCAATGAAAAAGTTTATTATCACTATTGTATGTATGTTGTGTGTTGCGCCTCTTCTATTTGCGCAAACTCTTTCATCTCCTAACGGGAACCTCAAACTCTCATTTCGGCTTAATGAAAAAGGTACGCCTACTTATGCCTTAACTTTCAAAGGCAAAACAGTCATCAGCGAGAGTGCTCTGGGGTTTGTTATCAACCAAAAGGAGGATTTCAACAGCAATTTTGAAATCACAGATGTTCAATTTGCTGAAGCTAATAGTGTATGGCAACCCGTATTGGGCGAAAACAAAGAAATACGCGACCATCACAAAGAAATGTTCGTCCGTCTCACTCAGAAAAACAACGGACGACAATTGCACTTGCGCTTTCGCTTGTTCAACGACGGTTTAGGTTTCCGCTATGAATTTCCAGTGCAAGCTAACTTCCGTCACTTTAGAATTCAAGAAGAACTCTCTACTTTTCAGCTTTCGGGTAACCACAAGGCTTTTTGGATTCCCGCTGACTACGATACTAACGAGTTTCCTATTACCACTTCTGCTATTTCGGAAATTCCTAAACTTATCGACAAAGTGCGCGAAGAGCCTTTGGCTGCCAAAGCACCTACCCCCAATGTAGCTGTACAAACGCCTTTGATGCTCAAATCAAATGATGGATTGTACATCAATCTGCACGAAGCTGCTTTGGTAAATTACCCTTCAATGATGCTCAACGTCAATGCTGCCAAACATCAGTTATCAGCTCATTTAGTCCCCGACAAGAATGGGGTAAAAGGCTATATTCAAACAGGTAGCGTAACGTCGTGGCGCACGATAGTAGTAAGCAATGATGCCCGTGATATTTTGGCTTCTAACCTTATCCTCAACCTCAACGAACCCTGTAAAATCAAAGATACTTCTTGGATTCACCCTACTAAATACATAGGTGTTTGGTGGGAGTATTTCATAGGAGGCGGCAGTACGTGGGCTTACTCCGATGACCGCGATATTACCATTGGCGTTACCGATTATACAAAACTAAAACCTAACGGACATCACGGAGCTAATACCGAGCACGTAAAGCAATACATCGATTTTGCCGCTCAACACGGTTTTGATGCCGTTCTTGTGGAAGGTTGGAACGAGGGCTGGGAAGATAATTATGCTTACGACAAAGAGCGCATCTACAGCTTTACCAAAGCCTACCCCGATTTTGATGTACAAGCACTACACCAATACGCCGCTGCCAAAGGAGTAAAACTAATTATGCACCACGAAACTACCTCCTCAGTAGTTGATTACGAACGCCACCTGCACGAGGCTTTCCGCTTTATGAACGACAACGGTTACGACGCCGTGAAAACAGGTTATGTTGGACCTATCATCCCGCGCAGCGAATACCACGACGGACAATGGATGGTAAACCACTACAACTATGTAGCCGAAACCGCTGCTAAGTACCGCATAATGGTCAATTCTCACGAGGCGGTGCGACCTACCGGTATGAGCCGTACTTACCCTAACTGGGTAGCCCAAGAGAGTGCACGCGGTACCGAATTTGAGTCGTTCAACGGCAATCGCCCCGAACATACTACTATCCTCCCCTTTACCCGCTTGATGGGTGGCGCTATGGACTATACCCCTGGTATTTTTGAAGGCGATTTGAGCCGATATGGCAACAACAAAGCCAAACGTAGTACTACCCTTGTGAAGCAGTTGGCGCTCTACGTAACAATGTACAGTCCGTTACAAATGGCAGCCGACTTGCCTGAAAACTACGAAAAACACCTCGATGCTTTCCAATTTATCAAAGATGTAGCAGCCGACTGGGATAATACTTACATTTTAGAAGCCGAACCCGGCGATTACATCACCATTGCCCGTAAAGCCAAAGGTAAAAACGAGTGGTTCGTAGGTGCTATTACCGATGAAAACGCCCGTGAAGCTCTCGTTGATTTCAGTTTTCTACCCAAAGGAAAAACCTATACCGCTACCCTCTACACCGACGGTAAAAATGCCGATTGGCGTACCAATCCCAATAGTTACTCCATCAAAACAATGAAAGTAACTCAAAAAACCAAACTCAAACAACGCCTTGCTCCCAGTGGTGGCTTGGCTATAAGTATCAAGTGATTATGAAACAATTCTTTTTCATTATAGGCTTCATTTGCTGTGCTTCACTGAATGCCCAAGACCCGTGGCTGCTCAAAGCAGAGACCATCAACCCCGCAAACTATTACGGGGTTACAATAGGCAATGGAATGATAGGGATGCGTTCTTCTGCTGTACCCCTACAAATAGACCAAGTAATCATAGCAGGGTTGTACGATTACGGCAAAAGTAGGGTAGTTTCGGCTATGCCTAATATCAATCCATTACAACTGCGAATGGCTATTGATTACGAGGATATCAACGCTCATTCTGTTAGTGATTTCACTCAAGAGTTAGAATTGCGCAATGGGGCGTTCTCAGGTCACTTCAATTTTAAAGACAAAGCTAAAGTTACCTATACTTATTATGCCTTGAGGCACTTGCCTCACACCTTGCTGTTAGACATCAGCATTACCCCTTTGCGCGATATTACACTTCTGGCAGAGAACATTCTAACCACCCCCGATGGCTTCCGCAACCCTCAAAACTACTTCAATGAAATCAATCCGCCTCACACTCATATCCCATTGCTCACTACGGTAACTCAAACACCTGCAGAAAATGCTAAAATAGCAGTGAGTAACGCTTTTCTTTTCGATAAAAAATACGGTAACGCTCCCCAAATATTGCACGAAATGAGAGACTACAATAGTCACCTAATGCAATTCACTCATAAACTAAAAGCTGGAGAAACCTATTCTTTCTCACTAATTGGCAACCTAATAACCTCTCAGCACTCTGCCGACCCTTATAATCAAGCCGAAAGGCTCTGTACTTATGCTTTCTTGCAGGGACACGAGGCGCTACTTGCAGGACATAACAAACAGTGGGCAAAACTCTGGGAAAGCAACATTGAGATTGAGGGAGATGCACAGGCTAATCAGGATATTCACAATATGTTATACCACTTATACGCTTCGGTAAGTGAGCTCCATTCCTTTTCTCTTTCTCCTTATGGGTTAAGCCACACAGGGTATATGGGACACATATTTTGGGATACCGAAATGTGGATGTATCCCCCTTTGTTATTATTGCACCCCGAAATAGCTAAAAACCTCCTCAACTATCGCTATCAAAGGTTAGAACGCGCCCAACACAACGCTGCTCTACACGGTTATCAAGGGGCGATGTTCCCTTGGGAAAGTGCTACATCAGGAGAAGAAGATACCCCCGTATGGGCACTAACAGGTACTTACGAGCATCACATCACTGCCGATGTAGCTATAGCTGTATGGAATTACTATTGTGTAACTAAAGATAAAGAGTGGTTGCGCCGCATAGGCTATCCCATTTTAGAAAGTACCGCTACCTTTTGGCAAAGCCGAGTGAGTGAACAAGCTCCCTATCAAATTAAAAACGTAGTATGTGCCGATGAATGGGCTGAAAATGTAGATAACAACGCCTATACCAATGCAGCTGCTAAACTGAATTTGCTCTACGCTATTGCTGCTGCCAAAGTATTAGGGATAAAAGCTAACCCTCAATGGAAAACCATAGCCGAACAGCTCGTTTTCAGCACAATGGATAATGGCGTAACCCGTGAACACGATAGCTATACGGGGCAAGCAATCAAGCAAGCCGATGTAAACCTATTAGCTTATCCGTTAAAAGTAATTACCGACAAAAACCAAATACACAAAGATTTAGAGTATTACAAAGACAAAGTGCCTTACAACGATACTCCTGCGATGACTCAAGCTATATTCTCTCTCTTATACAGCCGATTAGGCGATCGCGAAAAGGCTTATAAGTACTTCACTGAAGCCTACCATCCTAATCTCCTACCTCCTTTTAGAGTAATGGCTGAAACCAAAAATGGTAAGACTCCTTATTTCCTCACTGGAGCAGGAGGCGTACTACAAACGGTGATGATGGGCTTTGGAGGCTTAGATTTATCTGAAGAAAAAGGCATACAACAACTGAAAACTGTAATGCCTGCACATTGGAAAAAAATTACTTTAAAAGGCATCGGAATTGACAAAAAACATATATCATATCAAATGAATAAACCTCAATCACACCCTCCTAAAGCTAAACAAATACCTCATATATTCACCGAATTTGGCAACAAACGCACTGATAATTACTATTGGCTACGCGAGCGCGAAAACCCTAAGGTTATTGCTTATTTAGAAGCCGAAAACGCCTACTATCAGGCGCAAACAGCACACACCAAACCTTTGCAAGAAACGCTCTTTGCCGAAATGAAAAGCCGCATCAAAGAAAATGATAGTTCTGTGCCTTATTGCTACAACGGCTATTGGTATCAAACTCGTTATGAAGAAGGTAAGGATTACCCTATTTATGTGCGCTACAAAGAAACGCTCGAAGCTTCCAAAGAAGTGCTTTTCGATTGTAATGCGATGGCTAAAGGCAAAGCCTACTTTTACCTCGATAGCTTTGCCATAAGCGACGACAATCAGTGGGCTGTTTTTGGGGTAGATACCGTGTCCCGTCGCCAATATACCCTGCAAATCAAAAACCTCAGCACAGGCCAAATACTGCCTTATAAAATCAAAAATACCAACGGACAAGCCATTTGGGCAGCCGATAATCGTACCATTTTCTATGTTAAAAACAACCAGCAAACCCTGCGTTCTTTCAAAGTATACCGCCATATTTTAGGTACTGACCCCAAAGACGATATACTAATTTTCCACGAAAAAGACGATACTTTTGATGTGTTCATCTACCGCGAGAAGTCTCGTAAATACCTTGTGATAGGCAGCAAAAGTACCCTTACATCCGAATATCAAATCTTGAATGCCAATACTCCTCTCGAGGCTTTCAAAGTATTCCAACCCCGCACACGAGGCTTGGAGTACGATATCGCTCATTATGAGGAGTATTTTTATATTCTCACCAATAAAGATGGTGCGACCAACTTCAAACTGATGCGTACCCCCGAAAGTGCTACAAGCTCAGAACATTGGGAAGAGATAATTGCCCATCGTCCCGAAGTACGCCTGAACGATATAGAAATTTTCAAAGATTACTTAGTAGTCGAAGAAGTGTACAACGGCTTAGAACGTATACAAATACGCTCGTGGGACGGCTCAAAAACGCATTACCTCCCCTTTGATAGCGAAACTTATACCGCCTATACTATCCAAAATATAGATTTCAACACCGAGTGGCTCCGCTATAACTACCAATCATTAGCTACCCCTGCCTCTATTATAGAATATAATATGCGCACTGGCGAAGAGCGCCTACTAAAAGAACAAGAAGTATTAGGCGGGAACTTCAACAAAGATAATTATATAGAAGAACGCCTTTGGACAACTGCCCCCGACGGAGTAAAAGTCCCCATTTCGCTCATCTACCGTAAAGACATAGTGAAAAACGGACAAAATCCTTTGTTACTCTACGGTTATGGCTCGTACGGAGTAACCATCAATCCTTATTTTTCTACCACTCGTTTGAGCTTGTTAGACCGCGGTTTTATCTATGCTATTGCACATATCCGCGGGGGAGAATATTTAGGTCGCCAATGGTATGAAGATGGCAAACTCCTCAAAAAGAAAAATACATTTACCGATTTTATCGCTTGTTCTCAGTTTCTCATCGCCGAAGGCTACACCTCTCCCGAACATCTATTTGCCGAAGGTGGCTCGGCTGGAGGTTTGTTAATGGGTGCCGTGGTGAATATGGCACCACAATTGTATAAAGGCATTATCGCCTCTGTACCTTTTGTGGATGTGGTAACCACAATGCTCGACGAGAGTATTCCGCTCACTACGGGCGAATACGACGAGTGGGGAAATCCTAATAACGAGGAATATTACAATTATATGCTCTCCTATTCCCCTTACGACCAAGTGCGAGCTCAATCCTATCCAGCAATGTACGTGAGTACCGGTTTACACGACTCACAAGTACAGTACTGGGAGCCCGCCAAATGGGTAGCCAAACTGCGAGAACTCAAAACCGACAACCATCCGCTGTATTTAGACACCAATATGGAAGCTGGTCACGGCGGTGCCTCAGGACGCTTTGAAGCCCTAAAAGAAATCTCAAAAGAATACGCTTTCTTGTTGGAATTAGAAAAAAATAGATAAACAAAAAAAGGAATGTTTATTACTAAACATTCCTTTTTCTGAAAAAATACTAAGCTTCTTAGTGTTATTCTTCGTAGAATTGAATATCGGTTATACCTATCCAATTAGAGGTTGCATTATCTTTATTGACAAAGTCACCCAAAGCTAAACGGATAAGAGGAACCGCTTTCTTGAATGTAATGATAAAATCATCTTTTCCACTATAAGAGGCCGTACCTTGTTTCTGTTCGTTTCCTTGTGACAAACCGGCATATAGTGAGAGAGCTTTCATCTCATTACCCTGACGCATTTTTATAACAACAGATTTTATATTTCTTACTTTAGGAAAAGTAAAATACACATATGCACCTTCTTTAACATAGCCTACACTTGAAAGATCGTCGTCAATCATACTTGCTAAGTAATAAGTAGTTCCATAATAGGATACACGAATACCTTTTCTATTTATTTTTGTGCCTAATTCTTTAGAAGCTACTTCTACATTATCATTAGAAACTACTAACTCTTTCACATTCAAATTTACAGAAATTCCGTTGTTTGATAATTCTTGCTCAACTCCTGAAGCATCTTTTACTATATATTTAAGCGGTAAAACATACTCTCCTTTAGCTGTAATGTTTGATTCATCTAAATTGAATGAAAGGTCTTTGCTAATGGTATCGAAATTGTCTTCTGGAAGTGTACCTTCTATTCCATCAGGAGCCACTTTTTTACTTCCTAAAGAAGGATTCGCATCACGTACCAAAGCAACTGTAAGCCCTGGAGGTAATTCGTAACTGCTCTTCACTGTAAAAGTAACTTTTTTATCACTACTTCCTATGTAGGTTGTGCCGTTATAGAAACCTAATAACTTAGTTACATCTCGAGGCACTGCACTAATCTTTATTTCTTCTGGGAAAACTTTTAGTACAAATACATCTTTTTCTTTAGGAAGTGTAAGACCATTATCGGTTACTTTTAAAGCATAAGGCAAAATAACTTTCTTTTTAAAATTAGAGTTATTGCTAATAGTAAGCGTGAAAGTAACAGAAGTTTCACCTTTGCTAAGGGTTTTAGTAACTTCGCTTAACTGAACAAGGTTAGCGTCACCTAATTCAAAGCCTGAATAATTAGCTTTCACTTTGTCGTAAGCAGAAGCGTCATAAGCAAGTGATACTCGTACCTCCTTGTCATAAGGTTTATCAAGCAATCTCACTTCTACTTCCTTAGTGTAATCTCTATTGATAGTAACATTACCAAAAGAAAGCATTGGTAGTTCGGCAACAGTGGGATGCAAATAAATATAGTTAAGGCGAGGATCATAGCCGATGCGCGTACGAATATCGTCATCTACTATTTTCTTGTCAATTTCCCACGTAGTGCTTTCGTTTTTCTCAATAGTAATCTCGTCTTTCTTACAAGATACTAATAGCAAAAAACAACTTAGTGCTATTATAAAATTTTTCATTTGCTAAATGTTTATATTAGAAAAATTCCAACTCGTGAATATCAATGTATTGGTTATCTGAGTTCTCAAAATAAGAAAGCATCAAGTATTGAGCTTTAATAGGTTTCTCAAATTTAAGATACAATACACTACCTGTAGATTCCTCAGCTACAAATTCTCCTTGTGATTTATACAAACTTTGTTGATTTGTATCTGAAGCATAAGCTACTAATCCTTGAACTCGTTTACCAGCTGTCTTCTGAGTAATTTTAACACCTTTAATAAGCGTAGAAGTGTTAAAACTTGCCAATAAATACACTGTTTTATCACCTTTTAAATAAGTGTTTATCCACCAATTTCCATTGTCGGTTCTTCTATCACTAAGTTTTCCCAAATGTCCTTGTTCATAATTAGATGAAAAACTATAGTTACTACTTTCAATCAGTGCTCCTGAATAGCTCTTTATTTCTTTTATTCTGTTATCATCGGGTATACCAAATTCACTTACTTCAATAGTTACTAACACAGGAGTATTGAGTACTTGATAGGCTGTACCTGAAGCATCATAAGCCATTAATTTTAATGGCAATACATAACTACCCTTAGTAGTAATGCTCTCTACATTTTGCAAACTAAAAGTAATCTTGCCTGTGGTTTTATTTTTGAAATCAACCTTGTCAATAGCACCTACTATATCATTAGGAGCTAAAGTCTTGCCACTAACAAGATTGTCATCACGTTCTAAACTTAAAGAAATATCTGTTGGGATAAGGTCAGAAGGGGTAACGGTTACAGTTACTTCCTTATTAGCCATCTTTGCTTTACCGTCCTCTAAAGTAGCATTTTTAGTAATGGTTTTGTTAGCCACTTCAAAAGTAACATTTTTAGGATATATTTTCACTACAAAATAATCTTTACCATTCAAAGTTTTTACCAAATCATTATTGGTTACTTTTACAGCAAATGGGAGGATTACTTTTTTGTTGAAATTAGCTTGATTAGCTACTTTGAGTTCAAAAGTAGTGGAAGTAGTACCTGCCGTGATAGTTTTCTCGGCAGTTGTTATCTCAACTAAATTAGCAGCTCCTAATTCATATCCTGAGTAGTTACCTCTTATCTTCTCATATAAAGAAGCATCATATACCAAAGATACTTTCACATCTTGTGCAGATGCTCGAGAGAGTCTTATTTCTAACGAACGTGTATTCTTATCAGTAAAAGTAAAACCTTCTAAACTAAGCATTGGTACTACTACTTCGGAAGTAGCTGGATAAGCATATTGGAATCGAGGATCATAGCCAATACGTGTACGAATATCGTCATCTACTATTTTCTTGTCGATTTCCCACGTTGTACTTTCGTTCTTCTGAATAGTAATCTCGTCTTTTTTACAAGCCATTAGAATTGCTAAACAGAAAACAACTATAAAACTATTAATAATTATTCTCTTCATTATTGTACTTGCTTTTTAAGAGGCTATCCTTAAAAAGAATAGCCTCATTGTTATTACTATTCTTCTGTTTCTAAACCTACAGCAGGGAATTTTATATTCTCTTTCCATTCTACAGTAGGCGTAAAGGTACCTTCTTCTATGTCTTTTACATAATTATCTCCATCTTGTACTCCATAAGGAGAATTTGAAGTCCCTTTTCTGTAAATAGTGGTATTGTTGTACTTACTCATATCTTTAAAGCCTTCTTTTTTGTTGATAGGTAAATACACTACCAATCCTCTGTTGTCTGGGTCAGCAGGTAGGTATAAACCATCTACAATTTCAGCATCGGTAAGCACTCTATTCCATACTCTAAATTCGCGAAGATAACGATCGGTAGTGTAAGAGGTTTGAGCATTTTCAATATTGATACGCATACCTGGAGATACCTTCAAGCTGGGGCGTTGGTAAGTTTTTATCAGCTTACCATTGATATACAATTTAAGGAAGGAATCCTTGTAAGTAAAAGTTATTTGTACCCATTTTTCTATAGCAATATCATCGGAATAAGCCCAGTCGTCAGGACTATCACCACCACCATTTTTCACTTGTATTTTACCAGCATCTATACGGGTATAAGGCAACATTTCTCCTTGGAAAAGCGACATATTTACGTTTCTACCGTTATAAGCATGAAATTCTTTTTTAAAAAGGAACATTCCTTGTACGGTAAATTCATCACTTCCTTTGATATTATCGGCCATTTTTACTCCTAAGGCATAGCCCTGTTTTATCAAAGCTACCGAGGTTTTAAACGGACGACTAAGGGTTACTACCACATCTTTATTAGAAAGGATAGGTAAAGAAGAAGACACTATGCGCAATGGAATAGCATATTTAATCCCCATTGGGTAGATATCTTCATTTAGTGGACGCACTTTCACTCCTACTTGCACAGAAGCTTGTCCTGGTTTCAAAGTAATACTCAAAGTACCATTAGTAGATTTGTTGGCGGTATTTCCTTCCTCATACAATTCATATTCCGAAGCAGGCAACATTTTGTACGTAGTAGTGTTCTTCTCGTTGTATTCGGCAAAAAAATCGGTAGCGGCAATGGTAATAGTTTCTTTGCGGTCTCTTAGGTTAGACATACGCACTTCAAACTTAGTACTACCTGATTCAGTAGATTTAGCAAAACTCACGCTGGCATTGCTGTCGTTCATATACACAGCCGAAAGATTTTCTAGACTATTATTGTTGTCGTTATCTAACTTTTCCTGACAAGCGGTAAGCCCTAACAGTAAGGCTACACTCACTAATTTTATAATTGTATTTTTCATTGCAATAATCTTTTAAGGGAGAATAATTGTAGGTTCCATTTCTTTATAGCCTGAGTAATCAGGACGAGGATTGGCGATGCGGATAGCTTCACGAGTCCAAGCGTAGTGCAAATACTTACGAGTAATTTTATTCTCTGTAAGATATGCTTTAAAAAAAACATCACTTTCATTGGTTACGGCGTAATCACTTTGTCCGTGATAAGCTCCTAAGCCCCATACTTGTTTATCTCTCACTGCTTTTCCTTTACCTATCATTACACGGAAATTCCCTGCTTGATAGTTAGCAGAGGTAGAGTTGTAATAAGGTCCTCCTAACATTGGCGGACGAGAACCTGATGTATTCACTCCATTGTGTGGATAATCCTGCATAAAGTGCTTATCAAAATAGATAGCAAAGGCATTATCCTCAATTGCCAACGGTGTTTGAGAGTTTCTTCCAAAAATAGTTGCTACATCACAAGGCACATCAGCACAGAAATAGTAACGTTTGGTAAGATAATTAGCCGGCAAATATGGTTTAAATTCATCTATATATTCTTTTTCTTTAGGGTGATATCCCACAGTTGATGCTTCAAACAAAGCTTTTAAGTTCGCTTCGCGTTCTGCTTGTGTTTTTACCGCATGAGCTGCTCCTATTGGGCCAAAATATTTTGCCATTTCCTTTACAAATCTAGCAATATTACTATTTTGTCCACCGTATTCCCACATCAAAGGAGTTCCTTCTTTAGTTACTGCTCCGTGGTCACCACAAGTTTCCCAGTCTACATCATAGCCATCGAAATCCATAGCAATGATATAGCGTGCTAACTCACGTGCATAAAGAGCAGGCCATTGATCGTAGCATTCCGCATAAGGATATTTGTTATGAAAATTCTTATAACCACTTACCCCATCCTTAGTATTAGGTAAGCCTAACCCTACACTGGGAGTTTGCCAACACATCAAGATAGAGCCTCCCTTTTTGTGAAAAACCTCAATATCTTTCTTGTGAAACTCAGTAAGGGTTTCGGGGCGCATATTAGTACCTCCCCAAATAGAAAGCGCTACTACCGAGTCGGGTACAGCTTGTAACCAGCCACGTGCAATGCCTTTTACAGGTTGCCAAGTAGGCCCATCAAACCAAAAATATACCATTGGCACTTGCCCGCCCGCTTCACCGGTATTGAGCCACGCTTTTTGTTTGTACTCACGGAGCTGAGCCCAATAAGCCTCTAACGCTTTTTTGTTTTCTTCAGTACGTTCAGCTTCAGCAAGCCATTTGGCAGCGTCTCTTTTATTTTTTAAGTCCTCTAACGCAGCTCTTTCAAAATCTTCTGCGTTCGACTCTGTTTCTGTCCATTTACTGCACGCTGTAAGTGTTACAGTAAGGGCTAATAGCGTGTATATTATCTTTTTCATAGTATTTTACTTTTAAAATTTATTTAGATTTTTTGTCCCACCATACGTTAGTAGCGGCGTTATCAGTACCTCCCAAGAGACTTTGAGCTGCTCTTACATTTTCAGGGTTCAATTCAAATTCGCTTTGAGGGAAAGGGAACCGGCGCATACCTAAATCTTTACCAGTAGCATTGATATTTTGAGCTCCTACATTACTCAAGTTGTAAGGCACAGGGAACATACGTGGGTAACCGGTGCGTTTCCATTCACTCCAAGATTCAAAACCATTAGGATAGTTAGCAAGGTATTTCTGAGTGATAATTTGCTCTAAATGCTCTTCTACACTACCACCGGAAAGCCATTGCTTATCAATAGTGCTTTTTGCATCAATATTGTAGTTAGATTCTTTTGGATCTACGTAATTGGCAGGCTTAGCCGAAGCATTGTAATAAGTTTGCGCTTGTGCAGCAGTCAAACCGTTTTCAGTAAACGACATTTCAATACCTTTTTTGTACAAGCTTTCGGCTGTATCACCAGCATACCATCCTATCAAAGCAGCTTCAGCCAAGAGGAATTGTACTTCTGAAGCACGTAACCAATAAGTAGGGGTAGTTTGTACTACAGTGGGCACAGAGTAATTTTTGTATTCTGTTTCTTGAGTAGTGTTTTTAATACCAGAACGTACTGCATAAAAATCTAAAGGTTTATTGTCAGCTGTATTTTTGGTAAAATACTTTTCCATACGAGGGTCGTCATATCCTTTCAAATAAGAATAGATTGTCGCTCCCATTTTAAGCTCACCATAGCCTAACATTGTTACCAAAGAATGGTGGAAGATGTATTTACTGGAGGTAACCAATTTACCTGCTTGGTCATCGTTTTCAATAAGACCGCCAGCAATAGCTTTGCCTACATATTCTTGCGCTAAGGTAGCATCAGCAAAACGCACACGCATTGCCAAACGTAACATCAAAGAGTTAGCCAAGCGTATCCATTTAGAAGTATCGCCTTTATAAACAGGGTCAAAGTCTTGCAATACTTTGTTATTAGCACCATATTGGTTGAGCACCACTACAGCTTCTTCCAATTCTTTTAAGAAAGACTTATAAACTTTTTCTTGGCTGTCGTATTTTGCTTTTACTTTACCAGGTTCCATATCGCTATAAGGGATAGGACCAAATAGGTCGGTAGCACGGTGCATACCCATTATTTTCACGATTTGAGCTAATTGGTAAATAGCCTTGCTAGTAAGGTCTTTTTCGTGATACACCAATTTGCCATTTACCGTTTCTACATTGTGCATTTGGGTTTTGATTTTAAAGTAAGGATTCATTACTTTTGTAATCAAAGTAGAGAAAGTACCATTCGCACGACTGTTAGACACGTAATAACTAGTTTGGTTAAAACCGTTATCCCAGTGATTGCGCCCTGGTGAGAAATAACCTACCCAGTTATCAGTACTCATATTTTGTATTACCTGATAGTCGTTAGCTGGGTCTACGCCTACTCCTGTAGGGATAGGACGTTGCACCAATTCATTGAAGTAGCCTCCTGAAGAATACCCACCGCGATTAATATCGGCATCAGTAGGTTGTAGCTTATTGGTGTTTACCTCTTGAAAATCTTTGATACAAGCGGTAAAACTCAATGCTGATAAAGCTACAATTGCTATATGTTTATTGAATATTTTCATTATCGTATTTGTTTAGATTAGAATTGAAGTTTTAAACTTGCTCCATAAGTAGCAGCACTTGGGGTCATAAAGAGTTCCTTAGCCGCATAAGTACCTACCCCAAAAGTAAGTTGTGGGTCAAAAGGAGCTTTGTTGTAAATCATCCAAAGATTCGTACCAATCACCCCAATAGTTATGCGTTTTACTTTATCCCAGAAGTGTGAACCATCTAAAGAGTAAGTAAGTGATACTTCTTGTAAACGCACGTTAGTAGCGTCGTAAGAGTAGTACCCAGGAAGGTTTTTAATAGTATTGTAATATTTTTCAGGGTCGTATTGTTTGCCGTTTACCCAAACACCACCTGCATCACGTGCATCAGCTGAAGCTTTTGATACTCCATAAGCATCTAAGTAAGGTTGGGTTCCTGAAAGAACAATACCTCCAAAGCTACCATTGATAAGGAAGCTCAAATCAATATTTTTATAAGAAAGAGTATTGCGCCAGCCCATTTGGAAATCAGGGGTTGAGCGTCCTAACTTAATTTCTTGTGTTTCATCATATTGATACCCTGAAGCATTTTCTATCAAGTTACCTTTCGCATCACGCAAAAGCACTCCTTTTACAACAATATCAGAAAGGCTGCCTCCTTCACGTAGTACAGTACCTCCTTTGCGCACTTCGGTAATATCAAACAATTCGCCAGTGAATGGATTGCGATATCCACGTACCAATTTCTTAATTTCGTTTACGTTACGTGAGTAAGTAAGAGTAGAGTTCCACGCTAACTGTTTGTTGAAAAATTCTTTGTTATAGTTTACCGCCAACTCAATACCACGGTTTTCTACATCACCCGCTTGTAAGTAGAAGGAACTATAGATAGAAGAGGCTGAAAGACTTTGTTCAAAGAATTGGTTGTAAGTATTCGATTTGTACAAAGTCAAATCTACTGACAAGCTATTGCCAAACAATTTGGTATTTAAACCAGCCTCCCAAGAGGCAGTGCGTTCTGCTTTAAAGTCTGGATAAGGATATACCTTATTAGTTTTCAAACCTGTAGAAGTAAGTTCGTGAGTAATGGTACCTGGTGTAATACCTGTTTTACTAATAGGAGAACCCACCTCAGTATAAGAAGCACGTACTTTCAAATAATTGATAAAAGAAGGTAATTTCACCATTTCGGAAATCACTCCTGAAAGACCTACTGAAGGATAAAAGAATGAAGGTTCAGCTGAGTTTACAAGTTGTGAAGACCAGTCGTTACGACCTGTAGCTGAGAGGTACAACATACCTCTATAGCCTAACTCAGCACTGGCAAAAACTGCTACGTTCTTAGCACGAGAGTAACTTTGCCCTGAGCCTCCTACTTGTCCGTCGAAATTAGATGTCGAGAACAAGTTAGCAATTTCTTTGAGGTAACCTCCTGCTGATAGGCTATTGCTCAAACGGTCGTTATAGCTGGAACCTACGTTGGCAGTCAAAGAAAATTTCTCTCCGAGGTTCTTGTTCATATTCAGCATAATATCGGCATAAGTCTGCTCGTCTTTAGTTTCGTTAATGGCATAACGTCCTTTGTTATAAGAACCTAATTCAGTCTTCCAGCCTACTAAAAAGTTGGTAGTACTTGCATACAGTTTTTCTTCTGAGGTACCATAGTCGTTATCCAAACGTACACGCCCGGTAATGTTTAACCAATCGAGAATATCATATTTTAGTGAAGCCGACATCATATAGCGTTTCTTATTATTCAAGAAAAGTTCGCGATTAGCTACCCAATAAGGATTTTCAGAGAAATAGCTATCGGCTCTTTCTGAGAAAGGTTGGTAGCGTTCATAAATCTGAGTACTTGGGTTATAGCGTTCATAAGCCTTTACATCTCGGAAGTCGATGCCACGAGGCATTAAGTACAAACCTACTAACGGGTTAAAATATCCACCACCAGCAATCATATTCCGGTTTCCTTGTCGGATAAAGTTACCACTCACATCTAAATGTAACTTGTCTTTGGCAAAATTAGAAGTATTGCGTACCCCTACATTGTAACGATAGTAAGCGTTGTTAGGAATCAACCCCTCAGCTTCAGTTTGTGCTGCCGATACAAAAGTTTGATTCTGAGCATTACCGGTAGAAAAGGTAACAGAGTTCATAATATTGTGTCCTACATTGAAGAATTTTTTAGGATCAACATTCGAAGGAGTAGTGAGTTTAGCCCCCCAACTTTTATCGCCGTTGCTCCCATAAGTATTTTGGAATTCAGGCAATTGTATAGGAATTAGCATTTCCACACTACTCGAGATGTTTACCTCTGTTTTGCCTTCTTTACCCTTTTTAGTGTTGATAAGAATAACCCCATTAGCCGCTTCACTACCGTAAAGAGCCGCAGCCGATGGGCCTGTCAATACATTAATACTTTCGATATCATCAGGGTTAATATCAGCGATACCTTCACCGCCACCTGGTTTACCAAAGTTATTTCCGCCTCCATCACTTTGTTTGTTGAACAAAGGCACCCCATCAATCACATAGAGCACACCGTTATTACCGTCCAATGATTTGAGACCACGCATCACCACTTTAGTCGAACCTCCTACCCCAGAAGAGCTACGTTGGATATTCACCCCCGCTACTTTACCGTTGAGGCTGTTCACCACGTTCACGTCTTTCACTTTGGTAAGTTCTTCCGACTTCACTTGTTGCACGTTATAACTCAGCGCCTTTTCTTGGCGTTTGATACCCAAAGCGGTTACCACTACTTCACCAAGTTGTTGTGCTTCTTCTTGTAACACCACATCTAAAGTAAGAGTACCGCTCGCTTTCGTAACCTTTCTTTGCAGAGTACTATACCCCAAGAAGCTGTACTCAATAGTTTCATTGGCAGCTGCTTGTAGTTCATACTTCCCGTCAAAGTCAGTTGAAACACCACGTGTTGTACCTTTAATCACAACACTCACACCCGGCAGTGGCACACCGTCACTGCCTGTAACTGTACCAGTTACTTTCGTTTGTGCCATTAGCGCACCGCTAAACAATGCAAAAACGAACATTAGCATTGATATTTTTACTTTCATTACTTTATTGAATAAATTAATTTGGGCGCAAAATTAGGAATATTTTAACATAGCGCAAATTTTTTACCTTACTTTTTTCCTTTTTTTTCTCTTTTTCTTTATTTCAAAAATATATATTATTGATAATCAAATAAAATCAATAGTACTAATTTTATATTTTTCTCCTTCAAAAATCTCTAAAGATTAAAAAATAATCTTCTTTATATCTATTTTATTAAAGAGAATCTCATCTTATATGGTTATTTTTTAAATCTATTTAATTATTATAACCAAAATAGTTTACACATTAAATTAAAGTCTTTTTTCTAAATCAATACTCACTCTTAATATTTTCTTAAAACAAATGTTAAAGTCTTCTCCCCTTCATCTCAGCGCCATTCATCACTCCCTTTCAAAATTGCAAACCACTATTCTTCTCCCCTTTTCCCGACCATACACCTTACCAAAGTTTCTAATTGCTTTTCGTACTACAACCTTTTACAAAGTCAAAAACTAACAATAACCCTCTTTTTATCTCCACCTTACCTTTAACTTAGCTTCACTTTTTCTTCGTTCATTCTTCGTTCATTCTTCGTTCATTCTTCGTCTTTGTATCGCTACAATTCCCCCTTTGGAGGTAGCCAGCGATAGCTGGGTATGTGTACAGCGAAAGCTGGGTATGTGTAAGGAGAAGGTTACCTTTGTCTTTTCTATATCTGTCCGTGTAACTCACACTGTCTTTTATTCATTATAAACCCACTGTAGACCCACTGTAGACCCATCCATTATTCAATTATCCTATAAGCTTTGTACAATCCTCTCCCAATTCCACCATTAACCACTAACCATTAACCACTAACCATTAACCATTAACCATTAATCATTGACCATTAATTCAAAAATTTGTTCATTTGCTAATTATTTTCTACTTTTGCCTACTGATAACCGATACTTGTAATCATAATAATGAATAAAAATGCTGTATTAGGGTGGGCAACCCTCATAATGATAGTAGTAGGCTTAGGGCTTATCGCTTTAGGAGCCTTTAAATACAACGAAGTAGCAGGCTTTGGATTCGGAGCGGTAGGCATTGGCTTTTTCGCTATTGCTTGGGTATTCAACGCCCTCAAAGGAAGAGTATGACAGTTTGCTAATTTGTTAATGTGATAATTAGCAAATGTACATACCCTACTCATTTGCTAATTTACTAATTTGCTAATTAAAAAATTATGAATATACCAGAACAATTTCAAGTAAAACCCTTTCGCCAAGACACTTACCTTATCGATGGCGAACTCCGTGAGTGGAAAGGTGAGTTCACCAATATCTATTCCACTATTTCTTCTACTGAAAAGTATGAGCATACCCTCTTGGGTAGCGTGCCTTCGTTAGGCAAAGCTGATGCTTTAGAAGCCCTTCATTCGGCTACCGAGGCTTATAACAAAGGTAAAGGTTTATGGCCTACAATGAAAGTAAAAGACCGCATCTCCGCAATGCTCAAATTTGTAAAACAAATGGAAAAGCAACGCGATGAGGTCGTAAAACTGATGATGTGGGAAATCGGCAAAAACCTGGACGACTCGCGTAAGGAATTTGACCGTACCGTAGAGTACATCTACGACACTATCAATGCTTATAAGGAACTCGATAACGAGTCGTCTAAATTCGTACAACGGGATGGAGTCTATGCCCTCATTCGTCGTGGCCCCTTAGGGGTTGTACTCTGTTTAGGCCCTTATAACTACCCACTGAATGAAACCTTTGCACTGATTATCCCTGCGCTTATTATGGGCAATACAGTGATTTTTAAGCCCGCTAAACACGGGGTATTACTCTTCACACCTCTATTGGAAGCCTTCCAAAACTCCTTCCCCCGTGGGGTGATTAATATTCTTTACGGACGCGGTCGCACCGTTGCACCACCCATTATGGAGAGTGGCAAGGTAGATGTATTGGCACTCATAGGCAACAGCAAGACAGCTATTGCACTGCAAGACCAGCACCCTAAGAAAAACCGCTTGCGCCTTGTCTTTGGGTTGGAAGCTAAAAACCCTGGGGTAATACTTCCTGACGCCAATCTTGATTTAGCAGTAAACGAATGCGTGAAAGGAGCTTTGTCTTTCAACGGACAGCGTTGTACAGCACTAAAAATCCTCTACGTACACGCCAAGATAAAAGATGAGTTTCTCAAGCGTTTTGCCGAAAAGGTAGATGCGCTGAAGTTCGGTAATCCGTGGGACGAAAAAGTAGCTCTCACTCCCCTACCTGAGGTCGATAAACCTGCTTTCTTACAGGAACTCATAGACGATGCTCTTGCCAAAGGCGCTACTATTCAGAATAAAAAAGGTGGTCAGCGCACTGATAACTTCATTTTCCCTGCGGTACTTTATCCCGTTACCAAGGAAATGCGAGTATATAACGAAGAGCAGTTTGGCCCCCTTATTCCAGTAAAACCGTTCTCCAATATCAACGAGATTATAGATGAGATTTCCGATTCTAAATACGGACAGCAAATCAGTCTGTTTGGCGAAGACCCACACGAGCTCTCACCTCTCATCGATATGTTGGTGAATATGCTCTGCCGTGTGAACCTCAACAGTTTGTGTCAGCGAGGCCCCGATGTATTCCCTTTCACTGGTAGAAAAGACTCAGCTGTGGGTACCCTAAGCGTACACGATGCTTTACGCTCGTTCTCTATCCGCACTTTTGTATCGTTCCAAAACAACGACTACAACGACAGGATAGTAGAGAACCTCCTCCGCACCGGCGCTTCTAACTTCATCAACACCGATTTCATTTTATAATCGTTTTAAAATATCATAACCAAAAAAACAGGTTACTGAAAACTCAGCAACCTGCTTTTTTATATCCGCAAAACAGCTAATTTAGATAAATTAATTTAATAGGAATAGAAGATAACCATAGAATCTTTAACACTAAAAATTTGTATAATGATATTAATATTCGTATCTTTGCCACACCAATTTAAGTAATGAAATAAATGAAGTATTCTGAATTACACAAAAAACTACGTGAAGCAGGTTGTTATATAGTAAGGCAAGGAAGTAATCACCCCATTTGGTTTAGTCCTCTCACTAATAAGGAATTCCCAACCAGTAGACACGAAAGTCAAGAAGTAAAAGCAGGTACTTTAAATAGCATTCTTAAATTAGCTGGTCTTAAAAAATAAACAGAAGATATGAAAGTAAAAGCAATTATAGAAAGAGGTAACGATGGCTCTTATGGCATCTATTTAGATGATGATAATTTAAATTTTGGAATCATAGGAGAAGGTAATACAGTAGCCGAGGCTAAAGATGACTTTTTATTATGTCGTGATGAGATGAAAGAGTATTACGATGAAATAGGTAAAGAGTTCCCCGATTTAGAATTCATATATCAATATGACACCGCATCTTTCTTAGAATATTACAGCAAAATTATTTCATTGGCAGGATTAGAACGTCTTACTGGAGTAAATCAAGGGCAACTAAGCCACTATCTCACAGGCAAACGTAAACCTAGCGCCAAAACTACTCAAAAAATACAACGCCATTTGCACGCTTTTGGTAAAGAATTACAGCATTTAGAGTTTGTTTAATATACTGTCTCACATTACATTCTCGTCACTCCACAGAGCACAACCAAAAAAGCAGGTTGCTATATAGCAACCTGCTTTTTCCTCGTGACCGCAAGAGGAGTCGAACCTCCAACCTTCAGAACCGGAATCTGATATTCTATCCAGTTGAACTATGCGGCCTCTTTTAAACTATATATTACTAAGACAATAATCTCTTTACAATCTCCGAAATGAGCTTGCCATCAGCCTTACCTGCCAATTGTTTGGTAGCTACACCCATTACCTTGCCCATATCCTTAGGCGTAGTAGCGCCCACTTGGTTAATAATCCCTCTCAGAGCAGTTTCTACTTCTGCTTCACTGAGTTGAGCCGGTAAGAACTTCTCTATCACCGCCATTTGGGCTAATTCAGGCTCAGCTAAGTCATTCCTACCTTGCTGTGTGTACAAAGCCGCACTGTCTTTGCGCTGTTTTACTAATTTTTGTAACAGTTTAAGTTCATCAGCTTCCGAAAGTTCTTCGGCAGCCCCAGCTTCTGTTTTGGCTAACAAAATAGCCGATTTAATAGCTCTCAACGATTCTAATGCCACTGTGTCCTTGGCTTTCATCGCTTCTTTGAGAGCCTCCATTACTTTAGTTTGTAAACTCATAATTTTCCAGTGTTTTGTGGGGCAAAAGTAATGCTATATTTGTAAACTGCCAACTTTTACCTCTATTTTTTATTTCCAACGGAGGCTTTCCATTATCCTTCTCACATCTTTTTCTAAATAATTACTCGCAGGTTGTACCGAATCGTAATTAGGAACCACCCTAAAATACACCGAACCTGATATAAAATGACGCACACTATCAGTAGCGTAAAACTGTGCTTGCGAAGCTGCATTGCCATACACTTGGTAAAACATACCGTACACTTTGGTCGTATCGTTCATAAATACTGTCGAAGCAATATTATCTGCCTTAATCGTATGGTCATAAGTAAACTTCTGTGCATCACTCAGCAACTGACGAATATTGCCATTCACATTTTTATAAGTGAGATAAACCGTAGCCTTCATCGCAGGATATTCTATATTAACATCACACGAATGGGGCTTGTACTTCAATTCCGATAGCGTATTTACCTCAAAAGTAAACGGACAATTGGGCAATTCGGTTACTTTCTGATACGATGCTTGCGGGTATTCCAATCGCAATACTCCCTTAGGCTTAGGTAATATATCAGTACCACAAGCTACTAACAATAGCACTACACTACTCAACAGACTATAAATAAGTTTTTTCATACATCACACTAATACCAAAAAACCTCAGCCACTTATGCTAAGGTTTTTCAGTGTAAAAAAGTTTTTATAATGGGTGAAAAATTATTCTACAGGTTTTTCTTCTGCTTTCACTTCTTTTTTCTCACCACCTTTTTCGTGGCAAGACTTTTTAGCATCTTTCTTACCGTCTTTTTTGCAACAAGATTTCTTTTTGCCATCTTTATTGCACTCTTTTTTCTCGCCGTCTTTATCGCAAGATTTCTTCACTTTCACTCCTCCGTTACCATCTTGGTCTACGATAAGGCTTTTAGCGATTTGATTTACATTAAGGGTCATAGCCCCTACATTAGTACTAAATGCAAACATTACAAATGCTGCAACAATTAATTTAAAAGTGTTCTTCATACAATTTTATATTTAGTTATTAATTTTCTGTTTATCAATATATTTCCATTCTTATCCCAACATCGCATACCCCATTGTAGCAACGCCTATTTCCACATTGGGTACGGTTTTCAGTAGCTCATAACAGTTGGTGAGCGTAGCTCCTGTGGTCACCACATCATCTACCAAAAGCACCTTCTTGCCTTCTATTCTATGAGTGTTTTGAAGAGAAAATATATGTTCACTCTCCTTCAAACGTCGCCACACTACCTTCCGGGTCTGCGTAGTATTAGCTTCAATTTTCACCAATACATCATCTATATAATCAAGGTGTAATACCGAAGCCAATGTCCTACCAAACAAGGCGACTTGGTTGTATCCTCGCTTGCGTTCTTTGCTTTTGTGCAAAGGCACAGGCAACACCACCTCAGCCTGCTGAAATAGGGGCGCATTCTTTATCTTTTCACCGAGCCATTGTCCTAACCACTCCCCTATCTGCTCTTCTCCTTTATACTTTAAAGAATGTATCAAATGTTGTGCCATATTATCCTTTTTAAAGTAAAATAATGCAGTAGCCGCAAACACTTCGCACTCTTCTGTCAGCCGTTGGGTAAACAAATTTTCCGCCTGCAAATGAAAGTTCGTTTCTTCTAACTTTTCTCTACAATTTACACACAAAAATTGCTCACCTGTAACCAATAATTTTCCACAACCTCTGCAATAAGCAGGTGATAACACCGAAAGTATATCCGATAAAATCATAATTCTTTTAGCTAATAGGTCGTTAATAGCTTCCTCTTAAATCCACCTTCTCTCCTTCCGCTCCTCGTTCATTGTTCGTCTTTTGTTCGTCTTTTGTTCGTCTTCTCTTCATCTGCCCGTGCCTTGCACCGTTGTTTATTCGTTTATATGTATGAACTTTGCCAAAGTTTCAAATCTTTGGCAAAGTTGAAATCCAGTAATAACCTTCTTTTTATCTCTGCCTTAGCTTCAACTTTCCTTCTACTTAGGTTCGTTGTTCCTTCGTTCATCGTTCGTCTTTTGTTCGTTGTAGACCCACTGTAGACCCACTGTAGACCCACTCTTTGTCCATCTATCCTATAAGCTTTGTATAATCCTCTCCCAATTTCACTATTAACCATTAATCATTAACCACTAACCATTAATCTAATTTTTTTCGGCAAATATACTCCTTTTTCCAAAAAATAATAGTATCTTTGTCGAATTATTTTCAATCTCAAACAAACTTTAATCTATATTTTATAACTGAAAATCAATTGAATATATGGCAAATACAGACGATCAATTCAAAAAAGTTGTTGCTCACGCCAAAGAATATGGCTTTATTTTCCCTTCAAGTGAAATCTACGACGGACTCGGTGCCGTATACGATTATGGGCAAAATGGCGTTGAACTAAAAAAGAATATCCGCGAATATTGGTGGCGCGCAATGGTGCAAATGAACGAGAACATTGTGGGTATCGATGCGGCTATTTTTATGCACCCTACTACGTGGAAGGCTTCTGGGCACGTCGATGCTTTCAACGACCCTCTTATCGATAACAAAGACTCTAAAAAACGCTACCGCGCCGATGTGCTCGTAGAAGATTATGTAGCCAAACTCGACGATAAAATTGAAAAAGAAATTGCTAAAGCTCAAAAACGCTTCGGCGATGCTTTCGACCGCGAGCAGTTTATAACTACCAATCCTCGTGTGTTAGAATACAAAAAACGCGGTGAAGAAATATTACACCGCTTGGGTAAATCGCTTGAGAAAGAAGACCTCGCCGATGTAAAAGCCCTTATCGAAGAACTCGAAATTGCCGACCCCGAAACAGGTTCTCGCAACTGGACAGATGTAAAACAGTTCAACCTAATGTTCGGCACCAAAATAGGCGCCTCTGCCGATGCCTCTATGGATTTATACTTGCGTCCCGAAACCGCTCAGGGTATTTTTGTAAACTTCCTAAACGTGCAAAAATCTGGACGTATGAAAATTCCTTTCGGGATTGCCCAAACGGGTAAAGCCTTCCGCAACGAGATTGTGGCACGTCAGTTTATTTTCCGTATGCGCGAGTTCGAACAAATGGAAATGCAATTCTTCATCAAACCAGGTACCCAACAGCAATGGTATGAGTATTGGAAAGAAACCCGCCTCAAATGGCACTTATCTTTGGGAATGGGTGAAGAAAACTATCGTTACCATCCACACGAAAAGCTCGCCCACTACGCCGATGCTGCTTGCGACATTGAATTCCGTTTCCCTTTTGGTTTCAAAGAATTAGAAGGTATCCACTCTCGTACTAATTTCGACCTCGGTAACCACGAAAAGTATTCAGGTAAAAAAATGCAATACTTTGACCCTGAAGAAAAAGTGAGTTATACTCCTTATGTACTCGAAACTTCTATCGGGCTCGACCGTATGTTCCTTGCGGTATTCTCCAACTCATTGCAAGAAGAAGCATTAGAAGGAGGAGATACCCGTACCGTATTGCGCTTGCCTTTTGTGTTGGCTCCTACCAAAGTAGCTGTATTGCCATTGCTCAAAAAAGACGGACTTCCAGAAGTTGCCGAACAAATCGTGAACGAGCTAAAATACGATTTCAATGTAGCTTACGACGAAAAAGATGCAGTAGGTCGCCGTTATCGCCGCCAAGATGCGGTAGGGACACCTTTCTGCGTAACCGTCGATCACCAAACTTTGGAAGACAACACTGTTACCTTACGCCACCGCGACACTATGGAGCAAGTGCGCATTGCCATTCCCGAATTGCGCAACACTATTGCCAAAGAAGTGGATATGCGCAATTGGCTTCACAAATTAGATACGAAGTAAGAGATAAGAGGTAAGAAAATGACTGAAACTCCAACAATCAAACGTCCCGTGCCCATAGACGAAGAAGTGTTGTGGGATAAAACCACTACCCTGATGAGTCGTACCAACAAGCACGGACATATAATGGAAACCAATAAGGCATTTCAGGAAGTATCAGGCTATACTGAGGCTGAGTTATACGACCAGCCTCATAGCCTTATCCGCCACCCCGATATGCCTAAAGTAGTTTTCAAAATACTGTGGGAAAACCTCAAAGGGCATAATAATTTCCACGCTATCATCAAGAACCTCTCTAAAAGCGGGCGCTATTATTGGGTGATTACTAATTTTGAAATCATACGCAATGAGCAAGATGAGATTACTGCCTTTGTTTCACACCGCAAGGCATTGCCTAAAGCACTCATCAGCGAGCATATAGTCCCTTTGTACGAACGTCTTTTAAAGATAGAAAAAGCCAATGGTTTGGAAGTAAGCGAACGTTATTTCAACGGCTTTTTAGAAGACCGTAAAACTACCTACGATGCTTTCATTCGCCAATTGCTCAAAGAAAACGCCGAAGAAATCAAAGCCTTCTATAACAACAAAAACACCGATAGCTTTTTAACAGAACTCATTCGATGAAATACTTTTTACTATCCTTTCTCCTTTTCTCCCTATATCCTGTTACAGCACAGGAAAACGACTCTATTCCACAAACTACATTGGATAGCCTTGCAAATGCTTTGCAAGGCTCACACCCATCTGAAGTAGATTTATTAGGCAAACAATATAAAATCAATGATAATCTAACCTATGTATACCAAAAACCGCGTTTTGTAGATATCTTCAACAAAATACCACGCAACATAGGTAAATCAGCAGTGGAGATGGTGTCTAAACCGAATTATCCTTACGGATTGGCGGCTATTGGTGCTACTGCGGCACTTATACCCGCTGACCCTTGGCTCATTAGAGAGAGTAGAAATTTGGGAGAGAATTTAGGACTAAATGAAGCTCATACCTATAAGAAGTTAGGCTTTTTGAAGATTATTCCTGCCGATGTAAACTCAGCAATGTATTTTATTGGCAATGGTACGACTTTTATCATTATCAGTGGGGGGATGGCTACTTATGGTCTTATTACAGGTGATTATCGCGCCAAAAGTACTGCTATGCAGATATTGGAAAGCATCATCGTATCGGGGGCATTTGTACAACCTATCAAGCGACTCACAGGGCGCGAGAGTCCATTTATAACCGCAGACGACGGGCGTTGGCACAGTCAGTGGACGTTTGCTCCCAGCTTTAAAGCTTACCAAGAGGATACCCCTATGTATGACGCTATGCCCTCTGGACACCTCACTACTGCAATGTCAGCACTCACAGTGATTGCCGAAAACTACCCCGACTACAAATGGATAAAGCCCGTAGGTTACACAGCCTTAGGCTTGATGTGCTACGAGATGATGCAAAGTAAAGTACACTGGGCTTCCGATTACCCTATTGCCCTATTTGTGGGATATATCACCGGTAAAACGATTGCTAACAGACGCATCACCAAAATAAGAAAAGAAGAAACTTTCTTAGTTAATAAAGTAAAATATAGTTGGGAATTCTGTACCTCCAACACTTGGGAAGGATATCAGCTACTTGGAGTAAATATTAAATTTAAGTAAAGAAAATTATTCACTTACATCTTCTAAATGAACGACTTCTACGCCTGCTTTTTCGAGAAAAGCTAACCCTTCGTTGTCGCGATAGCCTTCCTTATACACCACGCGCTTAATCCCTGATTGGTAGATGAGCTTACTGCACTCTTTGCAAGGTGACATTGTGATATAGAGCGTCGCTCCTTCTGACGATTGTGTAGACGAAGCAACTTTCATTATCGCATTGGCTTCGGCGTGAAGTACATACCAATGGGTATTGCCTTCCTCATCTTCACAACAGTTATCAAAACCAGTGGGCGTACCATTATAACCGTCTGAAATAATCATACGGTCTTTTACTATTATAGCTCCTACTTGCTTTCGCTGTGAATAAGACAATTTTGCCCATTCCATCGCCATACGCATATAAGCTTTGTCATAACGCAATTGCTTTTCTCGCTGTTGTTTCGTCATCTTGTAATTGTTTTTTAAGAAGTGCTACCGAAGAGAACTTTCGCTCTTCACGTAGGTATTTCAGAAAATATATTGTGAGTTCACGGTCGTAAAGGTCGCCGTTGAAGTCAAAGAAATAGACCTCAATAGAAGCCCCTTTGCCTTCGATAGTAGGGTTCTTGCCAATGCTCATCATTCCATATACTTTTCGTTCGCCAATGTAACTATACACGGCATATACGCCATCTTTGGGAATGAGTTTGTAGTCTTCGGTTACTTGTATATTAGCAGTAGGGTAACCTAAGGTACGCCCCAATTTGAGTCCGTGTACCACAGTGCCTGTAAGGCTATAAGGAGTTCCGAGGTAATGCTCAGCAGTTGTTACGTCACCTTTATTCAACGCTTCTCTTATTTTGGTGGAACTCACCGATACTTCATCTACTTCTTGCACTGATATTTCTTCCACAGCAAAGCCATACTTTTCGCCAAATAAACACATATCGTTTATATTTGCGGTACGATTGCGCCCAAAACGATGGTCGTAGCCAATAATCACCTTTTTTACATTGAGGTGCTGTACCAAAATAGTACTTACGAACTCCTCGGCAGTAAGTTGAGCAAAAGCCTCATTAAAAGGTTGCACCACAAGCAAATCGACGCCTAATCGCTGGAGTAGTTGCTTCTTCTCTTCCAAAGTGTGAATAAGTTTCAAACTTTTGTCGTGTTGCACTACCATTCGCGGATGCGGAAAGAAAGTGAATATTGTTGCTAAAAGTCCTTCTTGGCGAGCTGTTGTTACTACCCTTTCAATGATTTTCTGATGTCCTAGATGCACACCATCAAACGTGCCTATGGTGAGCACCGTAGGTTGTTGGGTAGTAAAAGTAGTAATATCGGTTATTTCTCTCACTTATTGTAGAACTTATTGTAAATATCTATATACTTTTCTTTAATCACACGTCGTTTGAGTTTGAGAGTAGGAGTGAGATGACCGCCGTCTATCGTCCATTCATCGGGGGTGAAATCAAAAAGTTTTACTTGTTCCCACTTGCCTAAATGATTGTTTACCTTTTCTACCTCTTTAGCAATACGGTCGTGAACCGCTTGGTTTTGTATAATCTCTTCGTTGGTCTTTCCTAATTTCACTTTATGACGGCGTGCCCATTCTTTTACAAACGGGAAATTAAGCTGAATAATAGCAGCTGGCATCTTTTCACCTTCGCCTACTACCATTACATTCTCGATGAAACGAGAGAGTTTCAATTGGTTTTCTATCAGCTGAGGTGATACGTATTTACCGCCTGAAGTTTTGAAGATTTCCTTCTTGCGGTCGGTGATTTTAAGGAAGCCATCAGCATCAAGCTCACCTATATCGCCTGTGTGGAAGAAACCTTCAGTGATGTTTTGATCTGTTTGCTCGGGGTCTTTATAGTAGCCCAACATTACATTCTCGCCTTTCACAAGTATTTCACCGTCTTCTGCAATTTTCACTTCTATATTGACAATAGGTTTCCCTACGGTACCTATTTTCCAAAATCTACCCGATTCGCGGTTTACTGCAATAACGGGAGCGGTTTCGGTAAGACCATAACCTTCCATAATTTTCAGCCCTGCGGCAGAGAACACCTTAGCCAAACGCGGTGATAGGGCAGCACTACCTGAGACAATCATCTGTATGCGTCCGCCTAAGGCTTCGCGCCATTTACTAAAGATGAGTTTGCGTGCAATTTTCAGTTTGAACTGATACCAAGCGCCATTAGCACCATAAGGTTCGTACTGAAAGCCCAAATTGAGTGCCCAAAAGAAGAGTTTGCGTTTAATGCCTTTAAGTTCTGCCCCTTTTACGAAGATTTTGTCGTAAATCTTCTCTATAAGTCGGGGTACTACTGTAATGATATGCGGTTTTATTTCACGTAAGTTATCACTGATTTTATCGAGAGATTCGGCAAAATAAATGCTTAGACAATCGTACTGATACAAATAGGTGAGCATACGCTCAAACACGTGGCACACAGGCAAAAAGCTGAGTGCTGTAGAGCCTTCGGTAATAGGCAAACGGTCTTGGCAGTTCAGTATGTTAGAGATGATATTCCAGTGGGAGAGCATTACCCCTTTTGGACGGCTGGTAGTGCCCGAAGTGTAGATGATAGTTGCTAAATCGTCTTTTTGAATACTATCTTTGCGTGCTTCCACTTCTGCTTGATTGCTCTCATCGGCGCCTAAATCGAGGATTTCTTGCCAATGGTGGGCATAAGGTACATCGTTGAAGGTAAAAATAGTTTTTAGATGAGGCAATTTATCTTGGATAGAAGAGATTTTCTCCCATAGTTCTTTATCGGAAACGACACAGTATTTACATTCCGAATGGTTGAGGATATACTCGAAATCCTCTAAGTTGATAGTGGGATAGATAGGTACATTCTGTGCGCCTACTTGTAAAATCCCGATGTCGAGCACGTGCCATTCGGTGCGATTAGTACTTGAAATGACCGCTATTTTATCATTTTTTTCAATGCCTAAGCGCAATAAGCCTCGGCTTACGGTATTCACTTTTTGGATATATTCAGCGGTAGAGGTTTTTGCCCACTCACCGTTGTATTTGGTAGCAAAAGCGACCTCTAAAGGGTGTTTAGATTGTTGATAATAAGGTATATCGAATAAACGATTTACGGTATTCATTGGTTTAAATTTTTGTTACAGAGGGCAAAAGTAATAAATAATTACGAAATACGAAATACGAATGACGAAAAATACTTATTACTTCAATTTTATCTTCAAGTAATATTTATTAGGAATTATTATTTATTTTTCTATCAAAAGTATTAATTTTGCACTATAAAAAAATATTTTTCTATGATTGGAACTATGACGTCTACAGTTGCTATTGAACTAATAAAGTACACTGTTAAAAAAGAAGGATATAGCTGTATTAGACAGCTATTTTTTCCTAAAAAAAAGTACGCAAGTAGATTGGTTAAAATTACAACAGATACAACACGAGAATTTGGTGAGAAATGTCTTATTATAGAAGATATAAATGGAAGAATTCCTTTTTATCACTCAGAAATTTTATATAAAAAGCTACTTGAACATAAATTATTTGAAACTAAGAAAGTGGATTTTGATGAATTATTAGATGAATTTAAAAGAATTCCTAACATTATAGAACCGACCAAAGAACAAATAATTTCTTTTTATAATTTATTTTATAGTAATCTTGAAAAAGATAAAGAGCTTAAAAAGCTTTTTATAGAAGAAAATTATAAAGATAAGATATTTGAAAATTCTGATAAATTAGATGCAATATCTAAGGAACTGAACATATCTTCAAGCAAACTAAACTTTAAAACATTAAATGTGGCCGATTTTACCAACGTTGAAATATTAAAAATAGATAATTATGAAAAAAGATATATAAGAAGAGAAGAAATTAATTATTTCACAATAAATGAAGAGAATGAAACCTTAGAGCATTTTTTACAAGAGAAAAATAGAATTGTATTATTAGGTAATGCAGGTATAGGGAAAACAATTGAACTAAAGTATCTATTTAATTCCCTATGGGATAAAAGAGAAGAACAACAGAATTTTCCTTTTTTATTACTCTTAAAAACTTTAGGGGAACCTCTACTTTTGAAGATTTAATACCTTTGAAAGAATGGAGAGAATTACCTATAATTACATTTATTTTAGATGGTCTTGATGAAATAGCCAATATTCAAGACTTTATTTCTTCATTGGAACTTTTTTTAAATCAATACAAAGAATACAAAATTAATGTAGTTATTAGTTGTAGAACTAATATTTATGAAAAATATATTGCTAAAATTGATAATTTTGAATATGTTTTTTTGGAAGGATTATCAGAGCTTCAAATAAATAATATTTTTAAAAAAGAAAATGGTATCTCTTTACCATTTAACGAACTGAATCGCTTCAAATCCTTTTTAGAAAATCCTTTTAACTTAAGCCTTTTTTCTGATTATTACAAGGGACATAAAGAATTTCCTAACAATCAATTAGAGATTTGGAATATATTTATTGAAAAAGAATTAAATCTTTTAAATAAAGAAAAATTCAAAAAAAGAGAATCTATCAACATTCCTCATATAGAATATTGTTTGGAAAAAGTAGCTATTGTGAATGAATTAATGCAACAGAGTTTTATATTAGAAAGTAATTTATACAACTTATTAGGTAGGAACAACGAAATTTTTGAAGAAGTTTCTTTTATAGAAAAGACACCTAATTCAAATATCTTTACATTTAGACATAAGAATTATCAGGAGTTTTTTGCAGCCAAGTACTTAGCTAATAAAAATGGGAAAAACATCCTATCTTTTATAAAAATAAATTCAGAAATCAACAAAACAAAACCTTCATTATTTAACACGATTGGCTTTTTGTTAAATATTTTACAAAAAGACAAATTTGAAAACATTAAAGATTGGCTTTTGAATAATGAACCTGAAATACTTTTTTTAGTAGAAAAGGATAAATTGAATGTTGAACAAAAAAATGATATCTTTAAAAAGCATTTTACAAATATAGCTATTGAAAAGAAACATTGGTTTGCAGGAGCTCAGCCTTTCTCTATGAATAAAATGGCAGAATTTGCTAATATTGATTTTCTTATCTCAGTAATTAATAAAAATATACATTTTAGAACTACTATATCTGCTTTAAATGTATTAGCTTTTACGGAATGTTCTGATGAGGATAATGATAAAATAAAAAATACTCTTAAAGCAATAATACTTTCAGATAATCAAATACAAGAATCTTTACAAATAAAAAGTGAGGCTTTGAGAACTTTTAGAGAAAAAGAGTTCTATAAAGATATTTCTTTCCTTAAAGAAATTGCCACATATTTTAAAGATAATTATTCACGAGAAATTCATCATCTAATAATTACAATACTTCATAAGTTAGAAGATATTGATAATTATTTTGATATACTAAAGAATTCTTTATACAAATTATACAAGATAGAACCTAATAGAGAAATAGATAATGTAATAAGAGGAACTAAGGAATATTTTGCTCAAATAGCTTTAAAAATACAAAATAGAGATCATTTTGTAGAAATACTAAAAATTATTGTAGATGATAATTTTGATATTAGGATATCAGAATTTTATAAATGTAATTTTAAAGAGAAGTTTATAGAAAAAATCCTTTCTTTTATTATATCTAATAAGGATATTTCGTCTATTATAGATATATTTATGCAATTAGATGATTGTCAACTTTCTAATCTATATGATCCTAACAACATTTTTCCTACATTAGTTAATGAAATGTCTGATCAAAAGATTAATGTATTTAGGTATATTATTGATAAATATGGGGTAACAGAGAATAATTATATGATTATCACATTATTTAATGATGAAAAATGTATTGATTACTTAGTTGAAAAATATAAAGAAAAAACAATAAAAATCTCAGACGACACTCTTGCTACTATAAGGTTTTATTATTCAAGACATAATTATCGTTCTGCCCTTTATTTTGACAATCATTTTTCTTTCTTAGGTCATACTTTTCCTAATATACTCTATACAGAAGAAGAAATTGAGGAGAATAATAAAAAATACATAAAAGCTTCTCAGGAAAACTATGACATTTTATTTGATAGGCAAAAAATAGAGCAAAGAATAACTAAAATTTTTGAAGATAATGACATTACAAAAATAAGTGTCGATATAGTTCATAAACTTGAATATGAATCTTATAGAAATAACTCATACTATGGTATTAGAAATAGTTTATATTCACTTATTATTGAAGTTTTAAATGGAGATGAAACAAAGACTAAGGAAGAAATCATCTCAAAACTTGAGAATGAGTATTATATCTTATATCAAATAAAATCTATGATTAAAGATAAAGATATACCTTTTGAAATTAATCATAATCATATCAATTATATAAAAGAAACTTGCTTATCTCTTGAAAATAATTTTGACTATGATAATATTATATCTTTTGATGATAAAAATTACTATTCAACAATCTATCCTAATTGCAATATCTTAGAAATATTGTACTTTTTTGATAAAAAGTATGAAGTAATTTATTCTCAAGAATTTTACTTAGAAACTTTGAGATATTGTAATATCATTGGAGAAATGGAAGATAATATCAATTTCATTGAAAATAAAGTAGATAAGTCAATTTTTAGAGGTAAAATTATTGACAATATTAGCAATATAAAAATGGATTATGGCTCTTTTAGAGAGCATGTTAGATATGTTATTAAGCATAAGATTAAGGAATGTTACCCTAAGATAGAAGAAGCTATTTTAGATGATGATTCTTCTATCTTGAAAGAATATATAGAAGTTCTAACAAAAGAAAGAAAAGAAAGTTTTTTAAGAAATTGTTGCACAGACATTAATACATATTTATTTTGGGAAGCAATTGATAGTTGCATGAAAGAGAATATAAATATTAATTTTATTCTTGATAAGGTAAAAGGATATTTAAACTCAAATAAAACTGAGTTCATATCTAATGCTTTAAGTGTTCTTTTTTATTGTAATGATTCAAAAGCTTTAGAGTTTTATATAACACATCTAAGAGACCTTAAAAATAAAAATATTGACTTAAGAGATGATTATAAAATTAACAACAAAGCTATTTTAAAGTATACTAATCTTAGCAATATAGAATTTTTAAAAGAAATATTTCATATTATCTATGATGAAAAAATTAAAGAGAATACTTCTGCTTACTATAATACAAAACAAGACATTCAATCTTTACTAATCAGTTTTTCAAATAAGGGCTTTGAAAGGATTAATAACTTATTGAAAGATATAAAAAAGGAATGTGTAGATAGTGATGCAAAAACCTTTCATATTAATCACTTAATAGATGTTTCAAATAATTCATATTTAGCTTCTCTTTCAAAACCTTTAACTTTCATAGAAGCTGAAAAATTACTCTACAGCTAAACTCTTTTTAAAAAACTTTATCTCTTTATCAAACAAAGAAAAGTCTATTTGCTTTTCCCGCAAATAGACTCTTTTTTATTACCAAATTATTCTACGGTTACTGATTTGGCTAAATTACGAGGTTGATCGACATTGCAACCGCGCTTGATAGCGATATAATAGGACAGCAACTGCAAAGGTACTGAAGCTAAAATAGGGGTAAGCGCCTCACTGATTTCGGGTATTTCAATCACGTGGTTTGCTAAGCCCGCCATTTGGGTATCGCCTTCGGTTACTACGGCTATAATTTTACCTTTGCGCGCCTTTATCTCTTGTGCATTAGAAACTACCTTATCATAATGTCCTTTAGACGGTGCTATGAATATCACCGGCATATTCTCATCGATAAGGGCGATAGGTCCGTGTTTCATCTCGGCAGCTGGATAGCCTTCGGCGTGAATATAGGATATTTCTTTGAGTTTTAAAGCCCCTTCCAAAGCGGTAGGGAAGTTAAAACCACGACCTAAATACAAGCAATTGGTAGCTGTTTTATAGCTTTCGGCTATCTCGGCTATCTTGTGATCTACTGTTTTGATAGTGGTTTCGAGCAACTGGGGCACACGTTCTAATTCCTTACAAAGACGGTGATAGGTTTCCGAACTGAGGGTACCCTTCTTATGTCCTAAATGCAAAGCGATAAGGGTAAGCACCGTGAGTTGGGTGGTAAAGGCTTTGGTAGAAGCTACCCCTATTTCAGGACCTGCGTGAGTGTAAGTACCTGAATGGGTGATACGCGCAATTGATGAACCTACCACATTGCAAATACCGTAGATAAAAGCTCCTTTTTCTTTCGCTAATTTGAGGGCTGCTAAGGTATCGGCAGTCTCGCCTGATTGTGAAATAGCAATGACGATATCCCCCTTATTGATAATAGGGTTGCGATAACGGAACTCTGAGGCGTACTCTACTTCTACAGGAATACGAGCGTATTCTTCTAACAGATATTCACCTACCAAGCCTGCGTGCCACGAAGTGCCACACGCTACAATAACGATGCGTTTGGCATTGAGGAAGGTCTCTAAATGATTATCTATTCCTGATAGTTTGGTAGTATGGTTGGGCAAGAGGCGACCGCGCATCGTGTCTTGGATAGACTTAGGCTGCTCGTAGATTTCTTTGAGCATAAAATGGTCGTATCCGCCTTTTTCTATTGCTTCGAGGTTGAGTTTGAGTTGTTGTACAAACGGACTCACCTGCTCATTACTGCCTATTTTAATCACTTTTAACGGTTTGTTGAGGTGAATGGTAGCCATTTCGCCATCTTCTAAATACACAGCATTTTGGGTGTATTCTATAAAAGGAGAGGCATCGGAAGCGATGAAGAACTCTCCATCACCTACCCCTATTACCAACGGACTACCCAAGCGAGCTACTACTATTTCCTCAGGTTTACTTTCCTCCATTACAGCAATGGCAAAAGCGCCCACCACCTCGTTAAGCGCATAGCGCACCGCAGTCTCTAAATTGACGTTTTCTTTTTCTTTGAAGTATTCGATGAAATCTACTAATACCTCGGTATCAGTATCTGAATGGAATACAAACCCCTCTTTGATGAGGTTTTGCTTGATACTCTCGTAATTCTCAATAATACCGTTGTGTACAATAGCAATCTTGCCAGAGTTGGAACGGTGAGGGTGTGAATTGATGTCGTTAGGCACTCCGTGGGTTGCCCAACGGGTATGCCCCATACCGCAACCATAAGTAGGAACATTTTCCCCTGCTTTGGCTACCAAATCGGATACTTTGCCCTTGGTTTTTTCTCCGTAAAAACTCTCAGCGTTTAAGATAAAACCTGCGCTGTCATATCCACGGTATTCTAAGCGTTTTAACCCATCAATCACGATGGGAAAAGCGGCACGTTTGCCTAAATAACCTACAATTCCACACATATTTTTAAGTTCTTTTTATTATTTATTATTTTACACTCTTACACTTTCGGGCACTAATACGGTATAATCACCGTGATTGCGAATAACATCGCGCACAATAGACGATGATATAAACGAAGTTCGTGCTGCCGTTAGTAAAAAGACAGTTTCTATTTGAGATAATTTGCGGTTAGTATGCGCAATAGCTTTTTCAAACTCAAAGTCGGCTGGGTTGCGCAAACCTCTGAGGATAAATTGCGCATCAATTTCTTTGCAGAAGTCTACCGTAAGCCCTTGGTAGGTAGTAACTTTTACTTTGGGTTCATCGGCAAAGGCTTTTTCGATAAACTCTTTGCGTTGTTCTACCGTAAACATATAGTTCTTGTCGCTATTGATACCTATGGCAACCACAATTTCATCGAATAGGTCTAAAGCACGTTTGATAATATCGTAATGACCTAAGGTAATGGGGTCAAACGACCCTGGAAATAAAGCTCTTTTCAATGATTAACGATTAATGGTTAGTGATTCAATACTCGTTCAATTTCGCTTTCGAATAGTTCTTCAAGACTGATACCTGCTACTTTAGCTTGTTGAGGCAGTAAACTAGCTTCTGAAAGCCCTGGTGTAGTATTCATTTCGAGTAAATAAGGCGTGTCGCCTACTATGATGAACTCACTTCGGCTGAAACCTTCCATTTTTAACAATCGGTATACACGTTCCGCCAAAGCGTTGATTTTAGCAGTCATTTCGGCAGAAAGGCGCGCAGGGGTAATTTCTTGCGACTTGCCGTTATACTTGGCATCATAATCGAAGAAATCATTCTCGGATACAATCTCAGTCATTGGAAGAACTTTTATTTTCCCGCGATAGTTGATTACCCCGATAGAGATTTCAGTACCTTTCAAGAAACTTTCGATGAGGATTTCGTCGTCTACTTCAAATGCTTTGTCTATATACATAGGCAGTTGTTCCTCTTCATATACTTTATACACTCCAAAACTACTCCCTGATTTATTAGCCTTCACAAAGCAAGGCAAGCCTACTTTGGCTACAATATCAGCAGTGTTGTAGTCTTCACCTTTGTTGAGATAGTAAGAAGGGGCAGAAAGAATTCCAAAAGGTTTGAGTACCGATAGCATATCACGTTTGTTGAAAGTAAGAGCCGAAGCATACATACTACATCCTGTGAGAGGTAAGCCAATCAAATTGAAATAGGCTTGCAAATAACCGTCTTCACCTGGGGTGCCGTGAATGGCATTGAAAACAGCATCAAAAGTAATTTTACGCCCGTTTACTGTTACCGAGAAGTCGTTTTTATCAATAGGGTGTTCGTTGTTTTGAGCATCTACATACACCCATTTATCGCGGTCGATACGCACGGGGTAAGGTACATATTTATCTTGGTTGAGATGTTTGGCTACTACTGCAGCACTCTTTAAAGAAACGGGAGCTTCATTAGAGTAACCTCCCATTATGATTGCTATATTCTTTTTCATTTTTTTCAATAGTATCATTTCTGTCTGAAATACACGTCAATAGGCACACCATTAAAATCGAAGTTCTCACGGAGTTTGTTCTCGATAAAACGCCTGTAAGGGTCTTTTACGTACTGTGGCAAATTAGCAAAGAAAGCAAACTGTGGCATAGGTGTAGGCAACTGGGTACAGAACTTTATCTTGATGTATTTTCCTTTGATCGCAGGGGGTGGATAGTTCTCAATAATAGGCAACATCACCTCATTGAGTTTGCGAGTAGGGATACGCTTGGTACGGTTGTTATACACAGCTACAGCCGTTTCTATGGCTTTGTAGATACGTTGCTTATTCAGTGCTGATACAAACAAGATGGGTACATCAGTGAAAGGTTCTATTTCTTTGCGGATAGCCGCTTCGTACTGTTTAGCTGTATTGTTTTCCTTCTCTACCAAATCCCATTTGTTTACTAATATTACGATGCCTTTGCGATTACGTTGTGCCAACCAGAAAATATTAGCATCTTGGCTTTCAAAACCACGCGTAGCATCAAGCATCAAAATACACACATCGGAGTGTTCAATGGCGCGAATAGAACGCATTACCGAGTAAAACTCTAAGTCCTCTTTCACTTTGGCTTTACGACGGATACCTGCTGTATCTACTAAGTTGAACTCAAATCCAAAGCGGTTATATTTAGTATCAATAGCATCGCGTGTAGTGCCTGCAATATCGGTAACAATATAGCGGTCTTCGCCTATAAGGGCGTTGATAAAGGACGATTTACCCGCATTAGGTCTCCCTACTACGGCAAAGCGCGGTAAGGTGTTTTCTTCTTGTTTTTCTTTTTCGGGCAAGAGAGCGACCAAATCGTCTAACAATTCACCCGTACCACTACCATTTACACTTGATAGGGCGTAGAGATGTTCAAAGCCTAAGGCATAAAATTCGTGCATATCGTTGCGACGGTTGTTGCTATCTACTTTGTTTACCGCTACTAATATCGGTTTACGGCATTTACGCAACAACTCAGCTACAGCTTCGTCCATACCGGTAAGTCCTTCTTCTACGTTTACCATAAAGATAATCGCATCGGCTTCATCTATGGCTAAGGCAACTTGTTTATTGATTTCTTTCTCGAAAGAATCGTCGCCTCCCGCTAAGTAACCACCTGTATCAATAACAGAAAAAGAGACCCCGTTCCAGTCGGTTTTACCATAATGGCGGTCGCGTGTTACGCCACTTACAGCGTCCACGATAGCCTCACGGCGTTTTATCAAACGGTTAAAAAAAGTGGATTTACCTACATTCGGTCGTCCCACAATGGCTACTATAGCACTCATAATACACCTACTTATTTTTTGCAAAGATAGAAATTAATTGACAAATGACAATTATCTTCTTACAATCGCTGTTCTTTTTTATATGGATTGGGGCGATAGCCGTCCATTAGCACATCGTTTTCCATTATAAACGGAATAGCATTAGGTTGCTCCCATTCTACATCATATCGGTTCATTAAATAATCACTGAGCTGGGTGCGATTCTCTAATTTTATTACCTGATAGGGTTCTTGAAAAGCGAGTTTTTCTATAAAGAGCAGCTTGCCGTCAAAAGGTACTAATACCCCTACGTGTCCTACAAAAAGTGTGTTCTCCTCTGGGGTGACTTGAGAATGGAAGACTGCCGAGATAAGCGATGCCTTAGTAGGGTCGTTTTTATAACGGAAATTGATACCGCGTTCTTTCCACGCCTGTTGCATCGCCTGCAAATGGGTATTTATATCTTTGGTATTAGTAGTAGGCACCTCAGTAAAGAGGGTAAAAAAGTTATTTTCTTCCTCAGAGGTAAAGAACTTCTTAGGAGTATTGTGCAAGGACTCACGGTCTATAAAAAGCACCTCGTCTTCCTCTTTGCTAGCAAACTTTTTATTCGTAGGGAAAGAAATTAAATCACGCAAGAGGGTAAAAGAGGTAAGACGGCAATTATAACCTTGAAACATAGGGTATTTAGCCGTCCAAATGCTTTGTATAGCAACCTCATCATACTTAGGTAGCAAGCTGTCAATAGTAACAAATCCTTTGGGTACTAAGCCTGCTTTATCGCCTACGGTTTGGTTGAAAAGGGCTACACTCTCCAAAAAAGAGGCTACATTTTGCTCAGCTATTCCCGCTGCTATAAGGGCTTTTTGCACTTCATCTTGGGTAGCGGTATCTACTAAATTAGAATAAGTGAGAGTAACTGCTGTTTTTTCAGTTGTTGCTTTCTTCTGTTGGCAAGAAATTGTTACCAAAGAAAGAGTAGTTATCAATAGAAGTCTTTTCATTGTTTTAATCATTACTTTCATAATAATATGATTGCTCTATACCTTTAAAAATTACTTCACGGTCGTTTACTTTATCAGTAAGGGCAGGTTGCAACAAAAAGCGTAATTCCAAATCGTTGATAGGGCTACGCTCCATTGCTTGGAGGTAAGGAGCTTTATCTATCTGTTGCCAATTCACTACTTTGCCTAAGCGTTTTTTGAGTATCAAGTCGAGCCATATACGAGTAGCACGTCCATTGCCTTCCATAAAAGGGTGGGCAATATTCATCTCTACGTATTTGGCTACAATTTCTTCAAAAGTATTTTCAGGCATTTGGTCTATTACGGGTAGGATAGCGTGCAAAAACATCGCATTGGCAAACTTAAAACCGCCCTTGCTGATGTTTAGCCGACGTATCTCACCTGCAAAATCGTAAAGCCCCTCAAAAAGATAGCGATGTATCTCGCATAATCCTTTAGTGGTACCTACTTCTATCTGCTCTATAGTCCCACTCTCAAAAAGACGATAGGCATTTTGTAAACTTTGCGCGTCGATTTCTTGAGTATTCATCTTCAATTTTCTCTGTTTAATGTATATATCAAACTTGTATGTCTCTCCCCTGTGAGTGGAAACAAGAAATCTTCAAGGGTATGATGATAACGGAATCCACATTTTTCAAGTACTCGCTGTGAGGCAACATTTTCCTCGTATGCGCTTGCCCATAGTTGAGTAAGGTTCAACTGTTCAAAAGCATATTGTATTACCCTTAGAGTAGCTTCAGTAACATATCCCTTACCCCAAAAGTCTTCTCCAAGCCAGTAGCCTATTTCAGCTTCATTTTCGCTTACAGGAAGATTGCTTTCTCCTTGTAAAAGCAAGCCTATACTACCAATAGGTGTGTTATTGGGCAGACAAATAGCAAAACTATGAGACTTGCTAAGGACAACCTCAATAATCTCCCGGCTCTCCTCCACACTTTTGTGAGGTAACCAACCGCACATCTTGCCTATAATAGGATTATGCGCTTGTGCGTATAAGGCTTCGGCATCTGTTATTTTCCAAGGACGAAGCAAAAGGCGCATTGTGTGAAGTGTTTCCATAAACTTAAATATTTTATAAATAGACTTTACCAAAGTTATCTGCCCGTGCGGCTCGCACCTTTGGCAAAGTTTATCATTAACCATTAACCACTACTTAAACATTTCTTTAATCTCTTCCAACATCTTAATCTGTTTCTTTACCGATTCAGTTTGGTTTAAGCCACGTTTGATAGTGATTCCCTCGTCTAAAACATTTTTGAGCATCTCTTTAGCAGCAGGGTTCTCCATATCTTTAGCGATTTCTTTGAGTGATTCAGCCAATAGCTCCACGTGTGAAGTATTGTCTAAGTGCATTGCCCACTCATAGCCTTTTTTGAAGTTGGTAGCTGTTTCAGGATTGTCCTTTTCAAAAAAAGGATAGTATATAAAATAAGGAAGTATCGCAGGGAGATACTGCTCCATTTGGTTGTCTACAATTACTCCTGATAATCCCGCTAATTGGTCGGTATCAAAGTCTTTAACATTTCCTTTTTCAAGTATACTCTTAGCGCGTGCGGGCTCAGTACGAGCTATCCCGTTGATAGCAGCATTCTTGATAGCCCCCGAAGGAGTTCCAAGGTATTTTTCAAATAAAGAAACGTATTTGTTTTTGTATTTTGAGGTAGCTAATACCCATATCGCTGCCGATTTAGCTAAGTTCTCAGGGTCAGAAGACGCAATCTTTTCTACCATTGCCATTTCTTTGGCATTCAGTTCATAATTAGCGAGTTTTTGCAATGCTTGTATGCGCACTTGGAAAAAGGGGTCTTTAAGAGCAGCGAGCAAAATATCTTTGCCGTCAGGAGCCATTGGGGCACTTACCGCTTGCATTCTGCTCTTGAGCGATTTAGCGCGTTGCATTTGGTACAAATACTCCGCCCACGTTTTTTGGTATTGCTCATCTATCAGCACCACACCTTCGGGGTTGATATCTATCAGCTCTGGGGCTTTCTTCATTGCAAAAGTAAAAGTATTTTCTTTACGAGCATCTACCCAAACACTATGACGCTCTGCCTTGCCATTTCTGTAAATATCTATATCCAACGGAAACTGAAACAAGAGGTCTTCGCTTTGTGTTTGAATAATTTTTAAGGTCAATTTACCATTGCTAAACGTCTTTTCTACATTCACAGTAGGATTACCATTGCCAAAGTACCATTGGTTGAAGAACCAGTTCAAGTCTTTACCGCTCACTTTTTCTAACGAAAGACGTAATTGGTGAGCTTCCCCCGTGCCGTATTCATTCGTTTTGAGGTAATCGGTAAGCCCTGCAAAGAAAGCCTCATCACCAAGATAATTGCGCAACATATGCAAGATAGCCCCGCCTTTGTTGTAAGATACCAAATCGAACATATCCTCACGTGAATCATAGCCAAAGCGCACCAAATCTTTTGCAAAATCATTGACGCGGTGTTGGTATTGAAGGGTGTTATTGCTAAGGTGGTATTCTGCGGCATCTTTGCCGTATTTGTGTAGCAACCACAAGTATTCACTATAGTTCGCAAACGACTCGTTTACGGTGAGATTCGACCAGCTTTCGGTAGTTACCAAATCACCAAACCAGTGGTGTGCCAATTCGTGTGCGATAATAGGCTCCCAATAGTTTTGGTCAGCCAAAGCTTCTGCGCTCTGATAAGCACTCTCGGCGTGGCTTACAGCCGTAGTGTTTTCCATTGCTCCACTCACAAAGTCGCGCACTACCATTTGGGCGTATTTAGCCCACGGATAGTCATAGCCAAAACGCTCAGAGAAGAACGTAATCATCTCGGAAGTATTTCCAAATATCTGTTTTGCAACAGGCTCGTATTCCTTTTCTACATAGTATTCAATAGGCACCTTACCGCGCCAAGGCGTATCTTTTACTACGGCAAACTCTCCTGCCCCCATAAAGAAAAGATAAGGTGCGTGAGGCTTGTCCATCACCCAATAGTCGGTGCGCATATTGCCTTTCTTATCACTGCTTTTTAGCACCCCGTTAGAGAGGGTAACAAAGCTATCGGGCACTGTCATTTCTATTTCTTGAGTAGTCTTTTGGTTGGGCTTGTCGATGGTAGGAAACCAGCACGAAGAGCCTTCCGTTTCACCCTGCGTCCATACTTGGCGCATAGGCTTGTCGGCTTCTCCGTTAGGGTTGATAAAGTAAAGCCCTTTGGCATCGGTAATCGCACGACTGCCCTTATCGGTTACCTTTTCAGGCTGTGCCGTATAGCGAATGTACACGGTATAGGTCTCCCCTTTTTGGTAAGTTTTGTTGAGTTTTATTCTCAACATATCATTCTTATAGCTATAAGAAAGAGGCTGTTGCTTGCCGTTCTGTTCCAAAGCCACCTTGTGGATAAGCATAGCCTTTGCATCAAGGATAAGGCTATCGGTAGCATAGAAATAAGGAGAAGCAGTAAGCCATTCTTCGCCGTTGAGTGTTTGGTTAGTGAAGTTAAAATCTACCTTCAATTTCGTGTGCTTTAAGGCAGTTTTCTTCTCAGGAGTAGCACGATAGAGGCTTCGCCCCGAAGTATCCGTCTGTGCAAAAGTGTAGCCCGAAAGTAACAGGGCAATAATAGTAAAAAGTGTTTTTTTCATTAGCTTATTTTATTGCCTTGAAAAATATATTTCCAAGGGATAATTTCAAATGCAAAGATATAGCTTTTTGCCATTATAGCGAAATAAAACACCAAAAAATCACAAACGTTGTACTTCTTCCAGTTCATTTATGTGTGCCTCTTTAGCTTTTCCAAATTGGTAAGTGAAGTTCAGTTTAAGCTGTCGGCTTTCGCTATTGCCGTAAGCATAAAGGTCTAAGTTAGGCAAATGGCTCTCGCTGTCCCAACGCTGGGTGTGGAAAATATCGGTAAAACTAAAGGTAGCCGTAAGACGATTATTTAAGAAAAGGCGTTGCAAACCGAGGTCTATACCTCCTGACGATTTAGCTATCTCGTTGATGCCTGCTAATCTGCGCGAATTGTAAACTGCCGTGAGTTCGCCTTTCAGTTGCCAAGGCAAGCGAAAGTAATTTTGCATCGTTAGGCTGTACTGCCAACGATTGAGGTGTAACTCAGTGCCTTCTAACACAGTGCCTTTGTTCTCTATATAACTGAGGTTAGGGGTAATAGTCGTCTGACAGCCTTTGCCCCAGTTGAGTTCTTGATAAAGAGAAAAAAGTAAATGGTGCTGGCTACCTATGTTCTGAGGGATAGAAATAATCTTATTTTGCTGAAAAGGTTCACTAATACTGCTAAAAAAATCAGTAGAATAGCTGTAAGCCATTGTAAAAGATGTCTTTTTATACGAAGCCGAAAGAGTGAGTTTTTGTATCTTCTCAGGGGCTAAAAACGGATTCCCTTTCCAATACGATAATTCGTCTAAGAGGTATTCAAACGGATTGAGATTCTGGTATTCAGGTCGGTTGATACGTGTGCTATAACCTGCAAATAGTTGTAGGTCATCGTTGCATTGGTATTGCAAACTCAGGGTAGGAAAGAAATTGGTATAGTGCTTTTTGTGTTCTTGTTGGCTATTTGCACTGCCCGCAACAGGCAATAGCACTCCCTTAGAAAAAGTGGTCTCGTTGCGCACACCCACCTCAGCATTCAAGCGTTCGGTAATAGGGTAGTGATACTGGGCATATACGGCAAAAATACGCTCTTTGAAGTCGAAAGCATTGGAGCGGTTTACATCTATGATATTGTGGGTAGGCAAGTGCTTGAAGAAATGAAAACTATTATCCGAAAATACTTGTGAATATTTAGCACCTGCTGTAAGACTGCCTCCCCATAACGGTAGCTCCGAACGAAAAGAAGTAGCGAAGATATGTATCTTACGGTCGTTTTCGGAGAGGTACATCTCGTGAGAAAGTATAGTACCCTCAGGCGAACGGTAAGTGTTGGGTTGCCAATTGCCCGAGCCCCCATCAAAGAAAGCGTAATCTATGTCCAACTGATAGCGTTCGTTATCCGAAGGAGTAAACGTGTAGTAAGCATTGGCACTGTATCGATTGGCTTTTTGCATAAAGTAATCGTTATAGCCCGATAGCGTCTTTTCCAATACATTAGCAGCATTGAAAAAGCGGGTAGTCGTGCTGGTAGTTCCTTTGCCAAATAACGTGTTGGCAGAGAGTTGCACCCCTAAGGTATGTTGTTCATCGGGCAAATAGTCATAGCCAATATGCCCTGCAATCGTTTTGCGCTTTTCGGTATCATCGGTAGGACTTTCGTAGCGCAAGCCATTTTGTAGGCGCTCACTGCCGTAATCCATTGCGTAATGCCCCAACTGATGATTATAACCCAAACGCAAAATACCCTTCTTCACGCTGTGTTGCAATTGGAGTTCTGTGTTCTGTCGCAGATTCCACCAATACGACACCCCGTTATTTAAAGAGAAGAACGTGCCTTCCACCGTCTTTTTGTCTAATACTATATTCACCGCTCCTGCTCCTCCCTGTGCCTCATATTCGGCTGGCGGATTAAGTAATAATTCCGTTTTCTTGATTTGCGCCATTGGAATAGATTTCAGGTAGTTCGCCAAATCGTCGGGCTGCATATAAGTAGGTTTCCCATTGATGAGCACCAACACATTGCTTTTTCCGCCAATGCTCAGGTGATTTTGGTTGTCTACCACCACATTGGGCGTACTTTTCAGTGCATCAAGTGCCGTACCCGAAGAGTGTGTTAGGCTGTTTTTAGGTGAAAACACTATCTTGCCTTGCTCCATATACACAGCAGCTTTCTTCTGAGTAGCTGTAAGTACTACTTCTTCCAAATCTACCGCAGTGCTAAGTGCAATAGCAAGCATATCAATATTCTTGTCTAACAGAAAAGGCTCTCCCGTATACGACAAATAATCACCCGTACTTTCAATATAAATGCGCAACTTACGAGGAGGAGAAGTAAAGCTAAAGAGTCCGTTAGCTCCCGTAAGAGGTTCGCTTACAATAAGGTTCGTATCAGCATCTAATACTTTAATAGCTACTTTGGGAATTCCCTCAAGCGAAGCGTTATGGACGAAGCCTTTTACAGTGTATTGTGCTTGAGCAGAAAGGGTAAGCTCACAAAAAAGAGCAAGAAAGAAAATAAAACTTTTCATTAAAATATTGTTTATGGCGAATAATGGTGCAAATGTAAAATAAAAAACACACTTCACAAAAAGAATTAACTTATTTTATTGTTTTACTTTAACAAGGAGGTTTATATATCTTACCTTCGCCTTATCTTTATTTTTCGCTCGCTACATTCTCCCTTTTCCGTCATACTTTCCCCTATTACCTATGCCCTAAGAATCCACACCACCCCATTTTCTCATTTTCAAATTTGCTAATTCTCTAATTTCTCTTTCCCTCTTTCCGTCACTACATTCCTCCTTTGGAGGTAGCCAGCGACAGCTGGGTATGTGTAAAAGAGGAGGTTTCTATTACACTTCCCCATTTACTAATTTTCTAATTTGCTAATTTCCTAATTATCTCTTCCCCTTTTTCCGTCGCTACATTCCCCCTTTGAAGGGGGTTAGGGGGATGTTTCCCCTAGTGCCTATGGCCTAAGGCCTATCACCTCTTCCTCTTTCTTTCGCCTCGAAACCTCGTTTTTAACATTTTTAGTGCTGTTGTATGATGTTATGAACCAACTATTTACATACCCTTTCTATACCAATCGTCCAAGATTCGTATAAGCTTCCTATAAGCTCTCTATAAGCTAACCCCACCCATCTAATAGCCTTTTTTCATCAAAACCCCTCTTAACCTTCTTCCGAATCTCTCCGATATCTTCCGAAAGTTCAGAACCTCTTTAAGATTCTTCAAAAACTCCGACAAATCTCTCTCCCCATTTCACAAAACGTAGACTTGATTTTGTTTAAAATTTGTTTAATTTCTGAGGCACAGCCTCATTCCTCTAACTCAAGCTCGCACCTCATTTCCTCATTTGCTAATTTCCTCATTTGCTAATTTCCTCATTTGCTAATTTCCTCATTTGCTAATTTCCTCATTTGCTAATTTTCTCATTTGCTAATTTTCTCATTTGCTAATTTCCTCATTTTCTCATTTCTAACACTATTTGGTATTAAAGAATTATTTACTATCTTTGCCCCAATCTATACAAAAGAAAAAAATGATGAAAAGAACGATACAATATTTGCTTATAGGTGGAGGAGTAGTTTTGCTCTCTGGTTTTTTGGTCAATGCAATGTCAGTTAAAAAAGAAGAAAACAATATCTACGAACAAGCAGAAGCCGAAGCAGCCCAGAACCCTCTTTCAGCTCAAGAAACTCATCATAAAAGCGATTTCTCTAATGATTACAGAGTTTTTGCCATCGATTTACCCGAAAAATTAGACTTTGCTGGTGAAAGAGTACCTTTGGAAGACCCCGATGTACACGAGCGTTTAGACCGAGAGCTTATCGTAAATACCTATTGGCAATCCAATACTTTGTTGGTGCTCAAGCGTGCTAATAAGTATTTCCCTATCATCGAACCTATCCTCAAACGCAATAATATCCCCGATGATTTCAAATATTTAGCCATCATAGAAAGCGGACTCACCAATGCGGTATCACCCTCCGGTGCAAGTGGCTTTTGGCAACTTATGAAACCCGCCGCTCAAGAATACGGCTTAGAAGTAACCGACCAAGTAGATGAGCGTTATCACATAGAAAAAGCTACCCAAGCTGCCTGCGATTATTTAAACAAAGCCAAGCGCAGTACAGGTTCGTGGACGATGGCTGCCGCTGCTTATAATGCCGGTATCTCAGGAATGAATAAGCAAACTTCTTTTCAAGAAACTAATAATTATTATGATTTATGGCTAAGCTCCGAAACTTCACGCTATGTTTTTCGTATTTTAGCTCTAAAAGAGATAATGAAGCACCCTAAGAAGTACGGCTTCATCTTCGAGAAGAAACATTTGTATAACGAACTGCCCACTTACAATGTAATGGTAGATTCTACCATCGAAAATCTCACCCAATTCGCCAAGAGTCAGAACATTACTTATAAAGACCTAAAACTATACAATCCTTGGCTACGCGATAAAAGGCTAGATAATATAGATGGCAAAGCGTATTATATCAGGATTCCCAAGAAATAGTTTTTAAGAATAAATATCAGAAAGTAGAAATTTTCAAGTGTTCGACATTCTTGGGCGCAAACTGTTGCAATACTTCTACCTTGCCATTAGCAAGCCAAAGGTGTTGTGCCTCTGCAGTAGCATCATCATTCAGCAAATGATGTTGAGAAAGTATATTGCGCGTTTGTTTGGCTACCGCATACCCCGAATCTATTACCTTTATGTGTGGAGGAATGAGCTCTTGTATTTGTGGCAACAAATAAGGGTAATGAGTGCAACCTAACACCAAATAATCAATCCCTTCGGCAACCATAGGTAAGAGGTATTTGCGTAATAATAGCGTCATTTCAGGACTTTTTATATGTCCCGCTTCTATAAGGTCTACTAGCCCCTCCCCTACTTGCTCTATAATTTCCACTTGCTCTTCCTGTTTAAGGTGCTCACTGGTTTTAGCAAAAAGGTCGCTGGCAAGTGTACTGCGGGTTGCTAATACCCCTATTTTCTTAGTAACACTCTGCAAACTCGCAGGCTTTATGGCAGGTTCTATTCCTATAAAAGGTACTTCTTTATATTTATTCCTCAAATACGATATAGCATTGGTAGTACCCGTATTGCACGCTACTACTATAATTTTTGCATTATTTTCTAACAGAAAACGCGTATTAGCATCGCATAATGCAATGATTTCCTCCTTAGCCTTCTCACCATAAGGAGCATTTTTATTATCTGCTATAAACAGGGTATTCTCATTAGGCATTAGTGCGTTTACTTCTTTCCAGATAGTAGTCCCCCCTACTCCAGAGTCAAACAAACCAATAGGTGCTGTACGTGATGTTGAGTGAGTCATTTTAAAATAAGGTTCTTTTCAGTTGCAAAAATAAAAAAAAGTGTTCACTTAGCGAACACTTTTCATAAGAAAAAATATCTATTAATTTTAAAAACCTACGAACTAAAATCCTAAGTCCTTTTTAACTGTACTGTAAAGGTCATCTCCTGTAGCTACAATCACGCTTGAGCCTGCACTTGAATCCAATACGTACTGAAGTCCTCTTTGCTTAGCAATTTTCTCAATAGAGCTTTTTACCTTTTTAAGCAATGGCTCTACCAATTCTTGTTGCTTTTTCTGTAAATTCTCAGCAGCAGTTTGTTGTGTTTTACGGATATTTTCTTCCATAGTTTTAATTTCCTCTGATTTTTTGAGGAATTCTGCTTCACGAGCTTTAAGTTGTGCCTCTGTAAGAGCAGCAGCTTCATTCTGATACTTTTGAGCCTTAGCTTGCAATTCTTTAATAGCTGCTTGAATATCGTTCATATATCCTTGCTCCATTTTCTTTAATTGTGACTCTATTGATTTTCTTTCAGGCATTTCTTCTAAAAGTTTTTGCACATCAATATGAGCGATTTTCACTTGTGCAGTAAGCATTGTAGTAGCTCCTAAGAATAGAGCCAATGCAATCATCAACGTTCTAATGTTTCTCATCATCTGTTTGTAATATTAGTTATTTAAAAATTTTTACTGATTTGTTGTTGGCGTTTGTGTTCTCGCCTCTTGTTGTTTTTTAAGGCGCTCGGCTTGTTCTTTTTCACGTTGCACCCTTTGTTCTTCAAGTTTCTTTTGGCGTTCAGCTATTTCCTTCTCACGCTGTTCTTTCTGTTCTTGTAACTTCTGTTGGCGTTCGGCTTGCTCTTTGTCCCGTTGCACCTTTATAGAATCGCGCTGTTGTTGGAACTTCTGCTGAAGCTCAGCTTGCTCTTTCTCGCGTTGTGCTTTAAGAGCATCGCGCTCTTGTTGGAACTTCTGTACACGTTCAGCTTGTTCTTTTTCGCGTTGCGCTTTAAGGGCGTCTCGTTCTTGTTGGAACTTCTGCTGGCGCTCGGCTTGCTCTTTCTCGCGTTTCGCTTTGAGCTGTTCGCGCTGTTGCTTCATTTCTTCAGTTTTGCGCAAACGTTCTTGTTCGTATTGTACTCGGCGTTGCTCACGTGCTTTTTCAGCTTCTTTACGTTTCTTAACGCGTTCTTCTACAAACTCAAAATCATAGCTTTCTTTTAAGAGCTGAGCCATATCTTTGTTCCTATCTTCGGCATTGTCTTTCTTCTTCAAGGCACGAAGCACTACTTTACTCAAGTTATGTTGCTCATTAGAGAATAACATAGTGGCGTCACTCTTTTCAAAAATAAAGTCGTATTTGCGCATCTTTCCTATCTCTTGCACTATATTGAACACTTGGTCTTGGATAGGCTTAGCAAGCATAAACTTTTGGGTGATATACTCTCCTTCCTTAGCATCAAACTTCTGCTGTTTATAGGCATTCAAGTTGTATTCTAACAGAGCTATTTCTTCTTCTTTATCTTTGATAAGCTCGGGAGTAAGTAAAGCTTTCTCAGCTTCTAACTTATCTTTTTCAGCCTTTATCTTTTCTTGGCGTTTGGCTATTTCAGCCTCCCATTGCTCTACTTGTAAGGCAAACTGCTGGCTTGCTACTTTATAATCTTCGAGGTGTGATAATATGTAATCCATATCCACATAGCCAATACGAGATGGCTTTTGTGCATAAGTAAAACAGGCACTACACAATAGTACTATAAATAACGCTTGTAGTTTGTTCATAACATTTATCAAATGTATATACTACTTTTTAGCCTTCTCTTTTCGTAAAAGAAAATATCGTGCCAAAAATTAGAATTGTTGTCCAAAAATAAAGTGTGTTTGCCAGCCACTGCGGTTATTGCTATTGGCAGGGTTATCGAAACCATACCCAAAGTCAATACCCAGCATACCGAACTGTGGCATAAAGAGTCGCAATCCTAAACCTGCTGAACGCTTAATCTGGAAAGGATTAAAGTTCTCTAATCCATTGTGTACATTACCTCCTTCGGCAAATACTAAGCCATAGATAGAAGCCATTGGTTTAAGAGTAATAGGATAACGCAATTCCAGAGAGAACTTATTAAACACAGTCTCGCCATCATCGGCGGAAAGGGCATAGTTTTCATACCCGCGCATTTGTATGTTTTCACGTCCGTCCATCGAGTAATAGCCTAAGCCATCGCCTCCCATAAAGAAACGTTCAAAAGGTACTATACCGCGTTTGCTGTTATAAGCTCCCAAATAACCAAAATCAGCACCAAACTTTAATACAAATTTACTGTAAATATTGGTATACCAAGCTGAGGTAAACTTGAGCTTATAAAACTCTAACCAGTGGAAACGCTCTTGGTCTATTTGTGCTATTCTATCAGAATCTTTATTGGTAGAAGCTGTTTCTCGTTCTTCAAGTAGTTTACCATAATCTACCTTATTGAACAATGAGTAAGGAGGGGTAAGCTTCGCACTAATGGTAAAGCTACTTCCTGACATTGGATAGATAGGGTTAGGCCCACTTGAATTACGCGATAGCGAAATAGTATAAGCTAATGAATTAGAGTTACCGTTTTTAAAAGTAAAGAGTCCTAAATTAGGATAATTCTTCAAATCATAATGCTGATAGCTTAAAGTATGAGCGATTTGGAAATAATCATCGGGGACTCTTAAACGTTTGGCTAAACCTACGCTTATTCCCGTGATATACACACGCTTACTCTTATCTACATCATAGCTCCTGTAACTATACCCGAACTGTTCGGTTCTACTGAATGACACTGAGAACTGCACAGGCTGTTTACCTCCCATCCAAGGCTCGGTGAATGAAAACCCATAAGTGCGGTAGTATCTACTTATTTGGAAACTGAGTGATAGTGCTTGACCGTCGCCCATAGGCACTGGGCGATAGGCTTTGGGGTTGAACAAGTTGCGAATAGAAAAGTTATTGAATGAAAGGGCAAGTGTACCTATGAATGAGCCTCCACCGTACCCTCCTTGCAACTGCACTTGGCTTGAACCTGTTTCGGTGAGTTTATATTCTATATCTACGGTTCCTGCATTAGGGTCGGCATTTTTAAACTCTGGATTGATGTTTTGAGCATCGAATAGTTGCAACTGTCCTAACTCACGAACGGTACGCACTACGGCATCTTTGCTATATAGATAACCAGGACGTGTGCGCAACTCGCGATAAATTACATAGTCGTTAGTCTTTTCGTTACCTGTTACTGATATTTTATTAAAATAAGCAGGCTTCCCTTCTACCACGCGTATTTCGAAATTGATAGTATCATTTACTACTGAGGTTTCTACAGGGTGTATTTGCGAGAAGAGATAACCACTATTTTGATATAAATTGGTTATATCTTCGGCATCGGGTTTGGTATTGTCTTGAATGCGTTTTTTGAGCAATACTCCGTTATATACATCGCCTTTTTTGATACCCAATACTTGATTGAGCACACGGTCGTTATAGACTGAGTTTCCTAAGAAGCGGATATCACCGAAATAATAACGCTTCCCTTCTTCTACTGCTATATTAAGACTTACATTACCGTCTTTATTTTTAATAAGCGTATCGTTTACCACACGAGCATCGCGATAGCCTTTTTCTTTATAGAAATCTACGAGGTTTGTTAAATCTTCGTCGTAGTCTTTCTTAACATATTTGGAGCGTTTCCAGAAACGACCGAAACGCACTTGTTTTGTCTTTTTGAGCTTCTTGCGCAACTTGGCTGAGGTAAATTGCTGATTGCCTTCAAAAGTAATTTTATCAATTTTTACCTTATTACCTCTATCGATGTGAATGAGCATATCTACACCATTGGCATCGGTAGTATCTATTTTGGTATCGATAGTTACTTTGGTGTTGAGATAACCATCTTTTCGATATTTATTAGTGATATAGTTTTTAGTATTAGCAATAAGGCTTTCGTTTACCTTTACTCCTTTTTTAATTTCGGCATCTTTAAGGAGGGTTTCTGCTTTTTTCTGTCCGATACCTGTTACTTTTACATCGACTAATGAAGGTGTTTCTTTGATAGCTAACTCTAAGAATACGGTATCACCTTCTACGCGCTTGATATAAATATTAATATCGCTAAACAACTTATAGCCCCATAGCTTATGAATGATGGAGCTGAATTTTTCACTGGGGATTTCGATTACATCACCTACTTTCAAACCCGAAGTAGTGAGGATAGTTTGTTCGTTATAACGTTTTGCGCCAGTAACTTCAATGCCACCAATTGTATATTTTCTTCCTTTTCCTAATGATATTCTATCTTCTTCTTGTGCACTTACAAGGCTTACAAAAGCCAAGAAAGCAAGCAATAAAAATTTTTTCAGCATAGTTTTACGTAAGTTGTTCGCTTGTTTTTCCAAATCGTCTTTCTCTATTTTGATAGTTTGATAAGGCTTCTTCTAAGTGTTTTTTTGTGAAATCAGGCCATAATACTTCAGTAAAATAGAGTTCGGCATAGGCTATTTGCCATAATAAAAAATTGCTGATGCGCTCCTCACCGCTGGTGCGGATAAGTAAGTCTACATCGGGTAAGTCGTAGGTGTATAGGTGTTTTTGTAGTGTTGTTTCGGTAATTGTATTAGCAATAAGTGTGCCTTCTTTTACTTTTGCTGCAATTTCTTTTATAGCAGTTAGGATTTCTTCACGTGCTCCATAGTTGAGGGCTAAGGTAAGGGTAAGCCCTGTATTGTTTTTGAGTTTATCGATAGAAGCAAGTAGGGCTTCGCGTGGTTTAGGAGGGAAACGGTCTAAATTGCCAATGGTTTTGAGTCTTACATTATTCTTGTGCAAATTATCAACTTCCTTTTTTAGGAACTTTACCAATAGCTCCATTAGGGCTTTTACTTCTAAGGCGGGTCGTTTCCAATTTTCGGTAGAAAAGGCAAAAAGGGTGAGGTATGGAATACCGTGTTCCACACAATATTCCACTACTTGTCGCACAGTTTGCACTCCTTTTTCGTGACCATAGGCTCTGAGCAAACCTTGTTTTTTTGCCCAGCGCCCATTACCGTCCATTATAATAGCCAGATGCTTTGGATAGTTCGTAATCTCCATTGGTTTTAAGTGAAATTATCTACAATAGCAAGGCCATTCGCCGAAGGTGTAGGTAAGGGTAAGACCTGAGAAGGCATACCAGTCGTAACTTCTTCCTATGTTACCGAATGTAAAGGATTTTCTTTCGGGCGCACTACCATCGACGTTGTTAGTAAGGGCAAAACGGAAAGCTACTTCACCTCCTAAAACAAGCCTTCGAGTGATTTTAGCTTTAAAACCGAAAGCTACGGGCACAGCCACATCGAAGTCGCGACGTGTAGTATCGGTAGCTTCAACGGGTTTGGGAGAGGAGGGGTCGAAGTACAAATCGTCGTGCCAAAGCCCAGCTATACCTACGAACACATAGGGGGTCATAGGCATATCGAGCAAATTGCCGATTCTGTAGCTAAAGAAATTGAACTCGGTGCCTACTGCCAAATCGGTAATATCACTTGAATAAGCGAACCCTCGATTGCGTTTACCAGGGATATCGGACTGGACGTCGTTAGCTCTAAGTTCGGACTTAGTAACCTGCACACGAACTGCCATACGTTCGTGGAAATTCCATTTATATATCCCACCAAAAGCGATTTTGTTAGGATATAAATAATAGGTTCTACCAACATCTGAAATGGGGTTGCTTCCACCTAAGAAAACACCGATTTCGTGTTGCTGTGCCGATGCCATATGCATCGCCAATAGTATCAATGTAATGTGTATAAATCTGTACATACGCTATTCTATGCAAGGCGCAAATATACGTGTTTTATATGAAATAACATTTATTATTTCCTATTTTTTTATTTTGGATTTTTTAATTAGCTGTTAAAATTCTTTATATATCATTGATTATTAACACGATATAAGTATATTTATTTTTATAAAGAATTATAAGTTATCGGGGGTGATTTGTGAAAAGTGGGTAGATGAAAGGTGCTTGTGAGGAGGGAGCGAGAAGTACCTTGTGGTTGCTCTGTGAGACATCTGACGGATTTTTAATAAATCTTAAACGAAACTACAGTGGTCTTATAGTGGCTCTACAGTGGCTCTACAGTAACTCTACAGTGGCTCTACAGTGGCTCTACAGTGGCTCTACAGTGGCTCTACAGTGGCTCTACAGTGGCTCTACAGTGGCTCTACAATGAAGACTAACCGAAGATTAATGGAATACTAACTGAATACTGATTGGACTTATAGTGCTACTATCTGCTCATATCACTGGTTCTACTGGTTAGACTTGTAGGACATAAAAATAAGTAACGTGAGCTCGATGTAAAATAGCCGACGAATACTCGGAGTGGGGTATGCGAGAGATTGTGTTTCAGAAATTAAACAAAACTGATTTCAAAATTAAAATAGCATCAAGACTACGCCTTGTGAAATAACAATTCAAGATTCAACTTTGCCAAATTTTGAAACTTTGGCAAAGTGTATATACCGCAAAAAAGACTCATCATCAGAATTATTTATCGAACTGATATTAACTTTCAACTTCGTGCGTTTGCTCTGATTGACAAATTGGCAGGTTTGTAGATTGGTATTATTTTTGTAGTTTTGCACCCTAATTAAAAGAAAGAAAAAATTGCTATGGCAAACATTGAAAAGATAAAATGCCTAATTATAGGCTCAGGTCCTGCGGGCTATACTGCCGCTATTTACGCTTCGCGCGCGAACCTAAGCCCTGTGCTTTACCAAGGAGAACAACCTGGTGGACAGCTCACTACTACTAACGAAGTAGAGAATTTTCCGGGATATCCTGAGGGAGTAATGGGTAGCGAAATGATGATGCAGTTAGAGCAACAAGCTAAACGCTTTGGGGCTGATATTCGCAACGGCTGGGTGACTAAGGTAGATTTTTCGGCTCACCCCCACAAAGTATGGGTAGATGACCAAGAGCTCCACGCTGATGCTGTGATTATCGCTACGGGTGCTTCGGCTAAATACTTAGGTTTACCCTCCGAACAGCACTATTTGCAAACAGGAGGAGGCGTATCGGCTTGTGCTGTGTGCGACGGTTTTTTCTACCGCAATCAACACGTGGCTATTGTAGGGGCAGGCGACTCGGCTTGTGAGGAAGCGCTTTACTTAGCGAACCTCTGCTCGAAAGTAACAATGCTCGTGCGTCGCGATGAGTTCCGCGCTTCACAAATTATGAAGGAACGCGTGCTCAATTCGCCAAAAATAGAAGTGCTTTTCAATACTGAAACTGAAGAGATATTAGGTGACGGACAAGTAGTTACCGGCATTAAAGTGCGCAACAACAAGACAGGGGAGATAAGCGAAATAGCTATCACAGGTTTCTTTGTAGCTATCGGTCACAAACCTAATACTGATGTGTTTAAACCTTATATCGACACTGATGAGGTGGGCTATATTAAAAATGTAGCGGGCACTTCGCTCACCAATGTAGCAGGGGTGTTTGTAGCCGGTGATGCTGCCGACACACGCTACCGCCAAGCTATTACGGCAGCAGGCTCGGGCTGTATGGCAGCGTTGGACGCAGAGAAATACCTCCTTACTCTTGAATAGGTAAAAGGTAAAAGATAAAAGGTAAAAGGTAAAAAAGCGCGATGTTTATTATTCTAAACATCGCGCTTTCTCATTTGCTAATTGACTAATTTGCTAATTATTCAATTTATGGTTGATAATTCTATCCATATAGTCTTGCATAAAGGCTTTTAAATCTTTAATACCTTTTTGTATTTCGGCATTGTCTTCTTTGCCCAAGAGATTGTTTTTGAGAGCACCGTCTTCTTTCTTGTACACTCCGTTTACCTTGCCTGTTTCGTCGATGATATAGATGTAATTACCTTGCATCATTTGGTACATAAGCGCATCGGAGATAAAAGCGCGAGGCGTTTCATCAGGAAGATTGGCAAACACACTGCGCCCCCAAGAGCGGAAAGGCTTATGGTAACCCATTAGGTCTACTAACGAAGGATAAATATCTATTTGCTGAGTAATATCTGAATTTACCCCCTTTGGCACTAAATTAGGGTTAGGGCTGTAGAACATAATTGCTGCTCCTTTGCCTGTAATAGGCTCTTTGTAAAGGTCGTAATAGATTTGGTTAGGGTGGTCATTGACAAAAGCAAAGATAGTATTGTTATACCAAGGTTGTTTTTTAGCACACTCAAAGAATTGTTTGAGAGCGTAATCGGTATAGCCAATACATTGGTGAATTTCTAAGTTGCCTTTAGGGAATTTGCCCTCATATTGCTTAGGAATTTGAAAAGGGTGGTGGGAGGAGAGTGTGAAAATAGTGCCTAAGAAAGGTTGTTTCTTTTGAGAATAAGTCCTGCACATATATTGGAAAAAAGGTTCGTCCCAAATTCCCCAGTGTCCATCGTCATCAGCATCGTTATTGTACTCATTTTTACCATAATAATGGTCGAAGCCTAAGATATTAGAAAAACCTAAGAATCCCATAGAACCATTGGGTGCTGAATGGAAGAAAGAGGTATCGTAGCCCATTTCTTTGGCAATAGACACCAAAGACTGTGTGGGTTGCTTCACATAAGGTGATGAGGTGTAAGCGACTTGAAAAGAGGGAATTCCTGCCAACATTGACGACATTCCGTGTATAGACTGACGTCCTGTGCAATAAGCATTGTCGAGCACAAGTGAATGTTGTGCTAACGAGTCTAAAAAGGGAGTATACGACTTAAAGTTAGGAATATGGGTTTTAGTATTCATACAGCCCCAATACTCTTTACCGAAACTTTCTAAAATAAAGAGGACAACATTGGGCTTGGTAGCTACTTCGCGGTTGTACTGCTTAATAGGTTTTAAACTCTCATTGATGTAGGCTTCATCTACAAAGTGATATTCTTTAAATCCTTTGTTCTTACCCATACTGCGAATGAGACAAAAAGGCGTGTTTAGTATCGCATCAGCCTGAGGAGCTGTATTTACGTGTCGGCTAGCATCGAGCATATTGATAGGGCGTGTATCCGAAGTAAAACCACCGCCTCGTATAGCCATCATTATCAGAGTACCGAAGCCTAAGAAAAATACAGCAGACCAACCAAAATAAGATTTCTTTTGAGCAATAGGCACTTCGACGTTTTTCACGCGTTTATAAAGAAAAACCCAAAGAGCTATCAGTAAAAAGAAGCCTACGAACATATACCAATAGCCTCCTAAAAAGCTACTGAATATTTTCATTTTGTTGTTTTCGTGTTCTATAACTGCAAACGATGCCGAAGTAAGGCGAGACTTGCTAAAAGGGTAGTATGCCATATCAATAAAATTGGTGGCATAAGCAATCGTATTAGGTATAAAGTACGACCAAAAAACTGCTTTCTGAAACTTCTTATGGGTATTTACCCACAAAGGTAGTAAACTGAGCAGTATGAACAGCAAATTAGTGTACATTATAGCACAGTTATCAAACGCCAATCCATAATAGAAAAGGTCGGATGTGTTATAATCACCCATCAGTCCGCGATTCATATAGATAAACAAACCACGTGCAATGGCATAAAATAAGTATACCAAGAAGATACGGTATAAGAAAACTACATATTCTCTGATTCTCATTGTATTTAATTTTAAGTGAATTGTAATAGCAGAATTATAAAGGCTAATACGCACGAAGCGATAAGTACACCACGTGCGCGTTCGTTTTCATAACGATTGATAAAAAAGAAGAAGATAGCAAGGTCTAACAGGGCTCCTAAGAGTATGAGTTTACCTAAATATCTCTTGTAATAGGCATCTTGCAAGGTAGTAGCAATACTAAATTTAGAGAAAATAAGCACATAGGCTATCACCCCTATTACATTTACGACAATACCTGCTATAAAACCAATGATTTGGTCTTTGCGTTTTTGATTTATATTTAAAAATCCCATTGCTTTAACTCTTGAATATTTTGGTGAGCCGTAAGGTCAAATTGAATAGGCACTACTGAAATGTAGCCGTTTTCGAGAGCCCATTGGTCAGTATCAGTACCTTGGTCTTCATTCACAAAAGTACCTGTCATCCAGTAGTACACTCTCCCTTGCGGGTTCACACGTTTGTCAAAACTTTCTATCCAGCGCGAACGTGCTTGACGGCATACTTTTACGCCTTTTATTTCTTCCTTCTTGATATTAGGTATATTCACATTCAGTACTGTCCCTTTGGGCAAACCATTAGCGAGTACTTTTTCAGCAATACTTTTGATATAAGAGCGCGCTTGCGAAAAGTCGGCATTCCAACTGGAGTCTAATAATGAAAAACCAATAGCAGGAATGCCCTCAGTACCCGCCTCGATAGCTGCACTCATCGTTCCTGAATATATCACGTTGATAGAAGCATTGGAACCGTGATTGATACCACTCACACAGAGATCGGGCAAACGACCGTTCAGCACTTCGTGTTTGGCTATTTTCACACAGTCGGCAGGTGTACCACTACAAGCGTATTCGCGAGTAGCTCCGTTATGTGAGGGCACAGGGTCGCAGTACATAGTAGTATCGAGGGTAACGGCGTGCCCTTTACCGCTCTGTGGCGAATCAGGAGCTACTACCACTACTTCTCCTAATTCTTTCATTATGTCTATCAGATAACGGATACCCGGAGCGGTAATACCGTCGTCGTTTGTTACTAATATTAAAGGTTTTTGCATACTAAAAAGTAAAGACGCGTTTTGTAGTCGCGTCTTTACGATGTGCAAAAGTACACAAATTTTAAATAAAAGCAATATTACATATGAAAAATATATATTTTTACATCAGTTGGATTTCATCTACAAATAGTAAGGCTGGCGTGCCTTTACCCTCGTGCCATTCAGGGATTACAGTACCTTTGAGCACTACTTTCACATAGCGAGTTTTAGTTTTAGCAAAGTTCAAACTGATAGGCACGCGCTTAATAGGGTCGGTCTTCTGGGCTATCTTCAAAGGTTGCTGAGTGATGAGCTGAAAGTTTTTTCCATCAGCAGAGCTGTAAATAGCAACTTCTGAGGCTGGGAATATCCAGTTAGGCGTATCGGACAAAGAACCTGTTTTGAGATTGCTAATTTCTTCTTCTTTACCTAAATCGATTACTGCTTCTACTCCCACTCGACCAGGAAAGCCCACCCAATGTCCATCGATATAAGAATCTTCACCTATTTGGGCATCTACTAAGGCAGTAGCCCCTCCAAAAGTGTATTTAGGATTAGTTTCAGTGAGTAATTGTATAGGCTTGTAAGTAGCCTTATTAAATAACGACTGGTAGCTAAACACTCCGCTTATAGTATCTTTATGCACAGCTACTGCTTTTAACAGCACCTCGTTGCTGAGTTTGATAGGCTGGGTATAAAGCGTTTTGGTAGCATCAGGAGTAGTGCCATCGGTGGTGTAGTACACCTTGCCATCGCCTACGGTGAGGAGTTCTACCTGAATGCCATCTTTCTTAGGAGCGGGCTGAATGACAGGTGTAACACCCAACACGTGTTTGGCATAATGATATCCCTCTTTTTGGTAGTAATTGAGTAAGTTGCCTAAACGCTTCAAAAAGTCGGCATAGTTCTTTTTCTCTGGGGCTGTCCATTGTACCTCAGCTAAGGCAGCCAAGCGAGGCAAGAGCATATACTGGGCGTGTGCAGGACTCGCGATGTACTCTGTCCACAAATTAGCTTGTGCTCCTAAGATATATTTACCTTGTTCGGGAGTGAGTTTAGGGTCGATAGGCTCATAGTCGTACACCTTTTTCACGGGGAGGTATTCACCTATGGACAGTGGTTCTTTACTAGGGTCTTCGCCTTGATTATAGTCGAAATACAAACTGTAATGCGGGGTCATAATAGCGCGGTTGTGGCGTTGTGCTGCGGCTATACCTCCTTCGGTACCTCGCCACGACATTACAATCGCGTCTTGTGAAATGTTATCTCCCTCCAAAATCTCGTCCCAGCCTATTACCTCTCTACCTTTCTTCTTGAGAAACTGCTCTACGCGCGATACCACATAGCCTTGTAGTTTCTGTTCGGCAGTGTGTTCAGCGTCGCCTTTTAAACCCAATGCTTTAATTTTAGCCTGACATTTAGGGCACTCTTTCCAACGTGTTTTAGGACACTCATCACCTCCTATATGAATATATTTAGAGGGGAAAAGTTCGGTAATTTCGTCGAATACGCCCTCTAAGAACTCATAAGAAGCCTCATTGCCGGCACAAAGTACATCGTCGAAAACGCCCCATTTGGTACCTACTGCACAGTCCTTGCCTGTACAACCCAACTCAGGGTAAGCCGTGAGCACAGCTAAGGTATGTCCAGGGATATCTACCTCGGGAATAATCGTAATATAGCGGTCTTGGGCATATTTTACAATCTCTTTAATCTGTTCTTGGGTGTAGAACCCGCCATAAGGTTTACCATCAAATTGGTGGGGTTTATCTTTGAGCAAATGCCCAATAAGCGTTTCTTTGCGTGTTGAACCTACCTCAGTAAGGCGAGGGTATTTTTTGATTTCTATACGCCACCCTTGGTCATCGGTGAGGTGCCAATGGAACTTATTGAGGTTATGAAGTGCGAGTATATCAATGTACTGCTTGATAAAATCTACTGTAAAGAAATGCCTGCTCACATCAAAATGCATTCCCCGATAGGCAAAGCGAGGCGCATCGTCTATCACAGCCGTAGGGAACGCTAAGGATTTAGGTTCTGTTACGTCAATCGACTTGCGCAAGGTTTGTATGCCGTAGAACACACCTGCGGGACTTGCTCCATCAATAGTAATTTGCTCACTTGCTACAGTAAGTTGATAAGCCTCTTGGTTAGTTTTTTTAAGGTCGGTTTTAAGACGAATAACCTTCCCCCTATTTACATTGGGCTCAGTGGTAAGAGTAAGCCCTGTGATTTCTTTAAGATAAGAGGCAAGAAATTGGGCATTCCTTTGTAGTAAGGCATCACCTTGTGGATAGGTAATCACGGTTTGAGCATCGAGCTCAAAAGGTTTCTGATGGGTATAACTAATGGATTGTGGTAGCGGAATTACCTCGTAATGAATTACAGGCTCAGTGCCTTTACAAGCCATAAGACATAGTGTTACTAAACTAAATATAAGTTTTTTCATTGGTGGTGTTTTGATTTTTAATATTTAATAGTTGGGATATATTGTGCTCGATAAAAAGTAAAAGGCAACATAAAAGAACGTTTTATGGTGGGTGTTTCGTTGCGGTCGGTAATGATTATTTGTTTTTTGGTACTCAACGTGATTAGTAGTAAGTCCTCACCTATAAATTGTGCATTACTACGGTTTGATGAGGATAAATCTTTGGGAAGTGCTACTGCCATAGGAACTGTTACTGTTTTGCTTTGTTCATTCACTTTATACAAAATAGCTCTCGAGCCCGTATCGGAATCTGAACGCGCATTGTCAATCACTAACACCTCGTTAGGTGCTTTCGGGTTAGCACAGTGCATTCCGTGAGTAAAGTATTTTTTCTCAGGTTTTATGGTGCCATTTTCGCCTATGCGATATAGTAACTTCCCTGTTTTACCGTCAATTTTCCAAAGTTCTCCATAACGATTAAACGTCATATAGTAATTACCTTCGCTATCGTAGTTAAAGGAGTTGGCGTGTAGCCAATCTTTTTTTACCCCTTGTATTTTTATATTAGGATCGGTAGTGGGGTCTACATAATCAAAACAACTCCATTGCTGGGTGATTTCTCCTCTTCTATTCATAATCACAAAACCATCACCTTTTACAGTATCGGTGGTTGTACCGCCTTGTGCAGTGAGGTCGAAAGTTTTATCAATATAGGTTACTAATCCTATACTGCCATCTGGCATAGGGCGACACTCGTGATGCACTTCCCGTCCATTAAGTGCAGGAACAGTAGCAAAGTCTTTTTGAAATACTACCTCCCCAAAGAGGTCTATAATTTTAATACTTTTAGCATTGAAAGTATAAGGACTTCCAACAGGGTAAGCAGGATTGGTAAGAATGTAAAACTGCTGACGCTGTGCATCGTAATTTACGACCAAAGGCTCTTCGGGCACTTGCTCATACCATACTACTACTCCTTTTGTATCTGTCAGATAGATGGCTTTTGTACCATTCATACGGGCATTTGCAAAAAAATAACCACCTATATCTTCTTTTAGGTCGTCTATCAGTAATGTTGCATTAGGAAGAAAAGCCTCCACACTTTTTGTTTTAAAGGTTTTCACTGCCGACTTATCTCCTTTCTCGGTAATGATTTGGCAACTGTATTGCCTATCGGGTTTGAGGAACAATAGCGTTTTACGTTCTATCCCTTTGCCCTGATAGGTATTGGTTTGCTGTACTTGTGCCGGGTGGTTCACTTCCCAATAAGCTATATGGAAGGACGTTTCTCCGCTGAAAGTTGCAGTTACTTCCGCGCGAAGGTTATTCGTCTTGCTCAAAGACACCTCAAAATCGGTAAGATTACTCTGATACGGAGGGGTAAAAGGGTCTTCTTTTTTAGGGGGAATAGGGTCTTCTTTTTTAGGGATAAAAAGTTCGTCTTTTTTACAAGAAACTAATACCCCCCCTATGATTAAAAACAAAATAATAATCGATTTTCTCATATTTTAAATCTTTCTTGTTCCTATATGTTATTTCAATAAGAAAAAAGCGTTAGTCTTTATCGGGATTTACAGGCTCAATAGCATTACTAAAAGGTTCATATGTCACATAATCCCACAAGGCATAATGGTCTCTGGTAGGAATACGGTCGCCTATAAAATCTATATTTTCTACACTGCAAAAGATACGGAAAGGATACTGCTGCCCATAGTTGAGCTCCGTATGAAGGTGTTGTACCCCATCGATGAGCCACGTAGCAATATAATGGTTGTTCTGCGGATTGATAGCTAATTTAATCTGAAAAGTATGCCATTGGTCGCTGTCTATAAGCACCTCAGCATTTTGCTTCCAAGGATTATTCTGGCTGGTCATAAACACCACTACCTGACCCTCTTTTGCGCCCAACTTCTTCCTGCGTTTGGCATCACCCGAGCCTACTTCAAAATCTATTTCGTGCCCCTCACTGTTATACAAGAAAGAGCCTATACTTGCCCAAGCTCCTGTTTCCATCGGCGGAATGTAAGCGCGCCAAGTGTAAATACCTGCCCCGTAACGGTGTACTGTTTTTTGTTTTTTGCGTTGTTCAGTATGAGCTTTCGTCCATATTTTCAGTGCCCAACCATCTTTGGCATAAGAATCACTTACCACTTTGGCATAAGTTTCTTTGTCCTTCCCTTGTGGGTAATCCTCGTCCTGATTACCTAATAACCAACCGTCAAGCGTTTTAAAATCCCATCGCATCACTTTGGTTTTATCAATGGTCACCTCAGGAATATCACTCGATTGTTTGCTACAGCTTACAAAAGCTGTCCAACACATTGCCATTAAAAATAGATTTACTCGTTTCATATGCTTTTATTTTTTCGTTTTTGCTTTATTTAAATTTCTCTTTTGCTTTATTGTTTCTTCGCTATTCCTTCTCCGTTTCTTCGTTCTTTCTTCGTTCTTTCTTCGCCTTTCCTTCGTTGTTTCTTCGTTGTTTCTTCGTTGTTTCTTCGTCTTTCCTTCGTTGTTTCTTCGTTCATTATTCGTTATTGCATCGCTACACTTCACCTTTTCCGTCATACTCCCTCCCTAGTGCCTATGACCTAAGACCTATTGCCTATCCCTCTTTCTTTCGCCTCGAAACCCCGTTTTTGCCGTTTTTTGCTTTGTTGTATTACAGTATTAATCAATTACTTACATACCCTTTCTATACCAATCGTCCAAGATTCGTATAAGCTTCCTATAAGCTCTCTATAAGCTAACCCCACCCAATTTACAGCTCATCTTTTACCTTTTATCTAAATTCCTCCTTTTGAAAATCTCCGTTTCCTTCCGAAAAGCTCAAAAGCTCATTATCCTAATAATTTTTCACTTTTCACTATACAAACTGGTGTGAGGGTTGTAATGAATACCGTTTTAACTAACAACAAAGCAATTCTATTAATATTCTATAAAGGTAGATAATTACAACCCCTTTACCAGCCATTTATAAAAGCAATATGTAAGTCTCGTTTTATTAGCGAGGTTTATAAGAATAAGGATATGGTTGATAAGTTACATAATCCCATAAGCCTACAACATCTTCTGTAGTAGGACGTTCTCCTAAAAAGTCTAAGTTCTCTACACTACAAAATATATGAAATAATTTTTCTTGTCCATAGTTTAGTTTTGACTTATAACGGTCTACTCCGTCTATAGCCCAAGTAATGATATAGTTCTGACCATTAATAGCTTGATTTATTTCCAATCTTATCTGAAAAGTATGCCACGATCCTTTATTTACCCTATCAACTGTAACAATCTCAGTATCGTGATGTAGTTCTGGATTATTTTGGCTTGTAATATAAGCTATCAACTGATTGTTTTTCGTTGCGTGAGCTTCTTCTCTTTTTTTAATAGTCCCTGAACCAACCTCAAAATCTACTTCGTGTTGGTCATCGTTATAAAGCCAAGAACCTACGCTCACTCTTTCACCAATATTCATTGTAGGAATGAAAACACGCCAAGTGTAAATCCCTGCACCAAACATTTGTTTTGTCTTTAATTTTTTCCGCTCTTTTGTCCCTGCTTTTGTCCATATCTTCAAAGCCTTACCATCGTCACAACCATCTTTATAAACTGATGAACAATGGTCTACATTCTTATTAGGTTCTTGGTTGGCTAAAATCCAATCTGAAAGAGGATAAGAACCAAAGTGCCATCTGTAAGTTCCAACAGGATTATCAGGCTTAGGGTTAGGTGTAGGCTTAGGTGTAGGAACTACAGCTCCACCATTGGGCGTATACTTAACATTATCCCATACACCTGTTGTAGGAGTGGTAGCAGGTCTATCACCTACTTTTGGTAAGTTCTCTACACTACAAAAGATATTGAAAAGGTTGTCTTGACCATAATCAAGTGTTCCTTCCAATTTATCCTTTCCTTCTCTTCCATCTACTGTAAGGATAGCGTGATAGTTACCATTCACTAACTTCAATTCTATCTTAAACCTATGCCAATCTTGTTGGGTAATAGCTATCTTTTTAGTGGCCATTCCGTAACCACCCAATTCTGCTATTACTTGATTATCAGTAAGTCTCATTTGAGAGCGTTCCGCATTCTTTCCTGAATAGACTTTGATAGCCAATTCGTGACTGTCATCTTTGTAAAGAAAGCAATTCACACTTGTTTGGGCTCCTTTTTCCAATTTAGGAACATACAATCTCCATTCATATACTCCCGCTCCATATTGTCTTACAGTTTTGAGTTTGTTGCGTTGCAAAGTATTCACCTCTGTGTGAATAATAAGTCCACCGTTTGTACAGCCAGGGCTATGTTGTATCTTATAGCAATTAGGCTTACTGTTCTGATTGGCTTCTATCCAATCGTTAGAAGGAGCATCAAACTCCCAAAACATTACCCCTTTTTGAGCTTGTTGTGCGGCATTAAGCGATTGTCCATCGCTTGATGTAGTTGTTGCGTTGCGTTTAGTTTCCTCAGAATCTATCTTACAACCAACATAGATGAACAAGGTCATCAATGAAAAAATAAATGTTTTTTTCATACTAAAATCATTAAGTTGTATGCTTTATTCTTAGTTTCCTTTTTAAGAAAAAGAGGCTGTCTCGTTGTTGGAGGTGAGACAGCCTCAGAAAAATCAATTTGCCATTTATAGATAAACATCAATTACTACTAATAGGCGGTATATTCAATAAAGTTAAACTTCGTTTCTAAGTGTTTTGTAAGAGCTTTATCGAGTTTAGCCCATTTCATCCAAGGTCTATTAGCAGCTGCTTCGGCTATAAAGAAGAACTTAAATTCATCTTCACCATAATTTGCAACTAAAGTTTTTAATACGTTACCATCAATAGAGTAAACAATAGTATACTTGTTATTTACTTTTTTAAGGTCGATGGTAAGTTTGTAGTCTTTGTTAGCATCTAATAAGCCAACATATTCATCTACCGCAGGTTCAGCTCCTTGTATATATAGCAATAACTGATTGGGTTTAGCTCCTAAACGAGTGCGATTCTCTTCTGAGCCTATACGAGCCATCATTAAAAAGAAGCGTTCGGTTACTTTCCCTTTTTCATCTTCTGCATAATAATAAAGATTAGCTCCTGATTGGAATTGAGTACCCGCAGGAATAGTTGATACATCGGGGAAGCGGACAGACCACGTATATTTTCCATAGCCCATTTTCATACCCAACTTGTATTGTACCTTAGCAATAGTATTACCACTATCTACTCCTAACACCAATTTACCACTATCTACTTTAGCAATACCCCATTTCAACCAATCGTCGGGGAAGCTGTTGAAAGTCCATTTCTTTACTTCTCCTGTATCTGGTTCTGGTTCTGGGTCAGGTGGGTTAAGTTGGTTTTGAGGTTCTGTAGGTTCCATAGAATATGAGTAGGGAGTATAGGTTACATAATCCCATAAGCCATAATTATCTTTATAAGGCCAGCTATCGCCTACAAACTTCAAGTTCTCAGTACTACAAAAGATATAAAAAGGGTGCTCTTGCCCATAAGTGAGTTGCTGAGCGGCACACTTTACATCATCAATAAGCCAAGTAGCAAAATACTTTCCTCCTGCTAATTTTAGGTCAATTTGGAACGTATGCCACGCATTCTTCTTGATTTTTACCTTTTGGTGTAAAGCTGGGTTATCCTGGCTGGTAATATAAGCAATCACTTCATCATCAGCAGCTGCTAAGGCATCACGGTCTTTAGTCGTACCAGAACCTACCTCGAAGTCCAATTCGTGTTTATCGCTATTCCACAACCAAGAGCCTATGCTCACACGTTCAGTAGTTCCTAAATCAGAGATATAGGCACGCCAAGTGTAGAGTCCTGCTCCGTATTGTTTTTTAGTTTTGAGCTTTTTACGCTCTTTGGTACCTGCTTTAGTGAATATTTTCACTACTTTACCATCTTCAGCTTGTGTATTGCTCTCCACTGAAGTTTGTGAAATATTAGCCTGTTCTCCTTGGCTGGCATTAAGCCAATCATTGGTATTATCAAAGTTCCACTTCACTTGCTTAGCAGTAACCAAACTGCCTTCTTGTGGAGTTCCTATCTCACTGCGTGGGTTATCGCTAAAACGCCCATCTACATCGCTCTTGTCGCAGCCTATCATACTAAGCATCGCAACAGCCATCAGTATTGGTTTTGTATAGGTTTTCATATGAGTTTACATTTAAGAATTATTGTTCTCTAAAAGAACGGTTGTTTTGTAGGTCAGGGAATTTGTTACTATACACCCCTGGTATAGGGTAATACCTACGTTTGTCATAAGGTTTAAACGGATTGCTGAACTTAGGATACACTTTCCATTCAGGACTCAAATCATAAGGATTTTTTACTACATTAGGGTCTCTTCTGGCATTTAGATTGGCCTCTTTAGTTTCCAATTTCTGTTTAACAAGATCCATATAAGCATCTAAGCGGTCTTTCCATAATCCCATACGGATAAGGTCTACACGACGGACTCCCTCCATATTAAGCTCAAACAAGCGTTCATCACACAATTTACTACGCATATCTTCTTTAGAAGCAAAGTTTGCCAAGGTATAATTGTGGTTGCTATTTTCAAAAGCTCTCTCACGAATTTTATTAATCAAATCCACTGATTCTTGAGTAGGTCCATTGAGCTCATTAAGGATTTCAGCCTTGCAAAGCAATACATCAGCATAACGCAATAAGATGAGGTTATTAGGTGTATTATAATTATAGGTTCCTGGTTTGGTATATTTGTACTTTTTAGTATATACCGCATCATTCTCTACTATTTGCGGATTACTTTTTTCATTCCTAAGCGTTCCTACTTCATTAAGTTTAGGAGATATGTACTTTATAGGTTTTCCGTACACGTTCTTGAAAGAAGTTACAATAAGTTCCTTAAGACGTTGGTCGTCACTATCAAACTTCCAGTACAATTCCAGAGGCATATTGATATTGTTCCAGCCCATATCATATTCCCAAGGAGTGAAATACAAAGCTAAATCTGAAGAACCTGAAGGCACTTTATCACTTGCTCGTATAGCAAAGATAATCTCGTTATTATTTAAGGTTTCTGGCTTAGAAGGGTCGAACACATCAAACACTTTAGCTTGTAAGGCGTATTTACCTGAGGTTATCACTTGGTCTGCATACATTAAAGCAGCTTGCCAAGCAGCAGTAGCATCTTTACCTTCTTCACGCAAACGCCCTGCTTTACGCATATTAAGACGCATCAAATAGCCATAAGCCGCGCCTTTGGTAGGACGACCTGAAGCTCCCTCTGTTGTAGTACCCCATTCATCGGGAAGGTTATTAGTAGCAATGAGCAAATCTTGTTCTATTTGGTCATCTAATTCCTCAACAGTAGCCAAAGTAGGGTTAGCATCAGCTTCGTAGAAACCATTTGTTATCAAAGGTACTCGATAAAAAGCATTGGTAAGCTGATAGAAAGCAAAAGCGCGCAAAAAGTGGGCTTCGGCTAAGAGTTCTGGTTTCCTATCGGCGGTTTTGAAACGAGATTCGGGAATCATTGAGATATTGTCAATAGCAGTATTGGCACAACCAATCATTTGCCAGTTACCATTGTAGCATCTCGCAAGTTCTACGTTGCCAGAGAGACCGTTTTCATTGTATATCTCGAAAGCAATACCATCTTTAAAACAGTCATCAGTAGACATATCGTTGATATAGAAGTTGCTTGTGTGTGTAGCCCCAAGAAGATAACGGTAAATTCCGTTTACACCTTCTTGTGCATTTTCTTCGGTAGTATAGGCGTTATTGGCATTGTAAACCGAACTTAAATCTTCTTTGAGTTCACAAGCAGTAAACGAGAGTCCTAAAAGACCTACCAATGTATATAGTTTATAATTCGTTTTCATTATTCTTTTGCGTTAAAAAGTTAATTTCACTCCAAAGTTAATGGTTCTGTAAGCAGGATAAGAGTTTAAATCCAAACCTTGTGCAATAGCACTACTACCATTGGTACTGATATCGGGGTCGAAACCTTGGTATTTAGTGAAGGTAAGCAAGTTTTGGCCTCCTACAAACACACGCATTGTTTTAAGAGTTTTCATATTCCATTGACTGCCTGTGAAGGTATATCCTAACTCAACATTGCGCAATTTTACGAAATCGGCATCTTCTACAAAACGAGAGTTCACATAAGAACCATATTGCAATTTAGCTGTTTTTTGATAACCATTACGAGGCACACTGTTAGAAGCGTGCGCTTTTGTCCAACGGTCAGCTGAATCTGAAAGGCGGTTATTATCTTCCAAATAAATACGAGTTAAGTTAAGCATCTTGGCTCCTAATGAGGCTTCAAAGAAGAAAGAGAAGTCAAACCCTTTATAGGTAAAACTATTGTTAAGACCTATGATAGTTTTAGGGATACCAGTACCCAATACAGTACGGTCTTTTTCGTCTATTTTACCATCACCATTAAGGTCTTTAAACTTAGGGTCACCAGGTGCTGAGTTAGGCTGTGGTGCATAAGTTTCACCTTCTTGAAGGATACCATCGAACTCATAACCATAGATAGCACTGAGAGGTTCTCCTTCTTTGAGCATCATATATTCTTTTTCGTCATAAGAACCGTGAGGACGTATATACTGAAAGCGTGGTTTTCCATTGTTGAGTTTCAATACCTCACTGCGGTTATGAGAGAGGTTAAATGCTGTAGTCCACACAAAATCGTTTTTATTGATATTGGTAGATTTGATAGCCACTTCAAAGCCTCGGTTTTCAATCTCACCATCGTTTACCATCATTGCGGTATACTCAAAACGGCGACCGTCATTCACATAGTTAGGGAAACCTCCTGAAGGGTGAATAGGGTCAGGGTTTAACAAGTCGTGAGTGCGTTTGATATAATAATCGAAGCTGGCTTCTACTCTACCAACCACTAAATCGATACCGGCATTCCATTGTGCAGTGGTTTCCCAACGGAGTTTTGGATTGTAGGGATTAGAAGGATACATACCTTTAGAGTTCACATCATTACCAATATACACATCGCGTACAGAGTATTGGTATTGTGACAAACCAAAGCGGATACCATCGTTACCACTAAGTCCATAGCTAGTGCGCAATTTGATACGAGAGAAAAGAGGTTTAGCAAATTCCATAAACTCTTCTTCTCCTAAGTGCCAAGCGATAGACCCCGCAGGAAATATACCCCAACGATAGTCAGCTCCAAACACTGATGAACCATCGGCACGAACTGAAGCGTTGATAATATAACGGTTATTGAAGATGTATTCGGCACGACCGAAAACAGAAGCTTTTTTGATTGAGGATTCACCTGAACCTATCCAATCTAAATGTTGGGCAGCTCCAATATTTTTGAAAGAGAATACATCGGAAGCAAAACCATAGGCTTGCACTTCATCTCCTTTACCTCTTTGATAAATATAGGAAGTACCTGCGGTTACTTTTACATCGTGTTTACCTTCCATTTTAGGGTGATAAGTAGCCACACCTTCTATTTGGTGTTTTACGTTTTCTTCGTGACTGAGGAATGCTTGCCCTTTGTAAGACTGACCTATAGAAGTAGAACGGTCATAATACTTTTCAGTTTTTAAATGGTCATAAGCATAGGTATAACGACCATTGATAGTAAGTGAAGGCAACAAATCTATATCGGCATAAGCGGTTGCATACATTGTATTAAAATGGCGATAGAGTTGTGCTCCGCTCATTTCTTCGAACACAGCAGGACGACGGTCTTTAGTTCCAAACACATCGAAACCTTCTTTATTTTTCCAAGGTTCCAAATTAAAGATACGATACATAATATTTTTATCAGAAGAGACTGTACCCATATCTAAGAATTTCTTTTTAGATTTGGAAAAACTCATATTAGCACCCGCTCTTACTTTCGGACTTATCTTGTACTGCAAATTGATGCGTCCTCCATAACGATTATAATCGGTATTGAGCAGAATACCAGGCTCGGTAAGGTAGTTACCTGACATAAAAGCAGATAAGCGGTCAGTACCTCCTGATACAGAAAGTTGATGCAATACAGTAAAGGCATCGTGAGTGGTTTCTTTGAGCCAATCGGTACCTTTACCACGATAGGTAGCTTGTTGAGCTGTCCATTTGCCATAAGCGGCGTCTTGGGTTTGTTCATATAAGCGGCGGGTAAGTGCTATGGTTTCTCCAGCATCGAGCAAATCCCAAGGATTGTACATATTCTTATAAGAAGTTTGGTTAGAGTACTCTACATTAAAGCTACCTTCTTTACCTTTTTTAGTAGTAATAAGGATAACCCCATTAGCACCACGAGCTCCGTAAATAGCGGTAGTAGAGGCATCTTTTAAGATTTCGATTGATTCGATGTCGTCTATACTGATTTGCGACATATTATCAGTTTGGAATCCATCGATTACATAAAGTGGTTCGTTATCGGCACTTACTGAAGAAGCACCACGCACACGGATAGATACATTACCACCAGGCTCGAGTGAGTTTTGGCGCACTTGTACTCCTGAGGCACGACCTTTTAACATCTGTGACATATCGGCTACCACCCCTGCTTTTACATCATTGGTTTTGATGGAGGTAATAGCACCTGCTAAATCACGTACTTTGGTAACACCATAACCTACGACCACTACTTCGTCTAACTTTCTTTGCTCTTCGGCAAGAGCAATATTCAAAGGTGAAGGTGTATTGGCGGTTACTTTTACATTTTGAGTTACATAACCCATAAATGAGACTTCTAAGGTTTGCCCTACCGATACCTCTATGGTATACTTACCGCTCATATCGGTACTGACACCCTTACTAGTTCCTTTAATTACTACCGAAGCACTCATTAGGGGCTCTTTGGTAGTAGCATCGCTGACAGTTCCACGGATAGTGCGTTGTTGCGCATAGCTCCAACTCACTAATAAGAACAACAGAACTGATAAAAATAGATTTCTTTTCATACAATGGTTGTTTGTTCGTTTGTTTTCGTATGGTTTTGATGGTTCAAAAGTACAAAATAGTTGAAGAAATGGAGGTTTAAAATCGTCTATAAAAGGTTTAAAATCGTCTAATGAGTTTTAAGATATTCATAATCAAAGGCTAAAAAGAAGCTCTAAGAAAGTAATAAAAAGAAAAATAGCCTATAACAAATAGAAAAAAGATAAAAACAAAAGAATAAAAGATAAAAAAGCCCCCAAAAAGGGGGCTGCGCAATTTAAAAATATATTACAATGCCGAGAAAAATCTCGTTATTTTTATCGACACTTACAATCAGTTCCTCCTCCACAACTTTTCTTTTTCTTTTTAAAAAAAAGTGTTTTTACGAGATAGCCTACTGCTATAACAACTAATATATAAGCGATGATTTCTTGTGTACTCATAGTAAAAATATCTATTTATTGAGTAATTCAAAAGCTACATTTATTTGTGCTTCTACTGCTATTTTGCCTATTGCTAAGGTGTCATTGGCTTCTGCTCCGCTATTACCTAAGCTCATTTTACTGGATCTGAAAGTAGGTTGTACATCGTTAAAGTTTGATGAAAGTTCTTTAACAGCAATGGCTTTACCTATATTTTGGTCTAAACTTACCGCATAGAGCAGTGCTTTTTTACGAGCATCTTCAATGGCAGCTACACGAGCGTCTTGTAAATGTTTTTCTTTATTCTTCACATCGAAACTTACACTGTTGATACGGTTTACGCCTGCATCGAAAATAGCGTTCATTAAACTATCGTATTTGCTAATATCTTCTAATTTGATAGTAATATTTTGTAAAACGCGATATTTATTAATCTTGTTATAATCGTCTTTATAAAGTGAAACATAGCTGGTTTGGAAGTTTTCCTTTGGCAGTTCTTTACTCAAAGTCTCCAAGACCTTGGCTACTTCTTCACTGTTTTTTTGTCGCAAATTTTTAAGGTCAAGTCCTTCTCTTTCTATACTGATAGAGATGTTTACGACATCGGAGGTAACATATACAATGCCTTCACCCACCACTTGCACTGAAGGTGTTTGGGTTTGTGCTATTGCCATTGTAGGGACTAATGAGAATAATAAAATGTACTGTTTCATATGTTTGTTTTTAGTTTATTATATGCAATTTATATGCCAAAGGTGCGAGGTTGTAGCACAATAGGCAGGCGGATAACTTAGAAATTAGCTAATGGTTAATGATTAATGGTTAATGGTTAATTTGGGAGAGGACTATACAAAGCTTATAGGATAGATGAACGAAGAGTGGCTCTACAGTGGCTCTACAGTGGCTCTACAGTGGCTCTACAATGAAGACTAACCAAAGATTAACTGAATACTAAGTGAATACTAATTGAGTTTTTAGTGCTCCTATCTGCTAATATCGCTCGTTTTACGAGTTAGACTTGTCGAGCGCAAAATAACTAACAACTTAGGTTAACCGCACGAAATTGCGGTTGCTATAATAAGATTTTTCCCAATTAGCCTATTTGTTAATTATTTCGTACCTTTGCCCTCCCTAATAGATAAAAATGAAAACCAAAGAGATACTTATAAAGGGTGCGAAATTGCACAACCTTAAAAATATAACCGTAGGAATTCCTCGTAATAAGTTAGTGGTGATTACAGGACTTTCGGGCTCGGGTAAATCATCATTGGCGTTTGACACGCTTTACGCCGAAGGGCAACGCCGTTATGTGGAGAGCCTATCGTCGTACGCGCGTCAGTTTTTGGGTAAGTTAGACAAACCCAAAGTGGACAATATCATAGGGATTGCCCCTGCCATTGCTATTCAGCAGAAAGTAAACACCTCGAACCCACGTTCTACTGTGGGCACTTCTACCGAGGTGTACGACTACTTGAAACTGCTCTTTGCTCGTATCGGGAAGACGTATTCGCCAATTTCGGGACAAGAGGTGAAAAAACATACGGTTACCGATGTGGTTGATGCGGTGATGCGCTATCCAGAAGGCACCAAACTGTTGCTTTTAGCACCTGTGAGTATCCCCAAAGACCATACCGTAGAGCAAGTGCTCAAACTCCTATTACAACAAGGCTATGCGCGTATTCTATACAAAGAAGAAATCATCCGTCTTGAGGAAGACAATTTGCCTAAGAATCTCGACAATTTCCAATTGGTAGTAGATAGGGTGATTGTGCGTCACGACGAAGACTTTCAGCACCGCCTTGCCGATGCCGTAGACACGGCTTTCTTTGAAGGGAAGGGTGAATGCTACATTCAAGAAATGGACGGAGTGGTACAAACGCATTTCAGCAATCGGTTTGAGTTGGACGGTATCACTTTTTTAGAGCCTAACGTACACTTATTCAGCTTTAACAACCCTTATGGGGCTTGCCCAAAATGCGATGGTTATGGTGATACTATCGGACTTGATGAAGATCTTATCGTACCTAACACAGGTCTTTCGGTCTACGAGAATGCTATCTATCCTTGGCGTGGCGAGACGATGAGTTGGTTTCGTGACCAATTGGTGAATAATGCCTATAAGTTCGATTTCCCGATACACAAGCCTTGGTTTGAGCTCACCGATGAGCAAAAACAATTGGTTTGGGACGGCAACAAGTATTTCACAGGACTCACCGATTTTTTCAAAGAGTTAGAAGACAAAAGTTATAAAATACAAAACCGAGTGCTCTTGGCACGCTATCGCGGAAAAACGCGTTGTCACGAATGCCACGGCAAGCGTTTGCGCAAAGAGGCTAACTACGTGAAAATAGCAGGCAAAAGCATTTCGGACTTGGTAGAATTGCCTATTGAAGAACTACAAGTCTTTTTCAAAGAACTCAAACTCACCGACTATGAGCAAGAGGTAGCCAAACGATTGCTTTTAGAAATTAACAACCGCTTGCAATTCCTCACCGATGTGGGCTTAGGTTACTTAACGCTCAACCGAAAATCGAATACGCTCTCAGGAGGGGAAAGCCAGCGCATTAACTTAGCGACCTCGTTGGGAAGTAGTTTGGTAGGCTCTATGTACATACTCGATGAGCCCAGTATCGGTTTGCACCCGCGCGATACCGAACGACTGATAAGCGTACTAAAATCTTTGCGCAACTTAGGCAATACGGTGATTGTGGTGGAGCACGACGAGGATATTATGAAAGCTGCCGACTACATCATAGATATAGGTCCTGAAGCGGGCACGCACGGTGGCGAAGTAGTAGCGACAGGCACTTATGAGGAACTTCTAAAAGCCAACACCCTTACGGGGAAATACCTCAGTGGGCGCTTAACAATTGAAGTACCCAAAAAGCGACGCACTTCACCTCACTACATCACTTTGGTAGGCTGTCGCGAGAACAACCTTAAAAATATAGATGTTACCTTCCCTTTGGATATGCTCACGGTAGTTACAGGGGTATCGGGTAGTGGAAAATCTACTTTGGTGAAAAAGCTACTCTATCCTGCTATTCAAAAAGAATTGGATTTAGGCGGAGAGAAAATCGGTCAGTTTACCAAAATAGAGGGCAAATACAAGCACTTGCAAAGTGTGGAGTTTGTAGACCAAAACCCTATTGGAAAATCCACCCGTTCAAATCCTATTACCTATATTAAGGCTTACGACGATATTCGCGCCCTCTTTGCAAATCAGAAGTTGGCAAAGATTCGGAATTTCCAATCTAAGCACTTCTCGTTCAACGTTGATGGGGGGCGTTGTGAAGTATGTAAAGGAGAGGGTGAAGTAACCATAGAAATGCAATTTATGGCTGATGTGCACCTCACTTGTGAGGCTTGTGGAGGCAAACGCTTCAAAAAAGAAGTGCTTGAAGTGATGTACGAAGGCAAAAACATAGATGACCTGCTGAACACCACTATTGACGATGCAGTAGCCTTTTTCCAAAAGCACAAACAAACCAAAATAGCTGAAAAACTCAAACCTTTGCAAGATGTAGGTTTGGGGTATGTAACACTGGGGCAGTCCTCCTCTACCCTATCGGGTGGGGAAGCCCAACGGATAAAATTAGCGTCGTTTCTATCAAAATCGGACAGTAAAGAAAAGGTGCTTTTCATCTTCGATGAGCCTACTACCGGCTTACACTTTCACGACATTCGAAAGCTCTTAGACTCATTGCAAGCTCTTATAGAAAAAGGGCATTCGGTAATTATTATAGAGCACAATGTAGAGATGATAAAATCGGCTGACTACGTGATAGATTTAGGCTTAGAAGGCGGTGCTAAGGGAGGTAATCTCATAGCGACAGGCACGCCCGAAGAAATCGCTAAAAACAAAAAGAGCTACACAGGAAAATACTTAAAACTGAAATAAAAAAGAGTTCGGTATTCTTACCGAACTCTTTTTTATTGATAATCCTAATAATAAACTACGCTTGACGAAGTTGCTTTTCCAAAGCAATAGCTTTAGGGAAAAGAATATTGTTTTCGAGGTGAATATGACGATTTAAATCGGTTTCAAACTCTTGCAACATTTGATACGTTACCTTGTAAGTATTACAAGCGTCGGCAGGAGGCGTATAGTTATTGGTAAGCTTTACTATTTCCTCGAAACGCTCACCTTCTGCACTGTGTTCGTGCATCATCATTGCGATAGGGTTCTCTACCGTACCGAAAGGTATATCGCCAAGAGGTTGCCCTGATTGTTGTGCTTTTACGAGGCTTTCGATAAAAGGGAAAAGCACTCCTTCTTCTTTTTTAAAATGCGACTCGAGGTCACGAGCACTCTCATTAAAAATACGATTGATTTCAAAGAGTTCAGGGTGACGCTCGCCGTGCACACGACATAGCTTATCGAGAAACTGCAAAAGCATAGGGGTTTTGTCGCGCACGTATTGGTGATGAATGCGCACAATATAGTTAGCAAGCAAGTCGAGAGGCCAATCGCGTACATCGACCTCGTTGCTATTGCCTTTGGGGAGCGCTTCTAACTCGCTAATAAGCGCGTTTTTCTCTACTCCTTTTTTCTCACAGGCTTCGTCGATAGTACGACCGCCTTTGCAGCAAAAATCAATACCGTGTTTTTTAAATATAGCGGCAGTGCGAAAATCGTCGGCTACGATTTCGCCAATGGTTTTGTTTGTTGTTATACTCATAATAATTTAATTTGAGAGGGCAAAGGTATGAAAAGTATTTGGATAATAAAAGTGTATTATATCTTTTTTGTTTATTATACAAATACTATACCTTAGAAATAAGGTAGTTTTCGCTTTTAACATTCCTTTTACATTAACAAATATTTAAGACCTTCATTTTAACATTAAGAAGATGTTTGAATCCTTTTATCGTTCTAAAATGAATAAAGGAAAGAGTGACACAATAGCTTTTTTATAGAGATTTTGGGCATTTTAAAGAAGATAATATTGTCTTAAAAGGGCAAAAATAAAACTTTAACATTCATTGCGTTATTCTCGGGATTTTAACATTTTCTTTGCGTTTTATCTGTTAAAAACAGTTTTTTAACAGATAAAACGCAGTGTTTTTAAAGATTTAGTGTGTAATTATTAACAGTAAAATAAGAATTTCAGCGATAATAGTTATATTTTTTTTGCATATTTTTTTGAATATTTTTTGGTAGTTACATTTTTTAACGTATCTTTGTGCCATCAAAAAAGATAAGAGACTTTTTCATAACCAACAACAAAGAAATAAACAAACTACAAGTTGTGTATAAAAACAAGAATGTAATTGTAAACAAAAAGTTTTTTTCATAATTTTTATTTTTAAGTTTTCTTTTTTATTATTAAATTCAAGAGGCTTCTAAGGGGTTAGAAGCCTCTTTTTATTTGAGCCGTCCGTAGCACGGCAGGCACTTTAATTAGGCAAATACAATTTGAGGCGAATTTGGGCTAAAGAGTGAAACTATGCCTCAGAAAAAGTAGTAGCACGACGGACAATTGATTTCAGAATTGGAGTGCTTGAAAGATTGCACATAAAAAAACCGTTATAAGCTATACTTATAACGGTTTTCCCCTATTATTAAATATTTAATTCTTATGAATAAGACGACTACTAAAAGTATATCTTCTCCAACTATCTTGTCTATTATTTAAATTCTGAAATATCTTTAGGATTGTATATACCTCCTGCACGGAAATCAGACTGTGAGATAACTCTATCATAATCAGCTTTACTTGATAATGGAATATACAACTGTATCTTACCGTTTCCGTTTGAAAAAACATCTCTTATGTTATCTATTTCAGGAGCTGGAACATCTTTACCCTCTGGTAAAGCTCCTAATCCTTTTGGAGGAACTGTTCCTCTAAAAGCTACGTGTTGTAATGCAGTACAATTACTGAATGCATTTTGTCCTAAGTGGGTTAAAGTAGCAGGAAATTCTACCTTCGTTAAACTTCTGGCCATTCTAAAAGAAGAATCTCCAATCTTTTTAATTTTAGGAAATTTGATATATGAAACATTAACATCAAAAGAATAAAGATCTGTCTCATTTTCATTAAACAACTTACCTTCTATCTCTGTAACATTATTAAAATCTATTCCTGTAAGCTCGTTTTGCCCTGCAAAAGCCCTACGTGCTACTTTAGTAATATTAGGTGGAAGAGTAATATTTCCTTTTAATTTTACACCTGTCTTTATTCCTAAAAGTACACCATCTTTAACAATATAATTTGAGTCATCTGATTTTCTAACAGCAATAGTAAGTATAAGTTTATTTCCCTTACCATTATCACCATCACTATTAGTAAGCTCTACTGTTAAAGTTCCTTCTTTTTTCCCAAATATTTTAACACCCGTATATTTACCATTCTCTTTCTCTATATCTGCACCAACTAATTCTTTCGCATATTCAATAGTAGCAATACTACTATCGTAAGTGCCAATAGTAAATGAATTATTATAAATATTATTTAAATCAATACGTCTAGGTTTTCCTCCTATCCCTATTTCTACATTTTGAATTGCAGCAGTAAAAGGAGCTCGTACGTGTACGATAAAACTTCCTTTAGGGAATCCTTTATCGTCTTTCTCACCCGCGGTATCTTCGAAATATACTTCACCAGTTTGCCCTTCGCCTATTCCTTTTACAAAAAATCTATTTCCATCTTTGCGTACTTGTGCCAAAGCAGATGAAGTAGATTTGATATTTACTTTATCTACAGTACCGTTATATTTCTTGAGCAAATTGGTAACTTCTACTTCTTGGTCTCTATCAACAAATACGGTTTTACCCAAAACGACTAAACCTCTATCATTAGTTTCTTTGTCTTTTACAGTTACATTGATATAGGCAACTCCACCCGTTTTACTTTCTATTTTCACACGGGTTTCGCCTACTTTACCGCCTACTTTTTTGCTAGAGATAATAACATTAATATCTCTTCCCATATTGGCGATAGCCACGTCTACATCTTCAGATTCGGGCTTTAGGATACCGTCGGGGGCAGTTACTTTCACGGTTGTTTGCCCTCCTAAGTTAAGGGTGACAGCCGTTTTCTCTAATATGATATTAGAGTCTCCCTCTTTATCGTCTTTTTTGCAGCTGAACAGGGTTGCTGAAGTCAACACTGCTAAAGCTAACATCATTAGTCTAGTTTTCATTGCTAAATACATTTAATTAAATTTCGCTACAAAAATAGGTATTTTTACAATACAAAACAAACTTTTAGAGATAATATTATCTATTATTTTGTGTTATTTGTAACATTTTATATTTAAACATCTGACAATCAAGTAATATTATAAGAACTTTATTAGAGTAAAATTATTGTTTAATAAGAGAAGTATAGGTTAAACGTACAAGGTTTTCTTTAAAGAAAATCAAACAAATAGGTAGGAAGCTACCCAGAAAGTCTTTCAATTGACAATTGACAATTGACAAATGTGATGTGTACGGATTAGCAACTTGCATTGAGCTAATCGGTTGATTATAAACATCCCCCCTCTCACATACTCCGCTCTCACGGACTTCCTTCAAAGGGGGAAGTAGCGATGCTTATCATACGTGAAGAACATAACTATCAATAAAACAATATAGTATTTTTCTTCAACTCTTAATTCGCTTTGTATATATCGAACTGACCTATACTTCATAATTTTGTGCAGTTGCTCTGTGAGACGCCTGACGAACTTTTAATAAACCTTAAACAGAACTACAATGGTTTTATAGTGGCTCTACAGTGGCTCTACAATAACAATCAATTAAATTATAATCGAACATTAATTGAGTTTATAGTGTTTTAAGTTAGTGTGAGATTGGTGTAAGAAAAAAGTGTAGCTTACGCTACAGAAATCTTACAAATCTTAAAATAATCAAACAAATAGGTAGCAAGCCTGGAAGTCTCGCACAGATTTCACGGAACAGTAATGAATAAATTGTAACTGATGTTAATTATGATGCATAAGATAGGGAATAAAACTGATAACACCAAAATAAGCCAATAATACCAGAAGTAAGGAAATGAGAGAATGAGGAAATTAGCAAATGGGGAGTGTATAAGATAAAAATAAAAGGCAAAAGGTAATAAATAAAGTGAAGGAAAATACAATGACCATTACAGTTGGGATAGCAATAAAATTTTTAAGAAATGAAAAAGGGCTACCCTTAGCGGATAGCCCTTTTGAAATAAATATTAATTAATGTATAACCTATGAAGCAAACAAATCTTAACGATATAGTGTAAAGTTACCGTTGAAGGTACGAGTATCGTGTTCGTCGCTAAGTTCTACGAGGTACCAATAGTCGCCTGTTGGCATATCTCTACCGTCGTACTTACCGTCCCATTCTTCGCCTGCTCTAAGCGTTTTGAGGCGACGACCATAGCGGTCGTAAATAGTAGTACGAATGAACGGATACTTATCTACTCTGCGTGGAGCCCACGTATCGTAGTTGCCATCGCCGTCAGGAGTAAAGAAGTTCGGTATGAATACATCGAAGTATTCTTCATAGAACGTTTTGGAGAACGTACAGCCTGCTGCATCGTGTACTACTACATCTACTATTTTGAGTTTCTTACCGCTTACTGGATCGGTGTACTCACGGTCGTTCATTCTCAATTCGTAGACGTTATTGGTATCGTAATCCTCGCCATTGAACTCATAACGATAAGGTTTCACACCGTTTACACCTTCTACTTGTAGTGTATTGATAACGGTAGTAGGTGATTTCACGATATTGTTCAACTGGCGATACTCTATCACAGTTACTGATTTGGTAGCCATTTGAGTACATTGCTTAACAGCTCCGGTAACTGAATGGACATCGGTATAGATAATCTCTAAGGTTTGAGTTGCTATACTCATATTAAACCTGTTCTGGTCGATATAGCCGACATTCACACCGTTGTTACGCGAGAAGGTTTGTGGTGTAGTAGCTCCATTGAGTTTGTAGGTTATCTTATTGAAATCTACTTCGTCTTTGAAGCGTACTTCTATCCAGGTTGTGAAGTCGTTATTATCACAACTGAAGCCTTGCTCGGTAGTTGGGTCGAGGTCAGGAGCTGAGTAAACGCTGAACTTATATGTAGGCGACATCACACAGCTGTTGGTTGTACTGCTTACGCTATCGGTTACCACAATCTCGTAATTGCCTTCGGTTAAGTTAGAAGCGCGGATTACGGTTGCTGACGAGGTAGCATAATCGGTATGTGCAGGAACGTTAGAGCCTTCTTTCATTATAGCGATGTCGTAGTTAGGACGACCGCCATCAACGGTGAACTCTATCCAAGCATCGTTACCTTTGTGGCATACAAGCAAGTTAGAATCGGTTACATTCACTACGATAGGCTTAGGTTCTTTTACTATTAGTTGTTCCTTTTTGAACAAACAGCCCCAAGTATCCATTATTTCGACTGTATAAGTATCAGGAGGCAAGTTCCTAAATGTAGTATCTGATTGCGTCCTAAAGTTATAGTGAGAATCTATAATTGTATAATGATAACGTCCTGATCCTCCTCTTATGCTCAATGGATCAATAGTAATCTCTCCATCAGTATCTCCCTGACAAGTAACGTGACGAGTTACGGAAACAGTAGCGGTAATTGGGTCAGGTGCTTTTAAGCCTACCTGAGTAGTACCTGAAGCTACTGAACAGCCCCACGCATCGGTAACAGTAATAGTGTAAGTTACTACACCACCAGGAGTACCGACCAATCCTGAGAATAATACACTATCGCCATTGAGAGCTATGGTTTTCTGACCTGTAATAGCACCGCCTTGTATATTGACCGTATAAGGAGCCCAACCACCTGACACGGTTACGAGTATCTCACCACGATTATTATCACAAGTTACACTAAATGTTTCTCTTGCAAAAACAGTTATAGGAGCTTCGGCTTGTACTATTTCGAAGGTAGTTTCGGCTTTACAGCCTGAAATAGCCGAGATAGCTTCTACCCTGTACTTGCTTGCTGGCAAGCCTGCGTGTACTATGGTAGCACCTGTAGAGTTACCCGTAATAGGAGTACCTACTGGCAACGGATAGATTGTATAGCTAAATCCGTTAGCCACTTGGTCGCCGTCAGAAAGGCGGGTATCGGTAAGTTCTAAGGTAATAGAACCCGTACCGCCGTAGCAAGTTACCCTTTGTGGGTTCTTAGCTTCTAACAACAAGGTATTAGGATCAAGAACGGTATAGTTGGTACTTACCTCGCAACCCGTAATCATATTCTTAGCTCTTATCACATAAGCGTAAGGTTCAGTAAGGGTGAATGTATAAGTGAGTGAGTTAAGCGTTACTGGAGGTATTACGGTAATAGTACCCCAACCTACTTTGCTCACTGAGTACTCGATAGGTTCGCCACTGTATACGGTGGTAGTGCTGAGGGTTACAGAGATGTTTTCATCTACATTACAAGTCTTCGCTTGTAACTGAGTAGCGGTAAGACCGCTCATCATAAGTGTAGGTGAAATAGTCACTGCGGTAGTAGTTGCACTACAACCATTGGTATCGTACACCTGTGCATAATAACTATTAGCGGTAGTTAAATAGTTTGGTAAGGTGTAGCTATAAGAGGTTACTCCCGGAGTTACTTGCTGTTGATAGAGCAAGGTGCCTGAGGCAAGCTCTCGGTATTCAATACGTGTATAAGACTCAGTACCACCTGTTACATTATTCAAATCGAAATGCAATTGTGGATTAGTAACTTCACCTGTATCAGCATCGCAAGTGTACTCTTTTTTGCTAAGGGCATTGGTAGTTGAGATTACATCAGGAGAGGTAACCGTTACTTCAATGGTTGATGAACAAACTTGTGCACTTACAGCTGTAATACGGTAGGTAGCACCACCTAAGATGGCTGCACCTGATGGTACGTTATTAAAGGTTACGTAATTACCATTTAGAACCTGAGTAACACCTGGTACTGCTACCCCTGCATTATCGGTAATTGTGAAGGTATATGGAATACCATCAACAGGGTTTGCTTTTATACGTACGGTAGCAGTTTCGGCATAACAAGTAGGTGTAGTAACCGAAAGGACTTCGAGTCTAGGTATTTCAGGAGGTCTTACTACGAAGTCTAACGACTTAGCACATTCGGCAGGAGTACCCCAAGTAGCTGCATCATAGATATTGATGAGGTAGCTACCTATACCACCATTGGTTATTACACTATGTGCATTACCTGTAACATTAGCCCCTGTAACCACTGGTACAGCACGTTCGTTGGCAGTACCTTTGTTAATCACACGGTAGAGACTAAACTTATAAGTACCTGAACCACCTGTGATATTAGTTACATTGATAGTTACTGTATTAGTAGCACCACAAGGTAACAATGGTAAGTGACTTGCATCAAACTTAATCATCTCGTGTACTCTAAATGTAGTACTAGTTTCGCAACCATTAGCATCTTTAAATGAGATGGTGTACGGATTTGGATTTGGTGCTAAGCGTATTGGTAAAACAGTTTCAGTAGCTACTGTTATGTTTTGCCAGTTCACAATACCGTCTATCTTGTATTGATGTTGACCAATACCTATGCTGTTAAATTTCACTCTAATAGGATAATCGGTATTATCGCTACAAGCGTCATCGACAGTAATTGAAGCAACAGAAGGTTGAGAATCGACGGTTACGGTAACTGTGTTTTCTCTCAAACAGCCAGAAGTATCTCTGACGAATACTTTCCAAACACCTGCTTCTACGTCTTTTGATTCGTTATCAGTAGAAGTAGTGAGGGCATTATCTAAGGCAGTACCGGTAGGTGCTGCTGATATGGTTGTATTGTGATAGTAATACTGATAAGGGGCTGTACCACCTGTGGCATCTACTACTATCTTACCGAGACCTTGTGGTTGCGGTGCTTGACAGTTTGCCTTACGGGTAACCGTAGCAGTCATTGTCAATAAAGACGCTGACTTACCTATGGTAAAGTTGGTAGTACCTTGTGTACAGTTAGTACCACCCTCAGTAAAGAGGACAAAATATCTACCTGCTGGAACATTTGGTATTACTATATCTTGACCCACTGCTGGAGTTGCTGTTAATGGTGGCGTAACAGGACCACTCGCTACAGCAGTTCCTAATGACGGATAAGTAGGTGTATAACGGAATACTTGATAGGTAACATTTGGATTTGTCCAGTTCTTCAAGCGAACGAACACCTTACCGTCATTAGCATCGGCACAAGTAGTAGAAGCAACACCTGTGATAGTAGCTTCTAAGTGCGATTGCGTAGGTACAGGTATATTAGCTTCCTTGATAAAGGTACACTTGCTACTTGCATCGTACACGATAAAGGTATAGGTTACCCCTGGTGTAACACCTGTAAAGGTGTAAGTAGAGGCGTTTTTAACACTACCATCGGACAAGAGAGTAGGTACCACAGCACCTCCGTGGAACCAAGTATCGGTACCACCAAGAGGGTTATTAGTTGTTTCTTGTACACTGGTAGTGGCTCCATAAGGAGGAGTAATACCTTCACGATATACGGCGATGTATTGGTTAGCACCAATAGTTCCTCCTGACTTATCGTATACTGAGATAGCTATTTCACCGGAGTTGGCAGCACAACCTATGGTGGCTGTACCTCGTGCGTCTAAGCCATTAGCGTCGGATTTTACGACAAAGTCATAAGTATACTTACAAGACTTAGCATCTTCTACCACTATTTGGTAGTTACCAATGTCTAAGTTCATAAAGGTTTCTCTTGAACCAGTAGCTACATTAGTACGAGTAGCATTCACCACGCCGTTCTTATTTAAAGTAACAGTGAATGGTGCAGTACCTCCTTTATTCACCCAAGCACTTGCCTGAGCTTTCTGAGTACCCGTAGTAGAGCACTCAAGATCAGTATGGGTAACAGAGACTACCATTGCAGGTACTTCGGTAACAGTAAGACCTAATGGGTCGGATTTACAGTTTGAAGCATCTACAATTGTAAGAGTATAGATTCCTTTTGCCAATCCTGTAATATCTCCTACTGGACGTGTAACGGTGGTAAGACCATTATTAAACTCTATAGTATAAGGAGCTACTCCTCCTGAAATATTGGCATTGTTGAAAAGTATCTTACCTGAATTAATGCCTGCGCAGTTAATACCTTCAACAGTAGGCGTAACTACAAAGGCAGGAGCACCTTTCTTCACTTCTTGTTTAGATGAAATCACTTCACAGTAGTCTCCATTAGTCATTTGGTAACGTATCTTGAAGTAGTAATCACCTGGTATCTTAGTTTTGAAAGTATAAGTATTACCAGAGTGGCTAATAGCAATACCTGTAGGGGCTGCTACTGTAAAGTTGGCAGTAGGTGAATTGCTCCACAAGAACTGACGAGCACCTCCAGCTTTACCACCAGAGTAAGTAATATCATACTCAGCTTCGCTATTAGGTACACAAGTTAAAGCTGCTTTAGAGATCACTTGCATACGCAATGGGTTATCTATAGTATAAGAAGTGCTTGTACGACAGTCGGCACCATCTTTTACTTCAAAGTTATAAACACCAGCCGATAGGTTTTCGTAAATGACAAAGTTTGTAGCGCTGGACTCAAAAGTTGCGCCTCCGTCTTTACTAAACTGATAGCTACCATTGCCATTTATTACCTTCACTTGCAAACGACCTGTAGCACCACCTTTAAAGCAAGGTTCTAAGTCTACTACTTCTATTTGCAATGGCTTAGGCGCTGGCACATCAAGAGTAGCCGTCATTGTACAACCATTGTTATCCTCTACTTCAATTACATAAGTTCCTACCTGTAAGTTAAAGTCAGCTTCGTTATTTACAGCCGATTTCGATTGTGATGGTGTAGCACCTGTTATAGGAGTAAAGCGGAATGTTTTATAAGGTTTTGCACCTCCTTCGGCAGTAAAGCGTACTGTCGCAAAGGTATTGAAGCAAGACACCGGAGCTGTAACTGTAGCCGTAACCGTTAAAGGTACTGGCTTGTTAATAGTATAGTTAAAGGCTGTTTGGCAACTGTGTTCATTAGCTTTACGCACCAATAACGTACCATTATTTACTGCTGGGATTCCTGTAAGGGTAGCGACCCCTTGAGTAGGATTAATCTGTGTAAGGGTAACACTCGTCCAAGTAGTAGTACCCGCTATTTGATATTCTATTACAAATGTAGAAGGTGGATTATCAACTGTTAAGAAGATAGAACCATCATTCTTACCACATTTTTCATCGTAGGTAGTACCACGTGCTTTAAAGCCTTTGTTCTTGTCAATCTTCACTGAAAGTCCTTCGGCGCGTACTTGGCATATCTTAGTAGGTTGTGTAATCACAATATCGTCCACTGCTAAATCACTACCCACAGTAGAAGCAGCTGCTATATTTCTAATCTCAAATATATAAGCATTAGCAGTTATATCAGTAGTTGCAAAGGTTACTTTCTTATTAAGCCAAGCTCCTATACGAGGAAGTTCACCTAATGACCTTTCAACGTATTGTGCTGGGTTACCAGGATTGTACAAGCGTACTATCAAGTTAGGGTTAGTACCACCTATATAAGTAATAGGTAATAAGTTGAACAAGTTCACCGATACACTCATTTCTTGACCGGCTACTACATCTCTAATCGTGCGCTTGTAAACAATACCATTATCATTATCAGGGCTACTTCCGTTGATTGCTAAATAGCGACCATCGGTTACTCCCGAAGCGTCTAACGGTGGTGTAGATACCCAGTAAGTTCCTGTAGTAGGTACTTGGCGTGTAATCATATACTGGTTATCGCCCAAAGTAGTACCGTTGGCATTACAAGTAATAAATACCGACTCGGAGTCACAAGTATTCTTACCTTTACCAAAGTCTTCTTTAAACAACACATTAGGAGTTGTGCCCGTAGCTGTCTTCGGTGTATACCGCACATAAACACTATAAATACCTGGGTCTAATGTAAAGACATTAGAAGTACGTGTTTCACTGAGAGTACCATTGTCTTTTACAATGTCATATTCGTAGTTACCTGCTGGGTTAGTAGTTACCGTAAAGGTACCTTTACCCTCACAGTCATAAGTAACAGTAGAAGCACTTACGGTAGCAGGTACTATTGGTTTTATGGTAATAGGTATTTCAAGAGTACATTTATTACTATCGCGTACATATACCACACTTGCTGTAGAACCTACACGCAAAATAGGCACGGTAGTAAACGATACATTATTAGTACTAAACTCATAACCTGTACCAGTACCTCCTGACACATTGTTAATATGTACTATATACTCTTTGGTAGGACTTGAAGTATCACAAGAGATATCCTCAGCCACTCCTGCATAAGCACGCAAAGTGCTTTCTATATCTTTAATTACAATATTGCGGTTCCTATAAGTACATATATTGGTAGTAGATAACTGTATTTTTATTTCCAATTCATACTTACCAGCTTCCAAGTTATTAAAGAAACCTGTAGAGTTGGTACCTATAGTTTGTATTCGTGCTCCTGTGTCGTCTAACTTGTAAAGGGTAGACTTCACGTTTTGCTGTGTATTATAAGTAATAGACACCTGTCCGGAGTTATTAGCAAAGCCACACAAGATATCGCGAGTTTTGATTGTATAGCCTAAGAGTCCTTCTGGATAAATATCCACAGGCGCAGTAAGAGCGTAAGCTGAGTTAGCATCTTTGGCTATGAACACATATCTACCAGGTTGGTCTATATGTATATCACGCTCTACAAAGCTACTACCCGCAGGTATAGTAGCTATGAAAGCTGAAGCAGGTACATCGGAGTAATCAGTATAACCGTTTTGTACTACGCCGTCAATACTCCAAATAGCAAACTGATAAGGATTCTTACCTCCATCGGCTTCAAAGCGAGTAGTAAGTGAGTTACAGTTCTTCCAAGCCTTAGGAGTTACTTTGGCTGTAAGAGTAGTTTGTTTTTCTATTTTTTGTATAAAGGTTGCCTTACAAGTGCTTGGCAAAGCAGTTGAAGTAACCTCAACAGTATAAGTATCAGGGGCTATGGTTATAGGCACTCGATATTCTGAATTAGTAGTAATCACAAAAGCTTGTCCGTTTTGGTTCACTACATTACCTGCTGAGTTTTTCAACACATATTTATAAGCAAGACCTGCCGTAGCCATACGTATAGTAATGAAACCTTGCTGATAGCTGGTTACATTGGCAAAGTCTATTATTTCACCTGAAAGTGAATTGGTAAATACATCAAAATAGAAGTATTTTTCACAGTTGTTATCCTTGTCTGATACACGCAAGCGGAAATGACCTTGTGCGTTGGCAACAAAAGTATTGTTGTTATGTACATCTCCCCAAGCGCTATCATCTAAGTTCGGACAGTTCAAACTTGATGGCGAAGAGCCTGCTTTTAGCTTTTGCCAAGTTATATTGCTATCGCGGAAGTTCACCACTATATTACGTGAAGGCTGATTACACAAGATAAAGTGACTTACCCATAAGTTGTTACCCGCACACACATCACCTCCGTTAGCTTGAGGTCTGATAGGGTCTGGTAGGTTATTGCTGGATACGAATTTTATTTCTTCACTGGTAGTGTAGGTTACATTACCACATTTCATCAATTTATCTACTCTATAAGTAGCAGGGTCGCTTACCTCTATATAATTATGGTTTAACGGATTTGGTATCTGTGTACCGTTCTTATACCAATTATAAGCAGTAAAACCATCAATAGCGGTGAGGCGTGTATTTATGCCAGAACAAGCAATCTCAGTACGTGAACACTCTTGCGTAGATATCGCAATAGTTTTAGAGCCTGTGCTAGTTTGCTCAGGAATAGTACAAGCTGCCGTTCCTCCTGAGTAAGTTAAAGAGTAAGTAGCTTGCAACACATTCATACAAGGTTTACCGATTACTGAACACTCTCCTTTTAGAGTAAGAGGAATGAGTATGGTACGCACATTACCTCCTGCTGTAAGTGTTTGCTTAGGCAGTGTAAAAGTAATCACATTACCCGATTTAGTAAAGGTAGGCTTGTAGATAGTAAGGGTAGCCCCTGTAACATCAGGAGTACCTATGGTAATGTTAGGGTGATTAGGCAAAGTAACCTCCAAGGTCGACGATACTACCCCTGCAGTTCCTTTATTTCTATAAGTAATGCGATAGTTGAAGTTCTCAGTAAGTGATAAATCGCGGTTGATAGGAGCCCCTGTACCATCTACAAAATCATTGGTAACCTCCATATCTACAGCGCGCGATTTTACTACCACGTTAAAGGTACAAGTAGCTGCATTACCTGAGGTATCCTTAAACACATAGGTTACCGAGGTCGTTCCTATCGGGAAACGCTCTCCACTTTGGTGAGTCTGACCCCAAGAGCCTATACGGCAGTTATCGGTTGCCGTTACCACTCCCCAATGTGCTATTCCGTAACACTGGTTAGCTACTGCAGTTACTTCAATATTTTGCGATGGGCAACCTGTAATCACAGGAGGTATGGCGTCAGGAGCAAAGTTTACGGTAATAGTATGACTGCCCGAGTTAGTAGTACACAACCCGAGGTCTTTCAAACTGTAACGCACCACATACTGAGTATTGCGTGTTACCGTATCACTAATAGTTTGTTCACTACCCAAGAAAGTTTCAGTAGCATCAGTTTCTATACGGAACCACTCTATATTGAAGAGTTGCGCCGAACCGCCAAAGGTAAGGTCTACCACATCACCATTACAAGGGTTCGTGCTTCTTGCTACATAGGTAACTCCTGGTGAAGTATAGTTATTTGCCGTTACCAAAGCCGAATCAGGGTAATCACCACAAGCGTGAGAAGTGGTCACAGCATAAGTACCGTCTGGTACGTTCTTAAATACGTACCCCGTAGCAGTAGAAGTAGCTCCAAATACTGGCGATTTAGTTTCTACTCCTGTAACGGTATTCTTAATGCTGAATTGTAATGGATAACGGATATACTCAGGATTGGTAACGTTCACCGCTATAAGTCCTGTTCCCGATGCCGCACTACACGAAGTACCTACCACATCGCGTTTGAGTTCTCCCGTAGGGCTCACGGTTAAGTACACACGACTGACGTGAAAAGCTCCTGTCCCATCATTCACTGGGTCAGAAGGTTTATGAGTGTCAGGAGAAGGGATTACACTATACAAATTCATACTATTAGCTGGATCAGTAAAGTACTGTTCCCTCTGTGAAGCTTTCCCTACACTCCATAGTTGTTTTATACGTGCGTAATAGAAATAAGTAGACTGTAACAGATACTCTCCTGCTGATAAGTTATTAAAGGAGTGTGAACGGTCGTTACTTCTACCTACTACTTGGTCATAGCCTGTAGTAGTCTTTTTTAATAAAGTATATTGTGCGTAACGAAGTGTTCCTACGGGAGTCGCCTCTATTTCATACGAAATTTTTGCTGCTCCCACACATCCTTGCTCTACTCTCACCTCATCTTTGTCATACTGCATTGGGGTGTTTAAGTCGAAGTCCTTGGTAGCTTCATTGCCACAGCGGTCTTTAATAGTAATACTATATCTACCTTGTGGAAGGTCTCCAAACTCAAAACGATACGTTTCATTAGCGGTATCAGGGTTTCTCACCTCTTTTACTATAGGGAAAGTATACGTTACTTTGTGTAGGGGTTCAAAAGGTAAAGCGGTTTGGAAGTCAAATGTACGAGTAGTACCACTGTGCCCATCGTCTAAATAATCAACAGTCACAGTGATAGGGTAATTAAATTGGTTTCCTGCTACCCATTTGCGTATAGATACAGTACCTTTAAATATCCCTCTATTAATTTCTATCCCGTCAAAACGCTCATCTATCTTATTAGGCAAAGGAGCCATATTCACAATACGCTCCGGCTCATAACACTGAGTAATCCCTACAGTTTTAAACTTCACCTTATAGTAGCCATCAGGTTGTGAAGCTAAATCGGCATACAAACTACCGTTGTTGTTTATCCAAGTATAGTCAGTCCCTGGCGTAAGAAGTAGCCATTTAGCAGGGTTGCCTATTTCTGATTGTGTATAAGTAGCATTCCAACTGGGGTCACCTGTACCTGTATATTTGTATATTTCAAAATAAAATCCTTTGGCTCCTGCTGCTGATGGATTTTTTACCCAGTCTGCTGGAGTAAAGTTCTGCCAGTTATAGAACCCAAAGTACATCTTATCAGAAGCACTGTCTGGGTTAGGTAATTCTATTTTTTTCCAATTAGCCTCTACGTACAGATACTTAGCTGAAGAACCACTGGGGCAAGGATTAGCAGGGTCAGCGTTTAGGTCTGAACGGTTCACTGCTGCTATCGCTGTCGAACCTGCTCTGTCCATATATATAAATGGGTCGTGCGAGTTCGTAGGGTTCAATTTGTTCTTTACAACATCTACTAAGTCCTTATCAAGTTTGAACTTCTTAACTATAGGTGTTTTCCCTAACTTAATAGTCAGTTCAATAATATCTCCTTCTTGAAAATGTACTCCAGCTATATCATTGGTAATAAAAGAATAAGCACTGGATTTTTGTGGGCGAGCTCCTGTGCGATAAGAAGAGGTAATATCATAAGTATTTTTATAATTTCCTGCTGAATCATAGTGTTTTATAACAGCAGTGCCAGGGTTCCCTTTAATTTCATTCTCTAAACTTTGTTGTATACCTACATTGTCTTTTCGTTTTATACGAAATGAAAAATTAAACTTACAATCAGCTCCTACGCGTATGCCTGAATTCTCATTGTCGAGTTCAAACTCCATACAGTCAATATTCAATGAAGAAGCCGCTACTGAAAAAGTAGTTTTATTGGTTTCCCCACAATTCGGAGTTCCATTCATTGTATCTTCTACGGTAAGCTCATAACCACTTCCTGTAGTAATCGGTTTAGCATCAGTTCCTTGAATAGTGATTTCCAAGTCTTGCCCCGCAACAGCATTATGAGTAGCATTATACAGCTCAGTCCCCCCTTTGGTAAGGCGCACTTTAAAAGGCCCCTTAGCTCCTTTCTGTATACTGAAAACCACGCTACCGTCATTACCATTCCCTGTACAAGACGGCGGTACCGATTTAAAACTTTTAAAAGTTGGTGGTACGTACGAAGAAGTAATCGTTACCACTTTAGGTAAAGTAGATTTCTGGTTATTAGCTACATTCACCATTGTAACAGTGTACGTACCCGCTTTAAGCGTAGTAAACTCGTGTTCATTTTTACCCGTCACTCCTATTTCCATAGGCCACGTACGACCGCTCGGGTCACCAGGTACATCGAGTTTTACCTGCAACTTGGTACCTACAGGTCCCATAGTAGTAGGAAGCGTCACCTTAATCTTTCCATCTGAGGCACATTGCCCTGGTGTTGTGGAAACATTAAAGTTGTTTAAGTTCAGCGGTGTTTGAGCCGAAAGCCCGAAAACCGTCATTACTATAAAAACAATTGTTAGAAAAAACTTTCTCATAATGCTATATATGCTATTTTGAAACAATAGTATCACTATACTTTAATGCACAAAAGTATATATTTTTCTCGAAACAGCAAAACTCTTTTATTGCGAATGTTAAAACAAATGTTGCTCTTCTACCCCTTCCCTACCCTGCTCTTTCAACGGAAAAACCTTACACAACTATAACATTATTAATTACATACAACTGTGAAAAAGAAAAACAATCTACCCTTTTAATCCGCTATTTTTTAGCTATATTTTAACTTTTTGTATACAAAAATTTAACATTTCCGAGACGCTATTTTGGTAAAAAACACCCTCTTTTTTCACTCTTTTTTCACCTCCTTTACACAGATAATTGGAAGTTTTTACACAAAAACTTTTATCACCTTATTTATATTATGTATTCTATCTCAAATTCATCTTCGTTTAATGTTTATCCAATCTATATAGTTCAATGCTTATCCAATGAGTCCTACACTTTGCCAAAATTTCTATTCGCCCGTCGTGATACGACCTTTGGCAAAGTTGAAAATCACTCACCTATACTCTCTGAGAGTTACCCGTAGTAGCCGAGTAAGTGAATAAAAAGAGAAGTCTTTCTGAGTCTCTCCAACTAATTTCCAAATTTTCTAATCCTCTTTTTCCAGCACATTCCCTCTAAACTCCCCCAAAAAATTTACTAATCTCCAAATTTTCTAATTTGCTAATTCTCTTTTCTGTCACACTGCCCCCTATTGCCTATGGCCTAAGGCCTAGCACCTCTTCCTCTTTCTTTCGCATCGAAACCCCGTTTTTACCGTTTTTTGTGTCGCTGTATTATATTATGAATCAACTTTTTATATACCCTTTCTATACCAATCGTCCAAGATTCGTATAAGCTCTCTATAAGCTAAGACCACCCCCCTTACACTCTTTTTTCATCAAAAACTCTCCCTCCTCTCTTCCGAAATTCTCCGTTTCCTTCCGAATCCTCAGTTGTGTCACTTTTAGGGGTACACTCTTTACCAAAAATTTTGCCTGTGCGGCTCACACTGCCTGTGCGGCTCGCACCTTTGGCAAAGTTGATTATTAGCATTTACCCCATTTCCTCATTCTCTCATTTCCTCATTTCTGTCATTATTTATTTTTTTTCGCTTTCTCCCTTGCTAATTCCCTTTTGTTTTGTACCTTTGCCCAAAAATAATAAGCACCTCAACAAAACGAGGTTTTATCAATGAAACGTTTAGTAATATTAGGAGGTGGTGAAAGTGGTGTAGGAACCGCCATTCTCGGTAAACAAAAAGGCTGGGAAGTATTCCTTTCCGATAAAGGCTCCCTAAAACCTCACTACCGCGAATCTCTTAACAAAGAAGGCATTCAGTGGGAAGAAGGCACACACACCGAAGAGAAAATTCTCTCAGCCGATGTGATTATGAAAAGCCCAGGTATCCCCGATAAAGCACCTATCATCAAAAAAGCTCACGAAAAAGGCATTGCTGTAATTTCTGAAATAGAATTTGCAAGCCAATATACCGATAGCCTCATTGTAGGCATCACGGGTAGTAATGGTAAAACCACTACCACCTTGCTCACCCATCACATTTTCAAAGAAGCAGGATTGCAAGTGGGACTTGGCGGAAACATAGGTTATAGCTTCGCCGAATTAGTAGCTACCGAAAATTCACCGTATTATGTACTCGAAATCAGTAGTTTTCAGTTAGACGGCATAGAGCATTTCGCCCCCCATATCGCCGTGTTGCTTAACATAACTCCTGACCATCTGGATAGGTACGACTATAAGTTCGAAAACTATATCAACTCTAAATTCCGTATCGCGATGAACCAAACTGAAAATGATTACCTTATCTATGATGCCGACGACGAGGTAATTACACAGTGGCTCAGCACCCATACTATAAAATCTAAACTTATACCTTTTTCTATAGAGAAAGAACTCCCACAAGGAGCTTTCTTAAAAGATAATAAAATATACATTATGTTAGAGAATCAAACTACTGAAATCGACGTTGAAGAAATTAGCCTTCGTGGCAAGCACAACATTAAAAATACAATGGCAGCAAGTGTAGCTGCCCGCTTGGTAAATATCCGCAACAACTCATTGCGCGAAAGTCTCAAAGGCTTTAAAGGTGCTCCCCACCGTCTCGAAGAGGTGAAAGTAGTAGATGGCGTTACTTACGTAAACGACTCCAAAGCTACTAACGTAAATTCAGTATTCTACGCTCTCGACACCATTAAAACTCCTATCGTGTGGATAGTTGGCGGACAAGACAAAGGCAACGACTATAACTCTCTTTTACCTTATGTACACGAAAAAGTAAGAGCTATTGTATGCCTCGGAGTCGATAATTTCCCTATTATTCAATCGTTTTACAACACAATAGGCACGCTTGTCGAAACCCGCTCAATGGACGAAGCTGTAAAATTAGCACAGGGTTTTGCTCAAGAAGGTGATACAGTACTATTATCTCCCGCTTGCGCTAGCTTCGACCTCTTTAAAAACTACGAAGAGCGCGGAGACCTCTTTAAAGCAGCCGTTCAGAAACTGTAATAATGCGCGAATGGATAGCCTCACATATCAAAGGCGATAAAACCCTTTGGGCGCTCATACTCGTCTTTACCCTCTTCTCCTTCTTGGCGGTGTACAGCACCAGTACCAACTTAGTGTATGTAGTGGGTAAGGGTACTCCTTTTGGCTACCTCATCAAGCACTTGGTGTTTGTAGGGGTTGGCTATCTCACTCTTTATATCGTACATCGTACACCTTATCGTTTTTTCCGTCCTGCTTCTAAACTGGGGCTCATCTTAGCGGTGCTCCTGCTCATCTTTGCAAACCTTTCAGGAAGCACCATCGAAGGGGCAAACGCCAGCCGATGGCTCAGCGTAGGGGGTTTCTCCTTTCAGCCTTCCACCTTCGCAATGGTAATGCTGATGGCTTATGTAGCTTCTTATTTAGCTAAAAACTACGGCAAAAAACTCTCTTTCAAAGAAACTATCTTACCCCTGTGGATGCCCGTAGGAGTGATTGCAGCCTTAGTGCTTCTTTCTAACCTATCCACCGCAATGCTAATCCTCAGCTCAGTGCTGATGCTCACTTTCTTGGGTCGTTTCCCAATGAAACATATCTTTTCAGCTATAGGCATTGCAATTGTTTTCCTTGCTCTTTTCTTATTAGTAGTAAAAGCTTTCCCCGAAGCTTTCCCCAATAGGGTAGATACTTGGATGAGTCGTATCGAATCGTTTATGGGAGGCGAGGACAACAAAGAAGGCTATCAGATAGAGCGTTCCAAAATGGCTATTGCCAAAGGAGGTATAATGGGACAAGGAGCAGGTAAAAGCACAATGAAAAACTTCCTCCCTCAAAGTTCCTCCGACTTTATTTATGCTATCATCACCGAAGAATATGGCTCATTAGGAGCTATCGTTATAATGGTGCTTTACATACTACTGCTCATTCGCATTGTAGTCATCTCACAAAAAGCACCTACCCTCTACGGACAGTTATTAGTATTAGGCTTAGGTTTCCCAATACTCTTGCAAGCAATCATTAATATGGGAGTAGCAGTAGAACTCTTTCCCGTAACGGGGCAGAACCTACCTCTCATCAGTAGTGGGGGTACATCATTGTGGATGACGTGCTTAGCCTTAGGGTGTATTCTCTCCGTAAGTGCCCAAAAACGCAAAGATGGTAAGATGGAGAAAGACAAACCCGAAGCCGACGTAGAGGAAGAACTCGCTGAAAGCGCTCTCAGACAAATGAAGAAAAACACCAATAATGAATGATATTAGGGATATAAAAAGGACTATTAATCAAGATATTGTTAAGAAGATTTTTAGCAATAAAGCTAATGCTGTTGCTTTTCTGGAATTATATGATGGCTATGAGAGGAGAGCACTCATCAAACAATCATCTAACGAGTTGTTTAGTGAGATTGTAAAGATATGGAATTACAATGATGCAAAAGACAAAATAAGACATATATTTAAGTCCTTACCTAAGTTTCAAAACGGATTAAACGGAGAAGAGAATATTGCTATTCTGTTAGAAGAATGGCGTACATTAGGATTGGGCAAACTCAATTGGCCTTTTTCCCAAGGTCAGTTCGATAGTTTTGTACAAACACTTAATGCAGAAAACAATACACGTTCAGAGAAAGATGAAAAAGTAAAATTAGCTGCTGTAAAGTACAGACGTATAAAGGAACTTAATACCGAGCGCAATGACTTTTTAGAGACTTTAGTTTTTCTGAAAAACGACAATATCATACCCACTCTTTCGCATATTCGTGGGGTTGATTTCTTTATCGATGGCGTAAGCTACGACCAAAAAGTATCGCGTAGTCCTACCAATGAATTTAAAAGAGATTTCGGTGAGCATTGGAAAACAACAGCTATTGAGCACCCTGAAAAAGTAGCCGAATATCTGTACAAGTACCAAGATGAAGGTAGATTCGGGGCAAACCCTCGATTACTGATAGTCTATTTAGATGAAGATATTTCACCTATTAGAATACAACAAATCATAGAAAATACGAACTTAGTAACACCATTCACTATCTCTTTTGATTTTAATCATAAAGATATAGGATTGAAAACCTATAGAACAGAAGCTTTTGTAATACTCTTGCATAACTAAAAATGAATTATATAGGCTCAAAATACAAACTATTACCCTTTATTAAGCAAACTATTTATAGTGTTGCAGGTAAAGACCTATCTAAAAAAGTATTTTGCGACCTTTTTGCTGGCACAGGAACCGTAGGGAGAGGGTTTAAGACCAATGTAAAGCAAGTTATCAGTAATGATATAGAGTATTATAGCTATGTGCTAAACAAAAACTATATAGAAAATCACATTACTTTCAACTATTGGGAACATCTCTCAGAACTCAATTTACTAAAAGGTACTGAGGGTTTTATATTCAATGAATATTCTGAAAATGGTGTTGCAGGCAGGAATTACTTCAAAGAAAACAACGGCAAACGCATTGATGCTATACGCCAAAGAATTGAACTTTGGAAAAAAGAAAATCATATCACTGAAAATGTGTACTTTTTTTTATTAGCTTCTTTGCTTGAAAATGCTGATAAGGTAGCCAACACTGCTTCGGTGTATGGCGCTTTTCTGAAACATATCAAAAAAACAGCTCAGAAAGATTTGTACCTTGAGCCCGCTCTCTTTGTGGAAAACGAAAATGACCACTTGGTGTTTAATGAAGATAGCAACACCCTTATTACCAAAATCAATGGGGATATTCTCTATCTCGACCCTCCTTACAATCATCGAGAATATGGGGCTAATTATCATCTGCTCAACACCATTGCCAAATACGATACTTTTGCTCCACAAGGGAAAACAGGCTTGCGCCCTTATCACAAATCTAACTATTGCAAAAGAACTAAGGTAGTAGAAACTTTTGATGAATTAATTAAAAATGCTCAATTTGAATATATATTTCTCAGTTATAACAACGAAGGACTAATGTCTCTCGAACAAATAAGAGATACTATGCAAAAATATGGAAAATATGACCTACAAAGTACTCAATACAATCGTTTTAAAGCAGATAAGGAAGAAAATAGACAACATAAAACCAACAGCACTACCGAATATATTCACATTTTAGAAAAACGATGAATGATATACTCATTTTTCTCTTTTAATTTTTTACTTAACTAAAAATGCCCAAAGGAGTATTACTCGTAAATTTAGGATCACCCGATTCCTTTGCTATAAAAGACATTAAACGATATCTAAAAGAATTTTTAATGGACGAACGGGTCATCGACCTGCCTTACCTATTGCGCTATGCTTTGGTACACGGGGTTATCCTCAATACGCGCCCACCTAAAACCAGTAAAGCCTATCAAAAAATATGGTGGAGCGAAGGTTCTCCGCTCATTGTCATTAGTCGTTGGCTTACTGAAAAAGTACAGCGTAAAGTCTCTGTACCCGTAGTATTAGCAATGCGCTATGGCAACCCAAGTATCGCCAATGCACTAAAAGAATTACACAGCAAAGGAGTTGATGAAGTACTCCTCATTCCTCTTTATCCTCAATACGCAATGGCTACTACCGAAACCATTGAAGTCCTCACCGAAAAACTCATCAAAGCCTCTTATCCTAATATGCGCCTCACCAAGTTTCCTGCTTTCTTCCATCGCCCCGAGTATATCGAGGCTTTAGCGCAGGTAGTACGGGCTCATTTAGGGACAGCTCCTTTCGACCATTTGCTCTTTTCTTATCACGGTGTACCTGAGCGCCATCTCTACAAAACCACACCTACCTCTGCACACAAACACATTGTAGAAGGTGTAACTTGTTGCGACCCTTACAGCGAAGAAGGAAGGCACTGCTACCGCAGTCATTGTTTTGAGACTACTCGCTTATTGGCAGAAAAGCTGGGATTAGAAAAAGGAAAATACTCACAAGCGTTTCAATCGCGTTTGGGAAAGGATAAGTGGATTACCCCTTTCACTTCCGATAAAATTATAGAACTTGCCCGAAATGGTGTAAAGAAATTAGCGGTCATCGCTCCTGCCTTTGTCGCCGATTGCGTAGAAACTCTTGAAGAAATAGAAATCGTAGGAGGTAAATCTTTCCGCAAAAATGGTGGCGAAAATTTTAAAATGATTCCCTGCCTCAACGACTCCGACCTGTGGGTACAAGCTCTCTCCTCTTGGATTAATGAAGAGACAAGAGATGAAAGATAAGATTAAAACTTTTCGGACGACTTCTTTTTTTATTTTAGCTAATTAATTCCTATCTTTGTAATCTGAAACGCTTAAAATATTTCTAATGACCGATTATCTTATTGCTAAAAGTATACATATCATCTTTGTAGTGAGCTATTTCGCAGGGCTCTTTTATATGGTGCGACTATTTATCTATCACACCGAAACCTTGGAAAAAGATGACCCCGAACGCTCAATTCTCCACAAACAATTCAGCTTTATGGAAGAGCGCTTGTGGAACATCATTACCGTGCCGGCGCTGTTGCTGATGACTCTTAGCGGACTCTATATGCTATACGACGGTGGCGAGTGGACGCTTATTAAACAAGGATGGTTTCACGTCAAACTGCTATTCATCGTCTTTTTGTTTGTGTATCATTACTATTCTTGGCGCATAATGAAACGACTCCAAGCGGGTCGCGCCTCTCTTACTTCGGTACAACTGCGAATGCTCAACGAAGTAGCTACAATTATCCTCTTTGTAGTGATATTCGCCGTGATACTAAAAGGCTTATTCATCACCTATTGGTATTTTTCTTTAATAGCTTTTGTAGCAATGGGGGCTCTGATAATGTTAGTAGTGAAATTGGTCAATAAAGGAAAGAATTAGCATATTTGAAAATTAACATTTTAGCCAATGAGTGCGTCGCAAACTTAGCCAAAGTTTCAAATACAAGCTACACTTCTTTTTTAATTGTTTGATTTGAATAGATTTGTTTGATTTCTAAGGCACAAACCTTATCCTTTTTAATTTCTTTGTTGAATTTCTATAGCGTAAGCTTAATATGCAACAACTAAAAAATACTCCTATAACCTCTCTTCCTGCTCTGGCGCAGCAAATCCGCAACCGCATTATAGAGGTTATTGCTACACGAGGCGGGCACTTAGGTGCAAGTCTCGGAGTGGTAGAGCTTACTATTGCGTTGCACTATGTGTTCGATACTCCTCACGATATACTAGTATGGGACGTAGGGCACCAGAGTTATGCTCATAAAATCCTCACCGATAGAAACGAGGATTTTACGCATATACGCGAGCGTGTAGGTATCAGTGGTTTTCCTAAACGTGCAGAAAGTCAGTACGATGCCTTTGGTACGGGACACTCATCTACCTCTCTTTCTGCTGTCTTGGGTATGGCAATGGCATCGGCTTTGGCAGGCGATAAAGAGCGACAACATATAGCCGTGATAGGCGATGCTTCTATTGTGAGTGGTATGGCTTTCGAGGCTCTGAACTATGCAGGCACCACTGATGCCAATATGCTCATTATACTGAACGACAATACAATGGCTATCGACCCCACCGTAGGAGCGTTCTCTCATTACCTTGCCCAACTGAAAACCGAACACGCTACCCGCAGTACTTTTTTTAGTGCTTTGGGGATTACCTACAAAGGCGTAGTAGACGGACACAACCTCACCGCGCTCATCTCGGCACTCAAAGCCGAAAAGCAAGCCTGTGGAGTGCGCCTCTTACACGTAGTCACCACCAAAGGTAAAGGATATCCCAAAGCCGAAGCCTCACAAGTATTCTTCCATTCCCCTTCACAATTCGATAAAATCACAGGCAACCCTCTGCCTGAAAACTCTGCTCTCCCTGCTAAATATCAAGACGTAGTAGGGCAAACCCTCACCGAACTCGCTCAGCAGAACCCCAAGATAGTTGTTATCACCCCTGCGATGAGTAGTGGTAGCGGACTCACGGCTATGCAAAAGGCATTCCCCGATAGGGTAATGGACGTGGGTATTGCCGAACAACACGCGGTTACCTTTGCTGCCGGTTGGGCTACACAAGGTTTTATACCGTACTGTGTGGTATATTCCACTTTTTTACAGCGCGCTTACGACCAGCTTATTCACGATGTAGCCCTGCAAAACCTGCCCGTAGTATTCTGTATAGACCGTGCAGGACTCGTAGGCGAAGACGGTGCCACCCATCACGGAGTGTTTGATATGGCATTCTTGCGCCCTATTCCTAACCTCATTATCGCTTCACCGCGTAATGCTACCGAGTTGCGCAATTTGCTTTATACCGCCCAGCAATCGCTCAAGCACCCTATTGCCATTCGTTATCCTCGTGGTCGTTGTACACAAACCGATTGGCAACAACCTTTTCAACAGCTAATTATAGGCAAAGGCGAACAGCTAAAAGAAGGTAGCGAGGTAGCCGTACTCACCATTGGTGCCATTGCCGAAAATGTACAACAACAGCTCACTCAAACTGCTGAACCCGAGAAATATGCCCATTACGATGCCTGTTTTCTCAAACCCTTGGACGAGGCGATGCTACATCATATTTTCCGTTCTTATAAAAAAGTAATCACAGTAGAAGAAGGAAGCACAGGCGGTTTAGGTAGTGCCGTAGCCGAATTTGCTACCCAGCACAGCTATACCACTCCGCTGAAAATCATCACCCTTCCTGATAGTTTTATTCCTCACGGCAAAGTAGAGACACTCAAAGAAGAGTTTTTAAAAATTAGAGATTTAGCAGATTGACAAAATAAGCCAATGTGTGAAAGAACAAAAACTGCTTTTTCTTCAACCATTTCACGTTTTTAACACTTTTCCCTCAACAGTTTTAAAAGCCCTTTCTTCCTATTGACATTCAACTAACTAACACCTTTCCTTCATCTTAGGTTCGTCTTTCCTTCGTCTTTCCTTCGTCTTAGGTTCGCTCTTCCTTCGGTTAAGCTTCGGTGAAGAGACAAGTATGATAAATCATTTATTTAACTGAATAATAATATCTTAACTCTTTTTACGGTGTAAGAGACTAAGTTATGTTTTTCTTTTCAATAATTGAAAAAAATACATACATTTAACAAACATTAAGATTTTTTCAGCAATCTGTCAAGCTTCTATTTTGCTAATCTGATAATTACTTCTCATTCTATACCTCTCCCCTACTATTACATTTTCATTACGCTTTGTCTGTCAAGCATTCACCAGCTATATTCATTCCATTTTACATTTATTAGTTCATTTGCTAATTGCCAAATTAGCAAATTATCATTACCTTTGCACCCTGAAATATTTAGCACGATTCTCTGTATGAAAAAACTCATTGTTCTACTGTTTCTTACCTCCTTTACCGCTTTTGGGCAAGTGCGCAAAGCAAGAACCTACGAAGCCCCTGTAAAGTCCGATACGGTAAAAGTAATGAAAGATACCGAAGCGTTAAAGTTCACTTTCAACCGTTTTAAATTAGCACAACAAAAATGGTTCAAATTCAATCAAGTAAGCCTTAATATGAGCGAGGTAGCTTTTTCTAATTGGAGTGCAGGAGGAGAAAGTTCTATTTCGGGGATATTTAATGCCAAATTCCGTCGCCGTTATACCGAACGCACTTTCTTTTGGGACAACGAATTAGAAATCAACTACGGTATTAACGCTCAAAAAGGACGCGAAGTGCGCAAAACCGACGATAAACTCTCACTCATCTCATCGTTTGGCTATCGAGGCGACTCACAGTCGTTTTGGTATTACACGGCGCGCTATCAGTTTCTTTCACAAATCAGCAACGGGTACAACTATCCCGATGTAGAAAAGCCTATCTCCAAATTCTTTGCCCCTGCTTATATCACCTTTGGTTTGGGTACTGAATATGCTCCTTCAAAGATAAAATTCAGTATTTTCCTTTCGCCTATCACGCTTAAAACTACTGCTGTACTCGACCAACGTTTAGCCGATGAAGGTGCTTTCGGGGTAGAAAGAGCCCAGCGTGCTCCTGACGGTACTATTCTGAAGAAAGGTAAGCGTACTCATAACGAACTCGGTTTTTCAGTGTCCGGTCGCTGGGACAAGAAAGTGATGGAGAATATGATACTCAATACTTCCTTCAACTTCTATGGCGATTACCTTAAAAACTTCGGAAATATAGATGTAGATTGGGAAACTAATCTCAACTTGAAGGTAAATAGCTACGTGCAGGCGCGTATAGGGGTGCATATCAAATACGACGACGATGTGAAGTTTTATTCGTACAAAGCACCTAATGGTGAAGTGCACAACTATGGCGCACGCACTCAGTTCAAGCAAGTATTAGGAGTAGGAGTACTATATACTTTTTAAGTGATGTTTTTAGAGAATACAGTAAACGACAACGAAAAGACAGGCTGGATAGAAGTAATATGCGGGTCGATGTTCTCAGGCAAAACCGAAGAACTGATTCGCCGATTACGTCGTGCCCAATTTGCAAAACAGAAGGTAGAGATATTTAAACCCAGTTTCGACACGCGTTATGATGATACCAATATCGTATCGCACAACGCCAATGAAATTCCTTCTACTCCCGTAGAAGCCGCCGCCAGCATTATGCTTCTTGCCGATGGTTGCGATGTGGTGGGTATAGACGAAGCTCAGTTTTTCGACGACGAGATAGTACACGTGTGCAATGAGCTCGCCAATCGTGGAGTACGTGTAATCGTAGCAGGACTCGATATGGACTATAAAGGAAAGCCTTTTGGACCTATGCCCTTCTTGATGGCTACTGCCGAGTATGTTACTAAGGTACACGCTGTTTGTACACGTACCGGCAACCTCGCCAATTATAGTTTTCGCAAAGTTTCTAACGACCAGCAACGCTTGTTAGGAGAAGCCGATAGCTATGAGCCTCTCAGTCGCGCTGCCTTCTATAAAGCAATGAATGCTAAGAAAACAAAAGAATAATAACCGCACTTAAAGTACTTAATTGATAAGTTTTTTGGTATATTTAGGGTATTTTCAAACTTGCTAATCTGTTAACTTGCCAATTTGTAATTATTTTGTACTTTTGTCTGATTTTTAAAATGAAGTAATATAATACAACCATTATGAAAAAGAAAAATCCTATTACTTGGGTGCCTACCACCTATTTCGCTATGGGGCTTCCCTTTGTGATGCTTTCATTAGTTTTTCCTATTATCTTCAAAGGATTAGGTATTCCTGACGACCAGAACGCTTTTTGGACTTCTTTACTCATCTTACCTTGGTCATTAAAACCTATTATCAGTGTAATAATGGAGCTCTATGGTACTAAAAAACAATATATTGTCATTACCGAATTAGTATCAGCAGCTTTATTCGGTTGTATTGTCTTTTCGTTACCTCTCCCCAACTTTTTCACTGTGTGTTTAGCCTTATTAGGAGTGATTGCCCTTAGCGGTTCTACTCACGATATTGCAGGTGACGGAATGTATATGGAACAATTGGACACAGCTACCCAAAGTGTATATTCTGGCTGGCAAGGTGCTTTCTACAACTTAGCAAAAGTGCTTGCCAATGGTGGTCTTATCTTCTTAGCAGGTTGGCTCGTAAAAGCAAAAGGTATGAGTGTAATTGCTTCTTGGCAACTGATTCTTAGCATTTGTGCTACTATTTTAGGTCTCGTAGGTCTATATCACCTTTATGCTTTGCCAAAAGATACTAAACCTCAGCAAGCTGGTGATTTTAATGTAAAAATGAAAGAACTATGGGGTATTTTTGTAGCTTTCTTCCGAAAGAAATATATTTTTTATTATTTGTTTTTTATCTTCTTATACCGTTTTGCAGAAGGATTAGCTATGAAGATAGCTCCTCTTTTCCTCATTGCTAAAACTGATAAAGGAGGCTTAGGGCTCACCGAACAAGAATATGGCTTAGTATACGGTACTGCGGGAGTTATTGCTTTTATTGTAGGCTCTATTTCAGCTGGCTATTTTGTTTCTCGTGTAGGGTTGCGCAAAGCTCTTTTCACTTTGGCGTGTGCTTTTAATATTCCATTTGTGGTTTACCTGCTCTTTGCTTATTTCTTGCCCTCTCACTTGCCTACTATCGCTTTGGGAATTGTAGGTGAGTACTTTGGTTATGGCTTCGGTTTTGTAGGTCTTACCCTCTTTATGATGCAACAAATAGCTCCTGGTAAATACCAAATGGCTCACTATGCTTTCGCCAATAGCCTGATGAACTTAGGAGTGATGGTTCCTGGTATGATTAGTGGTTTCCTCAGTAAATATTTAGGATATCAACACTTCTTCTTATTGGTAATGATTTGCACTATTCCTGCACTATTAATCACTTGGAAAGTGCCTTTTACTTATGACTCCAAGCAGAATAAAATAGATGAAAAAGCTCATTAAACCTACTTCTTAGAGCATTTTTAAGGTCTATAATACTCATACTTAAAAGCCTTTACCTAAATACTGATTAGGTAAAGGCTTTTTAGTTATCTTTCTTCCTCCTTAGTAAGTTTTATTTCTTTGCCTCCCAATCAAAAGGAAAGAGCTCTGAGCGTGTATGGCTTTGTTCCATAAATCGCTCTATTTTCTTCACTATCTTAGGATATTTCTCGGCGAGGTTGTGCTGTTCAGCAGGGTCAGTAGTAAGGTCGTACAACTCAATAGGAGCCTTTTTATCTTTATTCACGTTTAGGCGTACTCCTTTCCAGTTTTTATAACGCACTGCTTGTCTACCTCCCATTTCGTGAAACTCCCAATAAAGGTATTTATGCTGTTGCTGTTGTTTCTTCCCTAAAAGCGTAGGTAAAAACGACACCTGATACCTATTAGGCACATACTTCTGATGCGTAATCTCAGCAAAGGTAGGCATCATATCCCAAAAAGCCCCTATGTGGTCGCTTACGCTACCTGCCTTTATCTTGCCTTTCCAATACACAATGTAAGGGGTACGTATACCGCCTTCGTACAAGTCGCGTTTAATACCTCTCAATCCTGCTGAGGAGTTGAAGAACTTAGGGTCAGCACCACCTTCGCGATGTGCCCCATTGTCGCTCGCAAAGATGATAAGGGTATCCTCATCAAGCCCTTTAACTTTAAGGAGCTTGCGTATTTCTCCCAAATACTTGTCTAACCGACTCACCATAGCCGCATAAGTGGCATAAGTATGCGGTTGCGACATATAACCTGCCCAGCCAAAAGGTTTAGGAGTAATCTTGTCGTAATCCACCCCTTTATAAGGTTTCTTGGGGAGATATTCGTACGAAGCGTAAATACTGTCGTGAGGCACTACCAATTCGGCGTGTGGGAGTGTATAAGTAAGCCACATAAAGAAAGGCTTTTCAGCTGTTTGTTTGCCTATATAATCCAATATTTTTTCTTGTATGAGGTCTTCGCCATAAATCTTTTGGCGCTCATAATTTCCGTTTTCGGGAATGAGCACCTTTTCATTGTCGTGCCACAAGAAAGCAGGATAACGACGATGAGCGCGGAACTGCGAGTTATAACCAAAAAAAGTATCAAACCCTTGTTTTAGCGGATTCCCTCGGAAGGAACGATACCTAAACCCCATTTACCAAAACAACCCGTATTATAGCCTGCTCTCTTAAAAAGTTGTGCTACCGATGGGTCGTTAGCAAGTAAAGGTGCTTGTCCATCTACTGGCTCACGCACTTCTTCATTACCGCGTATGTGCGTTTCACCCGTAGTTTGCCCTGTAATAAACGAAGCGCGAGAGGGCGCACACACAGATGTACCTGTATAAAACTGAGTAAACTTCATTCCTTCATCAGCGAGTTTGCTGAGTTGGGGTGTTTTGATAATTTGCTGACCGTAAGGCTCTATATCGCCGTAACCTAAATCGTCAGCCAAAATAAAGATAACATTAGGAAGTTTTTCTTGCGCCTTGACTCCTATGATACATAAGGAAGCTAAAAAGCTGAATAGTAAATGTTTCATAATAGTTAATAATGAGTTATAAATGGTTAATCATTAATGCGACAAAGATACAAAACAATTTACAATTAGCAATAAAATAGACTATCAAACTCACATTAATCAACATTAGTCCGATATGATCATCACCACAACTCCCCTTGCGTCTCTATTGTCTCTCTCCTGCGAGTCTCTCTCAAATATCTGATAACTCTCCTTCGGTCGCTACACTTCCCCTTTTCCGTCACACTCCCTCCTAGTGCCTATGGCCTAAGGCCTAGTGCCTATTCCTCTTTCTTTCGCCTCGAAACCCCGTTTTTACCATTTTTAGCCTTGTTATATTATATTCTGAATCAACTATTTATATACCCTTCCTATACCAATCGTCCAAGATTCGTATAAGCTTCCTATAAGCTCCCTATAAGCTAACCATACCGATTTTACCTCTTACCTTTTACTTTTTACCTGCATCACCTCTTCCGGTATCTTTCGGTATCTTATGATACTCCAAAAAATCCAATTACTAACCCTCAATTAGTAAAACCTAACCCATTTTTTGCTAGTCTCCTAATTTATTACTACCTTTGCCTCATACAAATAAAAAATACTTAAACATTATGTCTTACATAGCAACTATAAACAGCAATAATCCTGAAGCCTTAAAGGTAATAAATTACCTTAAGACTCTTGACTTTGTGAAAGTTACTAAGAAAAAAGAATCCAAAAAAAATGTAACAGCTACTTCCGAAGTTTTAGAGGAAGATGAAAACGGCATCCCTCTAAAATTTAAAGATAAAATAATGGCTATGTCAAAACAAGCAAATCGCAATATGACCAAACGTTGGGAAGCAGCTATCGCCAAAGAAGAAAAAAAACATAAAATATGATAGTCATTTCCGACTCCAATATCATTTTCAGTTGCTTTTACACCCCTAATGGCGTAATAGCCTCTATTCTTAAAAACAAGAAGAATAAGTTACAATTTATAGCCCCCTCTTTTATATTAGAAGAAGTTAAAGAACATTTGCCCGAAATTATGAAAGACAACCTTCTCACTAAAAGAAAGGCAAACGCTTTATTGAAAGAATTTACCCAAAACATTACTTTCTACGAATTAAAAGATATAAAAAAACAAAATAGAGAGAAAGCAAGTAAAATAGCCAAAAATATAGACCCCGACGATTATCTTTTTATAGCTTTACACTTTGAAAAGGGACATAAAATATGGACTTGTGACAACATCCTTTCTAAAAGATTAAAAGAAATGGGCTACGATATATGTATTTCTACACAAGAATTAAAAGCCAATATCTATAAAAAAGTATCTCCTCTACCAAAAGATTCTCAAAATAAAAAATAACCTTAGTTCCTCATATTTATATAACTAAGAAAACATCAATAAACCTCCTCTTAAATTTACTAATCAGCAAATTGTCTAATTGACAAATTATTCATATCTTTGCCCCATAAAACTGATATAGTGTTATGGAACAGGTGTACATCTTTATGCTGTTCGTGTTCTTGGTGCTCGCCGTTATCGATTTGGTGGTGGGTGTGAGTAACGATGCAGCTAACTTTCTTAACTCTGCCGTAGGCTCCAAAGTAGCCACCATTCGCACCATTATGATAGTCGCCAGCGTGGGGGTAGCCATTGGTGCCGTCTTTTCTAGCGGAATGATGGAAATCGCACGTAAAGGCATCTTTAACCCTCAGCTCTTCTATTTCGATGAGGTAATGGTTATCTTTATGTCGGTTATCCTTGCCGATATCCTCCTCTTCGACCTCTTCAACTCTATCGGTCTACCTACTTCCACAACCGTTTCTATCGTATTCGAACTCTTGGGCGCTGCGATGTGTGTCGCCACTATCAAAACGTTTATGAGTGACGAATCGCTTTTTAACGCTTTCAACTATATCAACACAAGCGAAGCAGGCAAAATTATTACCGGTATTTTCACCTCGGTAGCCATCGCCTTTACTGTCGGTACGATTGTGCAATATTTAGCCCGATTAGTATTCTCATTTAAATATCAAGAAAATGTAAAATATGTAGGAGGTGTGTTCGGCGGGCTCTCGCTTACAGGGCTTTCCTACTTCATTATCTTTAAAGGACTCAAAGACGTTGCTTTCATTCCTAAAGAAGCCATTGCGTGGATAGACACGAATATAGTGCCGCTGCTTATTGGCTGTTTTATTTTCTATTCGGTGCTCTCACAAGTGCTTATCCGTATGAAAGTAAATATTTTTAGAGTAATTATTCTCAGCGGTACTTTTGCTTTGGCAATGGCTTTTGCGGGTAACGACTTAGTGAACTTCATAGGGGTACCGGTAGCGGCTTATCAGTCGTATGATATATGGCATAATTCAGGAGTAGCTCACGACGGCTTGTTAATGGGGGCTTTAGCCGATGGACAAATCTCTACTCCTACCGCCTTGCTATTGCTCACCGGTTTTGTGATGATTCTCACCCTTTGGTTTTCCAAAAAAGCACGTCACGTAATCGATACAGGCGTCAATCTATCTCGTCAAAACGAAGGAGGTGAAGAGAAGTTTTCTTCTAACTTCTTATCGCGATTCTTGGTGCGTATTACAGTGATTTGTGCCAATGCCGTGAACTTCATAATGCCAAAGTCGATTAGCAACAAAATAGACCACCGTTTTGAAAAACCTGAACCTGACCCTAATGTAAAAGAAGAAGACCTTCCTGCTTTCGACCTCGTGCGTGCTGCTATCAACCTCGTGGTATCCAGTAGTTTAATTGCCATTGGTACTTCCTTTAAGCTCCCTCTTTCTACTACTTATGTAACCTTTATGGTGGCAATGGGTTCTTCCCTTGCCGATAGAGCTTGGGGGCGCGATAGTGCTGTATATCGCGTGGCAGGGGTACTGAACGTAATCGGCGGTTGGTTTTTAACAGCTATTGTTGCCTTTATTGGGGCATTTTTAGTAGCAGGCATATTGTATTACGGAAGCGTGATTGGGCTTATTGTGATGATAATGGTAGTAGGCTTTGTGCTCATTCGCAACGCAATTATCTACCGCAATAAACAGAAAGCCAAAGCACAAGGCAAACGCTTTGAGCGTGCCGACTTGGCTACCATTGGCGGTGTCATCAAAGAAAGCTCTAACTATGTATCCGAAACGATTTTCCGCATCGACCAGCTTTATAGCAAAGTGGTGAAGAATCTCGGCACTCAAGATTTAGGCAAACTCACCAAAAACAAAAAGAATGCTAAAAAGCTCGAAAAAGAACTCGATGAGCTGAAAGGTAATGTGTACTACTTTATCAAATCGCTGAATGAAAGTTCAGTAGCGTCTAGCAAGTTTTATATCCTTATTTTGGACTGTTTGCAGGATATGGCACAATGTCTCACGGCTATTACACTCAATAGTTATGAACACGTAAACAACAATCACAAGAATCTCAAATTTAATCAGCTACGTGACTTAAAATACATTTCCGATAAGATGGAAGATGTGTTTAAGGCAGAAGCCGAAATATTTAAAGGTTCAGACTATAACAAGTTACACGTAATTTTCGAAGATTGTAAGGTGTTGAAAAACGAAGTATCAAAGATGGTACAAAAACAAATCGACCGTATTCGCACTACCGAAACCAGTCATAAAACTACTAAATTATATTTTAGTATTTTATTAGAAACCAATGCGCTCATCCGTGCTAATAACAACTTGTTAATGCAGTTCGATGAATACCAAAAACAGCAAAACAAGAAGAAGAAAATGAACCTTATCACCCAAGTAACAGGGAAGAAATAATGAAGATATAAAAAAGAGGTAACTAAGTTAATTTCTAGTTACCTCTTTTTCTATATTTTAACTATTCGTTAATAGCTGCAATACCAGGAAGTACCAATCCTTCAAGGCTTTCAAGCATCGCTCCACCACCAGTAGAAACATAACTTACTTTATGCTCAAAACCAAATTGTTTTACAGCAGCTACCGAGTCGCCACCTCCTACGAGTGAGAAAGCTCCTTTTTTAGTAGCTTCAGCCACATAATCACCTACGGCTATGGTACCTTTTGCGAAGTTAGGCATTTCAAATACTCCGATAGGACCATTCCACAAAATAGTTTTCGATTTAAGCAATACCGATTTGATGTTTTCAAGAGTCTTAGGTCCTGCATCCAATCCTTCCCAACCATCAGGAACAGCATTTACAGGTACTACTTGTGTCTTAGCGTTGTTATCAAAAGCATCAGCAGCTACTACATCTATAGGCAAGTGTACTTCTACCCCTTTAGCTTTGGCTTTGGCAAGGATATCAAGAGCAAGGTCAAGTTTATCATCTTCGCAAATAGAATCACCTACTTTCCCGCCTTGCGCTTTAGCAAAGGTATACGCCATACCCCCACCTATGATAAGGTGGTTCACTTTATCTAAGATATTTTCGATAATAGTGATTTTAGAAGAAACTTTTGAACCACCAAGGATAGCAGTTACAGGTTTTTCGCCGTTCTTCATCACTTTATCAATACTTTCAATCTCCTTAGCGAGGAGGTAACCAAAGCATTTGTGGTTAGGGAAGAATTTCGCTACAATAGTAGTCGAAGCGTGAGCGCGGTGAGCGGTACCAAAAGCGTCGTTCACATAGATATCGCCGAGTTTAGCAAGCTGTTTAGAGAATGCTTCATCTCCTTTTTCTTCTTCGTTATGAAAACGCAAGTTTTCAAGTAATACCACACTACCAGCAGGAGCAGCTGCTACCGCTTTTTCGGCTACTTCGCCTACGCAATCATCTACAAAAATCACTTTTTTACCTAATACTTTTTCCACTTCACTTACAATGTGACGCAAAGAATACTTGTCGTTGCGTTCCCCTTTAGGGCGACCTAAGTGGCTCATAAGTACTGCAGTTCCTCCATCTTTGAGAATTTTCTCGATAGTAGGTTTCGCAGCCTCAATACGAGTGTTATCAGTTACTTTAAAATTTTCGTCCAATGGCACATTAAAGTCCACGCGAATAAGGGCTTTCTTGCCCGCAAAATTAAAATTGTCTATGGTTTTCATATATCTAAAACTACAATAATTTTATTCAAGCCTCAAAGGTACAACAAAAAAGTGATATACACAAAACTTTTTGACAATAATTTTATTTCGCCAATTGCCCTTGATGGTAGAATTGGCGAACTGACAAATTGGCTAATTGCCAAATTATCTTTATCTTTGCGCCCTCAATTCAGAAACTCAAACCTCTATGGCTAAAGAAATAGACGAAAGTAAACAAGGACAAAGCCTTGTTTTACAAGCTGATAATAACAATTCTAAAAAACTATATATCGAGAGTTACGGTTGCCAAATGAACTTCTCCGACAGTGAAATTGTAGCTTCTATTCTCTCTAAAGCGGGATATAATACCACTGATACTGTTGATGAAGCCGATTTGGTGCTTATCAACACCTGCTCAGTGCGTGAAAAGGCGGAACAGACTATTCGCAAGCGTTTGGAGCAATTCAATGTGTACAAACGCAAGAAACCCTCTATGAAAGTGGGCGTATTGGGCTGTATGGCCGAAAGGGTAAAACACGCCTTCCTCGAAGAAGAAAAAATAGTGGATATGGTGGTAGGTCCTGATGCTTATAAGGATTTACCTAACCTACTTGAAGAAGTGGAAGAAGGTCGTGAAGCGGTAAATGTGATTCTCTCTAAGGACGAAACCTATGCCGATATTGCACCTATTCGTCTCAATAGCAACGGTGTAACAGCTTTTGTATCGATTACGCGCGGTTGTGACAATATGTGTACTTTCTGCATTGTACCTTTCACTCGCGGACGTGAGCGCAGTCGTGATCCTTATTCTATCCTCAACGAAATAGCCGACCTCCAAGCGCGTGGATTTAAAGAGGTTACTCTACTGGGACAGAATGTGGATAGTTACCTTTGGTATGGAGGCGGGCTCAAAAAGGATTTCAGCAAAGCAAGTGAGATGCAACAAGCCACCGCTATCAACTTCGCTAAACTCCTCGATATGGTGGCAACAGCTCAGTCTGAAATGCGCATCCGCTTTTCTACCTCCAATCCGCAGGATATGACCCTTGATGTGATTGATACGATGGCAAAACACCCTAACATCTGCAAGTATATCCACCTGCCCGTACAGAGCGGTAGCAATCGCATTCTCAAAGCAATGAACCGCCTTCATACTCGCGAAGAATATTTTGCGCTGATAGACAGCATACGCGAACGCATTCCTGAGTGTGCTATTTCGCAGGATATGATTGCTGGTTTCCCCACCGAAACTGAAGACGACCACCAAGATACGCTTTCGCTAATGGAATATGTGAAGTATGATTTTGGGTTTATGTTTGCTTATTCGGAGCGTCCGGGTACATTAGCAGCACGCAAAATAGAAGATGATGTACCCGAAGAAGTGAAGAAACGCCGTCTTGCTGAGATTATCGACCTGCAACAAAAACACAGCTTGTACCGCACTCAAGCACAAATAGGCAAAACGGTAGAAGTGCTTATAGAGGGGAACTCTAAAAAATCGGATAAAGAGTGGATGGGGCGCAATAGTCAGAATACCGTAGTAGTATTCCCCAAAGAAGATTATAAAATAGGCGATTTTGTAATGGTAAAAATTACAGATTGTACTTCTACTACCCTAATAGGAAAAGCTATAAAAATTAGTAATGAAAGACAATAGAGAAAACAAAATAGGCTGTCCGGTTAAGGGACAGCCTATTTCTATTTATTGTTTCCGATAGGTAATCGTTACATTCAAAATATCATCAATGGTATAGCCTTTTTCTTTAAGAGTAGGGTCATAAGGTATTTGAGAGCGCAAAAAAGCTTTAAATTCATTGTCGTATTTAAAAATAAATTGTGTAGGGGTAATACTAACAATATCATAAGCTTTAAGAACCACTCCATTAGCCCCTTGTAAGCACAATTTGCTATTTTCTACAAAATATTTTACCGTGGCATTCTTTTTTTCACAATCATCTCCTTTAAGAGTGTGCTCCTCCGAGGTGAAAAATTCACCATAGAAAATGTACTTGTTTTCTTTGGCACACTGCATTTGTTTAGAAGTAATAATCTCAGTGAATAACTTACCATCAGGTAGCTTTGAATTTTCATAAACCCAAGTACCTTGTAATTCTTTAGGATGCTTAGTATCCTCATTGTCTTTTTTAGTGCACGCCGTGAAAGCTATCACAGAAAGTGCTATTAATAATATTCTTTTCATTGGAATAAAGTTTTAAATTCGGAACAAAAGTATAAAAGATTTTACTAATTAGCAATTTTTATTTTTATTCATTACCTGTCGCGCTACGAGCTAACTCTATAATCTCTAAGTTTTTAATCTCTCCTGCTTCTATCTCAAAACGAAGCATCGTACGCACGGTTTGCCAACCATAAAGACCAGCAGCTCCTGGATTGAGGTGTAGCAACTGAAACTGTTTATCGTATTGCACTTTTAGAATATGTGAATGCCCCGAGATGAAGAGTTTAGGAGGGCAAGTTAGGATTTCTTGTTTTGCCAACGGACTGTATTTATTAGGGTAACCGCCTATGTGTATCATCAGTACCTCCACGCCCTCACAAGCAAACCGATTTACTTCAGGGAATTGTTGTCGTATCTCTATGCCATCGATATTACCATAAACCCCACGCAAAGGTTTTACGGCTTGCAACGCCTCTATCACTGCCAGGTTACCAAAATCGCCACAATGCCACACTTCGTCTGCCTCACTAGCGTAGTGCAATATGCGATCGTCTATATACGAATGGGTATCGGAGAGAAGAAGGATTTTCATTGTACATCTAATTTATGATGCTGTTTACCCTGAATCTTGTAACAAGCGCGTTTGGCAGCAATCTCTTCAGCTTTTTTCTTAGACGTAGAACGCGCCCGAGTTACCGAAAAGCCTTGTACGTGCACTTTAGCAACGAAAAACTTAGTCTCAGAGCAATCTTCTATATCTTCTTCAGCCTCAAAAGCAAAGTCTAACTTATGTTTTTGACACCATTCTATCAGCAAACTCTTATGACTAATAACCTTTCCTTCTAAATTCTTGATATTGATATACGGCAAAATAAGCTCACGCTCAATGAACTTAAAACAAGCCTTATAACCTCTGTCTAAATAAATTGCTCCTATAAGTGCCTCGAAGAGGTTACCAGTGATATTATTACCTAATTGTCTCGGAGTGAGTTTAGTGCGCAAGAAGTCCAAGAGCCCCATATCCTTACCGAGCTGGTTAAGATTGCGACGTTCTACAATTTTAGAGCGCATTTTGGTAAGATAGCCTTCATCTTGTTCAGGAGCATTGGTGAAAATATAGTCGGCTATCACAGCGCCAAGAATCGCATCACCCAGAAATTCAAGGCGCTCATAGCTCTTACGCGTCGCTTTTTGGAATTGGTAAGAAGGGTGTGTAAAAGCCTCGCTGTAATATGATAAGTTTTTAGGAGGGAATCCTAAAAGCTCTTTGATTTTAGTATAAAAAATCCCGTCTTTCTTCTTAGGAATAAGACGGGGAAAAGTTAATATTTTCTTTAAGCCGAACACTTATAATTTATATCTTTTTGAATAATAAGCACGCATTGTGTCCACCGAAACCAAAGGTGTTACTCATCGCTACTTTTACGTCGCGACGTTGCGCTTTGTTGAAGGTAAAGTTAAGGCGTTGATCTATTTTTTCATCGGGGTGTTCAAAGTTGATGGTAGGAGGAACGATGCTGTGTTTGATAGCGAGAATAGACGCTACTGCTTCTATTGCTCCCGCAGCCCCCAACAAGTGCCCCGTCATCGACTTGGTAGAGTTAATATTGATATCATAGGCGTGCTCACCAAATACATCCAATACTGCCTTAGATTCAGCGATGTCTCCTAATGGAGTAGAGGTACCGTGCATATTGATAGCATCTACTTCGTTGACTGATACTCCTGCGTCTTTAAGACAGTTAATCATTACGTTTTTAGCACCAAGCCCTTCAGGGTGAGGCGCCGTCATATGGTAAGCATCAGCAGAGAGACCTCCTCCTGCCAATTCGCAGTAGATAGTAGCTCCACGAGCCACTGCGTGATTGTACTCTTCAAGCACTACCGCTCCTGCTCCTTCGCCTAATACAAAACCATCGCGATTGGCATCAAACGGACGAGAAGCTTTGGCAGGGTCTTCATTGAAAGTAGAAAGGGCGTGCAAGGCGTTGAAACCACCGATTCCTGCAATAGTAACCGCTGCTTCCGAACCACCTGATACCATCATATCAGCATAGCCAAAACGAATGTAGTTTAACGCATCTATCATAGCATTAGCTGCAGAGGCACACGCTGAGACTGTAGTGAAGTTAGGACCCCTAAAACCATAGCGTATAGAAATCACACCTGCTGCGATATCAGCTATCATTTTAGGTATAAAGAATGGATTAAAGCGTGGCGTACCATCACCTTCGTTGAAGTTGATTACCTCATTTTGGAAAGTTTCTAACCCCCCAATACCTGAGCCCCAAATTACCCCTATGCGGTCTTTATCAAGTGTATCCATATCAAGATGAGCGTCTTTTACGGCTTCATCAGCAACCACTAAGGCATATTGAGCAAATTTATCGAGCTTACGTGCTTCTTTTTTGTCTATAAAATCCTCGACATTAAAGTTTTTTACTTCGCAAGCAAACTTTGTTTTAAACTTTGAAGCATCGAAATGGGTAATAGGCGCAGCACCGCTCTTGCCGGCTACGAGTCCTTCCCAAAACTCTTGGGCGGTATTACCTATAGGGGTAAGAGCCCCTATACCTGTAACTACAACACGTCTTTTCTCCATATTAGTTTCAACTTTTTAGCATTTAGGTTTAGAGCAAAAAGCATTAAGCAGTAAGCTACCAAGTATATACGTTGATAGCCTACTGCCTATGAGCCAATTATTGTTTAGCGTCTTCAATATATTTGATTGCTTGACCTACAGTTGCAATGTTTTCAGCTTGGTCATCTGGAATTTGAATATCAAATTCTTTTTCAAACTCCATAATCAATTCAACAGTGTCTAATGAATCAGCTCCTAAGTCGTTAGTGAAGCTCGCTTCTGCGGTTACTTCATTTTCGTCTACGCCTAATTTATCAACGATAATGGCTTTAACTCTTGATGCAATGTCTGACATAATTTTCTTTTTTTATAATTTGATAATAATTACTGCCGGCAAAAGTAACACTTTTTTTTGAAACACAATCTTTTTCGTACAAATATTCTTATTTTTTACTTTCAAAAAGTACAAACCTACTTATTATCATAGATTTATAATTTTATAAATATTCTACTTTTTACTTTGCTTTTTTCACTTTTTCACTATCACACTTATTCCATTTCCGCCAAATCCTACGGCATTAATTAATATATGTTCGAGTTTATCGGGTACAGATTCGGGATAACTGAGATAAGGCACCCCTTCAAAACGGTTATTCTGTAACATTCGTATTGCCATTGCGAGGTTGAGAGCTCCACTCGCCCCATAGGTATGTCCGTGTTGCCATTTATTATTGGTGAGTAGAGGTTTTTCTTCACCAAAAACTGCTTCTATAGCTTTGAGTTCAGCTTGGTCACCTTTAATAGTACCCGTACAGTGAGTGATAATCACATCTATCTTGGGGTTCCCAGCACTTGTCAAAGCACGAAGCATAGCATCTTGTAAGCACTGTCCGTTTTTGGAGAGTGATACGCTATGGGTGAGCTTTTCAGTAGCAAAGCCTATTCCTACGATATAGGCTAAGGCATTAGCACGCTCTCCTTTTTCTAAACAGAAACAACCTGCCCCCTCCCCTAACACCATAGTACTTTGTTTTTTGCTCATATCCATTGCCCTGCAAGGATAAGGCAGGGGCAAACTACTGTATATTTTCAGAGCTTTCACTTGTGCAATAGTAAAAGGGGTAAGAGGTGCCTCGCTACCACCTACCAAGAAGCGGTCTTCCATACCACTTTCGAGCCACGCAATGGCATTGGCAACGCCGTGTAAAGCGGTAGAGCAAGTAATAGAATGTGAGAGCTCAAAACCCTCATTGCTCAAATCCTGCGCTACCCAAGTGCTGATATTGCCCAAAGTAGTAGTAGGCGAAGCTAAGGTTTGGCAACTGCCTTCTTTCAGAAAATGACTAAAATGCTTTTCAAACAATATTGTTGCTCCTCGCGACGACCCTATATTGATACCAAAACGAACTCCTTGCCAGCCCGCTTGTGCAACGGCTCGTCGTACAGTATGTAAGGCATAAAGAACGGTGGGGTCTAAGGGCTCATAAGCAGAATTAGAAGCTCTAAGTTGTTCTATAAGTTTTTGGTCACGGTCAGAAATTCGCCCTTGTGGAATATTATTGTGAAGAGAGAGTGCCTCAGCTGCGAGGGTACTCGCCCCTGTAATAGCTATTTTCATTTCCCGCTTGCTAATTGTTAATTATCAGTTGACAATAGTTCTATATATTCTTTAATATGCTTCTTCGCTTGCCAGCCCAAGGCTTCTGTTTTTTGGGTAATAACTTCAGCTGTCATACGGTTACCTTTGCGCTCCGGTAGCATTTGTATCTCGCCCCCAAAAAGCTGAGCGATTTCTAAAACTGTATAAGTCTCCGGACTGCCGATACCATAACCGTCGCCTTTACCTTTTTCACCTACCAAGAGTAAGCCCGCTACTATATCATCTATATGCGTAAAATTGCGCTGTTGAGTACCTGGGGCTACTACCGTGAGAGGCTCCCCTTTCTTCATCTTCTCTATAAAGAGTGCTATAAGCGTCGCATATTTTCCCGTGCCAACTTCTCCTTTGCCATAAACATTGTAGAAATACACAATAGCATAGTTAAGCCCATACCACATACCGTAGTTCTTGATAAGCTCTGTATTCGACGATTTGCTCCAAGCATACGGACTTTGGTCTTTGCCTAAACCCCCGTCACCAAACTTGGTGCTACTGCCTGCATATACGAGTTTAGCTCCGTGTTTACGAGAAAACTCCAATACTTTCAGCGTACCTATTTTATTAAACAACAATACCTTGTCGATATCCTCAAAACTCTGTTCCACCCGTGAGTATTCACCTAAGTGATAAATAATATCAGGTGAAAAACTGATAAGCTCGAAGATATGTTCGGTACTTCCTTCGATATATTGCACCCCTTCTACGTGATTTTCACGCTTACCGGTGAAATAATTGTCTAACGAATAGACCTCGTTGTTAGGGTCTTTGGCAAGAGCTTCACAAAGGTTAGAACCTACAAATCCTGCTCCCCCCGTTACTAATATTTTCTTCATTTATCCTAATAATACAACCTTAGTTCAATATAATACTATCCCGATTTTACAATTGCTTTGCGTTACATTATGTAGGGGCAAAACAACCTTTCACTCTCATTTTATTTATTCTTACTTGTGAATTGCAAAATAAGACAACCAATGGCGTAACACACCACATCTGCCCACGAAAAGTGATTGCCTAAGAGGATATAGCCCAAGCTTCCTCTCGTGAAGCCCAAATAAGTAGCCACACCCAAGTACTGCATCACTTCTACGGCTACCGCAAAGGCAAATATACCCCAGATGAGTTTATCCTTATGCTTCACTTTCACGAACGAAAGCACTAAGTAGTACAGCAATATCACCACCAGTACATCGCCTATATAGCCTCTGATAAAGCCCATACTGCTAAACACTGTTGCAATAAGCAATTCTGCCCCCAACAGTGCCAACGCCCATATAAAGTACTTTTTGTTAAATGTTAGTTTCATATCACACTTACCTAGCTGTCGCTGGCTTTACCTCTTAGCTAAAACAAACTTTCTCCATTCAAATCCGTCGTCAAAGCTTCTGTCATAAAGTCTAAAAACGGGCGCATTGCCAAAAGTCCCTGCACTACTTTCTTATCAAAGTCCTTCGCTGTGGCTTCTTGTCGTGTATAGTCGTGTTTTAAGAGAAACTGCTTTTTGCGCAAATAGGCAATCATCGGGTCGTCTTTCTCAAAACCTTTGGGGGCAGTCTTCACCTCGTCACCCCATAGTTTCCCGTCAAACTCTTTCTTTATCCCCTCACTATTCATCACTTTTTGAAAATCCTCAGCATTGAGAGAAATTTCCTGACGCATACGCAATAAATCTTCTTTATTAGGGTCGAAAAAACCTCCCCCTATAAAGGTCTCTTGCGGACTAATATGCACGTAATACCCACCGCGGTAGTGCGGTTGTTTGCGTTGTATATAGCAACCGAAGTGCGTCTTGTAAGGTGTTTTGTCTTTAGAAAAGCGCAAATCGCGATAGATACGGTATATTTTCAGTGGTGCAAGGGTATCGTGCTCAGCAAGCCCAGTATAAATATAATTGAAAAGCAATGTAGCTTCTAATTTAGCACATTCATAAGCCTCCTTATGAGCATCGAACCACTCTTTATTATTGTTTTTAGCAAGGTTTGTAAGAAAAGAAAAAATCATAATACTAATTACAAATGACAAATAACCAATAAGGATATCTTTGTTGTTAGAAGTGCAAAGATAGTAAATAATTGCAAATAGAAGACAATTAAATAACGATTTTTTAGTTTAGAGATTTTTACTAAAATTAAGAAATCATATAGTTTTCCCTTAAAAATTTTAAACTTATAAAAGTATGAAATTCAACATTTTATATAGCCTTTGTATACCTATCTTCCAAGATTCGTTCAAGCTTCCTATAAGCTTTCTATAAGCTAAGCATATCTACCCTATATATAAAAAGTCTTAAAATTTTCAGATTTTCACACTTACCCCCACTTTAAATGAAAGAGCATTCCCAAAAGCCACTTGTCCGTTAAGTCCTACGTTTTTGAAGATGAAATAGCGAAAACCTAAATGTGCATTCCACAATACAAAATTATTGGGGTGTTCTCTTCTGAATTTTTCAGGTATAGGACCGGAAGAACTATCACAACCACCTGAACTATATCCATCAGGAGTATCGCTTTGCCAAAAACAATGCCCTATTGAAAGCCCTGTATACCAATCGGTAGTCATACGATGGTCAAAATGGAAGTCCACACTGAGCTCAGGTACGTAAGCAGTTTCGTATTTACTTTTAAGATTAAAACTCTGGTTAGAAAAGTTAGCTCCCACCGAGAAACGAGGCGTAGCACCATAGTGTACCCCTCCGCCTATAATACCTCCTATAAACGAAGCACCTGTTTGCACATCAATAAATACATCGCCTTTGGTGTAGGCTTCTTGAGCACTTATTTGCAATGCAAAAAGCAATAGAATAAAGAGTAAGAAGTTTTTCATATTAATTATTTTATACCCTTTTGCAGGGAGTTCCCTGCAAAAGGGTTAAGGTTATTTTGCTAAATAAGGCACTTCTATTTTAGTGCCATCTACACGAATTTCATTCGTAACAACATACTTTCCACAGTCTGTATCCTTCATATAACCATTTACTTCTATTTTATAAGTTTTAGTAGCATTCTGCAAATAAAGTGTTTCTATTTTGCCTGTGTAAACATCGTTACTAAAAGGAAGAGTAACTGAAATGTATAAATAAGTCTTTTCTGCTTTGGTGGTTTCATAACTATTATATTCATACGCCTTTTTCTCTCCTTCAAGTAATTTATATAAGCTAATATTTGCTTTATCAATTTTTCCTTCTTCTTTTATAAATTCCTTGTAAAGTTTAGAAGTTTTGTTGATAGCAAAGGTTAATTCAGGAAGAGGGAGAGAACATGCTCTTTCTTCATCTTTCTCTCGACAAGAAATGATACTAATAAATAATAATATTGTGAGATAAAATATACTTTTCATAATTATTTAATATTAAGAATTGTTTTAACTCTATATTGATAGTTACCTTTAATTCCTGATTTGTATGCGTTTGAAGGTTCTTTATCCCCATTAGTATCAAATATTCCCAAATTATACCAACCACTTCCGTGATAGGGACTTGAGCCATCTTTATATCCTCCCCAACCTAAATTGTAGTGTACTAAGCTAAATCCTTCTTCTCCCACGTGAAGAAAATCATCAGGGCTATCACAGGTTGTATGCATTTCTACAGTTCTATATCTTTTCATATAACCATCAATAACCCACGCGTGACCAGAATATTTATAATGTGTTGTTTTAAATATCCACCACCCAGTTTTATATGTTTCTACAATATCACTACCTCCTATGTAGATAGGGTTCCTTTTTTTTATTTCTGAAATAACTTTTGGGACTTGGAAATTTTCTACATAAGCATCTTTATAACCAAATTGATGGAATGTATGGAGAGCTTTACCTACGTCTGAACTACTACCTTTGTCACAAGTGTATTTCATTTCTAACAAATCATTATCTCCCCCAAGTGAGCTAATAAATATTGAATGTCTTCTTTAGCAGTAGAGTTGTTCCATACATTATGACTATAAATATTAGAGAACATATCTCCACTATCTATTTTAGTCATATCATCCCAATGCATTTTTCGTCCTACAACGCTATCTGGTTTTTTGTGATAGGCTAATAGTTGTCCAACAGCAACAGATACACAACCTACAGGAGCCTTATTATTACCACACTGCATAGAGACCTTTTCATTATAATCATTTTCTTGACTCCAAAGAGTTTTCACTAAAGGTCCTATTACATCTGTTTTCCACTCTCCATAAATATAAATATCTTCTTTGTAGTGATCAGGTTCTATACAAAAGAAGTTTTTAAATTTTCTTCCTTTCCCTTCATCTGGTTCAAACTTACTCTTCACTCGTTTACCCTCTTTATCAAAGAGTCCTTTTGCTATCAGCTCTGCTTGTCGTTCCTTAGAAAGCTGTTTGAAAATAGCTTCTTCGGCTTGGGTAGCCAATTTTTCTTTATTAGCTTCAAAGGCGGCACGCTGTTCTTCTATATATGCCTGCATATAGCTAAAGAGTACCGCTTGCCCTAGGTTGGTGATAGTATCACCGAGATGACCGTAAGAGTTATAAGCTAATACGCCAGGAACACGCTTATCAGCTGAGGTAATTACATAACCTTGGTTGTTGGCAAAGTTTACAATGTACACATCGGCTTGTTCGGGTTTTGCATTGCCTTTGGTGGGTACGTAAGGCTTGCGAGTGTTACCTTTTACTACCTCAATTGAGCCAATTTTTAAGGGAGCTTTGGTAACAACACCCTCTACTTCACGCATTTGCATTGCGGTAGCGAGAGCGGTTTCTTGGGCTTCTTCTGCCGAAATATGGGTTTGCCCTGTGAGAGCTACCCAACCTAAAAGTCCATCGTTGGAAACTTTCGTTTCAGTATTGGGTAATACTGAAATATCGGTGTCGGTTGCGAACGGGGCGTCTGCCTCTTCGCGTTGGCAGGAAAAGAAGAGTCCTGTAATGGTTAAAATAAACAGATGTTTTTTCATATAAGGTTAGTTTTTTAGGATTACGCAACAAAGGTAGGGAAAAATTAGCAAATTAGCAAATTTGAGAATTAGAAAATTATAAGCTATTTATACGAGAAATGAAACCTTGTAGCTCTATACCACGACAATTGTTTATAATAGTTGTTCAGCTTTTCATTCTTTCCAAACAAATAAACACTCAGCCCGTTACAATGTGTAAGCGCAATATTAGCAAATCTTGGTGTGTGTTTTTCAACCTTACAGAGTTGTTGCCAAATAGGTTCCATAGCCACACTGGCTTTGCTCTCCAAAAGCACTTGTTTGAGGTCAAACAAATACTTTTCGTTATTCCTACTGTATTGTTGCAAATGGGCTAAAGACAACTCAGAAGTGTTGAGTTGTTTGCAGAAAGAAGCTAATGCTTCCAACTGCTCACCATCTACCAAAGTAACCGTAGCCGACTGTCGTGCGCCCTCCAAAGCATTGTAATAGTTGTAGTAAGCTTCGGTTGCTTTTTCTAATTGTAATTTCCCTATAAGGTAAGGCAATAGGTGGTGATAAGGAAAACCATCGGCAAGAATTTCGGCAGGCGAAGCAATAAAGTAACGGGCAGAATGTCGTAATTCATAGAGCACCTCTACCGACCCCATAAAGCAAGCGTCGAAAAGGATATAATCAAACCGATAAGGGGTTAAAACTTCCGCAAGGTCAGGAAGCTCCATAGCCCCCTCTCGCGGACTCATATCTTTTCCAAACGATTTTACCACCACCCCTGATTTGTTTTCGGTTTCTATATGATAACCTTCCGGCAACCAGGCATTGCCGTGCGACCAAAGCACAAGTCCTTTATAACGATTGTCACCTTTGTAATAGCCCAAAGCATCTCTCAACACATTGCTCATTACAGTTTTATCAGTTGAATTTTGTTCGGGGTAAGAAACGATGATTTTAGAGGCTATTATCTCGGTGGTATCGTGTACAATTTCTAAAAGTACAGGGTGTGAAGGCAAAGCGGTAGAAGTATTGCTATCGATATACAGCAAGAGTTTGTCTCTTCCGTTAGGCACAAACCCGCGTTCTATTTCGTTGAGGTCTTTTAAGGCATAGGGAGCGAGGTCGTTATCAGCAACCATATACACGAGTGTGATTTCGTGAGGAGGTAAAGGCTCAGGAGTTGGGCTATCTTTTTGGCAAGAAAGTAACCCCAAGCTAATAAGAAGCAAAGAGTAATAACGCATAGTCTAGCAAAATGGTTAATGAGTAATGTAGATTTTTCCTTTAGGACAGATTTCAATAGTGAGCTCAGCCGTACTGCCTTGTATTTGTACCGTGCTTTCCAAGCGTAGGCGTGAAGTCGTGATGGCTACTACTTTATAAGTACCTTTAGGCAAAGTAAATGCCTTAGAAACAGTATTAGGTGATAGCTTTTCAGAAAAATGCTCACCTACCGAAACGGTTACCGTCTCAAAATAGCGGTTTTGAATACGAAGGGTATAGTTTTCAGGCTCTATAGCTTCCTTAGAGCAAGATAGGGCAACGACTGCCAATAGATATATAAGGTAACGCATAGAAAGAATTAAAAAAATACCCTTTGGCAGAGGATTCTCTGCCAAAGGGTTAAGATTATTTTGCTAAGTAATGATTTTCTACTTTTACACCATCTACATATATCTCATTAGTGATAGGCACAAGCCCACAGTCTGTATCCTTCATATAGCCATTTACCTCAATTTTGTAGGTTTTGGTAGCGTTTTGAAGGTAGAGCGTCTCTGCTTTTCCAGTGTAAACATCATTCTCAAACCAAAGTTGAGTTCCTACATATAAATATGTCTCTCCTTGAGGGTTTGTTTCATAATGAAATTGCATTGGATACTCTTTTTTTGTATTATCTACTTGTTTGTATAGGGCAATATGAGTAGAGTCAATGTTTCCTCTTTCATTGATAAATTCCTTATAAACCTCAGACTTCTTGTTTACCCACATACTAAAGTCAGGGGGAGGTACTTGACAAGGCACCCCTCCTTTATCTTTACAGCTAAATAAAACAATAGCTAAAACTAAAAACATTATTCTTTTCATAGTAACTACTTGTTAACAGTTATTATTTTATTATTATACTTAAAATTAGTATTGGGAGATTTAAAAGTTCTAGAATGTCCTCTTTGGTGTCCTAAAAGTATAATATTGTACCATCCTGTACCTATTCCATAGCTAAAACCTGTAGGAGATCCTCCCCATCCAAAATTATGATGAAAAAATTCATTGCTTTCTTCTTTATACCCCTCATAAGAAGTTGTAACATCATCCGCAGAACAACTAAAAACATAATAAATTATAGTTCTTTTTCTTTGATCTGCATAACCATCTATTACCCACGCGTGACAATCGCTGTATTTTAGGTAATATCGAATTCCTAAAAATTTGCGTTCTGTCTTATTCAAACAACCTTCTACATATACAGGACGGTCTTTTTCTATTTCATTTAGTACATTATTTCTTTCATAGTCTTCTGTATGAACATTATATTCTAATTTTTGTAATGCTTCAAGAGCTCTGCTTGAGCCACTGCCCCCATCAGCTCTACAACCATAGTTCATTGCTAATAAATCACCATCTCCTAAATGTGCTAAAAGGTATTGAATATCTTCTGTAGCGGTAGGATTATTCAAAATACTATTACTTCTCATATTAGAGAACATATCTCCACTATCTATTTTAGTCATATCCTCCCAATGCATCGTTCTACCTTTAAAAATAGCTGGCTTTTTATGATAAGCTAATAATTGTCCTACAGCAGTTGCTACACAACCTACAGGAGATTGGTCTCCATCAGCATCACAATATTTAGAAACTTTATCATTGTATCTACCACTTTGCCCCCAAAGCGTTTTTAGTAGAGGAGGCTTAACATATCCCATATACCATTTATCATAAGCAGCATATCCTTCATCTTGAAATTCTCTTCCAAAATTTCTTGGATCATCACAAAACCATTTCCAATATTCTTCGTGAGAATTAAAACCTCCTTCTGGAATTTGCCTAGGATTATGTTCATCATAATAATGATATTTACTTTTTAATCTTTTCCCCTCTTCATTAAAAAGCCCTTTGGCTATAAGTTTTTCTTGTTGTTTTTTAGGGAGAATTTTAAATAGATTTTCTTCCTCTTGGGTAGCCAATTTTTCTTTATTGGCTTCAAAATCTGCGCGTTGTTCTTCTATGTACTCCTGCATATAGCTAAACAGTATTGCTTGTCCTGGGTTGCTAATAGTGTCGCCAAGATGTCCGTAGGAGTTGTAGGCTAATACGCCAGGAACGCGCCTATCTGCTGAGGTAATTACATAGCCTTGGTTGTTGGCAAAGTTTACAATGTACACATCAGCTTGTTCAGGTTTTGCGTTGCCTTTGGTGGGTACGTAAGGCTTACGAGTGTCGCCTTTTACTACCTCAATCGAGCCAATTTTTAAGGGAGCTTTGGTAACAATACCCTCTACTTCACGCATTTGCATTGCGGTAGCGAGAGCGGTTTCTTGGGCTTCTTCTGCCGAAATATGGGTTTGCCCTGTGAGAGCCACCCAACCTAAAAGTCCATCGTTGGAAGCCTTCGTTTCAGTATTGGGTAATACTGAAATATCTGTGTCGGTTGCGAACGGGGCATCTGCCTCTTCGCGTTGGCAGGAAAAGAAGAGTCCTGCTACGATAAAAACAGGTAAAAACTTTCTCATATAAGGTTTGTTTTTTTATTACGCGACAAAGATAATAAAAGAAATGGAAACTTCAAAACAAAGTAACAAAAACTATAGCAGGCTTTATCTTTTATCTCCTAAAAACTGAGCGTTACGCCTGCTAAGTAATTCGCTTCGGCAGCGGGAATATACACCATTCCGTAGCCGTTATCGCCGTAAGGAGTGTATTTGGTATTGAAAATGTTATTACCCATTACCGAAAACAATACCGATTTGAAAGTGCTTTTAGGTTTCCACTCGTATTGCAAACTGAGGTTATTCACAAAATATGCATCGAGCTTTGCTTCCTCACGCTCGGTGTTATCTACATATTGTGCACCTACATATTTAGAAATCAAACCTATTTGAAAGCCGTCAATAGGTATAAAAGTAATGGTATTACCGAGCACTACATCAGGAGCATACGAAATGCGGGTATTGCCCCAACTAATAGTGCGAGTAGCTACCTCAGCATCCTGACTCTTATAATCTTTGTTTATATTTTTGCTAAAAGCTACGTTAGGCGACCACAACCAACGTTCTGAGAGTTGTACCATCGCATCGGCTTCAATTCCTGCACGATAGCTCTTACCCACATTCTCACGGATAGGATAACCGGTGCTATTGAGTTTCCCTGAAAGCACCAATTGGTTTTCATAGCCCATATAATACCCATTGAGATTTAAACGTACTTTGGGGGTGGTGAGTCGCCAACCGAGTTCGATATCGTTGAGCTTCTCGGCGATAGGTTTCTTTGCATTAGGGTCGTCCTGTAAGGCTTCGTAATAACTCTTGTAATCGGAGCGGTTAGGCTCTTTGGTAGCACGAGCATAAGAAACGTAAAGGTCGTTATATGCATTCAAGAAGAAGGTAATACCCGCCTTAGGGTTGAAACTATTAAGGCTTTCGTCTATTTTGTATTTATTCGCCTTATACCCTACGTGACGGAATTGTACATCGGCAAACAGGCTCCATTTAGGAGCAAATTGCCAAGTGAGTTTGCCATAACCCGCTGCTTCTTCTTTGGTATTGAGTCCTTCGTAGCTATAACGATTGCCATACACAAAAGACGCTTTTTCTGCCCATAGCAAATCTTTGTAATGCGACCCTTCATAGCGATTGAGCAATCCTCCAAAGAGCAGTTGCACGCCGTCTTTCTGATAGTTCGCCGAAAAAGTAGTTCCCCAGAAATCGTTGTTCAATCCTTGTTGGTGGATGATGTATGCTTTTTGCTCCTTGCCTGCCCCGTCAAGCACTTTGGGCAAGCCTACCTTAGAATATTTTTTCTTCTCATAGTTTTCCCAATAGCCTTTACCTTTGGTGTAGTGGAAGGAAAGTTGCGTATGCCACGCCGTATTCCACTGTTGTGTCCAGTGCAGTTGGGCGTGGTCTTGCTGATAGTTATCGGTTTCGTTTTCATAGAAACGTTTGTTACCAGCGGTATCTTTGTATTCACCCGCAGGATTATAACGGCGATTGCTATTCAAAGTCTCTTTATCTACTCCCAGATAAGTGAGATAGACACTTTGCTTGCCACCAAATACCAATCCTTTGATGAGCGTCCCCTCGTGGCTATAAGCGCCTTGTAAGAAGTAGGATTTAAGGTCGGAAGAAGCGCGGTCGCGATATCCATCACTCTTGATAACAGAAAAGCGTCCGCTGAGCTCAAAACGGTCGTTGAGTTTTCCGGTGGAAAGTTTAAGGCTGTGTTTGTGAGTATTATAACTGCCGTAGAAGTTAGCGAGCTCTCCTGATGCCTGCTCTTGTACAGCATCGGTGAGAACGTTTAGGCTTGCACCAAAAGCTCCTGCTCCATTGGAAGAAGTACCCACTCCGCGTTGCAACTGTATGCTCTCGGCAGAGGAAGCAAAGTCGGAGAGATTGTACCAAAATACCCCTTGTGATTCGGAGTCGTTGAGCGGTACCCCGTTGATAGTAACATTAGTACGGTACAAATCGCTCCCTCGTACAAACATATTGCTACTACCGAAGCCCGAACCATCTTCGGAATAGCTTACCACATTAGGTAACTGACCTAACAACAAAGGCATTTGCTGACCGAAATTTTTGGTCTTGATTTCCTCCTTAGAGAGGTTAGAAAAGGTTACGGGAAGTTTTTTGGTAGCCCTCACGGACGATACTAATACTTCGTCTAACTGAATGGGCTTAGGTGAAGGGACGATAGAGTCAGGCTCTATTGCCTGTTGTGCCATTGCCGATGTCGTAAGGCAAATAGCAGTGTACAAAAGTACATTTTTCATTGTAAAATAAATATTTACAAATAAAAGAGGCTATTATTTGGTGTGTTAATAAAATAAAAAAGCCTGTTTATGCTACCCAAAAGCAAAAACAAGCTCCAATTGCTTAGTTTCATTCCTTCAACGGGATTATCCGTTCAAGTTCAATGGGTATAATCTCAGCCTGTTACAGCACCCCTTATGAGACGGCGCAAAAGTACAAATAAATATCAAAACCGCAAATAATACGCTAATTATTTCTTCTGAAAGCCTTTTATGAAAGCTGTAATAATAAAAGTTAGCAAGGCAGGTAAAAACCATTCTAAACCGTAATCGCTCAAAGGTAATAGGCTTTTAATTTCATAAAGCTTATCAAAGGGTAGTCCTAATGTTTGACAGCTATCAATAGTGGAAATAATAGCAGTAACCAATACGCTTAAAATATAGGGTAATTTGCTATTTACAAAGCGGTCGAAGAATAAAACGGTTATAATGAGAGTAGAGACTATGGGGTATATAAATAGCAGAATATAAATCGCATAATTGATAATATTATCCACCGTGTTAATTGATAATACTAATGAAATGAGCGTACAGACTATAGCACCTACTTTGTACGGGATGCGTTGGTGAGTTACTTCTTCAAAGAACAAGCCCACTGCCGATGTAAGAGCAATAGCCGTAGTAAGACAAGCAAAACCAATAGCTAAGGCAACAGTAATAGTACCCCATTTTCCTAAAACAGAATGAGAAATGTGTAACAGAAGCTCAGTGCGTTGTACGCTATCAGTTAAAGGGTAATCGGTAGTGGCGCCTAAGTAGATAAGCCCTCCATAAATAAACAACAAACAGAGCGTAGAAAGCATTCCAGCCGCAAAAGTAACAGAAACACGCTCATTACGTGAGGTATAGCCACTATCTATTACTGCTGCAATAACAATACCTGCAAAGATGACCGAAGCCAGCAAATCCATTGTTTGGTAGCCTTCTAAGAAACCTAAGGAAAAACTTTCGGTGGCGGTAAATGCCGTAGAGGTAATACTATCGGGGGGAAAGCATACGCCTAAAACAATAAGCAGTACTAAAACTATCAGCAGAAAAGGAGTGAGAAACCTGCCTATAATGCTTACAATCTTGGATTTCGATATAGATAATGCGGTTACAACGGCAAAGAATAAAACGATGAACCACACCTTAGGAAAAGCAGGTAATAAGGGCTGTATGCCTACTTCAAAAGTAGTAGCAGCGGTGCGTGGGATAGCTACCAAAGGACCTATGCATAAAATAACTAATAACGTAAGGATTTTAATGAGCCAAGGGTGCGTTTTCTTCCCTAAATCAGTGAAGTGAGTGCCCGTTTTAGCCACCATTAACACCCCTAAAAAAGGAGCTAAAATAGCGGTGATAAAAAAGCCTAACAACGCCATACCCCATTCACCTTCCGTTCTTAAACCTATGAACGGAGGTAATATAAGATTACCCGCCCCAAAGAACATCGCAAATAAAGCGAAGCCTACGGTGGTAATAGTTTTCCATTTGCTTTTACGAATATGATGCATAGAGGTAGAGAATAACTTTGCAAAAATAGTAATTTTATACTACAAATGCAAATATTTATTTCGAAGTTCCTCAAAAAATACCTTCAACCTATGTTTTCCTACCTTCATTGGCGCTACCGAATCCATTGCCATTACGGTGAAAACGAATTCTATAGTGCCGTAAGCACTTTTAGGCAAGAGATATTTGCCTATTTTCAAAACGGACTTCCGTACCCAATCAGGCAAAAAACCGACCTTCACAGGCTTATGTAACACCTCGAAAGCCAAAGCAGCGATTTCATACTGGGTGAACACCTCAGCCCCTCCTACATTCACTTCCTTTTCGGAGCTCTCTAATTGCGCTACACACACCTCGGCTAAATCCTCGCCGTGAATAGGATTCATAGTGTATTGCCCTTTGCCAAACAGGCGCACTTTACCTTCTTTTGCCATTGAAAAGATGGTAGCTATATCGCTGTAAAAAGCCGATGGACGCACGATACAGTAGTCCATTCCACTGGTTTTAAGGGTATCTACAAAACGCTCTTTGGCAGCCCCAATGGCAATAGGACGCATTGCTTCGCCGTTTAATACGGAAATATATACGAACTTACGTACCCCCGAGCGCAGTGCTTCGTCAAGCAAGTTCTTGTTAGCCGCATAATCTACTTGCTCGTAGGTGAGTTTGTCTTTCTGCCGAGTAATTCCGACAGCGGAAATCACTTGGGTAACCCCCTCGCACACACCGAGTAAAGTATTGGGTTTTGTTACCTCAGCCTCGACTACTTCTAATAGCGGGTGGGTAAGTAAGGCGGGTGCTATTTTCGACTTATTGCGCACTATAATGCGGGTAGGGTATTCTTTTTTTAAGAGTTCAGCTAATATAAACTGACCTAAATAACCGGTCGCTCCGGCTAATAATATTTTTTCTGATGATTTCATACTGTTTCAATAAATTGATTTAAGACTTTCAACTTAGCTAATGTTTAAACTTTGGCTAAATTTGCGACGAAAAATAACTAATCGAACACAATTTTTCCTACGATTTTAGCACCTTCATACACGTTGAGCTCGTGAAGTTCGTCTAAGATATAAGCGGGGGCGTGACCTACAAGAAACCTCACTTGGCACAAAGCACTGTATTCACTTTCTTTCATAGGCTCTTCAAATTCAATAATAATGCTCCAATTTGGTTGAGGCAATTGCTCGATGTAAGTGCTGGCATAATAAACCTCACCGGTAGGAGGGTGTTGTCGTCCGCCTTCTTCTTTGGTAAGAAAATGAATGACACCTAATTTTGATTTCTTCATAGTCAGAATACAATTTGGTTTAACAAAAGTACTTCTTTATTTACTAACCGCCAAATAAAATAATAAATAACGAATGACGAATGACAGATAGATATATTTTAACTATACACTAAACGAATTTAAGGTGGGTCTTCAGTGGCTCTACAGTGGCTCTACAGTGGCTCTACAGTGGCTCTACAGTGGCTCTACAAGGGTCACTAATGATACATTCACCGAATACTAGCTGAATATCAACGATTTTTTACCTTTTAGGATTAGCTTTTTCGGTGGAACGAAGGCTTTATTTACTAAAAAACAATCGTCTCTCTTTCACTAATATATATCCCACGAGTAGCGCGAATAAGCCTGTTTGTATCAGTTTGCTATCGGGGTGGGTGGCGAAGATTTCGTTGGAAACATTGGCTACCAAATGGAATGATATGGCTACCAGCACGTTGCGCCCCGATTTGTAATACAGCCAGTTGATGATAAACACAAAGGCAAACAGACTCACAAAAAAGTTGGCTGTATAGAGCCACCCCTCAGCTTGTATGTTGCTTTGGTAGTAGTTCTTTACGAAGAACAAGGGCAAATGCCATAACCCCCAATACACAGTAAAGATAAGCGATGAGGTGAACAAGCTCCACCTACTACGCAAGGCATCAGTGCCGTAAGTATGCCAAGCCAATTCTTCGAGCACCGGCGCCAAACAGAGCACAAACCAAGCGTTGAAAGGCGCTGAACTGAAACTAGGCTCTCCCGAAATGTAAAACTGGTCGAGACTATGTCCTAAACCGAGCGAAAGTAGCTGTGCCACCACAATGGAAAGGGGTGGAAACAAGAGGGTAATCCAAAAATAGCGGTTGGTGAGCAAATTTCTGCCAATAAAACGCGTTTTGAGGTCGGATAAGAGCTCCTTATTGCGTGTAAATAAATAGGTAGCCACTCCCACAGGAGCAAATAAGCCTGCCAATTCAAAAAAACCTGTCCAAAAAGCATTAGGTGCTTTTGGCTGGTGACTCCAATAAGCCACCACAAACCACAATACCCAAGGAATCACAAGGGAAAGGGTGAAAAACAAAATAGGGTGATTATATTTTTTCATTTTATTTAAGAGTTAAACTCAATTTATGAGAAAGCCCCCGTTCCCCCGAAGGGGGACAATCTGCAAAAGTGAGCATTTTTTAAAATAAAGACAATGTTTAGCCTCTCACAATAATCGCTTTCACGGCTTGCCTCCTCTCCTTCGGAGAGGGGGAACGGGGGTGAGGCTTTTACTTTCAAAATTCTATTTTATAACTGATATTAGGGATAACCAAAGTAGCTTTACTGAGCTCTATTTATCCAGTTTGGTCATAAATAGTACCCCTAAGTGTTTGGGTAATATCTTGTGCGTGTGCTACAAGCGGAAGCACTAAAAAAAGAACGATGTTCAAAAAGGTTTTCATTGCGTAATACGTTTAAAATTCTGGGGCAAAGGTATGGTGGAAAACAAGGTGCATCGCCCAAGCGTGAGGGAATGGACGCTTTTTTAATGACGAATTACGAATGACGAGAGACGAGAGATGAATGACGAATGGCAGTGAGGCAAGAGGTTAGAGAGATTTTATTCACCGGAAGAATTGTGCGGGGCGGACGGATCGGAGGGAGTGAAAAGAGGGGGTAGCGTGAGAGTTTGGACGTGCTAAACTATGCTTCTCGCACCTAATTTACAAATTCACTCGGTGTTTTACCCGTAATCTTCTTGAAAACTTGGTTAAAAGAAGACTTAGAGTTAAAGCCCGCTTCATAGGCAAGCCCCAAAAGATTAAAATTCTTATCAATGTCTTTCTTCGCCAAAGTGATAAACTCTTCGACACGATAGCTGTTCACAAAGTCATAAAAATTCTTTTCTTCGTATTGATTGATAATTTGTGAAAGGTGGTTAGGAAGTACACCTAACATTTCAGCTAATTGAGCTAAGGAGAGTTTAGGTTCGAGATAAGGTTTTTCGGTAGTCATTAGTGTGAGCAACTGTTGGTGTAAGCTAGTTGCATCTTCCGCTTTCAATCCAGATTTGCGGTATTCAGGAGTTTTGGAGAATGAAGAAGGTTCAATATTGTCTGACCTATGAGAATTGTCAGACAAGACTAGATTCTTTATAAAAGGCTTTTGTTTTTCAACACTAAAAATTCCCTGATGCCGTATGCCCCAGAAGCCAATAAGCCCTATAAGTAAGACAAAGAGTGTTAAGAAAATAAGTTCTATATTAACTCCTATCTCTATTTCTAAGAGAAATTGCACTATATATCCCACTATCATCACTGAGAAAATCAGCCCGAACCCAATGAGCAACAGTCGTAGCCATTGCAAACTAATACCTTCGTTATAGCCAAAATTGTCGCCTATTACCCGCTCATACTGATTGATTTTCTGATAAGCCAATACAATATACACCACACTCACGGTCACAAAAGCTACAAACGAAATTGTAAATAACCATTGATAGGGGCTATGGTAATCGGCTTGGTCTATCATTGCTTTTTCAGTCGCCGAATAGCCAAAAAGAAAGGGAAACATCACAACGTAGGTGAAGAAAAAAGGTAAAAAGTGCAAGCTATCGCGCCAATGAAAATGTTGGTCTTCACGTGAACACACCAATACGTACAAATATACAAAAGGAGCAAACAAAAGCGGAAAAGGGTGCGTCGCTCCTACTAAATGAGGATATTTCTCCCAATAGCCCAAATAATGCAGGTAGTAATTCAGCAGATAAATACCAATGCACACCAACCATATCCCCAGCACCTTATCCGATAAGGCTTTAGGGCGTTTGGTAAAGAGCAATACAGAGAGGAAAAAACAAAGGAAAATGCCGATAGTAAAGAGCGTATCCATTATTATCTTCGTTGTTATTAAAGGCGCAAATATAAAGATAATACAAGAAAACGCCAATAACTTTACTACTTAATGGTAAATAAATGAAAAAAAATATAACAAATATAGTGAATAAAGCATCTAAAATGAATAAAAAAACGAGAGCTAAATAGAAGTGTTTTTCTATTTAGTTCTCGTTCTATAATGAAATTGTAATGTGGAGTCGGAGAGAATCGAACTCTCGTCCAAATAAGTCATCAAAAAGCTTTCTACATACTTAGTCCTCGTTTGATTTTCGTCGCAAAACTGACCGAGCACCGCCCATTTTGCGCTTAGCTTCCTTTGCTTAAGAACCGTTAGCAGAAGCGTACCGCAGGTTCAATGTTGACTTTTATGGTGCCTCTGTACGAAACGCCGTCAACAAGAGCTTTTCAGAGACATCTCGCTTCCCTACCTTGTAGGGACTTAGCCAGCAATCTTACTAAACTTCAGATTAGGCAGCAAGAGCGTAGTTATTCTCGCCATTTAAAATTTTGAAATAGAGATTATCGAGCATTCATTTCACAGCTCGGTATGCTTACTATTTAATGCCACTTACTGTCAAAACCGGTCGACCCCAAGTGTTCATTTCTGTAATTCGGTGCAAAGGTACAAAAAATAATCATACTCACAACAATTGCCCATCTTTTATTTTATACTTTTACATAAAAAAGAGGATTTGGAAAACAGCTTCGGGGGCAAAGTAATAGGGAGAGAAATTCAGTTAAGAGCGTAACATTAACACAGGGATATCTATAAAACCACTATGAGAGTCATCGGTTCTTAGCCAAGCAGAGAGTTGTACTTCAGGGATAGCGACTAATCTGTTTTCCGAACGAAAGTTGCCCGCAAGTCCCACTGATAGCGCAAACTTTTTGCTGTCATAACAGTTGAAATGTATTCCTAACTGTCCGTAACTACTACCTTGTTTGAGGTAACTAACATCTATGATCAGGATTTTGTCGTCGGAGATTTGCGCTACAGCGGGGAGTGCTGCCCATACACATAGCAGTAAAAAGAGTTTTTTTATTTTAATTATTGTATTTTTTAAGTACATATTCTACTGCAAAAGCTATCGTTGGACAAAAATAGTAATAATTAGCAAATTAGAAAATTAGCAAATTTTAATTTGTAGTGAGCCCACCATCTACAGCAAGCACAGTGCCTGTAATCCACGAAGCATTGTCGCTGGCTAAGAATACACAAGCTTTGGCTATATCTTCAGGCGTGCCAATGTGTTGTAAAGGGTAAATTTCCTTTACCATAGTCTCAAAAGCGGCTTGCTTTTTGGGGGTAAGGGCTTGCAAATTGCGGTTGAATTGCGGTGTAGAAATACTTCCAGGGGCAATGGCATTTACGCGTACGCCCAAATGTCCCACTTCAAAAGCCAACGCCTTGGTAAAAGAGTTTAACGCTCCTTTAGTAGCCGAATAGACAGTTGTTGCGCGGTTAGGAAGCATTCGGTGCGCAAAATACGACGAGATATTAATAACATTCCCTTTGCTTTTCACCAAAGCAGGAAGCAGACTTTGGGTAAGGAAATAAGGCGCTTTTACATTGAGGTTGAAGTGGGCATCGTATAAGGTATTGTCCACTTGCTCAAAAGGCACGAACTTGCCCAAACCAGCGTTGTTTACTAAAATATCTACCGTAGGTAGCAGTTGCTCAATGTTTTTCACTACCTCAGTTACTGTCTCCGTTTTTGATAAATCAGCAGAGAGGGTGTGTACTTGCACGCCAAACTCATTTAGTAGCTCTTGTTGGGCTCTTTGTAGTTTCTCAGGGTCTTTACCTATGAGCAATAGGTTCGCGCCCTCACGGGCAAAGGCTCTGGCTATTCCTAAGCCAATACCATCACTTCCGCCGGTAATTACGGCATTCTTGTTGTTTAAGTTTTTCATTTTGATATTTGTTTATTGATTTTACATTTTCTTCTTTTATACCATTTTACTAAGGAAACATAAAGTACTGCCTGAGGAAATGATATTGCGTAAGAGATTAAAAACTTCAGACCCCAATCATTCCAAAGATTAAACTTATCGCTTGTAATAAAGCTGTTTACCAAGCAAAGCGGTGTTGCTATAAAAAAGACAAATTGCAGAGTTTGTTTAAGTTCTGTATTCATTTGTTAATTATCTTCTTTAATTGTAGATTATTTACAAAATGCAAAGATAAAGTATTTATTTGTATATTTGCAACTTATTTCGTAATTTATTTACAATCTATGGCAAAAGAAGTACAAAAAGAACTCTTGTTAGACTTTGATTTTCTGCGGAAATTGGTAGTGGGCATAGGGGAAGTATCACAAATTACAGGTATCCCTACCCGACAAATACGCTATTGGGAAGAGAAAGGAATTATCACCAGTTTAACGGAAGAAGAAGGGAAAAACCGCCGGTATGATTACCTGAATATCAAAAAAATACTCCTCATCAAAGAACTCCTTGATGAGGGGTACACGTTAGATGCTTCAGTAGAGAAAGTAAAGAAGCGTATGGCGATGATAGAGGAAACACTCTCCAAGATGAGTCAATTAGTTAATAAGCAGATGAATTGATGAGAACAATAAGTAGGCAAGAGGCTATTACACTGAGATTGTTACACCAGCAACTGCTTTCTCCTCAATATGAGAAACCTGAGGATATTGTAGTGTGGCAAGGAGCTATGCAGGCACAGGATTATAATTATTTCCGTTGGGCGATAGGTATACGGCAGAGTGTCCCGCAATTGGCTCAACTCCAAGAGGCTTTTGCTAAGGCTGAACTTTTACGTCTTCATCTTTTGCGCTGTACGGTGCAAGTGGTGAGCAAAACGGATATAGGCTGGTTACTTCCTTTATGCAAGGAACGCAACCTGAGTACTTTGCAATCTTGGCAAAAGAGTATCAGTACAGTGTTTGCCCAAAATTACTTTGAGGAGGTAGCTCATGCTCTATGTGAATTGCTCTCTGGAGGTAACTCATTGTCTAAAAAAGCTATTGCTAACAGACTCACAGCTTTGGGGCTTTTACCTGATGATAAACTACTCAATCCCTTATTATTGCGTGCTGAGATTGAAGGACTTTTGTGTTCGGGGGTGATGCAAGGCAAGGAGGCTACTTGGGCTTTATTGTCCGAAAGAGTACCTACAACAGCTATTATTCCCCTTGATGAGGCTTTGAAACGACTGGCACAGAAGTATTTCAGGAGTCATTCACCTGCCTTGTTAGAGGATTTTGTGTGGTGGTCGGGATTGCCTAAAATGCAATGTAAGAAAGCTATAGAGGGGATTGCCTCTGAATTAGAAGAAGTTTCGGTAGAAAGTACTCCAATGTATCTGTATCGCAATAACTTTGAAGCTACCGATTACACAAAAACAATGCATTTGCTTCCGCCGTACGATGAGTATCTGATAGGCTATAAAAGCCGTTGGGTAGCTCTCGACAAAAAGCACGAAGCAAAGGCACATAATAAGTTTGGTATATTCAAACCTGTTATTCTGCACGAAGGCAGAGTTGTAGGCAATTGGAAAGCGAGTATTGATAAACAAGCAACTAACTTAACTACCGACCTTTTTACTGAGAAAACCAAAGTAAGGAAACGGAGTTTGCAAGAGGCTACCAGCCAACTTGTAAGATTTTGTAAAAAAGATAACTAATTTTCTAATTCCCTCATTTGCTCATTTGTTAATTATGTATTACCTTTGCAGCATTAAAATATTAATAATATAATTATGAAAAAAGTACTTTTAATGGGAGTGTTAGCTTCCTTTATACTAGCGAGCTGTGGTACAGCTAAATCACCAGAGATGAAACGCTTAGAAAATCAACAGCAAGCCTTAAAACTCAATTCTGAGCTCAACGAATTGCAAATGAAACTCACTCAAGAGCAAAGCAATAATCAGTCGTTGCAAACTGAGGCTACGCAAGCTAATGAAGAAGCTACCAATCGTACGGATGCTTTTAGTGATGCCAACTCGGCTTCGGCAAGTGCTAAAAAAGCGAACAAAGCTGAAAAGGCATTGCGCAAAGCTAGTAAGGCTAACAAGGATTTAGCCAAAAGTAATCGTCGTATTGAGAAATTGCAAAAAGACATCACTAAATTACAAGAAAAGATAACTAAACTAAATGCTGAAGTAGAATTTAGCAAATAGATACAAGTTAGATGTTTTATTAAAAAATCCCGTGTGGTACAAGTACCACACGGGATTTTTACTAATTAGCAAATTTGCTAATTTGCTAATTACCATATTGTAGTATCATCTCTACATAAGCAGGGTCTCGGCGAGAAAAAAACAGCGTTTGCTTGGTGTCGAGAGCAGCTATTTGGCTCATATCTTCCGCTGAGAGTTGGAAGTCAAATACATTAAGGTTTTGTTCCATACGCTCTTTGCGCACTGACTTAGGAATGCAGATTATATCGCGTTGTAATAGGTAACGCAAAGCTACTTGGGCAGCACTTTTGTGATACTTTTCACCAATAGCATTGAGCGTAGGATTGGCGAAGAAATCGTTTTTACCTTCGGCAAAAGGTCCCCACGACATTAGCTTGGTGTCGTATTTCTTCATTAGCTCTTGGAGGTCTTGCTGTTGGTAGAATACGTGTGTTTCCATTTGGTTTACAGCAGGTTTTATCTCGCAGTGGTATGCCAAATCGAGGTATCTATCAGCATAGAAGTTGCTGATCCCAATAGCACGCACTTTGCCCTCTTTGTAGGCTTCTTCCATAGCGCGATAAGAGCCATAATAGTCGCCAAAAGGCTGGTGAATGAGTAGCAAATCGATATAATCAGTTTGGAGTTTGCGCAAAGAGGTTTCGATAGAGGCTTTTGCCTTTTCGTAGCCTGCATTGCTTATCCACACTTTGGTAACGATAAAGAACTCTTTGCGGTCGATACCACTTTTCTTAATGGCATTGCCTACCCCCTCTTCATTTTTGTAGATTTGGGCAGTATCAATCATTCGGTAGCCTACCGAGATAGCATCGCTTACGCAGCGCTCACATTCTTCGGGGTTTACTTGGTATACACCGTAACCCAATAGGGGCATTTGTACCCCGTTGTTTAACTCAATGTTTTTCATTTGTAATTCTTATTTTTAGTTTTTTGTTAATTGTCTGTGCAACTCGTACTTAATTTCTCGTAATCTTTTTGGCTTACAGGTTCTAACCATTCGGTTTGGGCTTTAGCGGTATCCATAATAGAGAGGTGAGCAAACCAACTCTTATTACTTGCTCCGTGCCAGTGTTTTACCCCTATAGGCACTACTACCACGTCTCCTTTTTGTAGCAGTTGAGCAGGTTTTCCCCACTCTTGATACCAACCTATACCTTCGGTTACTAATAGAATTTGCTCAGTGGTGTGCTTATGCCAATGGTTAATACAACTAGGTTCAAAAGTAACGTTAGTTACATTGATAGTGTTGCTCTTATCAGGTACTACTAAAGCGTTTAGGTAGCTTTTACCAGTGAAATATTCTCTATGAGCCTCATTAGGTTGCCCTATGGCAAAAACATTACCTGCATTGCCTCCCGTTGGGTTATTAGTGATTTGTTTTTCTTCTGTCATTGTTGTTGTGTTTTAGTTTATTAGTTTAGTTTTTTTTCAGCGAGCCAATTGCTTAACAAATTAGCTATTTCAAGATTATTTTTTTCAGCAAATATAAAGTGACTATTACCTCTAATGCCTTTTTCGGGCAATTGCACCACTAAGGCATCACCCCCGTGTTTGTTCACACACTCAGCAAAGGCTTTGGCTACTTGCACACGCTCATACCAACGGTTGAAAGCCCAATGCTCAGTACCTGAGGGTATGTTATCGCGGTAATAGATAACGATAGGAATACGAGTAAGAGCTTTAAAGAGTTCTAAGCTGATAGGTTGTGAAAGTGAGATGTTTGCTACATCGTTAGCAGGCGTTGGCACTGTAGGCATTTCGTTTTTTGGGAATACAAATTCTGTTCCAGGCTCAAATGAAATGACAGCTTTTACTTTATCGCTTTTAAGAGCTGTTTGCCAACCAGGTCCCCCTCCTTGTGAATGCGTAACAAGAATACCTTCGCCTATACGATTAAAAAGGGCTGCAGTAGCTGAGGCTATTACTTCTAAATCATACGCCCCAGTATTAGGTGTTATTTGGCGCAAAAACTGATTAAGACTTTCAGTATCGTTAGGAAACTGACTGTTAGGAAACAGATTAGGGTACATACCCATACGAAAGTTTTCAAACCAAAACTGGTCATTGGGCAGTACAGTTATTTCTTCTGATACAGAGGAGTTGCCAGCACGCCCCCTACGAGGTTGGTCGAGGATATAGGTTGCAAAGCCTCTACGGAGGAAGATAGTGCCAAATCCTTCACGCCCATCGGGGGTAGATTCCCACGTTTTACCTGACTGACCTGCTCCGTGCAAAAATACCAAAGGCAAACGATGTGGATTTTCAGGAATTTGATAGCTCACATAAGCGTGGTCGCCGTGAAAAGTTTGTCCGTCGTGCGACATAGGCTTTAAGGTACTATAAGTACCTTCGTTCTTTATAATATTACCACCTACAAAGAAACTGCCTTGTGCAGTAATTACTAATGGTTTGTTTGTATTCATAAAGTTTTCTTTTTTAATGACTAATTTTTGGATTTAATTCTGTACCGCTTGCATTTCGTTATACATAAAGTTAGACACACGTTTTTTAATGAGCCATTTGCCATTTTGTTTTACGTAGGTATCGCTGTAGCGTACCCCTGCTTTGCGTTGCATCTCCTTACCGTCGATATTGCCGATAAGCACTACTTGGCAGTAGCTAATGCCGTGTGCAGTATCACCATTAATTTCTACTGTTTGCTGTCCATTGATATGATACACCGTATGGAAGAGGGCGAGATATTTCGCAAAAGCCTCACCTATGGCTTTCTTGCCAACATAAGTAGAGTTTATTTTGCCGTCAGCTATTGAGGATACCTCAGCATCCTCAGTAAAAAGTTCCATTTGCTCGGTTATTTTCTTTTCATCGGCGAGGTTAGAAAATGTATCGACCACGTTTTTCAAAGCCATACGGTCTTTGATTTCTTGAATGTCTTTTGCTAAAGTTTCTACTTGCATATTATTGTTATTTTCTTGTTTTTGTGGGGCCTGACAAGCGATAAATGCCAAAGCCATTGCGGAAATAATGTTACGAAATTTCATTGTATCTTTAGATTTTTGAGTTATACATTTTTAATAAATTTAGCAGGGTTACCCCCTACAATAGTGTTGGGGGCGACATCTTTGGTAACCACTGCTCCGGCTGCTACCACAGCATTTTCACCAATAGTTATACCCGGCAGAATAGTAGCTCCTGCTCCTATCCACGCATTTTTGCAGATATGCACGGGTTTACAGAGCAATATTTGTCGGTCGTATAGGTCGTGATTGTTGGAGATGAGTTGCACGTTGGCGGCTATTAGCACACCTTCGTTAATAGTGATACCTCCGCGCCCCATCATCAAGCAGTTGTTCATAATAAGGGCGTTATCAGCAATAGTTACTTTGTGGAAACACACACCAGTGAGCCCGTTCATTACACGTACATTTTTGCCCATATTCTCTCCAAAGAGTTCGCGCAAAAGAGCATCATATTCTTCGGTAAAGGGCATTGTATGGTTTAGCTTAAAAAGCACTTGGGCTTGGCGCACTCCTTCAGCGTGTTCTTCAGGAGTTATTTGTCTTGGGTCTACTCTTAATACTTCCATATTTTTAATTTTATAGTTTGCTAATCCCTACATTGGCATTTTCGTAAGTAGTAGGGTCAGCGATGATTTTACTAATGAAATCGGCAATAGACTTGCGCGATACCGCACCGCCTACTTCGGGTTCAGGTTTTTGGGTGATGTAATAATCAATCTCATTGCCATTAGTAAACCAATCGGGACGGATAATCGTGTAGGTCAATCCTGATGCCTCGATGTTATCGGCTAATTTGCGATAAGGAATGAGCATACTGTTTACGGGTTCTTTATAAATGCCAATAGAGCTAATGGCAATGATGCGTTTTACACCCGTGTCCTTCATTGCTACAATGATGTTTTGGCTCATTATATCGAGGCCGCCAGCGAGGTTTACATACACAATATCTTGCCCTAAAATGGCTTTCTTTAGGTCGTTTACTTCGAGGGCGTCACCTTGTATTTTAGTGTGATTACCACTAAGCCTGCTGATGTTGCGAGCAAAAAGAGTAAGGGTAACGTTAGGGTTCTTTTCAAGGGTTTTAATCACTTCGGTAGCCAAGGAACCTGTGGCTCCAATGACGAGTACTTTTGTCATAATATTTGTACTTTTAAGATTCTGAAGCAAAGGTACGGCGTTTTTTTCAAAGGATTGTTATACAAAAGGCGGTAGTTTTTACAAATTTTTCTGTACCTTTGTCGCATTATGAGTATGAATAGCGAAAATATCATTATTGAAGACAATCTTCACCGCTTGGGTAGTGAGGAGTTGTGGCATTGTATAGCTCACGTGCTGTGCGAGGCGGGTAGTTATGCTTTTCAGTACAACGGAGAAAATTTTGTGCTCGAAGCTGGGCAAACAATGATTATTGTTTATCAGCAGTTTATAGAGGTTGTTATGACTTCTCCCAACTTACAGGCTACTTGTATCTATCTGACTCCTGAATATGCTGAATATTGTACCCCGCGTAGCAACTATGGCATACGAGGGGCGTTGGCACTGTTTGCAAACCCTATTATGCCCCTTACTGAAAAACAATTTTCCCAACTGCAATACGATTTTCAGCAAATAAAACACCGCCTCACCGATACCATTCACGCTTTTCAAGAGGAAGTGCTACAAAATGCAGTGCAAACACTTATGTTAGATTATTTTGATATTCATACCTCGTTGTTTGGTCAGCAGAAAATAACCTTTCAGAACAATGACCTTATGGTGCGTTTTATGGCATTGTTAGAACAAGAAGAATATATGCGACATCGCGAAGTGGGGTATTATGCCGATAAGCTCTTTGTGTCGCCCAAGCACCTATCGGAAGTGAGCAAGCAGGTAAGCGGGCGCAATGCCCTCTACTGGATTAACCGCCTTACTACTATACATATACGAAAACTGTTACAACAAAAAACACACTCTATCACCGAGCTCACCGATCTTTTTGGTTTTTCTTCCACCGCCTATTTCTCTCGCTTTGTACAACAACATTTAGGGGTAAGTCCGAGTGAATTTTATCAGTAATAATAAACTCCCCGTGTGGTATGTATCACGCAGGGAGTTTATTTTTGTAGCTACGGAAGCTTACTATGGTAATTTTGGACCTTTCCAGCCTCTGGTTACTAAAACATATTGAAAATAATCGGTAGTATATTTATCCTCGTCAGGCGTTATCTTTCCCATAAGGAAACTAATAGGTGATTTGAAACCAACAACATCTTGACAGTGTGCATAAGGAGAATTTTTATTGTTGAGCTTGTAAAGCACTATTGAAGGATTTTCAGAGGCTTCTTTGAAATTTTCTGCATTTGTGAAATAGGAGATAGGCCCATCGCAGTTTGCCCAAGAAATCATCTCGTTAGGGCTCGTTGGCATACCCAAACCTTTTGGAAGATACATTTCTGAATCGAAAGGGCGATGCATCACAGAAATCACTGTATAATCTTTCTGTTTTAGAAGAGTAGCAAAACATTTTCTCGCGTTGTATTTTTCCTGATAGATATGTCCGCTACCCAAAGAGCAATAATAGTTTCTTTTTGTATTACTCACACTATCTAACTGCTTGATAGTTAAATCAAAATTACTCATCATAACACTATCGCGATTGTGCTTAAAGGCTTCTTGTTTACCTAAAAGTCCATAAACTCGTATCTTCTGATCCTTTGGTAGTGTTTGATTATAGTTGTAAAGTATCTTCCATTTTTCAAGATACTCCTGTGTTTGGCGCTGCGGGATATTCTCTTTAAGGTTGTTGAAGTGTTGTTTCAATAACGTTTCATCAGGAGTGTCAGTATTTAGGTATTGATTCAGAAGTTCAGCATCTTCAGTAAAAAATTCATTAAAATAATCAGTAACTCCAAACTTTTTGTTCAGGTATATCAAAAGTTGAGCGTCAAAAAGCTGTGTCTTCGCAAATCCGTGAATCTCACCAAACATAAACACAGTAGGTGTATTAACCTCTGCAAATAATGTTGTATCGGAGATTGTGCATTCAGGCGGTAATATTATACTATTAGCTTTAAGGTAATTTACTTTTTCTTCACTAATATCACCACGAAGGAAGAACCCATAAATAAAGAAATACGCTATGGGCAATACGGTTAAGAGCAAGAAAATAACAAGGATAGTAAGTAGTATTTTCTTTATTACTTTTCTCATAACATAACTATTTAGTTAATAAATATAAACACACAAGAATCTAAGTAAAAAGAATCTCATTTCCTTAAATTCACAACAAAAGTACAAAATTAATTTTAATGAATAGATAATTAATGAGTATTTTTTTGTACAACAACATTTAGGGGTAAGTCCGAGTGAATTTTATTTACTGCTTGTCGTGCTACAACTTGCGTATTGTGCTATGACTCCTCAATTTTAAGGTAGTCTTTAGCTTTATCAGTAAGTCGCATTTTACTATCAGTAGCTTCTAATTTCAACTGGTGACAATTTGACACCGTTTCATTTCCCTCTTCTTTTAGTCGTTCTTTTAGTTTGTTCCAATACTTTCGAACAGTAAGAAAATCTTTACTATATAATTAATAATTGACAATTAACGATTAACAAAAACTCCCTGTAGTGCGTTCTGTATAAGTAGTTTGCATACGAGAATTTTATTTGTGATTTGTTCTCGTTAAATGATTACATCTTCAGGAGAAGCATAAGAAAAAGGCACCCATCGGTAGTCCTTCTCTTTGCCTATATATCCCAAACCAGGGAAAGGTAAATGCCCTGCAAGAATAAGCGTATCCTCTTTGTAGCAGTTTTCCAGTACGCGCAGGCGTGTGTGAATACCTTGCTGATAATCAGTATCCCACAACACACCCCAATCGGGTTTAGCAATGAGCAAAGGCGAGTGAACCGTATCGGCTAAATGCTTTAATGAACGTCCCTCTGAGATGATAGTTACAAGCGTATGCCCCGGCGTATGTCCTTCGGCTAACTCGGTTTTTAATATCCCAAAAAGAGTATCACCTGCGCTGAAGAAGTGCAGATGATTGCCTAGAGCTTTGAGAATATTGCGCGAATAGTTTAAGTATTGTTCTAACTGCTGGGGCGTTCTCTTATATTTAGTTTTAGAAAAATCGGGATTAGGTGATAGCCAAAAGTCGTACTCCTTTTTGTTGATATAACATTGCGCATTAGGGAAAGTAAGTTTGCCATCAGGAGTGGTAAGTCCCCCAATATGGTCGCCGTGAGCGTGAGTGATAAATACATCAGTAATATCAGAAGGAGAAACACCTATCCTTATGAGATTTTCGGGGAGTCTTCCTATATTGGTTTTCCCAGAATGTTTCCCGTTACCAGCATCGATTAGGATATACTTATTAGCCGATTTTATAAGCAATATATTCACCGACATCTGCATCAGTTCGGGGTTGAGATACAGTTTTTGCATCTGATTTACAAAGTCCTTTTTAGGTATTTGAGGGGCAAAGATAGATTGAGGAGGAGTGACATTCATATATCCATCAGATAGGAGAAAAAGCTCCAAATCTCCCAATGTAATTTTAAGGTTACATCCTGTTGCTACAACATTGCTGTCAGTAGTTTTTTTAGGTAAGAAACTCATTAGTGAGGGAACTGCTAAAAGTCCCCCACTGAGGGCAGTGGTTTGAAAGAATTTACGTCTATTCATAATGTCGATTAGCTTTATTTTATTTATTGATGATACAAAGATATAAAATAATTGACAATTAATAATTGGTAATTGACAAAAACTTCCCCGTGATGCGAGCCACATAGGCTTCACCACGGAGAGTTTTATTTATTGCTTGTCGTGCTACTACCTAATTGACAAATTATAGCTGTTTTGCCAAATAGTTTTGCAAACCGATAGCCTCAATAAGACCTACTTGCTGCTTAAGCCAAGTAGCGTGATCGGTTTCTTCTTTGAGGTATTGGATAAAATAATCATCGGTTACAAGGTCAAGATCTGCCTCTGTAATCATCTTTTCTAAGGTTACAAGACTTTCAACTTGTTGTTTGCACTCATAACGAAGTTGATCTTCTACTTCAGGGTAGATTTCTATCTCCTCAAACTTAAACTGAGGAACAGCTCCCAATTCTAAAAGGCGATTAATAATCTTAGTTACGTTCTCGGTTTCCTCCTTGTATTCCTCAAGCATACGGTTGCCGAGTTTGGTGTAGCCCTTTTGTAAATTAATTTGAGCGTGAATAAAATTTTGTTGTGCTCCTGAGATAAGAGCTCCTCCTATCCATTGTAGGAAGTCGATAGTTTTTGTTTTTGCCATTTTTCTTTCTTTTTAATTATTACTAACTTCTAAGGTTACTTCTACATTCCCACGAGTTGCGTTAGAATACGGACATACTTGGTGGGCTTTTGCTACGAGCTCTTTAGCTTGTTCAAGCGATACGTCAGGTACGTTTACTTGCAGGGTTACTGCCAAACCAAAACCACCATTATTGAGTTTCCCGATAGATACGTGTGCTGTTACAGCGGTCTCACCGGTGGTTACTTTAGCTTGTTTGATAACTAAGTTAAGAGCACTGTCAAAACAAGCGGCATACCCCGCTGCAAAGAGCTGTTCGGGGTTGGTAAAATTATCGTTAGCACCACCTAAGGCTTTAGGAGTGCGTACTTCAAGGCTTAATACACCATTATCAGAAACTACTTTTCCATTACGACCACCTGTTGCGGTGGCTACTGCTGTGTACATTGTTGTCATCTGTCTTCTTTTTTATTTATGATTTAATAATTTGTTTACTAATGTTTTAAGTGTTTCGAGCTCTTCCTCACTTAGGGGTGTTTCTTCTTTGAGTTGTATTGGTATCTTTTTAGCTTTGGTTTGCAACTTTTTGCCTTTCTCGGTGAGGTTTATCAGCACTGTGCGTTCATCTTGTGCACTGCGGGTACGCGTTAGCAACTCTTTGGCTTCCATACGCTTGAGTAGTGGAGTGAGCGTGCCACTATCCAAATACAGCTTTTCGCCTATGGCATTCACCGAGAGGTTTTTTTCCTCCCAAAGCACCAAGAGCACTAAATACTGCGGGTAGGTAAGGTCTAAGGGCATGAGGTATTTAGCGTATTGTTGGGTAATTTCTCGTGAGGCTGCATAAAGCGGAAAGCACACCTGAGAGCTTAATTTTAAAGCATCTTTTGTCATCGTTTCTTAATTTCGGGGGCAAAGGTATAGAGTTTATTTTAAACTACCAAATTTTTAACAAATAAATTTTACACAATATAATTTTATCATTGATAAAACTCCCCGTGCAGTAGCATACCACACAGGGAGTTTATATATATCACTACAATCTAATGACTATTTATTAACAACTAACCACTTTTTATAGAACTCTTCAAACTTATCAAAAGGTATTTTGCCCGCTTTGTTATCGTATAAATCTACGTGAGTAGCATCAGGTACGATGTATAGTTCTTTACTTTTACTACCTATTTGTTTGTAAGCATCTTCACTGAAATAGCGCGAATGTGCTTTTTCGCCGTGAACGAGCAAGGCAGGGGTTTGCATTTCGGCTGCGTAGTGCAAGATAGGCATATTGATAAGAGCTAACATACCGGTATCAGCCCAAGAATGTTCGGAGTTAGAGTTTACAGCACGAGGGTGAAAACCGCGCTTGGTGCGGTAAAAATCGGCATACTCGGCAATGAACTTAGGTGTTTCGGACGTGATAGTTTTAGGGTCGAGGTTATTAGCCGGCAGGTAGGAAGCATAGTCTTTTTTAGCACTTTCCCAGCGTGCATTGTTCATTTGCTCTTTCATCTTACGGCGTGCTTCGGGAGTATTGCCTGGCACACGGTCGTAAGTGCCTTGAGCATTGGGAGTCATTTTTATTTCATAGCCATTAGCCGATACGCGGGTCATATCGTACATAGTGCTGGTGCCTACCGCTTTGATACGGGTATCCGAAAGGGCAGCGTTGAGAGCAAAACCACCCCAACCGCAGATGCCGAGTATACCAATGCGCTCGCGGTCTACATTTTCCAAAGAGCCTAAGAAATCAACAGCAGCTGAAAAGTCTTCAGTATTGATTTCGGGACTGGGCATATTGCGGGGTTCGCCAGAACTTTCGCCAGTAAAAGAAGGGTCAAAAGCAAGGGTTACAAAGCCTCGCTCAGCAAGGGTTTGGGCATAAAGTCCAGACGATTGTTCTTTCACTGCTCCAAAAGGACCTGATACAGCAATAGCCGCGAGTTTACCCAGAGTGTTTTTAGGGGTATAGAGGTCGGCAGCAAGGGTGATGCCATAGCGGTTTTTAAAGGTTACTTTGCGGTGGTCTACTTTTTCTGATTTGGGGAATATCTTATCCCATTCTTGTGTAAGTGTCATAGTGTTTTCGGTTTTAGAGGATTGAGCTTCTGTTTGTGTATTTTCGGTGTTGCTCACTTGTTTGTTTTGGCAAGAAGCCATAGCCAAAACTGTTGTAAGTGTTAAAAAGATTTTCTTCATACGGTATTATTTTCTATTTCTTTAATTATTTTTGCTGGTACGCCTGCCACTACTACATTAGCAGGAATATCTTTGGTAACAACGGCGCCAGCCGCTACTACCGAGTTTTCACCTATGGTAACCCCAGCGGTAATTACAGCCCCAGCACCTATCCATACATTCTTACAAATATGCACGTGGGCAACACTCAAACTCTGGCGGTTGGCGATAGCCACGGGGTGTCCTTCGCTGGAAATAGTAACCTTAGGGGCTATCATCACCTCTTCATCAATGGTAATACCGCCTAAATCGAGGAACGAACAATCGTGGTTGATAAAGGTATGCGCCCCTATGCGGAGATTTTTACCATAATTTAGGTGAATAGGGGTAGTAATCACAGCGGTTTCGTGCATTCGGTTGCCAAAGAGTTCTTGTAATAGATGCTTTGTTTCAGTAGTTTCGGTAGTGTTATTGAGGCGTACAAGAAGTTTTTTGCTTTCGGCACAAGCCTCGTGAATGAAGTGGTAATCGGGGTCAAAGAAAGAAACAGTTTCTCCTGCAAGGAGACGAGAAAAGATATTGTTCATAAACGTTAGTATTTAGTTATTAGTCGTTAGACTTTTTGCTTTTCAAGCTACAAAGATAGTAATAATTGCTGATTAGCTAATATATTGACGAAAACTCCCCGTGGTGCGAGCCACACAGGCTGTTTGCATACGGGGATTTCATTTTCTCATTTGCTAATTCTCTAATTCTCTAATTCCCTATTTGCTAATTTCCAATCCTTACCTTTTATCTAAAAAAATCTCTTTGGTAACTCTATTATTGGGTCTATCGAGGGCTGTAACTACTATCTTACTACCTGAAAGAGCAGGGTTCAGGGCAGTAGTAGCGTATTGCCAAATGTCAGCGGTAAGTATGGCATTGCCTTCTTCAACGGTTTCCTCACCGTGCGATATCGTTACTTTCACCTGAACAACCTTAAAATTATCACTTACTTCAATGGTTATAAGCTCTCCTTTTTGGGTACCTGTATAGGCTTCGGCGTCGATGTGTCTGATTTCAGGAGCTTTGAGATAGTCGGACACTGCCATATTATAAGCGTTGATAACACCACGTCGTTTAGCTTCTGCTGTATATAAGTCTTTCAGAACAGGGTCTTGCAAAGCGTTTTTGGCATAGGTGCTAGCAAGCCTAAATCGGTTATTTTGCGAGATAAGAGTAGGGTGAGTAGTAGGCTTTCGGCGGGGTTTAGCAACAACAATAATCTTATCGCCTACTCTGCAGTATACTACTTGGTTGCCGAGTTTCCCCGAGATGCCTTGCATTGCTAAGTTGTCTTTTATTTTTGCCATAGGTCTATTAGTTAATTTGTCCTTTTGTTAATTAGTACTGCAAAATTATAAAACATTTACTGAATTAGCAAATGTGCCCATCTGCTCTCCACTGACGTTCACTTTTAAAACAATGGTCTATATATCCTGAGAATAATGTTCTATAATAGTAAGAAATATAAGATGTTTTTTATTAAAAAAGTCGCTTTTATGGATTGCCCCCTCTCCTTGGGAGAAGTCTGCGAGAGCGGAGTATGTGAGGAACGGGGGTGAGGCCTTTAAATGCAAATATGTCCATCTGCTCTCCGGTTTAAGACTGCCTATCGTTCGGTGTAGACCCACTGTAGACCCACTGTAGACCCACTGTAGAGCCACTGTAGAGCCACTGTAGAGCCACTGTGGGTTCGGTATAGCTTCGGTGTAGATAGCAATAAAGTTCTCTGTATGATTTCAATAAGTAAATATACGAAATTTCATTTTTATAAGACGTTTACTTAACCTTATTTCAAAGGGTTAAGCCTTATACTTTCCTCTTTTCCAAATTTCTATTGAGTTGATAATATTCTGCCACAAAATATAACAGCCAGGACCTACGGTGGAAAGAGGGTGCAGGTAAGTGGTAGCTATCCAAATGGCAAAAGCCGTATTCTTTTGCCCTAAGGCTTGTCCTGCCTCAATCGAAGCTTCAAAAAACCTACCTATATACCGCCCAATAGCGTATTGCATTAGGCATAATAGTAACCCCAAAAAAGCAATGAGCAATAAAAAACCTATCCCCGATTGTGCGTGGAAGATATTTTTAAGAGTCGTACCGGTAACAATCATCAGTGAACAACCCCAAAGGTAGAAGGAGAGGTCAGGAATGTTTATCAGCCATTGGTGAAAGCGGTGAAGTTGTGGCACGCTCTTGGTGAGTAGTGCTAAGAGCATAGGCACAACCAACACCAAACACACTTTCTGCATTATGAGTGAGAAAGCAGTCCAAAAAGTAAACTCCGATGCAGGTTCTATCAGCGGAAAACAAATCGGAATCAGTAGGGCGCAAAGCAGATTAGAGAGGAAAGTGTAGGTGGTCATCTGTTCTAAATTGCCCCCAAGTTTTAAGGTTACTACGGCTGCGGCTGCGGCACAAGGGGCTATCACACAAGCAAGAATGCTCTCCAAGAGTATCAACTCCTTGCCTCCAATCCGAAAATAAAGAATCACCCCTACAATCGCTGCTACCAAAACGATTTGGAAGAGACTTGCCCAAAAGTGCCATCGTACGGGCAACAACTTCTTAAAGTTTACCTTGCAGAAAGTAACGTACAGTATCAGGAACATAAACAGAGGCAGTATAGTGTCGAACGTAGGAGCAAGTTTTTGTGAGAGAGCATCCAATGCAGGCACGTAGTAAAATATGAGATATACCAAAGCGCCTATGCCCATAGAAATAGGCAGTGTCCAATTCTTTATAAAACGAATGAGTGTAAGCATTTTAAATTTACCGATGAGCTAATGATTTAAGGCTACAAAAGTACAAATAATTTGCTAATCAAACTGCCTGTACAACTCGTATTTAATTTTTTTAACTTGTCAATTTACTGATTTCTCTCTATCTTTGCCCTTAATTTACCGATTGTTAATGAACAAATTAAGACATTTCTATGAAACAGCTTTTATCACTTATTGCTATCCTTTCAGTATCAGCTCTTTTGGCTCAAAATCCTTTTGAAAAAGAAATCTTGCAATCTAAGTATACTATCGATTCTATAGTAGCAACCGAAAAACTACTTCTTTACAAGAGAGAAGCCGCCGTTCAGCAGTCGCTAAAAGAGGGCAAGATTACCAAAGAGCAAAGTGCAAAAATGCTCAAAGAGATTAAGGAAGCAAGCGAACTGAGCACTAAACAGAAAACCTATAAAGAAGGCTTACGTCTATCTGCTCTTATCCAGCAAAAGGCTACTGAACTCAGTATGGACACCCTGCAAAAAAACGCAACGCTCGATAGTCTTATATCTACTGAGCCGAAAGAGAACTATATACAAACTGTTCAACAGTTAGATTCTTTGCCCAATAAATATAATGAAAATAAACACGGAGTTACAGTAGCTATTCATTTGGCTATCGGATTACAGTCTGTAACCAATGATAAAACTTACTTTAACCCCTATTTAAATACAGAATTAGGACTTGCTTTTACCTCTCAATTGTATAAAAAGAAACAACTTTCCCTCAATTACGGCTTAGTGTGGCAAAGCAATAGACTGAACATAAAAGGTAATAATTATCTCATTTCAGAAAATGGTGACACAAAATTAGTACCTTTTTCTAAGCCTTTAGACCGAGCTAAACTGCGTGTTAATTACCTCATCTTGCCTATTGAATTACAAAAGAATTTTAAGTCAAAAATACATATAGGAGGAGGCGCTTACTTTGGCGCACTCATCGATGTAAACCAAAAGATAAAATACACTGAGGGAGACGACCATTTAAAACTATTTCTCCGCAATGGTTTGAAAGTAAATAAATTCACCTACGGACTATCAGCTCAAGTGGGCAACAAATGGTTTTCGATTTATGCTAAATACAGTTTAGCTCCCTTATTCGAAAATAGCCCTAACAATATACACCCTTTTTCAATAGGTATAAAATTTTAGTAGAATATGACAAAACGTTTCCTCTTTTTCCAGCTGATACTTTTTGCGCTCCCTTGTTTTGCTCAACAAAGGGTGGTAAACAAGCATCACGAGTCTGTTGAATATGTGAATATAGGCATAGTAGGCACCAATAAAGGTATTATTAGCGATGAAAATGGTTACTTTTCGCTCGAAAAGCTCGGGGCAAAGCCCACTGATAGCATTTATTTTTCACATTTGAGCTATCAACATAAAGTATTAGCTTATCGTGATATCAAAAAAGAAGTGCAACTCACCGAAGCAGTAATTAACCTCCCCACTACTACCCTAACAATGAAAACACCTAAAATACGCTATGTAAAAAGTAAAGGAGTAACTACCCCTTTTACTCTTTACGGCGAAATGAAACAGTATTTTCAGCAACACGGTGGCGTCCTCTCAGAATTAGGCGATTTCATTTCGCTTTCTAACGACACTCAGCTTACCGAGTTCAGTATTGAGATTAGGAAAAGTACCTTTTATATGGCAGTCTTGCGTGTGGTAGTGTACCAAACCGATAAGGAGCACAAAAACTTCACTCCGCTTATCAAAGAACCTATTTACATTCATTTATTTCCTTCTGATAACCCACAAACTTTCACTCATAAGCTATCAGTATTAGTACCCAAAGGCGAAATGTGGGTAGGTGTACAGTTTGTGGAAGTGAGAGGTAAAGATGATGCTACTATTACCTTCAACGCCACTACCAACAAGTGCTGGTTACGCTTCCCTGATAATACAATCAGGCAAGTGAATGGAGGCTTCGGAATTCCCTTTACTGTAAAAGGCTACGACATCATCAAACAATAAAAGCCAACTTTGCCAAAACTAAATAATTTGCTAATTGACAAATTTTCTAATTATTTTCCAACCTTTTTATTTTTTCTTCGTTTATAAGGGCAAATTGGAGGACTTATGAAAAAGAAAATATTTACATCTGCTAAACTATTGTTAATGGGAGTTATCCTATTGTGCTACCTTGTTTTTAGCGCTTGTTCAGCACTCACGCTTGAGTTTGAAGAGAGGGACTTGACCATTACCAATCTTGACGGCAAGACCATTCCCATAAGAGTTGAGCTTGCTCGCTCCATACGAGAGATGTCAAAAGGTTATATGGGGCGTGAGAATATTCCCGAAGGAACGGGTATGCTTTTTATCTTTAAAAGAGACGAAAAGTTAAGCTTTTGGATGAAAGATACACCTACTCCCCTTTCGATTGCGTTCATTAATTCGAATGGCGAAATTCGCGAAACACGCGATATGACACCGTTCAGCCATCAAAGTGTGGATTCATCGGAACCTGTGCGTTATGCTCTTGAAGTGCCTCAAGGATGGTTTGAAAAAAACAACATAGGAAAGGGCTGTACAATCAAACTGCCGTAACCGATGAAGTTGAACAATCTCCTGTTTTTCTACATCGTACTTAATTTGAACCTTAAAAAGAATAAATCATTCATCATTTAAAGAAAAATGCAAATCGACCATCGTCTCATTGAGAAAGCTCAGCGCAACGACCGCTTAGCGCAAAAGCAGTTGTACGACCAGTACGCTCCTGCTTTGCTGAGTGTGTGTAGGCTGTACATTAGTGATTTGCAATTCGCTGAAGATGCCTTACTGAAAGCCTTTTTCAAGATATTTACCAGTCTATCTAAATATGAAGAACAAGAACACTTCTATGCGTGGATACGCAGGATTACTGTAAATGAATGTATAGATTTTCTCAAAAGCAAAGCGCAAAAGCTATCCTTCACCGATTGGAGCGATACTTACGACACTATCGACGAGAGTGAGTTAGACAATGAATCTTTTAACGATGAACAAATACAAGCCTTTATAGATAAACTTCCTTCTGCCTGTCGTACCGTTTTTAACCTTTATGTGTTTGAAAATGAATCTCACAAGCAGATAGCAGAGAAGTTAGGTATTAGTGAAGGCACTTCTAAATCGCAATTGGCTTATGCCAAAAAACTTTTACAACAATACGTTACAAACTATAAAAAAAGAGCTTAAAAAATGTGGAAAGATAGCATACAACGCCTATTTAGGTATCGGAAAATCACCCCCTCGCCTACCCTATGGGAACAGTTAGAGGCGCAATTAGCCGAGAGTGAAGCCCAACAAGCAAAGCACAAAAGCCGAAAAGTGTGGTATTACGCCATAGCTACCTGCTTGCTATTGTGCCTCGGGATAGGGTATTTGTTACAACAGCAACAAACCAATACAAACCCTGAATATCAATCGCAGAAAGTAGTAGTTGTAACCACAGAAAAAGAAAACGTATCATCTGTTGGTACTACTTTCACTCCTACTGCGATAACCGAAACTCCCAAAGTTCCCATAGTCCAAAGGACTCTTACAACTTTGCCAGCTACTAAGAGTTCCATAGCTTCTCCTGCCCTCCTTGATATCAATGAGGTAGATACTCTTTTTGCCGAGTATACTGCCGATGCTATTGAAACCAGAATTACAAAACAGATGGAAAAGCAAATAGCAGGGGATTTACAGCAACTATCAGCAGAAGACTTAGCTCTTATCGCTACTACTCAAGCTCAACTCAACCAATATGTAAATCAAAAATACGAGCAAGATGCTACTTTTAACACCATTGAAAGGGACTTGCTTAGAAACAGGGTAAAACTATTAGCTGAAAGGCTACTAAAAGAAGTAGGAACACGCGTTGTTTTAAACAATAAAGACTAAAAATAAATATCAAAATGAGAACATTACATTTTTTATGGGTGATTTGCTTGTTGGCGACAAGCGTCACCTTCGCACAAGACCATTCCAAAGAAGCTATCAAAAAATCGAAATACACGATAGACTCTATTGTATTTGCAGAAAAAGAAACGCTCAAAAAGAAACTTTCAGCCGTAAATCAGTTGCTCAAAGAGAAGAAAATCAGTGAAGAACTGAGTCAGCAGATGAAAGAAGAGCTCACGGCTACTACCGAGAAGAATATCAAAGAAAAGACAGCTGCTGAAGCCGAACATTTAGCGAAACTCATACGTGAAGGAGCGACATCAGCCTCCACAGAAACCCAAACCAATACGGTTACCACAGCTAAATCGGATACGTATAAGCGCGCAATGGAAGAATTAGAAACTATTTTCCGCAAGAAAGAAGAGAAAAAAGTGAATACCAATCGTGCCTTAGACGAAATAGGGCTTTATATGGCAGTAGGTTTTCACAACTTAAACAGTAGCAATGGCTTTGGTGATAATCGTTTTAAACCCTTAGGTTCTAAATCGTTTGAATTGGGCTTTACATCAGGGTTTCGCTTGCTTAAAACGAACAATTTGTTGCATATCAACTATGGAATTGCCTGGATGCACGACGGACTCAAATTCAAAGAGAGCGAGTACTTTGTAAGAGAAAACGGCGTAACAAAATCGGTGGAGTATACTGCTAATAAACTTAACAAATCGAAATTGCGTACCAATTACCTCATCGTGCCTGTGGACTTCGAATTTGATTTTACACCTCCTAAAACTAAGAACGGAGTGACCATTTACCCTGTTCACGACAGTTTCAGAGTAGGTTTTGGGGGTTATGTAGGGGTATCCATAGGCAACAGTCAGAAAATAAGATATGACGATGGTTCTATTCATAAAAATGTTATAAGAGAGGACTTAAATATCAGTCCTTGGGTATATGGACTTTCGGCACATTTAGGATATAAAAGTTGTGTGCTTTACGCTCGATATAGCCTCGCTCCTCTTTTCCGCAACAATCCTGTAAACGAGTATCCTTTTTCTATAGGGATACGTTTTGGAGATTAAAAGATTTGTTTTATATCTCTTAGCTAAAATTTATTTTCCTGAAAATAGTATTATAATCAAAAAAACTTTGTACCTTTGCAACGTTGCTTGTAAAGGTACTTTTTTTGTTTGGTATAAAAAGTAGCCTTTTGGACGATTCAAAAGATAACGGAGGATTTCAGAAGTAGTGTGAGAGGATTTTTGATGAAAAAAGGGTATTGGAAGGGTGTACTTAGCTTATAGGGAGCTTATAGGAAGCTTATACGAATCTTGGACGATTGGTATAGAAAGGGTATATAAGTGATTGACTCATAATACAATACAACAGTGCTAAAAATGTTAAAAACGGGGTTTCGAGACGAAAGAAAGAGAAATAGGTGTTAGGACTAAGGCCTTAGGCACTAGGAGGGGAGTATGACGAAAAAAGGAAGAAATGACGAGTGACGATTGACGAATGACGAATAACAGATGAAGAAGATAATATTATAAGGGGGAACTGAAATGAGGGAAAAGCGATTGAGAAATGGTATTGTATGAAACTAATGATACATAAAACATCTAAAAATTGACAACTAACGACTAAACACTAAATATAATGAGTAATACAAAGAAAATTAATCCCGACTATGTGTTTGAAACCAGTTGGGAAGTATGTAACAAAGTAGGAGGTATTCACACAGTGATTACCACGAAAGCTCCGAGTATTGCGAAACAATTCAGAAGGAAATACATTCTGATTGGTCCCGATATTTGGCAACACAACGAAAATAAAGAATTTGTAGAAAACCCCGAACTCTTCAAATCGTGGCGTGCTAAAGCAGCATCTGAGGGCTTGCGCGTGCGTGTGGGGAATTGGAAAATAGAAGGCAACCCCATAGTAATTCTGGTAGATTTCTCTCATTATGTAAGTGCCAAAAACGAGATTTTGCGTTATTATTGGGATAATTACAAGCTCGATTCTTACAATAGTCCGTGGGATTACGTAGAGTCGGTGCTTTTTGGTTATGCAGTAGGGAAGGTGATTGAGAGCTTTGTGAAGTTCAACACTGCTTCACGCGAAAACGTGATTTGCCATTTCCACGAATGGATGACCGGTAGTGCACTACTCTATTTGGAAGAAGAAATGCCTAAAATAGGTTCGGTATTCACTACTCACGCTACCGTAGTAGGTCGTGCGATTGCCGGCAATGGTTATCCGCTCTACAACGATATGAAGAACTACAAACCCGAAGAAATGGCCTATCGGTTTGGGGTACAACACAAACACTTCCTCGAAAAAGAAACTACTAAAGTAGCCGACTGCTTCACTACGGTAAGCGAAATTACTGCCCAAGAAGCGTTGCACTTCCTCAGTAGAAAAACTGATATCATCACGCCTAATGGCTTCAACGACGCCATAGTACCAGCTGAAAAAGATTTTGATAAGAAGCGCGCAGAAGCTAAACAGCGTCTTATCAGCGTGGCACAGGCTTTGGTAACCCAACCTATTAGCAAGGATACCAAAATTGTAGCTATCAGCGGTAGATATGAGTTCCGCAACAAGGGTATCGATGCCTTTATTGATGCCTTGGGAGCACTGAATCGGAATTCTAATAACAAGAAAGAGCTTTTGGCTTACATCTTAATTCCTACAGCTCACGATGCGCCTAACCAAGGATTGCTAAACAATTTACACAACCCTCAGCAAACTACCGAAAACGAACAAAAGCACCTTACCCATATTCTCCCTGATGTGTATCACGATGCGATAATGACTCGTATTTATGAGCAACAGCTCTTCAATCGGAAGGAAGATAAGGTAAAAGTGATTTTCTGTCCAAGTTATCTCAATGGCAACGACGGGGTGTTCAACCTTTCTTATTACGACTTGCTCATCGGGTTAGACGGCACCGCTTTCCCATCGTACTACGAACCTTGGGGCTATACACCACTTGAAAGTTTGGCTTTTAAAGTGCCTACCATTACCACTACTTTGGCAGGTTTTGGCAAGTGGGTGAACGATTATTACCCCGAAAAACAAAAAGCGATAGAAGTAGTACCGCGCACCGATAGCAACTACGGTGAGGTAGTAGGCGCGATTGCTAAGAATATTCAGAATTTATTAGACAGGAAAGAACAAGACTTCCAAGAGCTTCGCGAAACAGCAGGTAAAGTATCAGAAATCGCTCTGTGGAAGAACTTGGTACAATACTACATAAAGTGTTATGAACTCACTCTTGAAAATATAGAGGACAGAGTGGAGAGTCTGCCTCCGGTAGAAACTGATGGAGTGGCATATTTAGAGAAATCGAAGGTGGTGAACACGCCTAACTGGCGCAGTGTGATTATCCACCGTGCAATTCCAGAAGCCTTACAACCGCTCGAAGAACTCGCTAAAAACCTTTGGTGGTGCTGGAATGACGAGGCTTACGAAGTTTTTAAATACATAGATAAAGCCCAATGGATAGAAGTGCGTAAGAACCCTATTGCATTGCTGGACAGCATCTCACTTACTCGTTATAAAGAATTGGAGCAAGATGCGGTATTTATGCGCAATCTTTCGAAAGTATATGGTGATTTCCAAGCCTATATGGCTAAGAAATCGGAGATGGTAAGTCCGTCTATCTCTTATTTTAGTATGGAATACGGCTTGCATTCTTCCTTGAAGATTTATTCAGGAGGTTTGGGTATCTTGGCGGGCGATTACCTAAAAGAAGCCAGCGACAAGGCAACTAAAATCACTGGGGTAGGTTTGTTATACCGCTATGGTTATTTCACTCAAAAACTATCTTCAGCAGGTAACCAAGAAGCCGACTACGAAGCACAAGATTTCTCGAAGATACCGGTAACGCCTGTAACAGATGAGAGTGGAAAATGGTTGATTATATCAATAGATTTACCAGGCAGAACCCTATATGCACGTGTATGGCGTGTGGACGTAGGTCGTATAGAGCTTTATCTTCTCGACACCGATTTTGAGAACAACCGCGAAGACGACCGTTCTATCACCCACCACTTGTATGGAGGCGACTGGGAAAACCGTCTTAAACAAGAAATGTTATTAGGTTTAGGAGGTATTAAGATGTTGCGCAAGCTAGGTATCGACAGTGATATTTACCACTGCAACGAAGGGCACGCTGCCTTTATAGGTTTGGAACGCCTCAGCGAGTATATCCAAAACGAGAACCTTACTTTCTCGGAAGCGATGGAAGTGGTGCGCGCTTCGTCACTCTTTACTACTCACACCCCAGTACCCGCAGGTCACGATGCTTTTGAAGAAGGCTTATTACGCGCTTATTTAGGAAATTACGCCGATATATTGCACGTGAATTGGGAACAAATACTCGCTTTGGGTAAAATAAACTTGCAAAACCCACACGAGAAATTCTCGATGAGTAACCTCGCAGCGAACCTTTCGCAAGAAGTAAACGGTGTGAGCTGGCTACACGGTGAGGTAAGTAAAGAAATCCTCAAAGACTTGTGGCCAGGTTATATGCCCGAAGAACTTCACATTAGCTATGTAACCAATGGGGTACACCAACCTACGTGGACAGCTGGCTTGTGGAAAGAAGTAGAAAACGAGGTGTTTGGCAAAGACTACAAAACACATCACTACGACCCTAAGAGCTTTGAGGGCATCTATAAGGTATCTGACCAACGCGTGTGGGAAATCAAAACGGCTCTTCGTTCTAAGCTCTTGCGCCGTGTAGAACAAAAGCTGCGTTTAGAGAAGAACACCCCTTATTTCTCTCCACGTCAGTTAGTGGAAATCAAAGAGAACTTACGCGAAGATATCCTTACCATTGGTTTTGCGCGCCGTTTTGCAACCTACAAACGCGCTCATTTGCTCTTTACCAATATAGAGCGTTTGGATAAAATAGTGAACAATCCTGAGCGTCCTGTACAGTTCATCTTTGCCGGTAAAGCCCACCCTGCCGATAAAGCAGGACAGGATTTGATTAAGAATATTGTGGAAATCTCGAAATTACCACAGTTCTTAGGCAAGATATTATTCGTTCCTAACTACGATATGGAGCTCGCGCGCCATATGGTACAAGGGGTAGATGTATGGATGAATACCCCTACACGTCCGCTAGAAGCCTCAGGAACCAGTGGTGAAAAAGCTGCAATGAACGGAGTAATGCACTTCAGCGTACTTGATGGTTGGTGGGTAGAAGGGTATCGGGAAGATGCCGGTTGGGCTCTCCCTATGGAACGCTCCTACGAAAACCAGCAGTATCAAGACGAAATGGATGCAGAGACGATTTACAACATTATTGAAGACGAGATAGCTCCTATATTCTATGATAAGAATAAAGATGGCATCTCATCACGCTGGTGTGCACTCATTAAGAATACGATTGCCAAAGTGGCGGTAAACTTTACCACTACTCGTATGCTCACTGATTACGAAAAGCAATACTATTACCCAATGACTGAGCGTGTAACCAAGATTAAAGACAATCACTTTGCAATCGCTATTGAACTTTCGAACTGGAAACGCAAAGTAACTCAAGAATGGGATAACATAAAGGTAGTGAGCTTTAAAGTGCCTAATCGCAACGAGCAACTCATTTCTATTGGCAAAATATACAAAGGTGAAATTACCTTAGAATTGGGAGAATTACGTCCTGAAGACGTAGGAGTAGAATTGGTAGTAGCCCAACATAAAGACGATAAGTTTAAAGTACTCTCGACAAGTGAGTTTACGGTAGTGGCTCAAGAAGGGAACAAAGCTACCTATCAATTGGAAATTGCCTCAGAATATCCAGGCGCTTTGCACTTAGCAATAAGAATTTTCCCTAAAAATAATTTATTGCCACACCGCCAAGATTTCGCTTTGGTAAAATGGTTATAACAAATAAATAAATATTTCATTTTAAAGTATATACGAAGAAAATAAGCAAATATATAAAGGTTAAAAAACCACTATTTTGGAGAGATTAAAAAGAATAAGAAATGTTAAAATTAATAAAAAAATATCTCTAAAATGATTTTGTATTAAAATAATACTTATATTTGCACCAAAATTAAAATAGTAATCAAAATTCATTTTTTAAGTATGAAGAAAATCAAAGTAACTTTATTTGCTTTAGCTGCTGCTTTTTCAGTGGCAGTTCAAGCACAAGATGAAGACAGTCCTTGGCAAATAGGATTTGGAGTGAACTCCGTTGATATTCGTACCCCTGATGCATTCGGGGACTTAATGAAAGACTGGGGAGGGCCAAGCGATATCAATATCCTTCCAGCAGTTTCTCGTCTTTCAGTAGGTAGATATATCGGAGCTGGTTTTTCTGCTGAATTATCAGGTTCTTTAAACAAAATCGAAAAAGGATTCGGTTATGACAAAGATCTTGATAACAAAGTAGATTTTTCTTTCTGGTCTGCAGACTTAGCGTTGCAATACCACTTTAAATCTCTTTGGAACAAAGAGAAAGTAAAATGGTTTGACCCATTCTTACAAGTAGGTGGTGGTTATGCCGCTATTGACAACGAAGGTAAATTCCGCGCCTTAGGTGGTGGTGGTGTAAACTTTTGGTTTACCGAAAACATCGGTATTAACTTGCAGACAGCTTACCACCCTACTTTCCAATCTGATTCAAAAGAGGATTACTTCCAACACGCTGCCGGTATTACCATTAAATTTGGTAAAAAAGACCGTGATAAAGATGGTGTAGCTGACAAAGATGACCTTTGCCCAGATGAACCAGGTAAACCAGAATTAAAAGGTTGCCCAGACCGCGATAATGACGGTGTAGCTGATAAGGACGACGCTTGTCCTGATGAAGCTGGTAAACCAGAATTAAAAGGTTGCCCAGACAGAGACAATGATGGTATCGCTGATAAAGATGATGCTTGTCCTGATGAAGCTGGCCCAGCTGAATTTAACGGATGCCCTGATACTGATGGTGATGGTGTGCCAGATAACGTAGACCAATGTAAAGATGTAGCTGGTCCTAAAGAAAACAACGGTTGTCCTTGGCCTGATACTGATGGTGACGGTGTTCTTGATAAAGATGACCAATGCGTAGACGTACCTGGTCCTGCTTCAAACAACGGTTGTCCTGAAGTAACTGAAGAAGTTCAAAAGAAATTGAACGACTTTGCACGCACTATCTTGTTTGACGTAAACAAAGCTACTATCAAACCTCAATCAGCAACTGTATTGAACCAAATCGTTGACGTATTGAACCAATACAAGAATTCTAAATTCTCTATTGAAGGTTACACTGATATCAGTGGTAAGAGAGCTAAGAACCAAAAATTATCAGAAGATAGAGCTTACTCTGTTAAAGCTTATTTGATTGAAAAAGGTATCGATGAAAGTCGTTTGACTGCAAAAGGTTTCGGTCCTGATAAACCAATCGCTTCTAACAAAACTAAGAAAGGTAGAGAGCTCAACCGTCGTGTTGAAATCAACTTAGTAAAATAGTTGTTTCTCTAACCCTTTTGTTACACATAAAAAGAGGTTGCCCGTAAGGACAACCTCTTTTTAATTATTAATTGTCAGTTATTAATTACTAATTGTTTATGTTTCCTTCTATCGAAATTCAATTGCAAACCTTACCTACTAATCCTGGTGTCTATCAGTTTTACGATGCTACGGACACGCTTATTTATGTAGGGAAAGCCGTCAATTTGAAAAAGCGCGTTTCTTCTTATTTCCAAAAGGAACACGACAGTGCCAAAACACGTATTTTGGTGAGAAAAATTGTGCGTATAGAACACATAGTCGTAGCTACCGAGAGTGATGCATTACTACTCGAAAACAACCTTATCAAGAAATACCAACCGCGCTATAACATTCTCCTAAAAGACGACAAGAGCTATCCTTGGATATGTGTGAAGAAAGAACGATTTCCACGCGTATTCTCTACGCGTAGGGTAGTAAAAGACGGTTCGCTGTACTTTGGTCCTTATACCAGTATGAAAACCGTACACACACTTTTAGATTTGATAAAAGAGCTCTTCGCTTTGCGCAATTGTAATTACGATTTATCTCCGCAAAACATCGCTAACCACAAGTTTAAAGTGTGCTTGGAATATCATCTGAAAAATTGTAAAGGGCCTTGTGAAGGATACCAAAACGAAGCAGATTACAACCAGAATATTCAGCAGATTGTAGAAATCCTCAAAGGGAATTTCAAAGATGCATTACATCAGTTTAAGGAGGAGATGATGGCACTGGCTTCGGAAATGCGGTTTGAAGAAGCACATCTCATTAAGCAAAAGATACAGAGTTTAGAGAACTATCAGGCAAAATCGACCATCGTAAGTAGTAAAATTAGCAATGTAGATGTATTTTCTATCGTTTCGGACGAAGAGTACGGTTATGTAAATTTCCTACAAGTAGCCTACGGAGCGATTGTGAGAGCTCATACTTTGGAGATTAAAAAGAAATTGGAAGAAACCGATAGAGAGCTCTTGGAATACGCTATTATTGATATTCGTGAACGTTTCTTCTCTAATTCCAAAGAGATTATTGTGCCTTTTGAGGTTACTCTTTCAGAAGGATTACAAGCGACCATTCCTAAGGCAGGTGAGAAAAAACAACTCTTAGACCTATCGATGCGCAATGCCAAACACTTCCGTCAAGATAGATTCAAACAGGAGAAAATAGTAGACCCCGAACGCCATACGAACCGTATTCTCACCCAGATGCAACGCGACTTGCACCTCTCTGTCCCACCGGTGCATATTGAGTGCTTTGACAACTCGAATATTCAGGGTACGAACCCCGTATCGGCGTGTGTAGTATTTAAGAATGCGAAGCCGAGCAAAAAAGACTATCGCCATTTTAACGTGAAAACTGTAGAAGGCCCTAACGATTTTGCCTCGATGGAAGAAGCCGTGTATAGACGTTATCGAAGATTGTTGGACGAGGAACAACCTCTGCCACAACTGATTGTAATAGACGGCGGGAAGGGACAATTGTCTTCGGCATTAAAAGCCTTAGAGCAATTAGAACTGCGCGGAAAGATAGCTATTATAGGTATTGCGAAGCGTTTGGAAGAAATATATTTCCCTGAGGATAGTATTCCATTGTATTTAGACAAGCGTTCGGAAACCTTGCGAGTGATACAGCAGTTACGTGATGAAGCTCACCGTTTTGGGATTACCTTCCACCGGCAAAAACGGAGTAAATCGGCTATCGTATCGGAGCTTGATGGAGTAGAGGGCATAGGAGAAAAAACTAAAGAAACACTCTTACAACATTTTAAATCGGTAAAACGCATAAGAGAAGCTACTTTAGAGGAGCTTACCCAAGTAGCAGGTTTTAGAGGTAAGAGAGTATATGAATATTTCCAGAGTCATAAATAAAAACGAAGGCTTTATCTGTTGCTAATTACAATTTGTTTCATACCTTTAGAGCAAGTTCCATTATAGAAATAATCTATGGCGAAAGCAGTAGACAGCTCAGCTGTAATAGCTTTATAATCAAACATTATTCGGAGCTAAGACGAACAAAAGACGGTGCGAGCCGCACGGGCAGATAAAAAATGAACGAACAAATGACGAACAAACAACGAACAAACAACGAACAAACAACGAAGAAAAGACGAACAAAAGACGAAGAAAAGACGAACAAACAACGAACAAAAGATGAAGAACAGTACTACAAATCTGGGTTCTTAGAGGTGTATAATGAGTACTTTTGCTATAAAAATAATTTATTCTTTTAATTAGAAAGTTTTTAATATATTATTCATAATTATTTTGTATCTTTGTCGCAAGTTTCATCTTAGAAAAAACACCTATGAAAAAACTAAGTATGGTAGCTCTTTTGGCAATGGCAATGGTAGCTTGCAACAACAGCACCAACACAACGCAAATCACTGAAAAAGAAACCTCTATTATTATATGATAAAGTAGCGGATAAAGGGAAAGAATGAATAACTATGAAAGTTTCTGAAGCAATTAGTATCACAGATAAATTATTTGAGCTCTACAAAAAAAGATAGAGGTAAACATTCCTCTATCTCTCTCAAAAATAAAAGAAATACCTCTTACAAAGGAGAGTTTTCAGTTCTATACGGCTGTTTCTTCTATGGCTTCTTCGAAAATTGAAGGAGAAGTATTAGACATCGATAGCTATTTGAAACATAAATTAAATGGAGTAATTTATCAAAAAAACTTAGTTGAGAAACCTAACGATGTGTTTGCTGCCTATACTTTTGCTCAGAACTCCCCCCTTACTGTTGCTAACTTACTGAAAGCACATAAAATTATTACAAAGAATTTGCTAACCGACAGTTCACAAGGAAAAGTGCGTACTTCGGATATGATTATACGCGATGTGGCAAAAGGAATCGTTATCTATGAAGCCTGCGCTAAGGAAGAAGTGAAAAGTGAGTTTGACGCTTTTTGTAATTTCTTAGAAGAGCTCATAAAACGAACATTATCTGTAGAAGAAACGTTCTTCTATGCCTCATTATTGCACTTATTTTTAGTAAAGATACACCCTTTTGACGATGGTAACGGGCGTACAGCGCGCTTACTCGAAAAATGGTTCTTAGCTGAAAAAACAGGTAAAAATGCTTGGTTTATACCCTCTGAAATCAATTATTGGGAACAGCGTGAAACTTACTACAAGAATATAGCTCTGTTAGGGTTCTTTTACGAAAAACTGAATTATAATAACAGCATACCTTTCTTACTAATGCTACCTAACTTTTTGAAAAATACTACTCAATAACTGAATTATTAATTGTTAATTGCTAATCGTTAATTGGATAATAATGCTTCTTTTCTTTAAAAACCCAAAAAACACTATCTATGTGGTAGCTACCGAAGCTGCCCTTACTGAGACCGACCTCAACAAACTGAAATGGCTGTTTGGCAATGCCCAGCAAATCCCCTCCCCTACCCTTAGCGGTACTTTCATCGGACCTCGTGTGGCGATGATTACCCCTTGGAGTACCAATGCGGTGGAAATTACCCAAAATATGGATATCCACGGGATTACCCGCATTGAGGAGTTCCACGAGGTAACCGCCCCTGATACGCCTTTCGACCCTATGCTCTTTGAGCGATACAACGGTCTTACTCAGGAGAGTTTTACTATCGACATTCAACCGCAAACAACACTCGAAATCGATGATATCGAGGCATTTAACCAGCAAGAAGGGCTTGCACTAAGCGCTGAAGAAGTTGCCTATTTGCAAAATCTCTCTCAACAATTGGGGCGCAAACTCACCGACTCGGAAGTGTTTGGCTTCTCACAAATCAACTCCGAACACTGCCGCCATAAAATCTTCAACGGCACTTTTATTATCGACGGTGAGGAAAAACCTTCTACCCTCTTCAAACTCATTAAAAAGACTTCACAAGAACATCCTAATAGCATTGTTTCGGCTTATAAGGACAATGTGGCTTTCATCAAAGGGGCTACCGTCGACCAGTTTGCACCTAAAAGTGCCGATAAACCCGATTTCTACGAGGTAAAACCTTTTGAGGCAGTGCTCTCACTCAAAGCCGAAACCCACAACTTCCCCACTACGGTAGAGCCTTTCAACGGGGCTGCTACAGGTTCGGGAGGTGAAATACGCGACCGTCTCGCGGGCGGACAAGGTTCTTTGCCTTTGGCAGGTACAGCTGTGTATATGACGGCTTACCCTCGATTGGAAGAAGACCGCCCTTGGGAAAAAGGAATGGCTGAACGCCAATGGTTGTACCAAACGCCAATGGATATCCTCATCAAAGCCTCTAACGGGGCAAGCGATTTTGGTAATAAATTCGGGCAACCACTCATTACGGGCTCTCTCTTCACCTTTGAACACGAAGAAGGCGGACGCAAATTAGGCTTCGATAAGGTAATTATGCAAGCAGGAGGTGTGGGTTATGCCAAAGCCTCACAAGCTATAAAGCACACCCCCAAGGAAGGCGACAAAATCGTTATCTTAGGCGGTGAAAACTACCGCATAGGTATGGGAGGGGCTGCCGTATCATCTGCCAATACTGGCGCTTTTGGTACAGGTATTGAGCTCAATGCCGTACAGCGTTCGAATCCCGAAATGCAAAAACGCGCTGCCAATGCTATCCGCGCAATGGTAGAATTGGACGAGAACCCTATCGTTTCTATACACGACCACGGGGCTGGCGGACACCTCAACTGCTTATCGGAACTCATAGAAGAAACCGGTGGTAAAATTGACTTAGACAAACTGCCCGTAGGCGACCCTACCCTATCAGACAAGGAAATTATAGGCAATGAATCTCAAGAGCGTATGGGATTGGTATTGCCCAATTCGGCTATTGCCAAACTAAAAACCATTGCCGACCGCGAACGTGCGCCTATGTACGAGGTGGGCGTAGTTACCAACGACAAGCATTTCAGCATTGTATCTAAAAAGAAAGGTCCCCACCCAATGGATTTAGACCTCAGCGCGCTCTTTGGCAGTTCGCCAAAAACCATAATGACCGATGAAACAGTAATTACTAATTACGAAGAGTTACACTACTATTCAAGTCAGTTGCACAACTATTTAACACAGGTACTGCAATTAGAAAGTGTGGCTTGTAAAGACTGGCTTACTAATAAGGTAGACCGTTGTGTAGGGGGCAAAGTCGCGAAACAACAATGTGCAGGTGCACTACAACTCCCTTTGAACAACGTTGGGGTTATGGCTTTGGACTACAATGGCAAAGAAGGAATCGCTACCAGTATTGGTCATTCGCCTCTTACGGCACTCATCAGCCCTACCGCAGGTAGTCGCAATGCTATTGCCGAAGCACTGACTAACATTGTTTGGGCACCACTAAAAGACGGCTTGCAAAGTGTATCGCTATCCGCCAACTGGATGTGGGCGTGCCGTAATAAAGGAGAAGATGCGCGTTTGTACGAAGCTGTAGAAGCAGCTTCTAATTTTGCGATTGAATTGGGTATCAATATCCCTACTGGTAAAGATTCCCTATCGATGAAACAAAAATACCCCGAAGGTGGTGATGTGATTGCCCCAGGTACGGTGATTATTTCGGCGGCTGCCCATTGTACTGACGTGCAAAAAGTAGTAGAGCCTGTGTTCAAAAAGAACGGAGGTAATATTTACTATATCAACTTTTCAGACGATAGTTTAAAATTAGGAGGTTCAGCTTTTGCCCAAATTCTCAACCGTATAGGCGAGGAAGCCCCTACCATCAAAGATGCTACCTACTTTAAAGACGCCTTTAATGCACTCCAAGAACTGATAAAAGAAGGTAAAATACAAGCAGGACACGACATTGGTAGCGGCGGACTTATCACAACGCTCTTAGAAATGTGTTTTACCGAAAACGGCTTAGGAGCAAATATTGATCTCAGCGAGCTCTTTTTCGGTGAAGACCTTATCAAAACCCTCTTTGCCGAAAACGCAGGGGTAGTAATACAAGCCGATAGCAGTGTTGAAGCAACAATATTCACTGAATACTGTTTAGAGTGGGCAAATATAGGCGAAGTAACTACTTCTGAAGAACTTGTCATTCATCATTCAGGCAAAGAACACCACTTTAACATCCCCGAATTGCGCGATGTGTGGTACCTCACTTCTTACCTGTTAGACAAACAACAAACGCAAAATGACAAGGCGACCGAGCGTTATCAAAATTACTCTGAGCAGCCTCTACAATACACTTTCCCAGCGCATTTCACGGGCGAAAAACCCGCACACCCCACAGGCAAACGCCCTATAGCAGCAGTGATACGCGAAAAGGGTAGCAACTCCGAGCGCGAAATGGCAAATGCCCTATACTTAGCAGGCTTTGATGTGAAAGATGTGCATACGACCGACCTTATCAGCGGACGCGAAACCTTAGAAGATGTACAATTTATAGGAGCTGTGGGCGGTTTCTCTAACTCCGATGTGTTAGGCAGTGCCAAAGGTTGGGCTGGTGCTTTGCTTTACAACGAGCAAGCTAAAAAAGCGTTAGACAACTTCTTTGCCCGTCCCGACACTCTTTCGGTAGGTATCTGTAATGGCTGTCAGTTGTTTATGGAATTAGAAGTCATCAATCCTGAGCACACTGAGCACGGCAAAATGTGGCACAACGATAGTGGCAAGCACGAAAGTGGCTTTGTATCAGTAACCATTCTTGAAAACAACTCGGTGATGCTCTCCACCCTTGCCGGTAGTACCTTAGGGGTATGGATATCACACGGCGAAGGGAAATTTCACTTGCCATTGGCAGAAAATCAGTACAATATCGTAGGTAAATACGCTTATCAGGAGTACCCTGCAAACCCTAACGGCTCTGATTACAACACGGCTATGTTATGTGACAAAACAGGGCGACATTTGGTAACGATGCCCCATATAGAGCGTTCAGTTTTTCCTTGGCAATGGGCGTACTATCCGAGTAAAAAAGCAGCGGTTAGTCCTTGGTTAGAGGCATTTATCAATGCCCGCAAGTGGATTGAAGCACGTAATGCCAAATAAAAATGGTAAACAAAATCTTAAAAAAATAAGTGCATAAGTATTAAATTTACCCTAAAAAGGGGCTCTATAAGCCCCTTTTATATTAAACTTTTGTTAAACTTAAAAATACGCTTGACAAGTACTGTTTTATTCGTACCTTTGCCTCGCAATGAGGGTGGTAGCTCATTGTAAACTTCAAATAATAGTTTTCATAATTTAAAGTTTTGGTTGGTTAATGAAGAAGTCCGATAATTCTTTTATCGGACTTTCTTTTTTAATTCTTGAAACACTTCTTCTAAATCAACAGAAAAAGAAGGTAATTGTATTGTAATAGTACTGAAAGGGCAATTACCTTTTAGCTTCTTTGTGATATGGATATGCAAGGCATTGGCTTTCAATTCAAACTCTACATCTTGGCACAAGGCATAAATGTAGTGAGTTTGCTCATTGTATTCAAAATAGAGTTCTTCTTCATAAGCTAATCTACTTATAGAAAAATATTGCTTCTTATTTACAAAAGTTATTTGCAAAAGCTCTGCCCAAGATGCACGAGGGTTGACATCTATTTCTTCAGAGATAAAAAGTAAGGATTCCGTCATAAGTTTTGTTAATCTACCGATTTTAAAAAGACTTCTTTATATCAGGAGTGTTAATGCTGTGAGCTAACGAATGGGCACTTACATTGTAGTGATTAGCTAAATTCTGTCGTAATCATTTCTTTTTGCAACTAAAAAACTACTCTAAAGGTTTTTGCTTGGTGCTTCTAAAAAATTTTATTACAATTAGATTTTCTTCTTCTATAAAATCGTAATACAAAGCAAACTTCCCTTTCATAATTAGTATTTTATATAATTTAACCTCTTCTACAAATTTTGAAAGTAACATAGGATTTTCTTTTAGAAAAACTTCAGTTTTTTCTACCTCATCAATAATTTTATTGGAATAATCATTATTACAATTCCGTTTACTCCAATAACGAAGTGTATCTCTAAAGCTTTCAATAGCCTCATTAGTCCAATTAATTTCCATACTCAGCCCTTAGCATTTTAAAAACTTCTTCACTCTTTACCATTTTTCCCTCTTTAGCTTGCTGATGCGATAAGGCTATTCTTTTTAATTCTTCTTCTGTAAACTCATCATCGGAATCATATTGTTTTATGATTTTCAACATAGTATTATATTCATTTATAGGAACTATGGCTGATACTGTTCTTCCATTACTATCGGTTATAAACTGAACATTTGGATTATGTGTTAATACTGCAATACTCATAATTCTATTATTTTTTTACAAAGATACTGATTCTTTCCTGAAAAGCAAGAAGATTTTTAATTTTAGACTTGAGAAATCTCAGAGAGACTTAGAAAATATCAGAAAAACTTTGAGATATCAGAAATGAATTTGAACTTCCGGAAGATAACGAAGAAGTTCGAAGGAGGTGAGTTAGGTAAAAGGTGAAAGATAAGCTGTAAATTGGGTGGGGTTAGCTTATAGAGAGCTTATAGGAAGCTTATACGAATCTTGGACGATTGGTATAGAAAGGGTATATAAATAGTTGATAATGAATAGCTAAAAATGAAAAATAAAACGGGTTTTTGAGGGAAATAAATCGACAAATAAGGAAAGTTAAGAGAGAGACAAGATGATGGTATTAAGAACTGAAGAAATAGAATAATATCAATTATCTTGTTTAGTGTGAATTTTGATACTGCTTCTTTTTCGTGTGGGAGAAAACTGAAAATGAGCCGTGTAAAATGAGAATATTATACAGGTTAATCGTGTAGCGTATACACAAAATGAAGATTTTAGGGATATTGAAGTAAAGAATCTAAAACAATATTAGACATTGATAATAAGCTATTTAAATGTAAAAAAGGCTACTTTATCATTTTTGGCACGCTATTTTCAATATAGATAATGTAAGTTTGACAGACGGGATGTTAGTAAAACTTGCAAGTGCATTTAAATATAATAAATGATGACACTAAAAATTGCTTGAAAAAACTGAATTAAACAAAATTACTGAAAAATTGCTATAAGAAACATTGTTAGATAAAAATTATTCATTGAAACAAGATTTTGAGAAGACACAGAGATTGCTAAAATAAACATTGTTAATCAAAATTACTATAAGAAACATTGAATCATTGAAGCAAAGACTGAAAAAACTAAATTACAAAGTCATTTATTAGGCTATTTAAAGACAAAATTTTATGAGAAAAAACAAATACTTTTAAGTTCATAAAATTTTATCAACTTAAAAGTATTCATTTTGGAGTTAGTAGTAGTATTTATATGCATTGTGAAAAAAGACTCTTCCGAAAGGGAGGGTCTTTTTTTAATGGTTAATGATTAGTGATTAATAGTTAATAAGGTGTTGCAGTAATCCTTTTGCGACCCTGTACTTCACTTCTTTAACAGGAGTTGATACATTATTTTTAAAGGGGATTAATCACTTTTCGCTATTCGCTATTCGTTATTCACAGTAAGTCTTACGGTTTCTATTTTAGTCTGTGAGCAGGCTTCGATAGTGAAGGTAAAAGGAGGGATTTCTATCACTTCGCCTTGAGTAGGGATTCCTTCGTTATGAAGCACTATAAAACCGCCAAGTGTTTCGTATTCCTCGCTTTCTGGGATATCCAAATGATAGGTTTCATTGAGGTATTCGACCTCCAAACGCGCTGAAAAAAGGTATTCAGTGTCGGATATTTGTTCTTCTATAAACTTATCTTTGTCGTGTTCGTCTTCTATTTCGCCAAAGAGTTCTTCTACGATATCTTCTAAGGTTACAATGCCCGAAGTACCTCCATACTCATCGAGTACTACTGCCATACTCTTGCGTTTGCGGGTGAGAATGTTTAGTACTTCGTTTATCTGGATAGTCTCAGGGATATTCACAATAGGAATAAGCACTTCTTTAATGTTTTTTGGCTTCTTGAACATATCGAAAGAGTGCACGTAACCCAAAATATCATCTATATTTTCGTTGTATATCAATATTTTGGAAAACCCTGATGATACAAAGGTAGCAATAAGATTTTCAATAGATTCATTGAGCTCCACGGCTACTATTTCAGTACGCGGAATCATTATTTCACGTGCTTTTACGCCCGAGAACTCCAAGGCGTTTTGGAACATCTGCACCTCACTATCTACCTCTTCTTTTTTAGGAGCGTTTTCCATCTGTTCGGAGATATAATCTACCAGCTCTACTTTAGAGAACGAAAGAGGCACATAATCGCCTTTCGTCTTAAAGAATACGCGTAAGACAAAGTCGGATATCCACATCACAAAGCTGGAAAACGGATAGAACAGCAGATAGAAAAAGTATGCAGGAATAGCAAATACTTTTAGGAGTTGGTTCGCATAAATCTGGAAGAACACTTTGGGCATAAACTCTGCCGTGATGAGAATTATGAGAGTAGAAATAATGGTATGCCAAAGGACATTTTGGAAGAAAGGAGGCAAAAGAACTGTCATTACCTTTCCCATTTCAAACCCATACACTACAAGGGCTACGTTATTGCCCACAAGCATAGTAGCCAGTAGTTTAGAAGGCTTTCGGGTGAGTTTGGTAAGCACATTAGCAATCACTCCTTCTTGCTTTTTAAGGATTTCTACGTGTACTTTGTTAGACGACACGTAAGCGATTTCAAACCCCGAAAAGAAGGCTGAAAGCACGAGTGTAGTAAGAATAATTATTACAGAAATAGGTTCCATAAGGGTATAATAGAAAAAGGCAGTTGCTATCAACTGCCTTTTATATAAGTGCAACACTTGTTATAATAGCTAAGCTGAGTGCAAGCTTCTTCATTAGTGATTCTTATTTTAAGTTATTCACTCGGCAAAGATACAAAAAAATAGATAATGAACAATTATTTCTTATTTTATTGTTCTGATGTACTCCAAAACTTCACGAGCTTGTTGTTCGTTCAAGCGCTGGTTGAGCATTAAGGTGTTGTACTCTTCTACCAACTTCTTGGCGATAGGGTCTTGCTTCTCCATCACATCGGGATTGAGAATCATATTCATCACCCACTCTGGCGTACGGCGGTCGAGCAAACCTATCATTGCAGGTCCTGTGAGTCGCTTTTTAGGACGGTGGCACACGGTGCAATAGGTATTGAAAGTCTCTTCTCCTTTGGCTACCATTGCTGCATCGGGGGTATCAGCTAAGGGTGGGGTGATGGTCTTCACTGGACCTATCCCTTTGTTGTTTTGCCAATCGGGAAAATCGGGTTCTGGTGCACTGTTTGAAGGGGCAGGTGCAGTAGTAGTTGCCTCTTGGGTAGTACTATCGGTGGTGGTGTTATTGTTGTTTGTTCCGCCACCACAAGCGGTTAAAAGTGCCATAGTGGCGAATGTTAAAAAGTGTTTTTTCATTAGTGTATAAAGAAATATAGCTTGCGCTATGAAAATTAATTAAGTATTCTTGTTTTGTAAAGAAATATAGCTAAAGCCATAGAAATTAAACAAAAATCAATAAGAAAATTAAACAAAGATATAGATTCCCTGTTTGATTTGGTGTGATTTGTTCTATTTATCTCCCTCAGGAAGATTGTTGCCTATAAAAGTTTTACGACTTCCTTAGCAAAATAGCTAGCGATAAGGTCAGCACCGGCGCGCTTGATACTCACAATTTGTTCCATCATTACAGCATCGTGGTCGAGCCAACCGTTGGCAGTGGCAGCTTTCAGCATTGCGTATTCACCCGATACTTGGTAAACAGCTACGGGCACTTCGCTCATATTCTTCACTTCGCGAACGATGTCTAAATAGCAAAGCCCTGGTTTTACCATCACAATATCAGCGCCTTCCTCTATATCCATACGGGTCTCGCGTAAGGCTTCGAGGCGGTTGTGATAGTCCATTTGGTAAGTTTTCTTATCCTTAGGGATATCCTGTTGGTCTACGGGAGCACTGTCGAGTGCATCGCGGAAAGGTCCGTAGAAAGCTGAGGCGTACTTGGCACTATAAGCCATTATCCCTACGTGCTCAAAGCTATTGTCTTCAAGGGTTTCACGCAAGGCGAGGATACGTCCGTCCATCATATCGCTGGGCGCAATAAAATCAGCACCTGCCTGAGCGTGTGAGAGTGCCATTGTACAAAGAGCATTTACAGTAGCATCGTTCACAATGCGCCCGTTTTCCACAATACCATCGTGACCATAAATTGAATAAGGGTCGAGTGCTACATCAGTCATTACGAGCATTTGGGGAACTGCTTCTTTCACAGTTTTAATAGCGCGTTGCATCAAACCATTGGGGTTGGCTGCTTCTACGCCTTTGTTGTCTTTGAGAGCGTCAGGCACTTTCACAAACAGTAATACCGATTTGAGTCCTAAGCTCCAGAGCTCTTTTACTTCTTTTGCCAATAGGTCGAGGCTATAACGGTAATAACCCGGCATAGAGGCTATTTCTTCTTTTACGCCAGTACCTTCAACTACAAAGAGAGGTACAAGAAAATCATTCGGGGTAACAATCGTTTCTTTTACCAAACTACGTACCGTATCGCTTACGCGCAAACGGCGGTTTCTTCTCAGTGGATACATTATATTTAGTTATTAATTTTAATGATTAACATTTAGTCCTTATTTATCTTTTTACCTGCTATCTGCTCGTGTGGCTCGCATCTTTTACCTCAAAAAACTCCTTCACTTCTTTTTCAAAAATCTCTATGGGGTAAGTGTGTGCCATAGTATTCAAGAGGTGAATTTCTATATTTTGCTGAGAACTCATATCTTCTCGGAGAACTGATAGCGACTCCCACGGTGTGATGACGTCGTCCTGCAAACCGATAACTATCTGCATATAAGCGCGGTAATTAGGGTTGGGTTGGGTGTTAAAAGGCACTTCGTGTCGATAGGTAAGCGCAGGATTGAACAACAAGCAAGGTTTTCCAAGCTTTTGAGCGAGGTAATAGACAATGAGCCCTCCAAGACTCGAACCTATAAGCACATCAACCTCAGCATACTCTTTTTGTAACTCAGCAAAGAGGTTAGGCGCATTCCGATAGTCAATCGTAGGAGCGAAGATTTCACCGTAAGGGGTGAGCACTGCGCGCCTATCATCTTGTAAGTAGCTATCGAGACCGTGTAAATAGAGTATTTTCATAATGAGTGCAAAGGTACAAAACATTTTTTAATTGACAAATTTGTCTTCTGTTAGCTATAGTCAGAAATGTTTCGTTTGGAAAATTGACTTTAACAAAATTTAAAACTTCAGTCAACTTAAAACCCTCTTCTTATCACCTCAAAATCAACTTAAAAGCACCTTTTCTTCGTCTTAGCTTCGCCTTACCTTCGCCTTAGGTTCGCTTTAGGTTCGTCTCAGAAGGCTCCAAAATTCATTTTCCTTTTTCTACCTTTATATTTCAATATTTTTCTTTTCACTAAAAAAATTAGTGCCATTTATCTATTTTCTCTTCTGCTAATTTGCTAATTCCCGCATAAAGATATATATTTGCACTCTTATAATAAAAAACAACCTATATGTTCCAAACACCTTATAACGCAGCGCCCTTTTCGCGCTTTGCTCCTACCGACTATCTACCAGCCATCCAAAAAGCTATTGCCAAAAGCCTCAAAGAAATTAATACCATTGCTCATAATCCAGAAGTGCCTACCTATATGAATACAATACAGCCTTTGGCTTATGTGGGATTAGAACTCGACCGACTTACGGCAATGTTCTTCAACTTGAACAGTGCCGAAACGAACGAAACCCTGCAAGCAGAAGCTCAACGCATCTCGCCTCTGCTCACCGATTACAGCAACGACATCCGTTTGAACGAAGCGCTTTTTAAACGTGTAGAAACAGTTTACAAAACCCGCAATTACCTTTCCGCTTCACCAGAACAACATACTCTACTTGAAAAGACTTATAAGAGTTTTACTCGCAATGGTGCAAATTTATCATCGAATGATAAAGAGCATTTGCGCAGAATTGACAAGGAATTGGCGCGCCTCAAACTGAAGTTTTCAGAAAATGTATTGGCTGAAACACAGCATTACCAATGGGTGATTACCCATAAAGAAGAGCTCAGCGGTCTACCCGACTTTGTATTAGAGATGCTCGCTACCGAAGCCAAAAAGCACCATAAAGAAGGTTGGGTAATCACCCTCGACCTTCCTGTCTATACCGCCGTGATGAAATATGCTAATAACCGTGAGTTACGCCGTAAACTTTTTATTGACTATCATAGCCGTTGTGCAGGTGATAGTGCTTATAATAACGAAGCCAATGTATTGCGTATCGCTGAGTTACGTGCCCAACGCGCCTCACTATTGGGTTATCCCGATTATGCCTCTTTGGTATTAGAAGAACGTATGGCAGAAACATCAGAAAAGGTTATGGATTTCTTAAATAAACTTTTAGCTAAAGCCAAACCGCAAGCAATCAAAGAATTGGAAGAGCTAAAAGACTTTTCAGGACTTGATGACTTTCAGCAATGGGATTTTGCTTATTATGCCGAAAAACTGAAACAACAGCGCTATCAAATAGATGACTCTCTATTAAAACCCTACTTATCTTTGGATAAAGCAGTGGAAGGAATGTTTGCAGTAGCACATAAGCTCTACGGTTTGCACTTCACCCTTACCGATGAGGTAGAAAAGTATCACCCCGAAGTACAAACCTATAAAGTAACCGATGATAAAGGAGAATATCTTGCCCTTTTCTACACCGATTTCTTTCCACGTACAGGCAAACGCAATGGCGCGTGGATGACTTCTTATAAAGAGCAATACACTGATAGTGACGGAAAAGATTCGCGTCCACACATTTCCATAGTGTGTAACTTCACGCGCCCTACTGCTTCGGCTCCTTCCTTGCTCACCTTCAACGAACTGACGACTCTCTTCCACGAGTTTGGGCACGCTCTTCACGGTATGCTTTCTAAGGTTACGTACCCTTCTCTAAGCGGTACTAATGTAGCCCGCGACTTTGTAGAGCTTCCCAGCCAGCTGATGGAGAACTGGTGTTACGAAGAAGAAATTTTGCGCCTTTTTGCAACACATTACCAAACAGGTGAGCCTTTGCCCATAGAATGGGTGCAAAAAATAAAAGAAGCCAGTGTCTTTATGGAAGGACTTTTAAGTGTGCGTCAGTTAAATTTTGGATTCTTAGATATGGCGTGGCATACCTACCCTCATTTGGAACGCCTTGAAGATGTTCGCACTTTTGAACAAACAGTTACCAAAGAAACCCAACTCTATCCAACTGTGGAAGCGATGTGTATTTCGCCCGCCTTTTCACATATTTTTAGTGGAGGTTATGCCGCAGGGTATTATAGTTACAAATGGTCGGAAGTGCTAGATGCTGATGCTTTTGAAGTTTTTAAGGAAGCAGGTATTTTTAATACTGAGGTAGCTACTCGTTTCCGCAGAGAAGTGCTCAGCAAAGGTAGTAGTGAGAAGGAAATGACCCTTTACAAACGTTTTCGTGGAAAAGAGCCCTCTATAGATGCTTTAATGAGAAGAGCAGGATTCGACTTAGATAAGAGATAAAATAAGATAGAAGATGAGTATCAATTAATAATAATAATCAATAGTATGACAACAGAAAATACACAATTGGTAATCCTTGATATTCAAGGAAAGTTATCACAAATCGTTTATAAATCGGAAGAGGTGTTACACAACAGCAGGATTCTTATTGAGGGGTGCAAGCTCTTAGAGCTTCCTATCATTTGGGTGGAGCAAATGCCCGATAAGTTGGGTGCTACTCACCCTGTGATTGCTGAGATATTAGAAGGCAAAACCCCCGTGAAGAAAAGTAGCTTTTCAGCTTGGGGCAATGCTGAGTTCCGCAAGGAGCTTAGTGCTAACAATCGCAAGCACGTATTGCTTATAGGTATTGAAACCCATATCTGTATTTACCAAACTGCGCTCGATTTGCTCGCTGAAGGTTATGAAGTATCCGTAATTGCCGATGCAGTATCTTCGCGCACCGAAAGCAATAAGCACATCGGGCTCACAATGCTACGTGATGCAGGAGCTACTCTATTAAGCACCGAAGCGACTCTCTTCGCCCTCTTGCGTACTGCCGGGCACCCGCGATTTAAGGAAATAGCAAAATTAGTGAAATAATGATTAATGGCTAATGATTAATAAAAAGGCTGTAAGAGTTTTCTTACAGCCTTTTTACATTAACATTCTCCTACTTTTCTAATTTAATAGTGAGCACAGGTGTGCTGGAGTGATTTACAAGGTCACTACTGATACTTCCATTGAAGAAGTGAGCAATACCCTTACGTCCGTTAGGGAACATACAGATAAGGTCTATATTGTTTTCCTTCACATAGTTTAAGATTCCTGTTTCTACACGAATATCGTTATAAACGTGTGTTTCAAAATGCTGATGAGAGTGTTCAGCTTCTTTAAGAAACTCTTCCATACGTTTGTTTATTTCGGAAGTAGTAAGGAACTGGTAAGGAGTATTAACATACACCAAATCAACCTTAGCACCAAATACTTTAGCAAGTTTCAGTGCCTTTTCAAAAGGTTTTAAAAATCGTTTAGAGAAATCGCAACCAAACATCATATGTCTAATTTTGAGCTTCTCGTGTGGATTTTTAATTACCAATACAGGCACAGAGGTAGAGCGGACTACTTTTTCAGCATTAGAGCCTATAAAGAGTTCTTTGGCGCCTGAAGCCCCATTAGAGCCCATAAACACGAGGTCGATATGGTATTTCTTTACAACTTCTTCCACAGCTTCGGGTAGCGGAGCGGTTTCAACAAGGTCAATCACTTCGACAGTGGTATCAATTTCCTTTTTAAGGTCGTTGAAACGCTGTTTAGTAAGGTTGAGGAAATACATCGCTTCGGGAACCGATACTTGACTTTCGGTCATTAAGCGGATAGGAAGTTCAATGGCGTGCAACACATATACTTTGGCATTGTGTTGCTTGGCTAAGTTAATCGCAACGTGTAGTGAAGCGATTGACTTTTCTGAAAAATCGGTGGTTACTAAAATGTTTTTCATAAGAATCTATTTTTTTTAGTTATTAATTAAATTTTATGTGTTAGGAATAATTTTATAATTCTCGAATTTCAGACTATATGTTTTTTTATTACCTTCATTATCTTCAAAGAAAATCTCGAATTTTTCGCGAGCTTCTATTATAGGCACTACATCTTCATCGCTGAAAGGAAGTATATAGGTATACTTAGCTGTAACTTGCTTGTTGTTCATTCTAAAAAGGGTAAGAGTGTTCTTGTTTTTTATAGCATAGAACGTATCACTTTTCCAATAATTACTTTGCCCCCACCCCGCTACTTTACCTAATAGCTGCCACTCTTTATTGTAAGCCAATCGCGGTCTATCGGTTCTAGAATAAATTTGAACAAAGAAACCTAAGTCTCCTTCTTTACTAATACCATATAGTTTTTCAAGAGATACTTCATAGATTTTATCATTGGAAAAGACAAACTTTTTGTGATAATATCTATCTTTATCTTCTCTAAATCCTTGTGGTTCTACCAAAGGTTGTTGTGCAACTATACGACCTACTTGCACCTCATTATCTCTATAGAAATTTACTTTTAGTTCCTCGGTATTGAAGTTACGTCCATTTATAATCACTTTTTCAGGAAGTGTTTCTTGATGTTGAGCTATAATCTTCTTGTTTCTAATCAAATAAAAATAGAAAGTATTTTTATATTTACCTATAGTATAAGTATTTTCAGGATCGGGATAACCTGATTCTCGACCTTGTATTTCTACCTCTTGAGGAATACCTAATTCTTTTTTAAATTCTTGAAAGGGGTCATTTATATCAGTTATTTCTTCCTTAGGTTTGGAGGGTTCTTCCTCTTTTAAATGACAAGCTATAAAAGGGAATAGAAATATAGTGTATATTAGTATTTTTCTCATCGTTTCAATTATTTTTTTCTACAAGTTGTTCATTTTTTAGTACTAATATATAATTTTTTAGATGTCCATCCTTATCTCTAAAAATGATTGTTTTATTAGTGTTAGAAAACTCGGGTATAATTTCTTCTTTAGGAGAAAAAGGTATTTTTTTAGTATATTTAGCTATCACACGTTGTTCTTCAACTCTAAAAAGCACTACTTCATTCTGTATATCAACTACAAAGTAATCCCAACCGTTTCTACTATCATTTTCAATTTGTGTATATGGATAGAAGAGACCTACATACGACCATTGAGGGTCGTAGTAACGATATGGATCACTAGTAAGCCCAGGTGAACTTACAAGGTATCCCATTCCTTCATAAGCCTTAATAGTATTGATACTATCCACTTCTATGGCTGATATCTTATCACTTCCCATTACAAGATGCTCTTTGTAATAAGCTGTTTCAGAAATTCTAAATCCAGGTGACTCCACTGTAGGATAGTCTACTTCTAAAGATGCTAGCACTACACTACCACAATGTCTTACTGCTATTTTTGCTTCATTGAAATCAAACCATTTTTTTCGTATTTTCAGTTTCTGGGGCATTGTTTTTTCTCCTTGTGCGATGATTTTTCCTTTTTTAATAGTATAACAACAGAGAGTAGTTTTTCCTTTTACTCCAGCAATATACGTCATATAAGGGTGGTAATAATCAGTATATTTAGCTTTTATCACCATATTTTGTTGCTTGGAGTTATTTTCCTCTATCTTAGAAGTAGCCTCTTCTTTTGCACAAGCTATCATTACTATTAAAACCAAATTGGTTACAAGTATTCTCATAGTATTATATATTAACCAAAATTAATTCTTTCCCTGTGAATTTGAAATAGTAATTCTTTTGATGACTAATATTGTCTTCTTTATATAAATATATTTGGACAATATCTTTTTCTACTTTTAAGCTAGGATAATAACCTGTTATTAGTTCGGGGAGAACTCCTACGTATTTCTTTACAAAAGCATTACCTTGATATTCCAAGAGAAGTATCTCATGTTCATTTTTTAGGACAGCATATTTTTTATTAATACGATAACAATCATAGGTATAGATTTGCATAGGTATTTCACTCCAGAAATCCCAATTAGCATCATACAACAATTGTTTATCTCTATTTCCTTCTATAGTTACAAAATACCCTAAGCCTTCTTGGTATTTTATGAAGGCTACTTTATAAGGTATATCTACTACTTTTACATTTTCGTCGTTTAAGATAAACTTTTTGTTGTATAGTTCATATTCAAAATCGCCATCATCTTCGAACTGTACTTTTATAGTTGCTACGCTCACATATCCATTGACATACACAAAAGTGGGTTGTAAGCGTTTTGTATCCATTTGGGCTACTTTTTCACCTCTAAACGTTAAACTATCGGGAAGAGTTTCTATGTGTTTAGAAAGCACTTGATAGGTTTGAGAATCATATTTATAAAAATAAAACGTATTGTTGTGTTTCGCAAGCACATCGGAAGGAAAGCCTATTCGAGGAATTGTTTGCTCTATTATTTCAGCTTCTATAGGAATATTAAGTTTTTCCTTTAACAATTCATCTTTTGTCTTTTCTTTTTTAGGTTCTTCTTTTTCTCCAATAACATCATTATTGTCCTTGGTGTTACACCCTGAGAGTGCCAATATAGAAAATCCTACAATAAGTATATATATTTTTTTCATAGCATTATGTATTGACTAACATTAGTTCCTCTCCGGTAAATTTGAAATAGTAATTCTTTTTATTACCATTTTTATAAAGATAGATTAGAATTTCGTTCTTTTCAAAATTTATTTCAGCAATACAATCAGTTTTCTCAAGAAGTGCTGCAATGTATTTTTTTACTAATTTATTATTTTTAAATTCAAAGAGGATTACTTCCTTATCATTATTCAATACAGCAAATGATTTTTTACCAGAATAGGGAAGTTTATGAAAATACAAGGGCACTTTTCCCCACAAATTCCAATTGGTATCGTATAATAGTCGCCATTGATAATTATCTGCTATAGCAATAAAACAACCTATTCCTTCCATATATTCTATTTCTTGTATTTCATAAGGAATATCTACTACTTTTACGGCTTCATCACTTAAAACAAACTTTTTTGAATAATATTCATACTGAAAGCTGGTATGAGAAGGACTTTCTACAATAGCAAATGATATTCTAATACCTCCCATTGCAATATTATTTTTTTGATACAGAATAGGTTCTATACGCTGTGCATCTATCTGACCTACTTTTTCACCTCTAAATTCTATATCTTCAGGAAGTGTTTCAATATGTTTAGCAAGAACTTTGTAGTCATCGTCATATTTATAGAAGTAAAAAGTTTTTTTATTTTTAGCAAGTAGATAAGATGGATATCCCACTACACCAAATGCTTCATATGTTATTTGAGCTTCAGCAGGAATACCGAGTTTCTCTTTTATAAACTCTTTCCACGGTTTTTCTTTTTCAAGGTCTTTGTGAGGATTATCAGATTCTTCTTTAACATTGCATTCCAAAAGAACTAACATAAAGACTCCTATCACAATGTTAAGTATATATTTCATTTTATGTGTTTTATTCATTTGATGAGGCAAATATATAACTTTTATTTTTTATTTGCAAGAAAAATCTTTCCTTTTTTTTATTTTACTTTTCATTCCTTTGTAAAATCGGTCTTTTATTATGTAAATTTCTAAACTTTATTTTGTTATGTTACTCAAAATATAATATATAAAGCTATAAAACACTACATTCAACAGTAAAAAGAAATAGGTAATCTTTACAATTCTAAACACTTATTGCGCATACACCCCTCTAGTGATATTCAATCTTTATAAAACAAAACTTTCTCCCTCTTTCTTCAAACCAATAATCCCTAAAAATAAATGAAAATAGACAAGTTCTACTCTTTGTGTAGAATCAAGATCTACAAAAATCTTCCTTTGAATAGAAAGCGAAAAAGCTCCTTGAGTTAGCTTTTGATAAAAAACATCGTCAAAAATAGCATCAAAATCCTTCTCAACTTGCAACTTACTATTAGGTAAATGATTAAGAACCTTCTATAGGAGAAACCCAACCTATTGTTACTCTTTTGTTTATCTTAAAACTTTTATCTTTTAAGCTGACTGAGCAACATAATAGAATCTTGTACATAAAAACTATCTTCTTGCGCCAAAGCAAAAGTACTAATGAACAATGATAATACAAAAAAATATACTTTCATACTCTTTATTTTTTTGATTATTCTACTTTTAGCTAAAAGTAATGATTTCTCCTTAAAAAACTTAAATTAGAACAGATCGAGAGATTAAAATAACAGCCCAAAAACTACCACTTATTTACCTAATTTTCCAAACTTTTTTTACTTTTTTTCTTGTTATTTAGAAAATTCGTCGTATCTTTGCACCGAAAAATAATACTTGAGGGGACATTTAAGTCCCCTCTTTTTATAGCAAATGAATTTCAAAGACCAAGTTAAAGAGTTAGTTAATAAGGCTTTAAGCGAGCACCCTGAACTATTTCTAACCGATTTAAGCGTAGGAACTGACAATACCATTCGCGTGACTATCGACGGAGATAAAGGCGTGGGTATTGACGATTGTATAGAGCTTAGCCGTGCTATTGAAAACTCTTTAGACCGCGAGGTGGTAGATTTCGCCCTGGAGGTTACTTCGTTTGGTGCTACTGAGCCTTTTGTAATGGAACGCCAATACACTAAAAATGTGGGTAGAACCGTGCAAATCACAACACTCGACGGCAAAACACACGAAGGAGTACTGAAAGGCATTGTTGAAGGTAAAACCGTACTCGAAACTGAAACTCGCGAACCGAAACCCGTAGGTAAAGGTAAAACCACTGTAAAAAAAGAGCACTTGTTTGCGCTCACCGATATAAAAGAAACTAAAGTAATCATTAAATTTTAATTAAACGTATATGAATAGTCTTGAATTAATCGAATCATTCTCGGAGTTTAAAGATGATAAACTCATCAATCGCGAAACCTTGATGGCTATCTTGGAAGAGGTTTTCCGCAATACCCTAAAAAAGAAATATGGCTCTGACGATAATTTCGATATTATTATCAACCCCGATAAAGGCGACTTACAAATCTTTCGTAACCGTGTGGTAGTGGAAGACGGTGCAGTAACGAACGACAATCAGCAAATTGAACTTTCGGTGGCTCGCAAAATTGAACCCGATTTTGAGGTAGGAGAAGACGTTTCAGAGGAAATTAAAATTAATGACTTGGGTCGGCGTGCTATCTTAGCTTTACGCCAAAACTTGATTTCTAAAATTCACGAATACGATAGTATGACTATCTATCAGCGTTTCAAAGACTTGATAGGTCAGCTATACGTAGCCGAAATACATCATATCCGTCACAAAGCTATCATCTTATTAGACGACGAAGGCAATGAGATTATCCTTCCTAAGGAAAAACAAATTCCGTCAGACTTCTTTAAGAAAGGCGAGCACGTGCGCGGAATTATCGAATCAGTAGAGCTGAAAAGCACTAAGCCTACCATTATTATGTCGCGTACCTCTCCCCTATTCTTGGAGCGTTTGTTCGAACAAGAAATCCCTGAGATTGCCGACGGACTTATCACTATTAACAAGGTTGTGCGTATTCCAGGAGAAAAGGCAAAAGTGGCTGTAGATTCATTCGACGACCGTATTGATGCGGTAGGTGCGTGCGTAGGTGTGCGTGGGTCTCGTATTCACGGTATTGTGCGCGAGTTGGGCAATGAGAATATCGATGTATTACCATTCACCAATAACCCACAACTGCTCATCACCCGTGCCTTGGCACCTGCACGTGTATCTTCAGTGATTATCAACGAAGAAGAAAAACGTGCTGATGTGTATTTGGCAAATGAAGAAGTATCGAAAGCCATTGGTAAATCGGGCTATAACATTCGCTTGGCGAGTCAGCTTTCAGGCTATGAAATCGACGTATATCGCGAAGGAGCAACCGAAGAAGATATTGAGCTTAGCGAGTTTAACGACGAAATTGAAGAATGGGTGATTGAAGAACTGCAAAAAGCAGGACTTGATACAGCTAAGAGTGTATTGGAACTTTCTGCCGAAGAGCTAATGCAACGCACTGACCTCGAAGAAGAGACTGTAAGCGAAGTGCTACGCATTTTGGCGGAAGAGTTTGAATAGGGTAATAAGGAAAAATCTGCGAGAGCAGAGTATATGAGGGAGGTAGATTCCTTACAACTTAAACAAAGAATAATGTACCCTTTCTTCTTAGAAGGGGAATGGATTTTAATAAACATATATGAGCGAGGGAAAAAAAATAAGATTAAGCAAAGTTTTAAAGGAGTTCAATATCTCTATGGTAACAGCCGTAGAATATCTGAAGAAGGAAAAAGGGATAGAAATAGAATCTAACCCTAATACTTCTATTACAGAAGATATTGTAAAGTTCCTTTCGAACAAATTTAACGCCGACAAGAGTAAGCGTGAGGTTTCAAAAGAGATAGTGGAAGACAAGCGCAAAGAGCGCGAGGCTATCCGCATAGAGCAAGAGAAAGAAAACCAAGAGAAGCGCAAACAGCAGGAGCAAGAAGTAATAAAAGCTAAGGCTCAACTGGCTGGGCTCAAACCTGTGGGTAAAATAGACCTTGAAGAAGGTAATAAAAAAGAAGGGACAGCTCCTACTCAAGAAGCACCAGAACCAGAAATTACTACTTCAAAACAGGAAGTAACTACTTCTAAAACAAAGACAACAACCTCGAAGCAAGAAGCAACTTCTGGAACAGTGCAATCTCAGCTTGCTAAGGACAAGAAAAAAGACAACAACAAACCCGACGCTCAAAAGAATAAATCTGCTTATCAAAATCCATTGGCACAAACCGTTGCTACGCAAAAGAAGAAGGAACAACAGATCCATATCCCTAAGGAAGAACTCACAACTGAGATCCCTGCAGGTGTGATTGAAACCCAATACCAAAAGCTCACTGGTCCTAAAGTAGTGGGTGAGAAAATAGACCTCAGTCAGTTTGAGAAAAAGAAGAAAAAGCGCAAACGCAACCGTCACAAAGACAAGGATAAAGAGACTCAAACTACTGCTAATAGCGCTACTGATGCTACTGGCGACAGCGAAAAACGCAAACGCAAACGTATTCGCAAAGATGAAGTGAATGTGGTTAAAAGTGGCGACAACACGAAGAAAGAGAAGAAAAACAAGATTATTGCGAAAATAGAACCTTCCGAAGAAGAAGTACAAAAACAAGTGCGCGAGACCCTCGAACGCTTGCAAGGTAAAGGTACAAAATCTAAGGGGGCTAAATACCGCAAAGAAAAACGAGAAACACACCGACAAAAGGTAGAACAAGAGCTCGCTGAACAAGAACAACAGGAGAAAATACTAAAAGTAACCGAGTTTGTGACAGTAAACGAGCTGGCTACAATGATGGACGTACCTATCAATAAGGTGATTGGTGCGTGTATGTCTCTCGGTATTATGGTAACAATGAACCAGCGTCTCGATGCCGAAACCCTCTCGATAGTAGCTGATGAGTTTGGCTATGAAGTGGAATTTGCAACAGCTAACATCGAAGAAGCTATCCATACCGAAGAGGATCAACCTGAAGATTTAGTACCTCGCGCACCTATTGTTACTGTAATGGGTCACGTAGACCACGGTAAAACATCGCTCTTAGACTACATTCGTAAAGAAAATGTAATTGCAGGCGAAAGCGGAGGTATAACTCAGCACATTGGGGCTTACAGCGTGAAATTAGAAAGTGGTGAACGTATCACTTTCCTCGATACTCCTGGTCACGAAGCCTTTACTGCTATGCGTGCTCGTGGTACCAAGGTAACCGATATCGCTATTATTGTGGTGGCTGCCGACGACGATGTAATGCCTCAAACCAAAGAGGCTATTAGTCACGCACAAGCCGCAGGAGTACCTATTATCTTCGCTATTAACAAGATTGATAAACCGAATGCGAACCCCGATAAAATTAAAGAACACTTGGCGACTATGAACCTCCTCGTAGAAGAATGGGGCGGTAAAATACAGTCTCAGGATATTTCGGCAAAACAAGGTATTGGAGTATCTGAACTATTGGAAAAAGTACTCTTAGAAGCTGAAATCCTCGAACTGAAAGCAAATCCAAACAAACCGGCGGTAGGTACTGTAGTGGAAGCAGCTCTTGACAAAGGTCGTGGATATGTATCTACTATATTGGTAGAATCGGGTACGTTGCACGTAGGCGACTATGTACTGGCAGGTACCAACTCTGGTAAAATACGTGCTATGCACGACGAACGAGGTAAGAAGGTAAAAGAAGCAGGCCCCTCTACTCCTATTTCTATCTTAGGATTGGACGGAGCTCCACAAGCAGGTGATAAATTCTACGTATTCGAAGACGAAAAAGAAGCCAAACAGATTGTAGCTAAACGCGCTCAATTACAACGCGAACAATCAGTACGTACGCAACGCCACATCACCCTCGACGAGATAGGGCGACGCATTGCTCTCGGTGACTTCAAACAGTTGAATATTATTCTTAAAGGTGACGTAGACGGCTCGGTAGAAGCACTTACCGACTCTTTCCAAAAGCTCTCTACTGAAGAGATACAAGTGTCTATCATTCATAAAGGCGTGGGAGCAATTACCGAGTCTGATGTATTATTGGCTTCCGCCTCCGATGCTATTATCATTGGTTTCAACGTTCGTCCGATGACCAACGCACGCGCCTTGGCAGAAAAAGAATCTATCGATATCCGTACTTACTCTATCATCTACGATGCTATCAACGACCTCAAAGACGCAATGGAAGGAATGCTTTCTCCTGTGTTTAAAGAAGAGGTTACCGGTACTGTAGAGATACGCGAACTCTTCAAGATTTCTAAAGTAGGAACCATTGCGGGTTGTATGGTAACCGATGGTAAAATCTACCGCAACTCTAAGATACGTCTATTGCGTGACAATGTGGTTATCTATACGGGTGAACTTTCTTCACTCAAGCGTTTCAAAGACGATGTAAAAGAGGTGAGCAAAGGTTATGATTGCGGTTTGCAGATCAAGAACTACAACGACATTCACGAAGGCGATATAATAGAAGCCTTCCAAGAAGTAGCAGTAAAGAAGAAACTGTAAAAAGTGATATAATAAAAAAGCGCCTTTTAAGGCGCTTTTTTTATCAATAGGGTGGAATATGGGGCTCGAACCCACGACCTTCGGAACCACAATCCGACGCTCTAACCAACTGAGCTAAGACCACCGTCTGTATTTTCGGGTGCAAAAGTAACTCCTTTTTCCCAATCTACCAAATATTTAGACAACTATTTTTTAGCTAAGTGTTAAGTGTTAAGTGTTAGAAACATTTAGCTCTTTGATTTTCAATCTCTTTTCACCTTTCACTCACATACCCTGTTACGAGCCCTCACTGGCTTTACCTTTTATCTTTTACCTTTTACCTCTACCAGTAATGGCGCTTTCTTGTCTTTCTCCGAAAGTTGTATCACCTCAGCTGGTAGTCGCCAATCGATACCTATGATAGGGTCGTTCCAGCGCACACTACCCTCACTCTCGGGAGCGTAGTAATTGTCGCATTTGTATTGAAAAATAGCTTCTTCGCTCAGTACAGCAAAACCGTGAGCAAAACCTCTCGGGATAAAAAACTGGCGCTTGTTTTCTTCGTTTAGTATCACAGACTCATACTGCCCAAAGGTAGGTGAGCCTTCTCGCAAATCCACTGCTACATCAAGTACTTCTCCTTTTACCACTCTCACCAATTTAGCCTGTGCAAAAGGTGGTTTCTGAAAGTGTAATCCGCGCAATACCCCATAGGTCGATTGCGATTCGTTGTCTTGTACAAATACAGTGGGGCTTACTAACTCATTAAATCGCTGTTGCGAAAACGATTCAAAAAAGTAACCTCTTCCGTCAAAAAACACCTGTGGCTCAATAATCACCACGCCTTCTATCTTAGTTCTGATTACTTTCATCGGTAGGATTTTGTTCTTCTTGTGCAGGTGCCACTTCTTCTGTTGGTTCTATGGGTTCTATTACTTTTGTGTTTTTACTCTTGCGTTTGGTAACTTGCAAATGCGTGATACGTTCATTTATCAAGTCTCCTGTGATGAAATCTATATTAGGCTCAGTATACGCTTTCTGATAGGTTTTCAGTGCCTTTTTATCGTCGCCCATCTTTTCGTAATATTCAGCTAAAAAGAAGTTGGGCATCGCTGTTTTTAGGTAGCCATTGCTCTCTACGTATTTCGCCAATTTCTTAAGCGATTCCCAGTCTTGCGACGAATTAATAGCTGTATAAGTAGCCATCACATCGTTTAGTATAGGCACTTTCTTTACGCCTAACTGTTTATAAATAGTGTTATATTTGTTCTCCAAATATTCATAAATCCCCGTTTCAAGAGTCTCCATTTGGGTCTTAAACTCCTTGCCTCCTATAGGTTTATAAATGTCAAAACACATATCAAGAGCCTGCGCTATCCCTTGCAATTTAGCAGCATTTACTGAGCTTCCTTTAAAATCAACAAAGTGATATTCTACCGATTCGTGCACAGGCGCTGAGCGCATCGCTCTTTCAAACTGAATTGCCTTGTCGTACACCACTTTGTTTTCCACATCGGCAGTAGCCATATAGTAAAACAAACGGTTAGGCACTCCCGCTGCCAAAGCGTGCGAAAACTCTTCTCCCATACGTGGAAGAGCCACTGGATTAAGGCTTACTATCATATTAAAAGTAGGTTTCTTCTCGGCAAGCATATAGTAGTTAGCCAAAAAACCCGCCTCTTCCGAAGCAATAACCCCTTTTAGGTCAGCTATCGGGTATTTCCCTTGTATGTAAGGCACTAATTCTGCCGATACAAACTCAAAGAAACGAGCCGACTCATTAATAGGGCGACCCACCTCTTCTACCACCGTTACATCTTCTTGTTTGGGTTCATACACACCCACCACTATACACTTAGGCATTTCACCAAACTGTTCGTAATAACGCACCATCGAAACAACAGGCTCCATCAACGTTTCGGCATTGAGCACTACTATCAGCGGATATGCCTGTCTATCCGTGTACTTTTCAGGCTTGTAGATACCTATCTTCTGTTTTCTATTGAGTCTCCCTGACGAAAAAGTCTCCGAAATAACCTGTGAAAACGCACTTTGTAAGGTTACCAAAGCGATAACGATTGTAAGAAATTTCTTCATTTTTTTATAGTATTTACTTGTTAAAGTCATTTTTGCATCACCACATTCCCCCTTTGAAGGGGGCGTAGGGGGATGTTTTTAAAACAATTACTATAACTCTATTTAATTCTTGATTTATAGTATTTACTTTATTTTAAACGCACAAATGAAACAAAAAAGCTCCATATAGCAAAATTTTAAGCATTTTTTAACGAAATTTTAACTTTATACCGATACCTGCGCTTTAATCGTAGGGTAAGGGTCATAGCCTTCTAAACGAAAATCGTCATAATCAAAGGCAAACAAATCCTTCACTGCCCGATTCAAGTGCATCGTAGGCAAAGGACGTGGTGTCCTGCTGAGCTGTAAAGCTACCTGCTCACGATGATTGTTATAGATGTGCACATCTCCAAAAGTATGCACAAAATCTCCTAATTGCAAATCGCATACCTGCGCAAGCATCATCGTGAGTAACGCATATGAAGCAATGTTAAAAGGCACCCCTAAAAACACATCGGCACTGCGTTGGTATAACTGACAAGACAATTTCCCATCGGCTACGTAAAACTGAAACAGTGCGTGACAAGGAGGCAATGCCGCTTTACCATTGGCTACGTTCTCCGCAAACGATTTTCCCGTATCAGGCAATACCGACGGATTCCAAGCCGAAACGATAATCCGTCGGCTTTCAGGATTTTGTTTAAGGGTCTCTACCACCGTTTTTATCTGGTCAATCGCCTCGCCATTCCAGTGGCGCCATTGCGCTCCATAAACAGGACCGAGGTCGCCGTTTTCATCTGCCCATTCGTTCCAAATGCGCACCCCGTGGTCAGTGAGATATTTAATATTTGTATCTCCTTTTAAAAACCAAAGTAATTCATAGATAACCGATTTTAAGTGTATCTTTTTAGTCGTTACCAGCGGAAAACCCTTATTGAGGTCAAAGCGCATTTGGTAACCAAATACACTAGTCGTTCCCGTGCCGGTACGGTCATCTTTAGAATAGCCATTATCGAGGATATGGCGCAAGAGGTCGTGATATGTTTGCATTTTTAGTTAAGTGTTAAACCTAAGAAGTTAAATCGGTGCAAAGATACAACAATAATAAAAAATACCAATACCCTAACCCCTCTCATTCTATCAACCCACTTATTTCCAATTTTTTATATAGCTTATCTTTGTCTTATATATCACTACGCTTCATCTTTCCGTCCCCACACTCCCACTAAACTCCTCCAACAAATTTACTAATTCCCAAAATCTCTAATTTGCTAATTCTCTTTTCTGTCACACTTCCCCCTAGTGCCTATGGCCTAAGGCCTATCACCTATTCCTCTTTCTTTCGCCTCGAAACCCCGTTTTTAATATTTTTAGCATTATTGTATCACACTATTAATCAGTTATTTATATACCCTTTCTATACCAATCGTCCAAGATTCGTATAAGCTTCCTATAAGCTCTCTATAAGCTACCCCCACCCTCCTTACACCCTTTTTTCACCAAAACTTCTCTCAGCTCTCTTCCGAATCTCTCCGATATCTTCCGAAAGTTCAGAACCTCTCTAAGATTCTCTGAAAACTCCGACGAACCTCTCTCCCCATTTCACAAGGCGTAGCCTTGATTTTGTTTAAAATTTGTTTAATTTCTGAGGCACAGCCTCATTCCTCTAACTCAACCTCGCACCTCATTTCCCCATTTCCTCATTTTCTAATTTCCTCATTTTCTAATTTCCTCATTTCCTCATTTCCTAATTTTCTAATTCTCTCATTTTATAATTTTCTAATTCGCTAATTATAGCTATCTTTGCATTTTAATTACTCGAAAAACTATGGCTGATAAACACCATTACAAAGGTCTTACCGATGCACAAGTTCTTGAAAGTCGCCAAAAATACGGCGAAAACTCCCTCTCATCAGTAGAAGGCGAACCGCTTTGGAAACAATTCTTAGAAAAGTTCACTGACCCCATTATCATCATTCTTCTCGTTGCCCTCGTCTTCTCTTTTGGAGTATCTACTTATGAGTATATGGTGCATAATGAAGGTTTCGATGCTTTCTTAGAGCCCATAGGGATTCTCTTTGCTGTACTCTTGGCTACAGGTGTCGCTTTCTATTTTGAACATAAAGCCAATAAACAATTCGAAATTCTCAATCAGGTAAACGACGAGATTTATTACAAAGTCATTCGCAACGAACACATTACACAAGTGCTCAAAAAGGATATTGTAGTAGGCGATATAGTGATTTTGGAAACCGGAGAAGAAGTACCCGCCGATGGCGAACTCCTCGAAGCCGTATCAATGCATATCAACGAGTCTACCCTTACCGGAGAACCTTTGGTACACAAGACCACCAATCCAGCCGATTTTGAGGCAGATGCTACTTACCCTTCTAACTACGTTTGTCGCGGTACTTCGGTATCCGATGGTCACGGTATTTTTGAAGTGAAAAAGGTCGGCGATGCTACCGAATATGGCAAAGTGTTCGAAGGGGTTCAGATAGACAACACAGTAAAAACTCCTCTCAACGAACAGTTGGATAAACTCGCAGGAATGATTACCAAAATCAGTTACGCCATTGCAATTTTGGTGATTGTAGGTCGCCTTATCCTATATTTTACGCTTCCTGCTCATAACATAAACCAAATCGATTGGATTGATTTTGGTCACTATCTTCTCAATACAGCGATGATTGCTATTACTGTGGTGGTAGTTGCGGTACCCGAAGGCTTACCGATGAGTGTTACCCTCAGTTTGGCTTATAGTATGCGCAGTATGATGGCTACCAATAACCTCGTGCGCAAGATGCACGCTTGTGAGACGATGGGTGCTACTACCGTGATTTGTACCGATAAAACGGGTACGCTCACCCAAAACCAAATGACTATCTACGAAACTTATTTCAATCATTTTACAGATGAACAATTAGGTGAAAAACTCATCGCCGAATCGATGGCAGTGAACTCTACGGCTTACCTCGATTTTACTGATAAAGAAAAACCAAACGTGCTGGGGAATCCTACCGAAGGAGCACTCCTATTGTGGCTCTACGGCAAAGGAACTAATTACTTGCCCATACGCGAAGGGAGTGAAGTGCTTAACCAACTCACTTTTTCTACCGAACGCAAATATATGGCTACTTTGGTGCAATCACCTGCGTTGGGCAAACCGGTATTGTACGTAAAAGGAGCACCCGAAATCGTGATGACTTTTTGCTACGAGGGTGGTAAATTCCTTTCCGATATTCCTCAAGCCGATTTCGAGGCAAAACTATTACAATACCAAAACCAAGCGATGCGCACTATCGGTTTTGCATATAAAGTAATCGACGACCCGAATACGGTAATATCCGAAAATGGTAAGTTAGTGATAAATGGCTTAAATTTTATAGGTATTACTGCTATTTCTGACCCCGTACGCCCTGATGTGCCTGCTTCTATTGAAGAATGTTTGCACGCAGGCATTCAGGTGAAGATTGTAACCGGTGATACACCAGGTACCGCTCGCGAAATCGCCCGCCAAATACATTTGTGGGACGATACTTGCACCGAGCGTAACCAAATCACCGGCGTAGAATTTGCCGCAATGAGCGATACCGAACTCTTAGACCGCATTACCGACCTACGTGTGATTTCACGCGCACGTCCGCTCGACAAAGCACGCCTCGTGAACCTATTGCAACAAAAAGGCGAAGTTGTAGCCGTAACCGGTGATGGTACCAACGATGCACCAGCCCTCAAAGCTGCCCAAGTAGGTCTTTCAATGGGCGACGGAACCTCAGTAGCCAAAGAAGCTTCTGATATCACTATCTTGGACAACTCGTTCAGTAGTATCGGTAAAGCCGTGATGTGGGGGCGTTCACTCTATTTAAACATTCAGCGTTTTATCCTCTTCCAGATGACTATCAATGTGGCAGCGTGTATCATCGTGCTCATTGGGGCATTTTTAGGGGTAGAGTCACCGCTTACCGTAACCCAAATGCTCTGGGTGAACCTCATTATGGATACCTTTGCAGCATTAGCGTTAGCGTCCTTACCACCGAGCAATCGCGTAATGAACGATAAACCTCGTGCGCGTGGTGCTAATATCATTACAAAACCAATGACGAAAGGCATTTTTGGTGTAGGAGGATTCTTTGTAGTGTTGCTTTTTGGTTTCATTCAGTACTTTAAAAATGAGGATATCACCAGTCTCACTCAATTTTCAATTACTGATTATTTCAGTCATTTCTTTCACTTCGGAACACCCAAAAACGGACTATCGGCTTATGAACTTTCCTTGTTCTTCTCGATATTCGTGTTCTTGCAATTCTGGAATATGTTCAATGCCAAAGCTTATCGTACCGGCAAGAGTACTTTTTATAATATAGGCAAGAGCCAAGGTTTTATACTTATTGCTACGGTGATTGTCATCGGTCAAGTGTTTATCACTACTTTTGGTGGACAGATGTTCAATGTAACCCCACTCAAGCTCACCGATTGGACAATCATCATTGGCGCTACCAGCCTCGTACTCTGGACAGGAGAAATTCTCAGAGCCATAAAAACAGAAAAGTAATAGTTACATACTTAGCCAAAGTTTGAAACTTTGGCTAAGTTGAAAAATCTTAAAAAACACAATACCTAATTATTTAGATATTGTGTTTTTTTGTATTAAAACTTTGCTGATTTGCTAATTTTCTCCTATCTTTGCCCCAGTATTAACTTAAATAAATAAAATGAAAAAAACATTTTACAGCCTTATTGCTATTGCAGTAACATTAGTAACTTTTACTGCTTGCTCTTCTGATGGAGGAGGTAATTTTCCAAAACCTAAAAAATACAACCTCCCTGAAAAAGCGACAACTATTGTTCCCGAAGAGGTACTCGACCAAATAAAAGCTCAAAATTTTCCTATTAATGAAGGGACGAATCCACCTGTACTAAATGGTACTTTTGTTGCTAATCCTTGGAAACTGCTCTATACTTCTCATATCAATAGTTGGAAAGTGGGCAAAGAGCTCTATAACTACAAGTTTACCTTTTACAACCAGCAAGGGGTAAATCTAAAGTTAGATTATAGCTACCAAGGAGAAAATACCGATGTAGGTAAAGGAGTAGCCACTATCATTTCGGGTAATGGTAATAAGTTTAGTATTTTCTCTAAAAGTGAAGGTATAGAAAGTGATGTAAAATATACTTTGCTTTCGGTATTTTCAGGAGAACTTACCGCTAATGGTATCAAAGACTTAAAAAGGGTACTATATGTACAAAGTAAAGAAAATGATCCTAATAACAAACTGATTCCCGTAGGCGGTATACGTTTGGTATGATAGTGATAATATTTCACCTAAAAAATAATCATTAAAACATCAACAATATGACTTTTTTTAAAACTCTCTTAGCCACTATCCTCGGATTCTTTATCTCTATGGGGATATGTTTTATTCTTTTCCTCATCTTCATCTCTGTGATGATAAGCTCAGTGGTAGGTGGTGCCAAAGGTGAAGAAGTGAGTGTGAAGGACAACTCTGTACTCGAACTCTCTTTTGAAGAACCATTAGTAGACTACGGCGAACGCATAACCTTTAAGGATTTCGACTATACCTCTGAATCCTATAACGGACTTAATGCAACTCTCAAAGCCATTGAGAATGCCAAAACCGACAAGCGTATCAAAGGTATTTACCTCAAAAGTACGGGTAATATCGGCGGATTAGCTTTCGCTCAAGAACTTCGTAAGGCTTTGGAGGATTTCAAGACTTCTGGCAAATTCATCTTAGCTTATAGCGATGAAATTTCTCAACTCGATTACTATCTCCAAACCGTAGCCGATAAGGTGTATATTAGTCAGCTTGGAAGTGTTGCGCTCCGAGGTCTCTCTTCTGAAGTCCTTTTCTTCAAAGGGCTCCAAGAAAAAAGCGGTGTACAAATGGAAGTGATTCGCCACGGTAAATACAAAAGCGCTGTAGAACCTTTCTTAGACAATAAGATGAGCGATAACAACCGCAAGCAACTCACCGAATTACTCTCTGCTATGTGGAACGTCATCGTTACCGATATCGCTAAAAGTCGTAATATTCCCGTAGAAAAACTCAATGAAATAGCTACCAATGTAGGCGGACGTACTGCACAGTTAGCTAAAAACAACGGACTCATAGACGGCATTCTTTTCCGTGATGAATTCGAACAAATCATCTGTGATAAAACCGGTAGTAAAAGTATCGATAAAGTCGATTTTATCAATATTGAAGATTATGCCGAAGCCGTAGTAGGCAAAGCAGCGGGCAAGCACTCCAAAAATAAGATAGCTGTTATCTATGCCGATGGTGAGATTATGCAAGGCGAAGGACGTGCCGAAATCGTAGGTAATGAAACCATTATCCGCGCCTTGCGCAAAGCCTCTGATAATAAAGATATAAAAGCTATTGTGCTTCGTATCAATTCCCCTGGTGGCGATGCCTTAGCCTCTGAATTGATGCACCGAGAAATCGAAGTTACTAAAAAGAAGAAAAAGGTATATGTCTCTATGGGCAACTATGCCGCTTCAGGGGGCTATTATATTGCGTGCAATGCTAACCGCATTTTTGCAGAAGCAGGTACTATCACCGGTTCTATTGGGGTGTTTGGGGTAATTCCCAATGTAAATGTTTTAGCTACCAACTGGGGTATAAATGCCGAAACTGTAAGTACTCACCCCAACGCTCAGTTTTATAGTGTATTCCAAAAACCTACTGAACAATTTAAAAAAGAAATGACCGAATCTATCGAGCAAGTGTATACTGTATTTTTAGACCGTGTAGCCAAAGGGCGTGGTAAAACGGTTGCCCAAATAGACTCCATTGCACAAGGAAGAGTATGGAGCGGTAAAGAAGCTCTTGCTAATGGTTTGGTAGATGAAATCGGCTCGCTGAACGATGCTATCGCCTACGCTGCTAAAGACAACGGACTTAAAGAATATCGCACTGTTTCTTACCCTACTTTCGAAATGGACTTTAAAGCAATGTTCCGCCGTTTTGGAGCGAATCTGAGAGGCGAGAACTTGCGCAATGAGATGGGTGTAGAAGCTTATGAAGTCTATCAGCAGGTGAAACATATCGCTCAGCAACGTGGAGTGCAAGCCCATTTAGAATACGATGTGAAACTGAAATAGTTATAAAAATTAACACAATATTAACACCTAAAAACTTGCTTAGTTCATTTTAAAGAAGTACATTTGTACAGTGAAATTCTAAATAGATGAAGTTATGAAACGAGCTATGTTTGAATATACCACAATGATTTTATCGAAAGTGAGTTTCGACCCTAACCTATTTTGTAAGGAACTTAAAAAAGCTATTGATAGGTTATTACCTTATGAAATAGAAGAATTGAAAGTTTGGTTAGATGACTACACCAAAAATAAGCCCGAGCTGATGCAATGTATGGTGCTTATGGATAAATGATAACAAAAGCTGCCTACGAGAGTAGGCAGCTTTTTCTTACTTCTTATCTCTTACCTAAAAATGAACATCACCAGTACTCAAAACCCCCTGATAAAGAAAATAGTTCTCCTCAGCGAGAAATCACGCGAACGCAAAAAAGAAGGAATATGTGTAGTAGAAGGTGCGCGCGAGATACGCTTAGCCCTTGAAGGAGGCTACACTCTCGAAACATTGCTATATCAGCCTGAGATTTTTGCAGAAGAACACTTGCTAAAACTCCTTAGTCATACAGCTCAAAGAGTAAATCCTATCGCTATTAGCAAAGAAGTATACCAAAAGATTAGTTATCGCAGTTCTACTGAGGGGGTTATTGCCTTAATACAGACTAAAAAGCACAGTTTAGACACGTTGGCTTTCGCAACCGATTCTCCTTTGTTATTGGTAGCTGAAGCTCCTGAAAAACCAGGTAATATAGGGGCTCTCCTTCGTACTGCCGATGCTGCTAATATAGACGCTGTGATTATTGCTAATCCTAAAACTGACCTCTACAACCCTAATATTATACGTTCGAGCGTAGGTTGTGTGTTTACTGTTCCTATCGCAACGGGTAGTACTACTGAAGTGATTGATTTTCTCAAAGCCAAAGGTATCAATAGCTATTGCGCTGCTCTTACTGCCTCTAAACCTTACTACGAAGTATCTTTTGAGGAAACCAGTGCTATCGTAGTAGGTACGGAAGACCAAGGTCTTACAGAGGAATGGCTTACTCATAGCACTCAGAATATCATTATCCCAATGGAAGGCGCAATCGACTCTATGAATGTATCAGTTGCTGCTGCGGTGCTTATTTTTGAAGCGAAAAGACAAAGGGTAAAACTTAATTAATGAATTATTTATAGAGAATAAAGAGCTCCACTTAGCAAGCTAAGTGGAGCTCTTTGTTATTATTTGTGTTCGTGTAGTCCGCATTCTTTTTTACTATTGCTTTCCCACCACCAACGACCTGCGCGAAAATCTTCACCCTCCTTGATAGCACGAGTACAAGGGGCACAGCCTATGCTCACAAAACCTTTGTCGTGTAGCACATTATAAGGAATGTTATGTGCCTTGATAAAGGCTTTGGTATCTTCAAACGTCCAATGGAGGATAGGATTGTATTTAAAGAGCTGGTAAGTATCGTCCCATTCGAGTATAGGGAGATCTTTACGAGCATTACTTTGGTCGGCACGCAAACCTGTTACCCATACTTTCTTACCTTTTAGCGCTCGGCTAAGAGGTTCTACTTTGCGTATATGACAGCACTCTTTGCGCAGTTCTACTGAGCGATAAAAAGACAAAGGGCCATTTTTGTGTACATATTCTTCTATATCGTGTGTTTTGGGATAATAAGGTAAAATATGTGTATTGTAGCGCTGTTCAGTGCTTTCCCAAACTGAGTAAGTTTCGTTGAACAAACGACCGGTATCTAAGGTGAAAATACTGATAGGAATTTGGTTTGCGAGAATGAGGTGAGTAATAGCTTGGTCTTCTAACCCAAAGCTGGTTGAAAAAACTATCTCATTAGGAAATTGTTCAGCTAAAAAAGCGAGACCTTCTACTTCTGTTTTTTCTAAGAGAGCGTTATGTAATGTTGTTAATCGTTCTTTCATAGTGTTATTTATTGTCAGCAAAAGTGAGATAAGGCATAATTTCTTTTATAGGTACTTTCACTTCAAAAGGCGTATCTACATAAGGAGCTATCTCAAAAGGTTCATAGAACAAAATGAGAGCATCGGCTGCTACGCCCATTTGGTTAGGAAGACGAAAGACTCCATCTTCAAAATCAAACTTCTTATCATCCAAAAGAGTGATGGTGGCGTTCTGTTGTGCTTTTTCAAAATAACGTTTGGCTATTTGGGTTACTTTTTCTTCATCAGTAAAGAGGTTTTCATTGGTAATTACTTCCCCATTATCTAACGCAAAGTGAGTAAAAACTTTGGTTTGTATAGGTTGTGCTTCACCGGTAAAAGCATAACGGTTGGACACTAAAGAAAGCATCTTACTGTTTTGCCACATAATGCTATCGGTAGCGATAAACTCGAAAGCAGGGAGCTCAGGGAAATGTTCGTGAAGCTTATAGTAATCTTTTGTGAGGCTATCTAAAGCTTTTTCTATACTGATACCTTCCACTTGTAGAGAGTCGTCGTTGGAAAGGAGAAAATTGGAGAGTTGTAGCTCTATTTCTTCATTGAAATTCTTAGCGAACTCGCTATTACCGTTGCAATATAGATAGTTTAGGCTTACAGAGAAACAGTTATCCTCGCAATTCTCATCGCTACGTTCTATAGTTTTCTCTTCGAAGCTGATTTTTTGAGTACGGGTGTAGTGACGGTAAATGCAGTAACCGCAGTAACCGATTATTATAATGAATATAAGACCTAAAATAAGGCTTAATTTTTTTATATTGTTTTTTTTCATCTTTTTAAAACCTTTGTCTGTAAAATTTCAACTTTACCAAAGTTTGGGGCGCAATTAATCATTTACAATTAATCACTAACCATTGACATAGATATTTCGGCATACCATTGCTGATAGGTTGATTTGTTTGTCGTTTACCAGTAGAATCATAGAGTCGTCGAAGGGTTCTTTGCTGAGTACTTCTATTTCGTCGCCAAGAGCTATATTCATTTTGTTGAGGTAAACGAGAAATTCCTTAGAGGTGTTCTTTACTGCTGCACATATACCTTTATCGCCTTGTTTGAGCTCGCTTAATAGGGTTTGAATAGTGGTGGTAAAAACGCCTTCTTTGTTAGGAATCGGGTCGCCGTGGGGGTCTTTTTTAGGAAAATCGAGGAAAGCATCGAGGCGCTCTATAAGTTTTTCTGACTGTATATGTTCTAACTCTTCGGCTATTTCGTGCACTTCGTCCCAAGAAAAATTGAGTTTTTCGACTAAGAATACTTCCCAAAGACGGTGTTTGCGAATGATAGCAATAGCTTTTTGCGTGCCTTTTTTAGTGAGTGTTACCCCTTGATATTTTACATAGTTGATGAGCCCCTTATCGGCTAACCTTTTAAGCATATCGGTTACTGATGAAGCTTTGGTGTTCATCACTTCGGCAATAGCATTGGTATTCACCTCTTCTTTTTTTTCGTTATAAAGGTGAAAGATAGCTTTCAAGTGGTTTTCTTCAGATAAGGTCATTTTGCTTTGTTTTTAAGAGAAAAACCGCCTTTTACAGCGGTTCTATTACTAAATGCATCAGCTATTTTCTAATTCAGTAAAGAGAGCTTTTAGCTCGGTAGCGTCGTGCGGACTGAGTTTACCTGCAAGCACAAGACTCAGTTGGCGACGTTGTAGGGCACCGTTGTAACGTTCTTTTTCGAGCTGGGTTTCTGGTTCTATCTCAGGTACTTTTACGGGGCGACCGTTTTCGTCTACCGCTACGAAAGAGTAAATCGCCTCGGTAGCTTTGGTACGTTCGCCATAGATATTTTCCATCCACACATCGATATATACTTCCATAGAAGTAGAGAAAGCGCGAGAGATGGCGGCTTCGACCGTTACGATGCTTCCTATGCGTATGCTGTGAGTAAAAGCCACGTGGTTTACTGATACGGTAACGGTTAAACGTCCAGAGTGACGTTGTGAGGCAATACTAGCAGCTCTATCCATACGGGCGAGGAGTTCACCCCCAAACAGAGCGTTGAGGTGATTGGTTTCGCCTGGGAGTACGAGGTCGGTGAGTATAGTACGTGAGTCAGAAGGTTTTTTCTTGAGTTTCATCATTATTTTAGGGTTGAGTTAGTATCCAGCCACCGTCGAGTTTTTTCTCTTCTTTAGAGTTTTGCACTTCTTTTTGTTGTAGTTTAGCTTCGTCCATAGAATCGAAACCGCCATAACTTACTTGGTACAGACCTCTGGCGTTCATTCCTAATACGAAAGCGTTTTTATACCCCAGCTTTTGGAGTTGTTTCACTCGGGTTTCTGCGTTTTTCTCGTCTTTAAAAGCCCCTGCAATCACTTGGTATTTTTTAGCTGCCATTGCCGAATTTGTACGTACAGGGGTAGAGGCTACACCTGAGGTATTGGTTTGAGCGGGCTTAGGTGTTGTAGTGGTTTGTGCAGGTTTGGGCGCAGTGCTAGTTTGCGCTGGCTTAGGCGTAGCAGTAGCTTGTACAGGCGTATTAGCGGGCTTGGTTGTCGCTACCGTAGTGGCAGCTTGATTAGTGGACTGAGTAGGTTTTTGTTCAGGCTTTACTTGCTCAGGTTTTACTTGTTCGGGCTTTTTAGCCTTTACTTTTTCTACTTGCAAAGGAATAGCAGGGATAGTAATAGGCGGGGTGAACACGGCTGCTTCGCTGAGTTTTTGGTTAAGACGCTCTTGTACTAAGCTGTCAGTAATTGCAAACTGTTGTTCGTTATTGCCATCGTTTACTACTCTTTCACCAAAGAGCAGGTAAGCTCCATAAGCCAAAAAGGCTAATCCTACTGAGGCTACTGCTGTATATTTTACATACGGCATTATTTTAGCAGGTTTCTTTTCCTTAGCTGGCGGTGGGGTAGTACCTCTGTGGGTTTTAGGAGTATTGGTTACCACAGGAGCTGTAACTTGGCTCACAGGACTTTCAGTAGGAGTTACTACGGCATCTTCTTCTTCTGGCGGAAGGTTAGGAATGCCGGTATCGGTACTTGAATGGTCGAGTGTAGGACGGATTTGATTTTCTTCTATTTTCAAATCGGAAGCGGTTACTTCGTGAGGTACGAAAGGCGCCATACCGAAAGAATCGGTAAGGAAATTCACGTCGTCAGCGGGTTCGAAAGAGATACGACCTTCGCCGACTAACCTAAGCGTCCCGATTTTTTCGAGATTTAAGGTTTGGTCTTGTTTTAAGATGCGTTTCCACCCTTCGACAGCTAAGTTTACGTAATCTTCTACCAAGTTATATTCGATGCCTGTTTGTTCGGATATATACTTGATGAGCAAGCCGTCGTTAGAAGTGAGGCTTGCGTTGAAACTGAGCTCTCGTTTAGGAGGGTCGAACGTTTTATCTTCAGCCATTTGGGCTGATTTTCTATTAGATATAAATGCTCCAAACTTAGGGATAATCACGCATTGGTGTTTGTAGAGCAATTCTTCGATGTATACATTTAGGTCTTTCATAATTCCGATATTTTAAGTTATTAAAATGATGGATTTGCCTTTTGAAACAACAAAGGTACGATATTTTTTTATACCGACCAAGTTTTTTGATAAAAAAGTGGTCTTGCCAAGAATCGAACTTGGATCAAAAGTTTAGGAAACTTCTATTCTATCCGTTGAACTACAAGACCTGTGAGTAATTTTTTGCAAAGGTACGACTTTTTTTGAAACTACGAAAAAATGTGATGAAAGAAGAGAAAAGTGCGAGGCCTTAGGCCTTAGGGCATAGGCACTAGGAATGCGACGAAAAAGTGACAAGAGGGTGGGGAATTTGGAAATGAGAGAATGAGAGAATTAGGAAATGAGAGAATGAGAGAATTAGGAAATGAGAGAATGAGAGAATTAGGAAATGAGAGAATGAGAGAATTAGGAAATGAAAGAATGAGAGAATTAGCAAATGAGTAGTGATAAAAATAGTTTTTTGACAGGTCGGACGTGTCGGACGGAGGTTAGGCGAGATTGAAGACTTTATTGGGGAGGGTCTTTGAGAGTCGGAAGGAAACGGAAAAGTTCGGAAGAGGGCTGAGAGAAATTTTAATGAAAAAAGGGTGTAAGATGGGTGGGGTTAGCTTATAGAGAGCTTATAGGAAGCTTATACGAATCTTGGACGATTGGTATAGAAAGGGTGTGTAAAAAGTTGATTCATAATATCATACAACAAGGCTGAAAATGTTAAAAACAGGGTTTCGAGGCGAAAGAAAGAGGAATAGGAATTAGGTTTTAGAGCATAGGCACTAGGGGGAAGTGTGACGGGAAAGAGAATTAGCAAATTAGAAAATTGGGAAATTAGCAAATTTGTGGGAGCAGTTTAGGGGGAGTATGGGGACGGGAAACTTTTCTTATAATTAAGGTGTAATTGAATAAGAATTTTATTATTTTGGGCTTTGGGTTGTATTCATATTCAATTTTTGATTTATCTTTGCGTTTTAAAAACTAAGAATAAAATGGATTTTCTTTTTACTGCTGATGCCTTTGTGGCGCTTATTACTCTTACGTTCCTCGAAATTGTATTGGGGATTGATAACGTGATATTTATCTCTATCGTTACGGGTAAGCTGCCCGAACATCAACGTAAGCGCGCTACACGCTTAGGGCTTTTCTTGGCGATGTTTTTGCGCATTGCTCTTTTATTGGGTATTTCGTTTCTGATTAGGTTGAAAGACCCGCTTATCAGCCTTGACTGGGGGTGGTTTTCAGCTCATTTTAACGGGCAGGCTCTCATACTGCTTGCGGGGGTATCTTCCTGCTCTATAAATCGACTAAGGAAATTCACGCGAAAGTGAATCATATAGAACACGTTACACAATCGGATAACCCTAAGGGGCGACAACACGCTTCTTTCGGGGGGACTATTGTACAAATACTGCTGATAGACCTTATTTTCTCGATGGATAGTATTCTTACGGCGGTGGGAATGACCAGCGGACTGACAGGGGCGATTTATATAATGATTACAGCGGTAGTGCTTTCGGTGGGTATAATGATGCTTTTTGCAAACCCTGTGGGCAACTTTGTAAACCGCAATCCTTCGATTCAGATATTGGCACTTTCGTTCTTGATACTCATTGGTTTTATGCTTATTACTGAGAGTATGCACCTATCGGAAGCGGTATTGGCAGGGCAAACGGTGGGTGCTGTGCCTAAGGGATACTTGTACTTTGCAATAGCGTTTTCGTTAGGGGTAGAGTTTCTGAATATGAGAATGAGGAAGGCTTCACCTCCAACCTCTCTCCCAAGTAGTGGCGTGCAAAGTGAAAAAGAGGTAGAAAAATGATGAATGGTTAGTGATGAATGGTTAATGATTAATGATAAGAGGAAGTGTATGTAGCTCACGCTATAGAAATTCGATAAAAAAATAAGCAAAAATAAAGGCTTTGTCTTTTTAGAGTCAAACAAAAATAGATTGCAAATGAATGGGCTTATTTCTTAAAGAGCGATTTGCCAATCGCCCCTACGCACACCGAAAAGGCGAGTGATTATAAGGTAATCAACTTTTTCAAAGGTCGTAGCAAGACAGGGTGCGAGCTACAATGGAAGACTTTGAAGTACCCACAGGAGCAGTTGCCCATATAGAAAAACAATATACCGAACTTACCTCTCTCAGTTGGGAAGGCCAACGCACCTTTACCGATGAAGATTTTAAGCTTGTGATAACACTCTCTATACACCGAGATACTGGAAAACCCACAGCTATCTTTATAGGGACTACCCAAAAAGCTCTTTTTGATAAACTATTAAATGATTTAGGAAGTTATGGTCTGCAATGGGATTACACTTCGTATGATGATTAAAATTAACGAAAATGAAAAACCTTAGAAAAGAACTACGCCCCGATTTTGCAACCGCAGAAAAGCTGTACCCCCTCGTGCTAAAACGCCTGCAAGATTACGAAGCCTTTTGGGATGCCCAAAGTGAAGACACTCCCGAAGAAGTGTTTGACAAAGAATACAAGGTGATGGAGCAATACCTCAGTGAGCTCACCGGTAAAGACCTTTCAACACTTGGCTATGGGAATGGTGGGAAGGCAATGGCATTGAAGCTTTTGCCTTTGATTTGGCTATGCCCGACCCTGTAAAACACAACAACCTCACCCGAGAGGACATCGCTACTTTTGTGCGTATCATCATAAACAATGAATTTGAGTGCGAAAACGATTTTCAACAGGAGTTTATGCCTTATATGTTTTACAGCGATGGCTACTTCTTTCAGTTTTTAGCACTCAACTGTCCGCACTTTGACCCTACTGTGTTCAATACCACAAAAGATAAAGAGGGTAAGTATCACCAACCTACTGTAGAAGGGGTAATGAAAAAGATATGGAGATAACCTAACACTTAAATATCTAAACAAATGGAACTAAATCGTATCAAAGGAAAAATCGCTTTTATCTCGGGTGCAAGCAGCGGGATAGGTAAAGCAGTAGCCGAAAAGTTGGCACAAATGGGTGTTAATTTGATTCTCTGCGCTCGTCGTGCTGAGATATTGGCGGAACTGAAAGCAAAACTCGAAAAAGAACACGCTGTGGAGGTTATAACCTTAGCTTTCGACGTGAGAAACTACCAAGAGGTTGCGAAAAATATCCAGTCCTTACCCGAAAAATGGCAACAAATAGATATACTCATCAACAATGCGGGTTTGGCAATAGGATTGCAACACCTCTATACTTACGCCATAGAAGATATAGACCAGATGATTGACACCAACATCAAAGGGTTTACCTATATTGCCAATAGTGTGATTCCGCTAATGATTGCCACCGACAAGGTAGGGACGATAGTGAACGTCGGGTCGGTAGCGGGTGAGATAGCTTACCCCAATGGCAGTATTTATTGTGCGACGAAGTTTGCCGTAAAAGCCCTCAGCGATGCGATGCGCATAGAGCTAATGGACAAGAAGCTGAAGGTAACAACCGTAAAACCAGGGTTGGTAGAGACCAATTTCAGCAAGGTGCGTTTCAAAGGTGACGAACAAAAAGCCGAGAATGTGTATAAGGGTATCACGCCCCTATATGCCGAAGATATAGCCGACACCATAGCCTATATCGTCAATCTGCCAGATAAAATACAAATCACCGATATTACTGTTACCCCGCTCCACCAAGCGGATGCAATACACGTGTATAAATTAGCAGATTAGATAATTTGCTAATTGCTAATTAGTAAATTATACTTACCTTTGTCACAAAATAACGTATGATGTGGTTCGTTTTTGCACTACTTTCGGCTATCTTTGCTGCTCTTACCGCTATTCTTGCCAAAATAGGCATTGAAGGGGTCAATTCTAATGTAGCGACCGCTATCCGCACAGTGGTAGTTGTGTTGCTGGCGTGGGCAATGGTTTTTATCACCCAAAGTCAGCATAATATTGCCCAGATAAGCCAGCGCAGTTGGCTCTTTCTTATCCTCTCAGGAATTGCCACAGGGGCATCGTGGTTGTGCTATTACAAAGCCCTGCAAATGGGAGAAACTACCAAAGTTGTTTCGGTAGATAAACTAAGTATCGCCATCACCTTTGTTTTGGCTATTATCTTCCTACACGAAGACTTCACCCTTAAATCGGTGATAGGTGTCTCACTCATTACCATAGGTACCTTAGTGATGATATGGTGAGAGTAGGAACGAAACGCTTGCACTAGCAGGACGGGCTAAATTTCCCCATAGAGAGGTTCTTAAAGAAATTAGGTTATTACGATGGGTATAGGGTGCCTGTACCACACCTAAACCACGTACGTGGCACGAATATAAGAAGGAGATAGGAGAAATATTTTTTGTCTGTTACGTCAAAAAAGACTACCTTTGCTCCCTAATTTAATTAAAAAAATCGTTATGAGAAAGCTGTTAATTTTAGCAAGTCTTGCTCTCATTGGAGTTGCTTGCCACAAAAGTGATGATGACAATAACAATAATAACAATAATAACAATAAAAAAACTCCTGACCCGTGGGAAGAAAAGACATTATTGCCTACTAAGTACATCATAGAGCGTTCAAAGGATGATATCTCCGAAATGGTTTACACCATAGAGGACGGATTTATTAAGGAAGCAAGAGAGTTCAAAACTTATCGTTCAAAGCGAAAGGAAGTCAAACATTTGATTATTAAGCCCCTAAAGGGTAAGAAACTTCCTGCCAGGATAGATATTGATAAAGACGGTATAGCTCAAGGAGTTGTAGAATTTAGTTTCAATGACCAAGACCAAGTTACTGAAATTAGAAAAAGTAGAATAGGAAAGCATCCTATGTCTATTACTTTTGGCTACAAAGATGGAAAACTAAGTGAATTTTCTCCTTCAATCGTTTACAAAATTACCTACCCAGATGCCCATACTGTGGTGGCAACGAGTGCTTCTGGACACGACAGAAAAACCTATACTTTTAGTCCAGAAGGCAACTTGATAAAGAAAGTAAAAGATAAACTCAATGACGGGGGAGAAGTTTTTCTTAGAGAGACCTGTCTATATGAGTATGACCTGCAGAAGAAAAACCCCAAGAGAGACTTGCAAATACAACTTATCACGTTAGCAAACAATCCTTTAAATAAGTACATCTTTTATGAGCTTTATGAAGCCACTAATAGCAAAAATCTTGTAGTGAAAAAAACTGAACAAACTCAACATCTAAAAGATCCTGACAACCCCAGTTTAGGACTTACTACAGGCATTCCATATTTAACTGAATATAAAAATGAAGCTAATAATCCGCAAGGTTACGCTACTAAAATTACCAAAGTGATGATGGGATATGATAGTACTATTGAAAAATATGAGTACTAATACAAGCTGTATCATACTTTATAGTTAGAAGAAAAGTATCACTAAACTCAATTAAGAATGTTAATAATAAAAAATCTCCACGCAGGTGTGGAAGGCAAGGAAATCCTCAAAGGGATTGATTTAGAAATAAAAGCAGGCGAAGTACACGCTATTATGGGACCTAATGGAGCAGGCAAATCTACCCTTTCGGCGGTGATTGCAGGTAGCGAAAACTTTGAGGTAACAGAGGGTGATATCCTCCTCAATGGCGAAAGTCTGTTAGAAGATGCCCCCGAAGAGCGCGCACATAAAGGTATCTTTATGTCTTTCCAATACCCTGTAGAAATCCCTGGAATATCAGTAACCAACTTCATCAAAACCGCTATCAATGAGAGTCGGAAGGCACAAGGATTACCCGATATGCCTGCTGCTGAACTTCTCAAAAAATACGCGAAAAAGCAGCCCTTTTAGAAATCAACCCCGACTTTCTTTCGCGCTCCCTTAACCAAGGATTCTCTGGCGGTGAGAAGAAACGCAACGAAATCTTCCAAATGGCAATGCTCGAACCTAAAATTGCTATTTTAGACGAGACCGACTCTGGTCTTGATATCGACGCCCTACGCATTGTAGCTAATGGGGTGAATAAACTCAAAAACGAAAACAATGCGGTGCTTGTTATCACCCATTACCAACGCCTTTTAGACTACATCGTCCCCGATTACGTACACGTGCTTTCCGACGGTAAAATCGTAAAAACAGGCGACAAAAACCTCGCCTTAGAATTGGAAGCAAAAGGCTATGATTGGCTGAAATAATTGAACTTACCCAAGGCTTGCACAATGTTTGAACTCAACAACGAACAACGTAGATATGTAGGCTTAGACCCTATATTACCTCATTGGGATAGGGTTTTATTGGCAGGTGACAAACACCGCCCTGAGAGTATATTGTATTTTGACGGTGACATCATCAAAAGGCAAATCATCTCCACAAAGGAAAAGTACATCGAAAAACAGTACGAGGAAGCAACCCGCAACCGCGAGATTTTGCTACCTAAAACCCAAAAAGGTAAAGAAGTGCCTTTGCAAGCCAATCATTTTGAAAAACGTACCCCTATAGGTGTTTCTGTTGAACTCAAGAATGATAACATATATATAGCAAGTTATACTTCGGAAACCACTTTTTACAACAGTCATTGGGATAAACCTCCCGATAGAAAACAAACCTCTATCCCCGAGCAAATAGCTGATTTTATTGCTCAATCACCAGCGAATCATTTAGAAGAAATAGCCGTTTTCAAACAACAGAAACGCAAGCACGTAAAATTCAAAAAAGGCGATATTTTCTGCTTTAAGCTCAATCGTACCCAATACGGATTTGGTAGGGTGCTATTAGATGTTTATAAGGTAGAAAAAGAGAATATCATACCTAAAAATCACTTTTGGAGGTTTTTATTTGGTCGTCCAGTGATGATACAGTTTTTCGTATATGCTTCTGATACTAAAAATATTCCTATAGAGGTATTGCAACAGCAAAAAGTACTGCCCTGCAATGTAATGATGGACAACAAACTGTTCTACGGGGAATATGAAATTATAGGCAATGCTCCTATACCCGATGAAGAATACGACTTTCCTATCAACTTTGAAAACGATGGTTCTATGCTATATGGAGCCCCTAAGTACATATTGCAATGGGGATTGATACAATTAGGAATGAGTGAAACTGCTTTTGATGAAAGAGCCGAAAAACTCAAAACACTTACCGATGATTTGGATTATAACAATAGAGGAAATGGTATTTCGCCACAGTTGTTCAGAAACTGTGATTTACAAGAGGTGCTAAGTGGCGAAGCGTTAGGATGGCGAAAGAGAGACTTGAGAGCTCCTTTTAACAAAAAAGTAAAAGATAAAATTCTCACTATCTTTGGTCTTGATCCAACAGTAAGCTATGCCTCCAATTGCAAAAAAATAGGTTTGCCCTTACCAAGTGAATTAAAAGATTAACAAATGAGCTAACGACTAATGAACAAACCACTAATGACTAATTTAAAAGAAAAATGGGTTACTGCCTTCGAGGCGTTCCCACATAAAGGCGATATATTAAAAGACATTCGCAAAGAAGCCCTTAGTTTCTTTGCCGAAAAAGGTTTCCCTCATAAAAAAGTAGAAGCGTGGAAATACACCTCTCTCACTAACCTCCAAGCTACTGATTACCACTTGTGGCAACCTATTTATAATAAAACAACCCTCTCCGCAGAAGTGCTATACGAACACTGGATTAAGGATTGTGATGTGCTCGTGTTTGTAAATGGCTATTACTGCCCAGAAATGTCGAGTAAAGAAATAGCAGGTGTTACCATTACGCCCCTATTAGAAGCATTACACAAGGGCGGAGAGGCGTTTATCAAAAAATACTTCAACACCAATACCGAAAAAGGCGATATATTCACAGCCCTCAACACGGCTTTTGCCTCAGAAGGGATATATATAGAAGTACCTAAGGGGAAAGTAGTAGATAAACCCATACAGTTGCTGTATTTCAACGACAGAAAAGAAACCACTTGCTACCAACCGCGCAATATTATTGCAGTGGGTGAGAATGCACAGCTCAAAGTTATTGAAGTTCACCAAAACTTATCGGATACTGCTACGGCAATCCTTACCAATGTAGTAACCGAGGCATTTGTAGCCAAAGAGGCTTTCCTCGATTATTACAAATTGCAAAACGATAGTCTTACCGCTTCCCTTATCGATAACACCTATATTTCGCAAGAGGCAAACAGCCACGCCAGCGTGCATACCTTCTCGTTTGGTGGGACACTCACTCGCAACAACCTCAATTTCTATCACCAAGGCGAGTATTTAGAGTCCACCCTTAAAGGGTTGAGCATTTTGCAAGGCACACAACATACCGACCATTATACGCTAGTGAACCACGCATATCCTAACTGTGAGAGTCATCAGGATTATAAGAGTATCGTAAGTGATGAAGCAACCAATGTGTTCAACGGTAAGATAATGGTAGAGCAAATCGCTCAGAAAACAAATGCTTATCAGCAGAACGACAATATCCTTCTCTCCGATAAAGCAACGGTATACACCAAGCCCCAACTCGAAATCTTCGCCGATGATGTGAAGTGCTCACACGGCTGTACCGTAGGCTCTCTCAGCGCAGACTCCTTTTTCTATTTGCAAACACGTGGGATAGGCAAAAAAGAAGCCTCTGCCTTACTTACCTATGCTTTTGCAAATACCGTATTGGAGAGCGTAAGCATTCCAGCCCTTTCGGAGTATATCAATGCGATTATTGCTGAGAAATTAGGAGTAACCGTAGATTTTTAAGAGAAGAAGTATTTATAAAAAAGAAAAGCCTACTTGAAATTTCAAGTAGGCTTTTTTATTGGATATTGTGGCTGTTATTTTAAACTCCCGTATAGTTCTCGGGCGTTATAACTTTTAGTTCTGCCTTTACATCTTCATTTACTTCCAAGGTATCGATAAAACTGCTAATAGTCTCGGCAGTGATAGCGGTATTGGTACGCGTGAGGGCTTTGAGGGCTTCATAGGGGTTAGGATAGCCTTCACGACGCAAAATCGTTTGGATAGCCTCGGCTACTACTGCCCAATGGTCTTGCAAGTCTTCGCGGATTTTATCTTCATTTAAAAGAAGTTTATTGAGTCCTTTGAGGGTAGATTGCAGGGCTATGAGTATATGACCAAAAGGCACCCCTACATTGCGCAATACTGTGCTATCGGTGAGGTCGCGTTGTAGACGGGAAATAGGCAATTTCGCTGATAGATGCTCTAAAAGAGCATTGGCAATGCCTAAATTACCTTCGGAGTTTTCAAAATCAATAGGGTTTACTTTATGAGGCATAGCCGAAGAGCCTACCTCGCCAGCTTTTATCTGTTGTTTGAAATAATCCATAGAAATATACGTCCAAATATCGCGGTTCAAATCGATGAGAATCGTATTGATGCGTTTAAGAGCATCGAAAAGAGCGGCTAAATGGTCGTAATGCTCAATTTGGGTAGTGGGGAAAGAATGGTGCAAGCCTAATATTTCCTCTACAAAGCGAGTGCCGAAAGCCTTCCAATCGATATTAGGATAGGCCACTTTATGAGCGTTGTAGTTACCAGTAGCTCCCCCAAACTTGGCAGCATAAGGCACTGCTATAAGGGTTTGTAACTGCTGTTCCATACGAACGACAAACACCTCGAACTCCTTGCCTAAACGCGTAGGGGATGCCGGCTGACCGTGAGTGCGCGCCAGTAGAGGGATATCTTTCCATTGGGTTACTAAACTTCTCAGTTTGCTGAGCAATTGCTCCAAGGCAGGCAAATACACTTGTTGTACAGCTTCCTTGATGCTAAGTGGAATAGCGGTATTGTTGATATCCTGAGAGGTGAGACCAAAGTGGATAAACTCCTTGTATTTTTCTAATTGCAGTTTATCAAAAGCCTCTTTAATGAAATATTCAACCGCTTTTACATCGTGATTGGTAGTTTGCTCTATTTCTTTTACTTTTAGAGCTTCCTCTTCAGTGAAATTTTGGTAGAGTTTCCTCAAATCGGTGTATCTTTCCTTAGGGAAATTGCCGAGTTGAGGCAAGGGGAGTTCACAGAGTGCGATAAAGTACTCTACTTCCACTTGCACACGATAACGAATGAGTGCCATTTCGGAGAAGAAAGGCACAAAAGAAGTCGTTTTATCGGCATAACGACCATCGATAGGGGAAATTGCGGTTAACATAATTTTAAATTAGCAAATTAGCAGATTAGAAAATTAGAAAATTGTCTCATTGCTTAGTGTGTAACAATCTTGTGAGTTTGATAGCTAAATCGGTGAAAATAACTTTGCCATTACCATTGCGCTCTACGTGTAACTGGGCTTCTTCGAGGAGGTTATGTATTGCCTCGATATTACCGCCGTGAATAAAAGGGGCAAATTTAGCAAGTTGAAAAGTAGGGTCGGCGAATTGCATATATACCAAACCAGAGGCGGTATAGTTCAGTAGGAATGCCTGACGGAACACCTCAGTGCAATACTGCAAAAACTGTTTTTGTGCCTCCCGCCCTACGGTATTGATTTCGTCACTCCACTGCAAGAGTCCTTGTATAGAGGCTTTGTTACCACGCGCGCGGTAGGCTGTGCGCACCCACGCAATAAACCAACGCTCAAAAATGGCTTCTTCGCTTTCTTTGTTGTTCATCAGTTGGAGGGCTTTGTTGAAATTTCCTTGAGCGCGTAGGGCTATTTTGGTCGCTTCGGCATCAGCTAAACCACGTTCTACGAGGGCTTCTTTAATAGCCTTCTCACTTAGGGGCGGGAAACGCAGGATTTGGCAACGTGATTTGATAGTGTCTAATAGGGCATTTTCATCTTCTACCACCAAGAGAAAGACTGTTTTATCGGCGGGTTCTTCGAGGAGTTTAAGAAGCTTGTTAGAGGCTTCGGCATTCATCTTCTCTGCCATCCAGATAATCATTACCTTATAACCACCTTCAAATGATTTCAGTGCTAACTTATTGGTAATCTCTTTAGCCTCGTTTACCCCTATGTTAGCTTGTTTTTTTTCGATTCCAAGGAACACAAGCCAATCGAAAAGAGAGCCATAAGGCTGTTCTTTTACAAAAGCGCGCCATTCGTCCATAAAGAGAGCACTAATAGGGTCTTTTTTCACCTTGTCATTAATAGCTGTGGGGAAAGCAAAATGGAGGTCGGGGTGAGCGAGTTGGGCGCATTGAGCCTTTGCCTTGGGGTTATCGTGCGAAAGAATGAGAGTTGCGTAGGCGATTGCCATTGGCAGAGCGCCTTGTCCTTCGCCTGCCACAAATAATTGAGCGTGTGGAATGCGACCTGCTTCCACACTGGCTTGCAAATAGTTCTTTATTGTATCGTATCCTAAAATATTGTCCATTGTTTAGGTGTTAGATGTTAGGAGTTAGTATATACTGATTTTAGTAGAGCAAGGGTAATAAAAATAATACTGTTCCTAACAAAAATAGTACTGCCAAAAAGTGAATTACAAAACTATTTTTCCTCAAAAATATATATTGTTGTACCAAACGTATTGCCCAGAACAACGAGTTGCCAAGTAAGAAAACCTTACCTAAATCAGTAGTGAGAAGTTCGTTAGTAAAACAAAAACAAACTATTGCTACTGCTACAAAATAATAAACTATTTGTATATTGAGAATTTGGATAATTCCGCGATTGGCAAAACTGAGTTTGTGCACCTCTTCTTTCCACTTAAAAAGTCTCCAAAACAACAAATGGAAGAGGGCAAAGAGCAAATTATAAAATCCTAAAAAGATAATAACAGTATACATTCTATTTCTTATAAATATTATTCTCCCTATTGATATCTACACTTCTGTTATTAGGGTCTAATACTATACTCTGGATATTGTTCAAAGGCATATCGAGTTCAAAAGTGTAGGTAAGGTTACCCCAACCCCAAGCAGGAACTACTGTACGGGGATAATTAGGGTAAGTGTTTGGTTTTTCGCCGTAAGTCATTCGCAAGGGCACATATACGTATTGGGTTTTACCAGCTTTATCGGTTACAAAAAGGTCGATAGAAAGAGGCAGGCGTTCTAAGCGTTTGAGGGTAATTGCAGTTTTATTTCCTTTGGCTTCTACCTTGTCGATAGCGTAATCGGCTACGTGGTCAGTTTGCATAAACTCATTGAGGAACCATTGCAATTGCATTCCTGATACTTTTTCGGCTATGCGAATAAAATCATTGGGGGTTGGATTCTTGAAAGCATATTCTCGGTAGTAGCGTTTGAGAGTTTTCATCAGTGCTTCGTTACCCATTAGATAATCTAACTGAGTGAGGAAGAGCTGCCCTTTGTAGTAAGCGGCAATACTATAAGCGTAGTTCGTCGCATAACGGTCGGAATGAGTGATGGTAGGTTCTTGTAACCCCGATTTTACTAAGTTTAGGTAACCATTGTACGCTTTATTAAAGGGATAGTTGGTTGCAGGAATGAGGTGCAACACTTGTTGTTCGGCAAGTGTTTGGATATAGGAGGTAAACCCTTCGTCCATCCACGGATAAGCTGCCTCATCGGTAGCTAAGAGGTGTTGAAACCAAGCGTGAGCCAGTTCGTGAATGGCAGTGCCTACTAAACTCTCATATTTCTTACCGCCTTCCATAAGGGTACACATTGCATACTCCATACCACCATCGCCTCCTTGAATGAAAGAGTATTGAGGCCAAGGATATTTGCCTATAAGTGTATTGAAATAATCGAATACTTTGAGCATATCGGGCTGGATGCGCTTCCAATTCTCTGGATATTTTTTATAGAAGAAGTGTATGGTCTTACCGTCGGTGAGAGTGTGCTTATCGTGAGTAAACTGAGGGTCGGCAGCCCAAGTGAAATCGTGTACACGTTCGGCTATAAAATGCCACGTTTTGGTTTTAGCTTTGGTTTGGGGTATTTTTACGCCCTTATCTTCATAACCACAGCCCATTTCGTTAGGATTTTGCAACACGCCTGAACCTGCTACCACATAGGTTTTGTCGAGGGTGATTTTTACATCGAAGTTACCCCAAACGCCGTAGAACTCACGACCTAAGTATTCGGTAGTATGCCAACCTTGATGGTCGTAAGCTACCATTTTAGGGTACCATTGTGCCATTGAAAGTGCTACACCATCGGGGCTATTACGACCTGCACGGCGTATCATTACGGGCACTTGACCTTCAAAGGTCATATCGAGTACTGTTTTGCTGTGAGGTAGAATAGGGGTGGGGAGGGTTACTTTTAGGATTGTACTTTCGTGAGAGAAGGTAGCTTTTTGTCCGTCCTGACTCATAGCCGTAATGCGCAATAGTCCGATTTCAGAAGGTGAGAGTTTGGCTATACGACTCTCGTAAATGGGGTTTTTATCGGTGCCGAGATTGTTAACCATACGTCTATCGGGGTCGGGGATGGATTGCAGTTTGCTATCCATTTCGCTATTTGGCTGAAAAGCGTTGAAATAGAGGTGGTAGAATACTACGCGTAGGGTATCGGGAGAGTTATTGGTATACGTGAGTTTTTGGGTGCCTTTATACTGAAAGTTTTTCACGTCCATCGTTACGTTCATTTGGTAATCAGCTTGTTGTTGCCAAGGGTTATCTTGGGCTATTGCATTCAGCATAAAAGCGAAAACAGAGAATGCTAAGAGTATTTTTCTCATTATTATATTCTATTGATAGTTATTGAAAGTGCAAAGGTACGAAGTAATTGCGAAATTAACAAGTCGTGGCACGACGGGCAGGTGGAAAATGAGGAAATGAGGTGCGAGCCGCACAGGCAGTTAAATTAGCAAATGGGAAAGGATTGAGAGATTCGGAAGATATCGGAGAAGTTCGGAAGAAGGTTAAGAGGGATTTTGATGGAAAAAGGCTGTAAGGAGGGTGGGGGTAGCTTATAAATAGCTTATAGGAAGCTTATACGAATCTTGGACGATTGGTATAGGAAGGGTATATAAATAATTGATTCATACTATAATACGACAGTGCTAAAAATGTTAAAATCGGGGTTTCGAGGCGAAAGAAAGAGGAAGAGGTGCTAGGCCTTAGACCATAGGCACTAGGGGGAAAACATTCCCCTTTACACATATACAGCTGTTGCTGGGTTTCTTAAAAGGAGGTACGAGCTTGTAGCTCGTACCAGCGAGAACGTTAGTCATTAGGGGTTAGTAGCCCCCGTTCCCCCGAAGGAGGACAAGCCGAAAAAGTGATTTGTCGATTTGCTAATTGACAAATTTACTAATTTATTAATTCTTATGGTTCATCTATTCCACTTGGGTTGAGTCCTTTACCGCCTCCTGCTGTATAGCCACGGCTTTCACCGGTTTGCCAAGGAGATACCCAAAAAGCGTAAAGGTCGCCATTGGTAAGGTAGAACTTAAAGCGTACAGGCTTGCCTTTAAGCGCTGTGAGGGTAGCATTGTTTTTCCACTGTACAGGCACCTTAGTGTCGTCGTTTTTTTGCAATACTACACAATCTTTCTTAGTAAAACCTGCAATAGGAGAGCCGCTTTCGTCCAACACTTCTACTAATAGTTTTCCTTTCTTGACTGCCACATTTACAAAGAGGTATTCACCGTCAAAACTCACTTTTTCGGTAGTGGCAAAAGCCTCTTTCTTCTCAGCTTTGAGCGATACAAAACCATCACGACGTAAGGTAGCCAAGCCAGTACTCATACCAGCATCCCACCAGATATTGTTTTTAGAGCGACCACTACTGTAAAAATAAAGCGAGTCGCCTACAATAATGGGCACTCCATTCACCGACTGCATATTGCCGTAATTCCACGCTCCTTCGGTAGGGTTTACCCCCATAAAAGACTGGTGAGTAGGGCGTGCAAAGTGAAAGCCATCGCGACTGTAGCCCAACTGCACTTCGTTGCGCTTAGGCATCATCGCTTTTTTGCAAATGCCATTCTCAGGTCCTTGCCACTGACTGTAAAAGCCGAGTATGATACTCTCATAGGCAATAGCATCGAAATTATAGATACCAGGAGCTACTTCGGGGTGGTCGGGGTGACGTTTTTCTTTATCATCGGGGGTGAACCAGAATACTTGATATTTCTCGTGTAGCTGTCGACTCATCATATGAGCAAGACTTACAGCATCTTCTACATTAGCGTGCTCTAAATAAGAGCGCGAACGGTTAGATACCTCAGGCACCGAATAGCGCATACTAATAGCCCACCGATTGGTAAAAGGATTATAGAACGCCGAACAGCGGTCGGTAATACTACCTGAGTGTGCTACTCCTTTGTCCGTAAAGTGAATGCCATCGGGGGAATATTTCAACACGATTTGGTATTGAACATAGTCGCTTTTGTACTCTATGTTATTCATCGCTTTGTATTCTACATTGAAGAACTTAAAGCGTTTAGCGGGGTCTTTTTCCTGTTTGTCGAGCCATACCGTGGCGGCATCACGGTTATTCACATCTACATAGTTAGTGCCAGGCACTATGTCTAACGAAGGTTTCATCCAATGTTTACCATCAACCGATTCGGCATAGCAGGTAGCCAAACCGTGTTTGGCACCATTTGCCTGAGAGGCACCTGCTAAGTACCACATCTTAAACTTGTTATCTTGTTCGTCATACCACACTCCATCGCTAAAAGGAGCAGCATAAGGATAGCCTTCCTTAGTGTTTTCCCAAGGTTTATCAGCTTTGAGTACTGGATTTTGAGCGTAGAAGCGCGGTGTGTGATAGACCTTTTGAAGGTGGTTTTCACTGAGCAAAAAGTCGTCTACAAACAGTTGTCTGCCTGTATTGATAGGAATAACCGCAGGCTTGTGCTGCAAATACGGCACGGGCATTTCTTTTCTCTCAGTAGGCTCTTCATAACGGGGTGGCCAGTGTGAAGGTAGCGTTATACCGTTATGAAGTACCTGACCGAAAGACTTCATACATAAAGTAATTGAAAGTAAAAGTATTATTCTGTACATAGTTTTTAGTCGTTAGTTATTAGTGTAGGGTATCAACTTTGCCAAAGGTCGTAGCACGACGGGCGATTAAAACTTTGGCAAAGTGTTGCGACACACAAATTTGCTAATTCTTATGGTTCATCTATACCATTAGGATTTAAGCCTTTACCGCCTCCTGCTGTATATCCCCTACTTTCACCAGTTTCCCAAGGAGACACCCAAAAAGCGTAGAGGTCGCCATTAGTAAGATAAAATTTAAAGCGTACGGGCTTGCCTTTGAGTGCTGTGAGAGTAGCGTTGTTTTTCCACTGTATACGTGCCTTAATACTGTCGGTTTTTTGCAATACTACACAGTCTTTCTTAGTAAAACCTGGAATAGGAGAGCCATTTTCGTCCAATACTTCTACTAATAGTTTGCCTTTCTTAACGGCTGCATTTACAAAAAGGTATTCACCGTCAAAAGATACCTTTTCGGTAGTGGCAAAAGCCTCTTTCTTATCAGCTTTGAGCGATACAAAACCATCACGACGTAAGGTAGCCAAGCCTGTAGAGGTATGGCTATCCCAGAACACATCGCTAAGCCTACGACCGCTGGCGTAGAAGTAAAGCGAATCGCCTACAATGATAGGCACACCATTTACCGACTGCATATTGCCCCAGTTCCACGCTCCTTTAGTTTCGTTCACATTCATAAAGGGTTGGTGAGTAGGGCGAGCAAAGTGAAAACCATCACGACTATAACCCAATGAAATCACATTACGCTTTTGTATCTTATCCTGCTCGCATACTTTGTTTTCAGGTCCTGCCCACGCACTGTAGAAACCGAGTATGATACTCTCGTAAGCAATCGCATCAAAATTATAGATACCAGGCTCTACTTCGGGGTATTTCTCGTGGCGTAGCTCTTTATCATCGGGGGTGAACCAAAAGTGCACGTACTTATCACGGTCGTCTTTGCGTATGCGGTGGGTTACCGATACAAGAGTCTCAGGGTCTGAATGTTCTACATAAGCACGTGAACGGCTTGACACAGGGGTGCCATAGCGCATACTGATGACCCATTTTTTAGTGAAAGGGTTATAGAAAGCAGTAGAACGATCGTATATATCACCTGACTGCGCTACCCCTTTGCTCCAATGCACACCATCGGGAGAGTATTTAAGTACAAACTGCCAACGGCGGTCGGACGGGCGACGTTCTACATTGAAGAGTTTCCAGCGTTTGGCAGGGTCTTTTTCATTGCGGTCGAGCCATACGGTAGCTGCATCACGGTTAGATGTCTCTACGATATTGGTATTGCTATACACCCCTACACTAGGTTTCACCCAGTGTTTGCCGTCGGTTGATTCGGCATAACCGGTGTAGAAAGTCTGCGGGTCTTCTCTGTGCAACGTGCCTGCCCCAGTAAGGTACCACATTTTGTACTTACCGTCACGCTCGTCATACCATACCCCATCGCTGAAAGGCGAAGCATAAACCGCTCCTTGTGTGGTTTTCTCCCACTCTTTATCGGGTTCCAATACAGGGTTGCCCGCATAGTAAGTGGGGGTGTGATAGACCTTCTGCAAGTGGTTTTCGCTGAGCAAAAAATCGTCTACAAATAGTTGTCTGCCCGTATTGATAGGGATGACAGCAGGTTTGTGCTGTAAATAGGGCACGGACATTTCTTTTCTCTCAGTAGGCTCTTCATAACGGGGAGGCCACTCAGCAGGTAGCTGAATGCCGTTATGAAGCTCCTGACCGAAAGACTTTACAAATAAAGTAATTAAAAGTAAAAGTATTATTTTTTTCATCATTACCAACCAGGATTATTATGTTGAATATAGGGGTTGCCTTCTACTTCGTCTACGGGTAGCGGTAACCACTCATTTTTGTGTTCTTGGAAGCCAAGGTAAGCCGAATTGTTATACTGTTTGAAATTGGGGTCACTACCCTCCAATTCGCGGAAACGTTGAACTACCTTGCCCCAGCGAAGGAGGTCGAAAAAGCGATGCCCTTCTTGGGTGAGTTCTAAGATGCGCTCACGTTCTATTACGTTCATATCTACTGAAACTACTGCTGGCATACCTACACGGGCGCGCACTTGGTTTACAGCGTCTAACGCACTCAATGAGCCTTGCGTACCTCCACTTACTACCGCTTCAGCATACATTAGTAATACATCGGCGTAACGAATTTCTATTTGGTTTAAGCCGTTAGCCCTACCGTTCCACATATAGAAGTTATTACCAGGGTTATTAGTAGGTAGTGTCCAGTCGATACCCTTACGGCAAGCTGCTTTATACTTCTTAGCTTGTGCTTTGGCTACCCCAAAACCTTTGGTTCCATAATATTCCTTAAAAGTCTTATTGTCAAAAATACGCACTTCATCACCTGTACGGGCATTGATTTCTGGCTTGGTATCATCAAAAATTAAAGTGCCAAACATACGAGGGTCGGTATGACCTGAGGCGTCTTTAGAATTAACAAAGGTATTGTAGACCCAATCGTGAATTATACTACTGCTGGCAATTTTATTGGTAGGAGGCAGATAGCCACGAGGGTCACGCCATACCCCACTGTTAGACAAACCTGGGTTAAAGCCCGTATTGGTTACATCGCCCAAAAATTGGAGTTCGAAAATAGACTCATCGTTGTTTTCGGTAGCGACTTTAAAGTTATCGTTATAATCGGCTACCAAGCGGTATTTACCACTAACAATAAGCTCATTGAACTCGGCAGCTGCCTCGTTGTAATAGGTAGCGGTACTGTTGCCATAATAGCGTTCAATACCCGAACGGTACAAATAAGCTTTACCGAGCAGAGCAATAGCCGAGCCTTTGGTTACACGTCCTACCGATTCACCTTTCCAAAAGCCTTTTTTGGGTAAAAGTTCTTTAGCACGTTTAAGGTCTGATATGATAAAATTCCAAGCCTCTTCAGGAGTTGCCTGAGGTTTGTAGTCTTTGGCAGAGGCTGGCAATTCTTTCATCAACGGGATATTGCGAAAGTTGAGAAATAAAAACCAGTGTGTATAAGCCCTTAAAAAATAGGCTTCACCCAAATAGGCATTTTTCAACTGTTGGTTCGTAAAGTTTACATTAGGAATTGCTTCTATCATTTGGCAGGCTTGAGAAGCTGCAGTATAGAAGAGCGCATAAGGTTGCACAATGGTATACCAAGAGCTGGATAGGTTAGCCGAATACTGACCAGGTTCTCCATAGTCGGAGCAGTCGCTACTCTCATCACCACGATTGATTTGCAAGCGCCCCGCAGTACCCATTGCACGAGGGGTAGTAATATAGGCATAGATACCTATTACCCCTTTATTAATGTTTTGTGGCGTATTATAAAACCCATTTACGTCTTGTTGGTTAGGGTTGCTCGCCAATTCATCGAATGTTTTTTCGCAAGCCGTAAGCCCTATAAGACAGGCTGCAAATACAGCTTTATATACTATCTTTTTCATTTTGTTTTTAGTTTAGAAAGTGAGTTTTAATCCCATATTATACACGCGGGCATTGATAGCAGGAGCATTGGCTTCCAAGCCGTCAATACCTTTGTTGAACAAAGCGTTGCTACTTACCTCAGGGTCGTAAAGAGAATAGTTAGTGAGGGTAAAGAGGTTTTGAGCACTGCCATAAATACGCAAAGAACGTAAGCCTCCTATCTTTTTGAGTAATGTTTCGGGAAAAGTATAGCCTATTTGCACGTTTTTAAGGCGCAAATAAGAGCCGTCTTCTATATAGAACGTACTGGGCAAAGCGTTCCCACCGTTGTAGTTATCGGTTTTAGCGATAGGCAACTTGGTATTGCGATTGGTAGGTGTCCAAGAATTTAAGGCATCTACAGGCGCATTACTATTATAGTTGAAGTACAAATCATACTTTTCGGCATTGAAAATTTCATTGCCTGCTACTCCTTGAAAGAAAGCGGTGAAATCCCAATTCTTATAATTCAAATTGAGGTTATAGCCAAAGATAAAATCAGGAGTAGGGTTCCCGATTACTTGTTTATCGTCTTCTTTTAGCTGCTTGGCCAGCTTAGCAGTGCCGTCTTTGGCTTGGTAAAGAAAATCGCCTTGGTCATTAATTCCTACTACTTTATAGCCCCAGAAAGTACCGATAGGCAAGCCTTCTTTAGTAATGGTAGGACGGTCGTTAAACTTAGCACTCATCAACTCTCCACGAATAGGTTGTACTCCTTCACCCAATGCCAACACTTTATTCTTCATATAGGTAAGATTGGTTTGAAAGTTAAGAGTGAAATCATCCCATTTCTTTCTGAATTCCAAAGAAAACTCTAACCCTTTGTTTTCAACCGAAGCCGTATTGTAATTGGGTACCGCTCCTTTGTTGATAGTGATGGTTTGCCCTGAAGAAGGTAGTGATTCGAGCGGTGCTAACAAATTGTTGTTGCGCTTGATAAAGTATTCGGCTGTGAAGGTGAGCATATTGTTAAGCACTCCTACTTCGATAGCTGCATTGGAGGTAATAGAAGTTTCCCACGTAAGGTCTTGTTGTGCAAAGCGAGTAACATAACCATACTGACGGCTACTACCGAAAATAGCTGGTACAGGACCATAAGCCAAGTTTAAGAAAGTATAAGGGTCGATAAAGTTAGCTCCCAATTCACCATAGCTGGCGCGTACTTTCAGTTTGCTGAGTAATTCAGTGTCGAACCAAGGCTCAGAATGAATATTCCAACCCACAGAAGCTGAAGGGAAATATCCTACACGATGCCCTTTGGCAAATTTAGACGACTCATCACGGCGCAAGCTAAGCGATAGCAGGTATTTGTTGTTATAGTCGTAATTCAAACGACCAAAGAAAGAAAGTAACGCACTGTTCAGTTGGTTAGATCCTACTACCCCTTCGCCATTATAAGTTTTTACGGTAGGGGCTCCTAAATCGTTCACCCCTGAACTGATAGAGTTTTTACGGTAAAAATCGCGCATCCAGCTGGTACCTAATAGCACATCGAAATGGTGTTTCTTTTGAAAAGTACGGTTAAAAGTGAGCAGATTATCAATAGTATAATTGAAGTGTTCCGCTCTACCTTCCGATAATGAAGTACGTCCTGTTTGATTGAGTTTGGCATCAGGAGTACCATCAGGATTAAAGAAGGTATTATAAGCAGGAGTGTGTTTATAGGTATTGGTATTTACATAAGTACCTGCTACATTTAGCTTATATTGCAACCCTTTCATCAGTTTAAAAGCTCCTGATAAACTTCCCGTAGCACTAGTGTTCCGGGTGAAAGCATCTTGTTTATAAATAGCTGCCAAGGGATTAGAAATATTACTATTGGTGATAGAATAGCCTTTTGAAGCAGCTGTAGAAATATAACGTCCATTTTCATCAGTTACAGGAATAGTAGGCATTTCGAGCGTACGAACACTAGGAGGAGCTACTTTCTTAGTATTGGCAATCGATAGTTTCTCTGTCAAGGAAAATCTACCCTTTTTGAAAGTAGAGTTGATACGTGCGTTGTATTTGTCGTATTCCGATTTGATGATAATCCCTTCTTGCCTTACATAGCCCAAGCTGGTGTTGAAAGTAGAGTTTTCGCCACCACCTGATACGCTGGCATTGAAGCTACTCATTGGCGCATTGCGGTAGTACAAATCTTGCCAATCGGTGCTACGGTTAGGGTCGGTAGGGTTTACGTTTTGAGGGGCACGGTCGTAAGCTGGACTGTTGTCGGCTACTTGATTAGCAAAAGTGCGCCATTGCTCGGCATTCATCATATCGAGCATTTTAGAAGGCGTTTGGTAAGAATAAGAAGCATCGACCTCTACTATGGTTTTACCACTCTTACCATTTTTGGTAGTAACGAGTACCACCCCATTGGCAGCGCGCGAACCATAGATAGCTGCCGCTGAACCATCTTTGAGAATCTCTATCGATTCGATATCGGAAGGGTTAAGTGCCTCGAGTCCATCGGCTATTGCTCCATCGATTACATAAAGCGGTGCGGTAGCTCCAAACGAACCCGCTCCACGCACTACGATATTTACCTCGGCACCCGCAATACCTCCGCGTTGCAAGATTTCCACCCCAGGTGTACGCCCTTGCAAGGCTGAAGCCACATTGGCAGTTACCTGCTTTTGCACCTCTTTAGCCGATACCGAAGATACAGCAGCCGTCATACTCGATTTCTTTTGAGTACCATAGCCTACGACTACCACTTCGTCGAGCTGTTGGTTCTCGTCTTTCATCTGTACGTTGATAAGCGAGCGCCCATTGACAGCAATGTTTTGGGTAATCATACCTATATAAGAAATCTCCAAAGTAGCCCCACGAGGCACATTAGCAAGGGTATAATTCCCCTCCATATCGGTACTCACTCCTTGGGTAGTACCTTTCACTACTACACTCACTCCCATTAAGGGCTGATTACTGTCATCGGTCACTCTCCCCTTTACCTCGAGCGTCTGTGCCCATAAAGAGGAAGTACCCAAACATAGCAACCATAGGGTCACTATATTTCTAATTGTTAATAAATGTTCTTTCATACTTCCTATAGTTTTAAATCACAAGGATAGTTTTTACAGTATTTAATTTTACAGCGCAAAATAAGATAAAAATAACAATATAAACAAGTTTTTTATTAAATATTTTTATTTAAAAGGGTGGATTTATGATTTGAAAACATACAAGAGTCAGAAAACCAACAATTTAACGAGGATATATTTTAGAAATATTTTTTTCTTATTCTTGTTTGTGCAAAGAAAAAATCTGATTAATGGCTAATTAGGTCATACTTACTGTGAGAGGAGGGATAAAAATAGCAAATGGGGTGCGTAGAAAATGTGGAAATGAGGAAATTTGGAAATTAGCAAATGGGAAGGTTGAACCTGTCGGAAGAAAACGGAGAAATTCAGAAGGAGAAATTTAGATGGAAGATAAAAATAAGCTGTAAAATGAGTATGGTTAGCTTATAGAGAGCTTATAGGAAGCTTATACGAATCTTGGACGATTGGTATAGAAAGGGTATATAAATAGTTGATTCATAATATAATACAACAGCGCTAAAAATGTTAAAATCGGGGTTTCGAGGCGAAAGAAAGAGGAAGAGGTGCTAGGCCTTAGACCATAGGCACTAGGGGAGTATGACAGAAAAGAGAATTAGCAAATTAGAGAATTTGGAAATTAGCAAATTTGTGAGAGGAGTTTTGGGGAGTGTGCGGGAGGAAAAAAATATCATTATTTGGGTATATAACAGAAAAATAAGTGTATCTTTGCCTTTGGAATTTTATATCTGTGCCAAAATGCAACTTACTTGTATCATTGTAGACGATGAGCCTATGGCGCTCCAACTGCTGGAAAGTTATGTGGTAAAGACTCCTTTTCTGAGGTTAGTCGGCAAATTTAGCAATGCTATTGATGTATTGACGTTCTTATATGAAGGTAGCGCGCCCGACCTTATCTATATGGATATCCAAATGCCTGAGCTTACAGGGCTCCAGCTTTCTAAAAAGATACCCACCTCTACTAAAATTGTTTTCACTACGGCTTTTGACCAATACGCTATTGAGGGATATAAGGTAAACTCTATTGGATACTTATTGAAACCTTTTGATTATGCTGAGTTTTTGGAGACGGCTCAAAAGGCTCTGCTATTAAGCACACCTTTTGTTACTGAAAAATCGCTCGAAGTAGCGCAGGATTATATGTTTGTAAAGGCGGATTACAAGCAAATAAAGGTGATGTATAATGATATTTTGTATATAGAAAGTCTTAAAGATTACGTAAAAATATACCTCAACAGTCAGCCACAACCTATTATAACGCTGATGAGCTTGAAGAAATTAGAAGAGGAATTACCGGAAGAACGGTTTATGCGAGTGCATAGGTCGTTTATAGTAGCTTTGGACAAAGTGAAAGTAGTGGAGCGCAACCAAATAGTATTTGGCAAACAGCGCATTACGATTGCTGAGAATTGTAGGGAGGCGTTTCTGAATAAAATAATGCCTAATGGTTAATTAAAAAAGTTGCTTGAAAAAATCAAGCAACTTTTTTAATTATTAGCCGTTAGTTGAATAAAGGTTTCTTCTAAGTCTTTATGCTTGTGATTAATTTGTAGTATTTTCAATCCGTTTTCTTTGGCAAAATCAAATACAGTGGGGCGCATATCTTCTGAGGTATCGAACTGTAACTGATATAGAAAATCATAGACATTATGCACTGATACTATGTTAGGCAAAGCGCGTAAGAGGCGTTCTTCGACACGAAAATCAAAAGCTACTTCTATAATTTGTTCTTTGTTTTGCAGTTCGGCCATTTTCTTATCTAACACAATGTTACCTTTATGCAATACAATCACACGGTCAGCCAAAGCTTGAATTTCTTGCATAATATGAGAAGATAGCAACACTGTTTTACGCTTACCTAACTCTTTGATAATATGGCGTATTTCTACCAGCTGATTGGGGTCGAGCCCTGTGGTAGGTTCATCGAGTATAAGAATTTCGGGGTCGTGAATAAGCGCAGAAGCCAAGCCTACACGCTGGCGATAGCCTTTGGAGAGTGCCTCTATTTTCTTATTGCTTTCAGAAGAAAGCCCTGTAAGAGCAATTACCTCTTCAATTCTATCGGAGGGGACTTTGGGGTATAGTTCAGCCATAAAGCGCAGATATTCTCGCACGTACATTTCGGTATACAACGGATTGTGTTCAGGTAAATACCCTATTGTTCTCTGTGCTTCAATAGGATTTTTTAGTATATCAATGCCATTTACTGTTATTGTTCCATCAGTAGGGGTAAGCGCTCCTGTAATCATTTTCATAGTAGTAGATTTACCTGCTCCATTAGGCCCTAAAAATCCGGTAATTTCACCTTTTTCAAGTTGAAAACTGATAGCATTGACAGCCACTTGCTGTCCGTATATTTTTGTTAGTTGTTGAACTTCTACAGACATCTTATTATATTTTGGGCTCAAAAGTACAAAATAATAAACAATTGGCAAGCGTAATAATTAAAAAAGGCTACCCAAATAGAGCTTTGGATAGCCTTCCTTCAGTATATTTAAAAACAAATAGAAGCTAAACTACAAGGGTTTTACAAGAGTTAAGAACCATTCTTTTACTTCTCCTTCCAAAAGGGGAGCGAGTTTTTCTTCACAGGTTTTGTGGTAGGCATTAAGCCATTTACGCTCTACATCGGTGAGTAGACTCACATTGATGCTTGAGGGCATAAACGGGCAAAGGGTGAGGGTCTCGAAATCGTAGAAGGTACCAAACTCATTGGTAACTACTTCACGCACCGTAATGAGGTTCTCGTGACGAATACCGTATTGATTTTCGAGATATACCCCAGGTTCGTCGGAGCATACCATACCTGCTAATAGTACTTGTGGGTTGAGGTCTTTGCGGATATTTTGAGGTCCTTCGTGTACGTTCATAAAGCTACCTACCCCGTGACCAGTACCGTGACCGTAGTCCTTGTGGTTTTTCCAAAGTGCCATACGCGCATAAGCATCGAGTTGTACGCCGCGGGTGCCTTTAGGGAATTGTACCATTGCGAGTTGTATCATTCCTTTGAGTACAAGGGTACTGTCGTCTATAAACTGCTGACTTACTTTGCCTAATGGAATGGTACGAGTGATATCGGTAGTACCTTCAAGATACTGTCCGCCAGAGTCTACCAAAACACTACCTTCGGGATGTACCTCTTTACTGCCGTGTTCAGGAGCTGAATAGTGCACAATGGCGCCATTGTCTTGGTAACCAATGATACTGCCAAAACTTTCACCTACGAAGTTCTTGCCTTCGGCGCGGAAGTCGCGTAGCTTCTTGCCAATGCTGTATTCGGTCATTGGTTCTTTGCCTACTTGGTGGGTGAGCCAGTAGAGGAACTTCACCATTGCTACCCCATCGCGTACCATTACAGTACGGAAACCTTCGAGCTCGGTAGCATTCTTTACGGCTTTCATCAAGTTGCCAGGGGCGGGAGCTTGCACGAGTTTATTGTCCTTTTGAAGAGCTTCGAATATCGCCTGATTGGTATTAGGGGCGAGGAGTATATTTTGTCCTTTTACGGTAGCCAAATAGTTGTAAAACTCATCATAAGGACGCACGCTTACTTTGGCTGCTGCCAAATGAGCTTCTACCTCAGGGGTGAGTTTAGCTTTATCTACAAAAAGGGTCGCTTCTTTATCGGATAGAGCAATATAACCGAGGAATACAGGGTTGTAAGCCACATCGCTACCGCGGAGGTTGAGTGTCCAAGCTACATCGTCTAAGGCAGTGATAAGGTGCAAGGTAGTGCGGTGGGTAGCCATTGCTTTGCGAATAGCGGTGAGTTTCTCGGCTACGGTTTGTCCTGCCCATTTATCGGGGTGTACGAAAATGTGATGAAGAGGGTCTTTTTCGCGGTTCGTCCAGATAAGGTCGATGAGAGGTTTATGTACCAATTTGATGTTTTGAGCGGCTAAAGTAGCTTGTAGTTTTTCCCAAGCGATGTGAGAGGTCGCCAAGGCGTTGAGTGCTACAGTAGCCCCAGCGGGAAGTACTGATACGAGCCAATCGGCATAATCGGGGGTACCTTCTACACCGTCTTTGAAGAGGTCGATGCCAGAGCCTTTGAGCTCAATCGCCGATTGTACAAAGTAACGAGAGTCCGTCCACAAGCCGGCTTTATCTTTAGTAACGACTACAAAACCCGCAGAGCCTGTAAATCCAGAGAGCCAAGCGCGTTCGAGCCATTCTTTGGGTAGGTATTCACTAAGGTGAGGGTCGGCGCTGAATACCACAAAAGCGTCGATGTGGTTTTCTTGCATTTTAGAGCGCAAGAGGGATAATTTTTCAGGTGTATTCATTGTTTATAGTTTTGAATTTTTGTAAATCTCTTTTCTATGACCTATATTGACAACTTCTACAGTGAGTATTTCATCAAAAATGTCATAGATAATTCTATAGTTTCCTACTCTTATTCTATAGGCATCAGAACCTGATAGTTTGATATAACCAAAAGGTCTTGGATTGTAAGCCAAAGAGAGAATAGCAGTCTTAACAGCAGAATAATTAGGTTCAGAAAGTCCATCTAAAAACTTCTCTGCTTTTTTCTTCAATACAACAGTATATTCTTTTTCTGTTTTGGTTTTAGTTTTCATTTTGATTACGGCGAGCTTCTATTCTTTTAAATACTATATCAGCAGGCTCAGCAGGAGTTGGGTCGGCTTTAGATTCGTAATAGAGTTGTAAGTCTTCTAACTCTTCATATAATTCAGCAATTCTCAAAAGCTCGTTGTATTGTTCAATAGGAACAACTGCCGAGAGTGTATTGCCTTGTCTATCAGTTAGAAAAGTGGGTTCTTGTAAAATCATTATATTCATATTTTACTTGGGATAATTCAGATTTTTATCGGTGAGGTGATACAAGGTTTCCTCTAAGTATTTTTTAGCTTCGTATTTAGCAAAAGGGAGGTTGTTGTTGTAGAAATTGCCGCATTCTAAAGCCGATGCACCAGGGATATCACCTTCAAAATTAGCGATATACTCAAAGAGTTCGGTAATCAAGGGGGCTATATCTTTAGAGGTATAGTCGCCAGCAAGAATGAGGTAATTACCGGTCATACAGCCCATAGGCCCCCAGTAGATAATTTTGTCTTTCCACTCGGGGTTGTTGCGCAACCAAGTAGCAGCGAGGTGCTCGATAGTATGCGTTTCGGGACTACCGAGTACGGGCTCACGGTAAGGGAGCTTCATACGGATATCGAAAGAGGTAAGCACTTCGTTGCCTACATAGTCTTTACGCGATACATAAATGCCACGCTCCAGTTTGAGGTGGTCAATACAAAAACTTGCTATTCTTTCCATTTTGTTTAGTTAAGAGGTAAGAGATAAGAGGTAAGAAATTATACCTTTTACATTTTAACTCTTGTTAATTGATATTTAGTTGAAATTCTTGAGTGAAATCGGAGTAGTCTTCTATTTTGAAAGCGCGAATATCTCTTACTGAAAAGCAAAACCATTTGATATTTTTTAGGCTTTGTATAGCACGAAAAAGGGTTCGCAAATCGCCTTCAGTAGCATAAGTACTCCCTTGTATCCAATAAAAATCATTTTGCTTAAGTACTTTTCTAATTTCAGCATAAGCGTTGTGATATGGATCTTTATAATGTTTCTTTAGCTCAGAAACTATTAAGTCAAAAGCTATAGTGTGCATAATTCTTCCTCTTCAACAGGTTTAAACATATCTTCTTTTTCAAAGAATAATTCGCCATTGTCCGTCTTTACTTCAATGACAATTCCTATAAAAGGATTTTGTTCTATTTCGGTAATGGTAGCTTCTACCCAATCGGGTTTCCCTGTGAGTTGAGGAGAAACCCACACGCGTTGTCCTATGTTAAATTTACTTTCCATTTTGTTTAGGTAAGAGATAAGAGGTAAGAGATGATACCTTTACTTCTTGTTGATTGATATTTAGTTGAAATTCTTGAGTAAAGTTGTTTAGGAGTGTCTGAATTTTCGGAGAAGCTCGGAGAGTTTCTGAAAAAACTCTAACGTCTGATGCCTAATAAACTACCCCGCAAAGGTATTAAACCTGTCATTAAAAAACAAATGTTTTAAGGAAATTGTTTTAAGAATCTATAATTCCACTAGTAGAGATATTACTCTTAATCACCATTTTCTTATGTGTTTTAGTCGTTTTAATAATACAAAAAGGACGACTAAGTGCCAAGGCATCTCCTGTTACTTTGCTTTCGGTGATGATTTCTATGTAGTCATCGTATTCTATAGCCGAGATTACCTCTATTTGCGATGGTGTCGAACCTTTGATGCCTCCCCAAATGAGTACCAACTGTTCAGTATTGAAATTAATTTTAGGGAGTTTGGCTATTTTGTGTTCTATACCCCTTTTTTTAGCAATATCTTGTAATTCGATTTCACTATGAATAATTTCTTGCTGGTGAGTAATAGAGGATGTAGAACCCGTATAACTATTGAGTAGAGGCGTAAAAGCAAAAGCGTTATTATCATCGGAACTTTTGCTACAACTCATAACGAGGAGCATACAGAAGAAAAAATAAAGAGGTTTCATTTTAATATAGTTTTGTAATTCGTTCTATGTGAAATGTTTGGGGACAGTTTTTAAACTTGGGGGTAAAATATCCCCAAATACTTACGGGTTTTCCTTCGTAACTACTCAGGTCGAGTATTTGATCGTAGGAAATTGATAGAGTACCGCTGTTATCTTCTAAAACAAGGGTGTGGCTCACAGCAGAACAATCATAACTACCTTGTGGTGCTAGGTTAAGGACACCTCGTTTGTAGTAACGCGGAGGATCTACGTGGGGGATGTATGTAGTTGCTTTTACAAAGAGTGAAGTAAGCGTGTCGTTAGGTGAAATGGCAAGTGTATCGCCTATAAAACGGTAATTACCGCTAATGAAAAAACCCTCCTCATCAGGGCACATTGGGTCGTAAATCTTTGTAAGTCCGTAGCCTTGAGAGAAGAGTTGATGTCGTTGTACATCTATTTGATATTTGCCTCCCCCTTTATTACTACATTTTTGAATATCAAAAAAGTCGTCGTTTTTAAAATGGACGGTATAACACGACTTGCAATCGGCTACATACGAAGAGGACGAGTGGAATTTTAAAGCTTTATCGCGATAGCCTACGTATTTCCAATTCTCGTAAAGGCGGTTGTCTTGCTGGTTACCGGACTTTCCACAACTGATGAAAGTCCACAACAATACGAAAAAGAAGTAAAAAGGTTTCATTGGGTAATACTGTTTTTGGTTTGACACCACAAAGGTACAACTTTTTTATTTATCATCAAAAATATGAAGTATATTCAGGTAAAAGATAAAAAATAATGTGATACAAAGATATGATTTTTAGAAGATAAAAACAAAAAAAACATTGCCAAAGTTTGTAACTTTAGCAATGTTAAGCACGGGTGGAGGGATTCGAACCCCCATCAACGGTTTTGGAGACCGCTATTCTACCCTTGAACTACACCCGTATTTTAAAAAAGTTTTGAGTTTTTATGCTCAAAACTTTTTTGTATTAAATAATATTTAACCTAACCTTCTTAGCTAATTAGTCAAGAATTTCAGTTACTTGACCAGCACCTACGGTACGACCACCTTCGCGGATAGCGAAACGAAGACCTACGTTCAATGCGATAGGTTGCAACAATTCTACTTCGATAGTTACGTTATCACCTGGCATAACCATATCAACACCTGGTTGCAAGTGGATAGTACCGGTTACGTCGGTAGTACGTACGTAGAACTGAGGACGGTAGTTGTTGTGGAATGGAGTGTGACGACCACCTTCTTCTTTAGAAAGAATATACACCTCAGCTTTGAATTTAGCGTGTGGAGTTACAGAACCTGGTTTGCAGATTACCATACCACGTTTGATGTCTTTTTTGTCGATACCACGAAGCAACAAACCTACGTTGTCACCAGCTTCACCACGGTCGAGGATTTTGCGGAACATTTCAACCCCAGTAATAGTAGAGGTCAATTTTTCAGCACCCATACCGATGATTTCAACTGCATCACCTGTTTTAGCTTCACCAGTTTCGATACGACCAGTAGCAACGGTACCACGACCGGTGATAGTGAACACGTCTTCAATAGGCATCAAGAATGGTTTATCGATGTCACGAGTTGGAAGTTCGATCCATTTATCAACAGCGTCCATAAGGGCAAGAACGCTATCAACCCATTTTTTCTCACCGTTAAGAGCTCCAAGCGCTGAACCTTGAATGATAGGAGTGTTATCGCCATCGTATTGGTAAGAGCTCAAAAGCTCACGCATTTCGAGTTCTACGAGTTCCAACAATTCTGGGTCGTCTACCATATCTACTTTGTTCATAAACACAACGATACGAGGAATACCTACTTGGCGACCGAGGAGGATGTGCTCACGAGTTTGAGGCATAGGTCCGTCGGTAGCAGCAACTACGAGGATAGCACCGTCCATTTGGGCAGCACCTGTAATCATATTCTTTACGTAGTCGGCGTGGCCAGGACAGTCTACGTGTGCGTAGTGACGAGTAGCTGTTTGGTATTCTACGTGAGAGGTATTAATGGTAATACCACGTTCTTTTTCTTCTGGAGCGTTGTCGATTGAATCGAAGCTACGAACTTCTGAAAGACCAGCGTCGGCTAATACTTTAGTAATAGCGGCTGTCAAAGTTGTTTTACCGTGATCCACGTGTCCAATAGTACCAATATTCAAGTGGGGTTTGGAACGATCAAATGTTTCTTTTGCCATTTTTAAATAAATTTTAAATCTTAGTTATATAAATGAGTGTTTGATGTGTGTACAAAATACGTGAGAGCTGATGACGAGATTTGAACTCGTGACCTCTTCCTTACCAAGGAAGTGCTCTACCCCTGAGCTACATCAGCATACAAAAAAAGAGCGGGAGACGAGGTTCGAACTCGCGACATTCAGCTTGGAAGGCTGACGCTCTACCAACTGAGCTACTCCCGCAAAAAAATAAAAATATGACAGTGGGGAGAACAGGATTCGAACCTGTGAAGGTAAAACCAGCAGATTTACAGTCTGCCCTCGTTGGCCGCTTGAGTATCTCCCCCGAATATTCGAACTATTAAAATATGTACTTTTTTTGAGCCGGCAGAGGGATTCGAACCCACGACCCCGAGATTACAAATCACGTGCTCTGGCCAACTGAGCTATGCCGGCGTCTATCTTTTTACAGAGCGCAAAAGTATAACATTTTTTTTTATCAACAAAATTTTTAGCACTTTTTTTACGAAAATATTTTAATTGTAAATATAAACATTTGAATATCAGATGTATTTTCTAAATAATATGTTTTAACTTTATTGCTATTTTTTTAGCTTACGTGAATAATTAGCTAATTAGGATTTGGCAAAGCTTTATGATGTAAAAGTAAACAAAAATACGATGCGAACCGCACGAACAAGTGTGGGGCATACGGACAAGTAATAAGGTTTAAACGAAGGATAAGTGGCTCTACAGTGGCTCTACAGTGGCTCTACAGTGGCTCTACAGTGGCTCTACAGTGGCTCTACAGTGGGTCTAGAATGAAGGAAAGACAAACAAAAGACGAAGAATGAATGAAGGAAACTTCTATGATTGATACATAGGGGAGGTACGTTTACTGAAAGAATCAAGGGGAGTTGTAGAAGGGAAGCTTATGCGCAAGAATGTTTTAGTTGATTTGAGCTAAAATAAGTCTTTAAAATTGCTCTAATACTTGTATGCGTTTGCGAATAGGTGGGTGGGTGGCGAACATTGCAAAAAAGCCTTCGGCTTTATAGTCGATGAAGAGTTCTTTTACTTCGTCGTTATCGACACCTTCGATGGTGGAGTGCCCTGAGATTTTCTTTAAGGCATTGGCTAATGCCAAAGACTTATGGGTCATTTCAACAGCTCCTGCATCAGCCATATATTCGCGACTGCGAGAAAGTGCCAACTTAAAGAGTATTGAAAAGAAATAGACAACCCCTGCTACCAATAAGACTACCAGCACAACAGCTCCTCCCCCACCCTTTTCGTTTCGCCTATTGCGTGAAGAATACAACTGACTATTGAGCATCGTGCGGAAAGCGATATTGGCAATCGTGGCAAAAATACCTACAAACACAATGGTAATAATAAGCAAACGAACATCGCGATTGCGGATATGGGTAAGTTCGTGAGCTATCACCCCTTCGAGTTCGTCGTCGTTAAGCGTGTTGATAATACCACGTGTGAGGGTGACGGCAAAGGTTTTTTGGTTGATACCGGAAGCAAAAGCATTGAGCGCATCGCTTTCTATAATATAGAGCTTGGGCATAGGCATTCCGACACTCATACAAAGGTTCTCGGTGAGATTATACACCCGCATATTCTCACGGCGTTCTAAGGGACGAGAGTGAGTGGCGGTTTGTATCATTTGGGTATTGAAGAAGTAGGAGATTACAAACCATATAGCTACCCCTATCAGCACCACAGGGACTACTGAAAGGAATTGAGCATTCACAGCCTCTATATCTTGGTCGTTAAGCATATACAATACCGCATAGGTTCCCGCAAGGATTAGCAAGGGGAAGGCTAATAAATACAGAACAGACTTGGTGTTATTTCGTGCGATTTGTTGTCGGATACCAAGATATTGCATAATTTAGGTTTTAATTATTACCAATTTTTCTTTACTTGCAAAGATAGGAGTGGCAAAGATATTAGTTTTATATGAGAATACCAAACAATGTTCAAAAAAACAAATAAAGGAGACGCTATAAAACATCTCCTTTATATATCTTCTATGCATTCGATTAGCTAAACGAAATCTCTGGAGCTTTATCCAACTGCTGGCGTTGTTCTGTACCCAAATCGAAGAAAGGTTGTGGAGTCATTTTCTTGAAACCTGCTACGATGTTAGTAGGTATCGATTGGATGGCGGTATTCAGCTCTTTGGTAGTAGAGTTGAAGAAGCGACGCACTGACGCCAATTTATTTTCTATATCGGCAATTTCTTGTTGGAGGTGCATAAAGTTAGTATTCGCTTTCAAATCAGGATAAGCTTCTACTTGGATATTGAAAGCGCCCATAGCAGAAGAAAGTTCTTTCTCAGCTGCAATCTTATCGTTTATATCAGTAGCGCTCATAGCACGACTGCGCGCTTGAGTGATTTTGGTGAGCACATCGGACTCGTGAGTCATATAGCCTTTTACAGCTGCTACGAGTTGAGGAATAAGGTCGTGACGTTGCTTGAGTTGCACATCGATATCAGCAAAGGCGTTCTCACGATTATTGGCTAATGCCACGAGTTTGTTGTTGGCACTAATGTACCAAAATACTAGAATCACTATGATTGCAATGGTTATTATAAGTCCCATATCTAATTAATAAATGTTTTTTTAGTGGATTTTATTTTTACTACTTGAGTTAAATCACTCCAGTCCTCAATTCTGAATACTCTTATATCTCTAACAGCATTAGCAAACCATTCAATATAAGCAAGGGCATCTATGGCTAACATTAAATTGCCCATATCCTTATTATCGGTTACATAGGTACTCCCTTGTATTCTGTAAAAGTTATATTTTTCAAGTTCTGAAGCTATCTCATAATAAGCATTATTATACGGTTTCCCATAATGCTTTTCTAAAGATGATATATTCATATCAAAAGCTATAGCATACATAACCTAAGATTTAGAGGTTTTGAAGTAATCTTTTACACCGAAGAAGATACGTCCTTGATTATCTTTGATAGCTATTTCATCTCCTATAAACGGATTTTTAAAGATTTTAATAACAGTACCTGTTATCCAATCTTTTAACATAGTTAAATCAGGTGATACTTCTACAATATCACCTACTTTAAAGGGGCTCTTTGAGATTTCTTTTTTCATATAATTTAGCATTTATTTCTCATTTATCACTGCAAAAACTATGCCTCCAATGAGGAATTGGATAATTAAAGTCTTTTTTTAGCTTGGTTTTATCTAACACTGAGTAGGCAGGGCGCGTTACTTTGCTTGGAAACTCATCGGAACGACAGGGCAATACTTTACAATTATTACCCGATTGCGCTACAATAGTTACTGCAAAGTCATACCACGAGCAAACCCCTTCGTTAGAGAAGTGATATACCTCACGTTTGCCTTTATACCAAAGATTTTCGACTGCTTGCACAATAAAATCGGCTAAATCAGAAGCGTTGGTAGGGGTACCTACTTGGTCGAATACTACTTTTAGTTCAGTACGTTCGGCACTGAGACGCTGAATAGTCTTTACAAAGTTATGACCGAAACGCAATGAGTACAACCACGCTGTACGGATAATGAGATGTTCAATACCTGCTTGTTGTATTACTTGTTCGCCTGCTAATTTAGTACGCCCATACACCCCAAGAGGTGTGGTTGGGTCGGTTTCGGTATAAGGAGTGTTTTTACTTCCTCCGAATACATAATCGGTGGAAATATGAATAAGAGGCAAGTTGTGTTCTTTACAAACAGTTGCTAAATTCTCGACAGCTGTATGGTTGATAAGAGTTGCGAGAGCTGAGTCGTCTTCGGCTTTATCTACATTGGTATAAGCTGCACAATTGACAATGACATCAATATTATTAAGTTGCACAAAAGCACGAATAGCTTGGACATCACAGATGTCCAAGCTATTTATATCCGTGAAATAGTAGCAACTTTTCTTGTGAGGATTAGCCTGAATTTCAGAACCTAATTGCCCACTACCTCCAGTTACTAAAACATTCATTTACTATTAGCTAACAGCGTAAGCGTTACTATCTACCTCTACGCTTTGTTTATCGCGAAAGCTATTATATAATCTGTTTACATCTGCTTTATACTTATCGGGCACATTATTGCCATAAGTTCTGTTAAGCTCTATAAACTTTTGTTTTAAATCAGGAGTAATTGCAGTGTTGAAATTCTCCATATACAAAATGTGTTCTACTAATTTTACAAATTCTTCCATAGTTCTATAAATGTTTAATCATTGTTTGACGAGGCAAAAGTACGAATAAATTTATTATTGACAAAAAAATAGTTATCAATTTAAATTAACAGGTTATTAACAGAGTTATCAACAGGAGGAATTTAGATAAAAGGTAAAAGATAAAAGGTAAAAGGTAAAATTAGTGAAAATAAAAGATTTTTTGAAGAGCAAAGGTAAGGTGAAGAAAATTAGAGAATGAGAAAATTAGAAAATTAGGGAATGTGGGAATTAGCAAATTAGAAAAATTATTGGAGTTTATAGTATTTTTATTATCTTTGCGCTCTGTAAAACATCATTAAAACATTCATAAAAAAACATTTATCATTATGGGAATTTTTGACAAACGCGAGAACTACAAACCTTTTGAATATCCTGAGGTTATGGAGTTTGTGAACGCTATGCACAAATCGTTTTGGGTACACTCAGAAGTGGAGTTTACTGCCGATATTCAGGATTTTAAATCGGAGTTAACACCTGTAGAAAAAGAGGCAGTGAAACGCGCCCTATTAGGTATCGCCCAAGTGGAAGTATCAGTAAAGACTTTCTGGGGAGACCTCTATGACCTCTTCCCTAAACCTGAATTCAACGGATTAGGAGCTACTTTTGCCGAATGTGAGTTCCGCCACAGCGAGGCTTACGCACGCTTATTGGAGGTTTTGGGTTACAACAACGAGTTTGAAAACTTATTGGAGGTACCTGTTTTTAAAGAACGTAGTAATGTATTAAAAGAATACTTGGCTAAAAATCGTGAGAACGCTATGGAGCGGATTCTGTTTTTCACATTGATTATTGAGAATGCTTCGTTGTTCAGTCAGTTTGCTACTATTCTTTCATTTACACGTTTTAAAGGGTTCTTGAAAAACGTAGCGAATATTATTGCGTGGACATCGGTAGACGAACAGTTACACGCCAATGCAGGTATTTATATTCTCAAAAAGATATTTGAAGAAAATCCAGAAATGAAAGCTAAAGCCGAAGAAGATGCGACTACTTTTATCCGTAGTTATATCACTTTGGAAGACAAGATGCTAGACTGGATTTTTGAACAAGGTGAATTGGAGTTCTTTAGCAAAAAAGACTTGTCGAACTATATGCGTTATCGTTTGGACGACTCGCTTACACAATTGGGATTAGGAAAGCCTTTTGGTATTTCGGGAGAGGAAGCTAAACCGATGATGTGGTTTGAGGAGGAAGTGTTTAGCAATGAGCTTGACGACTTCTTTGCCAAACGCCCTACTGCTTATACTAAACACGACAAGAGTATTAGCGAAAACGATTTATTTTAGATAAAATAAGAGGTAAGAAGTAAGTTTCTTACCTCTTATTTTTTACTTGAATGCCAAAGGTCTATCGGTAGAAAAAACTTGTATACCTTTCTTTGCCCACTCGGTATATAGATGGTCGCCTTTGGTAGCAGCACGCTTATCTAAGTTACCTAATGTACCTAATATGGCAGGTATTTTTAGTTGGTTTAAACGCTCGTACAGCTGATCAGGAGCTAAACGAATACCGGTGAAAGCCAACAACTTCTGTTTAGGAATACCTGTTTGCAAAATACGGTTCAGTTCGTCTTCATTGCGGGCGCTCACCGAAAGGAGCATCTCAGGAGCTACCTTATGCAAGGCTTCGGCTTGTGCAGTATTATAACTGATAAGCACCACTTGCGCTTCCATTTTCTCTTCGCGCACTAAATCTACCACCTTTTGATAAGAAATACCCTTTTTAAAATCTAACATTAAGTACCCCTTATGGGTTTTACACCACGAAAGTACATCTTTTAAAAACGGAATCTGAAAAGCAGTTACATTGCCAAACTCATCTTTGAGTTTTTCAGTGCGCAACTGTGCGGTAGTAAGGACTGATACGACTCCTTGACCTGTGGCGGTACGTCCTAACTTATCGTCGTGCATCAAGAGCAAATCGCCGTCGGCACTCTCGAAGATATCTATCTCAAAGCTGTGTATTCCTTTCTTGGAAAGGTATTGAATGCTTTCCAAACAGTTTTCGGGATAGCCTTTAAGTTGCTCTCCTCCCCCACCCCGATGAGCAGAAACAATGGGTTTGGAGGTGAAATACATTTGATTAGTAATCTCCTCTTGGGGGATTATTTGTCCGGTTGAGGGGCTTTTGCAAGCCATTGCGAGGCACAAAAGCGATAAAGTGATGATATATTTCTTCATTAAAAACATATTTTTTTGCAAAGATAAAGAAAATGTGGAAATGAGAAAAATTAGAAAATGAGAAAATGAGAAAAGTGCGAGGCCTTAGGCCATAGGCACTAGGAATGCGACGAAAAAGTGACAAGAGGGTGGGGAAATGAGAGAATTTGGAAATGAGAAAATGGGAGAATGAGAGAATGAGGAGGAGGCTACAAGAATCGCACTAGCGGAGGGTTTGTTAGTTTATTCAACTTTGGCAAAGTTTGAGATGAAAAAGCGATGTGTTGGGACTGTTAGGAGTGTTCGGAAGGAAACGGAAAAGTTCGGAAGAGAGTTGAGAGGGGTTTTGGTGAAAAAAGGCTGTGAGAAGGGTGGGGTTAGCTTATAGAGAGCTTATAGGAAGCTTATACGAATCTTGGACGATTGGTATAGAAAGGGTATATAAACAGTTGATTAATAGTATAATACAACAAGGCTAAAAACGGTAAAAACGAGATTTCGAGGCGAAAGAAAGAGGAAGAGGCACTAGGCCTTAGGGCATAGGCACTAGGAGATAACATCCCCCTAGCCCCCTTCAAAGGGGGAATATGGCGACGGGAAAGAGAATTAGCAAATTGGGAAATTAGCAAATTTGCGGGAGGAGTTTAGTGGGAGTGTGGTGGCGGAAAGATAGTGCGAGTCGCACAGGCAAAAACTTTGGCAAAGTATTATGACACATAGGCACTATGAGATAACATCCCCCTAGCCCCCTTCGAAGGGGGAATATGGCGACGGAAAAGGGCGAATGTAGCGACGGGAAAGAGAATTAGCAAATTGGGAAATTAGCAAATTTGTTGGAGGAGTTTAGTGGGAGTGTGGTGGCAGAAAGGCGTAGAAAAAGCGATTGAAAAATAGCATTTTGTTATATCGAACTGACATAAATTCAAAAAAATATTCGTACCTTTGCCGTTCATAAACTCTCAACTAAAAAAGTGGAAAATATACAAGCTATAAAACAGCGATTTAGCATTATTGGCAACGACCCTAAGCTGAATCGCGCTATCGAAAAAGCCATACAAGTAGCCACTACTGACATTTCGGTACTCATCACCGGAGAAAGTGGGGTGGGAAAAGAGGTTATACCGCGCATCATTCACTCGCTGTCCCTACGCAAACACGGCAAATACATAGCCGTAAACTGCGGAGCAATCCCCGAAGGAACTATCGATTCAGAACTTTTTGGTCACGAAAAAGGCGCTTTTACGGGAGCTACCGCTACCCGTAGTGGGTATTTTGAGGAAGCCGATGGCGGGACTATCTTCTTAGACGAGGTAGGTGAATTGCCCCTCACTACCCAAGTGCGCCTCTTGCGGGTGCTCGAGAACGGCGAGTTCATAAAAGTAGGTTCGTCGGTAGTGCAGAAGACGAATGTGCGCATTGTGGCGGCTACCAATGTGCAAATGCAAGAAGCTATTAAAAAAGGACGTTTTCGCGAAGACCTTTACTACCGACTCAGCACAGTAGAGATACATTTGCCTCCTTTGCGCGAACGCAAAGAGGATATCCACTTGCTTTTCCGCAAGTTTGCTTCAGATTTTGCCGAGAAATACAAAATGCCTCCTGTGAAGCTCAGCGAAGATGCAGTACATCTGCTCACAAACTACCGTTGGAGCGGGAATATCCGTCAGTTGCGCAATGTAGCCGAACAGATTTCGGTACTTGAACAGCGCAGGGATATTACAGCGAGTATTTTGCGCACCTACTTACCTGATGAGGGTAGCAATCTACCACAGGTTGTACCTCAGCAAGCGCGCCAGGATAGTGATTTTAGCAACGAACGCGAATTGCTTTACAAGGTGCTTTTCGATATGAAATCTGACCTCAACGACTTGAAAAAGCTTACTCTTGAACTGCTACAACACGGCAATTCAGCCCAAGTACAACAGGACAACGAGGGACTTATTCACCGCATCTACGGCAATGATTCACACAAGAATGAGGCGAGCTCTCCGGCTTATTCTATTATTCCCGTACCTCCTACCGAGAAGGAAATCCTATCTCACGAAGAGGTGTACGACTATGAGGAAGCTGCGGAAGAAGAGCGTTTTTCACTTCAAGAGCAAGAGCGCGAGATGATACGCAAGTCGTTAGAACACAACGGTGGCAAGCGCAAGGAAACCGCCAAAGCCTTGGGGATTTCGGAGCGGACGCTATATCGCAAACTAAAACAGTATAATATGATTTAGGCACTAAGCTTTGGGGCATAAGCCTCAGGCAATAGGAGGTCAGAGGAGAGAACTTTCTGCTCAGCCGGAAGAGGCGGAGTTTTGGGAAAGGATTGTTAATTATTAATTGTGAATTGTTAATTATTTAGATGAAATCATATAAAATAGGCATTATTGGGCTGGGTTATGTGGGTTTCCCCTTAGCTTGTCTGTTTGCCAAAAAATATCCCACAGTGGGTTACGACCCCTATACGGCGCGAGTGGAGAGCCTCAACACGGGTATTGACACTACGGGCGAAATCGGTAGTGAAACCCTTAAAGAGCGTTTGGCTACCCACCTTATTTGTACTGCGAACCCTGAGGACGCTAAGGATTGCAATGTGTACATAGTGGCAGTACCTACACCTATCGACCTTTATCAGCAACCCGACCTTACCGCCTTGCGCGAGGCGAGCCAAACAGTAGGCGCATTGCTAAAAAAAGGAGATATAGTGATTTACGAATCGACGGTTTACCCAGGAGTGACGGAAGAGGTGTGTGTGCCTATCTTGGAAAGCGCGTCGGGGCTTGCATACAACCGCGATTTCTTTGTGGGTTACTCGCCCGAGCGCATCAACCCTGGTGATAAGCACCATACCGTGGAGACTATCTGCAAGATTACCTCAGGCTCTACCCCTGAGGTAGCACAGGAAATAGATACGCTCTACAATTCAGTGCTGAGGGGAGGCACTTACCTTGCCCCGTCTATAAAAGTAGCCGAAGCCGCCAAAGTGATAGAAAACGCTCAGCGTGATGTGAATATCGCCTTTATGAATGAGATAGCGAAGATATTCAATATTTTAGAGATTGATACTAATGCGGTGATAGATGCAGCGAGTAGCAAGTGGAACTTCTTGCCCTTCCGCCCCGGTCTGGTAGGTGGACACTGTATAGGGGTAGACCCTTACTACCTCATACAGAAAGCTAAACTGCACGGCGTATCGCCACGCTTAATGATGGAAGCACGCAAGACAAACGACTCGATGGGAGGATATATCGCCTATCAGATTATCAACCGATTGTGTTTACAAGGTATGCCTGTGAAGGACAGCCGAATCCTGCTCTTAGGTTTTACATTCAAAGAAAACTGCCGCGACACTCGCAATACGAAAGTAGTAGACATCTACCGCACCTTCGAAAACTTTACTAATCATATAGTGGTATACGACCCCTGGGCAAACCCCGAGCGCGCTCGTGAAGAATATGGCATTACAGTAGCTACTAAACCACAAAACCTCCCTACCCACAACGATGTAGTGGTGCTTTGCGTGGCGCACCAAGAGTTTCTGCAAATGAATATAGGAAATTACTTAAAAGAAGACGGTATCATTTACGACGTAAAGGGGGAGTTGAAAGTGAAGAAGAACGTGTTTAGGTTATAAAAGTTGTATAGTAAAAAACTTTTTTCTATCTTTGTCGCCCAAAATTTTCACATACAATGAAGAAAATATACTTGCTAATGCTTTGTACTTTCCCATTTTTGGCAAAGGCACAATACACTGAAATTATTAACTCAAATCTCCCAGGTACTTCACAAAGTGCCTATGCAGTAGGAGCGAGAGTATTACAATTCGAAGGAGGTTTTTGGTATGAACACAACCACCACAAATACACAGGTACTTCTATGGATTTTACGGGAGTGAACTATGCAGTGCGTTATGGCTTTTATAAAGAAGAATTGGAAGTGATGCTCAATGGTACTCTTGCTTATGACCGTACGATTGCATCTAATGGTACAACTTCGCACTTTGGTTTTGTGAACAATACTATCGGAGCTAAGTATTTGCTCTTTAAACCTGCTTTTTTAGACGAGAAGCCAAGTATTTACAGTTGGAAGGCTAATAACTCTTTTAGATGGCGCAATCTCACACCTTCTATATCTCTTTATGCAGGGGTGAATTTCTTACCAAACAAGCGATATTACTACGAGTCAATACCAGCACTCTCTCCTAAAATAGCAGCTATCTTTCAAGCAGAGCCTATCCCCCGTGTGGTGTTGGTAGCAAACGGTATCATTGATAGGTTCTTAAGCGGAAAAAACACCGAATACAGCTATTTGTTCACCGTTACTCATAATTTAGACAATGGTTGGTTTAGTATCTTTGCAGAGCATCAAGGTATTCACAGCCAGCATTACAACGACCAGATTACGCGTCTTGGCGTTGCCTTCTTGCTTTCCGATAAAATACAACTCAATGCCGATATGGGTTTTGGCTGGAAAGATACCCCACAACGCTATATGGGATTGTTCGGGGCTTCTTATCGCATCGATAATCACAACAGCTATATCAAGAAGGTGTTGAATGAAACAATAGAAACCACCAAAATTAAACGCAAGAAAAAACCTAAAAGAAACAGACCTAATGCCATTGATCCTGATTAAAGAACTCACCACTAAAAAGGAACTTACCGAGTTTGTGAAGTTCCCTTTGTCTTTATACAAAAACAACCCTTATTGGGTGCCGCCTCTCATCAGCGACGAGGTAGCCTCTTTTGACAAAACCAAGAACCCTGTATTCGACAATGCCGAAGCCTTCTTTTACGGAGCTTACAATGAAAAAGGTAAAATGGTAGGGCGCGTAGTAGCTATTGTTAATCAGCACGACCTTAAACAGAACATAAAGAAAGTGCGCTTTGGTTGGCTGGATATGATAGACGACATTCAAGTAACACAAGTTCTCTTGGATAAAGTAGCTGAAAAAGCTCGTGAGTATCAATTGGAGTATATGGAAGGGCCTATAGGTTTTTCGAATATGGACAAAGTGGGATTGCTTACTGAAGGTTACGACCATCTCTCGAATATGATGACGTGGTATAACTATCCTTATTATAATCGGCATTTAGAGCAATTAGGCTTTACCAAAGAAAAAGGCTTTGTAGAGATGAAATTCCTAGTAAAGAACTCTAAACCTGAGGTTTTTAAGAAAACAGCTGAAGCCATAAAAAAACGCTATGGGGTAAAGTTCATCGATACGCCTACTACTAAAGAAGTGCTCAAGCACGTAGACGCAATGTTTGACCTTTACAACGAAACCTATTCTAAGTTAGCCTCCTACGTGCCTATAAGCGAACGTCAGCGCGAGTATTTCAAACAAAAGTATATCCCTTTTATCAATCCTGAGTATGTACGTTTTATTGAAGATAAGGACGGTAAACTGATATGTTTTGCCATAGTGATGCCTTCGTTCTCTAGAGCATTACAAAAGGCAAAGGGCAAACTCTTCCCTTGGGGCTGGTGGTATTTGTTACAGTCCAAACGACATCACGATACGGTGGAGTTCTACCTTATTGGGGTAGCCCCCGAATACCAAAGCAAGGGTATTCCCGCCTTGTTGTTCGACTATTATTATGATATATTCACCCGCAATGGGGTTACTCATTGCGTGATTACACCTGAACTCGAAGAAAATATTGCTATTCAGCAACTCTGGAAGAGCTTTGACCCCGTTATCTTTGCTCGCCGTGCTACCTTTAAAAAACAGGTAAGAGATTAAATGTAAAATGAATTATCTTCTCCCTTTTCTGGCAGTAGTATTAGGCTACTCATTCGTTACCTTTTTTAAACCTGCCCAACAGCAATACACCAAATTACTACTCTCTTTCAGTGGCGCTTATCTATTAGCACTCACTGTATTCGCACTGATACCTGAAGTATATCACTCTCACGATGAGCAAACACACGGTTTTAAATACATAGGGCTATTTGTGATAGTAGGAGTACTCTTGCAAATTGTTTTGGAGTTATTTTCGCACGGAGCCGAACACGGTCACACCCAGCACCCACACCTGCATCAGCATAGTGCTTTTCCTCTCTCACTGTTTATCAGCCTTAGTATTCACTCCATTTTAGAAGGTTTCCCGCTATCTCACGGGCATAATCACGACCTCGTGTATGGCATATTTGTTCATAAGTTGCCCGTCGCTATTGTGCTTACCACCTTTTTTATTAATTCAGGAGTAAACAAGTGGAAGACAGCACTGTTTTTACTCTTTTTTGCTCTAATGACGCCATTAGGCACTTACTTAAGCAGTACTGTACCAAGCCTTATCAGTTACCACACCGAGCTTTCGGCTATTGTAATAGGTATTTTCTTACATATATCCACCGTTATTCTATTTGAAAGTGCCGAAGGACACCGTTTTAATCTGCTAAAGTTTTTAAGTGTTTGTGTAGGATTTGCGGTAGCATATCTTACTTAATGTAAAAGACAGTTGATTTACAACACAAATATAGATTAAAAAGAAAATAGCTACTGTCGCTACCTCATTATTGTAGCTAATAAATACAAAAACTACGATTTCTACCTCATTCTTTAGGGTAAAAAACATAAAAGCTACTGTCGCGAGGTTATTCCTGTAGCTAAATAATAAATAAGCTATTGATGTTAAAAAACGAAAATAGTTTGCATATATCAAAAGTATTATTTATTTTTTCCGAATGAAACTTTAACAATAAAAATTAAAATTATGAGCTTTAAAATTGACATCTCATTACCTAACGTTAGCAAACTCAATAACGATGAGTATGCTCAGTTTATTAAAGGGGTAGTAAAATTAGTGAATACTACCACCGTAGAAAAATTAGGCGTTAAGCCAGAACTTATTACAGCTATTGAAAAGAATTTAGACCTCCTTACTGAGGCTTCCCGACAAAGCCGTTCAAGTAAAGAGTCTGAAAACATCAATCGGTTAGACAAACAACGTAATGAATTGCTTTCTTATTTACTTTCTTCTTTTAGGTTAGGTAAGAAAAGTTCATTACAAACCCAGAAAGATTCGGCGCAAATTCTTTATTTAGAGTTTAAAAACTACAAAGGTGTTGCCTCTTTGCCTACCCGGCAGAAGTCTCAAGCTATCGATGCTTTGGTTAAAGATTTAGAAAAGCCTGAAATCGCTAAACATTTAAAGACTTTAGGCATTTCACACGCCGTAGTTCCTTTGAAAGAAGCTAACGCTAAATACCAAGAACTGGTAGATGTGAGAGCTGAAAACCAAATTAGCAATAAGGTAATCAATGTGAAAAAAGTGCGAAAAGAAACCGATTTGCTTTATAAGGATTTGGCAAGGTTTGTCTTTGCAAATCACATTATCAATGCTTCTGCTGAAACTGATAATTTCACCACCTTATTTAATAAGTTACTTGATGACACTATAAACGCTAATAAACAGCGCTTAGCACAGGCTCTTATAACTAAGAAATCGACTAAACCAACAGGAACTAAAAGTGTTTCAGAATAGTATTTTCATATAATCCCAATTAGTTTTAATTGTTATGAAGAGGCTCCTATTTTTGTTATTTCTTTTAGTAGTTGCTTGCCAACTTCCTCACAAAGAGGTTGCCTTTACCGAGAGTGACCTTAATGTTATTCCGCGACCCCAATCGCTCACTATGGGTAGGGGTAGTTTCCGGTTTACTAAGGAAACTGTTTTTGTGATTGACCCTGCTTTGATGCCAGCTCGGCGTTCTTTTCTCGAACAATTTGAGAAGGCTTCTGGATTTAGGTTTTCTGTACAAAAAGTAGCTCTCTTGACTAATTATGTAGTGATTGACACTGATACATCTCTTCCTAAAGAAGGTTACACTCTCACTGTAAATCCTAAAGAAATTATCATTAAGGCAGGTGGTTACAACGGGGCACTTTACGCCCTCGAAACGCTGCGTCAGCTACTGCCTAAAGAGTTTGAAAGCACTACACCCGTGAAGACTGATTGGGCGGTGCCCGCAGTTACCATCACTGATGCTCCTCAGTACGCTTGGCGCGGATTGATGCTGGACGTTTCTCGCCATTTTTTCCCCAAGGAATATATACTGAAAACCCTCGACCGTATGGCAATGCTCAAGCTCAATACCTTCCACTTCCACTTAGTAGACAATGAAGGTTGGCGCGTCGAAATTAAAAAGTATCCTAAACTTACCGAAATAGGTGCGTGGCGTGTAGACCAAGAAGATAAACTATGGAATGAGCGCACTCCTAACTCCGCCAACGCCTTTGCTAATCCTGCGACAGCTCCTAAAAAATACGGAGGTTTCTATACCCAAGAAGATATTAAAGAGATTGTAGCCTACGCCTCTGCACGTGGCATTACGGTAATCCCCGAAATAGAAATGCCTGCCCACGCAATGAGTGCCATAGCGGCTTACCCCGAACTGTCTTGTCACAAACGCCCCATAGGAGTACCCTCAGGCGCGGTGTGGCCTATCACCGATATCTATTGTGCGGGGCAAGAAGAGACTTTCACTTTCTTGGAAGATGTACTTACCGAAGTGATGGAGCTTTTCCCCAGCAAATACATTCACGTAGGTGGCGACGAAGCTACTCACACCGAATGGGAAAAATGCCTCAAATGCCAAACACGTATGAAAGACCATCATTTAAAAGATGTGCACCAATTACAGAGTTATTTTATCAAGCGTATAAATGATTTCTTACTATCCAAAGGGCGCACTTTGGTAGGTTGGGACGAAATAATGGACGGGGGTTTAGCTAACAATGCAGTGGTGATGAATTGGCGCGGTATCGAGGTAGGTAAAAAAGCCCTCGAACAAGGTAACCCTGTTGTCCTCACTAGCGATTGCTATATAGACAACTATCAAGGTCTTCCCGACTATGAGCCTCAAGCTAATGGCGGTTACTTACCGCTCAAAACCCTTTACCATTACAATCTTGAAAAAGAAAACCTCAGCCCAGCGCTGCAAAAAAATATTTTGGGTACGCAAGCCAACTTATGGACAGAACACGTGGGTAGCACTGAACATTCGGAATATATGCTCTTTCCGCGATTGTTGGCGCTTGCTGAAATCAGTTGGACAACCGATAACTTGAAGAATTGGGACAACTTTATAAATCGCACTCAAGCCTTTATGAAGCGCTTGGACGTGATGAAGGTGAACTATGCCCGCTCTATGTACCAAGTAGTGCCTACCGTTGAAAACCAAAAGGGGAATATCTTTCTAAAATTAGACTGTGAAGTCCCCAACGCCGACATTCGCTACGCTTTGGGAGATACTCCTATAGAGAAAGCTACGAAATACCACCAGCCTATTGCGCTGAATAGAAGTACTACCTTTAAAGCAACTGTTTTCAGTGGAAAGGCGACCAACACCATTACCACTGGCGAGGTAACATTCCACAAAGCGATAGATAAGAAAGTAAGTTACAGTCCATTTTATCACAAGAGTTACCAAGGGCAAGGAGAAGCGACGCTCACCAATGTCATTCGCGGTACCAAAAACTTTCACGATGGGCAATGGCTCGGTTGGTTAGGCGACGATGTAACCCTTACCCTCGATTTGGAGCAAGCTACTGAGGTGAGAGAAGTGCGTATAGGCGCAATGGATGCCCAAGCATCTGGTATTTACTTTCCCGTAAAATTTATGGTATCCCTTTCAAACGACGGTAAAAACTACCGTGAAGTAGCAACACACAACGAGCCTTGTGTAGTGAGAGGGAAAGCCACCTTAAAAGATTTTGTGTTGAAGTTTAGTCCAACGGAAGCTCGCTATATCAAGCTCACCCTCAAAAACGTAAAAACACCCCCAAAAGGAGGTGATGCTTGGCTTTTTATAGATGAAATTTTGGTATTTTAGAAAAATAATGTACCTTTGTTGCGTAAAAGAAGAAAAATATGGAAACAATTACAGTTGCCTTACCCAAAGGACTTTCATTGAAAAATGCTAAATCTGTACTTGAAAGTCTCAACTTTAAAATAATAGAGACTTTTGAAGAAACTCCTCGTTTACGAAGGGGAGAAAACATTCCAAATGAGACTACTCAAAAAGCCTTAGAAGAAGCTGAAAGACTTATAAACGATTCTAACACAAAATACTTTACAAATGTAAAAGAATTAATAGCCTCTTTAAATGATTAAGTTATGGATAATATTAACAGAAATGTATATGAGATAACTTATACTGGACAATTTAAAAAAGACTATAAAAAGTATAGAAGTAATAAAAACAAAGCTCTAAAGATTGAAGATACTATTGCTTTATTAGAAGAGGGAGGAGTAGATAACTTACCTAAATCAATGAAAGCCCATTTCCTCACAGGAAATTATAAAGGACATTTGGAATGCCATATAGAACCTGATTTACTTATCATTTGGTTACAATACGACGAAGAGAGGAAAAGAATACTTTTAGTTAGGTTAGGTTCTCATTCAGAATTGTTTAGCAAATAATTTTACCAAAGGATATAACTACATATTTTTAAAAACACACAACAATAACACAAAAAGAAAAAAACACCCTGCTACGGTTGCAGAATTGTAAATTATTAATTGTAAATTGTTAATTGACATATGGATTCAGTAAAAAATTATATCAATGAAAACAAAGACCGCTTTATTGCGGAACTGATAGAACTGCTTAAAATGCCTTCTATTAGTGCTGATGCTGCCTATTCTCAGGACGTGCTTAACACTGCCGATGCCGTAAAAAATGCCTTAGAGAAGGCTGGTTGCGACAAGGTGGAAATATGTGAGACCCCTGGCTACCCTATCGTCTATGGCGAAAAAACTATCGACCCTGCCCTGCCTACTGTTTTAGTATACGGGCACTATGATGTACAACCCGCCGACCCTATTGAGCTTTGGGAATCTGACCCCTTTGAGCCTGTTATCAAAAAAACCGATATTCACCCCGATGGAGCTATCTTCGCTCGTGGGGCTTGTGACGACAAGGGACAAATGTTTATGCACGTGAAAGCCCTTGAATATATGGTGAAAAACAACGTGCTCCCTTGCAATGTGAAGTTTATGATTGAAGGCGAGGAAGAAATAGGCTCAGGAAGCCTTAGTTGGTTTGTAAAAAACAACCACGAAAAACTCAAAAACGATATTATTCTCATTTCCGATACTAGTATGCTAGCTAACGATACACCTTCTATCACTACGGGCTTACGCGGACTTAGCTATGTGGAAGTGGAAGTTACCAGTGCCAACCGCGATTTGCACTCTGGCTTATATGGTGGTGCCGTAGCGAACCCTATCAACGTGCTTACTAAAATGATTGCTTCTTTGCACGACGAGAACAACCGCATTACCATTCCGCATTTCTACGATAAAGTAGAAGAGCTCTCACAAGCTGAACGAGATGAAATGGCAAAAGCACCTTTCTCACTCGAAGCCTACAAAAAAGCCTTAGATATCGATGAAGTATATGGCGAAAAAGGCTATACCACTACCGAGCGTGCCTCTATACGTCCTACCCTTGATGTAAATGGTATCTGGGGAGGCTATACCGGACAAGGAGCTAAAACGGTTATCCCAAGTAAGGCTTATGCCAAAATATCAATGCGCTTAGTGCCTAACCAAGACAACCACGAAATAACCGAGCTCTTCACCAAACACTTTGAGAGTATCGCTCCAGCAGGTGTGCGCGTGAAAGTAACTCCGCACCACGGCGGACAAGGTTATGTAACCCCTACCGATACGCCTGCTTACCAAGCAGCAGTAAAAGCCTGCCAAGCGAGCTTCGGGAAAGAGCCTATACCTGTGCGTTCAGGTGGTAGTATCCCTATTGTAGCTCTTTTTGAAGAAGAATTAGGTAGCAAATCTATTCTCTTAGGCTTTGGTTTAGATAGCGATGCTATTCACTCGCCTAACGAACACTACGGTATTTTCAACTTCCTAAAAGGTATTGAAACCATTCCGTGGTTCTATCACTACTTTGTACAAAAGTAATACGAGTTACATAAATAGTAATAAGGACTTTACCAAAACTCGTAGCACGAGAGGCTATTAAATTTTTGGTAAAGTCTTTTTATATTATTATTGAAAATAAACGACTTAGCAATACAGCTAAAAAATATTAAATATTTTTCTGCTTAAAAATTTGCAGGTTTCAAAAATAGTTGTACCTTTGCACCGCAATTAAGGAAAACATAAGTAGAAAATATTCCTCCTTAGCTCAGTTGGTTAGAGCATCTGACTGTTAATCAGAGGGTCACTGGTTCAAGTCCAGTAGGGGGAGCAACAAAAAAAGCACTTACATAAGTAAGTGCTTTTTTTATTTTATCTTCTTATAAAGCCCATTCTTTAGCTCGGTTGTGAGCATTCCACATTCTTTCGTATAATTCACTCTCTTGCAATAACTGACTATGAGTGCCTATAGCGTTGATTTCGCCTTTGTTGAATACAATAATCTGGTTGGCTGTAGTGATAGAGCTAAGGCGGTGTGCTATCACAAGTACGGTTTTGTTGCGAATAAGCGTACTGAAAGCCTGCTGTATTTTATGCTCGTTCTCAGGGTCGGCAAAGGCAGTAGCTTCGTCTAAGATGAGGATTGGTGCATTTTTAAGAATAGCACGTGCCAACTGGAAGCGTTGTTGTTCTCCTCCGCTGAGATGTACCCCTTGCTGACCGAAAAATGTGTTGTACCCATTGGGCAGATTCGTGATAAAATCGTGTATTTGAGCTGCTTTGGCAGCCTCTATCACTTCTTCTTCTGTTTTATCCATTCCCATACGAATATTGTCGTACATTGTTTGTTGAAACATAAAGCTATCTTGGAAAACAAATGATACCTTTTGCATCAAACTTTCGGTGGGTAACTCTTTGATGTCAATTCCACCTATAGTAATTCGTCCTTCTTGGCAATCCCAAAAACGAGAGAGCAATTGCCCTACGGTACTTTTACCTGCCCCTGAGGGGCCTACTAAGGCAGTAACTGTACCTTCTTTGGCTGTGAAGCTAACGTTGTTCAATACATAGTTCTCGCCGTCGTAAGCAAAGCTAACCTTGTCGAAACAGATATTATAGTGAGTAGGTATCTGTGCATTATGTCCTTCGGGAAGAATGGGTTGATTGAGAATTTTATCAATCTGTTGTACGCCTTGTTCTATCAGCTGTAGTTGCATTGCCATATTGCTAATGGCAAAAACGGGACGCATATAGCCTGTACCTATGATGAGGAAAAAGAGCATAGTGGCAAGGGTTACCCCATTGTGAAAATAAAGATATAGACCTAATGCCAAAACAGGCAACATTGCATTACTAGCAAAACTCATAAAGATAGCGTAAGGAGGTGAGCTATGACGTATCCACTGGCTTACAAAACGGTTGAAAGATTTTACTTTTTTGCCGTATTTATCAAAACTCTCAGCTGATTGTTGGAATATTTTCATCACAGGCATAGCACGTACGTATTCTACGATACCTGAGCTCATCTCTTCTAACGATTGGTGATATAGCTGAGTGAGATTTTTGTTTTTTCCTCCAAACATTATTGGGAAAATAAGCAGTAGCAACAATAAAGGCAAACAGCTGGCAAGAGCTAATCGCCAATCTTGACTGAACAGATATCCTAAGGTGAATAAAGGCAAGGCAATAGCTTTTACAAAATCGGGGATTTGGTGAGCAATAAAGGTTTCTATACGCTCTACATCGTCCGAAATAATCTTCTTAAAAGCTCCTGAATTACGGTTAGAAAGATAGCCCATAGGCAATACGCCGACCTTTTCGGTAATCGTTTTCCTGAGACCGTAAAGAATGTTGAAAGCGGCGATATGTGATAAAATACCCGATAAGAAGAAAGCGACCATACTCACGGCTATCATTACAATGGCGTAGATTACATATTGTTGAGCGGTAGCAAAATTGGGCATTTGCTGTGTGAGTTCTTGTATGATATAGAATACCAAGGCATAAGGAATCAAGCTCAGTACTGCGTGAATAATGGCTAAAGTGCAGGAGGCTAAGAGTAAGGTTTTACGCTGTCCTGCTATTTGTAATAATCTTTTCATAGTTCGTTAATTGTTAATTGCTGTCCAGCCAGAGGCTTGTTGTTGGAGTGTCCAGAGGCGATGATAAATACCTTTTTTAGCCAAGAGTTCGGGGTGCGTACCTTCTTCGGCAATATGCCCTTCTTCTAAAACAAGTATTTTATCAGCATTTTTAATGGTGGAGAGCTTATGGGCTATCACCACTACTGTTTTGTTTTTTACAAGTTCCTGAATGGCTTTTTGAATGTATATTTCGTTTTCGGGGTCGAGACTGGCAGTAGCTTCGTCTAACAAGATAATAGGAGCGTCTTTCAGCAAAGCACGTGCGATGCTGATACGTTGTTTTTGTCCGCCAGAGAGATGGTTGCCTCCTTCACCTACGGGAGTGTGCATTCCTTGCGGTAATTCCCACGCAAACGAAAGTACTTGTGCTTTTTCGGCAGCCTCTATAATTTGGCTTTCGGTAGCATTAGGATTCCCTATTTTGATGTTATTGTAAATAGTATCATCGAATAGGTATACATCTTGGAATACTTCGCTGATAAGTCCATAGAAGCGGTCTTGCCGGATATTTCTAATATCTACTCCACCAATGGTAATTCTTCCATTATTCACGTCCCAAAAACGCGCAATCAGTGAAGCAATAGTGGTTTTACCCGAGCCCGAATGTCCTACCAATGCTACCATACTGTGCTGAGGAATGCTGAAATTAAGATTGTTAAGTGTAGTTTTATCTTCTAAATACGAGAAACTTACATTATCAAAATTGATATTAAAGTGAGAAGGGAACTCGTTTTTATCGGTTTCCATAGTGGGTTCTTTCAGTACATCAATGACACGGCTGAGGCTTTCGTTCATATAGCGCAACATCATATAATCTACTAATACTACTTTGATGGGGTTGTACAGAATATAGCCTAAAATTAGAAAAACGATAAGCACAGGAATAGTAATGGTATTGTGAGTGAGATAGTACAAGCCTAAAGCAAGCATCAACACAAAGCCTATTTCCAAAACAGTAAACGAAAGCATTACAAATGGTCCTGGTATAGCTTCTAAGCGGATACTTTTTTGGCGCAAATTCTCATAAGCCTTTTCGAGCATTCGGTAATTACTACCTGTAAGACCATAGGATTTTAGGTGTCGTATTCCTTGTACATATTCCAAGAATTTAGCTGATACTTCGTTTCGTGCCTTTACTTGCCCTTTGCTGAGTTCCCATTTATCGACCATAAAAATACCGAGCTTTAAGAACGGTATTACCAGTAGAATGCCAATGAACAAACAAAGGGTGAGTCGCCAATCGCAATAGAAGAGGAATCCTGAGAGCATAAGTGTACCGAAAAGAGCGGCTGCTAAATTGCCAAAACTGTGACTGAAAATATGCTCAAACGAGGCGACATCTTGCATAATCACTGAAGCTATTTCGCCGGGGTCGCGCTTTTTGAAGAAACCTAATGAGAATTTTTGGATATGATTACCTAAGCGAATGCGTACTTTTTCGGAAATACCATATACTAATAGGTTGGACGACACAAGGGTGCGCGAGGCAACGAAGAACTGTAATAGGAGTAAGATGCCCATTAGGGCTACCATTTCCCAGATAAGGGACAGATTGGGTTGTGGTTTAAAAAGCTCCCATAATATTATGAGTAATATGCCCGACGGAGCTGTGATAAAACCGTTATGCACAATTTCCCACAACACGCTCTGCCACGTACCTTTTTTATTAAAAGCTGTAATATACAGTAAATTGCGAATCATTTTATTTAAATGTTTGATTAACGGGGCAAAAATACTGTAAAAAGCTCTTACATAGATTTAATATAAATAGCTTTTTTTTAAATGTGAATAGCTTTTTTAATAATTAGAAAATGTGAAAATGTGAGAATGAGAAATTTAATAGATTAGTAAACGGAGACGAAAAAAATCGGAAAGGTTCGGAAGAGGGTTGAGGGAATTTTTGGTGAAAAATGGCTGTAAGGAGGGTGGGGTTAGCTTATAGAGAGCTTATAGGAAGCTTATACGAATCTTGGACGATTGGTATAGAAAGGGTATATAAGTAGTTGATTCATACTGTGGTACGACAACGCAAAAAATGTTAAAAACAGGGTTTCGAGGCGAAAGAAAGAGGAATAGGTGCTAGGCCTTAGGCCTTAGGCACTAGGAGGGAGTGTGACAGAAAAGAGATTTAGCAAATTAGGTGTGAGCTGGACGGGCTGGGAAATTAGAGAATTAGAAAATTTGGGAATTAGAAAATTAACAGATTAGGTGTGAGCGCATAGGCAAGAAGGTTGGTAAATGGTTTGTGTTATATGTAAAACAAAAAAGATGATGAAATATTTGGTGGGGAACAAAAAAGTATGTACTTTTGTGCCGATTAACAAAATACTTTTTAAACGATGAAGAAAATATTTTTAGCCTTAATGGCAACAGCAACTTTCGTAGCTTGTAATAAAGAAGACAAGGACGAAGACGGTACTAGTGCTAAATTTCCTAAAGAAATTACTACTATTGTAGGAACAGAACGCACTGTTATTAAATATGAGATGCAAGATGCTACTCGTCCTAAAAAAGAAACAAGAATTACCTATCGAGGCAATTCTTCTTATGGTGATGAGACTTATCACGATTACGACTACGATAGCAGTGGCCGTTTACAAAGAAGAACTTACTACTCAAAGGAGCCCTACTTCCATAACTACATCTATACCTATAGAGCTGATGGGAAGTTAGAAAAAGAAGAAACGATAGCCTTAGGAACAACTCTTTACGCTACGAAAGTTTATGAATACAGAGCAGACGGACGTCTTGTGAAAAAAGAAGATAAGCCCGCCAACAACAACGACGGGAATTACATCACGACTACTTTCGATTATCCCAGTACCAATGTGGTAAGAATTACCAAAAACACTTATGTGAGAAAAGATGGCAAAAACGGTGATGACACAAACGAATGGCATAGCTACACCTTAGACGCTAAAGGCAATGTGGTAAAAGATGAGTACACTACTACCACTCATAGCTATGAGGTAACCTATGAATATGATGCTAAAATCAATCCTGAGTATGTGAATTTTATAATACAAACTACTCCCGACCACTTTGTTACTCTTCTTACCCCTAATAATATCATTAAGAAAACAGTTGTAACTGCAGAACTCAATAAGCCAGAAAATGTTACTAAGACCGTATATCGCTATGATATTCAGTATGATGGGGATTATCCAATCCGAATTAAAGTTTACTCAGTGCCTAAAGATGAAAAAGCACCACAAGTACTTATCAGCACTACAGAATACAGCTATTAATTTTCTAAGAGAATTTTAACAAGAAGCATTATAGTATCAACTTTGCCAAAGGACGTAGCACGACAGACTATTACCTTTGGCAAAGTTTTTTATTACTCAATCGACAAATTTGGTAATTCACAAATTATTCGTACCTTTGCACTAACAAATGATGTTTCTCAAACAAATATCGGTCGTAAACTACAAGAACATACTCTCACAAGCGTATGCCTTTAGCCCTACTATCAACTGTTTTGTAGGGGATAATGGTGTAGGGAAAACGAATCTGCTTGATGCTATTTATCACTTAGGTATGGCTAAGAGCTACTTTACTACTTCGGCAGTGCAGAACGTACGCCACGGCGAGGAGTTTTATCTTATCGAAGGACAGTTTCGGCAAGAGGAACGTGAAGAGCAGATAGTGTGTAGCCTTAAAAAAGGACAGAAGAAAGTAATGAAACACAACGGCAAAGCCTATGAACGTCTGGCTGACCATATAGGTAAATACCCTATGGTGCTCATTTCACCTTCCGACCGCGACTTGATAGTAGAAGGTAGTGAAACACGCCGTAAGTTTTTGGATAGTGTGATTTCGCAAACTGATAGGGCTTACTTAGAACTGCTTTTGCGTTACAACCGCACGCTCTTGCAACGCAATACGTTACTGAAACAAATGGCAGAAGGAGGCGTTTTCTCTTTAGAGACTTTGCACATTTACGACGAGCAGTTGGCGCCCTTAGGACAACACATTTATGAGAAACGGCGAGCTTTTATGAAAGAGTTTTTGCCTATCTTTAGCGAGCAGTACGCGTATATTTCGGGGGGTAAGGAACGAGTGAGTTTGCAGTACGACAGCAGTTTGCACCAAAGTGATTTGGCTACCCAGCTTGCTGAAAATACTGAGCGAGACCGCAGTGCGCAATACACTACCGCAGGTATTCACAAGGACGATTTGCTTTTTGAGATTGAGGGCTACCCGATGAAGAAGTATGGCAGTCAGGGGCAACAGAAGTCTTTTTTGATAGCCTTAAAGCTATCGCAGTTTGAAGTGTTGAAGCAATCGTTAGGGATTACACCCATAGTGCTTTTAGATGATATTTTTGATAAGCTTGACGATACTCGCGTAACACAGTTGGTGCAGTTAGTTACTCAAAAACATTTCGGACAGCTTTTTATCACCGATACTCATTCGCAACGCACCGAAGACGTAGTGAAGCAAACGGGACTAGCGTATGAGATGATTCAAATAGGTAAAAGGTGCGAGCCACAAGAGTTGGTAAAGGGTAAGAGATAAAAGGTAAATGAGAAGAGAAAGAGACTTTTACAGATATTAACTGTTAATTAAAATAATATGTGTATATTAGTGTATCCTAAGAATGAAATACAAAAAGCTGAATTGACCTCTTTGTTTGAAAAAATGGGAGTGGAATTTGAGTATGAACAATCTTTTTTATCTGATTCTCTTAAAAAAGAGTTGGATAGAAGAGTTATAGAGATAAAAGAGAATCCTTCTATTGGAATTCCTTTTGAAGAAGTAAAGAAGAAAATATCAGAGAAGTATGTCATTTAGTTTGATTTTCCACCCCAGAGCAGAAAAAGAGTTAAATGATATTATAGATTATTACAATGTTTTTAGAGAAAATTTAGGTTTTGAAGCATATAATGAAATAGTAGATTATATAGAAACATTAAAAGACTTTCCCTTTGTTGCTCCAAAGAAATATGAGGAGGTTCGTATTTTCTTTACTAAAAGATTCCACTTTGGAATTCATTATATTGTTTTGGAAGAATTGTCAGAAGTGATTATCATAGCCATTATTAACACCAAACAACAAATAAAAGAACACCAAATATTCAATAGAATTTCTGGTATAAAAGACTGATTATAATTGGAGGTAACTATCAAGATATAAGTAATTAAGAAAAATTATATAAATACATAAGATGAAACCCAACAAGAAGAAAACACCCAGCAAGAATCCTATTAAACCTACCCCCACAGTGAGTGAGGAAGGGAATTCGAGTATGAAGCTTTTGGCGAGTGTCTTGCTCATTGCCTATGGCTATGTAACGGTACTTACCCCTAACTGGATGGCATTCGACTCCAATGCTACAAAGTTTTACACCTTTGCTATTCTGAACTTGATAGTAGTAGGGCTTGTGTTTTTTATTAAAGAATTCAGAGAACGCACACAATTACTGTTTGGCTTTTTTACCAATAAAATAGGGATTGCTTACTGCCTGATAATGGTATTGGCATTGCTCTCGTTTACCAAAGCTATTGATATAGAAGAAGCGATTTTGCACTTCTTTAAGATATTTACAGCTTTCTCAGCTGCTTGGATGGTATCGGCTTTGGTAATTTACAACAAAAAGAGTTTAGTACATTTGGCAGTTGCGATGACAATTCTTTTGTGTTATGACTTTTTGGTAACCCTCGACGGGGTAAAAGGCATCATCAAGGGTATTAGTGCCGATTACAATATCAAAGGCTCGTATTCTAACAAGAATATTTTGGCTTCGGCTATGTTTATTAAGATACCTTTTGCTATCTGGTTGTTTTATTTTCAGAAAAACACCTTGCGTATCATCGGAGGGATAGGTGTTTTAGTCGGTACTTTGGCAATCTTCTTTATGAGTACCCGTGCTTTCTATTTAGCAACTATTCTTACAACGCTTATCTTCATCACGTATGGTGCTATCGACTATTTTATCTTAAAACGCCGTGAAACGGGCGTAAAAGTACTGATGCACGTAGGCTTGGTAGTTCTTGCTTTTGGTATTTTCTCGTTTGTACAGAACTATCTCTACCCTCAACAAGTGCGACAAAGCACCAGTTTCGGGGCTCGTTTAGCTGAGGTAGCTAACCAAGAGAATACCAGTAACAACTTGCGTAAAACTGCTTGGGTGATTACCACTACTGATATGATCCCGAACGACCCACTGTTGGGCGTAGGCATTGGTAACTGGAAGGTACGCTTCTTACAGTATGAGAATTCTTACAGTCCGCATTATATTTATATGTATAAGAACCACAACGACTTTTTGGAGCTCACCGCCGAAGCGGGAATCTTCGCAGGGTTGGCGTTCTTGGCTATCTTCCTCTTGACAGCTTATTATTTCCTAAGAGGCACTTATAAAAACAAGAATCCTGAGCAAGAGCAATGGTTTTTCTTACCATTGTTTGGACTCTTTGCTTATTCGTTCGATGCATTCTTTAATTTTCCTCAAGACCGCCCCGAAATACAAGCCCTCTTTGGTATTTATGTAGGGATAGCAGTAGGCTTGGCAGTATTGTATTTCAGTAAGAAAAAAGCAGAAGAGCGCAAATTGCCAATGAGTGTTGTAGGTTTTATAGGATCAGTAGCCGTGGTGGCAATGGTTTTGAATGTAGTAGTAGAGCGTATGTACTTTGATTCTTCTAAAATACAACGTATGGTAAAAGAAGAGCAACAAGGGGTGCGTCCTACTAAATCACCTTCGGATTACCTGATACGCAACTATCCTCGTATTCCAAATCTCACGGCAGTGGCTGAGCCCGTGGATGTAGAAAAGGCGCGCTACTTGATAGACGAAAAGAAATTCGATGAGGCACGTAAAGTATTGGCTTCCATTCATTACCACCCTTATGATGCGCGCCCTGAGTATTTTACTGCTGTATCATACTTTATGGAAGAGAACAAAAACAACGATAGTATTTATAAATATGCTCATAAAGCCCGAATGATAAAGCCAAATTTCTTCGGTAACCTAAATTTAGAGACCTTTGCGCTGAACAATATGGGTAAAGAACAAGAATCGATTCACTTGCTCAAACAGTATTTAGGCTTGGAGAAAGACAGTGTGCAGAAACCACAACCTAAGTGGAAAACTATACTGAAAAACCGTTTCCACGTAGATGTAGATAGAGACGCTCTTCGCGGTAATCGCAGTGAGGTACAAGCGTGGAACTCTTTGGCTTATCTGCAAGAGAAAAATAACTTAATAGCTGATGCTCGTGCTACCTTAGATAGTGCCATTGTGTATTTGCCCGATAATAAAGATATAATTAATAACCGCAACAAGATTATCTCGCGTATGCAGGTAGAACAGTTTGCCCCTCTTTACACTCAGGCAATGCAACTCTATTTGCAGCAACGTTATGCTGAAGCAATTCCTATATTTACGAAGTTCTTGGAGAAAGTACCTGCTCATATAGACGGGCTCAGGTATCGTGCTATTAGTTACTACAACACGCAGCAATACCAAAAGGCTATTAATGATATGGCTGAAATGGAGAGCTTAGGAGTGCCCGTAGATGCTGTACTGAATAATTATCGCGCCTCTTGCTACTATATGTTGGGCGACAAAGCAAACGCCAAAGTCTTTTTCCAAAAAGCCGCTAGCGAGGGCAATGCCGATGCTCAACGCAACTTAAATACCCTCAGTTTTTAAGTCAAATGAATACCTATACAAAACAAATCCTCAGCGAGAAGGAACTCCAAGTAATGCTACATCGCCTTGCTTGTGAGCTGATAGAAAACCATAACGATTTCTCGAATACGGTTTTTATCGGTATCCAGCCCCGTGGCACTTATTTAGCTGGGCGATTGGTAGAACTACTCACTAACGAATACCACATTGCTGATATTCCATTAGGCTTATTAGATATTACTTTCTTTCGCGACGATTTTAGGCGCACAGGTAGACCTCTTGAAGCCAACTCTACCGCTATCGACTTTATCGTCGAAAACAAGAGAGTGGTATTTATAGACGATGTGCTCTACACAGGGCGCAGTATTCGCGCTGCTCTCAGTGCCATACAGAGCTTCGGGCGCCCTTCTGAAATAGAACTCTTAGTGCTTATTGATAGGCGCTTTAGTCGTCATCTTCCCATACAACCCGATTACAGTGGTAAGCAAGTAGACGCTATCAATGATGAGCGTGTGGTAGTACACTGGAAACAAAACGACGGAGAAGACTCAGTAGAGGTAATAAGTAAAGTCGGTGAGCTGGCGTAGCTGAGAATGTAAGTAAGAGATAAGGGATATGTGATATGGTAATAGCAATTCTTACAGTCTTTATAATGCTGAACGTAGTGCTGAAACTCAGTTTTTGGAAACTGTGGCAACAGGCGTTATTTGCAGCTGTTTGTTTCTTGTTTGTATGGTTGGCTACTGATTTTGCCTCAGAGCAGTCACAAGTTACCCTCCAAACAATGCTCAGCAACCCCAAAGTGCTCGGTAATATCACTGTACTGCTCACCGTAGAAACTGCTGTGTGTATGGCGTATTGTTTTACTTCACTACGTACGCTTTTCAAAGGTAAAGAAAGTCGCTGGCATAAAGTTTTGCAGTGGTATCCTAACCTGCTTATCTTTCCTGCATTGTTCTATGTACTCACTCAATCTATCTTTTATTATACAGGGGTATCGTTTGAGCATATTGCTTTTTGGATAGGTGCGAGCGTGGTAGTTTTCATTATATTAGGTGCTTGGGGTCTTCAAAAGCTGTTGCCCGAGAAAGACCTGCGCTTAGAGCTACACTTTTTGGTGAGTTTGCTTATCACTCTCTTAGGACTTATAGGTACTGCTAACGGACAAATACTCTACGTTCCCCAAAGTGAACCTATCAATTTAAAAGTATTGGGAGGTATATTTACTTTCTTTATAGCCTTGTTTGGCATAGGCTTTGGATTTAGTAAATTGTATTGGTTCTTACGCCAAAGAAAACAAAAGAATTAAATTTATATTGATGATGAAAAACATATTTATAGCTGGAATACTATTGCTCACAAGCGCTTCCTATGCACAAATAACTATTAGTCAGGAAAAGAATATAGCCGATGCTATGGAACTCAAAAAGGAAATAGCTCGTACCGAGAGTGCTTTCCAAGTACAAATCTATAATGGCAATATCACCGAAGCTAATAAAGTAATGCTCGATGCCAAAAGCAAATACAAACAATACCCTGTATTGCTCACTTTCGAGTCGCCTAACTACAAAGTGCGCCTTGGTAGTTTTCGTACGCGTTTAGAGGCTGAGAAGAAACTTGTAGAGATTAAAAAATCTTATCCCGCAGCCTTTGTAATAGGCTTAAAATAACCTGTAATAAGGGGACACTATGTTTAAAAAAAAAACCCTTCGCTTTCAGATATTCCTCAGTATGACCCTACTCGTGCTAGTAGCTTTCGCTATCTTAGCTTTCGTAATGATTGGGCAGTATAAAAAACAGGCATTAGAATATCACGATGAGCGACTTATCGACAAGGAAAACCAAATCAAGATGCAGATACAATATGTATTCTCGCAAACCACTTTCCCTGTCGAAACCCCTTATATACCCCTTATCTTTCGGGAGGATATCTACAGCATTGCCAATATCCAAAACCTAAACTTTGCCCTCTATGACCTCGACGGAGTTCTGCTAAAAAGCTCCAAAGCCTCTCTCTCGCCCGACCAAGATGCGTTTTTTATTCCTCCTGATGTATTGCATCAGCTTTCCGCTACACTCAATAAACGTCTTGTTGAGCACCACGAATTTGCAGGGCGTGGTTACCAAACCTCTTACAGTTATATTACCGATTTGCAGTTTAAGCCTATCGCTATTCTCAATATTCCTTATTTCGAGAACGACACCTTCAACGAGCGCGCTTTAAAAGGGTCGCTGTACAACTTAGCGATGGTGTATTTCTCGCTCTTGGTAGTTGCCCTTACGGTAGCTTACTTCATCTCTAAATATATTACCAAATCGCTTAAAACCATCGAAGGTCGCTTAGAGAAAACTCGTTTGCTCTCCCAAAACGAAAAGATACTTCTCAAGTCTGCCCCTACCGAGATTACCGAGTTGGTAAATGCCTATAACGGAATGATTGATGAGATTGAGAACAGCAAAGCCCTTTTGGCGCAATCCGAACGCGAACAAGCGTGGCGCGATATGGCAAAGCAGGTAGCACACGAAATCAAAAATCCTCTTACTCCTATGCGTCTCTCCGTGCAAAGTTATCAACGCAAAGCCCTTCGAGAGCCTCAAACCGCTGAACAAACTAATGAATTCTGCGAATCTCTTATCCAACAGATAGACATATTGAGTAATATTTCTACTGCCTTCTCGGCACTTACCAATATGCCTGCTAAAAATGATGAGGAATTCGATTTTGTGTCTGTTATCAAACGCACTTTAGATATCTTTAATTCTGATGAAATTCACTTCACCCATTCTCACGATGAGATTATAAGTATATTCGATAAAGACCAGCTCGGTCGTGTAGTTACCAATTTGGTGAAAAATGCGCTACAAGCTACCGAAAACGAACCTTTCCCTTCTATTGAAGTGAGCCTTAATAAAAGCGATACCGATATTACTCTAAAAGTAAAAGACAATGGTACGGGTATCCCCGATGTTGATAAAGAAAAGATATTCGAACCAAAATTCACTACCAAAACCAGTGGTAGTGGCTTGGGATTAGCAATGGTGAAAAACATCGTGCTTTCCTACGGGGGTAGTATTCATTTTACTTCCGAAGTAGGAAAGGGAAGTGAATTTACTGTAGTATTGGTACACTTTTTGAATAAGTAAATAAATAAACATTATATTTTATGAAAAATCACATCTTAACATTGGGAGTTGCTGTGCTTATGCTCGCCTCCTGCCAAAACAATCCTTCACAAACTGCTAACACTGTAGTAAGTGAAACCACTACTATGATGGAGAATGCTGCTGAAAAAGTAGAAGAAATGGTAACTCCTCAATTGTTAGCTACTTATGTAGGTACTCTTCCTGCTGCCGATTGCGGCGGAATGGCTACCGTTATCCATCTCTATGCCGATGACACCTATGTAAAACAAGAAAACTGTGCAAGCAAAAACTTCGAATCTAAAGAAGAAGGTAAAGTAGAACACACTGATAAAGGTTTTACACTCGTTTCTAAAGCTGATAATCACAAATCTTTCTATATTACCAAAGGCGATAATATCGTACAAGTAGGTGAAGATGGTAAAGAACCTAAAATGGTAAAAGAATATACTCTTACCAAACAAATGTAACAAGTAAAATCTTATGTAATGCGAAGGCTGTTCAATACAAGATTGAACAGCCTTTTCTTTTACAAAGAAGAAAAAATATGTTAAAAATCTTTTGTAGTTAAAATAATTGTTATAACTTTACCCCCTAATTTGTATTTTATGTTAGTAACCTTCCAATGGATTTAGTGCGTCTTTTCATAAAAAGGATATCATACAATCAATCGCAGAACGATGCCTTTGTGCTTATAATGCACGAGGTCGAGACCGATTTAAAGCTACCCATCGTCATTGGTACCTTTGAAGCGCAATCTATTGCCTTGGAATTAGAGAAGAGCCTTGTACCTCCTCGACCCCTTACACACGACCTCTTCAAGATATTCGCCGATACTTTCAGTATACAAATAAAAAGAGTCGTGATTTACAAATTAGAAGAAGGCATTTTCTACTCCAATATTCTCTGTGTACAAAATGGTCAAGAATACACCATCGAAGCTCGTACCAGCGATGCCATCGCCATTGCCTTGCGTTGCAACGCACCCATCTACACCTATCGAGATATCATTCAAAGAGCCGGCATTTATATCCCTTTGCTCAACGATGAGCCCTCCAATACCATAAGCCCTTCGTTAGACAATGTTGATGAGGAAGACAGCAGCCGAAACAGATATACTAAATACGCCTTACCCGAACTAAAAACAATGCTAAATGACTGTATCGAAAATGAAGATTACGAAATGGCAGCGCTTATCAGAGATGAAATCTCTAAACGCGATAGTACTTTTTAAAACTATATACCAATGAAAAAAACATAACCATCGGAAGCCTTAGCTTCCTTTTACCACTCATAAGTGTCGCCCAAGACGCTACACAATCTCCTACTACACAATCTCCTACTACACAAACCGCCACTACACAAGTAATGAAGGCTGTCGCTAGCGAAGGTTTCTCTCTCGAAAGTTTTACTCGTGGTGTGGTAGGTATGATTACCCTCCTGTTTATCGCCTATCTTTTCAGTAGCAATAGGCGCGCTATTAATTGGAAGACTATTGGCATAGGCTTAGCCCTACAACTCTCCATTGCAATAGGTATTCTAAAAGTAGGCTTTATACAAGACGCCTTCGATTTTGCCGGTAGTATCTTTGTGCTCATATTAGATTTTACAAGAGCAGGCAGTCATTTTCTCCTCGGTAACTTAGTCGATACCAATAGCATAGGCTATATCTTCGCTTTCCAAGTGCTCCCCACCATCATCTTCTTTTCTGCACTCACCTCCCTATTGTTCTATTTAGGTGTTATTCAGGTAATAGTGCGTGGTATGGCGTGGGCATTGTCTAAACTGCTGAATATCTCAGGTGCCGAAAGTCTTTCGGTTACGGGGAACATCTTCTTAGGACAAACCGAAGCCCCTCTGATGATTAAAGCCTATTTAGCCAAAATGACTCGCTCCGAAATCCTCCTTGTAATGATAGGCGGAATGGCTACCGTAGCAGGAGGCGTAATGGCTGCTTATATCCAATACCTCGGTGGCGACGACCCCCAAATGCGCTTGCTCTTCGCCCGACACCTCTTAGCAGCTTCCGTAATGGCTGCCCCCGGTGCTATCGTAGTTTCCAAGATGCTATGCCCTCAAACCGAGCAATTCTCCAACGATTCCAAAGTGTCTATGGAGAATGTAGGTTCCAATGTGCTCGACGCTATCGCCAATGGTACTACCGAAGGACTTAAACTCGCTGCCAATGTAGCGGCTATGCTTTTAGTATTTGTGGCTTTTATTGCAATGATTAATTATTTCTTTAATTGGGTGGGTTATCAAACACATCTCAACAATATCATAGCCAGCAATACTCCTTATAATGGACTCTCTTTAGAAATGATTTTAGGTACCGTTTTCTCACCCGTTATGTGGCTCGCTGGTATTGCCAAAGAAGACGTTATGCTGATGGGACAATTGCTCGGTATTAAGCTCTCCTCCTCGGAATTTGTAGCTTACACTCAGTTAGCTGCTCTAAAAGATATGACGAGTGCTCCTCACTTAATGTATAACAAATCTATCATTATGGCTACCTATATGCTTTGCGGTTTTGCCAATTTCGCCTCCATAGGCATTCAAATAGGTGGTATAGGTGCCTTAGCCCCCAACCAACGTAAAACACTCTCTCAATTCGGCTTAAAAGCCGTTCTTGGGGGTACTTTAGCCTCTCTGTTATCCGCAACTATCGCCGGAATGATTATCGGGTAACCACACTTTTCTAAATAACACAAGCTTAAAATTGCTTTTTATACCATAGCACTTTGCCAAAGGTTCTGAACACCTATCGTTCTACAACTTTGGCAAAGTTTTTTATTGTCTATTTTGCTACAATCCTCCGTGTAGCTCGTCCCCGCCCGTCCAGCTCACACCTAACCTGCTAATTCTCTAATTTTCTAATTTCCAAATTTGCTAATTCTCTTTCCCGTCACACTCCCTCCTAGTGCCTATAGCCTAAGACCTAGTGCCTCTTCCTCTTTCTTTCGCCTCGAAACCCTGTTTTTACCGTTTTTTGTGTCGCTGTATTATACTATGAATCAACTTTTTATACACCTTTCCTATACCAATCGTCCAAGATTCGTATAATCTTCCTATAAGCTCTCTATAAGCTAACCCCACCCTCCTTACAGCTCATTTTTTACTTTTTACCTGAATTACTTCTTCCGAACTTCTTCGTTTCCTTCCGAACCCTCCTAACAATCCTAACACATCGCTTTTGCGCTACGCACTTTGCCAAAGTTTGAAATTTTGGCAAAGTTGATGTTCCAAAAAGTTACCTCCCCATTCCCCCATTTTCTCATTCTCTAATTTCCAAATTTTCTCATTTTCTAATTTTTTCCCCTGCCTGTGCGACTCGCACCTTTGCCAAAGTTAATTATCAGTATTTCTGTCATTTCTGGTATTATTAGCTTTTTCAAGCAACTTGTTACCCATTTGTTTGATTTTTTAAAGATTTGTACGATTTCTGTAGCGTATAGCTACACTTTTATATAAAAGACTAAAAACAGCCTTAAAAAAGAAATCTTACACAATAAAAAAGGGCTTGCCGACGGCAAGCCCTTTTTTATAATTTACGAACCTAATAAACTGCAATATTATTCAGTAGCTTCAGCAGTAGCCTCTGGTTTAACTTCGGCTGTAGCTGGAGTTTCTTCAGCAGTTGCTTTCTTTCTACCACGACGGGTAGTTTTCTTCTTAGCGGTTTTAGCTACGTTGTAAGTAGTGTTGTAATCTACAAACTCAATCATAGCCATTTCAGCGTTATCACCCAAACGGTTTCCTAATTTAATAATACGAGTGTATCCCCCTGGGCGGTCGCCCACCTTTACAGCCACTTCTTTGAAAAGCTCGGTAACAGCATATTTATTGCGCAATTTACTAAAAGCGATACGACGGTTGTGAGTGGTATCTTCTTTAGATTTGGTTACCAAAGGCTCTACAAATAGTTTTAAAGCCTTTGCTTTTGCCAAAGTAGTGTTAATGCGTTTATGCTCAATCAGTGAGTTCGCCATATTGGCAAGCATTGAATTTCTGTGAGCAGTTTTTCTTCCTAAATGATTAATTTTATTTCCGTGTCTCATTTTTCCTTAGTTAAAATATCGCAAGAGCGAGTTAATCTTTATCCAATTTATACTTCGAGGTGTCCATACCAAACACTAAACCTTTATTGACTACCAACTCATCAAGCTCAATTAATGATTTCTTTCCGAAGTTTCTAAACTTCATCAAATCGGCTTTATTGAAAGATACCAAATCACCTAATGTTTCTACTTCGGCAGCTTTCAAACAATTGAGTGCACGAACGGATAAGTCCATATCCACCAACTTAGTTTTTAGCAACTGGCGCATATGCAATGATTCTTCATCGTAAGTATCAGTTTGTGCTATTTCATCAGCCTCTAAAGTAATTCTCTCGTCAGAGAAGAGCATAAAGTGATGAATGAGTGTTTTTGCAGCTTCTGTAAGTGCTTGTTTAGGGTGTATAGACCCATCGGTTTTAATTTCAAAGACTAACTTCTCGTAGTCTGTTTTTTGTTCAACACGATAATTTTCAATAGAATATTTCACATTTTTAATAGGCGTAAAAATTGCATCAGTAGCAATTACACCTATCGACGCATTTGGTTTTGCATTTTCTTCAGCCGAAACATAACCGCGTCCTTTTTCAATAGTAATCTCTATTGTAAAAGAAGCTGAAGAATCCATATTGCAAATCACCAAATCAGTATTTAATACTTGAAAACCTGAAAGAGCTTTTTGAAAATCACCGGCAGTCAATTGTCTTTTACCAGAAACAGTAATAGTTGCTGTTTCGTTTTCTATATCCTCAATCTGGCGTTTAAAACGTATTTGTTTCAAATTGAGAATAATTTCAGTAACATCTTCTCTTACTCCTGATATAGTAGAAAATTCGTGCCCTACTTTATCAAATTTCACAGAAGTGATTGCAAAACCTTCTAACGAAGAAAGCATAACTCTTCGTAATGCGTTACCTATTGTTAAACCATACCCTGGTTCCAAAGGGCGAAACTCAAATCGTCCTTCGAAATCAGATGATTCAATCATTATAACTTTATCTGGTTTTTGGAAGTTGAATAATGCCATAATTTGACTGCTGTCTTTATTATTATTTAGAGTACAACTCTACGATTAACTGTTCTTTAATATTTTCAGGAATCTGAATACGTTGAGGTACTGCTACGAAAGTACCTTCTAATTTTTCAGGGTTCCAAGTGATCCATTCGTATACGGTGCTGTGAGCAGCCAATGAATTTTCGATCACACTTAAAGATTTTGATTTTTCGCGAACGCCTACTACATCACCTGGTTTAAGAGAGTAAGACGGAATGTTTACAATATTTCCGTTTACAGTGATGTGACGGTGAGATACCAATTGGCGGGCTGCACTACGAGTAGGAGCAATGCCCATACGGTATACTACGTTGTCTAAGCGAGATTCACAAAGTTGAAGAAGCACCTCACCGGTAATACTTTTACTTCTTTTTGCTTTTTCATATAGATTATGGAATTGTTTTTCTAAAATACCATAAGTATATTTAGCTTTTTGTTTTTCTTGTAGCTGGATAGCATATTCAGAGCGTTTTGCTCTACGGCGTGCCAAACCGTGTTGCCCGGGAGGATAGTTTTTTCTTTCAAAAGATTTATCATCTCCGAAGATAGCTTCACCAAATTTACGAGCTATTTTTGTTTTTGGTCCTGTATATCTTGCCATTTTAAATTGTTTAAATGAAAGGTAGTTATGAATTAAGGCATTCCTTCGATAACAACTCACCTTTCTTACTTGTTAGTATTGAAATTAGACTCTACGTTTTTTAGGAGGGCGACATCCGTTGTGAGGTAGTGGAGTAACGTCGATAATTTCAGTTACTTCTATACCTGCATTATGAATAGTACGGATAGCAGATTCTCTACCATTACCCGGTCCTTTCACGTATACTTTTACTTTTTTAAGACCTGAGTCAAAAGCTACTTTAGCTGCATCTTCTGCGGCTACTTGGGCAGCGTAAGGAGTGTTCTTTTTAGATCCTCTGAAGCCCATTTTTCCTGCTGATGACCACGCAATTACGTCTCCTTTTTTGTTGGTAAGAGAAATAATAACATTGTTAAAAGTAGCTGAAACGTGTGCTTCGCCTACTGACTCAACCACTACTTTTCTCTTCTTAGAGACTTTTGCATTCTTTGCATTTTGTTTTGCCATACTCTACTACTTATTATTTAGTTGCTTTCTTCTTGTTCGCAACAGTTTTTCTTTTACCTTTTCTTGTACGAGAATTGTTTTTAGTTTTTTGTCCGCGCAAAGGCAATCCGTTACGATGGCGGATACCGCGATAACAACCGATGTCCATCAAACGTTTGATGTTCAATTGGATTTCGGAGCGCAATTCTCCTTCAATTTTATAAGACGCAACCACTTCGCGAATACGAGTGATTTCGTCATCATTCCATTCGCTTACTTTTGTGTCTTCGTTTACTTGAGCTCTACTTAAGATTTCTTTAGCTCTACTTTTTCCAATACCAAAAATGTAGGTTAAACCAATAACCCCTCTTTTGTTTTTTGGTAAGTCAATACCTGCAATTCGTGCCATAATTATCCTTGTCGTTGTTTAAATTTAGGATTTTTCTTGTTAATTACGTACAATCGTCCTTTTCTGCGCACAATGATGCACTCTGAACTTCTTTTTTTAATTGATGCTCTAACTTTCATTTCGTTTTGTTTATATCAATAGAGTGCGCAAAACTACAATTTTTTTTTGTAATAGCCACATTTTTAGCTCACAAAAATGCAATTATACATTTCACTCACTCATTTTTAAGCATAAAAAACCATATTCAAGATACTGAATACAAATGCTTTATACTAAAAATACTACAAATAAAAAATTCTTTTTTATGATTATAATTTCTCACAGATATTACTAAAATAGAAAAATATCTGTGAGAAATTAACAACCAAAATATTGGAAGAATTCTCTTAATTAACTAATAACGGTAAGTGATACGAGCTTTACTTAGGTCGTAAGGACTCATTTCGAGTTTTACTTTATCACCAGGAAGAAGCTTGATGTAGTGCATACGCATTTTTCCTGAGATATGGGCAATCACTACGTGACCGTTATCCAATTCAACTCTGAACATTGCATTAGACAAAGCTTCTACAATGGTTCCGTCTTGCTCAATTGCTGCCTGTTTAGCCATATATTAATTAAGATACTTTTCTGTTTTTACCTGTTTTCATCAAACCATCATAATGGCGATTGAGCAGATATGAATTTACTTGTTGCATAGTATCAATTGCAACCCCTACTAAGATGAGTAGTGAGGTACCACCGTAGAACAATGCCCATTGGTCTTGCATTCCGATGATTTTAAGCAGAGAAGGGAATATTGCTACCAAGGCTATAAATATAGAACCTGGGAGAGTGATGAGCGACATAATTTTATCTAAATAGTCGCCTGTTTCTTTACCTGGACGTATACCTGGTATGAAACCTCCACTGCGTTTTAGGTCATCGGCCATTTTGTTTGTAGGCACTGTGATTGCAGTATAAAAATACGTAAAAAGTATAATCATAGCTGCAAATAGCAAGTTGTACCAAAATCCGAAGACGTTTGAGAAGGCTGCTTGAACACTTTTTGCAAATTCTGATTGTGATAGTCCGGCTACAGTGGCTGGGATAAACATCAAGGCTTGAGCAAAGATGATAGGCATTACCCCTGCAGCGTTAATTTTTAAAGGAATGTATTGGCGAGCTCCGAAGATGTTTCTCTCGTTAGTAGTTCCACCATCAGCTGTTCTGCGCGCATACTGTACTGGGATTTGACGTACTGCTTTGATTAGATAAATACAAAGCAGAATGATTACGAACCAAAGAATTATTTCGATAAGAATCAATAGAGGTCCTCCATTACCAGTAAGGCGAGAGGCTGTTTCAGACAAGAATGCGCGAGGCAAGCGGGCGATGATACCTACCATAATGAGGAGGGAGATACCGTTACCTATTCCTTTATCGGTGATTTTCTCACCTAACCACATTGCAAAAATAGTTCCTGTTACTAAGATAAGCACTGCTGGAACAATAAAATTGAGTCCCTTACCTAAAAGGAAGGCAGAATCAGGGACTCCTAATCTATTGATACCGTATAAGTATACAGGTGCTTGTACAATACATATTGCAATAGTAAGCCATCGAGTGATTTGGTTTATCTTTCTTCGTCCGCTTTCACCTTCTTTTTGTAGTTTTTGGAGATAAGGAATAGCGATTCCCATCAACTGTACTACGATAGAAGCCGAGATGTAGGGCATAATCCCGAGCGCGAATACTGAGGCATTAGAGAAAGCGCCCCCTGTAAAAGCGTTGAGAATGTCGAGCAATCCGCCACCTGAGGTTTTCGTTGCCAACTCGTGGAGTTGAGCGGAGTCGATACCAGGGAGAACGATGTGAGCTCCAAAGCGATAAACTAACAAAATTCCGAGAGTTAAAATAATTCTATTTTTTAACTCTTCAATTTTCCAAATGTTGGTCAGGTTCTCGATAAACTTCTTCATAAATTAAATATTACAAGGTTACAGCTTCACCTCCAGCAGCTTCGATAGCAGCTTTAGCACTTGCTGTAAACTTATGAACAGATATTTTTAGCTTAGATTTTAGTTCTCCACCACCTAATATTTTCACCAAGTCAGTTTTTTTAATGAGGTTTAGTTGAACTAAGATTTCAAGGTCTACTTTATCAGTAATTTTACCATTATCAACGAGTTCTTGTAGTCTACCCAAGTTGATACCTACGTATTCTTTACGGTTAAAGTTTTTAAAACCGAATTTTGGTACGCGTCTTTGGAGGGGCATTTGTCCACCTTCGAAGCCAATCTTATTAGAAAAGCCTGAACGAGATTTAGCTCCTTTATGACCACGGGTAGCAGTTCCACCTTTACCGGAACCTTGACCGCGACCTACGCGCTTCCCTTCTCTGTGAATTGAACCCTGTGCGGGTTGTAAATTACTCAAGTTCATAACTTTGTATAAAAATATTATTTAACTTCTTCTACAGAAATTAAGTGTTTTACCTTATTGATCATACCAAGGATACTTGGTGTAGCTTCGTGTTCCACGGTTCTACCGATTTTGGTAAGTCCTAAAGCCTCGAGAGTGAGTTTTTGGTCTTTTGGACGTTTGATGCTACTTTTAATTTGTGTTACTCTAAGTTTTGCCATTGCTATAAAAATTAACCTTTAAACAATTTTTCTAAAGAGATGCCACGTTGAGCAGCAACAGTTTTAGCGCTACGCAACTGCAATAAAGCATCGAAAGTAGCTTTTACCACGTTGTGAGGGTTAGAAGAACCTTGTGATTTAGAAAGTACGTTATGGATACCTACTGATTCCAATACGGCACGTACTGTACCTCCTGCGATTACTCCGGTACCCTCAGTAGCTGGTTGTAAGAATACACGAGCTCCGCCGTATTTTCCTTTTTGTTCGTGGGGCAAGGTAGTACCGTTGAGAGGTATGCGTACTAAGTTTTTCTTAGCGTCTTCTACTGCTTTAGCAATAGCTTCAGAAACCTCTTTAGATTTTCCTAAGCCGTGACCAACCACGCCGTTTTCGTCGCCTACTACAACGATAGCAGAGAAACCGAAAGCGCGACCACCTTTAGTTACTTTAGTAACACGTTGTACTCCTACCAAACGGTCTTTCAATTCCAAACCACTTGGTTTTACATATTCTACATTTTTATATTTCTGATACATAGTTATTAGAATTTAAGTCCGCCTTCTCTAGCACCGTCGGCTAATGATTTTACACGTCCGTGGTAAAGATATCCCCCGCGATCGAAGGATACTTTTTCGATACCTTGTTTTAAAGCTTTTTCAGCAATAGCTTTACCGACCAATGCTGCTTTTTCAGTTTTAGTACCTTTGGCGGCACTAATTTCTTTATCACGTGAAGATGCAGCCAACAGAGTAGTTCCTTTAGTATCGTCTATGATTTGTACATAGATTTCATTATTACTTCTGAAAACAGCCAAACGAGGTTGTTCAGCAGTACCTTTTACTACTTTTCTGATTCTGCTTTTAATACGTTGTCTTCTTTCTATTCTTGATAATGCCATTGTTCTAACTATTAAGCTGATTTACCTGCTTTTCTTCTCAACTCTTCGCCTACGAATTTCACACCTTTACCTTTATAAGGTTCAGGTTTGCGGAAGCTACGGATTTTAGCCGCTACTTGACCGAGTAGTTGTTTGTCGTGAGAAGTTAATTTAATGATAGGGTTTTTACCTTTCTCGTTGATTGTCTCGAGTTTAATTTCTTTTGGCAATTCGAGAATGATGTTGTGAGAGAAACCGAGGGCTAAATCTAACTTTTGTCCTTGGTTAGCTGCACGGTATCCAACCCCTACTAACTCTAATTCTTTAGTGAATCCTTCAGAAACACCTACAACCATATTATGGACTAAGGCACGGTATAAACCGTGTTTAGCGTTTTGGTCTTTGGTAGCATCTGTAGTTTCAAACACTAAATGTCCATCTTCTTGCTTTACAGCAATGTCTTTAACCTCTTGGGTTAATTCGCCTAACTTCCCCTTTACGGTTACAGCGTTATCTTTGATAGTAACGGTAACGCCTGCGGGAATATTGATGGGTGCTTTACCTATTCTTGACATTCTTTATTGTCTTTTTATTGATTAGTAAACGTAACAAATTACCTCTCCACCGATATTGAGTTCTCTAGCTTTTTTACCTGTCATCACGCCTTGTGATGTAGAGATGATAGCAATACCCAATCCGTTTAATATTCGAGGTAGGTTATCAGCGCCAGCGTACTTTCTCAGACCTGGGCGGCTGGCTCTTTCAATATGCCTAATAACGGGTTCTTTAGTCACTTTGTCGTATTTCAAAGCTATTTTGATAGTACCTTGAACGGTAGAGTCATCAAATTTATAGCTAAGGATGAATCCTTGGTCGAAAAGGATTTTAGTAATTTCCTTTTTGAGTTTAGATGCAGGGATTTCTACAACTCTATGACCTGCGCTATTAGCATTTCTAATTCTTGTTAAATAATCTGCGATAGGATCTGTATACATAAATTTGTCCTTTTAAATTATTACCAACTTGCTTTTTTTACACCAGGAATTAATCCTTTGTTTGCCATTTCGCGGAATAACACACGTGAAATTCCAAAAGTGCGCATATACCCTTTAGGGCGTCCTGTAAGTTTGCAACGGTTGTGCAGACGGACAGGAGAAGCATTTTTAGGGATTAGCTGAAGTGCTTCATAATCACCAGCTTCTTTTAGAGCTTTGCGTTTAGCAGCGTATTTAGCTACTAACTTTTGACGTTTCACCTCGCGGGCTTTCATTGATTCTTTAGCCATATACTTAGTTCTTTTTAAAAGGTAATCCTAATTCGCTTAATAATGATTTAGCTTCTTTATCAGTGTGAGCTGATGTAACGAAGGTAATATCCATACCTGCAATCTTGTTGATTTTATCAATGTCGATTTCAGGGAATATGATTTGTTCGGTAACGCCTAAGTTGTAGTTACCTCTACCATCGAAGCCATTTGCTTTCACGCCTTGGAAGTCTCTTACACGAGGAAGAGCTGTAGTTATAAGGCGGTCTAAGAACTCATACATTCTTTCGCCACGAAGGGTAACTTTGGCACCGATAGCCATACCTTTACGGAGTTTGAAAGAAGCTACGTCCTTTTTAGAATAAGTGGCAACAGCTTTCTGACCAGTAATTTTGGTAAGTTCGTCTACAGCATAGTCGATTTGTTTTTTATCGGCTACGGCTGAACCAACACCGCGGCTCACAACTATTTTTTCAAGTTTAGGAACCTGCATTACGTTTTTATAGCCAAATTCTTCTTTTAGAGCCGCAATGACGCGCTCTTTGTATTCTTGTTTTAATCTAGGTACGTAAGCCATATTATATTACTACATTAGATTTTTTAGAAATTCGCACTTTTTTACCGTCACGTACTTCGAATCCTACACGAGTAGTTTTTTTCGTTTTAGGGTCGATGAGGGCGAGGTTAGAAATGTGAATAGATGCTTCTTTTTCTACGATTCCACCTTGAGGTTTTTGAGCGTTAGGTTTGGTGTGCTTTTTCACCAGGTTAACTCCCTCAATAATCGCTCTGTTCTTCTCGCGATCTACACGTAATACTTTGCCTTCTTTACCTTTTTCGTCTCCAGCAATTACTTTTACGGTATCTCCAGTTTTAATTTTTAGTTTCATCATTTACTTTAGTTAAAAATTAAAGCACTTCTGGTGCTAATGAAACGATCTTCATAAATTGTTTATCACGAAGTTCTCTCGCTACAGGTCCGAACACACGGGTACCTCTCATTTCACCAGCTGCGTTCAAGAGAACGCAAGCGTTTTCATCAAATCGGATATAAGAACCATCGGCACGGCGTACTTCTTTCTTAGTTCTTACAACCACCGCGGTAGAAACTTGTCCTTTTTTTACGTTTCCGTTAGGGGTAGCTTCTTTGACGGTAACTACAATCTTATCGCCAACAGAGGCGTATCGGCGCTTAGTACCACCGAGTACACGGATTGTTAGCACTTCTTTAGCGCCAGTATTATCGGCTACTTTTAGTCTTGATTCTTGTTGTACCATAATTACTTAGCTCTTTCAATGATTTCTACTAATCTCCAACATTTGGTTTTGCTCAATGGACGTGTTTCCATTATACGCACAGTATCACCAATGTTGCAATCGTTTTTTTCGTCGTGCGCAACATATTTTTTAGTGCGCAACACGAACTTACCATACATAGGGTGTTTTACACGTTTCACTTCTGAAACTACGATAGATTTATCCATTTTGTTGCTTGTAACAACCCCTATTCTTTCTTTTCTTAAATTTCTTTTTTCCATAAGGCAGGTTCGAATTATTGTAATTCTCGTTTAGTTAGCTCACAAGCCAATCTCGCGATAGTTCTTCTTACATTACGTAATTGAATTGGTTTTTCCAATGACGAAATTGCGTGTGCCATTTTCAAATCTGCATACGATTTCTTAAACTCACCAAGCTTTTCTTGTAGCTCAGTTATTGTCAATTTGTTAATTTCAGACTGTTTCATTGTTCTTTAATTAATTTTGATAATCTCTTGCTACAACGAATTTTGTTTTCACAGGTAGCTTTTGAGCTGCGAGGCGTAGCGCTTCTTTGGCTACGTCGAGCGGCACACCGCCTACCTCAAACATTATTCTTCCTGGTTTTACTACGGCTGCCCAGTATTCTACGGCACCTTTACCTTTACCCATACGTACTTCCAAAGGCTTTTTGGTAATAGGTTTATCTGGGAAGATTTTGATCCAAAGTTGACCTTCACGTTTCATATAACGGGTAGCAGCTACACGAGCTGACTCGATTTGGCGAGAAGTGATGAATGCTGAATCTAACGATTTAATTCCGAAAGTACCATTAGAAAGGAGCGCCCCGCGGTGAGATACACCTTTCATTCTGCCTTTTTGTTGTTTACGATATTTCGTTCTTTTTGGCTGTAACATCTTTCTTGTTCTTTAAAAAATTACTTTTTACGACGCGCTCTTTTGGGTGCACCAGCAGGCTTGTCAGTTGATTTACCAGAGAAATTTCCGCCAGTGGCTTTTTTAGTCATACCTACGAGTGGGGAGAGTTCTCTTTTACCATAGATTTCGCCTTTCATAATCCACACTTTGATGCCCATACGGCCATAAGTAGTGTGAGCTTCGTCAATAGCGTAATCAATATCAGCTCTAAAGGTTGAAAGAGGGATACGACCTTCTTTAAAGCTTTCGGAACGTGCCATTTCGGCTCCATTCAAACGACCTGAAATCATTACCTTGATACCTTCGGCATTCATACGCATAGCGGAAGCGATAGCCATTTTGATAGCGCGTTTATAAGAAACACGACCTTCGATTTGGCGAGCGATGCTTGCTGCAACGAGAGCTGCGTCTAGCTCAGGGCGCTTAATTTCAAAAATGTTGATTTGGATGTCTTTACCGGTGATTTTCTTAAGTTCTTCTTTCAACTTGTCTACCTCCTGACCGCCTTTACCGATGATGATACCGGGGCGAGCGGTGGTGATAGTAACGGTTACAAGTTTGAAAGTACGTTCGATAATCACGTGAGCAACACTAGCTTTAGATAAACGAGCGAGAACATATTTTCTGATTTTATCATCTTCAGCGAGTTTATCTCCGTAATCATTGCCTCCATACCAGTTAGACTCCCATCCTCTGATAATTCCTAGGCGATTTCCGATTGGATTTGTCTTTTGTCCCATAGTTTATCTTAGCTTTCTGTGTTAAAATTTTTAGCTCCAAGCACCAAAGTTATGTGGTTAGAGCGTTTTCTAATTCTGTGTGCTCTTCCTTGTGGAGCTGGGCGTAAGCGTTTAAGGATAGCGCCACCATCCACACGGATTTCTTTGATGAATACTCCTGCTTCTTCCAAGTTAGCGTCCTCGTTTTTAGCTTGCCAGTTAGCGATAGCTGAAAGCAACAATTTTTCCAAACGAGCGGCTGCTTCTTTTTGGCTGAATTTCAAAATAGCCAAGGCTTTGTCTACTTGCTGTCCACGTACTAAATCCGCTACTAAGCGCATTTTTCGAGGAGAAGTAGGGCAGTTATTTAACTTCGCGAAAGCCAAGCTTTTTTTAGCTTCTTTAATTTCGTCTGCTCTTAATTTTTTTCTAACTCCCATAGCCTTAATTATTTTTTACCTTTATTTTTTGCACCTGCGTGTCCACGGAAAGAACGAGTAGGTGAAAATTCTCCTAATTTATGTCCCACCATATTTTCAGTGATATATACAGGGACAAACTGACGACCGTTGTGAACTGCAATAGTTTGGCCAACGAAGTCTGGTGTAATCATAGAAGCGCGTGACCAAGTTTTGATAACGTTTTTCTTACCAGACTGTATATTTTGTTGGATTTTCTTTTCCAAGCTATAGTGAACGTAAGGTCCTTTTTTTAATGAACGTGCCATTTGTTAGTCTCTTATTTTTTTCTGCGTTCTACAATATACTTATTACTTGCTTTGGTTTTAGAACGAGTTCTATAACCTTTCGCTGGGATACCTTTACGTGAGCGTGGGTGACCACCGGTAGCACGACCTTCACCACCACCCATTGGGTGATCGACAGGGTTCATAACTACTGCACGTGTACGAGGACGGCGTCCTAACCAGCGTGAGCGACCTGCTTTACCTGAAAGTACCAATTGGTGATCAGAGTTTGATACGGCTCCTATGGTTGCGAGGCAAGTGAGGAGGATCATACGGGTTTCACCTGAGGGTAGCTTTACAGTAGCATACTTACCATCTTTTGCCATTAGTTGAGCAAAAGTTCCTGCAGAACGAGCAATGTTAGCTCCTTGTCCAGGGCGCAATTCAATACAAGAAATTACAGTACCGAGAGGGATTTGAGAGAGCGGCATTGCGTTACCGATTTCAGGGGCGATATTTTCTTGACCTGAAACGATTACTTGATCAACCTTCAAACCAGCGGGAGCGATGATGTAACGCTTTTCGCCGTCGGTGTATTGAACGAGAGCAATAAACGCTGTTCTGTTTGGGTCGTACTCGATAGAAACTACTTTGGCGTCTACGCCGAATTTGTTTCGTTTGAAGTCGATAATACGGTACTTTTTCTTATGACCACCACCAATGTAACGCATGGTCATTTTTCCTTGATTGTTTCTACCACCAGTCTTTTTCAACGGAACGAGCAAGCTCTTTTCCGGCTTATCAGTAGTAATGGTGTCGAATTCGTTTACTACTCTAAAACGCTGACCGGGGGTAATCGGTTTTAATTTTCTAACTGACATTTTTGTCTATTTGTTAAATACTTATATATTACTATAAAAATCTATAGTTCCATCTTCTACTTGCACAACTGCTTTTTTCACTGCGTTGGTTTTAGCAATTTGCAAGCCTGTTTTTGTATAACGAGTAGATCGTTTAGGTCCGTAGTTAAGAGTACGCACGGATTTCACTTTAACGCCATAAGTAGCTTCAACTTCATTTTTGATTTGAATCTTGTTAGCGTCCTTAGCTACTACGAACGTATAGCAGTTTCTCAACTCGCTATTGTCGTTTGCTTTTTCTGTATTTACAGGTTTAATTAATACGCTCATTTCCTTCTTATTTTGTTAAAATTGACTCTAAAACTGCTACTGAGCTCTCAGTAAGTACTACGTTTGAAGCATTCACTAATTGATAAGTGTTTAACTCTGAAGCGGTTACTACACTTGAAGTAGGTACGTTACGAGAGGACAAATATACATTATTATTTGTATTTGGTAACACAAAAAGTGATTTTTTATTTTCTAAGCCCAAAGATTTTACAACTGCGGTGAAATCTTTAGTTTTTGGAGCGTCGAAATTTAAATCTTCAACTACAACGAGGGCTTGGTTTTGTAGTTTAGCACTGAGGACAGAACGGCGAGCCAAGCGTTTTACGTTTTTAGTAAGTTTTTGTGTATAGTCTTTAGGACGAGGACCGAATATGCGTCCACCACCCACAAATACAGGAGATTTTACGCTACCTGCACGAGCTGTACCAGTACCTTTTTGTTTTTTAATTTTGCGAGTACTTCCAGCCACTTCGTTTCTTTCTTTAGCCTTGTGAGTACCTTGACGTTTGTTAGCTAAATAGCGTTTAACATCTAAGTATACTACGTGATTATTAGGCTCGATACCGAACACAGCATCAGAAAGGGTTACCTTTCTACCTGTTTCTTTTCCTTTTATGTTTAATACTGCTACTTCCATTATTTGTGAATAGTTACGTAAGCATTTTTGTGACCTGGAATACAACCTTTTACAACTAAAAGATTTTTCTCAGCAACCACTTTCAATACTTTCAAGTTTTGTACTGTTACCTTTTCAGCTCCCATACGTCCAGCCATACGCATACCTTTGAATACGCGTGAAGGATAAGACGAAGCGCCTACTGAACCTGGTGCTCTGAGGCGGTTATGCTGACCGTGAGTAGTTTGACCTACTCCGCCAAAACCGTGGCGACGCACTACCCCTTGGAAACCTTTACCTTTAGAAACGCCTGTGATATCCACAAACTCTCCTTCGGTGAAGAAATCGACGGTGATAGTATCACCTAATTTGTAATTGTCTTCAAAACCTTGGAATTCAACAACTTTTTTCTTTACAGAAGTACCTGCTTTTTTGAAGTGACCAAGCTCTGCTTTGGTAGCACGTTTTTCTGCTTTGTCATCGAAACCAAGTTGAAGAGCATCATAGCCATCAACCTCTTTGGTTCTGACTTGGGTAACTACGCAAGGACCTGCTTCGATGATGGTACAAGGTATATTTTTACCGTTCTCATCAAAAATGCTGGTCATTCCTACTTTTTTTCCGATTAACCCAGACATAAATTAAATATTAAATTAGTTATTAGTTCTTTTTTAATTGACAATTAACAATTGATAATTGACAATTATTATAACGTTTCAGGGTCAAAAAATGCCCGAGACTTTTTAACCCTGAATCATTTTTATCCGTCTTTCCCTAACCCACAGTTTCGGGACATTTTAGTAAAGTTATCAAACTTTGATTTCTACTTCTACACCACTTGGCAATTCCAATTTCATCAAAGCATCAATAGTTTTTGATGAAGAGCTATAGATATCTAAAAGACGCTTATGAGAGCTCAATTGGAACTGTTCACGTGCTTTTTTATTTACGTGAGGTGAGCGCAACACAGTAAAGATTTTCTTGTGTGTAGGTAATGGAATAGGACCTGTAACTACTGCACCTGTTGCTTTTACTGTTTTTACGATTTTCTCAGCAGATTTATCTACCAAGTTATGGTCGTAAGATTTTAACTTTATTCTTATTTTTTGTTGATTACCCATTTTTTCAATAAATTAGTTGCCTCTGGCATTTTTAATTACTTCGTCTGCAATGTTTGAAGGAGTTTCAGCATAATGAGAGAACTCCATTGTAGAAGTAGCACGACCTGATGAAAGAGTGCGAAGCGCTGTTACATAACCGAACATTTCAGATAGTGGAACAAATGCTTTAATTACTTTAGCACCGTTACGGTCGTCCATATTGTTTACTTGACCACGACGGCGGTTCAAGTCTCCTACGATATCACCCATATTTTCCTCTGGAGTAATAACTTCCAATTTCATAATAGGCTCCATCAATACAGCTTTTGCAGCACGAGCAGCTTCTTTGTACCCCAATTTGGCCGCCAACTCGAATGACAATGAGTCTGAATCGACAGGGTGAAATGAACCATCGATAAGAACAATCTTCATCGCGTCCATTTCGAAGCCTGCTAAAGGCCCGTTCTTCATTGCTTCTTTGAAACCTTTTTCAACTGATGGGATATACTCTTTAGGAATGTTACCACCTTTGATTTCGTTTACGAACTCAAGACCTACTTTGCCTTCTTCAGCTGGTTCCATACGGAATACGATGTCGGCAAATTTACCACGTCCACCTGTTTGTTTTTTGTAGACTTCGCGGTGGTCAGCTTTAGCAGTGATAGCCTCTTTATACTCTACTTGAGGTTGTCCTTGGTTTACTTCTACTTTGAACTCGCGTTTGAGACGGTCTACAATGATATCCAAGTGTAACTCACCCATACCAGAAATGATAGTTTGCCCGGAGGCTTGGTCAGTTTTTACTTGGAAGGTTGGGTCTTCTTCAGCGAGTTTAGCTAAAGCCATACCTAACTTATCAACGTCGGCTTTTGTTTTAGGCTCTACAGCGATACCGATTACTGGATCAGGGAATACCATACTTTCGAGCACGATAGGATATTTCTCATCGCAAAGGGTATCACCCGTTTTGATATCTTTAAAACCTACTGCAGCCCCTATATCACCAGCTTCAATATATTCGATAGGATTTTGTTTATTAGCGTGCATCTGGTAGATACGAGAGATACGCTCTTTGTTATTTGAACGAGTGTTCAACACATAAGAACCTGCATCGAGGTGACCAGAATAAGCGCGGAAGAATGCTAAACGACCTACGTAAGGGTCAGTAGCAATCTTGAATGCCAAGGCTGCAAAAGGAGCGTCAACGGCTGGCTTGCGGAGTGCAGGCTCACCTGTTTCAGGATTAGTACCCTCAATAGCTTCTTTATCAAGCGGTGATGGCAAATAACGACATACCGCATCAAGCATAAATTGTACTCCTTTGTTTTTGAATGATGAACCGCATACCATAGGAATGATAGCCATATCCATTACTGCTGCACGCAATGCCTTATGGATTTCCTCTTCAGTAATTGAACTTTCATCTTCCATAAATTTCTCAAGTAATCCTTCGTCATAGCCTGCTACCTCTTCAATCAATTGAGCGCGATATTTGGCTACATCTTCTTTCATATCGGCAGGAATTTCTACTACGTCGAAAGTAGAACCTGAATTTTCTTCGTGCCATACAATGGCGCGGTTTTTAATCAAATCTACAACACCTTTGAAATCTGCTTCGTCACCGATAGGCAATACGATAGGAACCGCGTTAGATTTGAGCATATCTCTCACTTGGTTGCAAACGTTGAGGAAATTAGCTCCTTGACGGTCCATTTTGTTTACAAACCCAATACGAGGTACTTTGTAGTTATCAGCTAAACGCCAGTTGGTTTCCGATTGAGGTTCTACGCCATCAACGGCAGAGAAAAGGAATACTAAGCCGTCGAGTACACGTAAGGAACGGTTTACCTCAACGGTAAAATCCACGTGACCTGGGGTATCGATAATGTTGAAGTGATACTCTTTAGCATCGGCGGTAGGTTTACCATTTTCGGTAGGGAAGTTCCATTTACAGGTAGTAGCCGCTGAAGTAATAGTAATACCGCGTTCAGCCTCTTGTTCCATCCAGTCCATAGTAGAAGCGCCATCGTGTACTTCACCGATTTTGTGCGTTTTACCGGTATAGAAAAGGATACGTTCAGTAGTTGTGGTTTTACCGGCATCAATATGCGCGGCAATACCTATGTTTCTTGTATATTTTAAATCTCTACTCATCGTGTTAATTAAAATCTAAAGTGTGAGAATGCTTTGTTAGCTTCAGCCATACGGTGCGTATCCATTTTTTTCTTCACAGCAGCACCTTCTTCTTTAGAGGCAGCGATAATTTCGGCAGCCAATTTCTGAGCCATTGATTTCTCATTGCGTTTACGAGCGAAACCGATGAGCCATTTCATCGCCATAGACACTTTGCGGTCTGGGCGGATTTGCATAGGGATTTGGAAGGTAGCACCACCCACGCGACGTGAACGCACCTCAACGTGAGGCATCACATTACTAAGGGCGTCTTTCCAAACTTCTAATGCCGACTTTTCGTCGTTATTCTTCTTTTGTTCTACGATATCAATTGCGTCGTAGAATACTTTAAAAGCCACTGACTTTTTACCGTCCCACATAAGGTTATTCACGAAACGCGTAACCAATTGGTCGTTAAACTTAGGGTCTGGTAAAAGGGGGCGTTTTTTAGCCTGTCTTTTTCTCATTTCTTTTCAGTTAAAAGATTTTGTGTGTTAAATTACTTTTTCTTTTTGTCGGCGGGAGCTGCTTGTCCTGGTTTAGGGCGTTTCGCACCGTATTTAGAACGGCGTTGCGTTCTACCTGCTACACCAGCCGTATCGAGAGCACCACGAACAATGTGGTATCTAACACCTGGTAAATCTTTTACCCTTCCGCCTCGTACCAATACTATCGAGTGCTCTTGGAGGTTGTGACCTTCACCAGGTATGTAAGCGTTCACCTCATTGCCATTAGTCAAGCGAACACGAGCTACTTTACGCATAGCTGAGTTCGGCTTTTTAGGCGTTGTGGTGTACACACGTGTACATACACCTCGGCGTTGTGGGCACGAATCCAAAGCAACCGATTTACTCTTCTTGGTAATTCTGGTTCTTCCTTTTCGTACTAATTGTGAAATTGTTGGCATAATTTACAATACTATATATTTGTTTATTTGTTTACTTGTTTCAGTCCATAGGACTTAGAGGTTTAGACTTAATTATCCAAAGCGGGTGCAAAAGTACAACTATTTTTTAAAACTGCAAAAGTCTCTGATAGATAAGAGGTGATAGATAAGAGATAAGAGATAAGAGATAGGAGGTAAGAAACAAGAGGTATAGACACTATATTATCGTTGATTACCAATGTTTTAATGAGATTTAGTTTTAGAAATTAGTGTAACATAAGTAGTTATGAAAAAGTTGTGATTTGTTACAAATATCACAAAATAATTCTATTTTTGTTCTATAACAATAGTCTTAATTTGAGAACTAAACCATTAAGGAGCATAACAAAATAAGACGGCTTTTTACGCCGTCTTATTTTTGTTCTAATTTCTTTTTTACTCTCTTAATGTAGCCCCTAATTGCTTTTCAAAAGCGTCTTGGAGGTGTTGCATCGTTTTGTCGATTTGTTTATCGGTAAGAGTTTTATTATTGTCTTGAAGTACAAAACTGAGGGCATAGCTCTTCTTGCCTTCGGGTAGTTTGTCGCCTTGGTATACATCAAAAAGGTTTACGTGTTTTAAGAGGTTTTTCTCGGTAGCGTATGCCTTTTCGTAAAGGTCGGCGAAGGTTACTTTCTCATCGAGCAAAAGAGCTAAATCACGACGTACTTCGGGGTATTTAGAGATTTCCTTGTATACCACTTTATGGTCTTGTACTTGTTCTAAAATCACTTCCCAATGCAAATCAGCTACAAGTACCTCTTGTTTGATATCGAAATCTTTAAGCACTTTGCTTTTTACTACTCCTATCGTTCCTAAAAGGGTCTCCCCTATTTGCCAACGGAAGCCTTCACTACTCAACGTGTCGTTAGCTTCTAAAGGCAAAATAGTGATTTCCTTCAAGCCGAGACGTTCGAAGAGAGATTCCACTACTCCTTTGAGCTCAAAGAAAGAGGTTTTTTGAGCGGGAGCGCCCCAATACTCAGGTTGGGTATTACCTGTGAGATACAACACCAAATGCTTGCTTTCAGTATAATTACCATCGATATAGTGATAGTTCTTGCCAAACTCGAACAATTTCAAATCGGAGCGTTTGCGATTGTTATTATAAGCAATCACTTCTAAGCCTGAAAACACTAGATTCTTACGCATATAGCCCAAATCGCTACTCAAAGGATTGAGGAGCTTTACTGCTTGCTCTGGATTTTCGGCATAAGTAGTAATCTCTTTTTCTGAAACAAGACTGTTGGTCATTATCTCAAAGAAGCCTTTCGCTACCAACTGGTCGGCTATCACATTTTGTATATTGTGGTCGTCGTATTTGTTAGAATACGCCATTGTAGCATTTAGTTTTTCAGGGAAAATGACATTGTTGTAGCCATAGATGCGAAGGATTTCCTCTATTACATCGGCTTCACGCTGTACATCTACGCGGTAAGAAGGGACTGACAAGCCTAACCCACGTTCGGTAAACGAATTTACTTTGATATCTAAAGAGTGTAAGATAGCCTTAATTGTATCGCGTGAAATCTTCTGACCAATAAGTTTATCTATTTTCTCAAAAGTAAGAAACACCTGAAAATCTTCTTGCTTTTTAGGATAAAAATCTATCACATCGGATGATATAACCCCTCCTGCAATATTTTCAATCAGTACTGCGGCATACATTAGGGCGTATTTACAATCTTCTATATTAATACCGCGCTCAAAGCGATAAGAAGCATCGGTATTGATGCCGTGACGTTTGGCTGTTTTGCGCACCGATACAGCATCGAAATAAGCACTTTCTAAAAATACATTGCGAGTAAAATGAGTGATACCTGAGTTTTCACCGCCTAATACCCCTGCTATACAGAGAGGTTTTTCGGCATCACAAATCATAATGTCTTCAGCGTTGAGGGTACGTTCTACTCCGTCGAGGGTTTTAAACTTTATGCCTTCGTCGGCATTCTTTACAATCACCTTGCGACCAATAATATGGTCGGCATCAAAAGCGTGAATAGGTTGTCCCATTCCGTGCAGTACGTAGTTTGTAGCATCTACTACGTTGTTCTTAGGAGTAATGCCTATGGCTTTTAGTTTGTTTTGTAACCATTCAGGAGATTCGTCTACGCGTACATTGCTAATGGTAACGCCGGTATAGCGAGGTACGAGTTTTTTGTTCTGCACCTCTATATCTATTTTAAGTGAACGGTTATCGACGTGGAATTTTGTAATAGAAGGGGTGATGAGCTCTAATGAAATACCTTTTTGCATCAAGCCTGCACGTAAGTCGCGTGCTACACCGTAGTGGCTCATTGCATCGGCGCGGTTAGGAGTCAGTCCTATTTCGAACACTTCGTCGGTTTCTACCTCAAACACCTTACTGGCAGGGGTACCTACTTCGTACTTATCGTTGAGCACCATAATGCCATCGTGACTTTCGCCTAAGCCAAGCTCGTCTTCAGCGCAAATCATACCGTAACTCTCTTCGCCACGAATTTTACCTTTCTTAATTTCGAAAGGCTTACCTTCTTTGTCGTAGAGTACTGTGCCAATAGTAGCTACAAGTACTTTCTGCCCTTGTGCTACGTTAGGAGCTCCACAAACGATTTGCAAAGGAGCTTCGCCCCCTACGTCTACTTTGGTGATTTTAAGTTTATCGGCGTTAGGGTGTTTTTCGCATTCGAGTACGTGACCTACCACTACCCCTTTGAGTCCCCCTTTTACGCTTTCGAAGTGTTCAATCCCTTCTACTTCTAAGCCTAAATCAGTAAGGATGACCGCTGTATCTTCAGCAGGCATTTCTAACTTCAAATATTGTTTTAACCAGTTATATGATATTTTCATAGTTGTTTTTTTTCAATCTTCAATCAAGCGTTACTACACTTTGGCAAAGTGTATACCAATGTGTATACCGCAAAAAGTTATTACAGAGTGCAAAAGTAGTAATTTTAGCAATAATCACAAAAAAAGCTATTCAAAAAAATGAATAGCTTTTAAAATCTATATTATTTAACAGTGAGTTAGTCGTTTTTCTTCTTCTTCAAGGTTTCGGTTACTTGAGCTGAAGCGGTAAAGGAGGTAATCATATTGTTGAGCATCTCACTACCTGCTTCGGGTGAGTTAGGAAGTAGGATAAGATTACTATTGGTTTGCTGACCTACGGCTTGCAAGGTGTCGTAGTGTTGAGTAACTACAATAAGCGCTGAAGCTTCTTGCGAGCTGATACCTACTTTATGCAATACGTCTACACTCTCTACCAATCCGCGAGCAATTTCACGACGCTGGTCGGCGATACCTTGACCTTGCAAACGTTTGCTTTCGGCTTCTGCTTTTGCTTTTTCGACGATGAGGATGCGTTGTGCATCACCTTCGTATTGAGCCGCTACTTTTTCGCGTTCGGCGGCATTGATACGGTTCATTGCGGCCTTCACTTGAGCATCGGGGTCGATATCGGTTACTAAGGTTTTGATGATGTCGTAACCGTAAGTTTCCATTGATTCTTGTACTTCGCGTTTTACGGCAATGGCGATATCGTCTTTCTTAACGAATACATCGTCGAGTTTCATCTTAGGGACTTCGGCGCGGACTACGTCGAATACATAGCTGGTAATCTGGTCGTGTGGGTATTCGAGCTTGTAAATGGCATCGTATACTTTTTCTTTGATCACCACGAACTGTACTGATACTTTGATTTTGACGAATACATCGTCCAAAGTTTTGGTTTCGACAATGACATCGAGCTGTTGGATTTTGAGGCTGATGCGAGCGGCTACTTTATCGATGATAGGTATTTTCATTTGTAAACCCGAATGACGAATACTTTCGAATTTACCAAAACGTTCTACTGACACGGCGGTTTGTTGGCGCACGGTAAAGAAAGTAGATAGCAAAAATACTAACGCAAAAAAGAATAAAATGTAAAATAAATAGGGCATAATGTGAAATTTTATGGGTTATTAACGGCTACAAATGTACTTTCTTTTTTTGAATTGTGCAAGAAATATGAGAACAGAATTTTGAGTTTAAAATAATTTAAAGAAAATGAGGAAATTAGAGAATTAGAAAATGAGAGAATGAGGAAATTAGGAAATGAGAAAATGAGAAAATGAGAAAATGAGAAAAATAGGAAATGAGGTAAATGCCAATAATACCAGAAATACCAATAATACCACCAAAGGGAATGGACGGGTCGGAGTTTTCAGACGAGTAGGACAGGTTAGAGGAGGGATTGGAGAGCTCGGAAGGAAACGAAGAAGTTCGAAAGAGGAGAGGGAGGGTTTTTGATGAAAAAAGGCTGTAAGGAGGGTGGGGTTAGCTTATAGAGAGCTTATAGGAAGCTTATACGAATCTTGGACGATTGGTATAGAAAGGGTATATAAACAGTTGAATAATAACATAATACAACAGCGCTAAAAATGTTAAAAACGGGGTTTCGAGACGAAAGAAAGAGGAAGAGGCACTAGGCCTTAGGCCATAGGCACTAGGGGTGAGTATGACGGAAAAGGGAAGTAATGACGGGGGACGAATGATGAGTGACAAAAGATGGGGCGATGAAAAAGTTTATAGCAAATAGCTATAAAATAGGAAAAGCTACCTTTTAGGGGTAGCTTTTCCTATTTAAGCAATAAAAATTATGTTATGAAAGATGTTATTCTATATATTATTCAGTAGGAATACCATCGGCTTGTACTGGCCAACCTGGGTTTTGGTAGATAACACTGGTAGCTACATTTCCTCCTTTGGAAGTGCGTAAGAAGTTTTCAAAGCCTATGGGTGATAGGTAATGTGCTTTCGTCCAAGTAATACCGTTGTAATACAAGTTGTTTTGTTGTATAATTTGATAAGGACGAATGTACACGCTCAATGTTTTTGCTGATATGTTGGGGCTGGCAGCAGGCAAAGCTACTAATTTAGAAGTCCCGTTATTATTTTTATAAGTAGGTTTATCATACATACTTGTCCAAAGGTTCATACCTTCTATTTGGTAGTTTCTTAACTGATCCATAGCGCGCCAACGGCGGAGGTCGTTATTACGTATTCCTTCAGCTATAAACTCACAACGGCGTTCACGGCGAATGTTGTAAAGGGTTGCATCTACTTTTTGTCCTGCTGAATATACTGCCCAGTCGTTTTCTTTGGTGAGATCGGTAGCGGCTATAGTAGCATTGTAATTTTCACTTACCCCTGCACGAGCGCGTAATGCTTTCCAATAGCGGTCGGCATCACCATCGAGACTGTTATTTTTTACATAACAAGCTTCAATATAATTAAGATAGGCTTCTGCAGCACGGAATACAATACAACCCGCCTCAGTAAGTACCGCATCAGTGAGATATTTGGCATCTCCATTTAGCCCTTTTTTCACATTATAGCCTGTAACAGCTTTTCTTTCGGTTACCGAGTTAATAATGTTAGGATAACTGTTATCTTGCTGAGTAACGGCTAAATAATCACCTGGTACACGCATAAAAAGTTGCAAGCGCTCGTCTCTATCTACTTTCACAGTTGTAAGATCAGCATCACCTTGGTAACCCGAACCTGATGCGTAGATAGGTAAACCATTTTTCATCAAGAAAGCATCCACAAAACCACGTGTATAACCACTATTAGCGCCTCCTGTCAAGAAACCATTGGTATAATGCCCAACACTTTTATCAGCGCTGTATTGTCTCCAAAAAAGCACTTCTGAATAACCTGACTGACTGTTATCACCATACATTTTGAAATAAGGATTGCTAAACACAGCTGTTCCAGTGGTATTGTGGTCATTTGCTACCAATGGGAAAGCATCGGCTACGACCTTAGCAGAAGCCATTGCTTCTGTCAAAAAGTAATTAATTTCACTATCTATATTGATAGAAAAACCGGATAAGTAAGAGACTTTAGTTCCTGGCCAGCCCATACCTCCCGGCACTTGGGCAGTGCCCTTATGATATTTGAGCCAAGTTCCTTCAAAAAGCGCTACACGTGAGCGGAAAAGCTGAGCCACTTCTTTACTGATACGGTTTTTACCTTCTACTGGGCTTGACTTTAACAAGCTGATAGCTTTGTCTAAATCTTGCAAAATAAAGCGAGCTACTTCATTACGAGGGCGACGTTTAGAAGCCTCTATGAGCTCATCTTCATTATCGGGGAGTACGGTTTTCACAATAGGGTAATCACCATAGGATTGTAAACGATCGAAATACTCATAAGCTCTTAAAAAGTAGGCTTCTCCTAAATAGTGATTGATATTAGCAGGTGTTCCTGTTATTTTTCCTGCCTCTATTTTCGGGGTTACTTCAGCTAAAAAATAGTTGATAGCACGAATATTACCAAAATCATAACCTTCTGTACCTTTAGGCACGTGCCATTGTCCTTTTACCCAAGCTACATTAGCATTTGTTGTAGCTTGGTTATCAGTGCCGTTATCATCTTTAAAAATCCCTATATTATACCCACCGTGAGTAGGGAAATTATAATAAGTGATAGTATAGGCTGCCAAATCTGATTCGGTATTGAAATATTGTTGAGGGGTGATATTAGAGAGCGGTTCTCTATCCAAAAATTTGTTACACCCTATAAGCCCTACCGAAAAGGTAGCTATGATTATATTTTTATATATTTTTTTCATTGTGTTAGTCTTTTAGAAGGTTAAACTTAATCCTGTTGAAATCACTCTTGAAAGAGGATATAGTTTCCCTTGTCCCCAAGAACCTCCATTAGCTTCAGGGTCGAATATTTTAGAGAGTTTGGTAAAGGTAAATACATTATCGGCTGAGATATAAATTCGCAAATTATCTATACCTATAGTCTTCATAATATCAGTAGGGAAGGTATACCCCAATTGTATGTTCTTCAAACGTACATAAGCAGCGTTTTGTACCCAACGTGTTTGAGAGGCGAAGTTCTTACCTCCACCGTCCATAGTAGGTCGTGGATAATACGCATTTACATTAGATCCAAAAGGACTATCAGTGCCTTGGGGACGGAAGTAATCTAAGTGTTCTTTAAAGCCTGCTGATTGCCATACGTTTTGGTTAGCCCCTCTAAAATAAGGAGAATCATTGAAAATTAAATCACGCTTACCTGTGCCCTGCCAAAACATACTAAAATCTACGTTTTTGTACTTCAACTCTACTTGTACCCCAAAGTTATAACGAGGAGTGGTGTTACCAATAACTTTTCTATCACCTGGATCATCGAGGGTATTAGCTCCACTATTAATTTTACCATCGCCATTGAGGTCTTCATACATTATATCACCTGCTGCCCAGTTGTTACCCAAAGCACTTTGGTCGTGTGTTTTTAACCATTCGGTCATCTCTGCATCTGTTTTAGCAATGCCACGTGTTTGGTAGCCCCATATTTCACCTAAATACTGTCCTTCGTAAAAAGTTCCTAAAGATTTATTTTTGTTAGGATATTTAGTAATTTTTTGACGGCTATCAGTTAAGTTAGCTGAAATACCATAAGAGAAATCCTCTCCTATTTTGTCTTTCCAGCTCGTTACAATCTCAAATCCGTTTGATACCATATCAGTATTGTTGATACGAGCAGGAGCAGTACCCAATACAGGAGGTAGTTGAGGAGCAGGTCCTACCATATTATAGGTTTTACGGCTAAACAACTCGAATGTGAATTTAAGACGGTTCTTCAAAGCAGTAAGGTCAAACCCTACATTCCAAGAAGCTACTTTTTCCCAAGTGAGGGTAGAAGCTACCAATCCTGGCATTTTTGCTGTATTAGTTTTATCACCATTAAGAAGCCAACTACCATTATTAGCCCCTATGTTCATTGTTTGATAGAAAGGATACCAACTATCAGTGTTTTGGTTGCCCAATTCGCCATAAGACCCTCTAAATTTAAATTCACTTACCGCTTCTCCAAACTTACCGAAGTGTTTCCAAAAGCCCTCTTTGGCTATATTCCAACCTACTGAAGCTGAGGTAAACAAGTTCCAACGCTGGTCGCGCAAAAAGCGAGAGGTACCGTCATAACGAGCGTTTACTTCCAATAAATACTTGCTGTCGTAGTTGTAGTTGAGCCTGCCAAAGAAACCTGCGGTTGCCCAGTGTTGATAATCTCCACTTACATCATCATTCTTTCCTCCTGTAGTGTTGAGTGAAAGAGAGTTCTTGCTGTATATCTCATCGCGAGAAGCAGAAAATTGACGTGATTTGAATAGCTCTGATTGAAAACCTGCTAATGCAGTAACTGTATGTTTCTTAATCTCTTTAGTATAAGATGAATATATATTAGTATTAAAGAAGTTGTAACGGGCTGCCCATTCACTTATTTTTGAATGTCCAGCAGGAGCTTCCCCATCGCGCGAAATAGGAATAGGCTCTCCGTGTAAACCATATTTGTAGATAGGCAAGTAGTACCAATTATTAAAGATAGTAGAAGTGCGGTAGTTGAGCTCTACATTGGTTACCCATCCTTTTATAGGATTGAATACCAAAGCTAATTGTTGGGTAAGCTCATCTCTTTGTGTTTTATCGCGTCCTTCATTAAGCTGTGCAATTTCATTACCGTTCATATAATGACCATTAGGGTCTTTAAGTGGTAAGGTAGGCCAACGTCTGGCTATATTGTGGAAAAACAAACCTCCTAAATAAGAAGAACGAGAGAAATCTCTGCGACTGAAACGTGAGTTGTAATTCAACTTTAAATAAGGAAGTATTTGTGCTGATATCTTTCCTTGTGCTGAGTAACGTGACATTTTATCGGTATTATAACGCGATAACCCCTCAGCATCAAGCCAACCTAATGATACGTAATATTGTATCTTTTCAGTACCACCACGAGCTGTAAAATTGTGTTCTTGCGAAGGAGTAGAAGCTCTATAAAACTCTTTAAACCAATCTACATTTGCCCAGCTTTGCTTGTAGTCATTCCAAGCACCATTTCCATCTTTGGTAGGGTTCCAATCAGTAGCATCTTTTAGCTTCCCTGCTTTGTATGCCTTGATGTTCTGTATAATACGATCTTCAAATACAGGAGCCCCTCCATTATTCTTTTGAGCTTCATTAAAATAGTTAGCAAAATCTTCTGAATCCAACATTTCAGGGAGGCCTACGGGTGAAGCAAGGCGGTAATTAGTACTATAATTTATCACCATTCTACCATCTTTACCTGATTTAGTAGTTACTAAAATCACTCCAAAAGCCGCACGCGACCCATAAATAGAAGCCGAAGCTGCATCTTTCAACACCGAAATACTTTCTATATCATTAGGATTTAAAGTATTCATATCGCCTTCCATACCATCTATAAGTACCAAGGGGTTTGCACTAGATCCTGACCCAATAGTACCTGTACCGCGAATATTGAAGGAAAGATTACTGTCCAACTGTCCGCCTCCATTTCCTACAGAGAAGTTCACCCCCGAAACGTTCCCCTGTAGTGCTTGGGTTACATTGTTTACAGGGCGATTCTCTAAGGCTTTAGCATCTACCGAAGCTACAGCTCCTGTAAGGTTTTCTTTCTTTTGAGTGGCAAAACCTACCACTACCACTTCTGTAAGTTGGTGGGTATCTTCTTTTAGTTGCACATTAACTGTGTAAGAATTACCCCCCCCTACAACTTTTTTAGTCTGGGTAGTAAATCCTACAAAGCTAAACTCGAGCACATCGCCTGCTTTGGCTTGGATTTGATAATTACCGTCAAAATCAGTAGATGTACCGTGCGTAGAGCCTTTAACCACTACGGAAACACCGGGTAAAGGCGTTTTTTTATCATCAGTAACTTTACCTTTTACTGAGATGGTTTGTGCCATAAGAGTTGTTAAAAAGCAACCTAACACAAACATAACAAATGTTAAATACTTTTCTTTCATAAGTTTGGCTATTAAATGAAATTTACGGCGTAAAAGTAGCACTATTTATTATATCTACCAAATAATCATAGCTAATATTTTTAAATAATTTTATATTCTTCGCTAAATAGAGGGGATAATCATATGAATTACAATAGATAAGGAGAAAATAAAAGAAAGTGTATTATTATTAATTTTAACACTTTTCAAAAGAAAAAGGAAGAAAGTGTGAGGTCGTAGCACGACGGGCGGGGAAAATTAGCAAATTAGAAAATGAGGAAATTAGAGAATGAGGAAAGGAGTAAATATTATTAGTTTATTCAACTTTGGCAAAGGTGCCAGCCGCACAGGCAGCCGTAGCACGGCAGGCGAGAAAAAAATTAGCAAATAGAGAAGCGTTGAGGGGTTCGGAAGAAAACGAAGATTTTCAGAAGAAGACTGAAGGGTCTTTTGATGAAAAAAGGCTGTAAGGAGGGTGGGGTTAGCTTATAGGAAGCTTATACGAATCTTGGACGATTGGTATAGGAAGGGTGTATAAGTGGTTGATTCATACTATAATACGATAAGGTTAAAAATGGTAAAAAGAGGGTTTCGAGTCGAAAGAAAGAGGAAGAGGTGCTAGGCCTTAGGCCATAGGCACTAGGGGATAACCTCCCTCTTTACACATACTCCGCTCTCGCGGACTTCCTCCCCGAGGGGGAGTGTAGCGAAGGAAAAGTGTGAACCACACAGGCAGGTGTCAGTCGCACGGGCAATGAGGAATGAACGGAGAATGACGAGGGTGAGGCGGTGAAAAAGTTTTATGAGATAGGTTAAAAAGGTGGGTGCTGTCGGAGAGACTTAGGGGAGCGAAAAGATAGATGTGGTAGAATAGGTGTTTATAAAAAAACTTTTGAGAGAAATTGTATTTAATATAAGTTCGTTGTAAAGTAGCCAGAGAATAGTTGGAACTGATATATGACGTCTTTTGATTTTTGACTACTGAGTGAAATTAGTAGGGTTTATACCATTCTTGTCCGGTGAGGTCGTATATCTTTTGGATTTTATGAAGGAAGGCTTCGAAGTCGAGGTTAAGGTCTATGAGTTCGCCGGTGTGAATATCGAATACCCAACCGTGAACAGCAGGGTATTGGTGTTTGAGATAACTTTCTTGCACAACTGCCATTTTGGTAACATTGAAACACTGTTCTTCTACGTTCAGTTCTACCAAACGGCGGTAACGCTGGTCGGCATCAGTAATGGCATCGAGTTCTGCTTGATGCAAGCGGTATACATCGCGAATGGTACGCAACCAAGGGTTTAACAAACCAAAGTCTTTGGCTTGCATAGCAGCCTTTACACCTCCGCAATCGTAATGACCACATACGACAATATGCTTTACTTGCAGGTGTTCTACGGCATATTGTATCACAGCGGTAGAGCTCATATCGAGGGTGTTTACTACATTGGCAATATTGCGGTGTACAAACACCTTACCAGGACCTACACCCATTAACTCTTCGGCAGCTACACGACTATCGGAGCAACCTATATAAAGATAGTCGGGGTTCTGGTCTTCGGCGAGTTTCTCGAAGAAATGAGGGTCGCCCTCTTTGCGGTGTTTTACCCATTGACGATTGTTTTCGAATATTTTGTTGTAAGTAGGCATAAGTTATAATGATTAGTGGCTACTGAGGTGGCAAAGGTAGGTGTTTTTAGGGAAATGACAAATATTTGCAGAGAAATCTCCGAAAAGCTGAATATCAGTGTACATACAGTAAACCGTTATAGGCAAAATATCCTAAGAGAAAACACACGCTGATAATGTGGAAGCTATTGCCTTCGCCAAAAGAATGAGAGTAATTGGTTAATTAGTAAATTAGGAAATTATTTGTATCTTTGCACCTTGAAAACAAGAATTAACTATCTACCATTCATCATTAATCATTAAAAAAGATGTCAGAAGAATTAAAAGAACAACGCTCTAATAACTTTATAGAAAATATCATTGAGGAAGACCTTGCGAAAGGCTTTCCCGCCAGCGCCTTACGCTTTCGCTTCCCTCCAGAACCGAATGGCTACTTGCACCTCGGTCACGCGAGTTCTATCTGCCTTAACTTCGGATTGGGGTTGCGCTACAACGCCCCTGTAAACTTGCGTTTCGACGATACCAACCCTTCTAAGGAAGAACAAGAATACGTAGATGCGATTCGCCGTGATGTAGCGTGGCTCGGATTCAAATGGGATAAAGAATGCTATGCTTCCGACTATTTTCAAGAACTTTACGACTGGGCAGTAATGCTCATCAAACAAGGGAAAGCCTATGTAGATAAACAAACATCGGAAGAAATTGCCACTCAAAAAGGCACGCCAACGGTAGCGGGTACCGAGAGCCCCTATCGCAATACCTCAGTAGAGGAAAACCTCGCCCTTTTTGAGCGTATGAAAAACGGTGAGTTCGAAAACGGCACATATGTACTCCGCGCCAAGATAGATATGGCATCGCCTAATATGCTAATGCGCGACCCTATCATCTACCGCATTATGAACGCTTCACACCACCGCACAGGCGACAAATGGCATATCTACCCTATGTACGACTGGGCACACGGCGAAAGCGACTACCTCGAACAAATATCACACTCCCTTTGTACGTTGGAATTCTTACCACACAGAGAGTTATACGATTGGTTTTTAGACCAGGTATACGACAACACTCGTACCCGTCCTAAGCAACGTGAGTTTGCCCGCCGCAATCTCAGTCATACGATTGTGAGTAAACGTAAGCTGTTGCAGTTAGTAACCGAAAACTACGTTGCTGGCTGGGACGACCCCCGTATGCCTACTATCTCAGGCTTACGTCGCCGTGGTTATACCCCTGAAGCCATTCGCAAATTCGCTGACACCATCGGTATTGCCAAACGCGAAAACCTCATCGATGTATCTCTTTTAGAGTTCTGTGTGCGCGAAGACCTCAATAAAAAAGCTAACCGCGTAATGGCAGTGCTCGACCCCGTGAAGGTGGTGATTACCAATTATCCTGAGGGACAAGAAGAATGGCTTGACGCCGAAAATAATCCCGAGATAACTCCTATGACTTATCGTAAGGTGCCTTTTAGTAGAGAAATTTATATCGAGAGAGATGACTTTAGAGAAGAGGCTGACAAGAAGTATTTCCGATTGAAATTAGGAGGAGAAGTACGTTTGAAGAATGCTTATATCATCAAAGCTGAAAGCGTAGTGAAAGACGCTCAAGGAAATATTACTGAAATACATTGTACTTACGACCCCGATAGCCGTAGCGGTAGTGGTACCGAAGCGAGTATGCGCAAGGTAAAAGGCACATTGCATTGGGTATCAGTAGCCCACGCAATAGAAGCCGAAGCGCGCCTCTACGACCGCCTCTTTACCGTTGCTGAACCCGACCGCCAAGAAGATAGCTTCTTAAACTACATCAACCCCGATTCTCTAAAAGTAGTAACTGCTTATGTAGAGCCAAGCCTCAAGACCGCCCAAGCAGGCGACACGGTACAGTTCCAACGTCTGGGGTATTTCAGCGTAGACCCTGATACTACCCCCGAAAAATTGGTGTTCAACAAAACCGTCGGCTTAAAAGATACGTGGGCTAAGATTAGCGAATAAGATATCATACACTAAAACAAAAAAAGGATTGCCCTAGAAGAGCAATCCTTTTTGCGTGTAATGAAAGGAAAAAATCTACTTTAGCTCAAAATCTTTTTCGTTGCTGTTATCGGCGGAGTGTTGAGCTACCCAGAGTTTGAAAGCGCCGGGTTCGGTTACTTTTTTCAAATCGGCGTTGTAGAAGGCTAAGAGGTCTTCGGTAATTTCAAACTGCACTTGTTTGCTTTCGCCGGCTTTGAGTGCGACTTTTTGGAAGCCTTTGAGCTCTTTCACCGGACGGGTTACACTACCTACCAAATCACGAATATACAATTGCACTACTATTTCACCATCGCGCTTGCCGGTATTGACTACTTGGGCTGTAACAGTAATCTTACCTCCTTTGTTGAGGGTGGCACTGCTGAGCTGTACATTACTAACATTAAAGGTGGTGTAGCTCAATCCGTAACCAAAAGGATAGAGCGGTGTGACAGGCGCATCCTCATATTTAGAACGGTAATCAACTGTTGGGTTATTAGGATCAACGGGGCGACCGGTGTTCTTGTGATTGTAATAGATAGGCACTTGTCCAACATTACGAGGAAAACTCATCACCAAACGCCCTGAAGGGTTGTACTTGCCTGATAATACATCGGCAATGCCATAACCTGACTGGGTACCAGGGAACCACACTTGCAAAATAGCATCGGCTAATTCACTTTCTTCACTGAGATCGAGCGGACGACCGCTATACACTAATAACACTATAGGTTTGCCTGCTTGCTTGAGGGTGCGGAGCAATTCGCGCTGAGGAGCGCGCAAACGTATATCGGTAAGGCAAGCGGATTCACCAGACCAGTTATAGTCTTCACCTAAGGCTACCACTGCTACATCGGCAGCGCGTGCTGTAGCTACTGCTTTGGCTATATCGGCAGAAGTAGTGGCAGTAAGGGTACAACCTTTGGCATAGCTGAACTGCACCTTACTATCTTTATACACTTCTTGTAATCCTTTGAAAAGAGAAGCGCTGAGTTCACGGTCGCCGCGACCTTGCCATTCGCCATTTTGGTTAATAGAATCTTTTACCATAGGGCCTATAAGGGCTACCTTTTTCACCATATCGGGAGTGATAGGCAATACCTCGGCGTTGTTTTTGAGCAATACCACTGATTTAGCAACCGCAGTGCGGGCTACTTGCAAGAACTCCGGTTTCATAAGGGTTGTTTTGGCGCGATTCTCATCGAGGAACTTGTAAGGGTCGTCAAATAAGCCCAATACGAATTTCATTTCCAAGATACGGCGTACAGCGGTGTTGATAGTCTCTTCTTTTACCTTACCCTCTTCGACTGATTTTTTGAGGTGCTTGATAAAGTTAGCGCCTGTCATATCCATATCAATACCAGCATTGATTGCTAACTCGGCAGCGTGCTTATTATCAACCGCAATACCGTGAGGAACCAGTTCGTTAATACCGGTATAATCGGTTACTACAAAGCCTTTAAAGCCCCATTGCTTGCGAAGGATATCCGTCATTAGGTAGCGATTGGCAGTTGCAGGGATACCATTCACCTCGTTGAAGGAAGCCATTACGGTGCCCACTCCAGCATCAATTGCTGCTTTATATGGTGGTAGATAGGCATTCCAAAGGGTGTGCTGAGAGAGCTCGGCAGTATTGTAGTCGCGTCCTGCTTCGGCAGCGCCATAGGCAGCAAAGTGTTTTACACACGCTAAGACAGTATTGGTTTTACTAAGCGAATGCCAGTCGGTTCCCCCTTGAAAACCTTGTACGCGAGCTTTGGCGATTTCACTTCCCAAGAAGGGGTCTTCGCCAGCGCCTTCCATCACACGCCCCCAGCGTGGGTCGCGAGCGAGGTCGACCATAGGGGCGAACGTCCATTTGATGCCATCGGCAGCAGCTTCTTCGGCAGCAATAGCAGCGGTTTGGCGCATTAGGTCTAAATCCCAAGAGCAGGCTTCGGCAAGCGACATAGGAAATATGGTTTTATAACCGTGAATCACGTCGTAACCAAATAGAATAGGGATACCCAAGCGAGTTTTCTTGACAGCTATATCCTGCAATTTGCGCACTCCAGGCACGGTAACAGCGTTGAACACACTGCCTACGAGACCTTTTTCGAGATAAGGCTGAAAGTCATCGGACATTACGGGGCCTGTAACATCCCAATTGGCAGCAAACTGAGTAAGTTGTCCGATTTTTTCTTCTAAGGTCATCAGCGATAGCAAAGAATCTACCTTGCGTTCGATGTTTTTATCGCCACTGAAGGACTCCCATTTCACAGGGGTTTTATCGTCAGTTTTTGACGAATTGTTACAAGCTACTACAGCTAATGCCATAGCGATACAATACGTTATTTTCTTCATAATAATTAATTTACTGATAAATTCTCACATAATCGATTTCAAGGCTATCTTCGGTGAAATTATTAGCTACCTGACCTCCCAATGTACCTCCCATCGCGACATTTAGAATAAGGAAGAATTTTTGGTTGAATGGCAATTTAGCGTTGTTATCCATTTCGAAATAGTTCTTGTTATCGATTGCAAAGATAATCTTTTTTTCTGTCCACGTCATTGTATAGATATGAAAATCGTTTGATGTGCCTGCTACCGCCGTTTCTTTGTCGTAATCACCCTGATGGTTGCTATCGGTGTCATACCAATGGCAAGCGCCGAGAATATGAGTCTTTTTATTACCTTTTTGCTCGAGCATATCTATTTCGCCACATTTAGGCCAACCCTCGGTAGCAAAGTTGTTGCCCAAGAACCACATTGCAGGCCAGGTGCCTTGAGAAGCTGGTAATTTGGCTTTGATTTCCACTTTACCATATTTGAAACCATACAAGCCTTCGGTTTTGAGGCGGGCAGAGGTATACCCCCCATTTCCATCGGCTTTGGCAGTAATTTTTAGCACTCCGTTTTCCACTTTCACATTTTCAGGGTCTTTGGTATAGGTTTGCAACTCGTTGTTACCCCAACCATTGCTACCTTTGCCTAAATCATACGTCCATTTTGTCGCATCGGGGGTACCCGCTTTGTTAAATTCGTCAGACCACACGAGATTGGTAAAACTATTTTCGGAAGGTTTGGTAGTGGTGAAAATGTGATACCACGCATACTGACTGTTAGGTTGCATCACGCGCACGATGAGTTGGGTATCGCTAAGGCTGATGATGTCATAAGTACTTGCGCCTACCCACCAGCCGAGCATACCGCCATTGGAGAGCTCGATAGCTGTACCGCGATAGGCTTTGTTGTCGTACTTACCTTGGGTAGCAGCTTTGGAAGTAGAAGGCACGAAGGACACTTGTTTCTCACCTGTAATCGTAGGTACTACATCGGTGCCGTGACATTGGTCTTTAGCTACACCTAATACCTCAGCATAGGCTCCTGGTATAAACACGTGGTTGGCAGTTTGTTTATAGGTAATACCATTAGCTGTACGGGTGAAGATAAAGGAATTTTCGAACATACAAGTACGAGTAGGGTCAAATGGTGTTGCTTGCCACCAAGCTGGGTAGCCATATTCGCCATTGTCGCCACTTTCTTGAGGGCCTAAGCCTGCATATCCCGCTACATTGGCAGCCCAATACCAAGTTTTAGTATCGCCGATGTTCTTACCTGCGAGCATATTTTCGGCTTCAGCATCGGAGAAGGAACTATATACTTCCAATTCTAAAGACACAGAACTCATAGAGCCTCCTGCACCTACAGCACTTACTACCGCTGTGAATTTGTTGGTACCTACTTTGGTATAGCGGTGTTGGATTTTACCAGAGGGAGCCATTTCGGTCTTGCCATCGCCAAAATCGATGCGGTAAGAAATGGCGTTTTGGGCGGTTACTACAAAGTTCACCAAGCCCGTGCCATCGCCGTGAGGATGAGTGTTATCAGCCCCCACGATACTGAACGAGGCATTTACATTAGAAGGAGGTGTAAGGTCTCCAAACTCGTGCTTATCTTTACAACTTATAAAGACAAAAGCTACTAATAGGGTTAAAAGATTTAAGGTTTTCATTTTAATTTGTCAATTTAGTGCGGGCCGCACGGGTAATTAATTCAGTGTTATTTCGTCGTAGTAATAAGTGGTATCATCGCCTTTTTCACCAAAGTCGAAAAAAACAACTACTTTGGTGTAGGTTGCGCTGGTATCAATGCCAGTAAAATCAAACGAAAGTTCTTCCCAAGTGTTCTTTTTGGTGATGCGAGCATCTACTTCTTTTGCTTCATCGCTAGTAGCTCCCTCTAATTTCACTTTTACAGTAATACCTGTCTTAGGAGAAAAAGCTTTTAGCTTCAATACCTTGTGACTTTTCATATCCAAACTTTCGGAAGTGAAGAACGCACCTGCCCACGTTTCACAACCTTTGGTGCGCACCATTTTTACTACTTTAGCAGAAGTATTGCCTGTAGTATTAGGATTGGCTACTACTTCTACATCTGCCATATTGCCAAAGGTAGTAAACTCGGGAGCTGTACCCTCAAAGTTTTCGATTATCACAGTATTCGATTTTTTGTAGAAATACAAGTTGTCGATAAATACCGTACCTTGTCCTACTAATTTGATTTGGTGTACATCGGTGATTACAAATCCTTGTTTGGTGTAGTCGTTTAGTGGAATATCGATGCTTGTCCACTTATCGGCAGTGAGGGTCTTTTTGACGAACTTCTCACCGTCAGCGCCTGTGCTTTTGCTAATCAAATAGATATCTAAAGCTGTAGCATCGGCAGTCCAAACGTCTAAATGTAAGAACTCCATCGCTGATAGGTCGATTTCTCGGGCAAATTGGATACCTTGATAATTGAGGTGAGCGTATTGCAAGATTTCATCGGTGCCCAACTTAAAGAGGTTGTAGGCAGTGGCTTGACCCCAATTAGGGTTGAAATCGGTACCTGCCACATTGGTATATCGTCCGCTGAAAAGCGAAACGACCTCTTGTGCTTTGCGGATTGGAGGTTGAGGAGCTGCAGTAGTAGGCTGTTGCAAGGCAATTACTCGTACCGTTTTTTGCACTTTAGTAGTTTGTCTGCCCGCACCTTTCACTTCTATGGTAAGGGTGTAAGTACCTACTTGCTTATAAATGTGTGAAACTTCCTCTCCTATATTGCCAGAGACCGGTTTTTCGTCGGCACTCTCACCGAAATACACGTCGTAAGTAATCGCAAAGTTGGCTTTAGCTGTTACATTCACTTTTTTGGAGACCGCTTGGTCGTTAGCGACGGTTACCTCTACATTCTCAGGGGCGCGGAAAGACACCTCTAAAGGCAAAGTCGCTTCGGCTTCCTTGCCAGCAATGTTCACAGCTACTATTTTCACTTGGTAACTACCTTCAGCATAAGTGTGTGTTACCGAACCACCTGCTTTTACCACAGTGGGAGTTGCAGTGCTATCGCCAAAGTAGACCTTGTAGGTGGCTACTCCCGTAGCTACTGGCGTGATGGTTACAGCTCCTGAGTTATCGGTGCTCACCTGAAATTTAGCTGAGACATCAGTAGGGGCAGTGGCATTTTGGACGAAACTGAGATCGTCCTTATCTTTTTCGCAGGCTACTATTCCAATGAGAAACAGTAGTGCTATGAGGTTTTTGAGTGTTTTCATTTTAATTTAGATAAGAGGTAATTAGTATCCTTGATTTTGTTGCCAATTGCCGTTGGCGTAACGAATTTCTTCGTGGGGTATGGGGAATACTTCGTTTTTATTGGCAGTAAAGCCTTGTATTTCGGTACCTTTTCCGGTGCGGACTAAGTCGAAAAAGCGCAAGCCTTCACCTAAGAACTCTACACGGCGTTCTTTCCATATTGCTTCGGTAAGGGCAGTACCCGAAACCGTAATATTGTGATTTTCATTGCCAAAGGCACGTTTGCGCACTTGGTTGAGATAGTCACGAGCACGTTCATCGCTGATATTACCACGGTTGAGCGCTTCGGCAGCCATTAAGAGCACATCGGCATAGCGAATGGCACGATAGTTATTAGGGTTGGTAAGGTTTTGGTCGGGGCTATTGAGGTCACCTTTGCGAGCAATATATTTTCTATTGAAATAGCCTGTATGCTTGTAACCTTCGGCATAAGTAGCATTGTTAGCGGCTGCCCACGCTACGATATCCAAGATAGCAACATCTTTGCGGAGGTCGCCTGCTTCAAAAGCATCGACAGCTTCTTGCACAGGCACATTGAAACTATAGCCAGAATCGAACACAGGGCCGTTGTAGTTGCGGATACTGTTAAACCCTACCGCTACATTCCCTTTGCTACATTGCAAACAGTCGAAGCTCGCACCTTCAGCATCGGTGTATTGTATCTCGAATACTGATTCAGCACCATTTTCACCTTCTTTTTCAAAGATAGAAGCATAGTCGGTTACAAGAGAATAGGTATTGCTATGTATCACAGTTTCTAATACTTGAGCAGCTTCGGCAAACTTGTTTTGGTATAAATATACCTTGCCGAGGAGGGCTTGAGCCGCACCTTTGGTAGCACGCCCTACTTGACCGTCGGGGGGTGTTGTAGGCAAGTGAGGAATGGCAGCCAAAAGGTCTTTCTCAATAGAAGCATAGACCTCACTCACAGGAGAACGAGGTATTTTTTGTTCGTCGCCACGCTCAAAGCGTTTGTTTTCTTTAAGAGGAATTGCTCCGAACCATTTCACGAGTTCAAAATTGTAATAAGCGTGAAGGAAATGTGTTTCGGCAATGATCACCTCTTTGCCCTCAAAGGCTGTTTTGTTTTGGAATTCCAAGATATAAGCCGTGCGGTTTACACCGGCAAACATCCAGTCCCAAAGGTTTTTGAGTTGTGCATTGACAGGAGTATGAATCATCTGGTCTATTTGCTGAAAGCCTATTACATCCGATGCTCCTTCCCCTCCGCAAAGGGTATTATCGGAAGCAATTTCGCCCATCAATACATTTATATACGTAGAATGCAACAAGTTGTAGGATGCAATCAGCGCATTTTGGTAATCTTCTTTAGAATTGAAGTAACTTTCGGAATTTATCTCGTACTGTTTGGTTTTGTCGAGAAAATCATCGGAACAAGCAAGGGCAAAGGCGAGGAGCATTAGCCCTACTGTCCATTTTTGTATGTGGTGTATCGTTTTCATTTGTTTGTATGGGTTTTAGAATGATGTATTAAATCCTAAGATAAACTGACGAGCTTGTGGATAAAAGCCGTAATCTATACCTCCACCAATGGCATCGCCAGAGGTAGCTGAGGGGTCATAACCTTTGTACTTAGTAAACGTAAAGGCGTTGTTTACTGAAAAGTACACGCGGAAGCTCTTCATCTTCACACTCTCCAATACCGATGCAGGAATCGAATAGCCCAACTGTATATTCTGAACGCGCAAGAATGAGGCGTCTTCTACAAAGAAACTTGAGAATAAATTATTGGTAGTCGCCCCTGTGGTTACACGAGGCACGCTGTTGCTGGTGCCCTCACCACGCCAACGGTCAAGATATAAACGCTGACGGTTTACGTTAGGTTGTGAACGCTCGTAGTTGCGCACCATCTCTTTATCGAGCTCGGCATACATATAGGTCGAGAAATCAAAGTTTTTATACTTAGCATTGAGGTTCAAGCCCATATAGTAAGTGGCGGTAGGCTTACCCAAATAAGTACGGTCTTTAAAATCGATTACTCCGTCGCCATTCACATCTTTATACCTGATGTCGCCAGGTTTGGCAGGAGCCCCTAAGGCGAGTTGTGAAGGGTGTGCATCTACCTCAGCTTGGTTTTGGAAAATTCCATCGGCTTGCAAACCGTAGAAGTAACCAATAGGTTGACCCACTTCCATACGTGCAGGCGCTAACTGACCGACGCTGAAAGCCCCTCCTTCTGGAATCACATCACCATTGATTGATACCACTTTGCCGTCTAAACGGGTAATGTTGTAGTTAAAGCCCCAAGAGAAAGGTCTTGTTACATCACTTCTATAACCTAAGGCTACCTCAAAGCCCTTATTTTGAGTATTACCAGCGTTCACGGTGGGGTTTGATGCTCCTGGTGCAGCCGTCCCTATAATACCTGAGACAGGAAAATTAGAAATGAGCAAATCGTTGCGGTTTTCTATAAAGTAATCAAATACTAACGACAAACGGTTCTTCAAGGTATTGAAATCAAAACCAACGTCTAACTTTTCAGCTACTTCCCATTTAGCACTTGGGTTGGGCAATTTGCCTACAGCTTTTCCACGCACTATCTGTCCGTTGAACACGTACACAGCTTCCCCGTTTAAAATCGCCTTATAAAGGTTTTTACCGGCATTGTTACCTAACGTACCGTAACTACCGCGCAATTTGAGGAAGTCTATCCATTTGCTGTCTTTCAAGAAGCCTTCATCGGATACTTTCCAACCTGCTGTTACTGATGAAAACAAGTCGGCGCGGTTGTCTTTCGGGAAGTCTGAAGAAGCATCACGCCTAAGCATCGCCGATAGCAAGTATTTGCTCTTAAAATCGTATTGCAATCTACCAAAAAAAGAGGTAAGACGCGAATCGTTCATATACGAGTTATCAGTTTTGCTATTGTTCGTACCTGTAGTAAGCCCTATATCGGCAAAATCCCAAGAGTTATTAGGCACATCGTAACCCGTAGCGCTGAGTCCACTGCCCCAGTTCCGTTGCGCACTGGTTCCCACAGTGAGTGAAGTGTTGTGGTTTTTCCAGAAAGTTTTGTTATAAGTAGCAAAAGTCTCCCACGTATAGGCGTGCGTTTCGTTCTTTTCCTGAGTTACCGTACTGCGACTGCGGTTAAAGATTTTGCCTGTACCAAAAAAGCTCAGAGGTTGAAAATCTTTCTTCTCATCACTATACGTTTTAAACCCAATACGCGAAGTGAGGTCTAAGCCTTCTATGAGATTATAGCTCAACTGGAAATTCCCCTCCAATCCATTGCCGTCATACTGATTATAGGTATTGTCTATTTGTGCTAAAGGGTTAATCACCTCATTGCCCAAAAAGCCCGTTAAATCCTCATCGTGCAAACCGTAAGTAGGCGAGAAGTTCAAAGCGTTGAAAAGCACTGCTCCCAAGCCGTTTTCCTCAATGGTTTTGCGCTTGTTGTTGTAATAATTGGCAGTGAAGTTCATCTTAAGTTTTGGTGAAATATCAGCTCCCAAACTCACTTTCACGTTATTGCGTTTAAAGTTGGATTTTTCAGGGGCTACAATACCGTCTTGGGTAAGATGTGATGCCCCTAAGTAATAACTAAATTTCTCACCTCCACCCGAGATACTAGCTGTCATATCTGAAATAACAGAATTCTTAAACACCTCGTCTTGCCAATCAATGCCTTTGCCTAAAGAAGCCAAATTGCCAAAGGGCAACGCCTGTCCGTTGGCAGCATAACTCTCGTTGAGCAAGGCAGCATACTCGGTAGCGTTCATATAATCCAACTTTTTGGTAGTTTGTTGGATACCACTGTACGAGCTAATTTTCACTTCCAAAGGCGTATTTTTGCGTCCACCTTTAGTAGTTACGAGCACTACCCCATTCGCTCCTTTGATACCGTAGATAGCCGCTTGAGCGTCTTTCAGTACGGTAAGACTCTCAATATCCTCGGGATTGATACTGTTCAGTGCCCCTTCGTAACCGTCGATAATTACCAAAGGCTCGTTGCTACCGTTAGAACTCACTCCGCGAATGAGAATGTTTATCTTCCCTCCAGGTGAGCCCGAAGCCTTGTTTACGCTCACCCCTGAGGTAGTACCTTGTAGGGCAGTAGCCGCATCCACAGGCTTTAGTTCGGTAATGGTTTTAGCATCTACTACTGATACCGAACCTGTTACGTCCTTTACCTTTTGAGTTCCATACCCGATAACTACCACTTCGCCGAGGGTTTGGGTATCTTCTTTCAAGGTAACGTTCAGCGCATTGCCATTGTTCACAGTGATTTCTTGAGTGATGTAACCCACATACGAAAACACCAGAACCTGACCTCTCTTCACATTGTCTAAGGCAAAATTCCCTTCGAAATCGGTAGAGACCCCGTGGGTAGTGCCTTTTACAACCACCGAAACCCCCATCATCGGACTGTTAGGAGCTTCTTTCACATTTCCTTTTATGTTATAAGTTTGTGCCACTGCCAAACTCGTACATAAAAATAGCAACATTGGTAAAATAAATACTTTCATCTGAATTGCTCTTTTTAAATGGTATGTTAATGTATTATATTAGGTTTAAACTGTTTCTAACTTGCTCTTTTCTTCCCTTTACTTTCGCTTCTCTACCTATTACTGATATTACTGGTATTGTTGTATTGTATTATTAATCAACTATTTATACACCCCTTCTATACCAATCGTCCAAGATTCGTATAAGCTTCCTATAAGCTCTCTATAAGCTAAGTCCATCATTCATATAGTAAAAATCCCTCTCTTTTTTGGGATAAAGTTAAGAATAATTTTCGTGCGCTTTCGTTCTTCCATTCCCAGTGGTAACTTTTGATAAGTTTTATCTCAAAAATGATAAATTACAGCCTTAATTTCAAAACAACAAATCACCTTTTTCAGTTGCTTTTTCCTACTCTCTCTAAATTTATACTTTTCAATCAGTATTATTGGCATTATTGGTATTAACTCGGTATTACTTTCTCTTTCCTTTATTTCTCTTTCAATCACGCAACAAAGATAAACGCAATTATTCAACACACAAAATATTTTACCTATACAAAAAATATACAAGAAGTATTTTTAACGTAAATGTATAGTTGCTATTAACGAGAATTACAAAACAAACCATTGTAAATCTTACATTTAAACTTATATGCAAAAAATCGATGTAAAGGTAACAACAAATAAAAAACACCTCTTAAAAAGAGGTGTTGTATAGGTAATGTATATATTTTTTTAAGAAAATCAATTTATGTTTTCTACTCGCTCGTACAACTCACATCTGCCTATGTGGCTCGCACTATTAATCATTAACCATTAATCATTAATTTAGAGCTTTAGAATATAGTCAGTAAGGTTCTGGTTGCGCTCTAAACGCATCTTTTTACGCAAGCGGTAGCGCTTTATCTCTATACTTTGGGTAGAGATGTTCAGTAGTGGAGCAATTTCTTTACTCGAAAGGTTCAAACGCAGGTAAATACACAGTTTGATGTCATTAGGAGTAAGGTCAGGGTGAAGTGATTTAAGCCGATTAAGGAAGTCGCGGTCAGTTTGATTAAAGATTTCTTTAAAATGCTCCCAGTCACCTTCGCTGTTAATATTATCTTCCACAATATGCAATACGTGTTTGCTATTGCCACTATTCAAAAGTGCCTCTTTGATGCTCATCAGCAGTTCATTCTTGCGCACGATGTTCATCGTAGTCACCGCCAGCTCGCGGTTCTTGCTCTCCACTTCACTCTGGAGCTTATCGTTTTGGAGTTTCATTACTGTGCGGTCATTTTCCAGTTGCAATAGGGCGAGTTCTTTCTCCTTTTCTTGTTCTACTTTCTTCTTATGACGCTTGTAATGAACTCTATACACTCGGTGAATTATAAAAAGCAAAAGCAGTAAGAGTCCTATATAGGTAGCTATCATCACATTAGTGGCATACCAAGGTTTTTCTATTACAAAGTGAAAAGTAGCCGTATTGGTCGAAACAGCATTTCCCACTCTGGCTCTTACCAAAAAGGTATAATCACCCGCAGGCAGATTATCAAACTGCACACTTGCCTCCTTGCTCCAGTCGCTCCAGTGCTCGTAAAGTCCTTCCAATTTATATTGATATACAGTTTGAAACATCGCATTATAGGCAGGTACACTATAGCTAAAACGCAGATTGTTTTGGTTATGTGCCCAGCGGTTATCAGTACTATTAAGAGCAATAGGTTGCCATACGCCTTCCACTTTGCTTTTATCTATATGGTCTATATGCACCTCATAAGCGGTATGGTGCGACGGATTAAACACAAAATCCATAAAGCCGGTGCTCGTACCTAAAAGGCAATCACCTTCTCGGTACTCATTGAGGTTCTCAAACCCTACCAAATCCTTGCGAAAAGTAGCCGAGAGAGGCATCTTTTTCAGCTGAAGCGCCTTGTCTAACTTACCCTGACTCACCTTCACTATATTGTATTGGGTAAAAAACCACAATCCGTCCTCTTTGCCCTGTAACATAGTGCCCGATAAGTAGGCATCTTGGTCGAATAGCCGATGGGTAAGGCTTTCATCTTGCACAAACTTACGTGCGGTAATATCATATTTAAACAAGCCTTTTTCAGTAAAATACCAAATCTCATTGCGGTATTTAGCAATCGCCGACTTGCGTCCCATTGGAGCAGAAGTCTCTTTGTGCACTTGGAGTACTCTGGTAAAATCAGGGGAGAGTTGCAACCGGAACACGCCTTTGTACTCGTGGCTTACCAATAGTTCAGTAGGCGAAATAAACTCAAAAAACCTACTCGATACGTTGAATCCTGTTATCTTATTGCGATATTGCCAACGCCCTTCTTTCAGTTCCAAAAGGTATAAACCTTCATAATTACCTTGCAAGAGCCAATTAGGGTGTCCTTCCACAGGTTTAATATCCCAAGTACCCAAAAGATTACAAACCAACTGTGCACGATGGTTGTTTATCACAAACGTACCTGAATTGTGCCCACAAAACAAAGTGCCTTGTAGTTCTTTCAGTTGCCACACTTGCCCTTTAGTACCTTCAACCAACTGAAATGGCTGACCTGCTTTCAAAGGAAAAGGCGCATAAAAAAGCCCCTGATTGGTACCCAAATACAAATCACCTTGGTAAACAATAGAGGTATAAACAGCTCCTAACACTCCTTCGTTATCTTTATACTGGCGGAAAGGCGAAAAGAAATTCACCATACTAATGCCATTGTCTAAGCCTAACCACACATTGTGTTCTTTGTCCTCGAAGATAGAAAGCACTGTGTTGTTTTGCAAGCCTTGTTTCTGATGAAGGTGCTCCCACAGTTGTCCTTCTGGCGATAATCGGTATACACCATTGGCAATCGTCCCCAGCAAGATAGAACCGTCAGAGAGTTGTTCGCAACTATAGATATTTAAAGAAGAAGTAAGCGCTCCAGTACTCACTTGCCAAGGTCTCACCTCAGCAGGTGTTCCTTCGTAAATGCCTTTGTCTTGGGTAACAAATAGAAACTTACCTTTATATGGGAAGATATTAATAACAATATGCTCGCGGAAAAGAGATGCTTCCGAACGCAACTCCTCTTTACCATTCACAAGAGCAAAAAGCCCCTCATTCATCTTTTGAAAGAAGATATGCTCGCCCACTTTGAAGATTTTAGGTAGGTTGTTTTGCGAATGCACAATGTGAAAGCGGTCGTGCTGAGAGTCGTAAATATAAAGTTTGTGCAACGACTGGAAGAGCACCCAATGGTCAAAAAAAACAATTTTCCATACCTCTTCATCTTCTATATCCTTAGGTGGCAAGCGTTTACTTAGTGAAGTATATTGCAAACGGTTGAAAGCATCTGCTTGCCAATAACCAAATTCAGCAAAACCTCCCGTATAGATAGTGTTACCTTTGGCGTTTACGGCGCGCACTATCGCCCCATTGGGCAAGGGGTAATGTTGCCATACCACCCCATTGAACTCCAACAGACCTATATTGTTAGCAAAATATATCTTTTGATTTATCGCTTGACATATTTTCCAATTCTGACTCTCACCCAAGTATACCGAAGGAGCGTAGTTATAGATAGGTGGCAATAACTGAGCGTGTATCGTCCCTACAAACCACCCCATCAAAACACACAAAAAAACACGCATACGCATAAGGTATTAAAGTTTAGTTGCTGGCAAAGATAACTATTTTATTTTGAATATTCCAAAAAACATCCTCTATTTTCAATGAAAGTCTCTTTTCGCTTATTTCTCCCTCATCATTCGTCTCTGACTTGGTATTATTGGCATTTTTGGTATTATCGTATTAAAATTGTTATTCTTTATTTTTAGTCATTAATCAAACAAAGGGCGATGTTCACACATCGCCCTTTGTTAAAACCCAATTTTCAAAACACTGTTAGTAATAAACTTCTGGTTAGGTTAGATATAAGATAATGCTGGGCTTTACCTTTTATCTTTTTTACTGCACCTTAAAATTCAGTTTCTTTAATCCCTCCTGCACTTCGGGGCAACTCATAAACAGTTTCCATACGAAGCCTGTGCGGTGGTTTTCTATCATCGGGGCAATAGTAAGCTGGTCGATTGCTAAATAACGCTTAGGATACCATACCGCTTGCTCGCTGAAAGCGTCGTAAAAGCCGTATTTACCCCAAATAGTATCGCCCAAATCGTAATAGAAATGCTTGAGCGCAGCCATTGATTCTTGAGGGGTATAAGGGAAACTGGAAAGGGCGGCAGTAGGCACGATTACCCCTAAATCGTTACTAGGGCTGTGGGCTGAGTACCCTTTTACTGAATAACTGGCGGTAAGTCCCCAGCAGTTCGCCCCATAACCTTTATAACCTTTGGGGTTTTCTAGGCAATATTTGTAGTTGATAAGGGTGTGATTGCGATTCAAATCCCAGTAATTGGCATAATCATCACTGAGTCCTTTGGGGTTCAACCCTATGTACGAATAATGCGCCCAAAATAGCGGACCTCCGTATTGTTCTGCTCCGTTGTGCTTGAGAATAAGTGGCAAATTGTAAGTTACCTGAGAGCTTTTAATAGCTCCTCCGCGTGCCCAACCGTTGTGATAAGCCGAAGCAGGAATGGTGTGGGTTGGTGAAGAAGCTGCCAAAATATAGGTAATCAGGCACTCGTTATAACCTTTCAGAGGAAAATTCATCTGCCAAGCATAATCGGGACTCCAATGCCAATAGAGCACATCTTGTCCGTTTAGGTACCAATCCCATTCCATTTCGCGCCATAATTTATCAATACGCTGGGCTAAGGCTTTTTCGGTATCGTTGCCATCTTTGAAATACTGACGTACACAAAGCAATCCTTGCATCAAGAAAGCGCTTTCCACAAGGTCACCCCCGTTGTCTTTCTGTCCAAAAGGCTTGGTCTTACCCGTACGCCCGTCTATCCAATGCGACCATACACCGTGATAACGGTCGGCTTTCTCCAAGAAAGTTACGATTTTTGTAAATCTTTCTACCGCTTGTGCACGAGGGATAAAACCGCGCTCTACACCCACCAATAGCCCTGCAATCCCAAAGCCCGAACCTCCCGTAGTGATGATATGAGCATCATCGGAAGGCACATCTATATGATTGCGCTCAGGGGCTAACCCCGAATTAGGTTCGGCACCATCCCACATATAGTTGAGGTGCGAACGCTGAATATAATCCAAGAAAGCATCGTCGGAAGCAAATTCCATCGGACGGTTCTTTTCAACAGGTGGTTTAGGAGTAGGCGTATTACCGCCTTTCTTACTGTCCTTACTGCAACTGCACGACGCGCAGAATGCAATAAGAAGCACAAAAAGTGTTCTGTTTATCTGTTTGAAATGCTTCATATTTTGTATATTTTTCTATTTTAACATCAATTCAATATAATATTAATACTGATTTACAGTTATATTTATATTGCAATCTGTGCAATCTAGTAACATCAGCTACTTATCTCCCCGCTAGCGCGAGCTTGTAGCTCGTGCTCCTATCCATCACTAATTTCCCCCTTTAAACGGAAGTCTGCGAGAGCGGAGTATGTGAGAAGAGAGAGGTTTCTTTTGATTTTCCGTCACTACATTCCCCCTTTGAAGGGGGGCTAGGGGGATGTTTATACAATACTAAGAGGATATTTTCATCATATTTCCTTCGACATTCGTCTCTCGTCATTCGTCATTTCTTTCTTTTTTCCGTCACACTCCCCCCTATTGCCTATGGCCTAAGGCCTATCACCTATTCCTCTTTCTTTCGCCTCGAAACCCCGTTTTTGCCATTTTTTATATCGCTGTATTATACTATGAGTCAACTACTTATACACCCTTTCTATACCAATCGTCCAAGATTCGTATAAGCTTCCTATAAGCTCTCTATAAGCTAACCCCACCCTCCTTACAGCTTTTTTTCGCTAAAATTTCTCCCTCCCTTCTTCCGAATTACTCCGTTTCCTTCCGATAGCTCAGATATGTCACTTTTAAGGATATACACTTTGCCAAAGTTTGAAACTTTGGCAAAGTTGAATAAACTGATAATATTTTCTAATTTCCTCATTTGCTAATTTCCTCATTTGCTTTACCTAAAACTCCATTCTAAAAAGTCTTTGGTGTTAAAAGCAGGATGCCAAGCGTTGTGATTAGCTCCGTAGAACTCTATGTATTCTACTTTCTTTCCAGTGCTTTTCAACGCCTCATAGGCTTCGCGCGAGTAAGTCACCGGTATCACATCGTCAATATCACCGTGATAGAAACGGAATTTTGTTTTCCCTTTGAACTCGCGCATACGCTCTATATTAGTCGCCCCACATATCGAGACAGCTTTGGCAAAGGTATCAGGAAAGCGATACACCATATCCAAAGTAGCAATCGCACCCATCGAAATGCCCATAATGTACACCCGCTTAGGGTCGATAGGATATGTAGCCAAAGTCTCGTCTAAAAGTTCCTTCACCAACCGCAAATGACTGGTAATAGGAGTGTCCTTTGGCAGAGGATTACCGCTTTTGTAACCTTGGTCAGGGCGCTTTTCAAGCGACCAATACGCCTCCTCAGGGCACTGAGGAAAGAGCACAAAGCAAGGATACTTTTCTCGGTTTGCAGGATTGCTAAACACTGTGCCCCCATTGCGCAACTGACTCTCATTATCGTTCCCTCTTTCGCCAGCTCCGTGCAAGAAGAGCACCAAAGGGTATTTCTTGCCTTTCTCCATTTTTTTAGGTTGAAGAAAGCGATAAGGCATACTATTCTTTTGCTTATCCACATATACGCCTTTGGTATACGCCTCATTCTGAGCACTGATACTGATGCTGTAAAGAAAGATGATAAAAATTATTAAATATCTATTTTTCACTCGCTAATGTTTTTATTTGAACATCATTAATAGGTTCATTAAAGAAATAAAACTGGTCTAACTGACCTTTGTAGAATCCTGCCCATCCTTGTGCACCTGCCCCAGTGGTGAGCGGAGGAGTAGTTTGAAAAGGAAGCGTTCCTATTACAAGAGTACCTAAGTTGGGGCACGCTATGCCTCCCAAAGTCTTAAATTCTTGCGAATGCACCTCTGCTCCATTCCGAAAAATAGTAAACTTACCTGTGGTAGCATCATAACGAAAGACCAAATGTACCCATTTGCCTAATGTTTCTGGGATTACCTTATCTACCCAACCATCTTTGGTACCGTTGCTCAAATGCAGTTTAAAACGTCCATTGGTTTGAGTAGAATTACCTGGTTCCATAAATAGGTCTATATAACTCCAAAAGCCTTTGTTATTGGTTAAAGAAAATAATCCTGTTGCCTTAGTAGGTTTTTCGGCATTCATCCAAAAAGCGATAGAAAAACTACCTAAGTTACTCAATACATCGTGCAACGATTTATCACCATTAAGTGGAGTAGTAGGAGGCGTGATAAGTATATAGCTATTATCAGCTCCTTGATAAGCTTTCTTTACTTTTCCTTTTGTATAAGAAGCATTTCCTACTACCTGAGTAGTTGCTTTATACACACTCATATCCTCACTATTATCTTCAAAAGTAAAAGCCAATTTAGGCTTTACATAGTCTAAGATAGGAGGTTGCTTGGGATAATCAAACGCAGGGTCTTGGTCTAAGTCTTGGAAACAGCTGGTAAAAGCTGTCAGACTCACCATAAAACTGATATATAATACATATTTTTTCATTGTAGTAAATTTTAGATTTTTAACTTAGCCAAAGTTTGAAATTTTGGCTAAGTTTAGACCTGTTATCTCAATTAATAATTAGGGTTTTGTACAAGTACACCGTTAGAACGGTCTATCTGTGTTTGTGGTAAAGGGAACAAACGATGTTTTACTTGATAAGAGGCTTTACCTGCATTATGAAGAGTTTCTACATCTATATTCCAACGTACTAAGTCATAAAAGCGGTCAAACTCCATACCCAGTTCTACACGGCGCTCGTGACGAATAGCCTTACGCAAATCACTTTGATTGGTGGTAGTAACGGCAGGAAGCACGGGGGTGCTACTAGTTCGTCTTGCACGGGCGCGCACTTGTTCCAAGTAGGTAAGGGCTTCGGTGCTGTTACCAAGCTCATTAGCTGCTTCGGCAGCCATTAAGAGTACATCTGAATAACGAATAAGGCGAATATTGAACCAATAACCAAACTTGCTATTGGTGCGACGCAAAGCAGGATCAGTATATACTTTCTTGTTATAATACTTATTCACTACATCATTATTAGCAATAGGTTTTTCGCCATAGGGTGTATTAGGCTGCATAGCGTTGGCTTCTGCTATATTTTTAGCAAAATAAAGCAAGGTTTCATCTTTGCGAGGGTCACCTGCTTCAAAAGCATCGGCTAAGTATTGAGTAGGACAGTTGAAACCCCAACCGAAATCCCATTGTCCAGAACCGCGTACTCCTTGTACTTGGGCAAAAGTACTTCCTACTTGTTCTGCTCCGTATGCCTTATCAAAAGTGCATTGCAATTCAAAAATAGAACCGGGTCCATTCTCGCCTGTCTCACGGAAAATCTTATTGTAATCGGCACTTAGATTATACAATCCTGAGTTAATTACATCTACAGAAGCGGTATACATTTCTTGCCAATTACTACGCATCATATAGGTGCGAGCGTGCAGGGCGCGAGCAGCTCCCCAAGTAAGGCGTCCTACAAAAGTAGTAGGCCACATTCGTGGTAAATCGCGCTCAGCAATAGCGAGGTCAGCATCAATTTGTGCGTAAATGTTTTCTACTGATGCTTTTGGTTTATTGGCTTCATCTCTACTTTTCACCGAGAAGTTAATAAGAGGTACTTCACCAAAGGCGCGCACCAAATTGAAAAAAGCATAAGCACGGAAGAAATGAGCTTCTCCTCTATTGACTTTATCTGTTTCTGCCAAAGAGGCTTGATTAGCATTATTAATCTTGTCAATTACGGTATTGGCTGCGAAAATCAATTGGTAATTTCCGTCGTAATACTGTGATACAAGAGCATTGGTAGCTACGTAATTGAATTCGTCTACATTCTTAGAATCAGCTGAGTCTCCTGCGTTAGAGCCTTTTTCGGCATCTTCACTACGGAAGCTGTGTACCGCCAAAGCTGGCAATCCTGACGTGATAGAAGAAGCTCGTATTTTACCATACATCCCGAATACTTCGGCTTCATAAGTACCAGCTGCTCCTTTTTGTTCTCCTTCATACCATTCGCCTTGAGGCTCTTGGTCGAACTTGTTGCAATGGGTGAAGAGGGCAATACTTGTTGCCATTAATCCTATTGCTATAATATGGTTTATATTCTTTTTCATAATTGTTAATTAAAAAGTGATATTTACACCGTAAGTAATAATCATTGGCATAGGATAAGTACCCGTATCGATACCGAAAGATAAGGCACTACCTCCTATTTCGGGAACATACCCTGTATTTTTATGCCAAGTTTTGAGGTTTTGCATATTGGCATAGAAGCGCAATTTCTGTACTCTTAGACGTTGTAATACGTCTTGTGGCAAGCTATAGCCTAACTGCACGTTGCGCAAGCGGAAAAAGCTACCATCTTCTATATAGTATGAAGAGTTCATACGATTGATGGGGCGACTGTTATCTACAATAGGTTCCCAGTTAGAAGTACCTTCGCCGTGCCAACGGTTCAAGCGGTGTGCTTGGTAGTTAAGGGTCGCATAACCACTTTCGCCCCAACCGCGATAGATTTCGTTGCCATAAGCTCCCATAAACTCTGCTGAAAGGTCAAAGCCTTTGTAGCCGAGATTGAGACTGAAACCATAGGTAAGGTCTGGGGTAGGATTACCTATCATCTCACGGTCTTTGGTGTCTATCACGCCATCACCGTTGAGATCGGCAAATTTAAGGTCACCAGGTTTAGCTCCAAAAGAATTTACTGGAGAATTGGCAATGTCCTGATAATTTTGATATACACCAATCACTCTGTAGCCGTAAAAATGACCAATAGGATAACCTTCCAAGCTACGCGCTACGTCGTTTGGACCACTATAAACAGCATACTCAGCATTACGACCTAATGAAAGCACTTTGTTATCAATAGTGGTAATATTGGCACTTACACCATAACTAAATCCGCTTTCTTTGAGTTGGTCTTGCCAAGAGGCTGAAATTTCCCAACCTTTATTCTCTATCTCTCCGAGGTTCTCCAAAGAGTTTTGTGTACCTGCAAGGCTAGGCAGATTTACAATAAGGTCTTTGGTTTTCTTGTGATAGTAAACAGGCTCTACACTGAGGCGATTGCCCAAGAAACGGAACTCGGCACCGGCTTCCCACGCATAGGTCTTTTCCCAACCTAAGTTTTGTACTAAATAGGCAGGTACATAGCCTGTAATAATACGGTCGCCAAAAACAGCACTACTTGAACTTACTAATCTAGGGTAAAGAGGATAGTCATTGCCTGTGTTTTGGTTACCTAGCACACCCCAAGAACCTTTTAGTTTGAGGTAATCTACTACTTTTTGGTTTTTCATAAAGGCTTCTTCACTGAGTACCCAACCTGCGCCAAAGGAGTAGAAGTTGTCCCACGTATTACCCAAGCGATGAAATACTGAAGCTCCATCACGGCGATAAGAAGCGTTGAGCAAATAACGATTGTCGTAATTATAAAGAGCTCTAAGAAGGTAAGACATCGTGAAGCGTCTGTTTTGTGAAGAACCATTAGAAGAATTCTTAGCTCCAAAAGAAGAAAGCCACCATTTATCGGTATTGCCGTTAGGAGAAAAGATAATATCGTCCATATGCTGACTACGCGCTCCATTTAACTTAGAATATTCTTTATAATCAGTAGTGAGCCCTGTCATTGCATTGAGGTTGTGTTTCCCCCATTGCTTTTTAAATGAAAGTATGTAATCTTGCTGAGTGCGCAAAGTGGTTGCCTTAGATTGTGAAAGGGTTTCATACTGCCCTCCTATGTGTTTTTTATCGCGAGTTAAAGGACTATACACATAGGTAAGAGGGTCAAATTTGCGTTCTTCGTGCACGTTATAATCGGCGGAGAAAGTGGCTTTGAAAGTAAAGTCTTTCAAGAACTTCAATTCTCCATAGATGTTCCCTGTTAAACGGTGAATAGAAGCTTTGGCATTATTAGCTTGTTCTTCTACACGTATCATAGGATTGTATACCTGTGCATTTTGGAAGTTAGGCATATCGTAAAACAAACCTGTATTTTCATCTTTCACAGGGGCAATAGGAACCGCTTTGAGCGCTGCTTCTACACCACGCCCGTCAGCAGGTAGGATACGTGAGCCGTTGGCTTGGAAACCAAAACGCAAAAAGTCGGTTACGTTGTAATCGCTACTGAGGTTGAGGGTAAGTTTGGAGAGCTTTTCGTGCTTGATAGAACCTTCTTCATCGGTATAACCTGCCCCCATATAAAAGCGTCCTTTCTCGCCTGAGCTAGCTACGCTCACGTTATGATTGGACACCCACGCACGGCGGAAGATTTCATCTTGCCAATCGGTATTAGCTTGCCAATGGGTATAATCAAACGGATTGGCGCCTTTATTGGCTAACTCTTCGTCATAAAGAGTTTTAAAGCCTTCGGCATCAGTCATTGCAACACGGTCGTTGATGACTTTTAATCCTACGGAAGAATTGATATTTACGACTGTTTGTCCTTTTTTGGCTTTCTTGGTGGTAATAATAATCACCCCATTGGCACCACGAACCCCAAAGATTGCGAGAGACGAGGGGTCTTTAAGGATTTCCATAGACTCGATATCCTGCGGGTTGAGGTAGTTGATATTATCGGTAAAGAGCCCATCGACTACATATAGAGGTGTATAGCCGTTGATAGAGTTTGTACCGCGGATACGTATTTCGGGGTCTTGCCCTGCACGCCCTGTATTAACGATTTGCACCCCAGCTACCTTCCCTTGGATAGAGGCTAAGGGGTTGGTAGACGGACGGTCAGCAAATTCATCGGTTTTAAGACTGACAATAGAGCCTGTAAGGTCTCGTTTCTGAGCTGCCCCATACCCAATCACTACTACTTCTTTGAGCTCTTGGGTATTTTCTCTTAAAGTAACATTAATGCGGGAGCGTCCTGCTACTTTTACATTTTGGGTCTGCATACCTACGAAGCTGACTTCTAAGACGGCATTGGAGGGCACATTGGGAAGTGTATAGTGCCCTTCGAAGTCGGTAGAAGTACCCTGGGTAGTACCCTTTACAATTACGTTTGCTCCTGGAATGGGGTTTTTAGTCCCTTCTTCATAAACGGTACCTTGTACGGTAATTTGCTGAGCGTGCAGGGTAACGGTTAGAGAAAACATCAGGAAGAAAAACAATATTTTCTTTATTTCCATATGTTGTTGATTTTTTTCACCGCAAAATTGCTAAAAGTTTCTTTTGTCTCCAAAAAAAGAGCTACGTCAAAACTACTACAATGAAAAATTAACGAAATGACGTACTACGTCAAAAGTACTACAAAGAAATGCAATATTTTGATTGTTAGATATTTTTGAGAGTAAAAAAGTGAGGGAATTAGAAAATGATAGAATTAGAAAATTAGAAAATAGGTAGTGATAAAAAAGGTTTTTTGACAGATCTGGCTTGTCGAGCAAATCGGACTGGTTAGGATTTTCGGAAGGAAACGAAGAAGAGCGGAAGAGGAGAGGGAGGTTTTTTGATGAAAAAAGGCTGTAAGGAGGGTGGGGCTAGCTTATAGAGAGCTTATAGGAAGCTTATACGAATCTTGGACGATTGGTATAGAAAGGGTATATAAGTAGTTGACTCATAGTATAATACAGCGACACAAAAAATGGTAAAAACAGGGTTTCGAGGCGAAAGAAAGAGGAATCCTCACCCCGTCCCTCTCCCAAGGAGAGGGGGAATGTGGTGACGGAAAGGAGAAGGGATAATTAGGGAATTAGCAAATTAGAAAATTAGTAAATGGGGAAGTGTGAGGTCTTAGCCCATAGGCACTAGGGGGAATATGACGGAAAGAGGAAGAAATGACGAAGGACGAGGGGCGAATGACGGAGGTAATAGGGGGAATGTAGCGACGGAAAGGAGAAGGTAAAGCGAAGGTAGGAGAGAGATGTAGTGAACAATTTAGCAAAAAAGAAGAGGTAAGAATGCTATGGCAATTCTTACCTCTTTTTATTATAGTTCAATACAATTAAAATATCGCAGAGAACAATTTAGGATTGATATTTAGGCTGCACCAGAACCAGTCTTGGTAACCGCGTTGGTTAGCAGTACCTTTGAGGGCTTTAGTACCATCGTTAGCAAAATAAGTAGAGTAACCTACTTGCAATCCTATAAAAGGTTGTACTTTTAAGTTGTACACCAAGTCGATTTCACTACCGAGACTACTGTGCTTCTTATCAGTTTCGAACTTGGCAGCGGGTGCAAAGAAGTGATAAGTAGCGCTGAGGTTGCTCTTCTCACCAGTGCGTACATTGGCAGTGAGATACGGATTGAGCAAACCCACAGAAGGGGTGAAACCTACATAGTAATAATCCATAAAACCGTAGAACTTGTGGTTGGTACCGCTGAATGGATTGAATTTCTTATCTTTAGAATTGTCATCAGAAGCATTGCCACTGAGGTAGTCTACACCAGCGGTTAAGCCAAAGATAGGAGAGAACTTATAGCCTGCGTTCACTGCAAACATATAAGCACTCTTTTCAGTTCCTCCTGCATTTTTACCAGTTTGCAAATAAGCCGAAGCTCCATAGCTCAACTGGTTACTTTTGCCAGTGTAGTGCGCACCGAAAGTTTGCATATTTTGGTCAGCACTATCATTAGTACGGTAACCTAAGTTAGCAAACAAGAGCGACAATTGGTGTGCTTCACTGATGCTATAGTGCGCGTGAAGAGCTTGCAAGTGTTGATAATCCTGACCCAATCCTGGAGTAAAATTCTGTCCGCTAGGAGTATTTACATTTAGAGTAGGGGTCGTGGTACTTCCCGATTGGTTATAAGCAAAGAAACCGCGAAGTGTCCACTTTTCAGAAGGTGTCCAATTGAGGTTCACTGCATCGTGGCTACGTCCAGCAGGGTGCCAATCGAGAGAGCCGAAAATACGGTCGTCGTCCAACGCAATCACTTGTCTACCTACTTTTGCGCTAAGGGTATTCACAAGAGGGAATTCGGCGTAAGCCTCGAAAACCGACATACCGCCTGTTTTATCGACGGCTTGTACTTGTTGCGCTTGCCCCCAAACGTTCACGTTTTGAAGAGAAACGTACAAATGTAGACGGTCGCTATGCTTATAGTCGAAGTTTAAGCGCACGCGGTTGTTGGTGAGGATAGCAGGCGATTCACCTTCTACTAAAGGACGATATGCCCCATTGCGGTACTCGAAACGCGGACGAATTTGTGCTGATAGCGTGAACTCGTTATCGGCAGGTGGCGGAGGAGGTGGCGTCATCATCTCTTCCATAGGAGGTTGAGGAGGAGGAACACCTTCATTAGGGGCAGGAGGATTTTCTACCTGCGCAGTTGCTAAAGTGGGGTACAAAACGAAAGCGGTACCCAAAGCAAAAAATGATAATAAATGTTTTTTCATTGGTATAGTGTTTTTAAAATGTTTTACGTTTAAAATAGGTTAAAATGCTGAAAATAAGACATAAGAGCAGAGTTTCTTATTTAGAATAACAATAAAATAAGGATATATCTTTATTTTCTTTTACAAATGTAAGGAAACTATTTTACATTTGCAACGAAAAGCAACGAAAAAAATATTTTTTATATAATGGCGACAACAGATAACAACACCCCATCTACTAAAAAAGGACGATGGTTTCGTTTCTTAATTCCCTCGTTAGTAGGGATACTGATAGGGCTTTGTGGATACAAATTTTATATATCCAAAGCATATACCTATCTGTCTGACGACCCTAAGGCGTGTGTGAACTGCCATATTATGGAGCCTGAGTACGCTACGTGGATGCACTCTTCGCACGGTCGCAATACTATGTGTAACGATTGTCACGTGCCTCACGACAACGTTTTTCGCAAATATTATTTTAAAGCGAACGACGGTCTGCGTCACGCCACAATGTTCACCTTCCGTATGGAACCACAAGTGATTAAGATGCACTCTCCAGGGCAAAGAGTAGTACAAGAAAATTGTATTCGTTGCCACAGCACCCTTGTAAGCGAAGTGCAAGCAGGCAAGGTAACTGCTGAAATGGCACACGCCGATAATGGCAAATTGTGCTGGGATTGCCACCGCGAAGTACCTCACAGTCGTGTGAGAGGGCTTAATGCTGCTCCTCATTCGCCTGTGCCTATTGTGGACAATATGCCGAGCAACACTCCCGATTGGCTTGACAAAATGGTGAAAAACAGAGAAAAATCAAATAATTAAAAAAAACGAAATATAATTTATACAGCGATGAAAAAGAAACATTGGTTAATTGCAGGTTTATTAGCAGTGGTTACCTTTTTATTAGGTCTATTGGCTAATTCGATAATGAACAGATCAACAGAAGCTCAGTTAATAGCTAGAGGTGGTAATAACCTTAAAGAGGGTGAATGCCGCAACGAGCTTTACGAACCGTTCTATCCTCGTGAATACGCTTCGTGGGCAGCTACTGTCGACACTACTTTCCGCTCTAAGTATATGAGTAGTCAAGATGATGATTTGCTCGCTTTGCGCCCCGAAATGGTAATCCTTTGGGCTGGTTATTCTTTCTCTAAGGAATACAACGCTCCACGCGGACATATGCACGCTATTGAAGACGTTACTAAAATCCTCCGTACTGGTGCCCCTACCGATTCTACCCACTCCCCTCAACCAGGTACTTGCTGGACTTGTAAAAGCCCTGATGTGCCTCGCTTAATTAAAGAAGTAGGTGCTGAAACTTATTACAGCGCTCCTTGGGATCAATGGGGTAGCCAAATCGTAAATCCTATCGGTTGTGCTACTTGCCACGATACTAAAACTATGAAATTGCAAGTAAGCCAATTGGCTTTACAAGAAGCCTTCAAACGTCAAGGTCGCGATATCAATAAAGCTACTCATCAAGAGATGCGTTCTCTTGTGTGTGCGCAATGCCACGTAGAGTACTACTTCAAAGGTGATAAAAAATATCTTACTTTCCCTTGGGATAAAGGTATGACTGTTGAAAAGATGGAAGAGTACTACGATGCAGAAGGTTGGACTGACTATGTACACCCACTTAGCCGTACTCCTATCCTCAAAGCACAACACCCCGACTATGAACTTTCTCAACTCGGTATTCACGGACAACGCGGCGTTTCTTGTGCCGATTGCCATATGCCTTACAAAACTGATGGCGCTGTGAAATTTACTGATCACCAAATCAGCAGTCCATTGCGTAACGTGTCTGCAAGTTGCCAAACTTGTCACCGCCAAAGTGAAGAAGAATTGGTGAAAAACGTATACGATCGCCAAGATGCTGTATATGGTATGCGTATGAAACTCGAAAAACAATTAGCAAAAGTACACTTTAAAGCTAAATTCTTGTGGGATAACGGTGCTACTGAAGAACAAATGAAACCTACTTTGGCACTTATCCGCAAATCACAATGGCGTTGGGATATGGTACACTCTTCACACGGTGCCGCTTTCCACGCTCCTATCGAATCTGAACGCCTCCTTAGCGATGGTCTTATCTATGCTTATCAAGCTGAAAATAATTTAGATGTGCTTAAAGAAAAACTAAACATCAAAACAGCTTTCGTAATGCCTGATATCAGCACTAAAGCTAAAGCCCAAAAAGAAATCGGTCTAGATATTCCTAAAGAAGAAGCTGCTAAGAAAAGATTCTTGGAAACTATCGTCCCTAAATGGATTAAAGAAGCTAAAGAAAAAGGACGCTTAGTAACCCAAAAGTAATTTAACGAATTACGAATGACAAATGACGAGTAGGGGCGAATTACATTCGCCCCTATTTCTTACCTCTTATCTCTTACCTAACTATGAAACAATATCCCTTCGCTATTCTCGTAGCGTGCTTATCCCTTATCATAGGGCTGATACTACAACTTACCTTAGGAAGTATCAGCAAAAGCTGGTTTAGCTTTCCTTACAATGTAATAGGAGGCTTTGCCTTTGTGGTACTCACTACAGCTGTATATTTTATTTTTAGAAAAACGAATTTCATCGTGCGCTTTTCATCAGCGCCTTTTGCTATTGTTACGGTCGTAACCCTTGGGGTACTCACCATTGGTTTGGGGAGCATCAACGTAAATCCTCAAGAGGTAGCTCATAGCTTTGTGGGCAAATTGGGCTTAGACGACCTTACCAAAACTTGGTACTTTGGTATTATCTTCGTATTGGCACTGATGAACCTTTGGTTTTCTATCCTCAAACGCTCGATGGTCTACCAACGTAAAAACATACCTTTCCTCCTCAACCACTTTGGCTTATGGCTTACAATGTTCGCTGGCGTATTAGGTCAGGGAGATATTATACGTCTGAAAATGAACCTCTATAAGGATAAACTCGAATGGCACGCTACTACCGATGATAATCGCGTAGTACAACTTCCTATCGCTATGGAAATCAAAGAGTTTAGTATCGATATCTACCCTAATAAACTATTTGTTATCGATAGCACAGGCTCAGCACTACCTCACGAAAAACCTATAGGCTTTATGCTGGAGAAAGAAGGTGACTATGCAACCCTGCTGAACTGGAAAATCACCCTTCACCAATATCTTGAAAAAGCTATTCCCGATACCGATAGTACCTACATCAATCACACGATGTGGGGCGCGACCAATGCGGCTAAGGTAACCGTAGAAGACCTTCGTACTCATAAAAAGAAAACCGATTGGATTTCTGCAGGTAACTTCCAATTCTCACCCCGTGCCATTCATTTAGACGATGAGCATACCTTGGTAATGGCTCCTGCCGAAGCACGCAAATTCCAATCTGAGGTATTAGTATACCAAAAAGGAAAACAAGAAGTTTTAGAAGAAAAAATAGAGGTGAATCACCCTATCAGTGTAGACGGTTGGCGTATTTACCAATTGAGTTATGACGAGCGTATGGGACGCTGGTCAGAGCTTAGTGTGGTAGAACTCATTTCCGACCCTTGGTTACCTGTCGTTTATGTAGGAATTTTCTTACTACTTGCTGGCGGTATTGCTCTACTCTTTGAAGTAAAAACTAAAACAGCTAACAAGTAACAGCTAACGCTGTTGTTAATTATTAATTGTCAATTGTTAATTAAAAATGTGGCATTATTTTAATCTTATAACATATATTACAGTAGCTTTGTGGCTACTTTCAGGTACGCTTATCTACAGCAAGAGCAAAGCACTTAGAGGAGTGAGTATTGTAGCTCACTTAGTAGCTACCTTAACCATAGGAGGTTTTATTGTTGCCTTATGGCAAAACTTAGACCGTCCGCCATTGCGCACACTTGCCGAAACGCGTATTTGGTATGCCTTTTTTATGGGACTCATAGGCTGTGCTATCTATTGGCTCTATCGCCAAAAGTGGATGCTTAGCTATTCAGCAGTAATGGGTATTGTATTTATAGTGCTTACCTACACTCACCCCGATACGATGAACAAAGCCCTGATGCCTGCCTTACAGAGCGTGTGGTTCATTCCACACGTAATCGTGTATATCTTTGCTTATGCGATGTTGGGTATGGCTTCACTTACTGCTTTCTATGGTATTTATCGCTATAAAAAAGGAAAAGAAGTACAATCAATCTTTACTGTCATCGACCAACTCGTAAAAATAGGCTATGTATTTCTCACCTTTGGATTGCTTTTTGGAGCCCTTTGGGCAAAAGAAGCGTGGGGACACTATTGGACGTGGGACCCTAAAGAAACTTGGGCGTTTATCACTTGGCTCGGCTATTTGGTATATCTCCACCACAAGTACAATCACAAAGAAAAGAAACCTTTTCAGAGTTTTATCATTGTAGGGCTCGCATTCATACTGTTGCTCATCTGTTGGTTTGGCGTTAACTACTTGCCAACGGCACAAATGAGTGTACATACCTATTCAGGATAAATAATAAAAAAAGCTGTTAAGCGAGGGGCTTAACAGCTTTTTTACTTGTTGTGCTACGATTTTTGCTGAAAGTTATAACTGCCCGTGTAGCTTACACCTCCCCATTTACTAATTTTCTAATTTGTTAATTCCCTAATTATCCCTCCTCTTTTCCGTCATACTCCCCCCTAGTGCCTATTGCCTAAGGCCTAGTGCCTTTTCTCTTTCTTTCGCCTCGAAACCCTCTTTTTACCATTTTTAGCGCTGTTGTATCACAGTATGAATCAACTACTTATACACTCTTTCTATACCAATCGTCCAAGATTCGTATAAGCTTCCTATAAGCTCTCTATAAGCTAACCCCACCCTCCTAACACCCTTTTTTCACCAATTTTTCTCTCAGCTCTCTTCTGATTTCTTCTGTTTCCTTCCGATACACTCAGAGTCTCTCTGAGAAGTTGTTTATCAATACTCAAAAAATAAAAATACGTCCTTTTTGTTGTTTTTTTTCGGCAGAGTTGCTACTTTTGCAATTTAACTACTTAATGTAGAGAATCATTTTTTTAATGTTACAAAACAATTCTTTTAGGCATTTATTTTGGAGTTCAGTAGATAATTTCCTACAACAAATATTGAATTTTGTAGTAGGGATTATTTTGGCTCGTATCCTCGTGCCTGAAGATTTTGGTCTTATTGGTATTGCTACCTTCTTCATTACTGTAACAAATGTTTTGGTAGAAGGAGGTTTTGGGGCAGCACTTATCAATAAAAAGAACACTACACAAACCGATTATAGCACTATCTTCTTTATAAATATATGTTTTTCAGTCTTTTTATACCTACTCCTCTATGTCTCATCAGCAGGGATAGCCTCTTTTTTTGGTAACCCTCCTATTCAGCCTCTATTACAGTTATTAGGACTTAACATTGTATTAGTTTCTTTTGAACTTATACATCGCACTATACTTATAAAAGAATTAGCTTTCAGAAAGATTGCTGTTGTTTCGCTCATTTCTGTAACTATCAGTGCCGTTTGCGCTATCGTAATGGCAAAAAGAGGCTGGGGTGTGTACAGTTTGGTGTATAGAGTGCTTATTGGAGAAGCTATTACAGTCGTACTTTTTTGGATTTTAAATAAATGGCGCCCCAGTTGGTTGTTCTCTTGGCAATCGTTTAAACAGTTGTTTTTGTATGGAGGGAATTTGCTGTTTTCAAACCTGCTAAATATCCTCCAAACTAATATTTACTACGTGTTTATTGGTAAGTTTTTTAGTGCAAGTGCTTTGGGTTATTACACTCGTGCAGTAACCTTTCGCGATTTGTTTTCTTCCAATATTTCTACGATTGTAAAAAAAGTAAGTTTCTCAACTCTTTCTAAGGAAGAAAATCTCAAAGCCAAAAGTGATAAATTCTTCTTTTTTGAAAAAGTTACTTTCTTATTAGTGAGTTTTGTGAGTTGTGTGCTATTTTTTGCTTCAAAGGAGATAATAATTATTATATTATCAGAAAAATGGATAGAAAGTATCCCGATATTACAAATCCTTTCCCTTTCAGGAGTCTTTATAGTGCTTTATAACTTAAATATCGATTATTTTGCGGTATTAGGTGACACTAACCAATATTTACGGATAGAACTCATCGGGAAACTGCTCATTATTCCCGTTCTTTTAATTGCCTACTGCGGAAGTTTTCAGTGGGTACTCTACGGAATTGTAATCCACAGTGTGATAATGTTCCTTTGGGTGAGTTTCTCTCTTGATAAAGTGCTCAAAGGAATTTTAAAGCATCAGTTATGGAATCTGCTGAAAGTAGCCATTATATTTGTAGGGCTATTATTGATAGCCTATTTTACCCGAGCTATTGAATTTCATAATTTATACCTCTCTTTTGTGTTAAAATGTTTAGTGATAGGGTCGCTTTTCGCTGTGTTTTATGCAAAGGAAGTGAAACAAATTATGTATAAAAATAAAGAACTATGATTGCACCATTAGGAATTTCAGAAGCGTATTTTAAGCTATTGTATAACGTTGGTTATGCACTAATGGCTATTATAGCCCTCGTTTGGGCATACCAAATGGATAGAGGGAATGAAGATAAATTACCCTCTTTTATTTCAAAACACGCTTTACCTTTCTTTGTGCTCTACTTTATTGCGATTGTAGGGTTTAGAGACGTGAGTGTAGGTACAGATACGGTAAATTATCACTACTGGATGGCAGGCGATGTACCTCCGATTGTAAAAATAGAGGTAATGTTCAGCTGGTTGATGGCAGGATTAAGTAGTATAGGAGCCCCTTTTTCAGTATTTTTACTAATAATTGCAGGACTTTTCTACGGAATCATAGCCTATGCTTTGAAAAACTTAAGTAACAAATACCAAGCAAATGCTTTTTTTGTTTTTTTCTCCTTCGTGTCATTGTTTTTTGCAGAGAGTTTAGCCATTAATATTATCAGACAAGGACTTTCTTTAGCTTTTTTAATATTTGCTTATAGCTTATGGGAAAGAAAGCAATACACAGCTTATCTATTTTTATTATTAGCCTTTATTACTCATACCACTGTAATAATTCCTATTGTTGTATTTCTGCTATTGCAATTAATAGCTAAAAGAATTCCATTGTATTATTTTTTAGCCTTATATGTATTGGGGATTGTCTTAGCCTATCTAAATATAGGGCTGTTAAATATTGCTTCGGTTATGGAAGTTATCTTGCGGAAAGATCCAGGGCGATTTAGTACTTATTTTCTAAATGATGATGGCTTATATCAAGTGGGATTCAAGCCACAATTTGTAGCTTTTACCACGCTATTTCTGGGGATAGGGCTCTATATACGTAAGCAATCGTTTATGGTAGCGAGCGCTTGGAGTACCTCTTACGACCAGCTTTTAAAATACTTTGTAAGCGTAAGTTTTCTGTTTTTTATGGCATTCCAGATTCCGTATTCCGACCGTTGGGGACTTTTTGCTTGGATAGCAATTCCGTTTATTGTACTGCCTTGTTTTTCAAAAGACTTTAAACCTAAGACCGCCGTGATTGCTTTTTTCATTTTCCTATACGCCTTTTTCACTTTGTACAACACTTTAAAACACGCATAGATGGTAACCATTGGACTCCCTTTTTACAATGCCGAAAAGTATTTAGCTTTAGCCATTGAATCGGTACAAGCTCAAACGTATACCAATTGGGAATTGTTGCTATTGGACGATGGAAGCACTGACAATTCTTTATCTATTGCTCAAAGCTATGCTCAGAAAGACAGTCGTATAAAAGTAATAAGCGATGGAAAGAATAAGAACTTGGCAACGCGACTCAACGAACTTTCTTCTCTTGCCCAAGGACTTTATCTTGCCCGAATGGACGCTGATGATATAATGCACTCTGCTCGCATTGAAAGACAATTGGCAATATTGGAAACTCATCCCGAGATAGATGTACTCGGCACTAATGCTTATATCATAAACGATGAGAATGCCGTAACAAGCACACGATACCCTCTCACTCCTAAAAATACTTTAACACGTGTAAAAAGCTTTATACACCCTACCATCATAGCTAAAAAACAGTGGTTTTTAGAAAATCCTTATGATACCAAAGCGCTTCGTATGGAAGATGCTGAACTGTGGTATCGCACCCACTCAAAATACCATTTTGTGCGTTTAAATGAGCCTTTGATGTTTTATAGAGAAGTAGGCAATAACTATTACAAGAAGTATTTTTTAGCTCAGCAAAGTAAAGCCTATATTTTTAGTAAATATCCTAATGAAAGCTATTGGAAACACTATTTTAGAGCGAATTTTCTCAAAGGTATTGTATATAGAATAGCTCATATTTTTGGTATGGAGCAATGGCTTGTGAATAGGCGCAATGTAAAAATCAACCCTGTAAAACCTTATACAGCTTATCAAGATGAAAACAAAACTATTTAGAACTGCCACTGTACCCTCGTCTTTAAACTCACTGCTAAAAGGGCAACTAAAGTTCTTGAACGAGACTTTTGAGGTAACTGCTATTTCGGGTGAAGGAGAAGACTTGGAAGAGGTAAAGAGGCGAGAAGGGGTAAATACCTTTGCTATCGCAATGTCGCGCCCTATTGCTCCCTTGAAAGATTTGAGTTCTCTACTGAAACTTTATCGCTTGTTTAAGAGAGAAAAACCTACTATAGTACATTCTATTACTCCAAAGGCAGGCTTATTGAGTATGCTGGCTGCAAAAATGGCAGGAGTACCTATCAGGATACATACTTTCACCGGACTCATTTTTCCCACTCGCAAAGGTTTAATGCAACGGCTACTCATAGCGATGGATAAGTTACTATGCTGGTCGGCTACCGATATATATCCCGAAGGTGAAGGAGTAAAAAGAGATTTACAGCGATTTCATATTACAGCAAAACCCTTAAAAGTATTGGCTAATGGCAATATCAACGGGATAGATACCGATTATTTTTCTAAAACACATTTTTCGGCTACTGATAAAGCTACTTTACGAGCATCCTTAGGCATAGGAGCAGATGATTTTGTATACGTTTTTGTAGGAAGATTAGTAGGTGATAAGGGAATTAATGAATTGGTTACCGCTTTTCAAGCACTGAAACAGCAAACAACATCTCCTATAAAACTGCTATTAGTAGGCAGACAAGAAGCTCATTTAGACCCCTTGCAAACTAAAACATTAAGCGCCATAGATACAGACCCTGATATTATATCCGTAGGAGAGCAAAAAGACGTACGCCCTTATTTAGCAATAGCCAACTGTTTTGTATTCCCAAGTTATCGCGAAGGCTTCCCCAATGTAGTATTAGAGGCAGGTGCTATGGAATTACCTTGTATCGTAACCGATATCAATGGTAGTAATGAAATAGTTATAGAAAACAAAAACGGACTTATCGTTCCTCCTAAAAATACAGAAGCTTTTCAAAAAGCAATGACGTTATTATTAGATGATAAGCCATTGTATCATAAGTTAAAGAGTAATAGTAGACCTTTGATAGAACAACGATATCACAGGGGAATGGTATGGCAAGCCTTGATAGAAATGTATAATAAGTTATTAAGTGTTGCTTCTTCTAAAAAATAGTTGTACATTTGTAGCCTGATTAACCATTTTAGCGTTTTATACGAATGAGAAACCTATTTGCTTTTACCACTCTATGGGTGGCTTTATCACTACACGCACAACAGCAACCCGTGGATTATATCAATCCGCTTATTGGTACTTCTAATTTTGGTGCTACGCACCCTGGCGCAATTGCTCCCCGCGGTATGCTTAGCATTTCGCCTTTCAATGTAGCTTTCGATACTACGGGGGTGAAAGCTCCGCTTGAAAAAGACAGTCGTTGGCTTTCAAACCCTTATGTAAATGAAAATAAATTCTTCACCGGACTTACCCACGTGAACCTCAGTGGGGTGGGCTGTCCTGAACTGGGGGTGATTATCGCAATGCCTACCACTGGCAAATTGGAGGTAAATCACCTAAAATACGGCTCTACTTACCAAAAAGAAGTCGCTAAAGCGGGTTATTACAGCAATTTCCTCACTAAATACAATATCAAAACCGAAGCTACTGCTACCACCCGCGCAGGTATCACTCGTTATCACTTTCCTAAAGGCGAAGCTAATTTGCTCATCAATCTCGGACTTGGACTCACCAACGAAAAGGGGGCTATGTTGAAATTCGTATCGCCTACCGAGGTAGAAGGAATGCGTATGGTAGGGACTTTCTGCTATAACAGTCCGGAGCTAGCTTATCCAGTGTATTTTGTAGCCAAAGTAAGCAAAGTAGCACCTTCCTATGGTGTTTGGCATACGCCCGAAAAACATCAAGGGGTGGAAGCCCAATGGATGTGGTACAATGGCGAAACACGCTTCAAAGAACAATTTGCCCGCGAGGTAGTAGGCGATAGTATAGGGGCGTATTTCCGCTATAAATTTGACAAAGAGGAAGTCGTGGAACTCAAAGTGGGTATTTCGTACGTGAACATAGCCAACGCCCGTGAAAACCTTGAAAAAGAAATAGGCAACCGCACTTTCGATGAGGTGTATGCCACTACTCGCCAAACGTGGAACGATGCCCTACGCGCTACCGTAGAAGGGGGTACCGACGACCAAAAAACGATATTCTACACAGCGCTCTATCACGCGCTTATTCACCCCAACCTTCTGAACGATGTGAATGGTGATTATCCTGAGAGCAAGACTAACAAAATAGGCAAAAATCACCAGCGTTATACGGTGTTCTCATTGTGGGATACCTATCGCAATTACCACCAATTGCTCACCCTGCTCTATCCCGAACAGCAACTGCAAATGGTGCGCACGATGCTCGATATCTACAAAGAAAGCGGTTGGCTGCCCAAATGGGAACTCAATTCTACAGAAACCTTTACGATGGTAGGTGACCCTGCCAGCATAGTATTAGCAGATACTTACTTGCGCGGTCTCACCGATTTTGATATACAAACTGCCTACGAGGCGATGCTCAAAGGGGCGAATACCCTTGAAAATAACCCTATACGCCCAGGAGTGAAAGAGTATTGGAAATTGGGTTACCTGAGTGTAGATGGGGGTGTAAGAGGTCCGGTATCTACTACCCAAGAGTATAATGCGGCTGACTTTGCCATTGCGCAAATAGCTAAGAAGTTAGGCAAAAAAACCGATTACGAGAAGTTTAACAAACAAGCCTATTCATATAGAAAACTATTCGATAAGGAAACCCATTTATTGCGTCCACGTCACGCTGATGGCAAGTGGTATGCGCCTTTCAACCCCGAAAGTGGGGCTAATTTTGAAGAGAATGTGGGCTATATCGAGGGCAATGCGTGGCAATACGTATATATGGTAACCCACGATGTAAAAGGAATGATCAAGCTAATGGGTGGTGAAAAACCTTTTGAAAAGCAACTCGACCATATTTTCGACAGTAAACAGTACGATATGGCAAACGAACCCGATATTGCTTATCCATATCTCTACAACTTCCTTAAAGGCAAAGAGTGGAAAACCCAACAGAAAGTAGACCAACTCATCAATGAGTATTTCCAAAATAAACCTGCGGGACTCCCAGGCAATGAAGACACAGGGGTAATGTCGGCTTGGCTCATTTATGGAATGGCAGGCTTCTACCCCATTACCCCATCTGAGCCTAACTACACTTTCACCTCGCCTAAGTTCACCAAAATCACCCTTAAACGCGACCCGCAGTACTATCCTGCTGGTGATTTGGTAATAGAAAGTAATGCTTCGCCTGAAAACATTTACATTAAGAACATTTACATCGACGACAAGCCTTACAAATCCTATTTTATCAGTCACGAGGCTTTGAAAAATGCAAAGAAAATACGGTTTGAGTTAGGTAAGAGATAAGAGGTAAGAAAAGCGTCACTACACTTTGCCAAAGTTTCAGACTTTGGCAAAGTTAAAAATGAAGAATTGTACAAAAATAGGTTTAAGATTGAACAAGCCAATGATTGGCTTGACGGATATAAAAGTTTGATAATGAGATATAGGGTTTATCTCCAAGTTCCTCAAAAAAGTTTAAACACGTTTTGATAATAATAATGATCATACAAAAATTCCTTTATAGATATGTTATATACCTAGTTTCAGTATTTTTTATATCTTGCAATAGCCAAAATAAGAATACTCACACACCGCTGGCGCGAGCTTGTAGCTCGTGCTAAACAAATTGACAAATCAACACATCAACAAATCCCACCACTGGCGCGAGCTTATAACTCGTGCCAAACACATCGGCAAACCGCCTTTGCGTAATTCGTCATTCGTAATTCGTAATTATTATGCGTAAACTCCACTTAATATTTTCCCTGATAGCAGGGGTATTCATACTGCTGGGAGCTCTTACGGGGGTTATCTTGGCAGGTGAATCGGTGTATAACCAAACGTTGCCTTACAAAAGTGTAGCGTTTGAAAGCACTACCCTTGCCCAAACAATTGCCGTTTTAAAGGAAAAGAATATAGACGTCCTTAAACTCACTATCGACCGCAATCACTTTGTGCAAATAGAGACGGCTGAGGGCGAAAAACTCTTTATCCATCCGCAATCGGGGGAGGTTATCAAAGGGAATTACAAACCCTCGAAGTTTATACAGTTCGTCAAAACGCTACACCGCTCGCTCTATATGGGCAAAACGGGACGGGTGATAATGGGGCTTACAGCCTTGTGTTTGTGTGTAGTAGCCTTGTCGGGTATATGGCTCATCGCCCGCAAACAGCAACGTTGGGGTAGATTTTTCCACAAACTTCCGCAAGAGAAATTCTACAATCATTACCATAGTGCTCTGGGGCGTTGGGCGCTCGTGCCTATCTTTATCATTGCCCTCACGGGGGTGTATATGATGCTCGAAACGGTGAAAGTATTTCCTAAGTTTAAAGCCGAACACAATTATGACGCTAGCACACTACGAGAAACTCCCGCAAAACCCGCTAAAGACTTCTCTGTTTTCCAAGTGCCTCTTTCCGAAGTGCGCCAAGTAGAATTTCCTGCTTTTGAAGATGTAGAAGAGGTCTATAAAGTAGATTTCATCGATAAAAATATAGTAGTCAATCAGTTTACGGGCGAGGTTATTAGCACCTCCACTTCTCCTTATAAAGGCTTGGCGTATTTGGTGCGCACCCTACACGTTGGCAAAGGGCATTACCTCTGGGCGACTGTCTTGTTGCTCTCGTGTGTAGCGTTGTTGTTCTTCCTCTACTCTGGCTTTGCGATGACCCTCAGAAAACGAAAGAAAGGCATCAACAATCCGTTTGATAAAAGCGAATGTGAATACATCGTGTTAGTAGGCACTGAAGGGGGCACCACCCGCAAGTTTGCTATCCTTTTTCATAACGAACTCCTCCGTTTGGGCAAGCGTTCCTACCTGACCGATATGAACGCCTACACTCGTTTTGCTAAAGCAGAGCAACTCATTGTATTTACTTGCACTTATGGCGATGGCGAGGCGCCTATCAATGCGACTCACTTTGCGCACTTATGGGCAAAATATCCCCCCGCACAACCTTTGGCGTATAGCGTACTCGGCTTTGGCTCTGATACTTACCCCGATTTCTGCAAATATGCCAAAGAAGTAGACCAACTATTGTCGGCTACTGCACAAGCAGAATGTGCGCTGCCTTTGCATACCGTAAACGACCAAGACTTCGGTCAGTTTAAAGCGTGGGCAACAGCTTGGGCTATGACTCAAAAGCTCTCTTTGGCTTTGCCTGATAATTTCAGTGTACAACCTCAGCGCAAACTGCTCACTTTTACGGTAACGGAGAAAACACCCGTAATGGACGACGATATTTTCCTAATAGCGCTACGCCCATCCCAAAAAAGTAGTTTTGCCTCGGGTGACCTCTTGGGCATTACTCCTGAAGACGGACGTGAACGGCTCTATTCGGTTGCCAAATACAAAGGAGATGTGTGGTTGAGCGTGAAGCTACACTCACAAGGGGTGGTGTCAAACCTGCTGAACAATTTGCAAATAGGCGATACGTTGCAAGCTGCTTTGGTAGCCAACAAACACTTCCATTTCCCTAAAAAAGCACCCCAAGTGGTGTGTATTGCCAATGGTTCGGGGATGGCGCCCTTTATAGGAATGATAGCCGAAAATACCCAAAAGAAACCTATCACCCTGATATGGGGTTGTCGCCGTGAAGCCTCTTTGGAAATCTATCGCCCTTATATAGAACAGTTTACTCGCGAAGGAAAGATAGCCAACTATTGGCAAGCCCTCTCGCGTGAAGGTGATAAATTCTACGTGCAAGACATCTTGCAAAGAGAAGCTCCTTTCTTTGCTGAACTCCTGAAAAACAAAGGAATTATAATGATATGCGGGTCGGTTGCGATGGAGAAAGCGGTGACCGAAGTTTTGGAAGCTATTTGTAGAGAACATTTAGATAAACCGCTGAGCTACTACCAAAACAAAGGACAAATCAAAACAGACTGTTATTGATTAGATAAGAGATAAGAGGTAAGAATATGACAACACATTTTTTATACATAGAACCTAATACTTCAATAGAGGAAGTGAAGTTGCTTTTTGAGGCGCATTTGCTTTCAGCTTTGCCCGTGTGCGAAGGCAATACTTTTATAGGGGTACTCCGCAAAGAAGCAGTAGATGAGGAAGATAAAGAAGCTATAGTAGCCGATTATCAATATGCGTTAGAACGCTTTTTTGTACCGCTAACCGCAACGTGGGATACCGTAATAGAGGCTTTCGCTTCCTATCACACCGAAATGCTCCCCGTAATAAATGAGAATCAGCAATTTATAGGTTATTACTACTTGGGAGACTTTATACAACAACTCACCAAAACGCCTTTTATACAAGAAGCGGGTCGGGTACTCATCTTAGAGAAAAGTGCTCACAATTATTCTTTTACTGAAATCAGTAGGATAGTGGAAGAAAATGGAGGGAAGGTATTAGGGATTTACCTCTCCAATCGCACGGAAAACAATGTGCATATTACGCTCAAACTCATCACCAACCGACTCTCGGATATACTACAGGACTTCCGCCGTTATGGCTATGGTATCCTTACCGAAAAAGACGACGATCACTACCGCCAAGAACTCAAAGACATTGCTGATTATTTTGAAAAATACTTAGAATTAGGTAATAAGTAATAATAATCTTTAACTAAATATATTATGAAACGTTTTTTAATTACTGCTATGCTTTTAAGTATTTCGGCATTTAGCTATAGCCAAATAGCCGTAGGGGTGAAAGTTGCTAATCCGTTTGTAGCAGTTAATGTAATGAAACATCAAATTGCAAATACACCTAAGGGGATTAGAAACGGAGGAGGTATTTTTGGTGAGTTTTATATAGGGGCTTTTAATATAGGAGCTTTTATGCGAATGCCTCTAAAAACACATTGGGCACTACAAACCGAAGTGTTGTTCAAGCGTGAAGGGGTTTGGTTTTTTCATCAAGAGGAAACAATAGAAGAACTTCTCTCTGATCGCGGAGTATATAAATTTTGGTATGCTGAGGTCCCTATCCTGTTACAATGGGAAGGAAAGCGCACCGTAAGAGGGTTTGCCCAATTAGGAGTGTCTCCTAAATTCTTAACTTCAGCAAAGTATTCTGCTGTTTTAGAAAAAGGCGACCATAATGTTACGAGCTCTTTTAATAGGGTTGTTCTCAATTTAAATGTTGGGGGAGGTGTTTTATGGAACAGAAGAGATTGGGTTTTTACTGCTGATGGAAGACTCGCTACCAACCTTACACCACTTACTTCTGAAAAGAACACCCCTGATATTGATTTCAGTAAGGCACAAAGCTATTATTTTGCGTTTTCTTTAGGCGCAGGCTACAAACCTTTTAAAAAGAAAGCATTGCCTTTAGAAAGGGCTATTCCCCAAGAAGAGCTCCCAATTATTATCAAAGATAGTGTTCCTGCTGAGGTGAATACATCACAAGAACAAGATTTTTAATTTTTAACAACATATATTATGAAACGTTTTTTAATTACCATCGTTTTTTTGAGTGTTGCTACACTCGGTTTTTCTCAGACAGCCATAGGAGTAAAACTTAATAATCCTTTGGCAACGGTAAGTGTTATAACTCCTAAAACAGCCAATGAAAGCTATAATATAGAGTACTTTGGGCATTCAGGAGTTTTTAATACAGGCGTATTCTTCCGCCTTCCGCTCAAGACCCATTGGGTATTCTTACCCGAAGTGATGTACAAACGCGAAGCTATTCCTTTTCGTCCTGAAGGTTCTGATTTAAAACTATCCGACCGTCATTTTATTCGTTTTGATTGCTTGGAAGTACCTATTTTACTACAAATAGAAGGTAAAAAGAAATTTAGGGGCTTTGGACAAATAGGAGTAGCTCCTAAATTCTTACTTTTAGCCTCTTATTCCGAGAAACAATACAGTGAAAAGTATGATATCACCTCACATTTCAATAGTGTTGTGATGAATTTGCATTTAGGAGGAGGTGTGATGTGGGAATTTCCTAAAATCATCCTTACCGTAGATGGTCGTTTTTCTACCAATCTATCGCCTCTCACCAATCAAGAACCTACACCTTATCTAAACTTTAAAGACGCTCAAAGTTATTACTTTGCCATTTCAGTAGGTGCAGGCTTGAAACTCTCTAAAAACAGACCTTTACAGGAGCAAGAGCCTCCTGTAATTGCACCTCAGCCTGAGAGTACAGCACCTGTAGAAGCACCTACTGAGGAGACAACAGAGGTGAGAGAAGAATAGAAAAGTTCGAGAGGCTACCCGAAAATATTTTAAACTCTTCGGGTAGCCTCTCAATTGCTAACATAAATATTCTTATTTCCTTATTTCAGTTCTCTGATAAGGTACATATATACTGGGAAGTGGTCAGAATATCCCCAAGTGTAATTGCCATTGCTCATACTGCGGAAAGGATATCCCTTATAGCGCCCTTTGGGGTTAGCCAAATACGAGCGATTGAATATCCCCGTTTTCCAATAGCGGTAACTGCTCTTGTCTTCTTTTAGCAAATCATAAGTAAAGTAAAACTGGTCAAAAAGATTCCAGCCGTCCTGATAGGCTAACGTTCCCATTCCTTTTTTCAGCATAGCCTCCATAGGGTTAAATAACTCCCCTTGTTTTACATCTTCTTTTTGTCTTTAGTCTTTAACACATTCTTAAAGCCTGAGTTAATAGGGTCGTCGTTAAAGTCACCCATTGCTATCACCTTAGCATTAGGGTCTTTGCTGAGAAGTGAATCTATAATTTTCTTGTTCAAAGCCGCCGCTTTTTCACGACTGGGTCTACTTTTAGCTTCTCCTCCAAAACGCGAAGGCCAGTGGTTTACTATAAAATGAATCATTTCACCGTCCAATTCACCACTTACTAACAGTTGGTCGCGAGTGTAAAGAGGCTTTCCGTCATCTTTGGTGAGGTATAGAGGGTGTGGAAATGAAGCAGTAGGTTTAAACACGCTTTTTTTGTAGATGAGAGCTACATCCACCCCACGAGCGTCGGGTGATTCGTAATGTACAATCCCATAATTATATTTCCTCAAATATTCGGTATTGATAAGGTCTCTCACTACCGCTTCATTTTCTATTTCGGCAAGACCTACTATATCGGGGGCGTGTTTGGTAACATCACTTCCTATCTCCGAAATTACTTTGGCTATCTTGTGTACGTGGTCGTTATACACCTTACTCGTCCAGCGGTCAGCTCCCTCAGGAGTGCGGTCATCATCAAACTTATGAGGGTCATTAATCGTGTCGAAAAGGTTCTCAACGTTGTAAAAAGCAACGGTTCTCACAGCAAACTTCTTTTTTTCTTGTGCGTTTATGTAAGGTGTCATCAAGATGAACGACACCATTAAAAATACTATTCTTTTCATCTATATTAGTTTTAATTTGTTAGTCTTTAGTTATCTCAATGTTTTATTGCCTCTCTTAAAATCTTATCCTTCCTCATTTCCTCATTTGCTAACTTTCTCATTCCCTAATTTTCTCATTCAATTGCCTGTCGTGCTACGACTAATCGCCTGTCGTGCTACGACTAAAAATCCTATCCAAAAGCCCTTTTTTCTTTTCTTTTCCCTCCTGTGTAGCTGTTTGAGTGCTTGGTGCTGGCGCAGGGGTATTTGCAGGATTTACCACATCGTCTACCGATATATCTTCCTCATCTTCCACATTGTGTAGCTTACCTTTGCGCTCATAAATCCGATAATGCACATCTCCTGCTCTTATGGTATCTTTGGCAGTACTGCTCAAAAGGCGGTCAAAGAAACCTTCGCGTACAGTAGGCTCACATTCAGTTACCTCCGTACGTATCTCTTCGCTTACCTTAAAAGTAGCTCGCGTTAGGTCTTTATACTTGCTGTTGCGGTTCAGTTGCGATACAAACAAGGCAGCAATAGGTAATGCCGAGTTAGCTCCTTGTCCCAAACGCGTACTTTTAAACCCTATCTGCTGGTCGTTACCCACCCACGTAATCATCACAAGGTTGGGGAGCATTCCCGCAAACCAACCGTCTTTATTGTCTTGGGTCGTACCTGTTTTACCCGCAAGGTCATTGGTAAGTCCGTATTGCCCACGCATACGTGATGCGGTACCTTCGTTCACGGTCGAGCGCATCATCTGTATCATTATTTGGGCAGTGCGTTCACTCAGTGCAGGAGCTAAAACCTTAGGTTTGCGTTCCCATATTACTTCCCCTTTTTTGTTCTCTATTCGGGTGATAAAATAAGGCTCTACAGGCACCCCTTTGTTCGCAAAAGCCGTATAAGCCTTAGCTACTTCTATCACCGATAGTTCAGCCGAACCCAATGCTATCGAAGGTACATTCGGTAGAGGAGAAGTGATGCCTAACTGTCGTGTTTTCTTTATCACATTCTTTAGCCCCGCATAAAAGAGCGTTTGTACAGCTATGGTGTTCAATGATTCTCGCAATCCCTTGCATACTGAGTAATATATGTTAGGGTCATCGTCAGTCTTAGAAGCGTTGCGTGGCGACCAATATTCGTAATCAGCATAGGTCAAAGGCAGGGGCGAAAAGTGTGTGCACACAGGCATTCCCATCTCTAAGGCAGTAGCGTACACTATCGGTTTAAAAACTGAGCCCACTTGGCGACGGCTTTGTAGGATATGGTCGTACTTAAAGTAGCGGAAGTCTGCTCCACCCACATAAGTTTTAATTGCCCCTGTTTGAGGCTCTACACTCACAAATCCCGTGTTTAATATGCGTATAAAACGCGACAAACTGTCCAATGTACTATGCTTTTTGATACTGTCTTCGGTATAGAAAGATAAATCCATTGGCTTCTTCTCACTCAGCTTCGCCCATATCTTCGCTTCCGAGAGTTTTTGCTCTTCAAGTTCTTTATAAGCAGGCAACTTCTTCACTTCTTCCTTAAACCAATCACTGTCCAAGTTCCAAGGAGCACGTTTGCCATAGGTCTGTTCAAAATCTTGTTGTAACGATGTTAAATGCTTTTCCACTGCTTTCTCAGCATATTCCTGCATTGTCTTGTCAATGGTCGTATAGATGCGCAATCCATCTTTATAAATATTATAAGCCGAACCGTCTGGCTTCTTCACCTCTTTCAGCAGTTCAGGTAATAGTAAGCGTATTTGCTCTACAAGATAAGGCGCTACACCATCTTTTTCAGCCGTAGTTACCGTAGTTTTAAGAGTGTCTCTTGTATGAACTTTAAAGTCGTCTTCGGTCAGCAAGTTGTTTTTCTTCATCTGTGCCAATACCACATTCCGACGCTCTTCACTGCGCTTGGGTGAGGTACGCGGATTATAGCTATTCGTCGCTTTAAGCGTACCGATAAGCGTAGCCGCTTCATTAAGCGTAAGGTCTCTCGCCGATTTGTCAAAGAATCGTTGCGCCGCACTTTCTATCCCGTAAGTATTATCGCTGAAAGGCACAGTATTGAGGTAAAGTGTCAAGATTTCCTCCTTGCTGTATACCTTTTCTATGCGTCTGGCTATAATCATCTCTTTGATTTTGTGTATAGGCATCGAAAGTTTTCCGTAGCGCTGTCCACGCCCATAAATATTTTTAGCCAACTGCATTGTAACAGTACTTCCCCCTCCTGATGAGTCGTCTTGCAAAAGCAGTGATTTAAAGAAAACCCTAAACAAACTCTTCGTGTCTACCCCTTTGTGCAAGTAAAAACGCTCGTCTTCGGTAGCGATAAGTGCGTTGATAAGATAAGGAGGAAAGTCCTTGTATTCTATTTTAGTACGGTCGAAGATATAAAATTTCCCTATCAATTGGTTCTCGTAATCGTAAACAAGACTCGCTTCCGATTGGCGCAACTCTTTCAAATCCTCCTCTGAGGGTAACCTGCCAAAAGCCCCAAAGTAAATTAACAAGATGAGCAACAGTATACCTGCTACGCCTATCCCAATCGGTATACCTATGCATTTGAGGTAAAACTGATAAGGTTTAGCCCGCAACCATTGCCAGCTGCGGTGGAATATGTTGCCCGTATATACTATCTGTTCCTGTTCCTTTTTCGGAGCGTTTTTTCTATTCTTATATCCTTGGTAAAGTCTAAAAATACCATAAGGGATTATAAGCAAAGCGAAGATAAATACCGCCCAGAGCACTTTTAAGGCATAACGTAGTAATTTATATACCATCGAAGCCAAAGCGATACAGCCTTCTAACAACCGTGATAGCAGGGTAGCAAGTACAAGACCGCCTTGTGTAAGTAGCTTCTTAAACGATATATTTTTCAGATTCATACTTAGTTTTAATGATGTTTAAAGTACAAAGGTACGATATAATTTTCAATTAACAAAGAATCCCACCGTTTTTCTTATTCCACTTTATAGCAATTTAAGGTCTAATCCCTTAATAAGTTTCTCTCACCGCTTACACCTTTCCTGAGCCTCTCCGAATTTATTAACCTCTTTCCCATTTGCTAATTTCCAAATTTGCCAATTTGCTAATTCTCTTTTCCATCATACTCCCCCTAGTGCCTATGCCCTAAGGCCTATCACCTCTTCCTCTTTCTTTCGCCTCGAAACCCCGTTTTTACCATTTTTTGCATCGCTGTATTATACTATGAGTCAACCACTTATATACCCCTTCTATACCAATCGTCCAAGATTCGTATAAGCTTCCTATAAGCTCTCTATAAGCTAACCCCACCCTCCTTACACCCTTTTTTCATCAAAAACTCTCCCTCCCCTCTTCCGAACTCCTCCGTTTCCTTCCGAACCCCTCAACGCTTCCTCATTTGCTAATTTTTCCTCGCCTGCCGTGCTACGGCTGCCTGTGTGGCTCGCACCTTTGCCAAAGTTAATTGTACACTGTCTGTCGTACTACGACCTCGCATTTCTGAGTCTCTCCGAAATTCTCTAATTCCTATTAAAAAGCCGGTTCAATCCTAATATAATTTAACGTCAGTTCGATATATACAATATTGATTTACAATTGCCTTTTCATTACTGTTCCGTGAAATTCCTCAGCTAAAGCTGAGCCAATCCGTGGAACAATGATGTTTTACAAAAGAATCATCTGTGCTAAATCCGTCTAGCTCGCTCCTATCTATCGTGCTATAGCTTGTTTGATTTGTTGCAATTTGTTAAATTTCTCTCCCAAAGGCAGATTGAACTATTATTTTCTCTCTGCAACCACGGCATAGTATCTATTCGTAAAATATCGCAATAGCGGACGTAAACCGAACTTCTTCACTGGGTGTGTCCATTTCTCTCTATAAATAATACGAAAGCCCGCTTTCTCTACCAGCATATCCAATTGCCAATCTTCAAACTCGTGATAATGACAGTCGCGAGGGTCAGACGTATTGCGGTAGGCTTTGGCAAACCAAAGGCGCAAGGGCACCGTAATGAGCACTCTCTTAGTAGGGAGATTCTGCAAAACTGCCAAAGGGTTTACCAAGTGCTCTAAAATTTCCAAAGCTACTGTAAAATCAGCCTTAAAGGCTTGTAGGGTGTGTGATTCAAAATCCAAATCCTGCCCCGTAGTGTTAAGCACAGTATAGCCTTCTTGTTGCATTACTGCCGAAAAAGGATTCTCCACCCCCACATCAAGGATAGTGCTTCCCTGAGGGGCATATTGTTTGAGAATACTCAAAGTTTTTTGATAGCGTTTTTTAGGAAATATCTTGTACATAATTTACATTGACAATTAACAAGGAGTAACACCTTTGAGCCACAAATTTCGCCAAAGTCTGCGTCGCCTCACCTTTTACCTTTTATTCACATACCCAGCTGTGAGCCTCGCTGGCTTTACCTTTTACCTCTTACCTCTTACCTAATTCTAGTGTGCATCGAGCCAGTTATCCCCTACCCCTAAATCTGCCACAAGCGGAACAGCAAGGTTAAAAGCGCTTTCCATTGCTTCTTTAATCAGAGGCTTAACGATATTGAGCTCTGTTTTAGGTACATCAAACACTAACTCATCGTGCACCTGCAAGAGCATACGGGTTTGAAGTTGTTGGCGAATCAACTCGTGTTGTATGCGTATCATCGCAATTTTGATGATATCCGCAGCCGAGCCCTGTATCGGAGCATTCACAGCGTTGCGCTCAGCTGCTCCGCGCACTACTTGGTTACGAGAGTGAATATCGGGTAGATAGCGACGCCTTCCTAATACGGTCTCTACATAGCTGTGTTCTTGAGCAAATTGTATTTGCTTACTGATATAGTTTCGCAGATTGGGATACGTAGCGTAATAAGTATCTATCAATTCCTTGCTCTCTGAACGACTCAAATTGGTTTGAGCCGAGAGCCCAAAAGCCGATACACCATAGATAATCCCGAAGTTCACTGTCTTGGCGTGACTGCGCTGTTCGCGAGTTACCTCTTCCAAAGGCACGTGGAACACTTTGGCAGCTGTGGAACGGTGAATATCCTCATTGCGGAGGAATGAGTCAATCATATTGTGTTCTTCGCTCAAGGCAGCGATGATGCGAAGCTCTATTTGCGAATAGTCGGCAGAGAGAAGCACATAATCAGGATTGCGTGCAATGAACGCCTTGCGTACCTGCTGACCGCGAGGAGTGCGGATAGGAATATTCTGCAAGTTAGGATTATTACTGCTCAATCTACCCGTCGCAGCTACCGTTTGCATATAGGTAGTGTGTACACGACCGGTGAGTTTGTTCACCTCCAAAGGCAAGGCATCTACATAAGTAGATTTCAGCTTCTGTACTTGTCGCCATTCAAGTATATCGGCTACTATCTTATGCTTAGAAGCAAAGGGGGCTAATACTTCTTCGGAAGTGGCATACTGACCTGTTTTTGTCTTCTTAGGTTTGCTGTCAATTTTCAGTTTTTCAAAAAGAATATCACCTAACTGTTTCGGCGATGCCAAATTGAAACTCTCCCCCGCCTGCTGGGCTATAGTGGCTTCGAGTTGTGCAATATCGGCATCTAAGGTCTTAGCGTATTCTTTTAAGAAGGGTACATCCAGGTTCACTCCTTCGCGTTCCATAGCGGCTAACACTTTTATCAAAGGCGCTTCCAAATCAGTATAGATTTTCTCGGCGTTCACTTTGGGCATTTCCTCCTTAAATACGTTTTTGAGTTGCCACGTAACATCAGCATCTTCCACGGCGTATTCCTTCACTTGGTCGAGTGGAACGGTACGCATAGAGCGTTGTGCCTTACCTTTACCTATCAAACTCTCAATAGTAATAGGGGTATAGTTCAAATAGGTTTCACTGAGGATATCCATATTGTGGCGCATATCTGGATTCAGCAGATAGTGGGCTATCATCGTATCGAAGAGTGCGCCTCGCACCTCAATGTTGTAGTTTTGCAATACTTTAAGGTCGTATTTCAAATTCTGACCTACCTTACCAATACGCTCATTTTCAAAGAACGGACGGAAAGTTTCAAGCAGTTTTGTTGTTGCTGCTTTATCAGTAGGGAAAGGTACGTAATAACCTTTGTGAGCCGACCAGCAGAAGGAAATCCCTACCAATTCGGCTTCCAGGGCGTTCACACTGGTCGTTTCGGTATCAAAACACACTTCGGTTTGTTGCAATAAATTCTGCAAGAGCAGTTGTTGCGCCATTGGGGTATCGGCTAATTGGTAGAAGTGAGGTGTTTTAGCGCTGTTCTTCTTCTCGCTCATTACCTGCGGTTGGGCAAATAGGTCGCCTTGCGTAAAGAGACTTAACTGTCCCTCTGTGGGCTTATTCCCTGTAAGTGGCGGGGGTGTTGTTGCCATCTGGGGCTGATACGTTCTGAGAAAGTTTTGCAATAACTGACGAAATTCTAACTCTTCAAATATCCTCCCTACCGCTTCAAAATCGGGTTCGGACATCGCAAAGTCTTCTTCATCAAATGTTACAGGCACGTCCAGCATAATGGTAGCCAACTGTTTAGAGAGGATTCCTTTTTCCTTGTTGCTCTCTATATTCTCGCGTAGTTTGCCTTTCAGCTGGTCAGTATGGGCGAGAAGGTTTTCCATAGAGCCAAAGTCGGCAAGTAGCTTTTTAGCGGTCTTCTCGCCTACTCCCGGGAGTCCAGGTATATTGTCTACCGCATCACCCATCATTCCGAGGAAGTCTATTACCTGCAAAGGATTTTGTACCTCAAATTTCTCTTGTACTTCTTTTACGCCCCAAATCTCCACATCGTTACCTCCGCGCGAAGGTCGGTATATAAAGATATTATCACTCACAAGTTGTGCATAGTCCTTATCGGGTGTTACCATATACACTTGGTAGTTCTGCTTTTCAGCTTGTTTAGAGAGTGTCCCGATGATATCGTCAGCCTCATAACCCTCTTTTTCGATGATAGGAATATGCAAGGCTTTCAAGATTTCGTGAATATACGGGATTGCTAACCGAATGGCTTCGGGCGTTTCCTCCCGATTGGCTTTATAGTCGGCAAAGAGTTCCGTGCGCTCCACACTTCCTCCCTTGTCGAAAGCCACAGCAAGGTGGTCGGGCTTTTCTTTTTTAATTACTTCTAAAAGAGAGTTCATAAAGCCCAAAATAGCCGACGTGTTCAACCCTTTGGAGTTGATACGCGGGTTCTTGATAAAAGCGTAATAACCCCTAAAAATAAGGGCATAAGCATCGAGTAGGAAAAGCCGTTTTTTCATTCATTAAATAATTTATCCTCCATTAAGCCAAAAACATCAAGCATACTCCCTCTTAAATTCGCTAATTCCCTCTTCGAAGGGTGTTTTTAGTTCTTTTTATCTTCACTCAATATAGGTAAAAAGGGGGTTACTCTTTTGGCTGAAAGAGATACATATTTTTGCGCAAAGGTAGTAAAATAATTGTAATTTCCCATTTTATTTGTACTTTTGTCCCGAATATAAATTAACCTTTAATAATTAATCATTCACCATTATGAAAGTATCTGTTGAACTTACTTTTAGCCCGTTGCAAGACGATTACGAGCGTCCTATCATTCACTTTATTAAGAAACTGCGCGCCTCTGGGCTCATCGTACAAGAAAACCCTCTCAGTACCCAAGTCTATGGCGAATATACCCAAGTGATGAATGTTCTCACCACCGAGATAGAAGAAGCCCTCGACTTAGTAGAACGCGGACTGATGTACGTGAAAATCGTAAAGTCCGACCGCCACGAGTATAAACCTTTCTTCTAAGTAAAGCCAACGAGCAAGCGTAACTGAGTATCTGATATGGAAGCGTTTTTCAATTGGTTTTTTAGTCAGTATCAAGGAGTCCCTACCCATTTAGTGGTTTTAGAAATTATAGGTGTGTTCTTTGGGTTCCTCAGTGTTTGGCTGGCTAAAAAAGGAAATATATGGGTATACCCTACGGGTATCATCAGCACGGTGTTATTTGTATACCTGCTATGGCACTACGTGCTGTGGGGCGATATGCTTATCAATGCCTATTATACAGCGATGAGTATCTACGGATGGATACTATGGGCAAAGAACGCCCAAGACAATGTGATTACTATCTCCGCTACCACCCGTCGCGATTGGCAAATCTGTACTCTTTTAGGTGTTTTTAGCTTGGTTTTTGTCACTGCGGTATACTACCTGAAACCTTACATCAAAAACAACTTTTCTATGCAGGGAATCTCCTTAGGATTTCACAACTTCCTCCCTACCGAATATGTCGATGTCTTTACCACCTCCATTTTCTTGATAGGAATGTGGCTAATGGCAAAACGCAAAGTAGAAAACTGGGTCTTTTGGATTCTCGGCGACCTCATTTCAGTACCCCTCTACCTCAAAAAAGGAATGTTATTCACCTCCTTTCAGTACTTTTTATTCACCATTATTGCCATTATGGGCTATAGAGAATGGAAACAACACTTGCGCAACGAGACAGCCCGATAAAGCGTATCGCCTTTGTAGGCCCTGAGTGCACCGGCAAAACCACTCTTAGTCGTACTCTTGCCCAGCAGTTCCAAACCGTATGGGCTGAGGAGTATATGCGCACTTACCTGCAACACAAGTGGGACACTCAGCATCTCACCTGCACGTGGGACGACCTCCTTCCTATCGCTCACGGACAAGTTTCTCTCGAAAACAAACGTATCCAGCAAGCCAATGAATATTTGTTCTGCGACACCTGTCTGCTCGAACTAATGGTCTATTCTTACCTTTACTATGGCAAATGCAACCCACAAATAGAGCGCGCAGCCCTCACACATCATTATCACACCCTTTTTCTCACTTATGTAGATGTCCCTTGGCAACCCGATGACCTCCGCGATAAACCCCACGAGCGCGAGAGCGTATTTGCTTTTTTTGAGCAACATCTGAACGCTCACGGCATACAACACCATATCCTAAAAGGCTCCTTAGAGGAACGCATCGCCCAATGCACCAAAATGCTAACCGCATAACATCTTCTCACAAGCCCCCTCTATCCGACCCCCTTCCTACGAGTCCTCCCCACCAAACAACTATTTTTGTCCCTACATTCCTCTTTTTTCCCTATTACTACATTCCCCATTTAAAGCGAGTTATAGAGATGTTTGTTATCACTATACTTTGGCAAAGTTTAAAACTTTGCCAAAGTTAATATAGCTCTCTTTGTCTTTGGTTCTCCCTTTTTGAGCCTCTCCGACCCCCCCGATAGCTTCCCTTTGGTTGCCACATTTCTCCTTTGAAGATGTTTTTCCCTTATTGCCTATGCCCTAAGCCCTCACACTTTCCCATTTACTAATTTTCTAATTTGCCAATTCTCTAATTATCCCTTCTTCTTTCCGTCGCTATATCCCCCCCTCTCCTTGGGAGAGGGACGGGGTGAGGATTCTCTTTTCTTTCGCCTCGAAACCCCGTTTTTACCATTTTTTGTATCGCTGTATTATACTATTATTCAATTATTTACACACCCTTTCTATACCAATCGTCCAAGATTCGTATAAGCTTCCTATAAGCTCTCTATAAGCTAACCCCACCCTCCTTATAGTCTTTTTTCGTCAAAACCCCTCCCTCCCTTCTTCCGAACTTCTCCGTTTCCTTCCGAATCCTCCTAACAGACCCCAACACATCGCTTTTTCATCTCAAACTTTGGCAAAGTTAATAGCCCGTCGTGCTACGACTGCCTGTGTGGCTCGCTCCTTTGCCAAAGTTGAATAAACTGACAATATTTCCGCTGGTTTACAAGGCGTAGCCTTGATTTTGTTTAAAATTTGTTTAATTTCTGAGGCACAGCCTCATTTCTCTAATACAACCTCACACTCCATTTTCTCATTTCCTCATTCTCTCATTTTCTAATTTGCTAATTTTCTAATTTTTCCTCGCCCGTGTAGCTCGCATCTTTCGCATTTCCAGTATTATTAATTTTTGTCAATTAAAAAATATTTCGTACCTTTGTACTATCTTTTAAACAGTAACACACTATGAAAAAAGAACAACTCAAACAAATGAAAGATGGCAAGGGCTTTATCGCAGCCCTCGACCAAAGTGGCGGTAGTACCCCAAAAGCCCTTAAACTTTACGGTGTGAATGAAGACCAATATAGCAATGAAGACCAAATGTTTGACCTCATTCACCAAATGCGTACCCGCATCATCAAAAGCCCCGCTTTTAACAGCCATAAAATTATCGGTGCTATCCTTTTCGAACAGACAATGGATAGAAAAATCGACGGTAAATATACCGCCGATTATCTCTGGGAAGAAAAACATATAGTTCCCTTCCTAAAAGTCGATAAAGGCTTAGAAAGCTTAGACGCCGATGGCGTTCAACTGATGAAACCTATTGGCGGTCTTACAGAACTCTTAGAGCGTGCCAATGAGCGTCATATCTTCGGCACCAAAATGCGCTCAGTCATTAAAAAAGCCTCTCCTGACGGTATTGCACGAGTGGTAAAACAGCAGTTTGAGATAGCCAAACAAATCGTAAAAGCAGGACTCGTGCCTATTATAGAGCCCGAAGTAGATATCAATATCCCCGATAAATCACCTGCCGAAGCTATCTTGCGCGACGAGATAAGAAAACACCTCGATGCCCTCCCCGATACTTTCAATGTGATGCTCAAACTCTCTTTGCCAACTATTAACAATCTCTACAAAGAGTTCACCAAGCACCCTCGTGTAGTGCGTGTAGTCGCCCTTTCAGGAGGTTACCCAAGAGAGAAAGCCAATGATATCCTTGCCGAAAATAAAGGCGTAATCGCCAGTTTCTCAAGAGCACTTACCGAAGGACTCTCAGCTCAGCAAACCGATGCTCAGTTCAACGATACTTTAACTCACACTATCGAAGGTATTTACGAAGCTTCAATTAAGTAATCTAAAAAAAACAGACTGCTTCAAAAAGATTTTCTGGGGCAGTCTGTTTTTTTGTTATTTCTTTATTATTCAAAAATATTTTATATCTTTGCCACATCTTAACTAAAGAATAGCAATCTATGAAAGAAGAATTAGAACAAAGTTTAGTAGCTCTCGCTACCGAAATTATTGCTAAACAAGGGAAACTTAACCTCATAGAACTCAATAGACAGGCTCATAAATTAGCTGAAAAAATCACTATATTGAGTTTCGTTGATAAATATTATCAAGACTTAGGTGCTAATGAAAACCGAAAAAACTCAATGATGAAAAAAGTATCTAATTTCATTGATGAAAATCAAGAAAAAGATATTTTCGACATCAACGTAGAAGCTACCGAAGTGCACCCTATTGCTCCTAAAGGACAAACAAAAGAAAAAACTTCGTTTGTAGCAATGGAACCAAAACCCGTTCAAAAACAAACTACAAAAATAGCGCAACCCCAAGTAGAAGTACATCAGCCCGAACCTGAATGGGCAGTACCTGTGGAACAACCCAAAAGAGTAGAAACATCTCAAATAGATTTTGCTATCGAGCAACCTCAGCAAGTAACACAGCCCGAACAGTTTATTGAGCAACCTCAGTACACCGATGAACAACGTATCTTAAAGCAATCCCCTTCCTTAGAAGAATATATCTCTCAGTCTAAGAACACAGTATTCGATAGAAAAGAAACTGATGAGAATATAAAACCCGTACAATCTCTTAACGATAAGTTAGGTAAAAATGCTCAAATAGGTTTGAATGATAAATTGGCTTTTGTACAAAAACTCTTCCTTGGTAGTGAAAGCGAATATAACAAAGTTGTAAAACATATCGGAGAACTCAATACAATGCAAGATGCTGTTTTATACTTAGAACAAGAAATAAAACCTACTTACAACTATTGGAAAGACAAAGAGGAATACGAAGAACGCTTCCTTTCTCTCCTCCTCAAACGCTTTGAAGTGTAATGAGCAAACTCTATCTCATTCCTACCCCCATAGGCAATCTCGAAGATATAACCTTGCGAGCACTCCGTTTGCTCAAAGAGGTTGATATCATCTTAGCCGAAGATACGCGCACCAGTAGTAAGCTTCTCAAACACTACGATATCCATACCCCTATGCAAAGTTACCACCTGTTCAACGAGCACAAAGTGGTAGACGGTTGGGTACAGCGCATCAAAGGGGGTACTACCGTAGCACTCATCACCGATGCAGGAACACCTGCCATTTCCGATCCCGGCTTCTTGCTTACACGTGCTTGCCTTACTGAGGGAGTAGATGTAGAATGCTTACCAGGAGCTACAGCCTTTGTGCCTGCCTTGGTAAACAGTGGTCTGCCTAACGACCGTTTTACCTTCGAAGGTTTCCTCCCCGATAAAAAAGGACGACAAACGCGCCTCTCTCGGCTCACAACTGAAACCAAAACGATGATTTTCTACATCTCCCCGCATAAATTGCTCAAAACCCTCACTGACTTTATCACCACTTTCGGTACCGACCGTCCTGCGAGTCTCTCACGTGAGCTCACTAAGCTACACGAAGAGACCCAACGTGGCACCCTCCAACAACTTTTAGACTATTATAAAGATAAGAATATTAAAGGAGAAATAGTTCTTATTGTTTCTGGGAAAAGTGAAAAATAAACAGTCGCTTTTGCGTCACACATTCCCCCTAAGTTGAAAAATACAACAAAAATGATTATCCTTCACATAGAAACTTCAGGACTCAATTGCTCGGTAGCCCTATCAAAAGACAATCATATTATAGCTGAAAAATCTGAGAATGCAGGCAAGTTTACCCATTCTGAAAACTTACATCTCTTCATTGAAGACGTAATGCAACAAGCCTCCTTGTCCCTTTCTGCGGTTGATGCTATAGCCGTAAGTGCTGGTGCAGGCTCTTATACAGGTTTGCGCATTGGTATTGCTACTGCCAAGGGTCTTTGCTTTGCTTTGGAGAAACCCTTAATTGCTATTCCTACCTTGCAAATCCTCGCTCACCAAGCTCAGGGTAATTGCATTATCCCTATGCTCGATGCACGCCGTATGGAGGTGTATAGCGCCGTGTTTAATAGTGCTTATCAGTTTGTGAGTCCTACTGAAGCTAAAATCCTCGATGAGCATAGTTATCAAGAAGAACTAAATAGGGGTAAAGTAACTTTTTTAGGTGATGGTAGTACGAAGTTTGCTACTATCTGTAAGCATCCTAATGCTGTATTTATACCCAATGCCTTCCCTGAGGCAAAAGATATGCTTCCGTTTGCTATAGAAAAATATACAAAACAAGACTTTGAAGATATTGCTTATTTTGAACCTCAGTATTTAAAATAGAAGTAAAAGTTAATGCCCTACAATTAGAATTTCATCATCGGTTAGAAGCTCTTCGTTGCGGAAACGTAGCAGTATTTGGGCTACTGTAATAGTATCTTTTTCACAATAAGTAGCAATGCGGTCTACATCACCTTCATTGTAGAACACATCACGCACTTCGCTACCATTAATATCGTCTTTAGGCGAAGGAATGCCCAAAATATGAGCCAAGAGCTTCAGCGAAGTGAAGTGTTTATAATCACCAAATTTCCATAGTTCAAGAGTATCGAGATGTGGAATCTCCCAAGGTTTCTTGCCAAAGAGCTGTAGTTTTTGAGGAATAGGAATACCATTAATAATCATACGTCGCGAAAGGTAAGGAAAGTCAAACTCTTTGCCGTTATGAGCACAAAACAATTTATTAGCGCGTGAAAAGTGTTCTTCTACCAAACGTACAAAATCTTTTAACAATACTTCTTCCTCTCCCACAAACGAGGTAACCCTAAAAGTGCGTTGCTGATGTCGAAAAGAAAAGTAGCCTACTGATATACATACAATCTTCCCAAACTCCGCCCAAATACCTGCACGGTCGTAAAATTCTTCAGCAGTAAACTCATCTTTCCGCTGATAACGTGTCTTTTCCTCCCACAGTTCTTGTTCTAAAACCGAAAGCTCAGCGTGTTGTTCATAGAGTGGTACCGTTTCTATGTCTAAGAAGAGAATATCTTCAAGATTAATCTTGTTAAGCATTTTTACTGAAATTCAACTATTAATTTAAAGTCTCATCGCTCTACTACCCTCTAACATCTAAAACCTTATATGCCTCATCTATATAATCATAAATGTCCTGAGTAAACTTACTGCCTTCAGGAGAGGTATCGGCAGTGCAATGTCCTAAACGCACAATGATGACTTTATCAGTAGGATTTACTATTACGTATTGTCCCAAATGTCCACGCATCATAAAGAAATGGGTATCTTTATAGTCTAATAACCACCAACCATAGCCGTATTCTGGACTCTCGGCAAAGCGCGGTTGTACGGAAGTCGCCACAAAGGTAGAGTCTAATAGCTGTTTGCCGTTCCACTTACCATTATCTCGATAGAGTTTCCCGAGGCGGGCAAAATCACGTGCATTCGAAGCAATACAACAATACGCTTTTTCGAGTCCGCTTTCTTTACTGTCCAATTGCCAAAGAGCATCGCTCTCACAACCCATCGGTTGCCATAAGCTTTCGGTGAGATACTGAGTAAGGGTCTTCTTTGTAGCTTTCTCCAATACCATTCCCAAAAGGAAAGTATTTCCACTGAGGTATTTATAGGCTTTCCCAGGAGGAGAAACAATCCTCAGTTGGAGCATCTTTTCTCTAAAATGTTTATCAAAATAAGCACGAGTCGTAATAGAAAACGGATTGTAATACGCCTCGTCCCAGTCAAGCCCTGATGCCATAGACGACAGGTCGCCTACCGTAAGCTGGGCTCCGAAGCCTTTTTTGTACTCAGGGAAGAAATCGCTTACTTTTTGGTCGAGACTCTTGATATAACCATCGGCAATAGCCCTACCCAAGAGCGCCGAGACATAGCTTTTTGCCATAGAAAACGAATTGCTCTTACTCTCAGTATTATAGCCTTCAAAATACTGTTCGTGCCATATACTATCACCTTTGATAATAAGGAAAGCTACCGTTCCGTATTTCTTGTGAGCATTTTGTAACTCGGGGGTTTCGGGTATTTTGTTGTAATCCGCTGAAAGTGGCCAAGGCTGAGGAGTAGGACTTTTAGCAATTGTACGATTGTCAAAATAGGTATAATCATCAAGGAAAGTAGTAGTATGCCCCGTGCCGTAGACCACCACTACTGCTTTGAGAATATAACCATAGCCCGCCACGTAAAGGGTTCCTATGAGTAGTAGCAGTACAACAACGAAATTAATGAGAAACTTTTTCATATTTAATAGGGTTTATTTATGCTTATTCTTCATCAGGCAACAATATAGTTTCGCCATTCTCGGTTTCGTACATTACCCCGAGGCGTTTACCTTTTTTCTGAGTGGTAGAAGCGTCGGGGGTTGCACCTTCTACAGTTTTATATTTAGTGATTTTTTGTCCTTCACGACGAATGATTTCCATATCATCACCTTTCTTCTTTACAATGGTAAAATCTTCACCCGAAAAGAAATCTGCCATATTCAGGTTCATCACCATCGATACCATTAAGGCAACGGCAAAGACCATTGCCACGTCAAAGAGGTTTACTACTACACTTAGCGGGTCGGCATCATCGTCTTTGAGTCGGGATATGCGTCGGTTTGTTTTCATTGTCTTGCGGGTTGAGTTAATACTCTACTTACATATTCAAGGTTGTTGATTTCTTTGCTATACCAGCGTTGTTTGAACTGCAAAGTTACCAACCCTACTAAACTAATCACTAAGCCTACAACGGTGGTGGCAAATACCACTTGCATATTACTTGCCATCTTAGAAATGTCTCCGGTGGAGAGCCCCGTAAGCGCCGGACTCATAGCAATAAGCGTACCGATGAGCCCCAAAACGGGACCTACTTTTGCCAACAGCTTAGAGGTGGCTATGTCTTTTTCGCCTTCATTCTCGAAGTTGGAAATCATATAGTCGTAATAAGCCTCATCGGGTATATGGCTAAGAATATCACGCAAGTATTGAGTGTAAAGAGCGTTATCGCGTGCGGGCAATAGAGCTTTAAGCTGTTCTGCGCTTTCGGGTGTGAGCGTCCTGATAGCTTCATTCAGCTGTTTGTCGTTTTTGTATTTAGTGATGAAGCGATTGTAGAAACTACCTACTAATAATAAAGCGCGCACAAAAAGTACCAAGAGTACAATAATGTCGGGTATCAGCAAACTATCCGATACCAAGAATAGAATTTTAGAAATCTCACTCATAAAGTTAATGTCTTAATTTAGTAATTTGTCAATGTTTGCCTCTACTCATTAGCTAACTGACAAATCAGCTAATTTGATAATTGTTTGTTCGTATCCATATTCGAAGGCTTGATCGAGCTTTTTAGTATCGAGTACGCCTACATTGCTGAGGTTATGTAGTAGTAAGTAGTCACATTTTTTAAACTTGCGGTTATAATTGCCATCCATAGTGATGTTGTAAATGCGTTGCATAAACTGGAACGAGTTGCTGAGCTCCTTCTCGGTAATCGTTTCTAACGGATTCACAAAGCTCCCTATAATTCTATCGCATCGGTCTTTGAGGGGTTCTATAGGGAAGTTGTCCAGCAGTCCACCATCGCAATATAAACTGTCTCCTATTCTCACCGGTGAGAAGTAAGGCGGTAATGCCGACGATGCAATGAGGGGCTGAATGAGCTCTCCTTTGCTAAAATACTGTACTTTACCGTTCAGCAGATTGGTAGCTGTTACCACTAAGGGCAAACGCAAGTCTTCAAAAGTCGGACATTGGAATTGTTTTTTAAAGAACTTGGTATATTTAGCACTATCTACTAATCCCACTTTTTTAAAAGTGAGCATCGACCATTTGAACACAGGTGTTTCCTTAAAAAAATGCACCATATCTTCGGGCTTTACCCCACAAGCGTAGAGTGCCCCAATAAGCGCTCCACCACTGGTACCCGAAATAATTGAGGGTTGCAAGCCTTTTTCTTCCAAAGCCTTCAACAATCCAGCGTGTGCCAAAGCGCGCACCCCGCCACCTGAAAATACTAAACCTAACTTCATTATTTGTCGATTATCGTCTTTACGGATTGTCCCCCCTCGGGGGAACGGGGGCAATCTGCTAATTATCTAATTAAAAAAAATGCCATCATTGCACTCACGTAGGCAATTCCCGTCATAAATATCCATTGGATAGCTGTCCATTTCCAGCTGTTGGTCTCTTTTCGTACTACGGCAACAGTGCTAAGACACTGCATTGCAAAAGCGTAATAGAGCAAGAGCGAAATACCGGTGCCGAGTGTGTATACAGGCGTACCATCAGGACGTACTTCAGCGCGCATTTTTGCCAAGATAGTACGTTCACCCTCTTCACCTTCGGTATCCAAATCTTTTCCTAAACTATAAACCGTTGATAGGGTACTAATGAACACCTCTCGCGCTGCAAACGAGGCTACTACCCCTATACTGATTTTCCAATCGTAGCCCAGCGGGCGAAATACGGGCTCTATTCCTTTGCCTATGTAACCCAAAAACGAGTATTCAAGACTTTGGGCTTCTATGTAATGTGCTTTCTGCTCGGCAGTCCACTGGTGAGTTTGTGCCAACTGCTCGGCGGTAGTCTCTATGCTGTTGTACTTTTCTCCTACCCCGTGAGACCCTAAGAACCACAAAAGTATCGAAATTGCTAAAATGAACTTCCCGGCTCCTATTACAAAGCCTTTGGTCTTCTCGTATACAGTGAGACATACATTACGTAAAAGCGGAATTTTATAATCGGGAATTTCTGCGATAAAGAAACTGCTGTTCTTGTGCATCTTCAGTACTTTGTCTAAGATAAAAGCCGAGAGCAAAGCTACCGCAAAGCCCAAAAAGTACATCGCAAAGAAGGTCCACGCTTTATAGCTAATCCAGCAAAAATCACCGTCTGGGATTACCAAGTTAATGATGATGAGATATACAGGCAAACGCGCCGAACAGGTCATAAACGGAGTAACAAGTATGGTGATTAGGCGTTCTTTCCAATTCTCAATATTGCGGGCAATCATCACGGCAGGTACGGCACAAGCTGCTCCCGAAATCAGAGGAACAACACTCTTACCACTGAGCCCAAAACGACGCATTACATTGTCCATCAAGAACACCACCCTACTCATATAGCCACTTTCTTCCAATAGAGCAATCAAGGTGAAGAGTACAGCTATTTGGGGGATAAACACTGTGATACCTGCGATTCCTGGTATGATACCCTCTATTAGTAATTCGCTAAGTGCCCCAGCGGGTAGTTTAGTAGCAAGCCATTCCCCAAAAACATTGAAACCGTTTTCTATCCAATCCATTGGATAGCTCGACCAAGTAAATACTGCTTGGAAAATAAGCAAGAGTATCGCAGCAAACACCACATAGCCAAAGAAGGGGTGTATGAGGAAGCGGTCGAGATGTGCGCGAAGCGTCTGTGCTTTGCGCTGGTCTACCGTATACGTCTCTTTCAGTATTTTGTTGATAAACTGATAGCGAAGTATTGTTTCTTTTTGCTGTTTGCGCCGTTGCTCACTTTCCGAAGTGCCAAAAGTCATTGCCTCTAAGCGAGAGATATCTACGCAAGGAGTGAGCGACAGTTGTTGATAATTTACAATCGCTTCTTTCAGTTCTGCAAGTCCTTCGCCTTTGCGAGTACTAGTGAGCACAACTTTCGTCTGCAAAGCTTGCGCTAATTTTTCCACCTCAATACTGATACCCTTTTTGTGCATCTGGTCTACCATATTGATAACAAGTATCGTAGGCAACCCAAGGTCTTTTACTTGGGTAAAGAGCAAGAGATTTTGCTTGAGGTTACTCACCTCACACACCACTACCACCACATCAGGGTAATGAGGCTCAGAGTTATGTGTAAGCACATTTATAGCCACGTGCTCGTCTTCCGAGCTTGGGTTGAGACTATAGGCACCCGGCAAGTCTATGATTTCGGCTTGCTGGGTATCGGAAAGCTTGCAGTATCCTATTTTTTTTTCGACAGTAATACCAGGGTAGTTGCCTACCTTTTGGTTCAAGCCCGTCAGTGCATTGAAGAGCGAAGTTTTACCGGTATTAGGGTTGCCCACAAGGGCGATTTTTAAATTTGCCAATTTACTAATTTGCTAATTAATTTGCTCGTGCGGCTCGCACCTAATTTGCTAATTGAATATTCTCTGCCATATCCTTTCTAATCGAAAGATATGCCTCATTCATACGGATATAGATAGGGTCGCCAAAAGTAGCTTTTTGGAGTACCTCTATTTCACTATCCGCATAACAACCTAAATCAATGAGTTTTTGAGGTATTTTAGTAATATCAAAGTCTTGTATAATCCCTTTTTCGCCCTTCTTTAGCTCGGCAACAGTACAAGCACGGTTGCGCACTTCTTCCATAACGATTATTATTTAGAATGATTTTGAGTGCAAAGGTAGTAAATAATTTTAATTCTACAATACCATAACTGCCGATAACAACTATAATATCTATAAAACAAAAACCTAAACACCGCATTACGCTAAATGTTTAGGCTCTAAGTTAATCTTCCCTTCTCAATTCCTTTATTTTGCAATCGTCTGTATGGCTCACTGCCGCCTGTCGTGCTACGACCTCACACCAATTACCTTCCCATATATATCAGTAATACACTGATATCCGCTGGCGATACGCCACTGATGCGTGAGGCTTGCGAAAGGGTAACAGGGCGTATCTTTTTCAGCTTCTCGCGCCCTTCAAACGAGAGCGATACTATCTTGTCGTAATCGAAGTTGTCGGGAATACGCATACTCTCCAAGCGGTTGAGTTTATCAGCATTATTGCGCTCTTTTTCTATATAGCCGGCGTATTTCACCTCCACTTCTGCGCAGGTTTTTTCTTCTTCGGTAAGTTCGTTCTTCTTTATATATTCGGCAATACGGTCTATAGCCTCAAAGTCAGCAAGAGTTACATCGGGGCGAGAAAGTACCTTTTGAAACTTGTCGCCTTGTTTCATTGGTGATGACTCGTATTTTTCGAGTATAGGGTTTACCTCTTCGGGGGTAACACTCAATTCCTTTATATAAGTGATAAATCCACTCACCTTGCGTTCTTTGGCTTCCCACGCACGATAGCGCGCTTCACTTACAGTACCTATTTCATACCCTAACGGAGTCAATCGTCTGTCAGCATTATCCTGTCGCAAGAGGGTGCGGTATTCAGCGCGTGAGGTAAACATACGATAAGGCTCTTCGGTGCCTTTGGTGATGAGGTCATCAATCAAAACTCCTATATAAGCCTCGTCGCGTTTCAGTACAAAAGGAGCTCGCTCGCGTATTTTCAGTACCGCATTCACTCCTGCCATTAGTCCTTGTGCAGCAGCTTCTTCATAGCCCGTAGTTCCGTTGATTTGCCCTGCAAAGTATAAGTTTTCTATGAGTTTCGTTTCAAGGGTATGTTTCAGCTGGGTAGGCGGAAAATAGTCGTACTCTATCGCATACCCTGGACGGAAAAACTTCACCTTCTCAAAACCAGCTACCTGACTCAGGGCAACGTATTGCACTTCTTCGGGCAAAGAAGTCGAAAAACCGTTCACGTACATCTCTACGGTATGCCAGCCTTCGGGCTCTACAAACAGCTGATGATGGTCTTTGTCGGCAAAACGATTTATTTTATCTTCTATCGAAGGGCAATAGCGCGGACCCACACCGTGGATAATGCCCTGAAACATAGGCGAACGATCGAAGCCTGTGCGCAATATATTATGTACGCGCTCGCTGGTGTATGTCATATAGCAGTCTTTTTGCACTGCGAGCGGCTGTGTTTCAGCAGAGAAAGAAAACTTTTGTGGATGTTCATCGCCCGGTTGAGGAATCATCTTACTGAAATCAAGCGAACGTGCATCTACACGTGGAGGCGTACCTGTTTTCATACGTCCCGCCTCAAAACCGTGTTGTACGAGGCACTCGGTGATACCGTATGCTGCGGGTTCACCTGCACGCCCTCCGCCAAACTGTTTCAGCCCTATGTGCATCACTCCGTTCAAGAAAGTACCATTGGTGAGCACTACACTCTTCGCTTTGATAGTAATCCCCAACGAAGTGCGTACTCCTACTACCTTGTCTTTCTCAATCAGAAGGTCGTTTACCATTCCTTGAAAGAAATCAAGTGTAGGCAGACTTTCCAACTGCAATCGCCACGCTTCCGAAAAACGCATACGGTCAGATTGTGCACGCGGACTCCACATAGCAGGACCCTTCGATTGGTTGAGCATCTTAAATTGAATAGCGGTTTTATCAGTGATAATCCCCATATAGCCACCCAAGGCATCTATTTCGCGTACTATCTGCCCTTTGGCAATACCTCCTACAGCAGGGTTACAGCTCATTTGGGCGATATGTTGTAAGTTCATAGTAATCAGTAGTGTGCTGGCTCCCATATTGGCAGCCGCAGCGACAGCTTCAGCACCTGCGTGTCCTCCGCCCACTACTATCACATCGTATTCAGTTGTAAACATTTGTCTAATTTGCAAATGTGCTAATCTGCTAATTTGCTAATTTTTCTTTAGAAGTTTATACAGTTCTTTGATACTCTTTTCGAAGCGTTTGATGAGTTTAGGATTAGTTACTTTACTGCGCAACTGAGGTTGTTCATACCAAGCGGTATCAGCTCCTGCCCTACTATGACTCAGTTCCAGTTGGTTGTCTATATTTACAATAAAATAATAATCAGAAGGAAAATAAGAGTCTTTTTCATCAAAGAACACAATAGATTTCGGTAGATAAAAATCTCCATATTCATAAGTAGTGTGAGGTTTTTCGGTATTCCACACTACAGCATACTTAAAACCTTTGGTGTTGTTCCAAAAAGCCAACGGCGATGTTTTCTGAGGAAGCTCAAAAATCTGCAAGGCATCTTCGGGAATGAAAGCACTGAGTTGTATGATTTTATTGAATAAATCAACGGTAATCACCTCGTTCCTTAATGGGTGACCGTGTAGTTTCCTCTCTCTGTAATAGATTCTTGGCATAACAATTCAAACTCTTTTAAGTGTGCAAAGGTACAAAATAAAATCATAACTAAAAAATGATACGCAAAAAATAACATTTTTTCTCTTTCTAAATATCATTTTACAACCGTTTCACATACACCTCTTCTCCTTCCTACCTCCTCTTTTGTGTCTCTACACTTTGCCAAAGTTTCAAACTTAGTAAAGTTAATATAACCCTCTTTGTCTTTGGTTCTCCCTTTTTAGCCTCTCCCAAATTTGCTAATCTACTAATTTTTCACCTGTCTATCGCGCTATGACCTCACATTACCTCCGTGATTCGTCCCTCGTGATTCATCATTTGTCCCTCGTTATTCGCCCCTCGCCCTTCGTCATTTCTTCCTTTTTCCGCCATACTCCCCCCTAGTGCCTATGGACTAAGACCTATTGCCTTTTCCCTTTCTTTCGCCTCGAAACCCTGTTTTTACCATTTTTATACTCGTTGTATCATATTATGAATCAACTTTTTATATACCCTTTCTATACCAATCGTCCAAGATTCGTATAAGCTTCCTATAAGCTCTCTATAAGCTAACCCCACCCTCCTTACACCCTTTTTTCACCAAAAATCCTCCTAACTCACTTTTTATATTTTTCGTTTTCCTCCGATAACTCAAACCAGTCCTATTTGTCCGACAACTCACACCTATTGAAAACCTTTTTTATCACTACCCATTTCCAAATTTCCTCATTTCCTAATTTTCTAATTCTCTTATTTCCTAATTTTCTCCCGCCCGTGCGGTTCGCACCTAATTTACTAATCACTCAAACTCTCATTAGCCTAAAAACACTTCAATTTCAATAAAAGAATAATATTTCAAAATGTTAAATAAAGTTAAATTTCACAGAAAGTTACAGTTTAATAAATAGCGCTTAAAAGCGAATTATGAGTCCCTATATACTTGAAAATAAGTATTTTGCAAAGCAATATGTGAAAAACTGAAAAAAACGCAATGTTTTTGGCGATTCTCTGAAAATATTGCAAAGAATTCGGCAAAATGATGAAAAAAAATAGGGTATTTTCAAGAAATGCACTTGTTTTATTCAAAAAATAGCATTAGGAAATTATACACATTTAGTTATTTAACATAGAAAAAATTACCCATAAAATTTGCTTTTATAATTTTTTTTTCTGAACCTTTGCAAAATTAATTGAACGAAATAATATAATAGCGATGAAAGAAAAATTGATGTATGCACTGTTATGCACTGTGCTGTTCTTTGGTGTTGCCTTTGCCCAAGAACGCACCGTAACAGGGGTAGTAAAAGATGAAGCAGGCACTCCACTACCCGGTGCCTCAGTACTGGTAAAAGGTACTTCTCACGGGGTCGCCACCGATTTCGATGGTAAATACTCCATTAAAGTACCCAATGACAGCGCCGTATTAGTCTTTTCTCAACTGGGGAGCGCCTCAGTAGAGAAAGTAGTAGGTACTGCCAAAGTGATTAACGTTGTCCTTAAAGAGAACGTAACTGAACTTAAAGGAGTAGTCGTTACTGGTTACCAAGAGTTCGACCGTTCTAAATTTACGGGTAATGCTCAAACCCTCAAAGCCGACAATATCAAAATGGACGGCGTAGTCGATGTAGGTCGTATGATCGAAGGTCGTGCCGCAGGGGTAAACGTGCAGAACATCTCTGGTACTTTTGGTACTTCACCTAAAATTACCATTCGCGGGGGCTCCTCCATCTTCGGCGATACCAAACCGCTATGGGTGGTCGATGGTGCCGTACAAGAAGAGGTAGTAAACCTTAGCTTCGAGCAACTCGCTTCGGGTGATGCTTCTACCCTGGTAAGCTCCGCTATCTCTGGTATCAATGCCAACGATATCGAGAGCATCGAAATCCTCAAAGATGCCTCAGCCCTTTCTCTTTACGGAGCACGCGCCCTGAACGGTGCCGTGATTATCACTACCAAAAGTGGTAAGAAAAACGTAAAAACACAGATAAACTACCAATTAGAAGAGTCCGTGCGTATGATTCCTAACTATAATCAGTACGACATTATGAACTCTCAAGAAACAATGGACGTATATCAAGAGTTGGAACGCAAAGGCTACTTTTCGCTTTCTTCTTATACTCAAGCGCGTTACGGTGGGGCTTATAATATAATGTATCGTGCTATCGATACCTTTAATCCCGCTACAGGTACTTTCTTACTCGAAAATACCGAAGCAGCACGTACTGAATTTCTAAAAAAATACGAATATGCCAATACCGATTGGTTTAAAACGCTCTTTCGCCCATCGCTCACTCAAAACCATACGGTGAGTCTTTCAGGTGGGGGTGAAAATGCAACGGTGTATGGTTCAGTAGGTTTCTTTGTAGACCCCGGTTGGACAATTGCTGACCGTGTACACCGCGTAACCGGTAACCTCAAAACCACCTATACCCTTTCACCCAGCGTAAAGATAGGGGTGCTTACACAAGGCTCTATCCGTACCCAAAGAGCTCCCGGTACTTACAACCGTTCAGCTAATACCGTAAGTGGTGGGTACGACCGTGATTTCGATATCAACCCTTTTAGCTATGCGCTCAACACCACACGCGCCTTGCGCCCTTATGGCGATGATGGACAATATGAGTATTACAGCTATAACTATGCTCCTATGAACATCCTCAACGAGCTCGCCAATAACTATATGGATTTAAATGTGCTTGAGTATAAAATTCAAGGTGACTTAGAAGTAAAACTCGCCAAAGGCTTGAAGTATAATTTCCTCGGCTCTGTACGCCACGTAAAGAGTTCTAACGAACACTCTATGAGAGAAAACTCTAACGTGGTAGGAGCTTATCGCGCCAATCGCACTACCGTGATTGCCAAAGCCAATCCTTTCTTGTTCAAAGACCCTGAAAACCCTGATATGATTCCTCAGGTAGCATTGCCCAACGGAGGTATTTATAAACTTACCGAAAACAACTTGCAAAGTTATTATTTTCGTAATGCCTTAGAGTACAAACGCTTGTTTAAAGACGTACACGACCTAAAAGTGTTCTTTGGGCAAGAGTATCGCCATACCGACCGCGATAACTCTTTCTTCAACGGATATGGTTATCAGTTTGCACGCGGAGGAACCGCCTTTACCGATTATCGCGTGATTCAAAAAGCGATACAGGATAACTCTCCTTACTTTGGTAAATCTTTCACCAAAGAACGTGGTATTGCCTTTTTCTTGCAAGGCACTTATACCTATGATAATCGGTACGTATTTGCAGGTACTGCCAATTACGAAGGCTCTAACCAATTGGGTAGAAGTCGTAGCTCTCGCTGGTTACCTACTTGGAATGTCAGTGGTCGTTGGAACGCTTCGAACGAGAAATTCCTCGAAGATAATAGCACCATCTCAAACCTCGCTTTCCGCCTTAGCTACGGACTTATAGCTGGTTTAGGCTCTGCGAGCAACGCCTTAGCTATCTTTAAAAATGAGGTAGCTAACCGTTATAACCTAAATGATAGAGAAAACACTATCTATATAGAAGCGCTTCAAAACTCCGAGCTTACTTGGGAAAAAGTATACGAAGCTAACATAGGTATAGAACTTGGTTTGTTCAAAAACCGCGTTAACTTATCATTAGACCTTTACCAAAAGAACTCTAAAGACTTGATTGACTATGTACGTACCTCAGGTGTTGGAGGACAACTTGTGAAATTAGCAAACAATGCTTCTATGGTGACTAAAGGTATAGAGCTTGCTTTGGATACCAAAAATATCAAAACCGTCGATTTCAGTTGGAATACCGGTATCAATTTTGCCTATTTTAACCAAGAAATTACAAGTCTTACCTATCGCCCTAATGTGTACAACTTAGTACGTGAAGTAGGAGGAAATGTAGTAGGAGGCGCTCGTAATACCTTGTATTCTTATGATTTCAAAGGATTAAACGATAAAGGTCTTCCTGTGTTTAACTTGCTCGACGGTAGCACCGACTATAATAAAATAGATTTCCAAAGTATGGATAATATCTTGTCTTATCTCAAAAAGGAAGGTCCTGTAGAACCTAATATTACTGCGGGGCTTTCCAATACTTTCAAATATAAAAACTGGGAATTCAGTTGCTTGATTACCATAGCAGCAGGTAACAAGATACGCAAACCTGACCAATATGATGTCGATTACAACGACCTAAGTGTATTTCCTAAAGAAATGAAAAACCGTTGGATACACCCAGGCAACGAATATACTACCAATATTCCTGGTATTGCCGATAAGAGAACTGTTAACGAGATAGGTAGAAGTACCCTACGCCGTGTGTACAACGCCTACAACTATTCTACCCAGCGAGTAGTAGATGGCTCTTTTATTCGTATGAAAAGTATGAGTCTTTCTTATACTTTTGCCAAAGACGTATTGGATGCTTTGCACATAAACAACCTTACCTTGCGCTTACAAGCTACCAATCCGTTCTTGATATATGCACATAAAGACCTCAATGGGCAAGACCCTGAGTTCTTCCGTACAGGAGGAGTAGCTTACCCTGTAAATGCTCAATATACATTTACTATCAACCTTGGAATCTAAAAACAAGTAGCAATGAAAAAGAATATATATACACCCATAATAGCCCTTATTTTAGGCTTATCACTTACCGCTTGCGATAAATTCTTAGATGAAGTACCCGATGCGCGTACTGAACTCGACTCGCCCGAAAAAGTACAAGAGCTCTTGGCAACAGCCTACCCCAATGCTTTGTATGCAGATTTCTGTGAAACAATGAGCGATAATGCTGGCGACAAAGTGAACCTCACCGAGTCCTCCATTTTCAACACTCAAATGTACTCTTGGGAGACTAACAACGAATATAGCTCTTGGGATACACCACCTCATTATTTCTATGCTGCTTATGCAGCAGTTGCTAATGCCAACTATGCCTTGGAAGCAGTAGAAAAACTCGGAGGAGGTAGTGAGCTCAACTATCTCAAAGGCGAAGCACTCGTAGCCCGTGCTTATGCACACTTTATGTTGGGGCTCTTCTGGTGCAAGCCCTACAACCCCGCTACTGCCACTTCCGATTTAGGGTTGCCCTATGCTACCAAAGCCGAAAGAAAAGTTTTTGAGATATACAAACGCATCCCTTTAAAGAATTATTACGATGCGATTGAAAAAGACTTGACAGAAGGCATATCTCTTATTGATAATAGCAAGTATACTAAACCTAAATTCCACTTTACCAAAGAAGCGGCTCACGCTTTTGCCTCACGCTTCTATTTGATAAAAGGTGATTGGGATAAGGTAATAGCACACGCCAATGAAGCTCTTGGTAGTGCCCCTGCTAATAAGCTACGTGATGTGAAAGGACAACGCACACGCACTTATGCACAACAACAACTCTTGTACGCTAGCTCCGATGAACCCACTAATGCTCTGATTGTAGGTGCTTCTTCAAAATATGAAAGAAATTTTGCTTTCAACAAGTACGGTTTGACTTTGCAGAAATCTGAAGAAGTATTAGGTGACAACAAACACCCTCTAAATGCCTTCCGTGCTACTTGGGCTTTTGCTATCTTTGGACGTGATGACTATCGCAATATCCCTAAATATCAAGAGTATTTCAAATACACCAATGTATCAGCAGGTAATGGTTACGTCTATGATATGGCAGTGCTCATCTCTTACGACGAGGTATTCTTAAACCGTTTGGAAGCCTACCTAATGAAAGGCGAAAAAGCGAAGTTCCTCACTGATTTGGTAGTCTTCCTAAAAAAGAAAACTATGCAAGACATCCCCGATTCCTTTGTGTTAAGTGAAGAGGATATGAATACCATTTATCAAAACAAAGGTACTGAGTTCGACCCCGCCTATACGCTTTCTACCCAACAACGCGAATGGTTACAAGCGGTAGCCGATGTGAGAAGAGCTACCTTTGTGTTTGAAGGTTTGCGCTGGATAGACAACAAACGCCTCGGAATGAAAGTCGTGCACGTGAAAAGGGGGCAAACAATGGAACTTCTTAAAAACGACCCTCGTCGTGAGTTGCAAATTCCTGAAGATGCTGTTTCTAATGGTATCACTGTAAACCCAAGATAATTGCTAATTTTAATAGTTAATCATATGAAAAAAATAAGTATAATCGCAGTGTTGGCTTTATCGTTAGCTGCCTGCAACAACAAAGAATCACTAAACTCTGAGAGCGTGTTAAAACCCAGAGTTACAGCTAAGACTCCTTTGGATACCTATATATACAACAACTTCCAAAAGCCTTACAATATTATAGTAACCTATAACTATATCGATGCTGATTTCGAAATGGGTAAATACTTCTACCCCCCTACTGAAGCCAAAGTGCAACCGATGCTTGAAATCGTAAAAAAGTATGGATTGATGCCTATTCCGAGGTAGCAGGACCTAACTTCATAAAAGAAGTAGCACCGCGCCAAATCTCCCTTATTGGAGGATACAACGTGAACCCCAGCGGTACCATTACTCTTGGTTTTGCCGATAGTGGTATGAAAATTACCCTTTTCAATGTCGACCAGCTCGACACCCACAATCACAGTGGTACACGCCAGTATTTTCATACCATCCAGCACGAGTATTGCCACATCATCAACCAGAAGAAACCTTATTCTTCTGAATATGGTAAGATTACCCCTTCTGGCTATACCGCCAACTGGTATAACGTGCGAGAAGCCGATGCTAACGCCGCTGGTTTTATCACCCCATATTCTATGTTGAATGACATTGAAGACTTTGCCGAGATGACTTCTGGGATGCTCAGTATGAGTAAAACCGCTTGGGATGCCAAAATAAACGCTATCAGTAGCGCGACTGGAAAAGAAGCTATTCGCAAGAAGGAAGCTTTTGTAGTAGCCTACTTCAAAAGCGAATGGGGTATCGACATCTATCAACTACAAGCTAAAGTAGAAGAACAAATGCTATCAGTATTAAAATAAAAAGTAGAACAATGAAAAAATTAATATACCTATTTGTAGGGGCTCTTACAATTTTTGCCTGCCAAAAGAACGAACCCGATGACCTTTTTGGCAAAAGCCCCTCTAAGCGCTTCGAAGAAAATCAAAGCGAACTCCGCAACACCCTTACTTCCGCCTCTCAAGGCTGGAAACTTACCTACTTTACCAAAGAAGGCACGTTTGGAGGCTACCATTTCTTGATGAAGTTTACTCCTGAAGGTCTTGTAACAATGGTATCTGATTTCAATAGTAGTACAATCTCTCCTACCACCAGCAAGTACGAATTGCAACAAGGACAAGGAGTGAAACTCACTTTCACTACCAAAACCTATATCCACGAGCTATCTGATGCGATGCAAGGAAAACGAGGAGCAGGTTATGCAGGTGAATATCAGTTCCTGTATTACGGTAAAGAAGGCGATAAACTCAAATTCAAAACCCAGCGCAAATCTACCGAACAATTTGTGTACTTTGAGCCCGCTACTGCCCAAGATTGGACAGACATTAGCACTCTTTCAAGCAACCTCAATGCCTTGGCTGAGAACATTTCTAATTATTATATGGAAGTAACTACTAATGGTACTACTATTCCCTATGAAATCGATATGCAAAACGGGAGTATAGGGATAGCTCCACTTTCTAATGCCAATGATTTCTCACAAGTCTCAGTAGTGGCCACCAAAATAGGAGTAGCCTTTAAACCTGCCCTTACTATTCAAGGCAAAAACTTTACCGAGCTTATACGTGATGATGGTACCACCCCTCCTACCTATAAAGCTACCGTTGATGGCGTAACGGTAAAGGTGTACTATTCATTAGTACCTCCTGATGAATTTGTTACAGATGATTACCTAGTTATTCCTTCAAGATTAAATGCTTTTGTAATACTTCCTTCTACCTTAAAATCTCTTATGTCACGAGATTTTTATGATAATATCTTAAAAATCGATGGCGTTAAAGATTTTGAAATCTTTAGGATGGACTTTGGTAATGATGGAACTTGCACAATCCAAATAGCGTATAAATTTGATAAAAATAATAATTCATGGCTTTACCTTACCTGTAATTATGAATTAAGAAACAAACGCTTGTATTTAAAAAATCCAGGAGCCCTAAAAAAAACAAACGCTACTGTTTGGGAGAAAACTGAAAATGCAACTATTTTTGCAAAAGCTACAAATGCCATAACAAAAACAATACAAATAGCTGCAGAAGGATTTTATGTAGCAAATACAGGACGTACTTATTCAGGATACCCAATATACTCCTTACAAAGTCGTAATAATCCTACTTATATCGCTCCTTATCTCGTCTATAAAAGATAATTTAACAACTTTGCCAAAGTTTCTTGCCCGTGCGGCTCGCACCTTTGGCAAAGTTATTTAATCTCTAAAACTCTAACCTAAATGTACAAATTTATCCTTATAGTAGCTGTACTCCTGCTCATTACCCATATTTTCTATGAGCCTTCAGTAATAGCTATTACTGCCCTATTACTGCTTATTGTGCTATCTATTTGGAAAATAAAACATCCATAAAATAAACACCTTATGAAAAAGTTTACCCTACTCTTGATCGCTATGAGCCTCTCGTTCTGCTCTAAGAACGATGATAACACTCCTGAGCCCGACCCTATTGCTCCAATACAAAACCCTGCCCTGATGAAAGAACTTACTGCTTCTTCCGAAGGATGGAAACTTACTTATATCTCTGCTGACGACTCTTTTGGAGGCTATCAGTTCCTGATGAAGTTCGACACTCAAGGAAAAGTATCTATGCTCTCCGACCTCTGTGGCACTACTACCCCCACTATCAGTAGCTATAGCACCCAAGAAGAGGCACGTGGTTTGGTGCTCAGTTTTATAGGGCAGAATCAAATCCATCTGTTAGCCGATGCCTTACAAGGGGAAATAGGCTATGCCCATACGGGGAAGGTATATCAGTTTTTGTACACAGGTAAAGATGGTAACAAACTCAAATTCCAGAATCTACTTGTAAAAGGCAATTCTTTTATTTACTTTGAGCCTGCCACCTCTGCCGACTGGACACGCACCCCTGCTTTGTACAGAAATATCACTCCGATTACGGAAAATGCAACTCATTATTATCTAAAAGTAAGCACCGCTACGGGCACTCCTACTACTTACCCTATTCAGTTTACCAATAGAGTGTTGGCGCTGAAAGATACCCAAAGTAAAGTAGCTGTTTTAGCAACTGAAAAAGGCGTTGCTTTCAATCGCACTTTCACTTTAGGAGGACAACCTTTTACCGAGTTGGAACGCGTTGCAGGTAGTATGCCTCCGGTGTATAAGGCAACAGTAAATGGGGTTACTGCCGAACTTTTCTATTCCTCAGTACCTCCTAATTTCTTTGACAACGACGATTATAAAGATGTCAATACCACCATTGAAGGGTTTGCTCTTATAAGCCAAGCTTTCAAAAATAATGAATATATGAGTGAAGCCTTCTATGAAGATGTCTTAAAAGTCAATGCCTCTACCGACCTCTTTATGCTTAGAATAATGTTTGATGGCACTGATGATTGTAATATACAAATAGGACATCGATTCCCTGATGGTGGATTCTCTATACTACAAATCAGTTGTAAATACGAACTTAAAAACAAACGTTTATACTTAAAAGACAGTGATAAAAATTTGAGTACTAGCGATGCTAAAGCTTGGAGCGATGAGAAAAACAAGGCTATCTTAGAGCAAGCTAAACGTGCGTTAGGTGCCATCTACGACCTTGGTACACAGGGCTTCTATATCAAAAAATTAAATATAAAAGTTCAACCTCAAGAAGATAACCCCGTATACCTATTGCAAAGCTACGAATTCCCTTTATATGCTTTCCCTATTTGGGGAATACCTAAATAAGGGGTTAGTTATTGGACGGAGTCTGATTGGTCTGACAATTCTGACTTTCAATCCTTGAAAGCTTAAAAAACTAAATATAAAATGAAAAAGTTATTATTATCCCTGTTATTATGCGCTACTGTTAGCGCTTTTAGCCAAGAAAAAGGAACCGTTAAAGATAGTATTCCGTATGCGAAATGGTCTTGTGAATTCGATGCAGGATTAGGGCTTGCTGAAATGGTGAGCAGTGATTTCCAAATGAGAGGTGATTTGCTACGCCTGCAAATGCGAGTGCTCTACTCTCCTGAAAAAAACTTCCGCTTTGAAATGGGGTTTGGAGTCAGCGAGTTTTCACAAGGAAGTTTTCAGCAAAGTGAAAGTAACTACGCAATGCTCAGAGTCTCTACCCTTGATGTGCCCTTGAGATTAGCTGTGGTTACTCCTGTGAGCCCTAATATTGGTATTGTTACAGGTGCCGGACTTCATCTCAGCGCTCCTTTGTGGCGACAATTCAAAACTCAGGATGTGAACAACAAAGGTTGGATAGGAGGTACTGTCAATCTCGGTTATCATCTTTTTGGAGGAATAGATTTATACGCTTCCGATCATAGCAAATTAGCAATTTTTGGCGAAATAGGAGGCTCTTTTTGGAACAAAGGTAACTACATCACTCGTTACCACGCTGTCATCAATTTTAGTTATATTTATACGCTTTAAAATAGCGTAAGTACAGGTACAAGGTCGCAGGTGCGAGCCACACCGGCCATTAATTAGCAGATTAGTAGATTGAGAAATTAGCAAATGGATAGTGATAAAAAAGGTTTTTTGATGGGTATGACTTGTTGGACAAATAGGACTGGTTAGGGTTTTTCGGAAGGAAACGGAGAAGAACGGAAGAGAGAAATCAGGTAAAAGGTAAAAGATAAGAGGTAAATTGAGTGCACTTAGCTTATAGAGAGCTTATAGGAAGCTTATACGAATCTTGGACGATTGGTATAGAAAGGGTATATAAGTACTTGATTCATACTGTAGTACAAGAAGGTTAAAAATGGTAAAAATAAGGTTTCGAGGCGAAAATAAGAGAAAGGACAGACGACTTACTGAAGGTCTCGGAGAGACTCTGAGAAACTTGGAGGGGCGAGCTATAGGGTCGTAAAGAGGGGAGTATAGCGATATAAAAGAGGAAATAGTATTTGGTTATATCCGACTGATATTAATCAAAAAGAGAGGGGAGACAGTTTATGTAAACTGTCTCCCCTATTGTTATATAAAATAATAGCGATGGGATTTTTCTATGGTTTAAAATACTTCTCTAAACTCTACTTCTTTATCGGTTTTGTTTACGATGAGTATTTCAGAAGACTGGGCTGTATGACCTAAATCTTTACCTTCATCTATAGTATATTTTACCAAAATACCACCTGTAAGTGTGGTTTCTAAGGCTTTTACCACTATTTTTACTTCCTTATTGCTGGCAGGAGCCACGATAGCTAAAACGCTCTGTTTGCTGAAATCAATAGTGGTAGGGCGCGCTGTGATAGTAGTAGCACCTCCAAAGATACGGTCAAAATCAGCTTGTGAGTCGATTTTTAAAGTTTCTACTTTTGTATTTTGGAAAGTATTATTCACAAAATAGTTCTCAGCAGGAGTGTAACTTACAGCGTTTTTACTGTTGCCGCAACTTGTGAGAAACGTTGTTATTACTGCCATACTTAGGATAAGTCTTTTCATTATTTGTGAGTTTTTAATGATAAACCGCTAACATATGGGCAAAAACCGTGCCAAGGTTATAAAAGGTCACGTGCAATAAGGCGTTCCATACCCATTTTTTTTGCTGCACGGTCACCTTGTAAACCGTGTAAAAAGACACCTAAGCAAGCAGCTTCTACCGCACTATAACCCTGAGCCAGTAAGCCCGTAAGCATTCCAGTAAGCACATCGCCACTGCCCGCGGTTGCCATTCCTGCATTTCCAGTGGAATTTATCCAATACTTTTCTCCATCGGTTATCATCGTATAGGCACCTTTGATGAGAAGTATTACTTTGTGCTCTTTGGCAAAGGCTTTGGCTTTGGTGAGCTTGTGCAGGTCGTCGTCCCACTTACCTATAAGACGCTCTAATTCCTTAGGGTGTGGTGTGAGAATTGCATTTTTTGGAAGGTTTTTTAATTGTTCAGGGTGTTGAGCGAGAATATTCAGCGCATCGGCATCTATTACAAAAGGAGTGTTAGGATATTGTTGAAAAAGATCAAAGAGTGCTGAGGCGGTTTCGGGATGCGTACCCCAACCGATACCCACGCCTATGGCAGAGGGTGTAAAAGGAATCTCTGCTGTCTTATAGTGTTTTTCTTCCTCACAGGTGAGTACCATCGCCTCGGGCAGAGCAGTTTGCAGTATGTTATAACCACATTGGGGAATAGCAACGGTAAGCAGACCTGCTCCTGCGCGCAATACGGCTGTCCCGCTAAGCACTACTGCCCCTATTTTACCATAGCTCCCACCTACAAGCAACGCGTGCCCATAAGTACCCTTGTGCGAAAATTTAGCACGTCGTCGTTGTAATTGCTGTATATCGGATTCGAGATAGTAGAAATCCGGGTGAAGAGTCTTTAAAAAATGCTCGTCTAAACCTATGTTGAGCACTTCCCACTTACGGATATAGCAACCTGTGGAAGGAAGGAAGAAAGGCAATTTCGGGGCTTGAAAAGTGAGCACTTGGTGAGGGTGTACCCAAACCTCCTCGGGAGACGGAATGCGTTCGGTAGGCAGACCCGAGGGCATATCTACACTTAATATATAGCTGTTAGAGTTATTTAAATTCCAAAATATTTGTTGTATCCATTTAGGAGCTGGACGATTGAGTCCAATGCCAAAAACAGCATCTATCACTATCTTACCAAACGTAATATTACTTACTTGCTCGGCTCGTATTTCGGCAATCGCAATTCCTTGTGTTTCTAAGAGTTCTTTATTCTGCTGGCAATCTGGCGATAGGTGTTCGCTAAAGCAAAGCAGATAAGTATTCACTTGCCAACCATCAGCTATGAGCATACGCGCCAAAGCGAGACCATCTCCTCCGTTGTTTCCCGTACCTGCCAATACGGTAACAGTTCGCTCTTTGGGGAGGTGTTCTTTTATCCACTCAAAGAGTTTGGTTGCGGCGCGCTCCATCAGTTGCCACGAGGTGATACCTTCAGCAGAGATAGTATGCGCATCAGCTTCGCGCATTTGTTGTGTGTTTAGAATTTTCATTTCTCCAAAGTAAAAAGATGTTAGCTAATCAAAACATTTGCTCATCTACTAATCTGCTAATTTCTAAATTAAATTGTGTGCGTAACTCGCTTTTAATTCTTATCAGGTTTGTAAAGTGATTGCTTAAAGAGCTCATCGGGTTTCATTGCCAAAATTTTCAACATAGATTCCTCTTTGTGATTTTTAGCATAGGCTTGTACTATGCGTAACCCTATAAATCTACCTATTTGTCCTGGTGATTCGTTGTCTAATTCTAAGTAAAACTTGGAGAAGGGAGCTGGATACAAAAAGCGGGTGAGCAGTTTCTTATCTGTTTGATATAGCAATTCTTTTTCTATAAAATAACGCCATATCTCAGCTTCGTTTGCCTCAGCCCAAGCGTACTTCTTTGCGTCATACCGCAAAAGGTCAGCGGGTGTTTTTTTGGGTAATAACTCACTTTCTAAATAGAGCTTCTTGCCCTCGTAAATCATATTGTCCAAGAAAGTGAGATGTATGCCACGAGGTACGAGTTTATCGGCAAAAGCATCAGCTACATCTATCACAAGGTTTTTCTTGTCTAAATCAGCCCTGATATACTTATCCATATCTTGGTAGTATTTGTGTTGAGTTCCTAAGTAATTATCTGTACCGATAAGTAAGAGACTATCGGCATAAATCACTCGGGTTTCATAAGCTACCCTACTGATGAGCATCACAACCTTAGGTGGCTCAAACTTGGGGAAATAGTACTTAATATGCTGAAACAAGTTCTTAATCTCTTTCTTTTCAGCAGAAAGTGTACCTACACTCTTTTCAATTTCTCCGTACAAATCGGCATAATGTAGATTCGCAAAAGCAGGAATATCAGGGAAGATAGAACCCTTTCGTATCTCACACCACTCTTCGGGAGTAACGCTCTGAGTGAAAAAATAAGGATACTGTGCACTTAACTCACCCATTTTTGCGTCGGGAGTTTTCATAAAGAGCGAATCAAGACGTATCCAATCAAAGTCCATCGGAATCGCTGCTATTTCTTTCTCTTTTTTGTCACTACAAGCCATTGCTAATAGCAGACTTGTAAAAATGAATATTTTCTTTATCATAGTATTTGTTATTAGTCGTTAGTTTTAGCTCTTAGATTATTATCCAAATCGGCTAATTATCACACTCCAAAAAACTGCATATCTGTTCTTCTTTGGGTGCAAAGATAAAGCAAATTTATCAATTTAACAATTAGTTGTCAGCCTTCAGCTTCGTATAACCAGTCCGGCTCGCCCAAGTAATCGCCTATCGTACTGCAACCAATAATAAGAAAAGTCGTTCAGCACCTTGCCAAACGACCTTTCTCAAATATTAACCCTCTAAAATTATTTCTTCTTTTTCTTCTCAAAATTCACCGCACACGAGTCGATTTCCGATACGCGCAAAGTGTTTACCATTCCCTTGCCTTGCATTGGCATCGACACGAGACTTATCATTATATCACCCATATCCACGTAGCCTTTTTCGTTGGCAATGTGGTTAATGTCTTCAATAAGCTCATCTGTAGAAACAAAGCGGTCGTAGTAGAAAGTAGTTACCCCCCACAAGAGGTTCAACTGGGTGAGGATACGCTTGTTGGCAGTAAAGATGAGAATGTGCGAATTAGGTCGGTACGACGAAATGCGGAAAGCAGCATACCCACTGTTTGTAAGCGAAGTAATCACTTTGGCATTGGTATCGTTCGCCATCTTGGCTGCGTGAAAACAGATAGTGTTAGTTACATAGCGCAACGAACGGATAAAAGGTGTAACAAGTGGTACTTGTATCAAATTCGAATCCTCTACACTTTTGATAATGCGAGTCATTTGTTGGATTACCTGTACAGGATATTTTCCTACCGAAGTTTCGCCTGAAAGCATCACCGCATCAGCACCGTCCATTACCGAGTTTCCTACGTCATTTACTTCAGCACGGGTAGGTGTCAAGCTGGAAATCATACTTTCCATCATTTGGGTAGCGATGATTACCGGAATGTGGTGTGATTTAGCTTTGCGCACCAATTCTTTTTGGATAAGAGGCACTTCTTCAGCAGGGATTTCTACTCCAAGGTCACCACGAGCAACCATAATCCCATTACAAGCTGCCATAATCTTATCAATATTCACCAAGGCTTCTGGCTTTTCTATCTTGGCAATGATAGGAATTTCGTGACCTGCATTCTCTTTGATGAGGTCTTTTAAATCCTGAATGTCTTCAGGGTGACGCACAAACGATAGCGCAAACCAGTCTACGTCTTGTGTGATAGCAAAAAGGGCATCACGTACGTCTTTTTCGGTAAGCGCAGGGAGTGATATTTTGGTGTTAGGCAAGTTCACGCCCTTTTTAGATTTCAGCGGACCGCCTTGCACTACTACCGCTACTACCTCGTCTTCACGGTTGGTGGATTCTACTTCAAAGATGAGCTTCCCATCGTCTAATAAGATGCGCTCTCCTGGGTTCACGTCCATTGGGAAAGCTTTGTAGTTCATATATACGCGCTCTTTAGTTCCTACGAAGGGCTCTCCGGTAACGAAAGTAACTCGGTCACCTGGGTATACCGTAGCGTCGTCTTCCATTACCCCCACTCGCAACTTAGGACCTTGTAGGTCAGCGAGGATAGCGGTATGAAAACCGTTTTCTTCGTTGATTTGGCGAATCATTTGCACGCGGTTGCGCACATCGTCGTAATCGGCGTGCGAGAAGTTGATGCGGAATACATTTACCCCTGCAACCATCATATCCCTTATCACCTCAGGACTCTCGGTCGCTGGACCTAAGGTCGCTACAATCTTTGTTTTCTTTGTATTTAACATTCTTGAAAAATCAATTTATATTTTTTATCTAGGGTATCAATTGCTATTTCTCGTGCGGTAGTGGCAGGCACTTCACGAAGCCGATTTAAAATTTTCGGTATATCCAGCCGCCCTTCAGTATCTATCTTCAAAAAGTAATCCACCTTCTTTTCGTTCTCAACCAAATATTGCACCTGTGGCAGTTCTTCAAAAAGGGTAACCACAGCGGTAGGAGCTTGTGTGTCTTGCAGTTTGTTAGCTATACAATGCCAAATAATATCCGCAGAGGTGTCCTCCCACGTATAATAAGAAAACTGTCCTCCCGAAGGCATCGTCAAACAAGCCTTTCCTTTTGTCTTAGCCAACTGCAAATGTAGCGTTTTATTTAAGAAATACGCTAGCTGATAGTCTTCCAAATGGGTGTGAAGAGCGATAAGTTTATAATCGCAAAAAAACTCTGTCGATAGCTTCAGTTTTGCCATAACCACTCATTTCGGGTGCAAAGATACAAAACAATTCACAATTAGCAATTAACCATTGATAAATTTAACACGATAGCTTCTTCTACTATCAAAACCGCACTCCAAAGCTAAACCCTATCCCTCTATACTCCATCATCTCAGGAGCGTTAGGCTCAACTCTCCTTGATAAAACGATATGCTTTGCTTCTCAGATACTATAAGCTCGTAGCTTCTTCTTTTATTTCGGTGCAAAAATACAAAAATAACATACAATACCAAAAAACAATTTTTAAGATACATCTCTCTAATCTTTGTTTTATTTTCGTTTTTCTTCTCGTTTATCACCTCCTAACCCTTCTCCTTTAACTATTCACTACCAACTACTTATATACCCTTTCTATACCAATCGTCCAAGATTCGTATAAGCTTCCTATAAGCTCTCTATAAGCTACCCCTACCCTCCTTACAGCCTTTTTTCATCAAAAACCCTCCCTATCTTCTTCCGTTCTTTTCCGATATCTTCCGAATACTCTTAACAGACCCAACACATCGCTTTTTTATCTCAAACTTTGCCAAAGTTTGAAACTTTGGCAAAGTTGAATAAACTGACAATCTTCATTTTCTCATTTTCTAATTTGCTAATTTGCTAATTTTTCCCCGCCTATATGGCTCACTCCACCCGTCGTGCTATAACTCTCTACTTAACAAATCCAAGAATATATATAACAAAAAAGCTGTCCTAAAATAGGACAGCCTTTATTATATAACTTGTACGGTTTGTATGCGCTTGTGTGGCTCACACGCTCGCACTATTTTACTCCGTGCATCATCGCTTGAAGTTTCTTGTTAAGGAGTATCATTCCTAAACCGCAGAGGATTACAAATCCTGAAACCGCAGCAAATACTACGCTTGCCCCAAGTTTCTCTACGTAAGAAGCAATCACTCCTCCTGCTGCATTGGCGAAGAAAGCAGCCATCATCCAAACACCCATCATAAGTCCTGCTAAACGCGGAGGTGAAAGTTTTGTAACCGTAGAAAGTCCTACGGGTGATAAGCACAACTCACCAATGGTATGAGTAAGGTAAGTAAGCACCAACCAAGCCAAGCTCGCTTTCACTGCTATATCTTTAGGGTCTACCCCTATGGAGCCACCGCGCTCGTAAACAGCACCAAGCATAAAGAAGAACCCTACCCCTAAGAGTATCATTCCCATTCCCATTTTAAACGGAGTAGTGAGACGTTGTCCCATTTTAGTACCCCAAAACGATGCAAATACCGGTGCTAATAATACAATAAACAATGGGTTTACTGATTGGAACCAAGCAGTAGGAATTTCAAAGCCCATCACCGTCCTGTTGATATAGTTATCGGTATAAAGGGTAAGCGAAGAGCCCGCTTGCTCAAATCCTGCAAAAAAGAAGATTGCAAAGAAGAAATAGATAAAGATAACAGCAATACGCTCTTTTTCTTCTTTGGTAAGTGGTTTTTGCACTTCGGCTTCCGAAAGTTCTTCTACTTTTTTCTTACCACCTTTTGGTTGCAATCCAAGGTCGCCTAAGTATTTCTGTGCAAAGAAAACAAATATCAACTCTCCTATAAGCATACCGATAGCAGCTGCCAAGAATCCATATCTATAACCGTAAGAAAGAATTATTTCTTTTCCTTGTGCATCTACACCGTGAGTAGCAAAGATGTTATCAGTAAGGAATCCAGTAATGAGTGGTGCTAAGAAAGCCCCTAAGTTAATACCCATATAGAAAATCGAGAAAGCCGAGTCTAGACGTTTATCACCTGATTCATAGAGTCCTCCTACCAAGGCTGAAATGTTCGGTTTGAAGAACCCGTTACCTATAATTAGCAAAAAGAGCCCTAAATATAAGCCAAAGTGAGTGTTTATAGAGAACAACGCAAACTCACCGAAGAACATTATGAGTCCCCCTAACAATACTGCCCTGCGTTGTCCTAAAAAGTTATCGGCTATCCAACCACCAATCAGTGGAGTGAAATAGGTAAGCCCTGTGGCAAAGCCATAGATAAGACTCGCTGTAGCTTTATCGAAAGCCAAACCGCCTTCAAGCCACGTCTTGGTGAGGTATAACATCAAAATACCACGCATTCCATAGTAACTGAAACGCTCCCACATACCTGTTAGGAACACCAAATAAAGCCCCTTAGGGTGCTTCTTTTTCGCATTTTCTACGTTTGTATCCATTTATTTAATAAATTAAAAAGTTTGTTTATAAATTAAAATTCTACATTAAATATTTTTAATCCAGTAAAGTTTTTCTTTTACAGATTGTCCCCCTTCGGGGGACGGGGGCTTTGTTTATAAATTTTCTATGATAAAATTCGTCATTTTTGTATATAACTGATAGCGTGTGCTACCTGTGTTGTCGTAAATACCGTGATTCTTATCGGGGTAAATTAACCAATCAAAATCTTTTTGCAAACTCACCAAGGTATTGATGAGCACCATTGCGTTTTGCACGTGTACATTGTCGTCGGCACTACCGTGAATGAGCAAGTATTTACCTTTGAGTTTGGCAGCGTGAAACAACGGTGAATTTTCGTCGTAACCTTTTGCGTTCTCTTGGGGGGTGCGCATAAAACGCTCGGTGTAAATAGTATCGTAAAAACGCCAATTGGTAACAGGGGCTACTGCTATCGCCATTTTAAATATATCGCCTTTTTGAAACAGACAGTTAGACGACATAAATCCACCAAAACTCCAACCCCAAATACCTATTCTGCTCTTATCTATATAAGGATAAGTCCCTACGAGCTGAGCAACTTCTGCTTGGTCTTCAACTTCGTATTTCCCTAGTTGCTGATAGGTACATTTCTTAAAATCTGCTCCTTTGTAACCTGTGCCTCTGCCGTCTACACATAGCACTATATAACCTTTTTGGGTGAGCATTGCGTGCCAAAAGTCATTCATATCCCACCATTGGTCGGCAACTTCTTGTGAACCTGGTCCTGAGTATTGGTACATCAAGAGCGGATATTGCTTTTTAGGGTCAAAATCCCTAGGTTTGAGCATATAAGCGTTGAAAGTACCCTTAGCAGTTTTCAGTTCCATAAACTCTTTTTCGGGCAAATTATAGGCTTTCAATCGTTGGGCGTATTCGGCATTGGTAACGATTTCTTTGAGTTGCTTGCCACTTTTGGTATCGTTTAACGTATAGCGTGGAGGCGTAGTGGCATTGGCAAAAGCGTGGATATACATAGAAAAATCCCCACTGAATGTGCCTTTGTTTGTTCCTGCCTCAGTAGAAAGCGCGCGAGGAGCTTTGCCTTTGAGGTTTACCGCATAGAGCCCTCGGCGGGTAGAGCCCGTCTGGGTAGATTGGTAGAACAACTGTTGGGTTTTAGGATCATAGCCATAGCAATCGGTTACTTCCCAGTTACCACGCGTGAGCTGGCATACTAATTTTCCTTTGGCATTGCAGTAGTAAAAATGGTTATTTCCATCTTTCTCCGATTGGTAAATAAAACTATTATCGGGTAAAAATAGTATATCCTTGTTGATGCTTACATAAGTCGCGCTGGTTTCCTTCACTAAGGAAGTCGTCGCCTTCGTCTGGCTATTCACTTGCAAGAGTTGCCAATCGTTTTGGTGGCGATTGAGAGTTTGTACCGTCAGCTTATGAGGGTCGTTTGTCCATTGCAAACGTGGGATATAATAGGCTTTCAAGGGTATTTCAGCCACCGATTTATCAGCCACAGTATAAATGTGCAAACTTACCGCCGAATTAGCTTCCCCTGCTTTGGGATATTTGAAAGTATAAGGTGTAGGATAGAGGTCGTAACCGTAGATGTCCATTGAAAACTCAGGTACTTTGCGCTCATCCGAACGTATAAATGCTAATTGTGTACCATCGGCATTCCAAGCGAACAATCGCACAATCCCGAACTCTTCTTCGTACACCCAATCGGCAGTACCATTGATGATAGCGTTCTTCTGTCCGTCGGTAGTGATTTGGGTTTCCGCACCCGTCGTAAGGTCGTATAAATACAAGTTGTTTTCGTATACAAAAGCCAATTGCTTACCATTAGGCGAAAAAGTGGGGACTTGTATGCGCTTATCGCTCACTTTTTTAAGGTCGCCAGAAGCGAGGTCGTACAGAAAATAATCGGCTATAAACGAATGTCGGTAGATATCCTCTTTTCGGGTAGCGATGAGGAGCTTTTTCTCATCAGGAGAAAACTCATAGCTCTCAATCCTATTCACCCTTTCATTAGTTTCAAAGAGTGTTTGTACTTTGCTGAGTGTTGCAAAGTCGTAAAGGTTGATTTCCTGAATGTGTTTGTCACGGCTATATTCGAGCACTGTATATTGTGGGGTTTTCTTCAGTGCCTTCAAGTTGTACATACGTTCGGGGTAAAAAGCGTGTTGCGTCCAGATATTCTCTAAAGAAATAGACTGTGCAGATAACAAGTAAAAGCTAAGAAATAAAGCCAACAAAAGCTGGGTATGTAAGTATTGGTGCACTCTATTGCGTCTAAATACAGCCACCTTTTGTAATTCATAATTCGCCATTTCTAATTAGTCTTTTGTCATTTATCATTAACCTTTAACCATTGATTATTAATTTCGCGGTCAATATTAGTCAATTTTTTTGATATAGAAGCTATCTTTTAATCTGTTTTTTTATATTTATTTTCTATATGATTGATTTTGAATAGCTCTCACTGTTCAACCGATTTTCATATTCCCCTAATACTTTTAGCTCTTCTGTCATAATATCCAAAAGTTGCATCACTTGTTGGTATCGAGCATAACTATCAAACACCACATCTACAAAGAATGCGTATTTCCAAGGAGTCTCTATTACAGGCAACGACTGTATTTTAGTCATATTCATATCATAATCGCGTAACACGTTCAGCACGGTTGCCAAACTACCACTCTTGTCATACACCTGGAATTTAAGCGTCGCCTTATTGATATCTCTTTTGGGCAGGTGTGCATCAGTAGTTCTGAGTACCACAAAGCGGGTAGCATTACGCTTAATGGTTTGTATGCTTTCCGCTATAATAGGCAAGCCGTAAAGCTCAGAAGCCGATGCCGAAGCAATAGCCGCCACTCCTTTGAGTTGTTGCAAGTGTATCTGTCGTGCTGCCTCAGCTGTATCAGGAGATTCCACCAGTCTTATATCAGGATAATCGTGAAAGAAATCCTTACACTGCAACAGTGCCATATAGTGCGAATGCACCTCAGTAATATCCTCCAAGCGTTGCCCTTCTAGCGCCATCAAGTGGTGCTGTATGTTCATATAGTGCTCCCCTGTAATATGCAGGTTATGGTGGTCTATAAGCGCATAATTAGGTAATATTGCTCCTGCAATGCTATTCTCAATAGCCATCACGCCCCAGTTAGCATCGCCTTTCAGCAGTGCTTTCACTACCGCATCAAAAGTACGACATTCCAGCACCTCTATGTCTTTGCCAAAGTAACTCTCAGCCGTCTGATAGTGAAACGAACCTTTGATACCCTGTATTGCTATTTTTTCACTCATTTACATATTAAAAATCACCCCTTGCGCCTCTTTTTATGGCAATATCGCTCCTACCGCTATATCACAGCGGTGTCCCGGTTGCCCGTGAGGCGGATTAGGCTTCCCCGAAAAGCCCGGTTCAGTAGTTCCCGTGTGTTGTTGTGCCATTTTGGGGTCGATAACTATTTGTTGTTCTACCGTTTTAGGCGTAGCTGGTGCTTGCTGTTTCACAGGCTTACTGTTCAGCGGAGCGCCCACCGGTATATCACAACGGTGCCCTGGTTGCCCGTGAGGCGGATTCAGTTTCTGACCCTTCGTCGCCACCCCTTGCTGTGTCTGAGGTTGTGTCACCTGCACCTGTTGCACTTGTGGCATACCTCCCGAAACTACAGGCTTAGCATCGGCACTGCTCACAGGCTGTGCTTGTGTTTGCGTTTGGGCTATCACATTGCCGTCGTTGGGTAGCGGAGCCCCCACGGCTATATCACAACGGTGTCCTGGCTCTCCGTGAGGCGGATTGAGCTTTACTCCTTGCTGTGTAGCTGGTAGCGATACGTTGTTAGAAAAATTCGCCCCACCTGCACCAAACGGATTTCCTTCGTTGCTCTTATCGCGTGCTTCCTCAGCTTTCTGAGTGTTAGCAAGAGCATCTTCGGCAACAGCTATTTCCTGTTGCCCGTTATTACAAGCCATTAGGACAAACATTGTGGTAGTGAGTATAGTAAATCTTACATTCATAAATGGGTAAATTTTTGGCAAAGATAGAAAATAATTATCAATTAGCAATTCACCCATAAATATTTTCTCACCCTCAGCACTGTAAGCTCTAACATTCGTTATATATCCTACACAATCCCTATTTACATAGTTCTTTTTTCTACGAAAACGCTTCCTTACAGATATCCTCTTACCAAAACAGAGACTTCTATCCTATAAGATTCGTATAAGCTAAATATATCCATTTTACCTTTTACTCATATACCCAGCTTTAAGCCCTCACTGGCTTTACCTTATTATCTTTTACCTAACGAACCTCCCTCCTACCTCTATGGCTCACCTTTGCTGACGCGTTTCTTATAGCTCGTGTCCCATTTACTAATTTTCTAATTTGCTAATTCTCTAATTTTTCTTCCCTTTTCCGTCACCACATTCCCCCTTTGAATGGAAGTCTGCGAGAGCGGGGTATGTGAGAAGGGGGAGGTTTCTTTTGATTTTCCGTCATACTCCCTCCTAGTGCCTATGGCCTAAGGCCTATCACCTATTCCTCTTTCTTTCGCCTCGAAACCCTGTTTTTACCGTTTTTTGCATCGTTGTATTATATTATGAATCAACTTTTTATATACCCTTTCTATACCAATCGTCCAAGATTCGTATAAGCTTCCTATAAGCTCTCTATAAGCTAACCTCACCCTCCTTACACCCTTTTTTCATCAAAATTTTTCTCAGCTCCCTTCCGAACTTCTCCGTATCCTTTCGAACCCCTCAACCCTCTACATTTGCTAATCTGCTAATTTAACAGCCCGTGCGGCTCGCACCTTTGGCAAAGTTAATTATCAGTATTTCTGGCATTATTGGCATTTTTAGTATTATTGGCATTATTATTTTTGTTTTATAAATAATAATTCACTACCTTTGTACCGAATTTTAATCACATACGTTATGAAAACACATACAAAAATCTTAATTGTAATAGTTATAGCTCTTTTAGTTGCTCTCTTAGCACAAGACATCGACAGTCTATTAAACTCCTTTTATGAGGGGTATGAAAAAGGTAAACAACGCTGATGATTTTTATAATGCCTGTATGTGATGGCTCTCCCAACATTTTCCTTAATTTGCATTTTAATAATAAGCATATGAAAAAATCAAAACCCAACCGAATTATAGGCGCTTTCCTAATACTAATGGCAATCGCCTATCTGTACAACAACTGGGCTTCCGCCAAACAAGGGTTCCTTGAAGGATTGTTCGGACAATAGTTATTAACATTAATACTCGTTTGTAATATGAAAACAAAAGAATCAGAAACAGTGTCCATACCCAAAATGATATTCTTAGCCATTCTACTATGGTGGTTCTTATATGGCGTTTTTTATGCCTTAGGAGAATTTGTAGGGAATATCCAGAAAGACTTATGAATTTTCTTACCTCAGTCCGTCGCCTTATTCTTAGTGACAAAAAACTAACCCTTGTAGCTGTTATCTTATCCTTTTTTTTTATTTATAGATTAGGGAAAGCTACAGGCGAATTTTTGTATTATATCTCTCATTAAACCCTTATATTATGTGGTTAGTTATTGTATTTTTATGTATCTTTTTAGCCAGTGCTTATCGCGAGAAAAATAAAGAAAGGCGCTTGGTGCTCTCTATTATTTGGGCGATAGCAATACTCCTTACCATAGGCTTCCAAATAGGAAGAGACCGCGCAAAAGCCGATATAGCTACAGAAGAATCTATGATTTCAAAAACTAAATAATAAGAATGCTCGTATAGCTCGCTCCTCCGAGTCCCTTCGTCAGCGTGAGCTACAAGCTCACGCTCCATTTCTTCATTCTCTCATTTCCTCATTCTCTCATTTCCTAATTTCCTAATTTTCTCATTCTCTAATTCTCTAATTTGCCACATACTCAGCTGTCATAAATTTTATCTTTTATCTTCCAAAAACTTTTTTTGCTTTTTATTTGCTTTTATCTTTTTTTGTTTATATCTTTGTCCTCTAAAACAATCGTAAGTTTTAGAATGTTAAACGAAACTATTATATTATGAATGAATTAACAGAAAAAGACCGCCAATTGCTCATTAAAAAAGGGATCTCCGAAGAAATACTCGATGCCCAAATAGCGCAATTCAAACAAGGAATTCCTCCTATACAACTGTATAAAGCCGCTGTGATAGACGATGGTATTATTCCGCTCAGCAAAGAAGAAGCCGCCAAGTACGCTGCTATTTACCAAAAACGAAAGCGAGGTAACACTATCCTCAAATTCGTGCCTGCCTCTGGTGCGGCTACCCGTATGTTTAAAGCTCTTTTCGCTTTCCGAGACGATTTCGAACCCGATCGTGAGTCATTTATAGCTTATGTCAATAGAACAGGTAACAAAGAAGTTAAAACCTTCTTCGAAGGTCTCGAACGCTTTGCCTTTTATCCTATCTTAAAAGCTGCTATTGATAAAAATCACCCCGACTTTTCCTCACTAAACGAAGATATCCAAAAACACATCATCGTCAATACGCTTCTCAATGAAGAAGGGTTGGGCTATGGCAATATGCCTAAGGGATTACTGCCTTTCCATAAGCATTCCGAGAAAATCGCTACTCCTTTTGAAGAGCACTTCCGCGAAGCAGTACTTTATGCCTCCGATGAGGAAGTAGCACACCTACACTTCACCATCACCGAGCAGCATACCGAAGCTTTTTATAAGGAACTCAACCATATCAAACCTATACTCGAAGAACGCTATAACATTACTTTCGATGTAACTTTCTCTTACCAAAAACCAAGTACTGATACAATTTCGGTAACCGAAGATAATGAGTTTTTCCGCGACGAAGAAGGTAATTTAGTCTTCCGCCCTGCGGGGCACGGAGCGCTACTCAGCAACCTCAACGATATCGATGCCGACATCATCTTCATCAAGAATATTGATAATGTGGTAGTGAAAAAGTATACCGATGAGACCGTGTTTTACAAAGAAGCGCTCGCCGGAAAACTATGTGAAGTACAAGACGAAGTGTTTAAAATCCTACATCGTATAGATAATGATAAGATTAAGAAGAAAGAGATTAAGCATATACTCGATTTCCTCAAAGAAATCAATATCTCCGTTCCCGATTATCTCTATAAATTCCGCCGTCAATATGCTATGGAGTTTATCAAAGAGCAACTGAATCGCCCTATACGCGTATGCGGAATGGTGAAGAACGAAGGAGAACCCGGTGGAGGTCCTTTCTGGGTGAAAGATGGTGAAGGTTATAGTTTACAAATCATCGAATCTGCACAGGTGAATATGGCAGATGCCAAGCAAAAGGAAATTTTCCAGCAATCTACTCACTTTAACCCCGTAGATTTGGTTTGTGGCACGAAGAACTACAAAGGCGAAAAATTCGATCTACAACAGTACGTAGACCCTAACCAAGCCTTTATAACCTCCAAAACCTTTATGGGCAGACCGCTAAAAGCTCTCGAACTCCCCGGTTTGTGGAACGGCTCTATGGCTCACTGGATTACCCTATTCGTAGAAGTACCTATCATCACCTTCAACCCCGTAAAAGTAGTAAACGATTTATTGAAGAAAACTCACCAAGGATAATTCTTTATTAACAATTGATATTATTAAGAAAGCGTTGCCAAAGGTCGTAAAACGACCTTTGGCAACGCTTCTTATGCAATACCTTTTATCTTTTATTCACATACCCAGCTGTGAACCCTCACTGGTTTTATCTTTTACTCACATACCCAGCTGTGAGCCCTCGCTGGCTTTACCTTTTATCTTTTATCTTTTACCTAACTATACACTCCCCCGTTGATATTAATCACTTCTCCGGTGATATACGAAGCTTTTTTAGAGACTAAAAACGATACGAGGTCAGCTACTTCTTCGGCTTCCCCAAAACGACCTACCGGTATAAGTTTCACGAGGTCTTCTTCGTTGAGCGAAGAGGTCATATCAGTGCGTATAAAACCAGGAGCAATGGCATTCACGGTGATGTGTCTTTTGGCTACTTCTTGCGCCAAGGCTTTGGTAGCCGCAATAATTGCTCCTTTGGCAGCCGAATAGTTGGTTTGCCCTGCGGTTCCCTTCACTCCCGATACCGATGAGATATTGATAATACGTCCATAACGATGGCGTAGCATCTTTTGGATAAAGAAATTAGTTACATTGTAGAAGCCGTCGAGAGTAGTGGAAATCACTTTGCTCCAATCCTCTTGGGGCATCCACATAAAGAGTCCATCGCGGTTAATACCCGCGTTGTTCACAATCACTTCTACCACGGCATCTTTATTGTCGTGTTGCCATTTGGTAAGGGCTTCAGTAGTACTTTGGTGGTCAGATACGTCAAAGCGTATAATCTCTCCTTCGCGCCCTAATTTCCTGATGTGATTGAGGGTTTCAAGTGCAGCAACCTCATTGCTTTGGTAAGCAATGAGTAAATGATAATCGGTGTCTTGTGCGAGCTTTTCGCATATAGCGCGCCCTATGCCTCGCGAACCGCCTGTAATAATAGCATACTTTCTCATTTGTTTTTTTATTTAGTTTTACTTCTTTTTTGTTTTCTATCATTAGTCCGACAAGTCAGATTGTTCTATTTCTTCAATCACGCTGTCGCTACACTTTGGCAAAGTTTGAAACTTTGCCAAAGTTGAAAAACATTCTATTTCTTCAACCACGATGTGGCTTCCTTCAAGTAAGTATAAAACACCAAATCTTCCTTAAAGAACGGAATAATGGCTCTTATTTCCCTATACCATCTTTGCGTAGTGCTCGAAAGCTCGTCATAACAGCCCAAGATATCGATAGCCTGCGCAATGGTGATAGCCTCAATAGCAAGCACCTGAAAAGCGTTGTCTATCACTTTATGGGTAAGGGTCGCCGCATTGGTACCCATACTCACTATATCCTGATTGTCGTTATTGTTCGGGATACTATGCACATACATCGAGGTAGAGAGGGTTTGGTTTTCGGCAGTGGTAGAAGTAGCGGTAAACTGCACCCCTTGCATACCGAAGTTAAAGCCCAATTTACCCGCGTTCACAAATGGAGGCAATAGCTCGTTGATTTTGGGGTTCAAAAGGTAGTTGATCTGTCGCTCAGCAAGCATTGTCATACGGGTAACTACCAGTTTAAGCTTGTCCATTTCAAGGGATATATAATCGCCGTGGAAGTTACCCCCGTGATATACCTGCTGGGTAGGCACATCTACTATTGGGTTGTCGTTAGCCGAGTTCAGTTCCTCTTCTACGATGCGCTCAGTATGCGCAATGGTGTCGTATACAGCCCCGAGTATCTGTGGCACACAGCGCAAGGAGTAGTATTCTTGCACCTTTTCTTTAAATACAGTTTCGTTGTGCTGCCCTTTGTAAAGATGTTCTGCACGTTTGCGGGTGCGTTTGCTGTCGTGCAAGAAGTCGCGCATCATTCGGGCGATTTCTTTTTGCCCAGTATGTTGTTTGGCGTTGTTTAATTCAGATGAAAAATGGTCGTCATAAGTCTGTACTAGCTCGTTGATAGCCGTTGTGAACTTCACTGTCCAATCCAATAGCTTTTGTGCGTAATACACATTCACCCCTGCCAAGCCCGTCATTACCGACGTACCGTTCATCAGCGAAAGACCCTCGCGCAAATGTATTTGTAGCGGTTTGAGTCCCACTTCGGCAAATACTTCAGCCGTAGGTCTGCGCGCGCCTTTGTAGAACACTTCTCCTTCGCCTATGAGCACTAAGGCGAGATGGGCTAACTGCACAAGGTCGCCACTAGCTCCCACGCCTCCGTGTTTGAAGATAAGCGGGGTAATGCGGTAGTTCAATAGGTCGCGCATCAGTTCAATTGCCTCTATATGCACCCCCGATTTGCCTAACGACAAGCTCGTAAGTCTACACAATATAGCCGCACGCACGGTTTCTTCATCAAACACCTCCCCTAAGCCCGAACTATGACTGCGGATAAGGTTGTATTGCAACTGCAATTGGTCTTCTTTTTCAATGCGATATTGCGCCATCGGTCCAAAGCCTGTATTCACGCCATAGATGATTTTGTTCTCTGCAAAGTCTTTTAAGAAAGCGTAACTCTCTTCAATGAGGGCTTTAGCTTCTTTGCTAATAGCCACTTCTTTCTTATCAAAAACGATATCTTTAAAATCGCTGTAAGTACGTAATGTTTTCATTGTTTTTAGTTCTTAATATAAATCAAGTTTTGTGTTAAGTCGTAGGAGCAAAGTCAGCGAGCTGGCACAGCTGAGTATGTGAGGCAATTCGCCCTATTAAGGCAATCACTCCATTAGGAATCTGGCGACAAAGATAATAACTAATTTGTAAATTAGCAAAATTTAGTACTTAGTTTTTAGTCATCAGTGATGTCCTGAGTCTCTCCAAGATTTTCTGAGAACTCCGATTAACTACACACCCTCATTTTCTAATTCTCTAATTTTCCACCTGCTCGTGTAGCTCTCTCCTCGTCGTGCTACGACCCTTAGTAAAATTGACACACTGATAATCAGTTGCTTTTTCAGTATATTGTAGGGGGCGATTTGCAAAACGCCCTCTAAAAACAAGCCTATTGAGTCGTAATCTATTTTTATTTGACTATAATATTTGTTCAATATATACAATACTGATTTACAATTGTATTTGTATTATAATCTGTCTGTAGTTTGCGAGCTGGCATAGCAGAGTATGTGTATAAAGGCAACTTGTTGCCTATTTGTTTGATTTGTAAAGAATTGTAAGATTTCTGTAGCGTAAGCTACACTTTTCTTACATCGGACTCACGTTAGTTATTTTATGTCCGACAAATCTAACCAGTAGCCAATGATATTAGCAGATAGTAGCGCTATAAACTCAATTAATCTTCGATTATAATTTGATTAATCTTCATTGTAGAGCCACTGTAGACCCACTGTAGACCCACTGTAGACCCACTCATCGTTTACCCTACCTTTATCTTACCCCTGCTCTACCTCCTGACAAACCTTGTCTTTCAACCTAATAGCTATCACTACTTTTTTCCTTTTCTCTTTTCCCTTTTATTCATATATCCAGCTGTGAGCCCTCGCTGGTTTTACCTTTTACCTTTTATCTTTTACCTTTTACCTATCCAATGCACCTTATTTAATTTTTTTTTCGTACCTTTGTCGCTCACTATTGTGCGATAGATATGAAGCACTTCATCATCTTACTTATCATTCTTTTGGGGCATTTCCCCACCACAACAGCCCAAAATCAAGACTTGCCCTTTGTCCCACCTATCTATAACTACTCTCAAACTCAATACAAGGCAGGCTTGCAAAATTGGCAAATAAGCCAATGCAAAACGGGCGTCCTCTACGTGGCTAATAACCAAGGGCTACTTACTTTCGACGGACAGGTATGGCAACTCCACTACCTGCCCCAGAAAAAAATAGCCCGTTCTGTTCTTGCCGATAATAACGATTCGAAACTGCGCGTCTATGTAGGCTCTTTCGAAGAGTTTGGCTACTTCCAGCGCAATGCTCAAAACCAATTGGTCTACACTTCTCTAAAAGACCAACTCAAAGATTACCGCTTTCACAACGATGAAGTCTGGCGCATATTCAAGCATCAAGATAAGATTTACTTCCAAACTTTCTCCTCCTATTTTGTGTTCGACGGCAACCAAGTATGCGCCTTCAACCCTAAACCTGCCCCTTTTGCAATGTTCTCCGACGGCAATACCCTCTATATGCAAGGCGTAAATGCCGACTTTTATACCATCGACCCTCAGCATCGCCTCCACCAAAAACTCTCTACTAACAGCTTAGGAGGATTGGTAATCGCTACTATCCCCTATCAAAAAGAACTCCTTCTGGTAACCGACAAGAATGGCTTGTTCTTTTTCAACCCTCAAACCGACCAGTTGCGCAAGTTCACTACCGATATCGACACCCTATTACCCTCCATTAGGCTGAACCGTGCGCTCATTACCGATGAAGGTAACCTCATCTTAGGAAGCCTTTCCGAAGGTTTGTATGCTATCAATGTCAGTACAGGTAAACTCCTGTGGCATATCCACAAGAAAAACGGACTGAACAATAACACCGTACTCGGGGTTTATGAAGATATCCAGCACAACCTCTGGGTAGCCTTAGACAACGGTATTGCTATGATTGAAATCCCTAGCAAACTCCGCTTCTTAAATTTAAATGGCGATGTAGAGCTCATCAGCGATATGGCTGAGCAAGGCAACTCTTATTACTTAGCTTCTAATAAAGGGGTCTTTTCCCTTACTAACGGAAAACTCAACAAACTGCCCAACTTCTCAAGCCAAGTGTGGTTCGTAAAGCAGTTCGACCACCAGTTATTTGTAGGACATAACAAAGGAGTCTCCGAACTCGTAGGTGACCAATTACGTCCCCTCAGCAATGTAGGCGTCGGCGGTATGGATTTAAAGAAGGGAACGATTCACGGTCAGGAGGTGCTCGTCGGCTCTTCGTATTCTGTACTTACTATTTACAAGAGAGACAAAGCTGGCAGGTGGGAACCCTCACATATCGTCGATGGCTTTTTCGACCTTACTTATCGCATCGAAATAGACCCTATGGGCAACATCTGGACAAATCACATCTATAAAGGCGTCTGCAAACTTTCACTTACCGAAGACCTAAAAAAGGTGAAACACAAAACAGTGTTCAGTAAACCTAAAACCAAAGAAGCCCTCCGCCTCCTCAAAATACGCGGAAAAGTAGTCTTTGCCGACGGCTCTCAATTCTACTACTACAACGAAGATAAAGAAGAAATTGTACCTTATACTATCCTCAATGAACAACTCCCTCAGCTCACCAAAACCCGCAATATAGTACCCGTAAACGATAATCGGTTCTGGTTTATCACTGCCACCGATTACTTTTTAGTTTCCTTTGCCGATGGTCAATACAAAATAACCGAAAAGATTGCTTTCGATGAGCTCCAACACCCCACCACCGAAGACCGCGCCTCAGTATTCGTTTCCTCCGATGGTGCTTCTTTCTTTTGTTTAGACGGTAGTATCGCCCGTTATACCGATAATGCCCCTCAAACCACCTACCCCTATAATCTCAGCCTAAAAAGCCTCCGCTCCTACGACCGCGATACCGACCAATATCTTTTGGAAGAAATTACCGCCAATCCTTCTTTCCCTTACGCCAAAAACAATTTGGTGTTCCAATTTCAGTATCCCAATTTTAGTAAAGAACATTACCAACTGTGGTACGTCTTAGAAGGGTATGACAAGCGGTGGACGCAAGCCGACCCCGATTTTAGCATCAGCTATCAAAATCTCCCCCCTGGTAAATACAGGCTCAAAGTAAAAGTGCTCAACGAACTAAACAAAGAGCTCTCCCTCTATTCTCTCCCGTTTCAAATCACCACCCCTTGGTATAAAAGCCTTTGGGCTTATATATTGTATTTTGTCAGCTTCATCGGGGTAAGTATTGTAGCAACAGCTATCTACTTCCGTTATAAAATGAAGAAAAAAGAGCGTTCCTTTTTGCGTGAAAGAATACGTCGCCAACGCCTGCTCGAGTCACGCGAACAGGAGGTAACTAAACTCCAAAACCAAATGCTCGCGAACCAGTTAGAGTACAAGAGTAAAGCTCTTGCCGAAGCCACTATGCTAAACATCAGGCGCGACGAGTTCCTTACCAACCTCATAGTAGAGCTGGAACAACTAATGGACAACCAGAAAGTAAGTAAAGCCAAAAGTCATCTTATCTTGCAACATATCCGCGAGAATATCTCAGAAGAAGACCAATGGGCAGTATTCCAGGAAAACTTCGATATGATTCACAAGAACTTCTTCAAGAATCTCAAAGAGCGTTTCCCTTCACTCACCACCACCGATTTGCGCATTTGCGTACTGATAAGGCTTAATTACACAACCAAAGAAATCGCCACTATGCAAGGTGTATCCATTCGTGGGGTTGAAACTGCCCGTTACCGTATCCGCAAAAAACTCAACCTTTCCGAAACCGATAACCTGTACGACTTTTTTGTAAAATTCCAGTAAAAAACACCTTTCCACCACCTCTCCTTTATCTTTCCCGTCAGTACACTCCCTTTTTGAACCTAGCCAGTGACAGCTGGGTATGTGCCCCGCGAGAGCGGAGTATGTGAGAAGGGGGAGGTTTCCTTTGATTTTCCGTCATACTCCCTCCTAGTGCCTGTGGCCTAAGGCCTAGTGCCCATTCCCTTTTCTTTCGCCTCGAAACCCCGTTTTTACCGTTTTTTGCATCGTTGTATTATATTATGAATCAACTTTTTATATACCCTTCCTATACCAATCGTCCAAGATTCGTATAAGCTTCCTATAAGCTCTCTATAAGCTAACCCCACCCTCCTTACACCCTTTTTTCACCAAAATCCCTCCCGACCTACTTCCGAACTTTTCCGCTTCCTTTCGATAACTCAGAGGTATCATTTTTAGGGGTATTAACTTTGGCAAAGTTTTTGCACGTGCGGCTCGCACCTTTGGCAAAGTTAATCTCCTCTGGTGCAAGCTTGTACTCGCACCTAATTTTCTCATTTGCTAATTTACTAATTAATCTGGCATTATTTTTGAGGTTACACACCAAAACAAAAACTCATAAACTAATTAATTAAAAACTAATCACTAATGAAAATCCTTTTTTTTACTTTAATGACAACGGTCTTCACAATGGGGTGTGCTAACGGCAATAGCCAAAGAACATCCTCACTTATCACTAACGACGAAAATTCAACTCATCAACAAGCAGAAATGAAAAAAACAAACAAATCAAAATCTACTGACATCTATTTTGCAGGAGGTTGCTTCTGGGGCACCGAACACTTCTTTAAACAAATTCGCGGAGTGCTCGCCACCGAAGTAGGCTATGCCAATGGCAAACTCTCCAAAGCCCCCAGTTACGAACAAGTAAGTACAGGCAATACAGGTTTTGCCGAAACCGTAAAAGTAACCTACAACCCTCAACTCATCGACCTCAACCAACTGCTCGACCTCTATTTCAAAATCATCGACCCCACTTCTCTCAACAAACAAGGCAACGACCGTGGCACGCAATACCGCACAGGCATCTATTACGTAAACGAAACCGAAAAACCGCTTATCGACAAAGCTATCGCGACACTTGCCACACAATACAGTAAACCCATAGTAGTAGAAGTGCTCCCTTTAAAGAACTTTTATAAAGCCGAAGAATATCATCAAGCGTATTTAGATAAGAATCCGCAAGGCTATTGCCATATTTCACCAGCCTTGTTTGAAATAGCCCGCAAAGCCAATCCAGTCAAACAGAAAGGCTTTAAAAAGCCTTCCCAAGCCGACCTTCGTAAGCAACTCACCCCCGAGCAATACGCCGTTACCCAAGAAAGCGCTACCGAGCGCCCATTTGCCAATGCCTATTACAACGAGTTCCGCGAAGGTATTTATGTGGATATTACCACCGGCGAACCCCTCTTTATCTCTACCGATAAGTTCGAATCAGGCTGTGGCTGGCCAAGTTTCTCTAAACCTATTGATAAAAAACTCATAGAAGAAAAAACCGATAAATCTCATAATATGACTCGTACCGAAGTGCGCAGTAAGTTAGGCAACGCACATCTCGGTCACGTTTTTAACGATGGACCTAAGGATAAAGGAGGCTTGCGCTATTGTATCAACAGTGCCTCATTGCGCTTTATCCCCAAAGACGATATGGAAAAAGAAGGTTATGGCAAATATATACCCCTCTTAGAGAAAAAAACTAAAAAATAGAAAATTAATACTCTCATTCTAAGAAAGGGGAAGACTACTACTTTAGGTCTTCCCCTTTTTACTTATCATACACTTAGCCAAAGTTTTTGCCTGTGCGGTTCGTACCTTTGGCAAAGTTGAAGCCTTATAACCATTTCACAAGGCACAGTGTTGATTTTATTCTGATTTTTGTTTAATTTCTATAGCGCAAGCTATACTTCCTCTTATCTTTAATTTTGCCTCTTCGCCCTACAAACAATTCTTTAAATTTGCTTTTCTCATTTTAAAGTTCTACCTTTGCAAAACTTTTAACTATTAACTCTTAACCCATAACTAAAAAGATGATTATTCAAAAAAAAGACGTATTAGAAGCGCTCCGCAAGATTACCGCTCCTGGTGAAGGAAAAAATATGGTAGATAGCGGTGCTGTACAAAATATAGTAGTTTTTGGTGATGAAGTGGTAGTAGATGTAGTGATAAACAACCCCAGTCTGCAAGCCAAAAAACGCACCGAAGTAGAGGTGATGAAAGCCATTCACGGCGAAGTAAACGAGAAAGCCAAAGTAGTGGTAAATGTAAAAGTAATCGCACCCGAAGTTACTGAAATCAAAGGGAAACCTATTCCAGGTATTCAGAATATCATAGCCGTTGCCTCAGGCAAAGGAGGCGTAGGAAAGAGTACTGTTACAGCCAACTTAGCAGCAGCTCTTGCCAAAATGGGCTTTAAAGTAGGTGTGCTCGATGCCGATGTATATGGTCCTTCTATCCCTATGATGTTCGATGTAGCTAGAGAGCGTCCGCGTTCAGTAACCATTGAGGATAAATCGTTTATTCAGCCCATCGAAAACTACGGGGTAAAAATACTCTCAATTGGGTTCTTTACCAATGCCAATCAAGCAGTGATATGGAGAGGTCCTATGGCAGCCAAAGCCCTTAACCAGCTCATTTTCGAGGCTTATTGGGGCGAATTAGATTTTCTCCTCATCGACCTTCCCCCAGGTACAGGCGACATTCACCTAAGCATTATGCAAGCCTTACCTATCACAGGGGCAGTAGTAGTGAGCACTCCACAGCCTGTCGCCCTTGCCGATGCTCGTCGTGCGGTAGCAATGTTCGGACAAGAAAATATCAATGTGCCTGTGTTGGGTATCGTAGAAAATATGGCTTACTTTACCCCTAAGGAATTGCCGAACAACAAGTATTATATCTTTGGTAAAGAAGGAGCTAAACACCTGGCAGGAGAACTAAAAGTTTCTTTCTTAGGCGAAATACCCTTAGTACAAGCCGTTCGTGAGGCAGGCGATACAGGGCAACCCATAGCGTTGCAAGAAGACAGTCCGCAAGCAAAAGCCTTCCACTCCTTAGCGCAAGAAGTGGTGAAGAATGTAGTCGCTCGCAACGAAACCCTACCACCCTCTGAGGCTATCAAAATTACCAATATGGCAGGGTGCAGTAGCAAGTAACAATTAATAAGTAATAATTATGGATACACCTATTGTAGAACCTAAAGAAAGAGAAGTTTTACCTCTTTCTAACATATCAAAAGAAGCTCTAAAAGCTATAAAAGAAGGCTTAGAAGATGAAAAGAAGGGTATTTTTATACCCCACGATGATGTTATGAAAGAAGCCAAAAAAGTTATAGACCAATGGGAGCAAAAGATGATGAATTGAGAATTGTATGGATGCCCAAAGCACAAATACAATACTTAGATGCTCTATTGTTTTGGATGAAAAAGACCTTCTCAAGGTCTTATAGTGATAAAATAGAAACGGAAGTAGAAAAGATTGCTAATCTACTTAAACAAACTCCAAGAATAGGACAGAAAGTATATGATATTGAAAATACAACAGAAGAATTAAGAAGGGTGATAGTGCTTCATAATTTCTCCATCTATTACAAAATCATAGAAGATAAGAAAGAAATTCGCTTTATTGTTTTTTGGGACAATAGGAATGATCCTGATGAATTAGATTTAAATTAATTACTAACTTCTTATAACTAATAAACAACAATATCAATGAACCCAGAAAAACTTAAACAAGAAGTAATAAAAGCTTTAGATAAGATACGTCCCTATTTGCAAAATGATGGGGGAGATATTTCTTTAGTGGATATCGAAGATGGCAAAATCGTAAAAGTGCGATTAGAAGGTACTTGCACTAACTGTTCAGTAAACCAACTCACACTTAAAAGCGGAGTGGAAATGACTATCAAAGAGTTTGTACCTCAAATAGAAAAGGTAATCAGTGTGGAATAACTAATCAGTATAATGGCAACGAATAAAGAATCGAGAAAAGAATATTGGAAACGCAAGTGGCTCAGTAAATACCGCTTGGTAGTAATGGACGACAGTACTTATGAGGAGAAAACCTCCTTCCGCTTGAGTCGTCTTAATATCTTTGTGTTTGGTTCCTTGTTTGCCTTTGTGCTCATTACGCTCACCACCGTGCTGATTATCTATTCACCTTTGCGTCAGTATATCTTAGGGTATACTGCCGTAGAAAACAAACGCGAGACTTTAAACTTGCTCTTTAGGGTAGATTCCTTAGAAGGTAAAATACAAAGTAATGATGAGTATCTCGCTTCACTAAAAAAGGTACTTGTAGGTAATATCAAACCTCAACAAGACAAAGATACTACCAGCTTTAACATCTCCGACCCCAAATACAACCCTAAGGCTTACAGGACAACTCCTACAAAAAAAGATTCTATTCTTCGTAAAGAAGTAGAAGAGGAAGAGACTCAACCTCAACCTCAAGACAGTTTATAATACAAAAAAACAATGACAAAACTAAGTGTAAACATTAATAAGATTGCCACCTTGCGCAATGCACGTGGAGGCAATATCCCCGATTTGTTACAAGTAGCCAAAGATGTACAACAGTTTGGTGCCGAGGGTATCACTATTCACCCTCGCCCCGATGAACGTCATATCCGCTACCAAGATGCCTTCGATTTGCTAAAAGTAGTAACCACCGAGTACAATATTGAGGGCAACCCTATCCCTAAGTTCATCGATTTAGTGTTACAAGTAAAACCTACCCAAGTAACTCTTGTTCCTGATGCCGAAGATGCTATTACCTCTAATGCGGGTTGGGATACTGTTAAACACAAAAGTTTCTTAACCGAAGTAGTTACCGAATTTAAGCGCAACGGCATTCGCACCTCTCTTTTTGTAGACCCAGTGGAAGCAATGGTAACGGCTGCCGCTACCACAGGAGCTGACCGTGTGGAGCTTTATACTGAGAGGTATGCGCGTGAGTATGCTCGCGGTGATAAAACCCAGATAGCCCCTTATATAAAAGCAGCCTTAGAAGCACAAAAAGTAGGATTAGGACTCAATGCAGGACACGATTTGAATCTCGACAATGTGAAGTACTTCAAAGATAATATTCCTAATTTATCGGAAGTATCCATAGGGCACGCACTTATTTGTGAAGCACTCTATTTAGGTTTAGAAAATGTAATACAACTCTACCTAAATAAATTTAAATAACGAAAGGTTCATTAGCTAAAAAAGCAGAGAATTTTACACAAAAACTCTTTAATAATTATTCTGAATGTCAAAGTATTGAAAAAAAGTAGTGAAAAAACTTAGAAAATAATCACTAAATATTTTGCAAGTTTCGAAAATAGTATTACTTTTGCACCCGTAATGAAAGAAGGTACCTTAGCTCAGTTGGTAGAGCAAAGGACTGAAAATCCTTGTGTCCCTGGTTCGATTCCTGGAGGTACCACGAGATCTTCTTCATAGAGGAAATTTTTCATATTTTTAAGGATTAGGAATTGCAAAAGCCTCAGCGTAATGCTGAGGCTTTTGTTTTTTATTTTATACTATACTTTCCTATTTAAAATATTCTATATCCTACTGAAAGGCTAAACACTTGGTTTGAGGTACTCTCAGAACGGTTAGGGAGCACATCGCTGAAACCAATACCGTACTGAATGCCTGCTGTAAATCGTTTAATTTCTACGCCTGTGGCTAAGTTTAATCCTGCATCAAAAGGGCGTAAATCATCAGAAGAACGATTACCTATGCTGAGGGAATGGCGATTGGTTACTTTATAGTCCTTTAACTTATCTTTCTTGTAGTAAGCCCATTCTTCACGACTATTGCCCCACAAAGCAGCTGCTACATAAGGACCTGCTTTCCAAACGAGTTTTACATTCCTGAGTTTAAGTTTATAGCCTACATAAAAAGGCATCTCTAAATAACCATAAGTGTAATGCAACTCACTGATTTGTTTTTCTTTGCCGTCTTTATATTTATACTCATAGGCTTGCCCTTTGGTGTTGAGCATTAAACCTGTTTCAAGAGCAAATCCGGTAGGGAAGTTCAAACTGAACAACGCCCCTGTATGAAAACCTGGGGTAAAAGTTCTATCACTATTAGAAGAATCGGCGTAATAAAGTCCTGCTATATTGCCTCCTATTTTCACTTCTAAACCTGGCTTTACTTGTGCCTGTAACATCGCTATACTGCTGAATAACATTACAGCTAAAAATAGTTTTGTTCTTTTCATTCTATATTGATTTTTGTTATTTAAAGTACAAAGATACAAAATATTTTGTAAATGAACAAACTTGCGAATATATTAATTATTATTACCTTTGCCTCCCAAACTAAAAGCTGAACTCTAATACTTAACAACTGATGAAACAGATAGACGGTTTTTCTAAACTTACCAAAGCCCAAAAGATTGCGTGGCTTTGCGATACTTATTTCCCTAATATAGAGAATGCTGCTTCTTTTTTGAAAAGTACCACAACGCTGATACTGACCTTCAGAAACTGCACGACGAGTTTATTGAAAATACAGTCTCTAACTACTATCTGCCCTTTGCGGTAGCGCCTAACTTTCTCATCAACGGGCGCACTTATACTGTACCTATGGCTATTGAAGAGAGTTCGGTGGTGGCAGCTGCTAGCAGGGCGGCTAAATTCTGGCAAAGCCGTGGTGGTTTTCATACCGAAGTGCTTTCTACCGAAAAAACAGGGCACGTACATTTCTTCTTCTACGGTGAAAAAACTAATTTAGAAAACTTCTTCAACCACATACAACCCTTGATGCTCGCTAAAGCGCAACCCATTACTGCCAATATGGAAAAACGCGGGGGCGGTATTACTTCTCTTACCTTAGTGGACAAGACTGATGCTTTGGCACACTATTATCAGCTTTCGGCTACTTTTGAAACCTTAGACGCTATGGGTGCGAACTTCATCAATTCGTGCTTAGAATCCTTTGCACAGACGTTTAGAGAAGAAGCGGAACGGGACGCCTCTATCGATGATAAGTATGAAATCGTAATGTCGATACTCTCGAACTATGTGCCTAACTGTTTGGTGCGCGCAAAAGTGCAATGCTCTATTGAGGAGTTGGAGATTGCCCACTTAAAAGGTGCTGAAGCTGCAAAGAAATTTGTGCAAGCTCTCGCTATTGCCAATGCTGATGTGTACCGTGCTACCACTCACAACAAAGGTATAATGAACGGTATTGACTCGGTAGTTTTGGCTACGGGTAATGATTTTCGTGCCATAGAAGCTGGTGCGCACGCTTATGCTGCTCGTAGCGGGCAGTACAAGAGCTTATCGGCTGCGTGGATAGAGGGCGATACTTTCTTCTTTGCCCTTGAACTCCCTTTGGCTTTGGGCACCGTGGGCGGACTTACTACATTGCACCCTTTGGTAAAAACGGCTCTTGAAATCCTTGAAAAGCCTAACGCTCGCGAGCTAATGCAAATAGTGGCTTGTGTGGGGTTAGCACAGAACTTTTCGGCTGTAAGCTCGCTGATTAGTCTGGGAATCCAGAAGGGGCATATGAAAATGCACTTGAACAACATTTTTAACCAATTAGGGGCTACCGAAGAGGAGAAGCGCGTACTTTCTTCTTATTTTAAAGATAAAACCGTAACATATAACGAAGTAGCCGAAGCTCTCAAGAAAATTAGGAAATGAGGTGCGAGCCGCACGGGTAGGTGGAAAATGAGAAAATTAGAAAATTAGGGAGTTGAGGGGTGGCTGGAATTTCAGATTGTTCAGATATTTCGGAGATTTGGAGGACTTCGAAGAACTCGGAGAGACTCGGAGAAACCTCTCCCCTATTACATACTCCGTTCTCGCGGACTTCTTCAGAGAGGAGGAATATATGCAAACCAATTCTGATGGACTTTAAATAAACTTCAAACGAAACTACAGTGGGTCTACAGTGACTCTACAGTGGGTCTACGATGATGATTAATTAAATTATAATTGAACATTAATCGAACTTATAGAACTACTATCTTCTAATATCTCTCGTTCTACTGGTTAGACTTATCGGACATAAAATAACTAACGTGAGTTCGATATAAGAAAAGTGTAGCTTACGCTACAGAAATCTTACAAATCTTTACAAATCAAACAAATAAATAGCAAGCAACCTAAAAGTCTCGGACTGATTACACGGACAGTCTTTCAATTGACAATTGATAATTGACAAATGTGATGCGCACGGATTGGTAACTGCGTTGCTGGATTTTCACGGAACAGTAACAGAAAGACGATTGTAAATTAATGTTGTATATATCGAACTGACGTTAAAAATAGTATCAAGGCTACGCCTTGCAAAATTACAATGAGGAATAACGAGGGAAAATTATAGGAAGAAAATGAGGAAAAATAGAGGAAAAAGGACTGAAAAGTGAGGAAAAAATGGGAATTATATAAAAGAGTAATTTTTTAGTATGTTTTGGGTACTACGTCAAAAGTACTACAAGATTTAGTAAATAATTAGAGAACAATAGGTTACAAATGCAATTTTAGGGAGTTTTTAAGTGATTTTTAGTAAAGCAAGACCCCTTGCAAGCCCTTATTTTACGTGGATAAATAATTTTTCTTAACAATTGTTAAAAAACTACGTCATTAGTACGTCATTGAGGTAAAACGCGTTAAATTAATCTTAAAAAGTTTGGCAAGTACTTGACAGCCCCCTTACCTTTGCAATGTTCAATTTTTACTAAAAAACGAAAAGAAATATGAGAAAAAACATCTTTGTATTAGTAGCTTTTACAGCACTTACTTTAGTAGGATGCAAATCAGAAGCCGATGACGGTGTGGGCGAGAAACCGCGTTCTAGCACCGAGACCAACTTTTTCTTCCGCAATGGTGCTACGCACACTATCCATATGCAAGAAAAAGAAAAACGGACCGTTACTATTGACGGTGCAACTGATAACTTCACTTATGAAGTTCCTGTGGGTTATTTGAGTGTAAGCAAGAGTACAGACCCCTCTCCCTCACTTGTTATTGAAGCTGAAGACGGCAGTACAGGCAGTCACGATATTCGTATCGCCGATAAAACTGCTGATGGCGTAGGCATTACTGCTACCCTTACTGTAATAGTGGGCGAACGTGACAGAGGTTGGGACGGCAATAATTTTGTTATTGAGAATATTGACGGTGACAAAACTACCAAAGACGCTAAGGACTATGTAGACATAGAGGTTCCCGAAGGCTTTACTTACGATGCCTCTACTTTAAAACCAGATGGTGCCGGCGAAAGGGTAATTGTTAAGCAAACAGGTACTTTATTAAAAGTAACGGCTAAAAACCATTACGATGAGATAACCCCTATTACCTTTAGATTGACAAAAGCCAATGCGGAAGACCGTGTGGTAACTATTAAACGCGTAACTAAGTTTTGGAGAACCAACGGTGATGGCACTGTCTTACAAGGACTCTCTAGCAATGTATACGTTACCCAACGCAGTTTTGATATGTTGCAAAACCCACCAAAAGTACCTTACACAGTAAAAGAGGTTACGTATGGTTATAATAATCCCAACGTTTCTCCAAGTGGATTCGAACTTTACCGCAACCCTATTATTACAAAGATAGACCTTAACAATGTAGAAGCTATTAATTCATATGCTTTTTATAATTCTCAAAACTTAGTAACTGTTGTGGCGGATAAAGTAAAATATATATATGGTGGAGCTTTTGCCGGAACGAAAATCAAACGTATCAATTTACCTGAAATAGAGAGGATTAGTGGTAATAATTCTACTTATTATATGTACACCTTCCCTACAACCTTACAGTCTATTACAATGGGAACTAAAGTAAAAAGTCTTGACAGTTACCTTTTCCTTAAAGAGTTAAGAGAAGTGCGTATAGCCTCCACTACACCAGGAGCTATTGAAATGAGTTCTCAGGTAATGCAAGAGGGCAACAATACAACATTGTATGTGCTAAGTGCTTATGTGAATGACTGGAAGCTTAAATTCCCTTGGGTAGAACAAACGTTTAAAGGGGGAATAAAAGGAATGTAAGAAAAGCGCGTGTAACGACAAACTAATTTCTAAAACAAAACGAGAATGAACAGAATAAAAATACTTATGGTTGCTACCTTAGCAACCCTTAGCACAGGTGTGTTATCAGCACAAGATAACTACCGCCCTTGGCTCGTAGGAGCGGGCGTGAGCACCGTAGACTTTAAAGTACCTGAAAGAAGTGTAATAAAAGACTGGTTCGGGTATCCTGATATGAATGTGGGCTTCCGCGTAAATGCTGCTCGATATATCAAAAAAGGTATTACTGCCGAAGCAGGTTTTGCTTATGCAAGCATTAAGAAAGACCAAAATTACTTCCCCGATGTAGAGGAAACAAAACTCACCGATGCGAAGAGTTATTGGGCTTTTGATGTACGTGGTCGTTATCACCTAAACCGCTTATGGAACGGATTGCCTTGGCTCGACCCATATCCACAAGTGGGTGTAGGCATTGCCTCAGTAGATAACGAGAGCAAGTTTAAGTTTATCGCTGGTGCAGGAGTGAACTTCTGGTTTACTGATGTAGTAGGTGCCAATGTGAACACTGCCTACAACGTAGGAGGTGGAACCGGTCACGACTACTACCAATGGGGTGCTGGTGTGGTGCTTAAATTGCCTCTTACTGCCCGTGAGAATCCTATTGTAGACCACGTAGAACGCACCAAGGTAAAAGAACCTAAGGTAAAGAAAGAGCGCAAACGCGTATCGGCTAACAAAGCGATTACTCGTGTGGAAACGGCAGAAGAACGCGAAGCTCGTACCCAACGCGTGGTGAAACAGATAAACCTTTATGCTAAGACTATCTTGTTCGACACTGATAAATCGGTAGTGAAACCACAGGCTGAGTTTATCTTGGATAACATTGCTATCATTATGAACGAGAACCCTGATTTTAACTTTGTAGTAGAAGGTCATACTGATAACACCGGAACTCCTGAGCACAACCTCAAACTCTCACAAGACCGCGCCGATGCTATCAAACAATACCTTTCTCGCCACGGTGTAAGCAAAAAACGCCTCGACGCCAAAGGTTATGGACAAACACGACCTATTGAGAGCAATGAGACCGAACGCGGAAAGGAAATTAACCGTAGGGTGGAAATAAACGTAGTGAAAGATAATCAGTAGTAATGGCAGTCTCCCACAGAAATAAGTGATAGAACTTCATCACAATGATACACAAAAACTGTTTTTAGCCTCTGTGGGAGTTTTTAAGAACATCATTTTAAGACCAAGAATAAGAAGGTTTTTTCATAAGGTGATATTTTTCTTCACCGCAACTATTTAAATTATACAGTAATGAAGGCTTCCTGATGAGATATCGGGAAGCCTTATTTAGTCGTAGGTGCGAGCCACACAGGCAGAAAATTAGAGAATTAGGAAATGAGGTGCGAGCCGCACGGGCAGAAAATTAGAGAATTAGGAAATGAGAAAATGAGGAAATTAGGGAATAGAGGGGGAAACGGGATGCAAAAGCGATTGCTTTATATTAATCACTAATCGTTAACCTCTAACCATTATTCTTCACTTGTAAAGGTACTGGCGGGGAGGTTGGCTTGGTTTACTAAATTGGCGTCGGTAACAGGGGTAAAAGCATAGCGCACGACTTTAGGGGTCGTTACTTGATTGCTGGTTACTTTCACTTCTTCACCTACTATTTCGGCGGTAGCAGGATAAAAAATACCATTGCCGTCAGAAAGTTCAAAACCACGTAAGGGCTTACCATCGGCGGTGTGCAAGCCTTGTGCATACTGAAAAGAAACTGTGGCTACTTTCCCACTGAAAGTCGCTGAACGGAACAAAGGTCCTGAAGGGATTATATTTGTCTTGCCATAAGTATCATTCAAAGCCCATTGCGCTAAGCGTTCGCCTATGGGTTGTTTGTTCTTTGGGTGTACATCGGTGGGGTGACCGTGGTCGTAAGATACTGCCATTCCGCTGTGTGGTATGTCTTTCATCAATCGACGTTGACTGTCTCTAAACCAACCCCACGACGGACGATTGATACTGGATAGCTGTACGTAGTAGAAAGGCATTTGTGGATTGCCAAACTCAGTGCGCCAACTCTTCACCAATAGAGGGAATAACTTGCTATGAGCGTCCTTGTTATGCGCATTCGATTCGCCTTGATACCATATTACCCCTTTGATAGCATAATGATTTAAAGGGAGTATTCCCGCTTCGAATAAATAAGCAGGCTCATAGGGGTGACGTTGGAGTTTATCCGTAGACTTTTTGATGTTCTCGGAAGCACGAGAGCGCACCCAATCCATTATAAAATCGTTTTCACGCCAATTATAAAGGATACTTGGGAAGTTGTATTCCAAAGTACGACGGTCAATCCACGCTTCGGTAGGTGAGCCCCCCACAGCATTGCAAATGAGCCCCACGGGCATATCCAAATCTTTTTGGAGAGTACGCCCAAAGTAATAAGCTACCGCAGAAAAATGGCTTACTGTTTTAGGAGAGCACACTTGCCACTGAGTAGGGCGGTAATATTGTAAATGGTTCAGCGAATCTAATACTGAGTGATTCCATTCTACGGGGTCGGTACGCCACCTTTCTTTCATATCAAACAGGCGGATATTAGGATTATCGGCTTGCGGAATATCCTTTTCGCCCGTAGAAGTTTGGTTCATATAAAACTCCATATTCGATTGCCCTGAGCAAAGCCATACTTCGCCGGCTACTACATTGGTAAAGGTGCGTTTTTCTTTACCTGCTGTAATTTGGAGCGTATAGGTTTCTTTGGCAGTAAGTGGCGATAAGGTTACTTGCCATTTGCCATTACTATCGACGGTAGTGGTGAGTTGTTGTTTGCCTATCTTCACAGTGATTTTAGTACCTGTATTGGCGATACCGCCCAGGGTGAGAGGTATACCGTGTTGCAATACCATATTATCGGAATAGATAGCGGGGAGGTGCAAGCCTCCGTAATCGCCTGTAATGGCACTGTAAACTACCTGTGCCAAGATAGCCGCCCCTTGAACATTAGGGTGTACCGCATCGGGGAGCATTTGAGGAAAGTGATATAAAGGCTCGTGAAAGTCGATAAGCTGAACGCCCGCTTGCTTAGCGATGCGCTCTATGGCTTGTTGTATTTCGGCGTGCCAATCGCGGGTGCCAGATTCGAATCGCTTATGCCGATGTGCGAGTGGGGTCATACGAGCGATGAGGATACGCGCTTTGGGGTTCACTTTTTTAAACGATGCGATGAGAGACAGATAATCTTTTACGAAATCATCGCGATAGTTAGGCCAGTTGCGGGGATCGGTATCGTTAATACCTAAGTGAATGACCACAATATCTGCTGCAAAGGCGAGTGCTTTTTTGTATTCTTCTTGCTGAATGTAAGGCTTATGTCCTTTGCTGAGTAAAGTAGCTCCTGAATGACCGAAGTTTTCCACCTCATAGCTTTTTCCTAACTGACGTTGGAGCACCGAAGGATAGCTGTTTTTTTCGCGGTTTTCAATGCCATAGCCATAGGTAATACTATTGCCTACACACGCCACTTTAATAGGCTTTTTTTGTGCACAAGCAAAGGCGGTAAGGAGTAAGAGTGTGATAAAGAAAAGTTGCTTTTTCATTGGTTAGTATACTTAGAAAGTAAGAATGTTTTATATTAAGCTACAAAGGTAAGAAAAAAAGTGTTAGGTTGTATACAAATAACATTAGGAAATGAGGTGCGAGTCGCACGGGCAGCCGTAGCACGGCAGGCGAAAAAAATTAGCAAAATGAGGAAGTGTTGAGGGATTCGGAAGAAAACGGAGGTTTTCGGAAGAGGAGAGGAAGGATTTTTGATGAAAAAAGGCTGTAAGGAGGGTGGGGTTAGCTTATAGAGAGCTTATAGGAAGCTTATACGAATCTTGGACGATTGGTATAGAAAGGGTATATAAATGATTGAATAATAGCATAATATAACAAGGCTAAAAACGGTAAAAATGGGGTTTCGAGGCGAAAGAAAGAGGAAGAGGTGATAGGCCTTAGGGCATAGGCAATAGGAGGGAGTATGACGGAAAAAATAATGAAATGACGAATGACGAGAGACGAATGACGAAGAAAATGTGATGAAAATCTCTCGCGGACTTACTCGGAGAGGAGGAATGTGGCGAATCATTTATTGGGTAAGCCCTCGAACCCCCGAAGGGGGACAAGCTGGAAAAGGTGACAAACTTCCCCCTTTACACATACTTCGCTCTCGTGGGGCACATACCCAGCCATCGCTGGCTACCTCAATGAGGGGGAATATGGCGACGGAAAAGAGAAGAAATAATTAAAAAATTAGCAAATTTGGGAATTAGCAGTGAAAGCACGAGCTAAAAGCTCGCGCCAGCGGAGGAGGTCTTAGAGCGTAGACAATAGGGGAAAACATCCGCCTAGCCCCCTTCAAAGGGGGAATGTAATGCCGGAAGGGTGATTTTAGAGTGATGTGAGGAAGAAGTTTTATGGTTTATAGAAAAAAATCATCATTTTGAAACGTTAAAATTGTTTAGGTGGGGTTATTAAGATACGGTGTTTTTTACACATATGAAAAAATGTATTAAAAGCCGTTTTTAGCATTATAATCTTCATAAAAAAGTATAAATAGGCTATTTTTATATGTTAATTATTCACAAAACATAAAAATATAAAAAGCTGAAAAACAGCTTTAAAAATGTTAATAAAAATATAAATGTGTTAAATATGCACATTTTTTTTGTAAAAAAATAGTGCAGTAAAAAAATAATGAGTATATTTGCTGAAAATTTTGCACACTATAGCTACGTACTATATAGGTGTTGTGAGATAATTAGTAATTTTATAGCAAGAAAATAGTTTAAGTAAATTTTTATCGACAATGAAAAGAATAGTATTGTTAATGCTCGCACTATGCACTATGGGGGGGAAAGCTCTTTCGCAAGAGCTGAACTTGCCACAAATGAACCAATATTTGGCAGATAGCGAATTTCTTATTGCCCCTACCTATGCAGGTATTGGGGACTTTGTGAGAATACGTCTTTCAGCAGGCACTCAATGGGTAGGCGTTAAGGGCGCTCCTGATTATCAATCGCTTGCGGGAGATATGCGTTTAGGAGAACGCAGCGGCGTGGGGCTTATGCTTTATAATGACCGCAACGGGAATACCAAGCAAATGGGGGGTAAAGCTACGTTTGCGCACCACCTTACACTTGACCGTTATGACAACCACTTTATTTCATTTGGTATTTCGTATGCCTTGAACACTTTTAGGATTGATATCGACAAGTTCGACAATATTCCTGACCCACAAGTTACTAACGACCGCTTTACTGTGAATCACAACTTTGATGTAGCGGTGCTTTACCGCTATAAAAGATGGTTTGTAAACCTATCGGGTTTGAACATCTTAAACAAGGATATTGAGCGTTTCTACAAAGAAGAGCCTAAGGCTTTGCGCAACTACCTTGTTTACGCAGGATACCGTTATAAAAAAGACAAGAACAGTCGTTTTGAAATAGAGCCTTCAGTACTTTATCAGTACTACGAAAGCGACGGGCGTTCTACTACTGATTTTAACCTTAAATTCCGCTGGATGGATTTAGACGATTATTATTGGGTAGGGGTGAACTATCGCTCGTTAAATGACCAAATCTTCAAACCACTAAACATTGGTCCTATGGCGGGGCTCAAACGCGGAATGGTGTACTTTGCATACTCTTACCAACTCCACTTAAACGAACTTATCAGATACAACTCAGGTACTCACGTGATAACCTTAGGTCTTGACCTATTCCAAGGAGTAAGTAACTGTAAATGTGCACAGCGATAGTAGTATAACAATATAGAATGCAACATATTATCTTAAAGAACATACGCGTTCGCGCCAATCACGGATGCCTTGCTGAAGAGGGTATTATAGGGAGTGATTACCGCGTGGATGTGAAGGTGAAAGTTCCTCTTGAAAAAGCTATTAAGAGCGACCGACTTGCTGACACGGTAGACTATGTACACTTGAACAGGATTGTAAAAGAAGAGATGGCTATACGGTCGGAATTATTAGAGCACGTAGCGGGTCGCATTATAGACAGGATATTCAAAGAGCTTTCTGAGGTTCAGAAGATAACACTTGAAATTGCGAAAATCAATCCCCCTATTAATGGCGACGTAGCCTCGGTGAGTGTAAAAATAAAACAGAAAAAACTTGCTAATTAAAAAAAAGGTAGTAACTTTGCACGCTGATACTACAAAACATAAAAAGGCATCGTGGCCGAGGGGCTAGGCAGAGGTCTGCAAAACCTTTTACAGCGGTTCAAATCCGCTCGATGCCTCACTTTTTAAAGTAAATAATTAATCCACAAAGTAAAAATTTCAAAAAGATGACAAACGTTTTAGACAAATTTATTCAGGATGTAAAAAATAACATTCCTGGGTTTATCGCCGTTTCAGTAACTGAAGTACGTTCAGGGGTTTCTTACGGTGCAGAATCAGTAGATCCTAGTTTTGATCCTAACTTAGCATCTGCTTATAACTTAGAGGTAGTGAAGGCTAAACAAAATGCTCTTCAAGCATTAGGATTGGCTACTAAGGAAAAAATAGATGAGATTATAATTGTTCTTACTGACCAAAATCACATTCTTGATATTTCAGCGAATGGTAGTTATTTCATTTATTTAGTAGTAGACTCGACTAAAGCAAACTATGGTATAACAAGAGCTTTACTCGCTAAGTACAAAAAAGATTTAGCAGCTATATTCTAATCACAGCTCTAATTCCCACACAATTAAGTTAGTAAAAGATTGTAAAGAAGTTATTATTAAAAGAAAGCTACCGTATTGGTAGCTTTTCTTGTATCTTTGCCCAATTACAAAATATAATGGAAGCTACTGCAAAGACCTATACCATACAAGAGGCAAAAGAGCGACTGGAAGCCTATTGTGCCTACCAAGAACGTTGCCACCTCGAGGTAGTAACGAAACTGCGTGCGATGGGTATGATACCTTTGGCTATTGATGATATAGTGGTACACCTGATACAGAACGGCTTCCTAAACGAAGAGCGCTTTGCTAAAAGCTTTGCCCGTGGTAAGTTTCGCATCAAAAAATGGGGACGCGTGCGCATAGAACGGGAACTAAAAACCAGAGGACTTTCGGATTACAATATTGAAGTGGGCTTAGAAGAAATTGACGAAGAAGAATACATAGATACTTTCGAGATAGTGGCTGAGAAAAAACAAGCTACCATTAAAGAAAAGAACCTTTATAAAGCTAAAGCTAAACTGGCTAATTACCTACTGTACCGCGGTTGGGAGCCGGATTTGGTTTATGAGAAAGTAGAAGAATTATATGAAAAGTAGAGCACAGGAATCAACGAACGCTATAGAGCGTATGTATGTAACGATGAGACACCTCTTTTCAAGGGGTTTCTATAAACCTATGGGTATCTCGGGCGAGGCACTACGGGAATCACTACTGGTATTGCGCCCAGAAATCTATGGCAGTATTGCTGAGAGCAAATCGGAACTGAACGGGCTTATTTACGTACTTGACCGTCTGCCTGAAGGGATTGAGCAGTGTAAATACATCAACCTAATTGCTGATGAGGGATACCGCCAATCGCACTTCAAGCCTATTATCCCACCGAAACGTCGTCGCAATTGTTACCGTATAGATCCTGAGCAGATGAATATTGAAATCACTCGTGGTCGTTCGGATATTTACGACGTGCTTACGCACCTTACTTTCCTATTTATAGAGTCACACAAAATCGCTGACCGCATTCTGTTAGACGACAATAAAATTTCGCACGATTGGGCAAAATTAGAAGCCAATATACAAAAGAATAAACTCACCCTTGCCGAGCGTGAGGCTACCTTTATACACATAGGCAACCTTTTGGGGCGCACTTTTGAAGAGGTGCTGGGGGCTTACAAAGCCTTAGCTACTCCTACCCTACCCGACCGCTTTATCCACATTATTTACTGGTTAGGCAAGCTCGCTCTGAACGAACGCGTAAACGACGATAAGCGCACTATCACCTTTAGCACTGTATTGCGCGAGCGTATCGGGCATCACCTGCACGGAGAGATATGGGCGGAACACATCAAGCATATATTACTAAAAAATGGACTCTTAGAACGCCCGTTACACATCATCAGTGCCAATATGCACAGCGTGATGAATAGCTTGTTTGCTGAAAAAGCACTTGCCAAAGAAGTGGAAGTAAACTCACGTATAGAACTCTTCGAGCTCCTAAGTCTGCCCGAAAGTGAACCTTTACGCAAAAAAGTGAAGGAATACGCTCATAAACACGGAATGATTTCGGTAGACGATACTTCTGGTACGAACATCGATGTGCAACTGTTTGACACTGCCAAAATAGACTTTACAGATACACCATACGAAGTACATCACCTTGAAAAGGGTGAAAAACCTGTGATATTAGTAATGGACTACGCTTTTGGTGAACAAGCCTTTGAGACCATAGATGAACTCCTAAAACCTTATCACAAAGGAGGCAAGACCTATTTCTTAGACGTGCTTTCTATCTCAATTATGGGTAAGGCAGGCATCTTGGAAGGCGAGAAAGGAGACCTGATGATTCCTACTGCACACATCTTCGAAGGTACGGCAGATAACTATCCTTTCCACAACGAATTTACCAAAGCCGACTTTGAAGGTAATGGGCTAAAAGTGTTTGAGGGCTCTATGATTACTGTGCTGGGAACCTCACTACAAAACAAAGATATATTAAAATTCTTCCTACACTCTACGTGGAATGCAGTAGGCTTGGAGATGGAAGGTGTACATTACCAAAAAGCTATACAGTCGGCATCAAAAATACGCAAGAGCATACGTGAAGATGTGAAAGTGCGTTATGCTTACTACGCTTCCGACAATCCTTTGGAGACTGGTAGCACTCTTGCCTCAGGAGGCTTGGGTACTACGGGAGTAAAGCCTACCTACCTCATCACCTTTAAAATATTAGAGCAGATTTTTAATTAAGTACAAGTCACACAAACAGTCGTAACAGTACAAGCAATTAAAGTGAACGACACAAGTATTATTTTTAGAGGGTACGCTTTTTCAGAAAGCATTTGCTAATTTGATAATTAATTCCTACCTTTGTACCTTAAAATATTAGTGTCATCAAAATATGAAAAAAATAAGCTTTGTACTGATAGCGTTGTTGGTCGCTATCGCTTGTAAGAAGAATGTAAATTTCAACAGCGACCCACTAGCTTTTAAAGATTATATTTCAGGGTATACCTCAGGGCTTATCTCTGCCCACTCAGGAATAAAAATACTACTGAATGAACCCTTGTCGCAAGACAAAATGGACAAGGTGAGCGACCTTAACCTCTTTGAAATTTCGCCTAAGGTGAAAGGAAAAGTGGTGTGCGTAAACCCTACACTTGTAGAGTTTATGCCTGAAAAACCTTTGGCTCAAAACACAGAGTACCGCGTGTCGTTTCACGTAAAGAAGCTCTATGCAGTACCAAAAAAGGAACTGGAGATTTTCAACTTTACAGTGAAAACTTTTCAACAAGCCTTTCGAGTAAGGTCAAACGAGTTACAGTCGTACAACCGTGATTATTATTTTCTTAGTGCTGAACTCTTGGCTAATGACCAAATACCTTACGAAACCGCTAAAGAGATTTTAAAAGCAACTCTTGATGGGAAGAAAGTAGGAGTGAAGTTCCAGTCGCAAGGCACTAATAACAAGTTTGTAATTATCTTCGACAGCTTGCCTCGTCTCAACAAAGAACAAACTCTTCAAATAAAATGGGACGTTAAAGACATACCTAAAGAAAACCTCATACCTTTCTCTTATACTATTCCGCAAAAGGGGGTATTCAAGGCACTGAACGCTAAAACCGACGGTGCCAACCAGGCTTTCAGTGTAAACTTTTCTGACCCCTTAGAAAAAGAACAAGATTTTACAGGACTCATAAGCCTTAGCGATACCAATACTGCACTGAAATACAGCGTAAACGGCAACGTAGTGAAAGTCTTCCGCGAGGAACAAAAAGAGGGCGATTACAAGGTGCACGTTTCTAAAGGTATCAAGAATATCTATGGCGACCGCTTGGAAAAAGAAGCGACTTTTGACATCAAATTTTTACAGCAAAAACCCGATATTCGCTTCCTTAAGAGCGGTACTATCCTACCGAGCTCACAGAATTTGAAAATCAACTTCCAAACTATCAACTTGCGCGCGGTGAATGTAACAGTATACCGCATTTTCGAGAACAATATCTTTCAGTTTTTGCAAGATAACGATTTGGGCGGAGGCTCGTATATACAGCGTGTAGGCAAGCCTATTGCACGAAAAGTACTCAAACTGAATGACAGTGCGCTCTATCCGCTGAACGAGTGGAATACTTATTCGCTCGACCTTGCTTCGGTGATTACACCCGAACCAGGGGCAATTTACCGAGTAGAATTAGGAATGACCAAAAACTATTCACTCTACGCTTGTGGTGCTAAAAACGAAGAACCTCTTGACCTTTCGTTTGAACAAAAACCATTAAATGACGACGATGTAACCTACTCTCAATACTATGATTACGACGAAGAATTCTATTGGGAAGAAGACGAGGATAGTCCTTGTAAAGACAATTATTACTACGGCAGAACGGTGGGTACCAATGTGCTTGCTTCCGACCTTGGGGTAATTGTAAAAAAAGGACAAACGAACAACTTTACCATAGTAGTAAACGACTTGCTCACTACCAAACCAGTAGTTGGAGCAATAGTAGAGGTATTCAGCTACCAACAGCAGAAAATACAAGAAGGCAAAACCGATAGTAAGGGAATATTGCGCTTAGACCTCAGTAGCCGTGCTTATTTTGCGAAAGTGAAGAAAGACAAGTTCACTACCTATGTGAAGTTAGACGACGGCGCACCACAGTCGGTAAGCAAATACGATGTAGATGGTATGCGCTTACAGAAAGGGCTCAACGGCTTTATCTATACCGAACGTGGCGTATGGCGACCCGGTGATAGCATTTATGTGGGCTTTATCTTGAATGACTTTGCCCAAAAGACCCCTGAAAAACTGCCTATTAAACTGCGCTTTACTGACCCTTACGGAAAGGTGATAGCCGAGCGTATGCAGAGTAGCAACCCTACCAACCAGTATGTATTTGGACTGAAAACCAACTCCGATGCGCCTACGGGCAATTGGAGTGTGAGTATCTCGGCAGGAGCTACGAAATTCAGCAAACGCATCAAAATTGAAACCATTAAGCCTAACCGTTTGAAGATAGAGAACAACCTCAACGGTAAACTTATCAGTCAAAAGGGCGACAATGTGCGCTTGCAAGTGTTGTGGTTACACGGCTCTCCAGCAGGTAATACAGGTGTGAGCGTGAAAGCAAAATTCTACCCCTTAGAAACTGCCTTCAAAGGTTATGAAAAATACGTGTTCAACAATCGCGCTTATCAGTTTGAGAGCGAAGAGATGAACGTATTTGAAGGGCGTACCGATAGCAACGGGAATGCAAATTTCTACTTCAGAACGAACGACTTAGATGCCCCTGGTATGCTAAAAGTGAACTTCCTCACCCAAGCCAACGAAAGTGGTGGCGATTTCAGTACCGATGTGAGTACCGCCTCTTTCTCACCTTATAGTGAGTACGTAGGTTTACGCTTGCCCGAAACCAACAAATACGATTATTACAACACCCAACAAAACCATACTTTCGATGCAGTAGTACTCAGCGAAGACGGCAAACCACTCAGCCATAAAGACGTATCGGTAACCGTGTATAAAGTAGGCTGGAACTGGTGGTGGGACGCTTCGAACCAGAATATCTCTACCTACAATAGCAGTAGTAGCAATGCTATTTACACCACTAAAAACATCACTACCGACAGCAGTGGTAAAGCACGTTTTACACTCAATATTCCGGATGCCGACTGGGGTCGCTATTTTATTATGCTCACTGACGACCAAAGCGGTCATAAGTGTGGCACGACTGCTTATTTTGATTGGGGTGACTGGACTGGCAAATCGCGAGGCAGTGAAGGTAGTGAAGCGGTAATGCTCGCTTTGGGTACTAACAAAAAAGAATACAGCGTAGGTGAAAAAGCTAAGATTAGTTTCCCGTCAGACAAAGGCGGTCGCGCGCTCATCTCGGTAGAAAACGGGAACGATGTACTCGAAACTCACTGGGTAGAGACCGCTAATAAAGAAACTACTTTTGAGGTACCTATCACCAATAAGATGACGCCTAATGTGTATTTCTATGTTACCCTCTTGCAACCACACAACAAAACGCTCAATGATGCGCCTATACGCCTCTATGGGGTGATACCGGTGAAGGTGGTAGACAAGAATACCGTCCTTAATCCTATAATCCAAATGCCCGACCGTTTGACTCCTAACCAAAAAGTGAGCATCAAGGTAAGAGAGAAATCGGGTAAACCGATGACGTACACTTTGGCTATCGTAGAAGACGGACTCCTAAACCTCACCCGCTTCAAAACTCCTAACCCTTGGAATACTTTCTTTAGCAAAACCGCTCTTGGAGTAAAGACTTGGGATGTGTACGATGATGTAATAGGTGCTTATGGAGGTACTATCAATCAAGCGTTCAGTATAGGAGGAGACGAAGATTTAGGCGGTGCCGATGCACAGAAAGCAAACCGCTTCAAGCCATTCGTAATATTTAGAGGTCCGTTTGAACTAAAAAAAGGAGCAGGCAATACCCATACCGTGAAAATTCCTAACTATATGGGTTCTGCTCGTGTGATGGTAGTAGCCAGCGATGTAAAGGGTAACGCCTATGGCAGTGCTGAGAAAAAGGATATACCTGTGGTGAGTCCGCTATCGATTTTGGGTTCCTTACCACGCAAAGCTGTGCCTAATGAGAAAATTGTGTTGCCGGTAACCGTTTTTGCTATGGAAAAACAAGTGAAGAACGTATCGCTACAAGTAGAGACTAACGGCTTGTTTAAAGTAGTAGGCACACGCAACCAACAGTTGCACTTCGATAAAACAGGGGAGCAAATGGCTTACTTTGAACTTGAAACCACCTCGCAAACAGGTATTGGTAAGGTAAAAATCATTGCTACTTCGGGTAAAGAAAAAGCGACTTATGAGGTGGAAATGAATGTGTACAACCCTAATCCCGTTACTTATGTAGTACAAAACGCCGTATTGCAGGGCGGACAGTCGCATTCTCTCAATATCAATCTCTTTGGTGAAAAAGCCAAGACTGTATTAGAAGTATCGAGCTTCCCAGGTGTGAACCTCACCCAGCGTTTAGGTTATCTTATCGCTTATCCGCACGGTTGTAGCGAGCAACTCACCTCAGGGGCGTTTCCTCAACTTTTCTTAGCTGACTTTGTAACCCTTTCTAAAGAAAAAGCCGATGAGGTAAACCGCAATGTAAGTGCTACCATTAGCAAATTGTATGAAAACCAACTCTCTAATGGAGGATTTACCTACTGGAAAGGCGGCAAGTATGCCGATGATTGGGTAACCTCCTATATAGGTCAGTTTTTTGTAGAAGCTGAGAAGAAAGGTTATGTATTGCCTTCAGGTAGCAAACAGCGTTGGCTCGACTATCAGAACAATGAGGCGCGCCAATGGCGTTACGAGGGTAAATACCAAAACGATTTTGCCCAAGCCTATCGCCTCTATACTTTGGCTCTTGCCGGAAATCCTAACATAGGCGCTATGAACCGCTTGCGTGAACTCAGTGAGCTCACTCCTAACGCTAAACGCACTTTGGCAGCTGCCTACGCTCTTGCCGGACAAAAGCAAACCGCTGAAAAGCTCTTCCAAACCACTTCCATAGACGACGATGCCGATAACTATTACGGCTCGGTGTTGCGCAATAAAGCAATGGCAATGGAAACTGCTTTGCTTATCGGTAGGAAAGAAGATGCAGGACGCTGGGCATTGGAGATTGCAGAAAAGCTCTCGACTAACGATTGGCTCAGCACGCAAACTACAGCCTATTCGCTTTATGCAATGGCAAAATACGTACAAAAGAACAAGAGCGGTAGAAATATAGCAGCTAGTTATACCCTTAGTGGCAAAACCGAAAACTTAAAATCTACCGAGCCAATACTACAGAAGACGCTTGTAGCCAAAGGCAATGAGACTTTACAAGTGAAGAACAACGGCAACCAAACCCTCTATGTACGCCTCGTTACCAGCGGTATATTACCTGTAGGCAAAGAGCTCGCTATGCAAAACGGACTTTCGCTCAACACGACTTACCGCGATAACAACGGACACACACTTGATGTGACCAATTTGCGCCAAAGCACTCAGTTTATAGCTACTATTGAGATTACAAACCTCACAGGGGAGAGAGTAGACAATGTAGCACTCACCCAAATTATCCCTTCGGGCTGGGAGATTGTAAACACCCGATTTACTGACTATGATGAAGGTGATGGCAACGGTTATATAGACTACACTGATTTCCGTGACGACCGTGCGAATTTCTACTTGTCGCTGAAAGCCAAACAAACGAAGTATATCAAGCTCAAGCTGAATGCTTCGTATGCGGGACACTATTATCTGCCGGGTACTTATGCTGAGGCAATGTACAGCAACCGCTACAACACCCGTACCAATGGTAAATGGGTGGAGGTAATTAGGAAATGAGAGAATGAGAAAATGAGGGAATGAGGAAATGAGGAAATGAGGAAATTAACAAATGAGATGTGATATAAAGACTGCCTGCAGTAATGTGGGCAGTTTTTTATTTGAAAGGTTTCTGAGAGGCTCGGAGGTGCGAGGTCGTAACACGGCAACCGTAGCACGGCAGGCAACCGTAGCACGGCGGGCAATCATAGCACGGCAGGCGAGGAAAAAATTAGCAAATAGGGAAGCGTTGAGGGGTTCGGAAGATATCGGAGAAATTCGGAAGAGAGGAGGAAGAGTTTTTGGTGAAAAAAGGGCGTAAGGAGGGTGGGGGTAGCTTATAGAGAGCTTATAGGAAGCTTATACGAATCTTGGACGATTGGTATAGGAAGGGTGTATAAGTAGTTGACTCATAGTATAATACAGCGATGTAAAAAATGGCGAAAAGAGGGTTTCGAGGCGAAAGAAAGAGGAATAGGGAATAGGCCTTAGGCCATAGGCACTAGGAGGGAGTGTGACGGAAAGAGAATAGATGGTTTGGGATAATTAGAGAATTAACAAATTTGGAGATTAGCAAATGAGAAGTGTGATTAATCGGTGGGATTCTGAAAGAGGTTGGTTTTTTGTTACTGTATAAAAGTTTAACATTCCTTTAATAGTTGAGAATAAAAAAAAGCATTACTTTTGCCCCAAAATTTAAATACTAACATTCATTATGAAGAGAATTTTATTGAGCCTTTTGGCAATGGCTACATTAGTAGCATGTAGCAAAAACGACGATAACGGTGGTGATTCAGCAAACTATCTGGTTAAGAAAATCACTACAAAAGACGAGGATGGAAAGCTCGAAGAGGTAATAACCCTTACTTATGAGGGAGGACGCCCTGTGTCATTTTCTGAAGCTAATTACGAGAATGGTGTGCAGACAGGTACTACTCAAATTACTACCCTCCACTTCGATGGGAGATTTGTTAAACAGGCTAAAAGAGAAAATGCAGGAAGAGATAACTATGTACAAAACTTCACGTATGAAGGGGGAAAACTTGTTGCCAAAACGGAGAAGTATGAAAGTGACTACCGTACTTACACGTATCAGTATTCTTATGCAGGTAATCAACTTAAAAGTGTATTGCGAAGCTATCCTACTACTATTTATGTGAATGGAGGTACCCAAAGTGGTACTTATTATAGAAAAAAAACAATTTACCTATAGTGGCAATACGGTAATTGTAGTAACAACCCAATATGAAAAAGACCTCAATGGTGCAGTAGTGACTAATACTTCTCATTCTTATGGCACTTACACTACAACTTATACTCTTTCTGACGGAAATGTAGTGAAAGTGATAGATGAAGATTCTTATTCTATTTCAACAAGAGAATACACTTATGATACTAAGCCTAATCCGTTATACTATATGACTGATTTTGTAGAGCCCGACCCTACAAATTTTCTTGTAGTTGGTAATGGGAAGCACAATATCTTAACCTATAAAGATACCGATGAGCGTAAAACAGCTGGTACAAAAAAGAAAACGCTTCGCACCTATGAGTACACTTATAATACTGCAGGCTTTCCAACCGTAGTAAAACAATATAAGGAAAAAGGAAACGGTGCAAGAGAGTTTCAAGGGACTAAGGAGTATGAATATTAGTCTTTTTAATAAAATATAAGATATTCGCCCTCACAATGTGGGGGCGAATGTTTTTTATAGGATGAAGAAAAGAAAATAAGTAGGTTTGCAAATTAGTAAATGAAAGTGTGATTAACCGAAGGGACTCTGAAAGAGGTTGGTTTTTTGTCATTGTGTAAAAGTTTAACATTCCTTTAATAGTAGAGAATAGAAAAAAGTATTACTTTTGCCCCAAAATTTAAATACTAGCATTCATTATGAAGAGAATTTTATTAAGTCTTTTGGCTACAGTTGCCCTCGTAAGTTGTGGTGACAAAAACGATGATGCTCCTGCATATTCTGCAGAGGAAGCAAAAGCGGCGGTTACCGCTACGATGAACAGTTTTTATGACTGTCTTAAAAAAGCAAATGACGGCGGTTTTGCTGACTTCTTTTACAATACTGTATTCAAAGAAGCAGGTAGAGACCAATATGGTCAAAAAGAAACGTGGTTTGACCAATTAGGTGACCAATTCGACCGTCAATTTGACTTGAACAAAGACAATGGTTTTAACTACCAAGAGCTCAAAGGTACCTACACTTGGAATAGCACTACTAAACAATGGGACAAAACGGCTAATACTACCAATAACATCGTTTGGTTGTTCCCAGCTACGGCTAGCAGTACTACCAACAATGCCCGTGGGGTAGTAGAAAATTATGAAGATTTTAAAGCTACTTTTGAAGGAGGAGATGTAAGTAAACTTCCTATAAAAGGTCACGCTGTTGTTACGGTAGATAACGTAAAAATGCTTGAAGTAACAATTGGCAATGTGAAATATGAACAAAACGCTAATTTTGCAGTGCCTACTTCAGCAGATATTACTATTTTTACCAATCCGTTTACCACTACTATCAGACTTACCAAACAAACCGCTGAGAACTTTATCTTTGACTTTGCCTTTAGTTCTCCTGAAGGTTGCACAACTGGATTAAAAGCCAATGTAAAACTTACTTCTGGCAATTATGATAGCTTTGCTACTTTTGAAGAAGCAGTTGATAACATTCACGTGTTAGCTATTCAAAATGACTTTCAAATTATAGCACAAGCAGATGTAAAATCAGTGCATAAGTCAGGTAAAAAAATAGGAGACTTAACAGTGGAAGAAGCAAATACTTATGTAAAAGCAGAGCTCTACAAAAACGGTCGCAAAGTAGCTGATGTGAAATTCGATAAAGAAAACGACGAAGAGGTAGTTTATTTTATTTTCTCTGACGGTTCTAAAGAAAAAGCAGAAAAATACGTATCGGACTTTGAAGAGAGAGTAACCGAAATATTCAAACGTTTTACTAAAACTAAATAAGTAATGAGAAAGTTCTTATTATTCATTTTAACTATAATTAATGGCATTGCTCTCGCTCAAGAGGGCAATGTTCTTTTTAGGACTACTGATAGTATCGTCGCCACTACCTCTCCTACGACAATTGTGAATGATATACCAGAATGTAAGCATCAAATAGGCATAGGGCTTTCCAAATTTGTAAATGCCGCCTTCCCCAGTGATAGCAATGCTTTCCTATTGGAATACCGCTACCTAAAAACACCTTCTTTTGCCTATCGTATTGGGGGAGATTATCGCGCAGAAACTGCTAAGGATAGCAGTTATGAACTTGCTTTGAAGATAGGTGTTGACAAACTCTTCAAAGACTATAAGAAATGGCAATTTTACTATGGAATTGATGTTTGGGGGCGTTATCTTTATTACAAAGACCGCCAACAACACTTTACTAATATTGCTCTTAATCCTTTTTTCGGGGTACTATTTCGCTTGAGCAAGAATTTTTCGGTAGCTACCGAGCCAGGTTTTTTTGTGAAATACAGCATTCGTCGCGATCGCCGAAGCTTCGACCCCGATGCTCAAACCGAGTGGTTTGAGAGTCGTTTAGCTAAAATAGGCTTTGTACAGCTGAATTTCCATTTTTAAGCGTGAACCACAAAATTATTCTTATCTTTGCACCCTGAAACTAACAACAAATGCGAACAAGAAGTATAAAGAAAAACACTATAAACGTCGTAACCCTTGGGTGTTCTAAAAATGTATATGACAGCGAAGTGCTGATGGGGCAACTCAAAGCGGGTGGCAAAGAGGTGGTGCACGAACAAAAGGGCAATATTGTGGTGATTAATACTTGTGGGTTTATCAACAATGCCAAAGAGGAGAGTATCAACACTATTTTGGACTATGTGCAACAGAAAGAGGCAGGATTGGTAGATAAGGTGTTTGTGATGGGGTGTCTCTCTGAACGCTATAAACCCGATTTGGAGAAAGAAATCCCTGATGTAGACCAATACTTCGGTACTAGTGAGCTCCCTGCCCTTTTGAAAGTACTCGGCGCCGACTATAAACACGAGCTCATAGGCGAGCGCCTCACTACTACCCCTAAGAACTACGCTTATCTGAAAATATCGGAAGGTTGCGATCGCCCTTGTAGCTTTTGTGCGATTCCGCTAATGCGCGGGGCGCACCTATCGACCCCTATTGAAGCTCTCGTAACCGAAGCGGAGAAGTTGGCTGCCAAAGGGGTGAAAGAACTTATACTCATCGCCCAAGATATTACCTACTACGGTCTCGACCTCTACAAGAAACGCGCCTTAGCCGACTTACTGCGTGCTCTTGTGAAAGTAGAAGGGATTGAATGGATACGTATCCACTACGCTTTCCCTACAGGCTTCCCGATGGACGTATTGGAGGTGATGAAGACTGAACCTAAAATCTGCAACTATTTAGACATTCCGCTTCAACATATTTCTGACTCTATCCTCGCAAGTATGAAGCGCGGTACTACCCAAGCGAAGACTACCAAACTGCTGAAAAAGTTTCGCGAAGCGATACCCGAAATGGCTATACGCACTACCCTTATTGTGGGGTACCCAGGAGAAACGGAAGAAGACTTCCAGAAGCTGAAAGACTTTGTAAAAGAAATGCGTTTCGACCGTTTGGGTTGTTTTACTTACAGTCACGAGGAAAACACTACCGCCTATGCGCTCGAAGACGATGTGCCGGAAGAAGTAAAGCTTGCACGAGCTAACGAGATTATGGAGATACAATCACAAATATCGTGGGAACTCAACCAAGAAAAGGTAGGCAAGACTTTCCGTTGCCTTATCGACCGCAAAGAGGGCAACTACTTTGTAGGTCGCACCGAATACGACTCGCCCGATGTAGACAACGAGGTGCTTATCGATGCTAAAAAACACTATGTAAAGATAGGTGATTTTACAGATGTAAAGATTATCGATGCTACCGATTACGATTTGTATGGAGAGCCGTGCTAATCAACAAATTGGCTAATTCGCAAATTATTATTACCTTTGCACTATGAAGAAATATTTAATCGCCTGCCTCGGCAATATAGGGGCTGAATATGCTAATACACGTCATAATATAGGATTCCTTGTAGCCGATACATTGGTGAAAGACCATAATGCTTCTTTTACTACTCAGAAGCTTGGTGACCTCGCCGAAATTAAAGTGAAAGGGCGTACCTTTATATTGTTGAAACCCTCCACGTATATGAACCTCAGTGGCAAAGCGGTACGCTACTGGATGGAAAAAGAGAACATTCCTTTGGAAAACCTCTTGGTCATTTGCGACGATTTGAATATCCCGTTTGGCACTATCCGAATCAAAGGCAAAGGTAGCGACGGGGGGCACAACGGACTTAAAGATATTCAGGCTCAACTGAACACCCAACAATACGCACGTTTGCGTTTTGGTATTAGCAGTAATTTTGAATCGGGCAAGCAAATAGACTATGTACTCGGCGAATGGACTCCCGAAGAGCAAACCCTCCTCCCCGAACGCTTAGAAAAATGTGCCGAAGCCGTCCTTTCTTTTGGCTTAGCAGGGCTTAATATTACAATGAATACGTTTAATAACAAGTAACCCCTGACCCTAATACCTATGTACACACGTCACCTCATTCTCATTCTGCACCTCATTGCTGCCACTATTTGGGTAGGCGGACACTTAGTATTGGCTATCGGCTATTTGCCAAAAGCTCTTAAACGCAAAGATTTTAGCTATATAGGCAATTTCGAGAAGACTTACGAGCCTATCGGAATGCCCTCTCTTGCCGTATTAGTTATCACAGGTATTTTGATGGCTTACGACTACAACGCTGGCTTCAGTTCTTGGTTTTCATTCGCTACTCCTATTGAGCGCGTGGTATCACTAAAACTCATTTGTTTGCTCACCTCTATTTGTTTTGCTATTTCGGCACAAACGCGTGTTTTGCCCAAACTGCGCAAAGGTCAGCTTAACAAGTTGCTTGAAATGGCGGTGCATATTATCTGTGTAACCCTCATAGGGGTAGTAATGGTAATACTCGGTAGCTTAGTAAGAATAGGTGGAATACAATAATATTAAAGAGCTAACTAATAAACTTCCATTAGCCCTCTTTTCTTTAAGATTTAAACGCGGATTGTTTCTCTTCAAACTTCCCGACTGGTTAAATTCTGCTTTTACCCCTCTTAACTTTCCATTTTCACTCACACCTAAGGTTTTTATCTGATTCCGATTATAAACCAATTGTCGAAGTCAGTTGTTATGGGTTACACCTGCTCTTTAAGTTGCATTTTTGTATCATAACAAAAAATCTCTCTTCTTTATACAGCTTCCTATAAGCTAAGCCCCCCACTTTACCTCTTATCTTTTACCTGAATTACCTCTTCCGAACCTCTCCAAATTTCTCCGTCTCCGTTTACTAATCTGTTAATTTTCTCATTTTCTAATTCTCTCATTTTTTAATTTGCTGATTTTTTCCCACCCTCAATTGGTTTTAGTAACATTCTAAATTCAATCAGTGTTCATTTAGTATTCAATTAATCTTCGGTTAGTCTCCATTGTAGACCCACTGTAGACCCACTGTAGACCCACTGTAGACCCACTGTAGACCCACTGTAGACCCACTGTAGAGCCACTCATCGTTCGCCTTACCTTTATCTTATCTTCGCGATACCTTCGAACAAACCTTGTCTTTCATCCTAATAACCGTCACTACTTTTTACTCACATACCCAGCTGTGCCCCCTTTCTGGCTTTATCTTTTACCTTTTCTACACCGTCAGGTCTACTTCTATTAAAAGACAATTTCGTATGTTCAACCTATTTTCCAAATAACACTTTTCCTTTCTTGCTAAATTTATTCTAAAACCTCTATTTGTTTATTTATTTTAAAATATGTAATATTGCACTTGTTAAAGAAAAAAGTATTTTGTTATAAACCTTTGATAAACACAATATAACAAATACCTAAACATTTCCTTTACTTTAATATTTCTTACAGTAGATAGAATTTGATAAATAAACGAAAAGAAATGATAACAACCCTTTAACTATAACACCCTACCTTTGCCCCAACGAAATAAGACATTTTCCATATAACTAAAATTCCAAAATTATGGATAGATTACATTCATACAAAACCAAACTACTGATGCTCGCTTGGCTGTTCGGGCTATGCGTAGGAGCACAATCCCTGTTTGCCCAAACAGTAAAAGGGAAAGTAGTTGATGAAGACAATATGCCTCTGATGGGTGCTACCGTATTGGAAGCAGGTACTAAAAACGGCGTAACCTCCGATTTCGACGGTAACTTCCAACTCAGCTTGAAGAACGGAAATGCTACCTTGGAAATATCCTTTATGGGATATAAGAGTACCAAAGTGCAGGTGCAAAACCGCAACAACATCACCGTAAAGCTCTTGCCCGAAACCACCGAACTGAAAGAAGTGGTGGTGGTAGGGTATGGTACCCAAAAGAAGGAAACTGTAACGGGTGCTATTTCTTCTGTGAAAGGTAACAAACTCGTAGAAAATGCAGTTGCCAACGTATCCAATGCGCTGGTTGGGCGTATGCCAGGTATTACTTCCACTCAGTCCAGTGGTGAGCCCGGTAGGAACGCTACTACCATTCGTATTCGCGGGGTGAGTACCTTCAATGCAAGTAGCCAAGAACCTTTGGTAGTAGTAGATGGTATCCAAAGCTCTATGAATGCCGTAAATGCGATGGACCCTTACGAAATTGAAAGTATTAACTTACTGAAAGACGCTTCGGCAACAGCTGTCTATGGTGTGAAAGGAGCTAACGGGGTGGTGGTAGTAACTACCAAAAGAGGTCGTTCTGGCGCTCCTAAGGTGAGTCTTACTTATAACTTTGGTATGAGTGAGTTGGCTACTCAGTTAGACCTGCTCAGTTCTTATGATTATGCTCGTTTCCGCAACGAAGCTATTCGTAATGACAACGACCCTAGTAACTTCGATAAGCTGTTCAGTGAAAGCGGTTTCCACAACGAGTTGTGGAAGTTCAAGAACAATCGCGACTATACGCCCCAAGAGGTAGAAGCGATGAACCTCACTCCTGAACAAAAACAAGCCCTACTGAATAGCCCCGCACTTTATTACACAAGTCATAACTATTTCAAAGAGGCTTTTGGCGGGGTATCTCCTCAAACGCAATTCAACTTAAACGTATCAGGAGGAAGTGAGAAAACACGTTACTTTACTTCTTTGGGTTATTTCTATCAAGGAGGTACTTTCAAAGAAACTAACTACCACAACGCCGATGTAAACTCTAAATACCAGCGTTACAACTTCCGCTCTAACTTCGATTTTGAACTTACCGACCGCACCAACCTCACGCTCGACCTTGCTGCTGTATCTTCAAAGGTAGGTGGTATTTTGGGTAGTGAGCAAGACGGCGATGTAAACAGCGAAACAGCACGCAAAAAGTCGATGTTAGTACACATTTTGGCGAATACACCTTTTGCAGGTCCTGGTATTGTAGACGGACGCTTAATCGATGGATATGTAGATGGTGTAAATCCTTTAGTAGGCAAAGGAGGTACAGGTTATTCGGTGTTGTCAAGCTTGCTCTGGCGACCTTATCTTACTACCTATCAAACCGACTTGAACCTAAACTTAAAACTGAAACACAAACTCGATTATATCACTCAGGGTCTTTCTATTTCAGGTACTTTTTCTTACAACGATTTGTATAGAAAAGGTGTGAAAAGAGAACGTTCTATCCCTTCGTATAGCGTAACTCGCAACCCTAAAAACCCTGCTGAACTACTCTTCTTTGGCGGCAGACTCAAACGCACTACTCTTACCGACCGCTTTAAATCAAGCAAGTGGCGTCGCCTCTATTTTGAATTAGCGACTAACTACGACCGCTCTTTCGGAAAACACAATATCACTGCCTTACTTTTGGCTAACGGACAAAAAACGTATGACCCTGGTTTTGAGTTCAACGTGCCTGCTGGTATTATGGGGCTCGCGGGTAGGGTTACTTACGACTACGACCGCCGTTACCTTATTGAAGGCAATATGGGTTATAATGGTACCGAAAACTTTGCCCCTGGCAAACGCTTCGGGTTCTTCCCTGCTTTCTCATTAGGTTGGGTGGTTACTAACGAAAAGTTCTTCCCTAAAAACAATATTCTCACCTATCTAAAACTGAGAGGTTCTTATGGCGAAGTAGGGAATGACCAAGTAGGCGGTCGCCGTTTTCTATACTTGCCTAGTACTTGGGGCTATGGCTATGAAGGTTACCGCAACGATGGCTATGGTGCAGGAGGTTACTATTTCGGTAGTAGTGATGGTACTACCAAAGACCCTTTCTATACCGGTGCTTGGGAAACTCGTGTAGGAAACCCCAATGTTACTTGGGAACGCGCCAAAAAAAGCAATGCAGGTATCGACCTGAATATGTTTAAAGATAGACTTACCATCAATGCCGATGTATTCCAAGAAAAACGCGACAACATCTTGTGGAACAGAGGTACAGTGCCTGGTATTGTAGGTTCTGACCTTCCTGCTAGCAATATAGGTAAGGTAACCAATAAAGGTTACGAACTACAAGTGCACTGGGGCGATAAGATAGGCGATTTCACTTATGGTATCGGGGGTAATGTATCGTATGCTAAAAACAAAATAGACTACCGCGACGAGCCTAACAATCCTCACCCTTGGATGAATGAAACGGGCTATTCTATCGGGCAGTATAGAGGTTATCTCACCAATGGTTTCTACAACACTTGGCAAGAAGTAATGCAACGCCCTTATTCGCGTTTTGATGGCAATAAAGTACAACCTGGTGACCTCCGTTATGTAGATGTGAATGGCGATGGTATCATCGACGAGAAAGACCGCGTACCTATTGGCTATGCAAACTTCCCTCGTTATACCTTTGGGGCAAACCTCAATGTAGGCTACAAAGGATTTGAAATATCAGTGCTCTTCACCGGTACGGCTCAAGGTTCTATGCCTTTAGATTTCTATACGCGCAACCCTTTCTATATGGGTACAGGGGCTGCTTTCCAACATCAGTACGACGGACGTTGGACTCCTGAGAAAGCCCAAAATGGCATTACCCCTACCTTCCCGCGTGCTTCTATGCGCACAGGTGATAACATCAACGGATTGTTTAGCGACTTCTGGTTGCTCTCTACCGACCATATCAAGCTGAAAAACGTAGAGGTAAGCTATCTCTTGCAAAAGAAAATGTGGTTAGAAAAAACGGGTATCTCATCGGTGAAGGTATCGGTGAGTGGTAACAACCTCTATACGTGGTCAAAAATGCACGATGGTTATGACCCCGAACAACAAGATTCTAATGGCGCTGCCTCTGGATATCTCTACCCTATGACCCGCACTTATAGCGTAGGGCTCAACGTTCAATTCTAAAAAATACAACCAATGAAAAAGCTCATTTATACCACCTTAATCCTCGTCTTTTTCTTACAAGTATTTTCTTGTAAGTTAGAAGACCACTTCCTCGAAAAAAGTTTAGGGAGCGATGTAAACGTTGATTCTATCTTTTCGAGCAAACAGAAATCTCTCTCGGCTATTGCTCAAGCCTACGCTATGAGCCTGCAATCGGGTATTACCTTGCGTTTCGACAACGGGCGCATTAGCGGACTGAAAGCGGGAACGCTCTCTCACCTATCGGGAGAAGTGAACGATGTGAAATTCAGTTGGGAAGATACCTATAAAATTCAACGTTCTGGAATGGTAGCCAGCGACTCCGATGGCAAAGCACTTAGCTCCGATGGTTTCGTGTTCAACTACCAATCTATCCGTCAGTGCTATTTGGTGATTGAGAATATCGATAAAGTCCCCGATCTTACTGAGGTACAAAAGAAAGGTATCAAAGCCGAAATGTATACCCTCATTGCCTACCGATATGAGGAGATGTTTAAACGTTACGGCGGGGTACCTATTATAGAAAGTATACTTTCAGTAGATTCCGACCTGAATATTCCTCGCGCTACTTTGCGCGCTACCTTAAACCACATTATTGCCCTTTGCAACAAAGCTATTAGCGACCTGCCCGATAGCTACAACGCTTCGGAAAAAGGACGTGTAACCAAAGGTATCCCAATGTGTATCAAATCCGAAGCATTGATGTACGCCGCGCGTCCGCTGTTCAATAGCAATACGCCTTATATGAGTTTGGGCGGCAATAACAACCTGATTTGTTTTGGCACACACGATGCTTCGTTGTGGCAACAAGCTATTGAGGCTAATGAGCAAGTGATACGCTGGGCAACTGCCAATGGTTATCAAATCATCAATACGGGCAACCCCTTAGCCGATTACGGTACAGCGGTAGCAACCCCTAACAACCGAGAAGTGCTCCTCGCCTTTAAATCACAACAGTATATAGAGGCTTATAACCCTCACAGCCAACCAGGAGGAGCAAATTCTATGAGTTACTTGCAACTTACCCAATACTACAAAACTGATGGAACTGACCAAACGTGGACGGGTGAAAATTGGGAAAGCTACGCTACTTATGTGAACAAGTGTAATGAGTTAGAAGCACGCTTTAAAGCCTCAGCAGCGATTGCAGGACAACAAGCGTGGAACAACCCTAACTCGCATTATTGGTCAAGTGAGAGTTTGGCAAATGCGTCTACTTGGGAAAAGAGAGCGGGCAGTGAAGGCGCAGGACGCCGTGTAAAATTCTTCTATATGGCTGATACCCGCGATTGGTTTGAATTCCCTTTGTACCGTTTGGCTGAGTTCTATTTGAATCTCGCCGAAGCCTATAACGAAGCAGGCAATCCTGCTCAGGCTTTGCAAAACCTAAACGTTATCCGCTCGCGTGCAGGGCTGCCCAATGTTACTGAAACAGGACAAGATGCTTTGCGCAAACTCGTACAAAGAGAGTGGGCGGTAGAGTTCTACGAAGAGAATCACCGTTACTTTGATGTAAAACACTGGAAACTCACCGATATTGCCAATGGTATCATTGGAGGGGAAAAGAAAGGAGTAGTTTTTGAGTACGCCCCAGGAAAATCGGAAGGGTGGAATGCGTGGGATTACGCTTCTTATGCTGTGAAACCTGTCTATACAGGGTATTGGGACAACAGTCAGTATTTAGAGCCTTTCCCTCAATCGGAAGTGAACAAAGGCTACTTGATACAAAACCCAGGGTACTAATAACCAATTAATAAAACAACTGAAATGAAATATAAACATAACATATTATTTTGTAGCCTTGTGGGCTGTATGCTTTGGGCAGGTGCTGTGCAGGCACAAAGCCCTCTGAACGTACCCGAAGAATTGTCTACGCTTTCTACCTCATCAGTAAAAGGAGAACAACTCTTAAAAATGCCCACAACTAACTTTACCAACAGTTTGTTTGGGTTGCTACCTGGGCTCACTGTATTGCAAGGCGGAGGAATGGACAATGCCAGCCTAAATATCCGCGGGTTGGGTTCTTACAACTACCCTTCGGTTACCTATTTTATCGATGGTTACCAAAGTGATTTTATACTGCTATCGCCTTCCGAAATCGAGTCGATTACGGTTTTGAAAGATGCGGCTGCCTTAGCGCCGTTTGGTATGAAAGGAGCGCACGGCATCGTGTGGATTACCACCAAACGTGGTACAGAAGGCAAGCCCGTGGTAGGGGTAGATTTCCAAACAGGCGTGCAAATGCCTACGGTACTGAGCAAACCGCTATCGGCTACCGAGTATGCCCAACTATACAACGAGGCTTACAGTAACGATGCAGGGGCTTGGACGAGCTTTTACAATATTCCTAACGATGTGAAATACAACACCGATTGGTACGACAAAGTGCTCAAAAAGTCGGCTTTGTTTGATAGGCAAGATGTGAGCATACGCGGAGGCTCGGCTACTACCAAGTATTTTGTGCTATTAGGGCACGCTGGCAACAGTGGTTTGTACGCCTCTAAGAACGACGATTCACATTCCAGCGGAAGGTTCGACCAATATCTCGTAAAGGCAAATTTAGACTTCAGTATGCTCAAAATATTTGAAGGAAATGTAAATATCAACGGACGTATAGAAGACCGTAAATCACCTAATTACAACGAGTATAAGCTCTGGCAAAACTTGGCGAGCTACCCTAATATCATTTATCCGGCACAAAACCCCAATGGGTCATTCCCTGGTACAGCCATCCACCCCGATAACCCTTACGCTTCTATCCGAGCCTTAGGTATCAAAACCCTACACGACCGCACTTTAGGGGCTAATTTCAACCTAAAAGAGAAATTAGACTTCATCACCCCTGGGTTGTACATACAACAAGGCGTATCGCTCAGTTCGTGGACACGAGGCACACGCATTGTAAGTAGAGATTACACTCGTATGTTCAATGGGGTAGCACAAACCACTCATCGCGATAGTAACTATAAAGTAAACGACGACTGGGGTACCAACCAATGGAACCGTTTGCAGTTTCTGTTAGGTGCAGGTTATTCCCGTGAGTTTGGACAAAACACTTTCCAAACAGCGGTAAACTACCTTCAATACGTTTATAATATAGACGACAATCTCAACGGAAAAGCGGGTTTGAACAACAACTACGCCTATCAGAACATCGGCGGACGTGTATTCTACGATTGGAACAAACGCGTATCGGCAGAATTTGGTTTTGCTTTCGGTGGCTCGGATAATTACAAAAAAGGCAATCGCTTTGGTTTTTATCACGCCCTTTCAGCAGCTTATCAGGTTTTCAATGAGCAACACCCTTCGGCGAATGCCAATATCAATCGGTTGAAATTGCGCGCTTCGGTAGGTAGTACTGGTAATGATGTGTACAACGAAGGTCGCTACTTATACGAACGCTATTACGGTTCTTACGGAGGAGGCGGTTTTGCCACAGGAAACGATGACCCGTCGTGGCATAGTGCCATCGGACTAAAATACGTGCCTAATGAGCGTATATTTGCCGAAAAAGCCTATAAGTACAACATAGGCGTGGAAGCTAAATTCTTCAACAAATGGGACGTGATGATAGATGCTTTCCTCAACAAACACGAAGGTATTATCACCCCTGATTACAGTATTTCGGATATCTTTGGGGCTACCCCTCCCTATAAAAATATAGGAAAGGTAACTAACCGAGGTTTTGAAGTGAGTACACTTTACAGCAATGCAGCAGGAAAACTCACTTATAGTATAGGCGCTAATGCTTCGTATGCTAAAAACAAAATAGACTATATGGCTGAATACAACGCTACTAGCGAGAGTTCAGCTCAAACAGGCAGACCTATCGGCACACGCTTTGGCTATGAAGCTACGGGCTTTTACGACATAAACGATTTTGACAGCAATGGCAATCTGCTACCTTCACTCCCTAAACCTTCGTTTGGAAACGTTGCCCCTGGTGATGTGAAATACCGCGACCTAAATGGTGACAACCGTATAGACCCTGCCGATAAAACCGAAATAGGCAAAAGCTACCTCCCTACACTCACTTATGCTGGTACAATCAACCTCGGTTATGAAGGATTTGACCTTGGAGTGCTCGTACAAGGAGTACAAGGCAGAGAGGTCAATTTATTAGACGATGCACGCCAAAAAACAGTTGCTTTCGAGAACAACGGCAATGTGTATGCTATCGCCAAAAACCGCTGGGCTTACTATCCTGCACAAGGCATCGATACCCGTAGCAGCGCACAGTACCCACGTTTGTCGTTATTGAGCAACAACAATAACACCCAGCCTTCCACCTTGTGGATAAAGAAAGCTAATTACCTAAGAGTACGCTACATAGAGTTAGGTTACAGCGTTCCTAAACGAATGCTCGACGAGATAGGCGTTAGCAAATTGCGCATTTACGTAAATGCTACCAATCCATTTACTTTCTCATCACTGCTTACCGATTACGACTTAGACCCCGAAGTGTTATCGGGTTACCCTGCCCTCAAATCGGTTACTATGGGGGTGTCTTTAAAGTTTTAAACAAATGAACTACCGAAAATATATCGCTATGTTAAAGAGTAATAAACCGAGCAGAACAATCTTTGCAGTGAGCTGCATTGCGCTGATGAGTACACTTATCGGGTGTAATGTGTTAGACACCAAAGAAGATATTTACGATACCGACGAGCAGATAAAAACCAATTACCAAGTGTTGTACGACTTTGGTTATGCTGCCTATACGCGTTTGCAAAACCGCTTTGATGCCATCGATGGCAATCTGTTTGCAGCAGTGAGCGACGAGGCTGAATATACGCTTTCGCCTTCAAACACTCAAGTTTTTAACGAAGGAAGCTGGAATAGCACCAACAACCCCGATAATACGTATGCTTACAACTACGAAGGCATACAAGCGGCTACTTATTTCTTGGAAACTTTCCCTAACTATGCTTCTTTCTTAAAGCAGAACCGCAACCTTATCACTCAAAACGACATTAACAACTACAATCGCGATGTAAAGAGCATAAGGGCTTTGCGCTTTGAAAACCGCGTGTTGCGAGCTTATTTCTATTTCGAACTACTGAAACGCTACGGAGGGGTGCCTCTTGTAAAAACAACGCTTTCCGCCGATAGTAACACGCATTTGCCTCGCAACACAGTGGACGAGGTTGTGAACTATATCGTGAGTGAAATCGATGCTTCCAAAGATAGCTTGATTACCAATTGGGGAAGAGATTTTGATATTGGCTTAGACGGGCGTATTACCAAAGGCGCTGCCTTAGCTCTCAAATCCAGAGTGTTGCTTTATGCGGCAAGTCCGTTGTACAACCCCACTAACGATATAAACAAGTGGAAAGCAGCTGCCAGTGCTGCCAATGAGCTCCTCAGCTTAAATCTCTACAGCCTTGACAATAGCTACCGCGATTTGTTCCTCGGCGACAGAAGTGCCAAAAGCTCAGAAACCATTTTTGCTATTCGCCAAAGTGCCACCAATGATTTGGAAAGGAAAAACTACCCTATTGGCACGGCAGGAGGCAACAGCGGCATCACACCTTCACATAATTTGGTGAGTGCTTATGAGTACAAAGGCACCCCCAACCCTAATGATATATACGCCAATCGCGACCCTCGACTCGGCTATACGATAGTAACCAACAACAGTCAGTGGAACGGACGTACAATGGAAATATACGCAGGTGGCGCCGACAACTACAACGCCAAAAACGCTTCACGCACAGGCTACTACCTCAAAAAGTTTTTGAACGATAATCTCGATTTAGTACAAGACGAGAAAAGACTCCGCTCTTGGATAGTGTTCCGCTTGGCTGAAATTTACCTCAACTATGCCGAGGCGATGAACGAAGCCTACGGACCCGATGCTAACAATGGTTATGCACTCACTGCCAAAGAGGCTATCAATTTGGTGAGAGGCAGAACGGGTGTGGAAATGCCTGCGATTACTACAGCATCAAAAGAAGAGTTCAGAGAGAAAGTAAAACACGAACGCCGTATAGAACTCGCCTTTGAAGAACACCGCTATTGGGATTTGCGCCGTTGGAAAGACGCTACTACCGTGCTCAATGAGCCGCTTACGGGAGTGCAAGCTACCAAAAACGGTAATCATTTTAGCTATCAAGTAAAAGAAGTAGAAAAGCGCACTTTTACCGAAAAGATGTATTACTACCCTATTCCTCATAGCGAAATCAATAAATCTAACGGAATTGTAAAACAAAACCCTGGTTGGTAGTGACGAATGACGAATGACGAGTGAAGAAATACGTCAAGTTGAAAAAAATAACTGAATAACAAACCTCATCGCTTTTGCGAATTCTCTCCCCCTTCCCTTGGGGGAGGGGGAGAAGGAGGGGGTGAGGACAAACTCTTATATATGAAAACAAAAAACATTACATTATTGCTACTCCTATTCGTAGCCTTCATCGCTTGTAAAAAAGACGATGTATTTGAAGACCCTGGTATAAACAATATCTATATGCCACAAGCCTCCTTGAACAACGGAGGTAATGAATACAATGTGCCTTTCGGCGGAAACTCCGAAAACTACACTTTCAACGAGACTACCAAGAAATTGAAAATAGTATTGGGCGTGAAAAATTCAGGTCTCTCTACCGAAGGTTTTTCTGTAAAAGTAAAAGTGGATGCACAAGCTACCAATGCTTATGTAGAAAAGTACAAAAACGATGAGAAAAAACCAGCTGTTGTACTACCCGAAGGTTCTTACACTCTGCCTGAAAGCGCTATCATCCCTTCTGGTAAGAATGAAGAGTCTTTCTACTTAGAAGTGGATGTGCAAAAGCTCCTTACCGACCACCCCGATTACTACAAGAATCGCATCGCTTTGGCAGTAAGCATTTATGGCAATGAGAGAATCCTCCAAAACAAAGCAACTACCATAGTAGTGATTGATGGGGCAAAATTCTTGCCTACACCTCCTGAGCCTCCTAAGCCTCCTGTGGAAAATATGCTCAAAAAAGACGCTTGGAAGATTCTAAAACAAAGTATAGACGGAAAAATTACAGCCGATGCTAAGATTAATATCGTAGATGGTAATATCCAATATTCATCTGGTAAAGTGGGTGGCAAGTTCAACCACGTGATTTACCAACCAGTAAACGTAGAAAAAGGACAGACTTACACTTACGATATGCACGTAGAAATCAAAGGAAAAGCGTGGGGTTGGATACAAGCGTATGTGAGTGAACACGAACCCGAAGAAGGCAAAGACTTCGGCGATGGCAAGGTATTCGAACTCCAAAACAACATCACCTCTCCTATGAGTGGTTCATTTGCAGAACTTTCAACTATCCAAGACCAAAAGACCTATACCGCTGGTAAAACCGGCACACTCTACTTTGTAATAAAGATAGGTAGCTGGGATAACAACTTTGAGGACTTAGCCCTCTCTGATATCGTATTCAAGAAAGATAATAGTCCTAAGCCTCCTAAACCTCCGGTAGAGACTAGCATCAAGAAAGACGCTTGGAAAATACTATTGCAAGGCATCAATGGAGGTCTTTCAGAAAAAGCTGATATCACCATTACCGACGGTAATATTCATTACACTTCGGGCACCGAAGGAAAGATGTTCAACCACGTAATTTATCAGCCTATTGAAGTAAGCGGAGGAGAAACCTATACTTACGATATGACACTCACCGCCAAAGGTAAAGCGTGGGGCTGGATACAAGTGTATATAAGTCAGTGGGAACCAGAAGAAGGCAAAGATTTCAACGACGGTAAGGTGTTTGACCTATCGGGAGAAATCAAAACACCTAAAAGCGGACTGATGTCGGAATTAGCTTCAGGGGAAAAGACTTACACAGCTACTAAAACCGGTAAACTATACTTTGTGATAAAGATAGGTAGCTGGGATAACAATTACGAAGACTTGACCTTTTCAGATATCTTTATTAAAAAAGCACCTTAAATGAATTTATTAAATAGATAATTAAAAAACATATGAAAAACGCAACAACCTTTAGTTTTATTACAATGTTATTGTGCGGGCTTACTGCCTGTAACAAATCGGGAGGAGACACTCCTATTGAAGACAACCCTATGCCTGAAACCCCTACTGAATGGGTGTTAGACTTCCAAGACAACTTCGATGGCAATGCCTTAAACACAGATAATTGGGCTGTGTATGACAATGAATACCTCGAAAAAGAAGGTAAACTCAAACCTGAGAATACGCGCCGTACCTATGCCATAGAAGTGAAAGACGGCTTCTTGAATTGCCTTATCGACAAAGATTATAAACGCGAAGGAATGTTTATAACAGGTGGAATAGCTCATAAAAAGAACTACAAATACGGTAAGTTTGAGTTCAGAATACGTATGGACGAAGACCCTCATAAATCTTCCAGCGGTTTAGGACTTACTTGGCCTGAAAGTGAAAAATGGCCTGACGATGGCGAAAACGACATCTATGAAACAAATCACGAGGACAACGCTTGGAATACCTATATCCATTATGCAGTATCTGGTAAAGACCAACAGTATCAACAGAGCTTCCGCAACTACAGCAAAACCGATTGGCATATTGTAGCAATGGAATGGGCTCCTGAGTACATAAAGATTTACATCGACGGTAAACTTGAATGGACTCTTAAAGACCCTATAGCAATGGCTAAAGCACCTCACCATTTATGCTTTCAAACTGAAAAAGACATTAACAAACCTTTTACCAAACAACTCAAACTACAAGTAGATTGGGTAAAGGTATACAAATATGTACCTAAAAAGTAAATGAGATATCCATACAAGTTTCTTCCCTTTCTCATCGGTATGCTCCTATGGCTTGCTCACCCCATCTATGGGCAAGCCATTAGGGAGCATATATTGTTAGATAACGGTTGGAAATTCAGCTTAGGGCACGCTACCGACCCTACTAAAGATTTGTATTACCGCGTGTATAACGACTTCTCTAAAACACTTTCCAAAGGCATTAACTTTTCGAGCATAGACTACGACGATAGCACGTGGCAAACCGTAGACCTTCCTCACGATTGGGCAGTAACTCTCCCTTTCAGTGAAAAAGGTGATTGGTCACACGGATATAAAGCCTTAGGCAGTACCTTCGCCGAGCATAGTATCGGTTGGTATAGAAAAACCTTTGAACTCAGCAAATCCGAAGCTGGCAAACACATCGAACTGCAATTCGACGGTATTTTTAGGGACAGTCGGTGTTGGGTAAATGGCATTTATGTAGGGCATCACCTCAGCGGGTATACAGGAATAAAGTACGATATTACCGATTTGGTGCATTTTGGCAAACCCAACGTGATTACCATAAGGGTAGACGCTACCCAAAACGAAGGTTGGTTTTACGAAGGCGCAGGTATCTATCGGCACGTGTGGCTGAACTCTTACAGCCCTGTTCACTCTTCCCCCGAAGAGGTTTTTATCTATACCAAAAGCATTGGCAAACAAGCCGAAATGTACGCCGAAGCCACTGTGCATAACCGAGAGACAAGCTCACAAACATTTCAGGTGGAATGGACTATTCTTAACCGTGAAAAGAAAGTAATAGCCACTCACAAATCTGCAAATACTACTTTTGCCTCTAACGAAAAAGTAACTGTAAAGAGTAACCTTAACATTCCTAATGCACAGCTTTGGGACACTGAGCACCCCTATCTGTACACCTTAACAACGAAAATCATTTCCAACGGAAAGACCACCGACCTTATTCACACCCGCTTTGGGGTACGCACATTTAGTTATCAACCCGACGGCTTTTACCTCAACGGCAAAAAAATAAAAATAAAAGGCGTGTGCGTACATCAAGACCACGCCGGAGTAGGTACTGCACTATTAGATGAGTTGCAGTATTATCGTATTGGGTTACTCAAAGCGATGGGTGCCAATGCTTACCGCACTGCCCATCACCCTCATAGCCCTGCCGTGCTACAAGCCTGCGACAGTTTGGGTTTATTAGTAATGGACGAAACCCGACTCTTAAACAGCGGGCGAGAATACCGTCAACAATTTGAAGACCTTATCAAGCGCGACCGCAATCACGCTAGCGTCTTTATGTGGTGTATCGGGAATGAAGAAGAAAAAATACAAAGCACCGAAACTGGTGAGCGCATCGCTCGTACGTTGGTGAGTTTACAAGAGCATTTAGACCCTTCACGCGTGAGCACTTATGGCGCCAACGTAGGTAATGAAAATGAAGGCGTGAGTGCTGCCATACCTGTACGAGGCTTCAATTACAACCTCTATGGTCTTACCGATTATGAGAAAGCGCACCCCAATCAACCTATCATCGGTACCGAAGTAGCCAGCACCGTGGGTACTCGAGGGGTGTATCTGCCGGAAATAGTGCTCGACAAAGCCGGGGGGTACAGTGGTCATTTTGTAGCCGATACCCTACGCGCCTATCTGCTCGACCAAGACAAAAGTTACCCCAGTTGGGCATCACAAGCACAGCAATGGTACAGCACGACTGCTAACGACCCTCGTTTTATGGGAGGTTTCGTATGGACGGGCTTCGACTATCGCGGAGAGCCTACCCCCTTTGCGTGGCCTAATATTAGTTCGCATTTTGGGGTAATGGACGTGTGTGGTTTCCCTAAGAACGTGTATTACTACTACAAAGCCCATTGGAGCGAATCGCCTGTATTGCACATAGCCCCTCATTGGAATCTGAACCTACCCCAAAACACTGTGGTAAAAGTGTGGGTATATAGCAATACCGAAGAAGTGGAACTTTTCTTGAACGGAAAGACGCTCGGCAAACAAAAAACACCTGCTTTTGGACACTTATATTGGGAAGTACCCTACGAAAAAGGTACGCTGAAAGCGGTAGGCACTAAGAATGGGAAGCGGATTACCTCCGAAATAACTACTACCGAAAAACCTTTTGCGATTGTGCTTTCTCCTCATAAAACACAACTGAAAGCCGGTAAGCAAGATGCCGTAGTAGTGAACGTGAGTGTAGTAGATAAAAAAGGACGTGAAGTACCCAATGCCGATGCCCTTATACAGTTTCAGCTTATAGGAGATGCTCGCATTATAGGAGTAGGAAACGGCGACCCCAGTTCGCACGAGAAAGATACTTTTGCCGAAGGAGAGCGTGTAGAGCGCAAACTCTTTAATGGCAAATGCCAAGTGATTATCCGCTCAGGTGAAAAAGGCGGAAAGGTACAACTACGCGCTACAAGTAACGGACTGAAAGAGGCAATGGTGAGAATGAATTAAGGTAAAAGGTAAAGCCAGAGAGGGTTCAGAGCTGGGTATGTCAGTAAAAAATAAGTTAAGGCTTGAACGAAAAATAAATAAAGGGAAAAACTGACTTAGAGTGAAAAGAGAGAGAGCATATTGCTGTATTGACAAATATTTTATAACTTTGTGGTGTGAATTAGCAGATTAGGAAATGAGAGAATTAGAAAATGGGTAATGATAAAAAAAGGGTTTTTGACAGGTATAACTTGTAGGGCAAATCGGACTAGTTAGGATTTTCGGAAGGAAACGAAGCTTTTCAGAAGGAGGCTAAGAGACTTTTTGATGAAAAAGGGCTATGAGAAGGGTGGGGTTAGCTTATAGAGAGCTTATAGGAAGCTTATACGAATCTTGGACGATTGGTATAGAAAGGGTATATAAGTAGTTGACTCATAGTATAATACAGCGATGCAAAAAATGGCAAAAAGGAGGTTTCGAGGCGAAAGAAAGAGGAAGAGGCACTAGGCCTTAGGCCATAGGCACTAGGGGAAGTATGATGGAAAAGGGAAGTAATAACGAGAGACGAATGACGAATGACGAGGGTAATGTGGTGAAAACATCTCCCTATATACACACTCGGCTGTTGCCGACAATCCCGAAAGAAGACTTTCTGCCAAAGAGTATTTTTATAATAGAAAATGCTTTGGTGTAGGAATTGAAATGAACAGTAAGTAATCTTAAAAACAATTATATATGAAGACAAAAGCATTTTTAGCAATGTTGTTATTGGTGATAACAGCTTGTGGTTGTTCTAAAACAGAAGAGGAAACAACATTTCCTGAGGCTGTAATGGTTAAGAGTTTTGCGACTGTAGCAAATACACCCGAGCATAGTTTTGTGAATTTTGCCCTTACCCAAGATGGTTACCGAGTTGTCCAAAATAAAGAAGCCCTACAAGCGCTCTTTCCTAATACTGACCTCAGTACTATAAAGGAATTTAAGGATATTGATTTCGGTACACAGACTCTTATCATAGGAAGAAAGGGGCTTTCTGAAATGACACAGGCGAAATGTAGGTTTAGCAAGAAAAACAATAATAGCTACGTGCTTACGGTAGACCTCGACTTACTTGGACTATTTGGACCTGTAGTGTTATACTACGGTGCGGTAGTACAAAAACTACCTGAAAACGCTACTGTAACCGTAGAAGTATTGCCTCTTGAAGTGAACAAAGATATTTAGGGACGAGGTCGTAGCAAGACAGGTGGAAAAATTAGAGAATTAGGAAATTTGGAAATGAGCAAATGAGGGTGTGAGTCACACGGGATTATCAGCAGATTTGTTGGAGGGACTCTGAGAGGCTCATCAGAAAAACCTGCCTGCTTTCTGTACGATTGAATTTCGTAAGACAAATAAAAACATCACTTATAAAAATAAAGCATTATGAAAACAAAAACGTTTTTAGCACTACTGTTATTGGCAATAGTGGGGTGCGGTTGCTCAAAAAAAGAGACTCCTCCACAAGAAGATTGTGGGTGCAATAGTCCTACTGTTTGGACTATTAAAGAATCTCTTGAAGAAGAAATAAGTTATGCAAACAATCAAAATACTTATTATCCTAACACATTTTGGATAGGCAAGGGGTTTCATTTTTTTATAGTTTGCAATGAGGATATTTTACCTCAAAAAATAAGAGATTTAAAATATAAGGAAGAGGGTACTACTATAAAAGTAAAAATTCAAGGAGAGGTAAAAACTCTTTGTAAAAAATGGATTCACCCAGCAATTTATAGTTATAATCATATCACTTTAACTAAAATAGAAGTGTTATAAAACGACTCTCATAAAACAATAAGTAATAAAAAAGACTATTACATATGAAAACAAAAACGTTTTTAAAACTTGTTACCTATTACTTGATTTAAAATGAACATAACCCTACATAAAACACTAAGAAACGCTTTGTTTTTAATGCTTTGCCTAAGCACTCCGCTATGTTTGGGACAAGCAAATATAACGGTAAGCAAAACCCACCCGCGCTATTTTGAAAAAAACGGTGCGACGTGGATTCCTATTAGCACCAATTATCTACCATCGCATAATTTTGAAGAGATAGAAAAGTACTTTAAACACTTTGCCGAGAATGGTGGAAATGCAATGCGCATCTGGATAAGCACTGAGTTCTTAGAAATAGAAGACCAAAGGGAAGGAAAATACAATCCTGAGAAGTTAGCGCGTATAGAACAGTTGCTACAACTTGCCGAAAAGTACCATATTTACCTTAAATTCACCCTGCATCACTTGCGTACTATCTCTAATAACATCTCACCTGAGGCTTCTTGGTGTAACAGCTATTCACTAGCTACCAAGTTCAAGAATGTAAGCGAGTATGTAAGTACTAAAAAAGGCAAAAAGTCCTACTTAAAACGCCTCAGAGCGATTGCTAAAAAATGCCAAAACCACCCGTATGTATATGGGTGGGAGTTGTGGAATGAAATGGATTCAGCAGTACCCGAAGCAGAGTGGCTACCTTTTACCGAAGAGATGCTCGGTAAGGTGAAAAAGTTATGCCCTGAGCAATTGGTTACCCAAACCTTAGGCAGTATGCACGCCTCTTATATGGACGACTACTACAAGAAGCTGGCAGTAATACCTGACAACGAGTTTTTGAGCATTCACCGTTATCTGGACGAGGGCGACAAGTGGCATCAATATCCCATAGTGAAAGGAGCTGTGAGTGATTTAGCAACCGATGCCGTAGCTATGGGGTTGACATTTACCAAAAACGACCCCAAGCCTGTTATCATCAATGAGATAGGAGCTGTAAACCCTAACCACGCAGGACCTTCGTCGCTTTATACGAAAGACACAGAGGGCGTTTTGTTACACGATTTTATCTTTGCCCCTTTCTTTGGAGGTAGTGCAGGTTCAGGCAATACTTGGCATTGGGATCATTACATAGAACCTAACCAATTGTGGTATCACTTTGGGCGTTTCAAAAACGCTATTGAAGGAATTGACCCCGTGAAAGAAGCGATGCAACCCTTCTATTTCAAAAGAAATGCTGTAGCCTGTTACGGACTAAAAGGCAAAACAAAAACGATATTGTGGTGCAGAGACCTAACTAACAATTGGAAAACAGAGTTGCGTGAGGGGCGTCCTGCCCAAATGAAACGAGATTTCGAAATACCACTCAACCTCATAAATATAAAATATACTCATTACAGTGTTTACGACCCTTGGACGGATCAATGGGAACGACATATGCCTATGTATGACGGAAAGGCATTGATTCCAGCCTTCAAGCGTTCGATAGTAGTGGTATTAGAAAACCCATAGCATCTTCCTGTCTTCTTTCCTTAGTTTTCTTACTGCCCTAATAGATGAGCAAAGGGCAAAATTATAAAAACAAAGCAATATGTAATTCTCATTTCAAGGGAAGGGTACAGGCAGGAAGGTGTTTTTTATAAAAACGTTAATGTATCTATGAGATATAGCAAACACATCTTTAAAACGCTTATTTCGTTACTTATGATAGGTTGCGCAACACCCGCTATCCTAAAATCTGATAATGAAAAATTCACCCAAAAGAGTTTCAGTGGCGATAAACACATAGAACAGCGCGTAGATTCTGTACTGCGTTTGATGACTCTTGAAGAAAAAATCGGACAAATGACACAATTCTCAGCCGATTGGTCGGTTACAGGTCCTGTAATGGCTGATAAGTACCAACCTTACCTCGAAAAAGGCTTGGTAGGAAGTATTTTTAACGCTACTTCGGTTGCAGGTATACGAAAATTGCAAAAAATAGCGGTAGAACAAACACGTTTGGGTATTCCTATCCTCTTTGGTCAAGATGTGATACACGGCTATAAAACTATCTTTCCCATTCCGTTAGCTGAATCTTGCTCGTGGGATTTGGCTTTGATGCGTAAAACAGCTGAACTCGCTGCCCGTGAAGCTAGTGCCGATGGTATTAACTGGACGTTTGCCCCTATGGTAGATATTACCCGCGATGCTCGTTGGGGACGCGCAATGGAAGGCGCAGGCGAAGACCCTTATTTAGGAAGTCTCATTGCCGAAGCGCGCGTAAAAGGATTTCAAGGGGGAGACAATTGGCAAACGTTGAGTAGCCCTCACACGCTTTTAGCTTGTGGTAAACACTTTGCCGGCTATGGAGCTGCCGAATCAGGAAAGGACTATAATACAGCTGAACTATCTATGCACACCTTGCGCAATGTATATTTACCTCCTTATGAGGCGACCCTAAACGCAGGGGTGGGCAGTATAATGGCTTCTTTGAACGAGATAAACGGTGTACCTGCTACCGCCGACAAGTGGTTGCTTACTGAGGTGCTTCGCAAAGAATGGGGTTTTAACGGCTTGTTAGTGAGTGATTATACAGGCATTAACGAGTTGGTGCGACACGGGGTAGCCAAAGATGATAAACAAGCGGCAAACCTCTCAGCCAATGCAGGAATAGAAATGGATATGAACGGGGCAACCTTTATTAAATACCTTAGTGCCTTAGTAAAAGAAGGCAAAGCAACCGAAGCTCAAATTGATAAAGCAGTAAGGCATATATTGGAAATGAAGTTCCTTTTAGGTCTTTTTGATGACCCCTACCGATACTTAGATGAAACCCGTGCCAAAGAAAATACTTTTACTGAGGAATATCTGAAAGTAGCGCGACAAGTTGTTGCTTCCTCAGTAGTACTCTTGAAAAATGAAGCTGAAGTATTACCCATCAAAAAAGATAGCGGTAAAACGATTGCTGTAATAGGACCTATGATGAATAACACAAGTGATATCAACGGCAGTTGGACGTGCTTAGGTGACGGCAAACAAAGCGTGAGTTTACTCACAGGGCTTACCGAGAAATACAAGGGTACAAACGTAAAACTTCTTTATGCCGAAGGCTGTGGTTTTACAACTATTTCAACAGAACAACTCAAAGAAGCAGTTGCTATGGCTCGCAAAGCCGATAGGGTATTAGTAGCCGTAGGTGAACAGAGCAGCTGGTCAGGAGAATCGGCGGTGCGCACCGACATTCGTTTGCCTCAAGCACAACGCCAATTGCTCGAAGCACTAAAAGCCATAAACAAGCCCATAGCTATCATTACTTTTAGCGGACGACCGCTCGACCTTTCTTGGGAAAACGAGAATGTACAAGCTATTTTGCAAGCGTGGTTTCCTGGTACGCAAGGAGGCAATGGTATTGCTGATGTGATAGTAGGTGATGTAAATCCTTCGGGACACTTAACGATGTCTTTCCCGCGCAGTGTAGGGCAAATTCCTATTTACTACAACTACAAGAGTACAGGGCGACCTGTATATACAAATAATGAAGAAGTAGACCACCGCCCTCATTATAACGCAGGCTATTTGGATAGTTCTATTACGCCTCTTTATCCTTTTGGTTACGGACTCAGTTACACTACCTTTGCTATTAATAATGTGCATATAAATAAAAAAAGTATGAAACGTTATAACGATAGCATTATAGTAAATGCCTCTGTACAGAATACAGGAACAACCGAAGGCGAAATAGTGGTGCAACTCTATACCCGACAGTTAGTAGCAAGTTTTAGTCGCCCCGTAAAGGAATTGAAAGGGTTTCAGAAAATATCTCTCAAAGCAGGTGAAAGCAAACAAGTCCGTTTTGAACTGCCTTCCGAAGCACTTGCCTTTTACGGAATCAATGGAAAAAAAGACACTGAGCCCAGCGAGTGCTTGCTGTGGGTGGGCTTACATTCTGCCGATAATAATAACGAACAACATTTTACAATAGAAGAATAACAAACCATAAAATAGTAAACGATTATGAGAATACAACATACTCTATTCTTATTCATTTTTGCTTTGGCGAGTAGCCTCAGCACAGCGCAAACCCACAATTGGGAAAACTTAGCGGTAAGCAGTATCAACACCGAAAAAAGCCATAGCCACTATGAGCCGGCTGGAAAAGTACTCCTCAACGGCAATTGGCAGTTTGCCTACTTCAAGCACCCTTCACAAGTGCCTGCCGATTTCTTTTTGGGCAAAGGCATTACCCAATGGGACGCTATAAAAGTGCCTTCAAATTGGCAACTGCAAAGCAACCGATATGACCCTCCTGTTTTTACCAATATCAAATATCCGTTTGAGATGAACCCTCCTTACACCCCTAAGGACTACAACCCTACGGGAGTGTATAGAACGCAGTTCACTGTGCCTAATAAATGGAAAGGCGAACAGGTGTTCATTCACTTTGCGGGAGTGCAATCGGCGATGGAGTTGTTCATCAATGGTAAGCAAGTGGGCTATCACGAAGATGCAATGCTACCTGCCGAGTTCAACATCACTCCTTACCTAAAAAAAGGCAAAAACGAGCTCTATGTAAAAGTCTTAAACTGGTCGGACGGCAGTTATATAGAAGACCAAGACTTTTGGCGACTCAGCGGTATTTATCGCGATGTATACCTCTTTGCTACCCCCGAGTTGCGTATGCGTGACTTTTCGGTTTATCCTCAACTCGATGCGCAATACCGCGATGCTACCTTGCAGGTGCAAGTAGAGGTACAGAATTTAGGCGAAAAAGTAAGCGATGCCCTTGTGGTACAAACCACTCTTAAAGACAGTAAAGGCAACGTGATAGGCACTGAAAAAGCCTCTATTGCGGATATTGTTGCGGGAAAAGAAGCTACCGTTAGTGCCCAAATAGCTGTAAAAAATCCGTTGAAATGGACTGCCGAAACCCCTAACCTCTACAAAGTGGAACTCAGTTTGCTCACCGCCAAAGGCAAAGTGTTACAATCGTTTACTCAAAATGTAGGGTTCAGGAAAGTTGAACTAACAAATGGATTACTCCTTGTGAACGGCAAGCCTGTGAAGTTTAAAGGAGTAAACCGTCACGAGTTCGACCCTTATAACGGTCGCACCATTACCCGCCAATCGATGATTGACGATATTATCCTGATGAAAACGCACAACATCAATGCGGTGCGCACCTCTCACTACCCCAATCAGCCTGAGTGGTATACCCTCTGCGACGAATATGGATTATATGTGGTAGATGAAGCCAATATTGAGAGCCACGGATTGTGGGAGAGTGGCTACTACATAGGCGAACGCCCCGAATGGCAAAAGGACATTGTGGAGCGCAATGTGAATATGGTTGCCCGCGACAAGAACCACCCTTGTATCATCTATTGGTCGATGGGGAATGAATCGGGTTGGGGTAAGAACTTCGATGCAGCTTACGAAGCGATAAAAGCACTCGACCCTCAAAAGCGCCCCGTGCACTACGAGTCTAAAAACCCTGCTTATGCAGGCGTACTCTCGCATTACGATATCATCTCTAATATGTACACCGAGCTCAACCACCTGAACAATCTCTTTACCGAAGACCCTAAACGCCCTGTGATTATCTGCGAATACGCCCATTCTATGGGTAACAGCTTAGGCAACTTCCGCAAGTATTGGGAGCTTTTTGCTACCAATGAGCGCTACCAAGGTGGTTTTACGTGGGACTGGAAAGATCAAGCGTTGCGTTGCAAAGATAAGAACGGCAAAGAGTATTGGAACATCATCAATCATATCGACAAAGCGAATGTGAACGACGGATTGGTAAATGCCACAGGCGTTCCTCAACCCGAAATGCACGAACTGAAAAAGGTATATCAGTATTTCAATATAAAAGATATTGATATCAACACAGGCTTGGTGCTCATCAGCAATAGCAACTACTTTGTAAATAGCGATGAGGTGTATTTGCAATGGGAACTTATCGAAAATGGCAAGCCTATCGCCAATGGGGTAATCAAGGATTTGAACATTGCCCCACAAAGCCAAAGAGCTCTACAAATACCTTTCGATACAAAATTGGTACAAAACGGCAAGGAATACTTTATGAACTTCCGTTTTAAGAATAAAAAGGCAACTGCTTGGGCTTCAAAAGATTTTGAAGTAGCCAAAGAACAACTCGCTTTCCCTAACCGTGTTGAGAGAGAACTCACCAAGCCTTCCGATAAAAAACTAACCTTTACTGACGAAGCTACAAACTTCACCGTAAAAGGCGACAATTTTACAGCCGTATTCAGCAAAAAAACAGGTGGTTTAAGTCAATTTACGCATAAAGGGAAAAACCTACTTTCAGAAGCGATGGTTCCTTCTTTTTGGCGTGTGCCTACCGATAACGATGAAGGGGGTTTTGAACAATCATATGCCTCAGCTTGGCGCAAAGCGGGATTAAAAGAAGCTACGGTAACAGCTACCGAAATGAAAGCTACACCCATAGGGGAAACCCAAGTGAAGATAGTAGCACACAACCGCATTGAAACCAAAGCGGGCAATATCAGCCAACAAGTAACTTACCTCATCAATGGAGACGGACGTATAGATATCAGCACAAATGTGGAAGTACCTGCCTCTGTGCCTCCTTTGGCAAGAGTGGGAATGCTCCTAACGCTCGACAAGAGTTTTAACAAAGTGGAATGGTACGGCAAAGGTCCTTATGAAACTTATGCCGATAGAAAAGAATCGGCTTTTGTGGGTATTCACAGCGGTGCAGTAAAGGATATGCACTTCCCTTATGTGATGCCCTCTGAAAACGGCAATCATACCGATACCCGTTGGCTCAAACTCCTTTCGGGTACTACCGAACTGTACATCAGTGCTCCTAAACTATTTAATTTCAACGTGCAAGACTATTCAGACGACGCGCTAAATCAATCCAAAGAAACCCAAGAACTGCACCGTGGAGACCACACTTATTTGCATATCGATGAGGCTCAAATGGGTGTAGGAGGTGACGACAGCTGGTCGCCACGCGTACATAAAGAATTTTTGCTCAACCAACCGTATTATCATTACGAATTTAGCATTCAGGTAGGTGGGAAATGAGAAAATTAGGAAATTTGGAAATGGGAAAATGAGAGAAATTAGCAAATGGGAGGGTTGAGTCGTACGGAAGGAAACGGAAAAGTTCGGAAGAAGGTTAAGGGGGATTTTGGTGAAAAAAGGGTGTAAGGAGGGTGGGGTTAGCTTATAGAGAGCTTATAGGAAGCTTATACGAATCTTGGACGATTGGTATAGAAAGGGTGTATAAGTATTTGACTCATAGTATAATACAACAGTGCTAAAAATGTTAAAATCAGGGTTTCGAGGCGAAAGAAAGAGGAAGAGGCACTAGGCCTTAGGCCATAGGCAATAGGGGGGAGTATGACAAAAAAGAGAATTAGCAAATTAGAGAATTTGGAAATTAGAAAATTAGTAAATGGAGAAGTGTGAGGTCTTAGACATTAGGTAATAGGGGATAACATCACCCTTTACACATACCCAGTTGTCGCTGGATACCTCCAAAGGAGAAAATTGTGGCGAGTCATTTATTCGGTAAGCCTTCGAACCCCCGAAGGGGGACAAGCTGGAAAAGGAGACAAACCTTTCCTTTACACATACCCAGCTGTCGCTGGCTACCTTCAAAGGGGGAGTGTAGCGACGGAAAAGATGAAGGTAATGTGGTGAAAACATCTCCCTTCTCACATACTCCGCTCTAGCGGGGCACATACTCAGCTATTACTGACTACCTTTCAAAGGGGGAGTGTAGCGACGGAAAATTGAAAGAAAAGACGAATGAACGAGAGGCGAATGACGAAGGCGGACTTCCTTTAAAGGGGGAATGTAATGAAGGAAAAGGGAATTAGTAAATTAGAAAATTTGGGAATTAGCAAATTTGGAAAATGAGGGAACTACTCTACATAATATGGGTGTTATTTCCTGCGTTGCTCTCAGCGCAGGACTGGGCGTATCTATCCAAAATCACCACCCACAACGGATTGGTAAGCAATGAGGTCACCAGTATGTTGCAGGACTCAAAAGGCTTTATATGGATAGGCACTGATGACGGATTGCACAAGTTCGACGGTTATGATATCACTGTGTATAAGCACAATAGCACCCAGAAGAACAGCCTTGCAGGGAACTCTATCAGGTGTTTGTTTGAAGACAGTCAGCATAACCTTTGGATTGGCTTAAAAGGCGAAGGACTCAGCAAACTGGACCTGCGCACGGGTATCTTCACCACCTACAAACATCAAAAAGGCAGTAAAAGCCTCAGCTATAACGATGTAGCGGGCATAGTAGAGGACGAAGCGGGTATGATTTGGATAGCCGTAGACCGTGGCGGACTGGATATGCTCAACCCCAAAACAGGTGTTTTCACTCATTATGACATTCGAGAAAAAGGCACTTCCAATCCCCTGAACAACGCCCTTACGGGTATGGTAGCGACCAATGGCACGCTCATACTCAGTTCGTGGGGCGGCGGGGTGTACAGTTTTAACCGCAAGGAAAAGCAGTTTGAACTACATCCTTATTGGCATACAAACGACACTGATGAGAAGGTGTGCAAGCACATTTTCAACCTCTACAAAGACCCAGAAGGCACTGTTTGGGTATCATCGGCTCACGGTGGTTTGTATAGCTTAAATGAAAAAACGAAAAACTACCAACGTTATGCGGTGTGTGGCGCGAGCCATTGTACACACAATGTGAATGTGCTTTCGGTTGCCGATGACGGTCAGCACAACATTTGGATAGAGACCAACGAGGGCATCAAACTCCTCAATAAAAACACTCACTCCATTACCGACTTGCAAAACCCGCAACTCGCTAATGAAAGTGTGAATCACATCTACCGAGATAAAAGTCAGCTGATGTGGGTGAGTACCGCCTCAGGGATTTACTATTTTAGTCCTACCCCTGCCCAATTCAAATGGGTGAGGTACAAGAATTTTCTTTCGGAAAAGCAAGTGCGCGCTATCTTTAAGGACAGCAAAGGCAACCTCTGGTTAGGTGGCTTAAACCATATTGATAAACTCAATCCCGACAGAAAGACACTCACCGCTTTTAGCAACCAGTCCTACAACCCCAATACTCAGCTCTATCAGGCTTTTTGTGAAGATGCCGAAGGCAATATTTGGATAGGCAACTACGCCAATTATCTCATTAAGTACAACCCTTCGTCCAACAGTTTTAGTCAGGTGCCCATTCCAATGCCTACTGGTACGAACTACACCTACCGCAACGTCTATCAAATTACCAAAGATTGGGATAATTCCTTTTGGCTTGCTACCGAGTTGGGGGCAATCAACTACCAGCCTGCTACGGGTGTTTTTATCCCGCTATTCGAAAGTAAAAACATTATCTACCCCGAAGATAAAACCCACGTAATTCACCGCGACCAAGACCTCCTTTTGTGGGTAGGCACCGAAAAAGGCTTGCGTTGTTACACCCGCGACCTAAAACTCAAACACACCTATACAGCCCTAAAAAACAACACACACGCCCTGAGCAACGACTTTATTACGGCTATCCACGAGAGCAAAGACGGCACCTTGTGGATAGGCACCAAAGGAGGGCTACACAAGTTCGACAAGAAAACCGAACGTTTTGAACTCATTCGCCGTAAAGGCACCGACTATGGCGACCCTATTTTCGGTTTAGCAGAAGACAATAGTGGCAATCTGTGGATGAGTACCCCTTCGGCAGTACTGAAATACACCCCAAAAAGCCAACAGTTTCAAGTGTTCAACGAGTACGACGGATTGCAAAATTCGGGCTTTCAATTAGGGGCTTTTGCACAAGCCAAAGACGGCGAGTTGCTTATTGGAGGAAAAGACGGTTTTAATACTTTCTATCCTCAACAGCTTACCCTTAACCAAACCCAACCCAAAGTAGTAATTTCCGATTTTCAAATATTCAACAAATCGGTACGACCAGAAGAAAGAGGGGTGCTCACCAAGGTAATAGACGAGACCCAAAGCATTCACCTCAAACATTGGCAATCAGTAATATCGTTCCGTTTTTCGGCATTGAACTACCGCGCTTCTTTCAAAAACCAATACGCCTATATGCTCGAAGGTTTTGATAGCGATTGGATTTACGATGCTTCCGAGCGTATCGCTACCTATACAAACCTCAACCCAGGCACTTACATCTTTAAAGTAAAAGCCACTAACAACGACGGGGTGTGGAGCGAAAAACCTACTACAATTAAGATAGTAGTAGCCCCTCCGCTTTGGCGAACAACTTGGGCTTATATCCTCTATGCCTTGCTGGGGGTGGGCTTGCTCGTGCTTATCGTGAAGTATTACACCATCAAGGAAAGAGACAAGCAGAACCTGCGTATCTCGCAATTGGAAGCCCAGCGTATGTACGAAATCAACGAGATGAAAACCAACTTTTTCTCTAATATCTCTCACGAGTTCAAAACACCGCTTTCGCTGATTGTAGGTCCGCTAAACCAAATGGTAGATGATGAGAATTCTCCTAAGCAACACAAAGAGAAATATACAATGATGTTGCGCAACGCCCAAAAACTGATGCGCCTCATCAACCAATTACTCGATTTTAGGAAGTTAGAAAAGAACAAATTAGAGCTGAATTTACAATACGACGATGTAGTGAAATTTGTGAAAGGAGTGAGTGAAACCTTTGCTTATCTGGCTTTAGAAAAACAAATACAATACACTATCAAGAGTACAATGCCCAGCTTGTGGATGCCTTTTGATGCCGATAAATTAGACAAAATTCTCTACAATCTCATCGGAAATGCCTTCCAATACACCCCCGAAAAAGGTGCAATCACGGTGCTCATTGCCACTGTGATGCAAAATCAGCAGAAGTTTTTGCAAATAAAGATAGCCGATACGGGCATTGGCATCTCCAAAGAAGAACAAAAACAGCTCTTTACCGCTTTCTTGCAAGGCAAACGCCAAAAAGAACTCCACAACGAAGGGGCTGGCTTAGGGCTCGCCTTCACCAAAGACCTCGTCGACCTACACCAAGGACATATAGAGGTAGAAAGTGAAGAAAAACAAGGGGCTACCTTCACGGTATTGTTGCCTATTTTAGATGTGCCACAACTCCACGACGAGGCGTCTATCACCTTGCAACAGATAGACACTACCCAAACAGTAAAAGAAATAGCTCCACAAGAAAATGCAACCGACAAGGAAGAGACTATTTTGGTAGTGGAAGACAACGATGATATGCGCGATTATATACAGCACATTCTCAACGAGCATTTCCACGTACTATTGGCACGCGATGGTGAAGAGGGCTTAGAATTGGCAATTGCCCATATCCCCGACCTTATCGTATCGGATATTATGATGCCTAAACGCGATGGTATTTCAATGGTAAAAGAACTGCGCGCCAACGAAAAAACAAACCATATCCCTATCATTCTGCTCACTGCCTTAGACAAGGAATCGCAAGTGGTAGAGGGGTATAGTTTGGGTGTAGAAGACTATATCACCAAACCTTTTTCGGCTAAAATCCTCAGCAAACGCATCGAAAATATACTGCTTTCTCGCAAGAAGCTGTGGGAACAGTACAGCTCCTCATCTGACCTGAATGTGTACCGCGAAAAACTCATCGGGCAACCTTGGAAAAAAGAGTTTGTAGATAAAGTGAATAACATTGTAATGGAACACCTCAGCGACCCCGAGTTTGGTATTGATGCCCTCGCCGATGCCCTAAATATGAGCACTAACCAACTCTTCAAAAAGGTAAAAGCCATTATGAACACCACCCCTTACAACGTGATTGTACAAATACGTATGACCGCCGCTGCCCAACTGATGAAGCAAGGCAATTTGAACATTTCGGAAGTAGCCTATAAGGTGGGTTACCAAGAGCTATCGAATTTCAGTCGCTCGTTTAAGAAGTTCTACAACGCCTCACCGAGAGAGTATTTGAAAGGGGAAAGTGAAATGTGAAGCGTATAAGCTAATTTGATAAGTTTTCTAAAAGAAAAGATAAGTGGATAAACTCTTTATCGCCTTACCTTTGCACCACAAAATGTACCACCAAAAAAGTATTTGTATGTTTTTAAAAAATTGTATATACCTTTTATGCCTTGGGATTGCCTCCATCACTACCACTGTGAAAGCGCAACCCTATGTATCACCCATTGGTGCACAGGTATTTATCGAACCTGGGCAAACTGATGAGGAGATAAATACTTGGTTCAAACTCCTCAGCGAGCACCAAATGAACTGTTGTCGCATTCGTATGTTCGAAAACTATATGAAGCGCCCCGACGGTACTTGGGATTTCTTGCTGTTCGACAAGGCTTTTAAAGCAGCAGAGCGGTACAATGTGAAGATTGTAGGCACGCTCTTCCCCGCTGCCCCCGACAATTCATTAGGTGGGTTTAAGCACCCTTATTCGCAGTCGCATCTACAAGAAATTGCTACCTATATCAAGCAAGTAGTAACCCATTTCAAAACCTCACCTGCCCTCTATGGTTGGGTGCTGATGAACGAACCTGGTACAGGAGGTTGGGTGCCTAACGACACTTTTGCCAATACCCAAAAAAGTGAATGGCTCAAAACACTACAACCTACTGCCTACAACAGCAAAGGATACCCACGAATAGTAGATTTCACCCCTCAACAATTCTTGCTATACTACAACACTTGGTACCTGCAATGGATTGCCAATGAGGTAAAAAAATACGACCCTAACGCCTATTTGCACGTCAATTCTCACCAAATATTCAGCAATATTGCCGAATACAACTTCCCCGCTTGGCGCAACTTCCTCAATTCGTTAGGCGCTTCTGCTCACCCCAGTTGGCATTACACAATGTTTCACAGAAATCAGTACGCTACAGCTTTGGGGGCGAATTGCGCTATCATACGTTCGGGAGCAGGCGAATTGCCTTTTTGGGTAACCGAATTGCAAGGAGGTAACAACACTTATAGCGGTTATAAAGCCTTCTGCCCTACCAAAGAAGAAATTACCCAATGGCTGTGGACGAGTATTGGCAACGGTGCTGAACACATCTTGTTTTGGTGCTTAAACCCCCGTGCTGTGGGTGATGAAGCAGGCGAATGGGCACTCGTAGATTTCCAAAACCAACCTACCGACCGACTCATTGCTGCCTCCGAAGTTGCCAAAACACTCCGAAAAATCAATATCAGCAAATTTAAACCCGTAGTAGCCAACATTCATATCCTCTATACCCGCGAAACACTTTGGGTAGAAAAGAAAGCACAACTAAATGATAATACCAACAATGATTACGAGGGCAGAAACACGGGAGGAGCTATGAAATCGGCGTTTGCAATGTATGAAACCCTACTTGAAAACGGTATCAATAGTCAGTTTCAGTGCTTTGATGAGTTCAACTGGAACAAAGCTTCTTACAAAGGCGAAACCATTATTTTATCAGGACAAATAAGCCTCCCGTCGCGTTATTGGGAACCCCTGCGCAACTTTGTACGCAATGGCGGCAAACTGATAATGGAAGGACTCAGTGCGTTCTATGACGAAAATATGTTTGCCCTACATCACACAGGATTTCCGCTACAAGATGTATTGGGGGGAGCGCTGAAAGAAGTAAAATGCCTCCCTACCGATTTTAGTGTAAATTACCAAAACGCACCCCTGCCCGCCCACCTTTGGAAAGGGAGTATCTACAATACTCAAGGGCAAATAGTAACCCAAGAGGGGAATAGTGTGTTGGCAACGCGACATCGCTTTATGAGGGGAGAGACCTTTTGGTTTCCATCGCTATTGGGTATGGGTGCTTTGCGCAGTGGCAAAGGGGAAGCGCTTTCGCGTTTGCTACTCGCCGAAGCGCAAGCTGCAGTCCCTTTTCAGTTTGAAACTTACCAAAAAGGAGTGCAAATGTATACGATGCAAAAAGGCAATCAATATCTCACTATCCTCATTAACAAACGCCCACAAGCTACCACAGTGGCATTGCGCTACCCCAAAGGAGTAAATCCTTCGGTCGTTTTTGCTGATAAGGGAGGAAGTGCAACAGCTAACACCGCTCGCCTATCCTCTGAAGAAACCTTAGTGATTCTTTGGAAATAGATACAAATTAATATTGATGTTTTTTCCTAAAAAAGCTGTACGAGTATAGTTACATCGTACAGCTTTTTTGTTATTCAAGATTTTCTTTGATATCAATAAGCATTTGCTTTACACGCTCTAACTTTGTAACCACATCAAGGTTTGTAAGAGGTTTCTGCTTGTCTTCTTTAAGACGTTGACGCGCTCCTTCAAGGGTGTAGCCTTGTTCTTTTACCAAATGATAGATGAGCTGGAGTTTCTTAACATCATCGGGAGAGAATTTCCTGCTTCCCGAACTCGTCTTTCTCGGGCTGATAATAGAAAATTCCTTTTCCCAAAAGCGAATAAGAGAAGCATTCACATTGAAAGCCTTTGCTATTTCTCCTATGGTGTAATATAGTTTATCGGGTAATACAATATCCATTTCTCTAAGAAATTATCAGTTATCAGTTACATTCACACAGCCCCAGCCGTCGTATTCTCCTTCAAAAGAAGAGGCGAGCTCTATCAGTTCCCATACGATATTATTGATATCTAACGGACTATCCTCACGTGTGGCTTCGACGGTGTAAGGAAAAGTATGTCCTTCGGATTTTCGTTCCTCTACTGTTTTCTCATCACTCAAACGCACTTTATAGCCTTTTTCGGCTACTTTGTCGGCAAAACCTCGTTGTTGTGCCTCACTTTTGAAGTAGATAAAATGGTCGATTTCACGAGGCACTTCCATCTTATCTCCTTTCTTCTCAAGTTGCATTAGCACTTTTCTGTTCTGCATCGTTTGATAAGAAAACTCATCAGGATAAAGGAAGTCGAAATAATCTTCCCATTGGGCATCTTCAGCGGTATTATATCCCGATTTATACCCCTCAAAAGCTTGTAACGCTTCTTCGCAAGTCTGTGCTAAAACTTCCACATTATTACAGTAAAACCAAAGCTCTAAAAAGCCTTCGGATTTTACCACACCTGCCAATACTGCTCCTGTGGCTTCGGCTTTCTCGTTTATGGCATCTTCTATATCACAGAGGATAGGATACTCCTCCTTTGAAGGAAATCCATCAGAGGTAGGATTTTTCATTTTTATATAAAACTGTAAACGTTGCGATAAGCCCTCGAGAGGAGCAAGCTCAAACAAGGCTAAATTGGTGCGTATAGAAGCTGGGACGTCTTCGATATGGCACATAAAGAAGTCCCAATTCTGGGGAAGATTATGGTGAGTCATATGGGTTTAATTAACAAAATACTATTTCCAATCATCTTAGTCAAGCGATTGATTTTCTTGGGTAGAAACGTGTAGCATCTCGGTGTATTCGCTCGGGGTGAGGTTGCCATAATAGAAGTGTATCGGGTTGATGTGTTCGCCGTTCTTTATCACTTCGTAGTGCAGGTGTGGAGCTTCCGAGCGACCGGTACTTCCTACCCTTCCTATGAGGTCGCCACGCTTGACGTGTTGTCCTGCACGCACATTGTAAGCCGAAAGGTGTCCGTAGAGAGTTACATAGCCATAACCGTGGTCGATGCGAATGTGGTTACCATAACCTGAGGCATTGCTATCGGCACGTGCTACTACACCATCGCCCGCAGCATATACAGGAGTGCCTTGGGGTGCAGTGAAGTCCATACCATAATGGAACTTACGCGCTTTGGTAAAAGGGTCGATACGCCAACCATATCCCGATGCCATATGCTTTAAATCTTTATTATTAATAGGCTGAATGGCAGGAATAGAAGACAGGAATTTTTCCTTTGCCTTAGAAAGTTTAGCAATCTCATCTAACGATTTCGACTGTACGACCAACTGTTTTCGCAAAATGTCTAAGCGTTTGTTTGTATTAGCAACAAGTTTGGAGTTTCCGTATTTTTCGAGGTTTTTATAGCGGTTAGGGTCTTTGAGGCTTTTGCGAACACTATCGGGGATAATAGGAGCGTTGAAGTAAAGGCGGTACATATTATTATCGCGTTCTTCAAGGTCGGCAAGCACATCTTCCGCCAATTCCATCTTTTTGTTCAGGATTTGGTAGTTGGTTTCATAGGTTTTAATCTCGCGTGCTAATACCACCTCGCGGGGGGTGAAAAACAAGCGCGAGTTAATCATTATAAAAGAGAATAAAATCCCGAAGAGTGCAGCAGCTGTAAGAAAAATCAAAGCATTGCGCACCTTTGTACGCTTTCGGGAGAAGATGCGTTTATACGAGAGCGTATCGGGGTCGTAATAATATTTTACCTTTTTCATACGGGCAAAAGTATAAAAAAAATATGATATTTGCTGTTTTATGACAAAAAAAATGTAATTTTGCAGTGAATAGGCCATAGGCAGTAGGTCATAGGCCATAGCGTTAATTATCAATTGTTAATTGATTTTATGGGGTTTTCAGAAATTATATTCATACTTTTTATGGTTTTAATCCTTTTTGGGGCTGACAAGCTCCCAAGTATTGCGCGTGGTTTAGGAAAGACAATGCGCCAACTGCGCGATGCTACCGATGAGATTAAAACTGAAATACAACGCGGTGCTGAAAAGGCAGGGGTAGATACTAAAATTGTAGAAGAGACTCAAAAAGAAATTGAAAAAATGAAAGATTCAATGGGGAAATTGGGAAATTAGATGTAAGGCCTTAGGCCACAGGCCATAGGCACTAGGAAAGCGACGCAAAAGCGATAGGTAGGGAAGATTTTTGTTAATCGGATAGGGTGTTCACATTTAGAAACCTACCCCCGTTCCTCACATACTCTGCTCTCGCAGACTTTCCGAAGAGAAGGGGACAAGCCGCAAAAGCGACTTTTTGAGTAAAAAATCTTATACTTCTTATTATTATAGATTTTATTCTCAAGATATAGGTTGTTGTTTTGAACTTCTAAAATATTGGATTTCTTTAAAAACATCGTCATTGCTTGTAACCATACCGAGGTTGCCTTGCTTTTTTGAGAGCGCAATGGCTTTGAGGTCTTCAGGGTGCGAGCCGCACGGGCAATAAACTTTGCCAAAGGTGCGAGCCGCACAGGCAACTTTGGCAAAGTGTAGCGACGCAAATTAGCTAATGAGTAAATTGCAACCTCTAATATCGGCGTTGTCGAAGCGTCCTAATACTTCAAAAGTATCATTAGAATGCAATCTTCCTAAATCTTGAGTAGCAATAAAACTACACGACTCTCTATTAGCCAAATCGATGATATTAAGTCCGCCGGTTTTGCCAGTAGGCAAATAGCTCAACGCATCATTCGTATCGCGTATAAGGACTTTTAGCCAAGGTACACACTTATAAATCCCCTTACCAGCAGAATAGGCTTGCGAGAGCAGTTCGGTCATTCCGTATTCGGAGTGAATCATTTCTACCCCAAAGCCTTTGCAGAGGAGCGCGTGCAACTCTTCGCGCACGAGTTCTTTACGACGACCTTTCATACCTCCTGTTTCCATTACAATCGTATTTTTTAAAGAGAAAGTATGCTCGGTTATAAGGTCGAGTAACGCAAAGGATACCCCTATGAGCAGTACTTTCTTGCCCGAAGCATCAAGGGTTTGCAAACGCTGGGCTAAGCGGTCGTATTCGTTGAGATAAAAACCGCTATACTCACTACCTGAGCGCTCAATAAGGTCGGCTACCATAGTGATGAGGGAAGAGCCGGTGCGTTCTAAATACGAGGGAAGAAGGGCTAAAACTACATAATCTTCAACGTTGCCATAGAAATGTTCAAAGCCTTTACGGAAGCTTTGTTCATACAAGCTAAGTTCTTTCACATAGTGTCGGGAGGTTTGTGTGCCTGTTGTACCACTGCTGGTGAATACCTGCTGAGGTGTGGTGTGACCGCAGTACACTTTTTCAGTTTTAAAACATTCGATAGGAAGAAAAGGTATTTTTTCGAGTGTGTTTACCTTATTAGGAAGGCAGTTCAATAGGGTACAAAAGCGGTGGTATACCTCGTTGTTTTCGTATTGATAACGAAAAGTATCCAAGGCAACAGCTGTAAAATCTATGTTTGCTGATAGTTGAATTTTGTCGTTCGTTAAAGTGAAGTATGGCTTGGGCTATAGAAATTAATCAAAAATTAAGTTTTTGACTCATTGATAGACTTTATCAAAGGCTTAGCACTTTGACAAAGTGTATATCGCAAATTTTATTGATTATTCAATTTATATTTATCAACTGTGCTTAATTAAGGCAAAAGTCCTTTTAGGAGACCGAAAGAGGGGTTTAGCAAGATGGTGCTTAAAATGATGACAAGGACTACAAGCACAATTTTCACCCAAGAGGAGTACTTTTTTTTGGGAGATGCTAAAAAAGTGTCGTACTCTTTACGGGTTTTTACGGTAGCGATTTTCTGTTCGAAATAAATATCTATCAAAGAGGGCAAATCCTTTACGGTACGGGCTTTTGAGGAGGCGCTATTGCTATTTTTTTGTGAGGTTTTCTTTTTAGCTTGCTTTTTGGGTTCTTCGGTTTTCTTTTGTCCTTTTAACTCGGCGGCGAGGTCGGCGTCGTAGTCTTTACGACTTTCGGGGTCGGAAAGGACTGCGTAAGCTTCTTGTAGGCTTTTGAATTTTTCGGCAAAGAAATCGTCGCCCTGATGTTTATCGGGGTGATAGGCTTTTGCGAGCTTTTTGTAGGCGTCGCGTATTTGGTCGTCAGAAGCCTTTTGGCTAACTCCTAATATTTCGTAGTAATCCTTTAACATTATAATCTTGGTTTTTGAGAGGTGTTATCGTGGCTTTCCCAGCCGATGAGTTTGTTATTTTGGAATGTGAGGGTAAGGGTTTTGTAGTGCCAACGTTCGGTAGTAGAGCCTTTGAATCCTGCACTTTGGACTTCTAACGGCTTACCGAGCGCCATTTTCACCAAAAAGTCGGGCATACCTTCGGTATATACGCCTTTTTCGACGGAACTTGTGGTGGGCTCACCGTATTCACTTTTGATGAGCTCCATAATTCTGTCTTTGGTATATTCTTCGTCTACCAAAGCATTTTGCCATTTTTGGCGTTTTTCTTCAATGGATTTTTCTCTTTTTAAGTTGGTAGTTGCCTGCATTACAAGTATATAAATGAGGTAGGCTACGCTTATTGTGAGAATAGAATAATATATCATTGTATGCTTATTTTATTATATAATTCTTCACTGAGGGTGCAAAACTACAAAAACAATTTTTAATATACAAATTTGAAAATTAGAAAATTAAATGTGAGGCCTCAGGCCATAGGCCATAGGCACTAGGAAAGGCGACGAAAAAGCGATAGATGTGAGGCCTCAGGCCATAGGCCATAGGCACTAGGCAGGGGAGAAAATTAGAAAATTGGGAAATTAGAGAATTAGGAAATGAAAGTGCGAGCCGCACGGGTAGTTTTTAAAAAGAATAAAATAGGGATTTTCAAAAAGAAAAATATACTATGATATAGGTACCTTATACGAACCTTGAACGAATCTTGGAAGATTGGTATAGGATAAAAGGTGCTTTTTTGAAAGGTGGAAATCTATAAAAAGGGAATTTTATGGTAATATATTCTGCTTTATTAGTAGATAGGTAGAATATATTTCCTATGTGACTGGTACCAACTCTGAAAGTCAAAAAAATATTCAGAAGGGGGTTGCTGATTGGTAATTATTTTGTATCTTTGCTTGAATTAAAAAAAAGAGGTTGAAAAAGGGGTAGAACGACTTTTTTGTATTAAAAACTGATAACCTCGGAGGAAGGAGCAAAGAGAATATGATATTTAAGTTTAAGCAATTTAACGTAAAGCAAGCACAAAGTGCAATGAAGATAGGCACTGATGGAGTGCTATTGGGGGCGTGGACGCCTATTGAGAATCCTAAAAGTATACTGGATATTGGGGCGGGAACGGGCTTATTGTCGCTAATGTTAGCTCAACGCTCTGACGCTCCTGTGATTGACGCCGTGGAAATAGATGAAAAAGCCTATATAGAATGCACGGAAAACTTCGAAGAGAGCCAATGGGGCGACCGCTTGTTTTGCTATCACGCTTCGTTTCAGGAATTTGCTTTGGAGATAGATGAAGTGTACGACCTTATCATCTCTAATCCGCCTTTCTATACCGCTGATTATAAAACAACTGAAAAAGCGCGCAACACAGCTCGGTTTACTGATACGCTTTCGTTTTCGGAGCTCTTAGAAGGGGTAAGCCAATTACTGACGGACGAGGGTGTTTTTAGTGTTATTTTGCCTTATAGCGAAACCGAAGGGTTTATCGCTCTTGCGTCGGGTTATGGTCTTTTTCCTCAGAAAATCACTCATACGCGAGGCAATGCTACGGCTGAACTAAAACGGAGTATGCTACTACTGAGTAGAAAAGAGCTCTCCTCTTATCCTATCGATGTGCTTATTATTGAGAAGGAACGTGGGGTTTATACTGAGGCGTACAAGTCGCTCACAAAGGATTTTTATTTAGGAAATTAGCAAATGAAGTGGGCTAAGGACTAAGGAGAGGAATTTGGTGATTTGGTAATTATGCATTATCTTTGCCAAAAAAAGAAATATGAGAACTGTAAAATATAACGAAATGGTTAATTATAATGTGAGTATTCCTAAGGAAAATGCTCCTATGTTTGAATCACTTTTCAAGAAATACAACGTAATTGCCGAACCTACTGTAGTAGCTGAACCCGTAGAGGAGTATATTCCTAACGAGGAAACTATAAGAGCTATTGAGGAGGGAAGAAGAGAGTATAGAGAAGGACTACTAAAAGGTTATAAAAATCTTGATGAATTATTTAGTGATTTAGACAATGAATAATACGGAGCAAGAAGAAATTCCTAAATATTCTATTTTTATAACAACTACCTATAAAAAAGAATACAAAAAATTCTCTAATCAGGAAGCTAAGAAAAAGACTATAAAAGAAATCATAAAAATCCTGATGTACAAAGGAACTGAAGGTATTCCCAAGAAAAACCTTCCACACCTCTTAACAGGAAATTACAAAGGTTGTTGGGAATGCCATATAGAGTCTGATTTGTTACTGATTTGGGAACAAAACGATGAAAATATGGCTATTATACTTCAAAGAATAGGTAGCCATTCTGAACTTTTCTATAAAAACAAGAAATAAAACACTTCCTCTTTTAGCACTGAAAAATGAACCAAGAAGTATTTACTGCTCTGCAAAACAAACTGAAAGTGGGTAACCGTCGTGGCGTGCACCTCAATGCACTTCCTGGTGCTTCGCGCTATAAATTTGATATCGCACGTCTCTCGGCTATCTTCAAGAGCTTGCCCGAACGCTTTATTCTCGACTTACTGACCTTACGCAACCTCAACTTTTCGTTTTCTATTCACGATACCGAAAGTACTGATATTGATCATAGAGGAGCTGGCTCGCGAACTCCCGAAGAGGGACAAGCCGTAAAAGTGAATGAAAAAGAAGAAGGAAAATCAGTAAAAGAAAAGGGTACAAGGGAAGTAGCGCTGGGAAAACTCGTAGATAGTATCGAAAACCTGATGTTCCAAAGCGAGGTTATCACTTCGGAAAAAGGGGTGAACACACTGGGCTTTGGTTTCCCCATACTGTTGCGTCGGGATATGGGCGACGGACAACTAACAGCTGCGCCTATCCTGATTTGGTCGGTGAAGATAAAGCCAGCTAACCAAATGAATACGTGGGTAATAAGCCGTAGCGAGGAAGACCCTATCTACCTAAATGAGGTGCTCATCAACCACCTGCAAAATGATTCGGGCGTAAGCCTTAAACCTATCCCCGACGAGATGCTAGAAGACGGCAAAATCGATAAACCTGAATTGCATTCTCTTTGCTCGGATATCCTCAACCAACTGAAAGTTACCCAAAACTTGGATTTCCTGCTGAACAACTATACCGAAATTCTCCCCCTAAAAACCAAAGCGGAGTACGAGGAACTTTTGCCTAACAAAGGCGATGCTTTTATAGAAAAATGCGGTATCCTCTCCCTCTTTGAAGTGCAAAAGCAGAACATCATCAACGATTACGAATCGCTGAAAAAGGAATTTGTACCTTTGCAGGCAACAGCCAATGAACAATTCCAATCGCTGAGCGCTATTGAAACCGACCCCTCTCAACAGTCGATTTTGGAATCGCTGAAAAGTCAACAGAAAATACTTATTCAAGGTCCCCCAGGTACGGGTAAGAGCCAAACGCTCACGGCGATTCTCATCAATGCTTTGGAAAACAAACAGAAAACATTAGTAGTCTGCGAGAAACAAACAGCCCTCGAAGTGCTCTACAACGTCTTGCAAAACAAAGGTTTGGGCAGGTATTGTACAATGATAAAAGATGCTATTGCCGACCGTAGGTTCATTGTTGATGCTGTGCGTAACCATATAGATAATGCCGAGTTTAAAAAAGAAACACCAGCCTTCCTCGAAAATCTCCTTGCCGAACAAGTGCAAGCAATGCGCAAAATCACAACAGATATCAATGCTATTCACCACAAACTCAACCAACCGCTCCTCAACCAACTGTCGTGGACAGATGTAATGGCGGAGCTAATGCGCTACGAAACAGATAGAGAAGAACTCGACCTCTCGGCTTTTTCCTTTCAGTTTACCGATGAAGAATTTGCCTCTCTCGCACCCCTTTGGCAACAAGGTGAGGCACTCTATCAGCGATATGCACCCTACGCCCAAAATCATCTGTTCAACCCCAAAAAACTCACCGCTACCAATCTGTTTAACACCCAACAACAACTCGCTGAAGCCTTCAAGCAATACGCACAACAGTGGGAGGTTATCCAGCAACAAATAGCCGTTTATAAAGCCTATTACTTGCACAAACGCAAAGAAGAATTTATACAACAGTTGGATACCTTAGCGCAATATCGCAATGAGTATGAGCTGATTACTGCTACCCTCCCTCCTACTTCACCTGTGTATCAACCAGAGGTGACCAAAGGATTTTTCTACAAACTCTCGGCACTCTTTTCTTCTGAGAAAAAGCAGGTGCTGAAAACCCAAAAACGCTTGCAAGAACTCTGTACAGCGATTAAAGCGCTCAGTTTGCACCGCAATTTTTCGTCGATTGCTATTTCGGATAACTTATTGCTCAACAAAACTGTTATCGCCGAATACACTCCTGCCATCACCCAAGCGCAAACCGATTTCGACAGCAAAGTCAATGCTGATTTTGCTGCCTTAGACCTACTGAATTACTACGAACGCTCGTTTGTAAACGCCGATTTAGACAAGCTCATAAGCGAAGTAAAATCGCTTAAAAACCGGATAGAAGCTGACAGTTGGCTCGATGCTATCAATTTTGGCAATACCTTTGCCGAGTTTGAAGCCTTTATCACCCGTAGTTTGGCAACCTACAACAGCTATCAAGCCGACCCTGCACAGCCTTTGGTAGCACAGTATGAGTGGTTTGCATTCTTCCAATCGCTTAACGATTTCCAAGAGCGCATTGTTTTATCACTTACCAAAGTAACGCATTGGGAAGCTTCCTTCCTCTACGCCTATTACACCTTGCTCTTACAACGAAATGCCGATGATACGCTGAACTTCAACGAGCGCGATTATGCCGACTTTAAAAAGAAAGTACACTACTTTGCCTCTACCCAAAAAGATTTTATCGAGGGCTACTGGAATACCCAGCAACGCAAAGCTGTAAAAACGTTTGAAGAGACCAACAAAGAGCTCACTGTGGCGAACCTCTACAACAAACGCAAAAGTGAAAAACACAACCGCCTTACCTTGAGACAAATAGCGATGAAGGACACCGACCTCTTTACGAGTTTCTTCCCTATTATCCTCACCACCCCCGATGCTTGTTGCAATCTGTTTGAGGGCAAGAATTTCTATTTCGACAATGTGGTGTTTGACGAGGCAAGTCAGCTGAAACTCGAAGACAATCTGCCGGCTATGCTCAAAGGCAAGACGATTATCATCGCAGGTGATGAACACCAAATGCCGCCGTCTAACTACTTTAGCAAAGTATTCGACGGTAGTGCTGAAGATGAGGACGACAACGAGGAAGAAGATGAAGTCCTCACCTACAAAAATGCGATGCTGAACATAGAGTCGCTCTTGGATTACGCTTTGGAATACCAATTCAGTAAGAACCATTTAGATTTTCACTATCGTTCTAAACACCCTTATCTGATTGATTTTTCTAACCACGCTTTCTACAACGCCCGATTGCGTCCGTTACCCAGCACCGAAAATCGTATCCCTATTCATTTCACTCAGGTAAATGGCACATTTGATGAGCATATCAACCGTGAGGAAGCCGCCGAAGTGTTGCGTATCCTCTCACAAATAGAGCTTCGTCCTGACGGTACTTACCCATCGGTGGGGATTGCGACCTTCAACATCACCCAGCGCAACTATATACGCAAACAGATACTCCAAAAGCAAAACGACCCTACCCAAACAGCTTTCCGAGAGAAAATCAACGCCTTAGAGCAAGCAGGACTCTTTATCAAGAACTTGGAGAACATACAAGGAGACGAGCGCGATATCATCATCTTATCGGTAACTTATGGTAAGAAGAAAGGAGGCAAGTTCGTACAGAGTTTTGGTCCGCTGAACTTCTCCAAAGGCTACAAACTGCTGAACGTGATTATCACTCGTGCCAAGGAACAGATATACGTGTGCAACTCTATCCCCGAAGAATTGTTAGCAACCTATAAAGAGGCTTTAGCTCAAGAAGGCGCTAACAACCGCCGCGCTGTGCTCTACGCCTACCTCGCCTACGCCCGTGCCGTAAGCGACGGCAATGATGTCCTTCGTCGTGAAGTCCTATCGGAACTCGACCTCTACGGACACAAACACACCGATATCGACCAGCAAAGTAAAAGTGCTTTTAAAGAACAAACCTACCGTCAGCTCAAAGAAAAATACCCCGACCAGCGTATCACTATGGACTACGAGTTTGGGGGTTATACTATCGATATTTTGTTAGAGCCCAAAGAAGGCAAGCCCGTAGCTGTAGAATGCCTCAGCAAACCTCTTTACAACAACGATTTAGCCTATTTAGAAGACCTGCACAAGGAAAAAATATTGCTCAATGCCGGCTTTGACTACAAAAGGAAATGGGCGAAATAAGTGCACAGGCAGGTGGAATATCAGAAAGACCGTAACAAGAAAAATAAAAAAGCGACTCCTGAGGAGTCGCTTTTTCTATACGGAATTATATCTTTAGTTAAACGTTTATTTTATTTTTTCTACAATAGCTTTGAACGCTTCGGGGTGGTTCATTGCCAAATCGGCAAGAACTTTACGGTTGAGCTGGATATCAGCTGCTTTAAGTTTACCCATAAATTGAGAGTAAGACAATCCGTGCAAGCGAGCCCCTGCGTTGATACGCACAATCCACAAAGCGCGGAAGGTTCTCTTCTTGTTACGGCGGTCGCGATAAGCGTACTGCATTGCTTTCTCAACAGCGTTTTTGGCTACCGTCCAAACGTTTTTTCTGCGGCCAAAGAAACCTTTGGCTTGCTTCATTATTTTTTTTCTACGAGCTCTACGAGCTACAGCATTTACTGATCTTGGCATAAATTCCTTTTTTTAATTTTTGTAGCAGGTGGTTTGTGCTTAAAACAAACTCTTAGGGGTACCTACTCCACGGTTATTAATTTCCTACTATTTAAACAATTATTTTAAGCCTAATTGTTTCTTCACGCTTGCTTCGTCGTTAGAGTGAACGAGTGTAGCGTGGGTGAGTGCTAACTTGCGTTTTTTAGCTTTCTTAGTTAAGATGTGGCTTTTGAACGCGTGTTTTCTCTTGATTTTACCAGAGCCGGTGAGCTTGAAACGCTTTTTAGCTCCAGATTTAGTTTTAATTTTTGGCATTTGCTTAGATTTTTATTGATATAATTCCGTCCTCCCCCTGCCCCTCCCAAGGAGGGGAGTTATGGGAGTTTATTTTTGCCCTCACTTTTATCCTCCCCTTGGGGGAGGGTTAGGGAGGGGATTATTTTTTCTTGGGTAAGGGTGCGAGGAACATCGTCATACGTTTTCCTTCGAGTTTAGGCATTTGTTCTACTTTGCCATAGTCTTCGAGGTCGGTGGCGAGGCGCAAGAGGAGGATTTCCCCTTGGTCTTTATAGATGATAGAGCGACCTTTGAAGAATACGTAGGCTTTTACTTTGGAGCCTTCTTTGAGGAACTTCTCGCCGTGTTTCTTCTTAAACTCATAGTCGTGGTCATCGGTTTGAGGACCAAAGCGAATTTCCTTAATTACTACTTTGGTAGCTTTGGCTTTCATCTCTTTCTCACGCTTTTTTTGTTCGTAAAGGAATTTCTTATAATCGATTACCTTACAAACAGGAGGCGTGGCGTTTGGTGAAATTTCCACCAAATCGAGTTCTAATTCATTAGCAATTTCTAATGCTTTGCGAGTGGGGTATACGCCTCCTTCGACGTTTTCCCCTACCAAACGCACCTCAGGAACGCGGATATCGCGATTGATACGATGAGGTTGTTTGTCATCTCTGCCCGGTGTGTTACTTTTTTTTATGATGGCTATTTAAATTTTATCCCCACCCTAACCCTCCCCCGAGGGGAGGGAGAAGGGCTATTGGAATTGTTTAATACTCTTGTTAACTTCGTCGTTGATGAGTTTAGCGAAGGCTTCTACGCTCATACTTCCTAAATCCTCACCACCGCGTTTGCGCACTGATACGGTGCCTTCTTTCTCTTCATTTTCGCCAACAATGAGCATATACGGGATTTTTTGAGTCTCGGCTTCGCGTATTTTTTTGCCCATAGTTTCAGCACGATTGTCTATCAGGGTGCGAATATCGGAATTTTCTAACAATCTCAAAACTTTTTGAGCATAATTTTCATATTTTTCACTCAATGATAGTACGATAGCTTGACTCGGGTTGAGCCATAATGGGAAGTTTCCGGCGGTGTGTTCCAATAAAATGGCTACGAAACGTTCCATACTTCCGAAAGGCGCACGGTGAATCATTACAGGGCGGTGCATTTCATTATCAGCGCCTTTATACCAAAGGTCGAAACGCTCTGGGAGGTTGTAATCTACCTGAATGGTACCGAGTTGCCAGCTTCTGCCTAAGGCATCTTTCACCATAAAATCGAGTTTAGGTCCGTAGAAAGCGGCTTCGCCTGTTTCGATTACATAGCTCAAGCCTTTTTCTTTCGCAGCGTTGATGATGGCATTTTCGGCTTTTGCCCAATTCTCATCACTACCGATGTACTTGGTAGGGTTTTCGGGGTCGCGCAACGATACTTGTGCGGTAAAATTGTCGAATCCAAGAGAACTAAATACATAGAGCACCAAATCGATTACGTGTTTGAACTCGTCGTCTAACTGCTCAGGAGTACAGAAGATGTGTGCATCGTCTTGGGTAAAGCAACGCACGCGGGTTAAACCGTGTAACTCGCCACTTTGCTCATAGCGGTATACTGTACCGAACTCGGCAAAACGCTTTGGCAAATCTTTATAACTCCAAGGGTGTGAATTGTATATCTCGCAGTGATGCGGACAGTTCATTGGTTTTAGTAAATACTCCTCGCCTTCGTTAGGGGTGGCAATGGGTTGGAAACTATCTTTTCCGTATTTATCCCAGTGACCTGAGGTTACATATAAATTCTTATGACCGATATGCGGGGTAACTACCTGCTCGTAACCAGCTTGTTTTTGGGCTTTGCGCAAGAAGGCTTCGAGGCGTTCGCGCAAGGCAGCTCCTTTGGGTAACCAGAGTGGTAAACCTTGACCTACCTTGTTAGAGAAGGTAAAGAGTTCGAGTTCTTTACCGAGCTTACGGTGGTCGCGTTTTTTAGCTTCTTCAAGCAGTTCGAGGTATTCGGTGAGTTCTTTTTGTTTAGGGAATGAGATAGCATACACACGAGTAAGTTGTGGGTTGTGCTCATCGCCACGCCAATAAGCCCCAGCAGCGCTGAGTACTTTTACGGCTTTTACAAAGCCTGTGTTAGGGATATGCCCCCCACGACAAAGGTCGGTGAAGGTGCTATGGTCGCAGAAGGTAATCGTACCATCTTCGAGGGTTTCGATGAGTTCAGTTTTGTACTCATTTTTGCCTGCGTAGTACGACAAGGCTTCGGCTTTGCTCACGGGGCGCATTTTGAAAGGGTGTTTGCCACGAGCGATTTCCAAGAATTTAGCTTCGATAGCAGGAAAATCTTTTTCGGAAATCGGTTTGCCGTTGAAATCGACATCGTAATAGAAACCATTGGCGATGGCAGGCCCTATGGTGAGCTTGATGCCGGGGTAGAGCTCTTCGAGCGCTTGTGCCAAGATGTGCGCTGAGGAGTGCCAGAAAGCTTTTTTACCTTCGGGACTATCCCAAGTGTATAATGTTAAACTACCGTCGGTCGTCAGGGGGGTAACGGTTTCTATGGTTTTGCCATTGAAGCTGGCAGAAAGGACGTTACGCGCCAGTCCCTCACTGATAGAGGCTGCGATTTCGGCGGGAGTAATCCCACTTTGGTACTCTTTTACAGAGCCGTCGGGTAGTGTGATTTTAATCATTTTTTTGTTGTTGAAAATTGGTGTTGTTGTGTTAGAAAGTGCAAAAGTACAAAATAATTAGTAATTGACAATAAATAATGAAGAAAAATATTTAGAAAATGAGGTGAATGCCAATAATGCCAATAATGCCAATAATACCAATAATGCCAATAATACCGGAAATACCAGTAATCAACTTTGCCAAAGGTGCGAGCCGCACAGGCAAAAACTTTGGCAAAGTGTGTACCGCAAAAGTGATGTATTGGGACTATTAGGAGTTTTCGGAAGGAAACGGAAAAGTTCGGAAGAGAGCTGAGAGAAGTTTTGGTGAAAAAAGGGTGTAAGATGGGTGGGGTTAGCTTATAGAGAGCTTATAGGAAGCTTATACGAATCTTGGACGATTGGTATAGGAAGGGTATATAAAAAGTTGATTCATAATATGATACAACGAGTATAAAGATGGTAAAAACGGGGTTTCGAGGCGAAAGAAAGAGGAAGAGGCACTAGGCCTTAGGCCATAGGCACTAGGGGGGAGTACGACGGAAAAGGGAGAGAATGACGAATGACGAATGACGAATGACGAAAAAGGGGGAATGTGGCGAGTCATTTATTCGGTAAGCCCCCGAACCCCCGAAGGGGGACAAGCTGGAAAAGGAAACAAACCTCCCCTTTTACACATACTCCGCTCTCGCGATACACATACCCAGCTGTCGCTGGCTACCTTCAAAGGGGGAGTGTAGCGACGGGAAGAGGAAGGCAAGATGAAGGAATGATTTTTGGTTGATAAATTTAACTGATAATTAATGTATTGGTGGGGCTAAGGTGAGATTAAGGATAAAAAAACACGGAAAAAATTTGCAGTTAAAAAAAACTGTTGTACTTTTGCGCCGTCAATCATTGAAACGTTCATCATTTGCGGGTGTGGTGAAATTGGTAGACACGCTAGACTTAGGATCTAGTGCTTCACGGCGTGGGGGTTCGAGTCCCTTCACCCGCACAAGAGCCTTAATTCATCAGTAGTGAATTAAGGCTTTTTTATTTTTATGGTAGGGTAAAGATAAAGGAGATTGGCAAGTGTTAGTATAAAGCCCCCGAGCCCCCGAAGGGGGACAATCTGCAAAAGCGAAGGGGGGAAGGGACACAAAAGTGATTTTGATTTGCTATAAAACAGACAATAACTATGCAGAAAACAACTATCATCAGTATTATTCCTCTGCTCGTATTCGTAGCATTATTTTTAGGTAGTGGGTTGTATTTCGACAACTTCTACTCGCTACCTGCTCCTATTATTGCACTTTTTTCGGTGGTAGTGGCTTTACTTATCTACCGAGCTCCTATGAAAGAGAAAATAGGATTGTTCTTTAAAGGGGCGGGTGATAGCAATGTGCTACAAATGTGTATGATTGCACTTTTGGCTGGGGCATTCGCTTCGGTGGCTAATGCTTTGGGAAGTACGCATAGTATTGTGAATATGGGTATGTATTACATCTCGCCAGAGTATTTCCCGGTAGGGATTTTTATCATTGCATCGTTTCTTTCATTTGCTACGGGCACTTCGGTGGGTACTATTATGACGCTTTCGCCGATAGTGTTTGACCTTGCTACCCAAAGCCAGTCGAACACGGCACTCATAGGCGCATCACTGCTATCGGGGGCGATGTTTGGCGATAACCTATCTCTTATTTCGGACACGACGATTGCCGCCACACAGTCGGTTGGATGTCAGATGAACGAAAAGATGAAGGCGAATGCTAAAATTGCGATACCAATGGCGATTCTGGCGGTTATCATACTGCTGTTGATAGGAAATCCTGACGCCGAAAATCACCTTCACAATCAGTTGTATAGCGATTTTAACGCTGTGCTTATTTTGCCTTATGTGGCAGTGGTGATAATTGCGCTTTTTGGGGTAAACGTATTTGTGTCGCTTTTCTTAGGTATTCTTATCTCGGGGGTGATAGGGTTTGCGTACGGCAAGTTTCATTTCTTGCAGTTTGCTACCGACATTCACAAAGGTTTTATGGGAATGGCTGATACCTTCTTCTTATACTTTATCATAGGAGGATTGGCGTTTTTGGTAGAGCATTTTGGCGGGATTCGGTTTTTGATGAACCTCATTACTCAGCGCATCAAAAGTGGCTCGTCGGCTCTTTTAGGGATGGGCTTTTTGGTGACAGTAGCCGATGTGTGCGTGGCGAATAACACGGTGGCTATTCTCATCGCTTCGAAGACGAGCAAAACGATTGCTGAACAGTTTAAAATACCGTTGCGCAGTGTGGCATCGGTATTAGATATCTTCTCTTGTTATGCGCAGGGGCTTATCCCGTATGGAGCGCAGGTAATTGCCCTATACAAATTTGCCGACACGATAGATTACCCCCAGCTGGTGATGTATGCTATTTACTTACATTTACTGCTGATAGGCACTTTGGGGTATATTTATGTGGGTAAAAAGTAATAAAAAAGTTGTTTTTACACAGCATTAACAGTGATGTCTTCTACTTTATAAGTGTTTGTATTCTATTAAACTACATAAGTTTATCATAACAGACTATAAAATTATTGTAAAATAATTGCAAAAAAATTTGCAATTATCAAAATATTGTTTTAATTTTACGGCGAATTTAATTGACTTACCTAAAAGCCAATCTTTTGACTTTTCCGTAGCCAGAATACCAAACCTTATGAACGACCCACTATTGCTACCATACCTCCCTGTTATTCAGGGAAGGCATCAGCACTTTATCGATGTCCTTCATAGAGTGCAAGGGGACGCTAAGTGCCTGGCTGATGCTTGTAATTCGCACCTCTACTACGGTCTGCACCGTACTCATACAGAATGGGTGCTACGCGAGTGGGCTCCAAATGCAACGGCTATCTTTCTTCTTTGTGATAGCAACGACTGGCAAAAAAACAAACACTATTCTTTCACTAAACTAAACGACCAAGACTGGGAATTGCGTGTTCCTGCTAATATCCTCCGCCACGAAATGCTCTACAAACTACTTGTGGAATGGGAAGGAGGCAGTGGCGAACGCCTCCCCTCACATACAACCCGCGCTGTGCAGGACGATTATACCAAAGTGTTTTCCGCCCAAGTGTGGTGTCCCGAGCACCCCTACCACTGGCAACACCCGCGCCCCAAAGCTACCCCGCATCCGCTTATCTACGAAGCACATATAGGAATGAGTACCGAGCACCAGCGCGTGAGTACTTTTATAGAGTTCCGCCTCTATGTGCTACCTCGTATCGCAGCTTTGGGCTATAACACCCTCCAGCTGATGGCAATACAAGAACACCCTTACTACGGTTCTTTTGGCTATCAGGTGGCTAACTTCTTTGCGGTGAGTTCACGCTTTGGCACCCCCGAAGAACTCAAAGAACTCATCGATACTGCCCACGGCTTAGGCATACGTGTACTGCTTGATATTGTACACTCGCATTCGGTAAGCAACGAGGCAGAAGGGCTCAGCCTCTTCGACGGTACCGACTATCTTTACTTCCACCGCGGTGAGCGCGGTAAACACCCTGCTTGGGACTCCCGCTGTTTTGACTATGGTAAGCCCCAAGTACTGAATTTTTTACTTTCTAACTGTAAGTATTGGTTAGAAGAATATCGCTTCGACGGTTTTCGCTTCGACGGCGTTACCAGTATGATTTATTACGATCACGGTTTGGGCAAAGCCTTTACCAATTATAGTTTCTATTATGATGGCAATGAGGACGACGACGCTTTGGTGTATCTCACTATGGCTAACCAACTTATTCACGAGCTCTACCCCGAAGCGCTGACCATTGCCGAAGAGATGAGCGGATTGCCCGGTCTTGCTTCGCCTATTGCTGAAAAAGGCGTAGGCTTCGATTACAAGCTGAGTATGGGTATTCCCGATTATTGGATTAAGCTCCTCAAAGAAGTCCCCGATGAACAGTGGCACGTAGGCAATATCTATTACGAATTGACTAACAAACGCGCCGAAGAACGCACCATTAGCTATGCCGAAAGCCACGACCAAGCCTTGGTGGGTGATAAAACGATATTTTTCTGGCTCACTGATAAGGAAGTGTATACGGGTATGAGCGTGTTCGACCACAGTCTCATTATCGACCGTGCGATGGCACTCCACAAGATGATACGTTTGGTAACTCTTGGTACCGCAGGTGGGGGATACCTCAACTTTATGGGCAACGAATGGGGACACCCTGAGTGGATTGACTTTCCGCGTGCTGGCAACAACTGGAGTTATGCCCACGCACGCAGGCTATGGAGTTTGGTAGACGACTCTAACTTAAAGTTTAAATACCTCAACGCTTTTGATAGCGCAATGATACACTTTGCCACCGATAGTAAGTTCCTAGACCGAGAACCCCATATATTGGTGCGCGACATCGAGCGACAGCTACTCATATTCGAGCGAAGTGGGTACTTATTTGTTTTCAGCTTTAACCCCACTACCTCCTACACCGATTATCAGTTTGATGTGCCAGCAGGTAAATACACAACGGTACTGAATACTGATAACCCCGCCTTTGGAGGTGATAACCGCATCGATGAAAGCGTAGAGCATTTTACGCAGTACACCGGCAAGGAGAATTTGCTATCGTTGTATATACCCGCGAGAATAGGATTTGTATTGAAATTAGCAGATTAGAAAATTAGAAAATGAGTGCGCCTCACGTAAAGTGTGAGTTTGTAGCTCTGTTTATTAAGAATCAAAGAAACTACACAATTAGGAGAAATAATACAAACCTAAAAAACAGAATTATGTTTTCAAAATCATCAAACCTATTAACACAAGCTGATATTAAATCCTTAGAAGAAATAGTAGGATATAGCTTGCCCACCGACTTTATAAATCAATACCTTCATTTCAATGGAGGGGTTGCAGATAAAACTTATTTTTATGTGGAAGATGATGATGGGTATGTAGAAGTGAGTTTTTTCATTCCTATAAAGTACCCAAGTACTGATTTAGGCAATATAGATATCGCTACAAGCTATAGTCATCTTGTTAGTAAAGGAATTCCTAATAAATACCTTCCTTTTGCTGTAGATTGGGGAGGAAATCTTTTTTCAATAGATTTGGAAACAAACAAAATCGTTTTGTTATTGATGGATTTGGGAGATTTTACAGAGGAATCTATCAAATACTTAACAAAAGGGTTCCTAAACTTTATGAAGGCGTTAGAGGAAGAAGGTGATGATGAAGAAGATCTCTGAAATCCAAGTGTAGCTTGGTACTAAAATCCGTGGCACAAATAAACATTATAAAAAGAAATATCCGTGAAGAAATCTGTGAGATTCGTGAAATCTGTGTGAGATATTCCAGCGAAGCTGGCAAAGTATATACTACAACCTAAATTGTAAATTATTAATCGTAAATTGTTAATTGAAATATGAGTTATTTATCATTCAAAAAAGACCAACTTATTAATCTTGAATACTCTCTGGATAGAGAGTTTCTCGGTACGAACCGAGGGGGAGGCTACTGCTCCTCTACTCTCGTTTTTTGCAATACCCGTAAATACCACGGGCTACTGGTAGTGCCTATTGAAAAGTTTAGAGGCAAAAACTACGTGATGCTCTCCTCCTTAGATGAAAGTATCATTCAGCACGGACGCGATTTCAATTTCGGCGTTCATAAATACGAAGGTACCTATGAACCGCGCGGGCATAAGTATATCGTAGATATTTCCTACGAAAAAGCTTTTACCGTTACTTACCAAGTAGGTGGCGTATTGCTGAAAAAAGAAATCTTGATGATGCACAATGCTCCCCAAGTATTGATACGCTATACGCTACTAGAAGCCCATTCGGCTACCCTTTTGCGCCTAAACCCTCTCTTGGCTTTCCGCGATATCCATTCTCTTAGCAAGCAAAACCCCGTAGCCAACACCCAAGCCGAAGCAGTAGGCGGTGGTGTGCGTGTAAAACTATACCCAGAGTTTCCTTATCTCTATATGCAACTCAGCAAATTCGCTAATTTTGGCGGTGGGGCTTATTGGAACAACAACATCTATTACACCAAGGAAAAAGAACGCGGGTATGACTACCAAGAAGACCTCCTAAGTGTAGGGGCTTTCGAAGTGAGCCTCAAGAAAGGCGAAAGCATCGTCTTTTCAGCCAGCTTAGAGGAAGCCAACCCTAAGAACCTTGCAAAGGACTTTGCTAAGTACCTCAAAGAGCGCGCCGACCGCAATTCGTTTGAAGAATGCTTGCAGTACGCCGCCTCTCAGTTTATTATTCACAAGGCAGGCGAAACCCGTATCAAGGCAGGTTATCACTGGTTCGACAGCAATATGCGCGACACTTTTATTGCCTTGCCAGGTATTGCTTTATCAGGCAGTACAGCCAAGATATTTGAAGACGTGCTCACCTCTACTCAAAAATACTTCTACGAAGGGCTTTTTGCTAAGGAAATCAGTACGCACAACATACACCCTGAGTATGATGCCGACACCTCTCTGTGGTTCTTTTGGACGCTTCAACAGTATGAAAAGGAAACTATTAAGAGTAAGAAACAACTTTGGAAGGAGTATGGCGATACGCTCAAAAGTATCTTAAACGCCTACAAGCAAGGCGCTCATAAGAATATCCGTATGGAAGCTAACGGGCTCATCTGGAGTGACGACCTTACACGTCCGCTTACGTGGTTTGATGCGCAAAGCGATTACGGCGCTATCGTGCCACGCAACGGTTATGTAGTAGAAGTGAATGCCCTCTGGTATAATGCCGTGTGTTACGCGCTTGCCTTAGCAGAAGAAGCAAAAGATAAAACTTTCCTCGGCGAATGGTTCTCGCTACCTGAAACCATCGAAAAGAGCTTTGTAGAGACTTTTTGGATAGACGACAAGAAATATCTTGCCGACTATGCTAACCGCACGAATAAAAACACCGATGTACGCCCTAATCAGCTCATCGTTTGTGCTCTCGACTATGCTCCCATAAACGAGAAGACTAAGAAGAGAGTATTGGACATTGTCACCCAAGAGTTGCTCACTCCCCGCGGATTGCGCAGTTTATCTCCTCAAAACCCTCGTTATGAAGGCGTGAGTGTAGGCAATGTATATGTGCGAGACAAAGCCACCTTCAACGGGTCAGCACACCCTTGGTTTATTGGGTTCTATATAGAGGCTTATCTGAAAATCTTTGGAGCACAGTACCTGCCAGAAGCGCAAGCTATCTTGGAAAACTTTGAAGAAGAGCTCAACGAACACGGCGTATGTACTATATCGGCTATTTACGACGGCAATCCACCATTCCACTCACGCGGTTGTATTGCCAAAGCTAAGAATGTAGCTGAGATATTACGTGCTCAATGGCTACTGAGCCAGATGCCTGCAACACTTTGAGAAAGTTACTTTAATATGATAAGAAATATTTTAATATTATTGATATGTGTCTTGTGCTGTTCTTGCCTTAGTAAAGAAAGTGATTACACCAATAATGGAGTTAAAGAAGTACAAAAAGTGACACTTACAATTACAGGAGAGATAGGAGAAGCCTTTAGTTGGCCTGAAGTGAAATTCGAATGTTTTAAAGCACTAATAGGTAATAAAGAACTTTGTTTTGGCAACAACCAAATAAAAGGTATTACCCTTGAAAAAGGTTATAAATATCAGTTGAAAGTCAAGAGAATCATCTATGACTACCCTATTCAAGATGGTAATCTGCCCGATGATTATGAGTTAATCAGCATCATCTCAAAACAAAAATTAGAATAACGCTCTTCTTGCTCCCCGCGTGGGAGGGGATTGGGGAAGGAATAAATAAAAGCATATGAAGAAAGCAAGAGTATTAATGTTTGGATGGGAATTTCCCCCTCATATTAGTGGGGGATTAGGAACAGCCTGCTTGGGTATAGCCCAAGGATTGGCTAAAAACGGCGTAAAAGTGCTGTTTGTGATGCCAAAAGCTTCCGGTGATGAGGACAGCAATGTGGCTAAGATTATCAACGCTAGCGATGTAGAGATGTTGCAAAACGCTGAAAAGATTGAAGATTTCTGGAAGCACATCAATTTTATGGAGATAGGTTCGAACCTCGTGCCTTACCTGGATCCCGAAACCTTTGCCCGCGAACGCGACCAGTACCTCAAAGAAGGCGAACACCGCGAACGCATTTCGTATCATAACAAATTTCAGTTTTCAGGCAAATACGGTGCAAATCTGATGGAAGAGGTCTATCGCTATGCCTTAGTAGCGGGTACGGTTGCCCAACGCTATGAATTCGACGTGATTCACGCCCACGATTGGCTTACCTATAGTGCAGGTATCATCGCCAAAAAGATTTCCGGCAAACCCCTTATCGTACACGTGCACGCTACTGAATACGACCGTGGGGGCGAGTATAACCGCAACACATTGGTCTACGACATCGAAAAACGCGGTATGGAAGCTGCCGATAGAGTAGTAACCGTGAGCAACTGGACGCGCAATATCGTCATTGAAAAATACGGTATCCCTGCCGAGAAGGTGATTACTGTGCACAATGCAGTAGACTTTAAAGCCGAAACTGATGCCAAAGAAGAACGCGGTATTAAGGATAAAATCGTTACTTTCTTAGGGCGTATCACCTTGCAAAAAGGTCCTGAATATTTCGTCGAGGCAGCTGCAAAAGTGATGAAATGTATGCCTAACGTACGCTTTGTAATGGCAGGTAGTGGCGAGAAGATGAACCCCTTAGTGCGCCGTGTTGCACAACTAGGATTAGGAACCCGCTTCCACTTCACAGGTTTCCTGAGAGGCAACGACGTACAGCGTATGTTCCAATATAGCGATGTGTATGTGATGCCCTCAGTATCCGAGCCTTTTGGGATTTCTCCTTTGGAAGCAATGCGCTCAGGAGTACCTACTATCATCTCCAAACAATCGGGAGTGGCTGAGGTACTGAACCACGCTATCAAAGTAGACTATTGGGATATCAACGCCCTTGCCGATGCTATTTATGGCATTTTGGCTTACCCTACCCTCGCTCACTATATGCAACGTGAAGGGTACGACGAGGTAAACCAACTGAAATGGGAAAAAGCTTCCTTGAAACTTAAAAACATTTACGAATCTTTAATATAAAATAACCAACGATGAAAAAGTCAATTTGTATCTATTTCCAAATCCATCACCCCGAACGTCTTAGAAAGTATCAATTCTTCGACATCGGCAAGAAACATAATTACTTCGATAATTACGCCAATCGCTCTGAGCTTGAAGATTTGGCTGAGCATTGCTATCTACCTGCTAACGCCTTGCTCTTGGAGCTTATCAATAAATACAAAGGCAAGTTCAAAGTAGCTTTTTCCATCACAGGAAGTGCTATCGACCAGCTCGAAATGCACACTCCTGAGGTGATACGCTCTTTCCAAGAACTCGCCCAAACCGGTAGTGTAGAGTTTTTGGCAGAAACTTATTCCCACTCTTTGGCTTCGCTTTCCGATGATACCGATGAGTTCGAACAACAAGTAAAACGCCATACTACGGCTATCAAACAGCTCTTTGGCAAGAAGCCTGTAACTTTTCGCAACACCTCTCTCATCTATTCCGATACCATAGGCGAACGCGTCGCAAAACTCGGTTTCAAGACGATGCTCACCGATGGAGCTAAGCACGTATTGGGTTGGAAGAGTCCAAACTTTGTCTACAAAAACGCTATCGACGAAAACCTCAACCTTTTGCTCAAAAACAGCAAACTCAGTGATGATATCGCCATACGCTTTTCCGATAGAAATTGGAGTGAATACCCACTCACTTCTGAAAAGTATATCAGTTGGGTGAAAAACAGCTTGCAAGATAGCGAGGTGCTCAACCTCTTTATGAACTACGAGGTAATAGGCTATTACAACAACGCCCAAAGCGGTATTTTCGACTTCTTGCGCTATTTCATCGTCTATATGATGGAAGACGATAACTATGAGTTCTTATTGCCTAAGGAAGTAGCTAAAAAGCACCCTGCTAAAGATGTCTTACCTGTGCCCTACCCTATTTCGTGGACAGACGAAGAGCGCGATACCACCTCTTGGTTGGGTAACGAGTTGCAAAAAGAAGCCTTCCGAGAGCTCTTTAAGATACAACCAGAAGTAAGAAAGAAAAAGAACGCCGACCTGATAGACGATTATACTCGTCTGCAAGCCAGTGAGCACTTCTATTTTATGCGTACTAAGCTCTTTTCAGGTGCCGATTATCATAAGTATCGCTTACCCTACGATTCGCCCTACGAAGCCTTCATCAACTATATGAACGTGCTCAGCGATTTCATCGAAAGATGCAAACCACACGAGCAAGAAGAGGTGCAACCTGCACAAGTAACAAAGAAAAAGAGCCAGACAAGGAAAAAGTGAAAAGTCACTTTTCAGTCCCCTTCTCCCCCTATTTAAGAGAAATCAGCCAGCTGGCGTAGCTGAGTATGTGAAATTAGGGAGAGGTTACCCTCTTTTGAGAAACGCTACCTCTCGAAACCTTTGCTCTATGGCGTGTGACCTAAGGACTAAAAGAAAGTTTAATAATAATTTAAAAGCAGACAAGATGAAAAATGTAAAAACAAGGAAAGACAATTTCTTTGAAGGGATTGTCGCTGAAGAACTGAAAGAACTGTCTGGAACCAACAAAGTTGCCGAGACGAACCCCGACGAGATGCCCACAGGACATCTAAGTAGCGAAGAGTTTCTCTATACCACACCTTTTAACGAGAAAAACTCACAGCTCGCCAAGAATACCGACAACGACTTAGTAGAAAACATTATTTACACTCCTTAAATAAAAAGCCCCTCGCTCACGCGAGGGGCTTTTTTGCTTTTTCTCAAATTTGCTATTTTGCTATTTTGTACTACCTTTGCAAAAAAAGAAGAATACAATGCGTTTTTTGAGTTATATCATAGCTTTTTTCACTCACCCCATCTGGCTCCCTATCTACGGAGCTATGGTGGTGCTTTTTAATATCCCTTTTCCTCTCCCTGTAGAGCAAATGAAGTTTACGTGGCTATTATTACTGATAGTTACCATTGCTATCCCTACACTCATCTACCTCATCTTGTTTGTAGTAGGCTGGTTGCAAAACCCTTTTATCATTCCGTTAGAAAAACAAAAATGGCTCTTGTACGGCTATATAGCAATGCTCTTAGGGGTAGCTTTTGGCATCACCCCCATCGACCCCTATCCTATCCTCTACTTCTATGTGATGAACTTAGCCATCAGCTGTTTTATAATTTTGTTTTTACATTTTCTGCGATTGCAAGTCAATATGTTTGCTATGGGAATGGGGGCGCTTACTACCTTCTCAATATTGCTCAGTATTGCCGTAGAAAAAGATATGACCTACATAGTAGCCTTTTTCTTATTCCTCAGCGGAGCCTGTATTTCAGCACAAGCTTACCTCAACCAGAAGTCCTTATGGCTAATGTTTTTAAGTTGGCTCATTGGGGTTTTACCACAGCTCTCGCTACTGTTATTGTTCAGAAATCTAATTTTCGCAATGTAGCAAATTAGCCATTTAAGTCTTTAAACAAATTATCCCTATTATTCATTGCCTACCAATTACCTAAGTAGCACCATTTGCCCCCTTAATAATTTACATATTATTCAGGGATTCCCACCCTACCCCTCTTTTTTCCCATCATCACATTCTCCCTTTAAAGTGAGTTAGGAAGATGTTTTCCCCTTATTGCCTATGACCTAAGACCTCACACTTCCCCGTTTACTAATTTTCTAATTTGCTAATTCCCTAATTATCCTTTTCCTTTTCCGTCACACTCCCTCCTAGTGCCTATGGCCTAAGGCCTAGTGCCTCTTCCTCTTTCTTTCGCCTCGAAACCCCGTTTTTAACATTTTTAGCCTTGTTGTATTGTATTATGAATCAGCTACTTATATACCCTTTCTATACCAATCGTCCAAGATTCGTATAAGCTTCCTATAAGCTCTCTATAAGCTAACCCCACCCATCTTACAGCTCATTTTTTACCTTCCGCCTCAACTCAACCTTCCGAATCTCTCCGTTTCCTTCCGAACCCCTCAACCCTCCACATTTGCTAATTTTCTCATTCTCTCATTTTCTCATTTCCTCGCCCGTCGTGCTACGACCTACTTCTTCAAAAACCCTTTTAAAAAAGCTATTTGTTCGTCCTTTTCTTTCAAGCGTGCCTCATACGAAGCGATAAGCCTCTCTATCGTCTCTTTATTCTCTTGATAAAAGTGCTCTATTCTTTGAGCAGAAATACTAGAATCTTTATTATAGCTATTATGTTGCACCCAACTCTCCCCTATATCCAAGAGCTCATTTACAGGAATGCCCAAAACAGTGGAGATTTGGAACATTCTCTCCACCGAAAGTTTAGTCTCGCCTGTTTCTATTTTTCTATAAGCAGGAGGAGTAACCCCTAAATCATCAGCCATATTTTCATACGTATAGCCTTTTTTGCTTCTTTCTTTAGCAATTCTTTCTAATATTTTGTTTATTTCCATACCAAATATATACTATTAGTTTTCTTGGCAAAGGTAGGAAAAATACACTAATGCGCAATTTTTTTTAACTAAAAGTATATTTTTCATAAACCAATGGTTTATTTTTTCTTCTTAAAAGTATTGCGGAATTCAAAAAAGACACTATACCTTTGTAATGTGATTTAAAACCAATGCGTTATTATGAAATGGAATAACAGCTCTATTTTTATTGCTTTATCAGCTACTTATATAGTGCTTTCTTATATCTCATCGGTAGTGCTAAACCTAAACGGCGTAATGGCACATTCCTTATCCGAACAACTCACTGCCGAACAGATAAACGAAGTACTCTCATTTAAAGATAAATGGCAATGGGTAGGCTATGTGTTCGTTCCTATACTACTACTGATAAAAATAAGCGTTACCGCCCTGCTGATAGACATAGGTTGTCTGTTTTACAATGAGAAACTACCTTATAAACAGCTCTTTCGTATGGTGCTATTAGGTGAATGTATCTTTTTAGTCGTCCCTATTGTTAAGTTGTGTTGGTTTGCGTTCTTTCAGCCCAATTTTACTTTGGAGGACGTGCAGTATTTCTATCCGCTTTCAGCACTGAATATCACAGGGTATAAAGGCATTGCTGTTTGGTTTATCTATCCTTTGCAAGTGCTGAATTTATTCGAAATAGCCTATTGGTTTTTTATGGCGGTACAACTGAATAAAGCCATCGGTAGCACCACCGGCAAAGGGATTAACATTATGGCAAGCGGTTATGGGGTAGGCTTACTCTTATGGGTAGTATGTGTGATGTTCTTTACCTTAAATATATCATAATAACAAATATGTTATAGTAATATGTGGTTTTTATGTATAATGACCATCGCTACAATTCCCCCTTTGAAGGGGGACAGGGGGATGTTCTTAATATGTAAATATTTTCTATAATCCTTTTAAATATGAAGAAATCAGTCATAAAGAAACTCATTATAGCAGTCGTACTACTATTTCTAAGTTTTATGGGCTTTCAAATCGTACAAAAGCTACAATACAAAGAGCAAGTACAGCAAAAACTCAGCACTTTGCCCGAGTTTAGCTTTCAAACCTTAGAGGGGAGTGCTTTTACGAAAGCGAACCTTCCTAAAAATAACAAAGCAGTTTTTATCTATTTCAATACCGAATGTGGCTATTGTTTCTATGAAACCAAAGACATTAGCGAGCAGTTAGAACATTTTAAAGCAACCACATTACTACTCGTCTCAAACGAGAGTAAAGAAGCCATTAAAGCCTTTGCCATAAGGCAAAACTTATTTAGTAAAGACCAAGTGATATTTTTGCAAGATAGCACTTATACTTTTGCTAAACAATTCGAAGCCAATAGTATACCCTATATATTGGCGTACGATGCGCAAGGCAAATTACTACTCAGGCATAAAGGACAACTAAGAGCCGAAAAACTATTACAGCTCTTAGGCGAAAAATAAAATCATCTGTTAAGGAGAGGAGCAAAAAAGCTAGCGTTTGTGGATACTTCTTTTAGATGATAGTAATTATTTATTAATATAAATTTTTTAAACGATGAAAAAACTTGAATTAAAACAAATGGAAGAAATCCAAGGAGGAATTGACTGTACTCCTGAAGGAAAACTTTCTTATGTTGGAGGTGCTGCCCTTGGAGGAGCAATTTTCTTTGGAGGGTTAGGAGGGGCTGTTCTCTGTGCTTTTGGTATGATTGTATATGCAGAAACAAAGTGTAGAAATATCAGTCAAACATATTTGGTGCCCCAAAAGATAGAATTAATAGATTTAGAAAGTTAATTCTACTTTACTTTTGTTTAACTATAATTAAATATTTCATATTATGAAAAAATTAAATCTAATTGAAATGGAAAGCATAAAAGGAGGCGATCGTATCGAACAATTTTGTGCTGGTTTTGCAGGTGTAGCTGCTATTTATGAGATAGCTGTTATAGCAAATCTTTGGAACCCAGTGGGATGGGGAGCACAAATTGCAGGAGCTGCAATAGGATTAGGTTGTGCTGGTTATGCTTTAAGATAGATGTTAAAGCTATGAAAAATCAGTACGTTATACCTTGCTTGTTATAACACTTATAGCAGCTGTTCCTGTTTTTATGAGACTTTTCACCGATTATGAAATAAACAAATGGGTGATAGCTTCATCATATGTAATAATATTTGGTAGTGGGTTAATTACTACCTATTTATTAAAAAAGAAAAAAGAGCGTTAGCTTGCTTCAATGTAAAAATTTTTAACCTTAACAACCCTCATTTAGGGTTTCTTAAATGAGGGTTGTTAAAACTTTTTGCTTTTGAGGCACAAGCCAAAAAAATAATTACAGCTTATTATGCGCATTTTTGGCAATTTATTTAGGCTTTTTGTAGTAGCTATTACTATTGTATTATTCTATCTTGTAGATAAGACAGAAGGAAATATCGTTTTGTACAATATTGTATTAAATATATTTTCTTTATCTATTTTTATTCCTTTAGATAACTTTAAAGAAAATAAATACATTACTTTCAAAGAGCAAAGTTTATATATCCCCAATTGGGTAGTATTGTTGTTGCCTTTACTAATGGGGCTCTTTTATAAAATAGAAAACACTTTTTCTATCCTTGAAACAGTAGTATTAGTTGTAGCTTTGCTTATCTTGGCAACAGTTATTGTTAAACTAAGTTTATATCTTTTAAAATTCAAGAGGTATTACTATATTTATATATGTATTATGGGGATACTTCTCCAAAACTATATAGCTTTTTTTAGTGATACATTTTTTAAAAATATATCCTATATCTTAGCTTTAAGTGTAGCAGGAGCAGGCTTCTTGTATGAAGAAAAGAGAAAAGAACAATCTGTATGAAAAAAGAAGATTTATCTAAAATATTTATCACTTTATACGCTGTACTATTAGCCCTCTACGTAATAGTCATTGTATTTGCTTTTGAGAAAGAACATTTCACCGAAGCCTTTTTAATGGACTCAGTAGTTTTCATCTCCTTGCATTTGGTTATCCCTTTCATATATCCCGAAAAATACAAAGAAGGGAAGGTGCTGGCTAATGTAGGTCAGTTGCTTAAAAATCCTTTCTTTATAGGGTATTTTGTATTAAGCAGTGTATACCTTTGCAAAAATATCATAGGCTATCAGTGGTACGAAGTGCTTTTAGCACATATAGTAACCGTTCTTGTAGTGCTTTTTGTTTTAGAGGCTTTGAGGCAGTACATAGCTAAACACTATAAAAAGGAATATTATATTACTATTTGCTATTTTATACTATTTCTTATCATTCTCGCCAAACTTATTTGGTTTTAAAGTAAAGAAACATTTTTCTATGGTTCTCAAAAGAAGTATATTCCCGTTATGCAATATCACAGTGGCTATAAATGGTGAAAAGGTAAAACTTTCTCCAGCAAAAAAGGTAGTAATACCCCTCAAAGAAGCTGAAAGCTACTGTATAGAAGTAATAAAGCCTCTCCTTTTCAAAAAGAATCACAAAACAGTTTCTCATTTGTCAGAAAATACCGTTATAAACATCAAAAGTCGTCTTTCTGATAAATATTATTTATTAGCAGGAGGTTTTACTTTAATAGTGTGTTTCTTGCTTTTCTTTGGAAAGATACCTATGTTATTTTTTAGCTTAGTTTTACTTTTGTACATTATTCCTATATCGTATTATAGTTTTGTTAAAACAGATAGGTATTTTGTAATAAAAATTAATTGATACTATATGAAACCTTATTTAAGAAAGGATTTAAGAAGTGTTATATTTATAGTTGCTTTTCTTACTGCAGGGGCTAGCATTGCTTACGTTGTAGTAACAAATCCTGAACCCAAAATATTTTGGGCTATGATGATCAATGTTTTTGTATGTGTATCCACTGGTATATCTGTCGGTATAGACATTTACAAAATACGAAAAGAAGAAGAAAAAGAACAACAAGAGCGTTAGCTTGCTTTATAAAATTTAACCTTAACAACCCCTTAGTAGTATATTTTGAGACCAAAAGGAAAAAAACTAAAAACTAACTAACTTTAACAGCCCTTCTGTTATATGTCTCTCTCCCTAAAACTTATTCATAAAACTTTTGTACTCCAGCACGACCAAAGCGATTGCGGAGTGGCTTGCTTGTTGTCTCTTGTCCAATATTACGGTGGTGCGCACACTTTAGAAGAACTCCGCTCCCTTAGTGGTACTACCGTGCAAGGCACTACCCTATTAGGGCTCTACCAAGCTGCCAATTCCATAGGCTTTGAAGCAGAAGGCAATGAGGCTGATATAGAAGTTCTCAAAGCCTATAACGCTCCGCTTATACTGCATTTAACTATGGGCAACTTAGAGCATTATGTAGTGTGCTATGGCTTTGAAAAGGGTGTATTTATCATTGGAGACCCCGCCAAAAGTATTATAAAACTATCTCCACAAGAATTAAACAGCCTTTGGCGTTCTAAAACTTGTCTAACACTCACCCCTACTCCGCAGTTTAAAAAGAAAACAACACAGCAAAAAGCACAGTTTAAATGGTTTTTAAACCTCATTCAAAAAGACGTACGCCTGCTACTCATCAGCGGACTCTTAGGCACGGTTATAGCTGTTTTAGGTTTAGCTATGGCTATCTTCTCTCAAAAACTCATCGATAATATCCTCCCCTCAAAAGACGTTAGTAAACTCATTCAAGGCGTGCTATTGCTCACTTTCTTGTTATTGGCACGCATTGGTATTTCAGTAGTGAGAGAATATTTCTTACTCTTGCAAGCCAAAGACTTCAATACGCGTATCAATGAGCAGTTTTTTAGCAAACTCCTCCACTTGCCCAAATTCTTTTTCGATACACGCAAAATAGGCGAATTAGTAGCTCGTCTAAACGACACTCAGCGCATTCAACGGGTGATAAAAATGCTCGTGAGTGCTACGTTCATTGATATTTTGGTAGTGTTTATCACGTCTACGTTCTTGTTTTACTACTCTTGGCAAGTGGGCGTATTCACTTTGCTTTCCATTCCCATTTACTTTTTCGTCATTCATAAAAACAATGCTAAAATCGTTGCCTTACAACGCGAAGTAATGCAGAGTTACGCTTTGGTCGAAAGTCATTATATCAATACCTTTCAAGGCATTACCGATATAAAGATAGGTAATAAACAAGGGGTCTTTTCAAAAGTAAACAAGACTATTTTTCTGTCTTCACAAGAGAAAACTTTTCAGTTAGGTAAAGTAAATATCAAACTCTCTTGGATTTCAGGAGCGATAAGCGTCATTTTCTTAGTGAGCATACTCGTTTACAATGCCATACAAGTGCTAAACGGAACATTACTATTAGGCGAACTGATGGCTATCCTCTCAATGGTAGGTTCTTTATTGCCCTCTGTTCTCAATTTAGCCCTGATAAGCATTCCTATCAACGAAGTTAAAGTGGCTTTTGCTCGTATGTACAATTTCACAGCCATACCTCCTGAGCAAGAAGAAGGTGAAAATATCCACACTATCGATAGGATAACCTTAGAAAACGTATCGTTTCGCTTTATAGGTAGAAAACCTATCTTGCACCATCTTTCTTTACAAATAAACAAAGGCGAAATAGTGGCTGTTGTAGGTGAAAATGGTTGTGGTAAGAGTACGCTTGCCAATCTGTTATTACAGTTTTACCCTCCCGATGAAGGTGTTATTTACATCAATCAGCAATACCCTTTAAACACTATTGCTACAAAGAGCTATCGCAGTAAAGTAGCCTATATTCCTCAAGAAGTAGCTATTTTCAACGGAAATGTATTGGATAATATTTTATTAGGAACTCCTTGTAAAGCAGAAGACCTCTTGGCTTTTCTTAGTGAATATGGTTTTGACACTTACTTCAATCAGTTTCCACAAGGCTTAACTACTCAGCTAGGAGAGAAAGGTGTAAATATCTCAGGCGGACAAAAACAACTTATTGCCTTTGCGCGGGCGCTGTTTAAGAAACCTCAATTGCTCATTTTAGACGAAGCTACCTCAGCAATGGATAGGCATACCGAAGCTTTTGTGCATAGGATACTCAATCAAATTAAACGCGATAGTCTTACACTCTTTATTTCTCATCGTTTGCATTCCTTGCAACACTTCGCCGACCGTATTTGTATTTTAGAAAACGGCACCGTAAAACATTCAGGCACTCACAACCACCTTATGCAAACCCAAAACTTCTACAGCGATTTCTTTCTAAGGAGTAAGCCTACCCATTAATATCAGTTCAATATAATATATAACACTATTTTTCACCCGCCCGTCTTACTACGACCTTACATTCCCTTCGTCATTCGTCATTCGTCCCTCGTCATTTCTTCCTCTTTCTTTCGCCTCGAAACCCTCTTTTTATCATTTTTTGCATCGCTGTATTATGTTATAAATCAACCACTTATATACCCTTTCTATACCAATCGTCCAAGATTCGTATAAGCTTCCTATAAGCTCTCTATAAGCTAACCCCACCCTCCTTACACTCTTTTTTCGTCAAAATCCTTCCTCCCCTCTTCCGAATCTCTCCGATATCTTTCTATCTCCTTAGCTCTTCCCAATAAAGCCTTTAATCTCGTCTTACTTCTGTCCGACAAGTCTGAATCGTCCGAGAACTCCATTACTGCCCGTCGTGCTACAACCGCCCGTCGCTTCTCCCGCATTTCACAAGGCGCAGCCTTGATTTTGTTTAAAATTTGTTTAATTTCTGAGGCACAGCCTCATTCCTCTAATACAACCTCACACCCCATTTCCTCATTTTCTAATTTTCTCATTTCCTAATTCAACAGCCCGTGTGGCTCGCACCTCCTTCCTAATCTAACAATATTTTTTACCAAAAAAGTGATTTTGGAACGATTTTAGCTGTATCTTTTCTTATAAAGAAATAATCAGTTATTTTTATGAAACGCTTTCTATTTGCAAGCATCGCCTGCTCCCTGTTCCTATTGGGTTGTAACAATAGCAACAATAAAAACGGAGAAACTTACCTCCCCTCTTCAGTAGGGCAAATCAACACCCTCGCCGTGGTCATCGATAACGACCTCTGGGAAGGCGCCGTAGGCGATACCATTCGCCGTTACTTCGCCGCCCCTATCGATGGGCTACCTACCGAAGAACCTATCTTTTCGTTACATCAAGTGCCCCCACAAGTATTTGAAGGCAACACCCGTAACAGTCGCAATGTGCTCATTGTGCATCGCGGTAATAAAAACGAAGCAACTATCAGCGAAGATGTATACGCCAAACCACAAGTAGTATGCGAAGTACAAGGCAAACAAGTGCGCGATATAGCCTGTAAAGTCGAAGAATTTCACGACCAGTTTATCCTTGCGTTCAAGAACAACGACCTGAAAGAAACACGTCATCGTTTTAACAATGCCCTTAGCAAAGACAAACAAGTAGAACAAACCTTAGGCTTCAAATTCGTGATGCCCGCCGTGTACCAGGTGAGAAAATACGGCGACAATTTCTTCTGGATAGAACGTCCTATCAAAGGCGGGAGAGCAAGTATTATCCTTTACGAAATGCCTTTCGGAAGTATCCCTGCCGATGAAGAAGGGCGCGCTAAAACCATCGTAAAGATGCGCGATTCCATAGGCAAAAAATATATTCCAGGCCCCAAAGAAGGTATGTATATGGTTACCGAAACCTATTTGGCTCCCAGCATTAGCGAAATGAAAATAAAAGGACGAAAAACCATTGAAAGCAAAGGCTTGTGGGAAGTAAAAGATTTCGCCCTTGGAGGCCCTTATATCAATTATATTATTGAAGACAAAGCCCATAACCGCCTGGTAGTAGCCGAAGGTTTTTTATATGCCCCAGGCGTTGCTAAACGCGATATGCTCTTCGAACTCGAAGCCATTATCAAGTCAATAGAATTTAGTCGTTAGAAAAAGATTGTCAATTCAAAAAAGTTTTATAATTTTGCACTATTATTATTTCTTTGTTCAGAATCGTCTGTCAAGTTTGACAATTCCGACATACCTAATTTACTAATAACTAATAACTAAAATCTAATAACTATGCTAAGTATATTTTTAGGGGTAGTAGGTCCCTGGCAAGTAGTCATCATTGTAGCCCTTATATTATTGCTCTTTGGAGGCAAGAAAATTCCCGAATTAATGCGCGGTCTGGGCACAGGTATTCGCGAGTTCAAAGATGCTACCAAAGAGAATAACGATACCGACAAGAAAAAAGAAAATACCGAGAAATCAGAAATTGAGATGTCAAAATAATTTCATATATTTGCACTCTGAAAATTAATACATTATGGGATTATTTAATGGACAAAACCTCTTAGAGTTTACTGAACGCTTTAAAACTGACTTAGATTGGGAAGAATATTTAGCTTCTTCAAAATGGGAAGATGGATATTGCTGTCGCAAATGTGGTCAGAAAAGATTTTTATGGATTTGATACAGAAAGTCCTAGTGCAGGAACTCTATTTTATGCAAAATAGTTTGTGAAGCTATGAAATCCAGTGATTTGCACAAATTGAATGATAGCGTTTAGGTTGATGAATTTACCATAGGAGGAAAAAGAGGAAGGAAAACAGCACAAGTTACTACTGACCAATGGAAAGGATATAAACCTAATAAAAGACCTTAATATAACTCAAATTCCTTAGTATTAGTATCTAACTAATAGGCACCTCAGTAATTTTTTTACTTAAAAAAATTGTAACTTTGCAATATAATAAATCGCAAGAAATGAAAAATAGTAGCATCTCCCTATGTTACAAAATAGGGTATTACATCAGTCTTTTTGGAGTGGCAACTATTCTACTTTGGATAGGCGCATTCAAGTTTACACATGCTGAGGCAGAGGGAATTAAATCCTTGGTAGAACAAAGTTTCCTGCTATCATGGCTTTATAAAATTCTAAGTTTGCAAGGAGTTTCCAATCTCATAGGCGTAATAGAGATAGCTATAGCAGTAGCACTGATAATAGGGATATTCTCTCCCATAGTGCGTAAATTAGCCTTTGTAGGTTGTACAATTACTTTTCTTATTACTTTGAGTTTTCTTTTTACTTCTGCTAAAACCTATTACTATATAGAAGGAGTTCCCGTTACTGATTTCTTTATTTTAAAAGATATTCCTATGTTAGGCTTTGGAATGATAAGTATGAACAAGCCTAAGTAGCTTTTTTAAAATGGAAAGAAGAATATTGCTGTAGCAAATGTAGTCATAAAAAATATTAAGTCAGAAAAGATTTTTATGGATTTGATACAGAAAGTCCTACTGCAGGAACACTATTTTATGCAAAAAGTCCGCGAAGCTATGAAATCTAGTGATTTGCACAAATTGAATGATAGCGTTTAGGTTGATGAATTTACCATAGGAGGAAAAAGAGAAAGGAAATACACCAAGAAAAGTCTTAGATACGAGGTATGTATTCTTGAGTATCAGAATTTAATATAGACCGATATTTAGCGGAATACAGTTTTAGAATTAATCGCTCACAAAATAAAGGTACTATCTTTAACAATTTAACACTATGATTTTAACAACAACCCCCACTATCGAAGGACAACCTATCAAACAGTATTTAGGTATCGTTACCGGTGAAACTATCATCGGAGCAAATGCTATTAAAGATTTTATGGCTGGACTTACCGACTTCTTTGGCGGACGCTCCTCTACCTACGAAAAAGTCCTTATCGAAGCTAAAGATTCTGCCCTTGCTGAACTCCAACAACGTGCTGCCCAAAAAGGTGCTAATGCGATCGTTGGCATCGACCTCGATTATGAAACCGTAGGCGCTAACGGCGGTATGCTAATGGTTACTGTTAGCGGCACTGCCGTAGTTATCTAATTAGCAAATTCACAAATTGACAGATTGGCTCATCAACAAACTAATTTCTTGGTATAAAGTTGCGCAAAGGTCTTTGCCTTGGCGTGGCACCACTAATCCCTATAAGGTGTGGCTCTCCGAAGTAATTTTACAGCAAACGCGCGTAGTGCAAGGTCTGCCTTACTACCAGCGTTTTATCAGTCGGTACCCTACTGTCACCGATTTAGCCAATGCCCCCGAAGAAGAAGTGCTCAAACTATGGCAGGGCTTAGGCTATTACTCGCGCGCTAAGAATCTACACCACACAGCGCAATATATCGCTACTGAATTGGGAGGTGTCTTCCCCAAAACCTATAAAGAACTTGTAAAACTCAAAGGTATAGGCGATTATACCGCAAGTGCCATAGCTTCCTTTTGTTATAACGAACCTTGTGCCGTAGTCGATGGTAATGTATACCGTGTGCTCTCTCGTCTTTTTGGTGTTGCAACACCTATTAACAGCCCACAAGGTGCCAAAGAGTTCAAAGCATTAGCTTACGAATGTTTAGACAAGCACAACCCCGGTACTTATAACCAAGCCCTAATGGAGTTCGGAGCCTTGCAGTGCACTCCCCAGAGTCCCGATTGTGCAAATTGTGTATTACGTGACCACTGTTGGGCTTTTCATCATCAGCAAGTAGACGTCCTACCCGTAAAAATCAAGAAAATCACTATAAAAAAACGCTATTTCAACTATCTCGTATGGCTCAATCCTTACGGACAAACCCTTTTGCAAAAGCGCAAAGGCAAAGATATCTGGCACGGGCTCTATGAGTTTCCTCTACTCGAAACTCACGCTCCTGCTACTACCGAAGAAATAGCCTCTATCTTACCCTCTGCTACCGTGAGTTTGTATAACGAAATGCCTGTAATCCACAAACTCACCCACCAGCATATTTATACTTCTTTTTGGATAGTTACCACCACTGAACTCCTTGATAATAGCATACTTATCGCCGATATACACAGCTATCCCGTATCAGCTCTCACTGCAAATTTCATTACCAAATTTTGGTAGTTTTAAAATTTTGTCGTACTTTTGGAGAATATTTAGATTATCAACTTTATATTTATATATATCAATGAACGGAACTTTAAATAAAGTTATTCTCATAGGTCGTATGGGAGATGTTGTAAAGCTTACCTATTTCAGCGAAGGTAACTGCATTGGTCAGTTCCCCTTAGCCACTGATGATGAGTATACCAATCGCGCTACCAACGAGCGCATTAGCAGTACCGAATGGCATACTGTTATCGTACGCAACAAGCTGGCAGAACTCGTAGAGAAATACACTCACAAAGGCGACCTTATCTATGTCGAAGGGCGCATCAAAACACGTAAATGGCAAACGGAAGACGGCGTGATGCGCCAAACAACTGAAATCCACGCTTCCGATGTAACTTTTCTACCAAATCCTAAACGTGATGGGCAACCTAAACCAGCTCTTAAAACAGCTGAACCTAAGGCTCCTGAACCGCCCGTAAGCACGGAGCCTCCTTTCTAAATGTGTAACGAAATAATAATATTTTGGAAACAGAACCTTTGTCGGTACTCTCATTAATGCCTTTCTTAAGCATTGACGTGGGTATCGTTATTCAATTTGCAGTGTTTATACTATTATTATTCTGCTCTGCTCTTATCTCAGGAGCTGAGGTAGCTCTCTTTTCGCTTACTCCTGCTGAGATTGAAACACTCAAAGAAGAAAAAACGCCTACTGGCGATATTATAGCCAAGCTCGCAGAGAATCCTAAAAAGCTATTGGCAACGGTACTTATTGCCAATAACTTGGCAAACATCACTATCGTACTCCTCTTTGCCGATTTAGGCGACTTCCTCTTCGGAGGAATTAAAACTCCTTGGGTGCGGGCAGTACTCGATGTAGGTCTGGTTACCTTCGTGCTTTTGCTCTGCGGTGAAATTCTGCCTAAAATCTATGCCAATCGCAACAATATTTTGTTTTCACGGCGCATAGCTTACTTCATCTATTCTCTCGACACCTTCTTTACGCCCATCAGTATGCCGATGAAAAACTTTACCGTATGGATACAAAAGAAATTGGGCAAACAGAAAAGCAATATTTCAGTAGGACAACTCTCGCAAGCCTTAGAACTTGCCTCCGAAGAAGATACCACCAACGAGGAAAAGAAGATATTAGAGGGTATTGTCTCTTTTGGTAATACTGAAACCCGCGAAGTGATGGTACCCCGTGTAGATATCTTTGCTCTCAGCGAAGAGCTCTCATATCAGGAGTTGCTAAACGAAATCGTGGCGATAGGCTATTCACGCATTCCCGTATACCACGAGAATTTAGACCATATCACAGGGGTAATTTATATCAAAGATCTATTGCCACATTTAGACAAAACTGATTTCGACTGGAATAGTGTGAAACGCAATGCTTTCTTCGTTCCCGAAAACAAGAAATTAGACGATTTGTTGAGCGAGTTTCAAGAGAAGAAGATACACCTCGCTGTTGTAGTAGATGAGTACGGTGGTACTTGTGGAGTGATTACCTTAGAGGATATCATAGAAGAAATTGTGGGAAATATCAACGATGAGTTTGACGATGAAGATGTAACACACTTCAAAATCAATGATAATGTCTTTATTTTTGAAGGAAAAACGGTTTTAAAGGACTTCTATCGCATTCTTGAATTTACTGATGAAGAAGAGGCTCTATTTGACGAAAATCGCGGTGACGCCGAAACGCTTGCAGGCTTTCTCTTGGAGATTTCGGGCAACTTTCCTCAGAAAGGAACACCTATCCTCTTTGGCAACTATAAATTCATTGTAGAGGCTTTTGACAAGAAACGCATCAAGCAAATCAAAATCATTAGAACGAACAATCCACAATAAATACATATGAAATATTCTAAAATAATTGACACTATATACCAATCTGTTTTATCTGCTGATAATTTAGGTAAAGTTCCTACTTATATCCCAGAATTGGCACAAGTGAACCCCGATAAGTTTGGAGTATATTTTTATAGCCTCAATAAACAATCGTATGGGATTGGTGATTGCGATGAAAAGTTTTCAGCACAGAGTATTTCTAAGGTATTAGCGCTTTCGTTAGCGTATAGTATTATAGGCGACCAACTATGGCGACGTGTAGACGTAGAACCTTCGGGCACTTCATTCAATTCATTAATACAGTTAGAAGCCGATAACGGTATTCCACGTAACCCTCTTATCAATTCAGGGGCTATTGTAGTTTGTGATATTCTCCTCTCTATCTTGGAAGATGCTGAAGCCGATTTCTTAACTTTTGTAAGAGAATTAGCTAATGATGATAGTATAAATTACTCTATATTAGTAGCCGAGTCGGAGAAATCAGTAGGATATCGTAATTTTGCCTTATGTTATTATATCAAATCATTAGGGAACATAGAGAATGACCCTATTGAGGTACTCAATTTCTACTTCAAGCTCTGTTCATTAGAGCTTACTTGCAAATCGATGGCATATATCTTCTCGTTTCTTGCCAACGATGGTATCCGTATGCACGATAGAGTTCAAATCCTTACTGAAACTTGTACTAAACGGGTAAACGCTTTGATGCAAACGTGCGGTTTCTATGATGAGTCGGGGGAGTTTGCTTTTAAGGTGGGGCTACCAGGTAAAAGCGGTGTAGGAGGCGGTATTGTAGCTCTTTTGCCTAATCAATATAGCATTGCGGTATGGAGTCCGAAACTTAATAACAAAGGGAATTCGTATAGAGGAATGAAGTTCTTAGAAGAGTTTACCGCACAAACACATACTTCTATTTTTTAGTAATAAAATATATGTCAAAGAATTATTTCAGTACCTTTATCAAATACTTTTTTCAAGGGATACTTATCATAGGTCCGCTGAGTGCTACTATCTGGATTATTTGGTCGATATTCAAGAGTGTAGATAACCTTGTACCTGATATCTCAAAGGCTTACCCAGGGTTAGTTTTTGCTTTGGTTTTACTTGGTACTGCTATTATTGGTTTTATTGGTAGTCGACTGATTTTAGGGAAACTGTTCGTGGGACTATTAGATTATTTAGTAGCTCATATTCCCGGTGTAAAGGTTATTTATTCTTCTATTAAAGATATTTTAGCTTCTTTTGTAGGTGACAAACGCAAGCTTACTAATCCGGTATGGGTAAAAGTGAATGAAGCGCCCGAAATATGGCGCATTGGGTTCCTTACCCAACCTTCTATGGATTTTGCTGAACTCAGCGAAATGGTAAGTGTTTATCTTCCGCATTCGTATGCTATTTCTGGTTGGGTGATTGTTACTTCTAAAGATAACATAAAGCCTGCCGAAGGTTTCTCTTCCCAAAAAGCAATGGAGTTTGCCCTTAGTGGCGGAATCCTTTCTAATACCAGTAATGCCAATAATGCCGATAATACTGGTAATAAATAGTGATTTTATAGAGTAGTTTATTGTTTGTTTAGGCTATTAGCATTGTGGTATTAATTACATTTTTCTTCTTCGCAGTGGCAATTATCGGTGTCTATTTCAAAAGTGCTGTGGGTAATCCCTTCGTGTGAGAGCTTGTGCTTTAACTCGGCTTTAATATTCATAAATTCTTTAAGCGTAATACACTCTTTCAGTACAATATGAGCCGTAAGAGCGTTCTGTGAACTACTGAGCGCCCAAATATGCAAGTGATGTACGCTCTCTATCATTGGGTGCTCTTCTATAAGGTGCTGTATATGCTCCTTATCGATGTCGTGAGGCACTCCATCTAAGATGAGTTTTACACTTTCTTTGAGCAATCCCCAAGTGGAGAACAGAATCACGATACCTACCATAAAACTACTGATAGGGTCGGCTAAGTTCCAACCGGTAAAATATACAATTGCCCCTGAGATAATTACCCCTACCGATACCAAAGCATCGAGCATTAGGTGCAGAAAAGCTCCTTTGACATTGATATCTGTCTTCTGTCCTTTGTAGAATAGGAATGCTGAAACTGCATTGATTATTACTCCTATAAAAGCTGTAAGCATAATTGCTGAACCTACCATTTCGGGTGGATTAGCAAGACGCTCGAAGGCTTCGATAAAGATTTTTATCACAATGTACATCAGTAGTACCGCATTGATGAGCGATGCGAGAATAGATGCTTTTTTGTAGCCATAGGTATAGAGCTGATTAGCGGTGCGATGGGTGAGTTTCATACCGATAAGTGAAATCACTAAACTGGCAACATCGCTTAAATTATGACTTGCATCGGAAATAAGTGCTAAGGAATCGACGCGAAAGCCTACTGCAAACTCAATAATTGTGTAGAGCAGATTCAACCCAATGCCTATGTAGAAGGCACGATTGAGAGTACTGAGGTCAGTTACGGTGTGATGATGGTGGTCGTGACCGTGGTGATGATGGTGGTCGTGACCGTGGTGATGATGGTCGTGACCGTGGTGTGAATGTTCCATAATAATTTTTTTAGGTAAAAGATAACAAGCGATGCAAAGATACGAATTATTTTGTAATAAGGGTGATTTTAAGGTAAAAGATAAAAGGTAAAGCCAGTTCTGTTGGCTTTACCTTTCTTGTTGTTACTCACTTTAAAGAATAAATTCCTTAGTGGTAACATTGGCAGGACGGTCGGTGGCTGTTACTATTGCCTTATCGCCGGTAAGAGAAGCGTTTACCACAGTGGTGGTATACACCCACTTACCTTCTTGGAAGGTAGCATTCCCCTCCTCTACAAGTGTAGCATCGTGGTCGGTGATTTTCACTTTCACGCCTGTTACTTTAAAAGTGTCGGACACTTGTACGACAATCTTTTCTCCGGTAACGGAACCTGTATAGTTTGAGGTATCTACCGCGTCAATCACAGGAGCTTTAAGATAATCGGCAATTGCCATATTATAGGGGGTGGTACCTGGACGCTTTTTAGCTTCCTCGGCATAGCTTTGCTTAAGTGCACTATTTTGCAAAGCGCTTTTAGCATAGAAAGCTGCTCGAGCAAACCTTTGCTGATGTAGCTGTTGAGCTTGGCTTGCTTTCTGAGAGCGAACGGGGGCTTTCCCTACGATGATTTGTCCTGCGCGTTGGCGGAATACGATTTGGCGAGCTAACATACCGCTCAATCCTTCGGTTACTACATTATTTTTACTTTTTGCCATAATGATTGATTTTTTAGATAAGGGGTTAAAACCTAAAAAATAAAAGGCGTCGACTTTATATTTACCTTTTGTCTTTCGGCTTTTCTCCTTATCAAGTTTTTACGGTGCAAAATTCTGGCAATAATTTTTTATGGGCAAATTCTTATTCAAGGGTTGTAGGATTTTAGGACAAGGATTGTGCGTTTGAGATACAAGGCTAAGAATTGAAAAAATGAGAGTAACACAGTAAATACAAGAAAAAAAGTCGCTAAGCGAGATGCTTAGCGACTTTTTTATTATCAAAATTAAAATCTAAAAAACGTCCTTGATGTGTTTCATACTGTTGGCAATACTGCCTTTGGCTTCTGCAAAGTCACCTTGACCTATCTTCTTGATGATGTTGGTCGCAAAACCTTTCATCTGTTCAAAAGTGATATGAGGAGGCATCGCTAAGGTATCGCGATTGGTGTAGATATTCACCAAAGTAGGCCCGTCGTGCTCGAAAGCTGCTTTTACGGTGGCTTCGAGGTCTTCGGTTTTGCGCACTTCATAGCCTTTGATGTTCATCAGGTCGGCGAGTTTGTCGAAAGGTGGGTTTACCATATTGGTTTGCCAATCGAGGTAGCCCGATACTTCCATTTCGAGTTTTACCATTGCGAGCGAACGGTTGTTGAACACAAATATTTTCACAGGGTATTGGTATTGCATCAGGGTAGCCAAATCGCCCAAGAGCATTGATAGCCCGCCATCGCCACACATTGCTACCACTTGTCTGCCTTTGGAGGAAGCTGCTGCCCCAATTGCCATTGGGAGGGCGTTTGCCATAGAACCGTGGTTGAACGAACCAGTGAGGTAACGTTTGCCCGTACCTTTGATAAAGCGCGCTGCCCAGACTACATTCATACCTGTATCGACGGTGAAAATAGAATCGTTGGCGGCGTATTTATCCAAAAGTTTAGCCGCATATTCGGGGTCTATTTGGTTCTCTTCGGTTTTCTTTTTGGTGTAATCGTCCAATGATTTTTCGAGATCCAAATACTCTTTGTGAATGTCTTTGAGGAAACTATCGTCGGTGCGAGGGGTGAGTTTAGGTAATAAGGCGGTAATGGTATCTTTCACATCGCCTGCAAAACCGTAATCTACTTTGGCACGACGCCCAATGATATCGGGGCGTTCATCTATTTGGATAATAGTGCTTTTCTTAGGTAAGAACTCCGCATAAGGGAAATCGGTGCCGAGCATTACGAGCACATCGGCTTTGGCGCAAGCATCATAACCTGAACGATGCCCGAGCAAGCCGTTCATTCCCGCTATATAAGGGCTATCGGTGCGGTCGAAGAATATTTTGCCACGGAAAGAAGCGACGATAGGCGCCTTGAGGGTTTCGGCAAGCTGTTCTACTTCTTTCACCGCATACTGACAACCGTGACCGCAGTAAAGGGCTATTTTCTTGTTTTTAGCGTCGTTTAATACGGCTGATAATTTGTCGAGTTCACTATCGGAAGGACGTACTACGGGTTTTGCTAAGAAGGTTTGTGTAGCAGTAGGTACCTCTTCAAGGTCGGCGCCTGCTACATCACCTGGGAGTCCCAACACCGCCACGCCTTTCTCGTTGATAGCCGTTTGTATGGCGCGTTGCATCATTGTGGTGAACTGTTTTGGGGTATTGGCTACATATACGTATTTACTGCAATCTTGAAACAGCAAGAAGGGGTTGGTTTCTTGGAACCAGTGGGTACCGAATTTATGGGTGGCGCAGGTGCTGGCAATGGCAATCACAGGGTTGCCTGAGCAGTTGGCGTCGTAGAGTCCGTTGATAAGGTGCACGTGTCCAGGTCCTGAACTTCCCATACAACAGCCTATGCCGTTTAGTTCGGCGTCCATAGAGGCAGCATAAGCCGCTGATTCCTCGTGGCGGACGTGTATCCACTCAAGGCGACCATCGCGACGGATGGCGTCGTTTACAGGGTTGAGGCTATCGCCGGTAATGGCATAGACTCTTTTTACGCCTGCTTGTACTAACATTTCGACCAATTGGTCGGATACATTTTTGCTCATATGTTTTATTATTAATGGTTTTTTGTATGCAAAAATAATACCAATTAATACTATTTTATTGTATGAGGACTTAGGCCTTAGGCCATAGGCACTAGGGGTGCAAGTTTGAGTTAGAGGAATGAGGTGCGAGCCAAAGCCAGCGAAAGAAATGAGAGAATTAGAAAATTAGAAAATGAGAGAATGAGGAAATTAGCCAATTTGCTATTTTTAATCAACTCTTACTATACAATAGTGGAAAGCTATTTTAGTTTCCTCATTTGTCAATTCGTGCCATTTCTCTATCTGATAGTCTTTTGACAATGAAAAAGCAGGGTTCTTTTCTTTAAGTTCGCCTTCCTTAAATTTTAATTCACCTGAATGAGGTTCCCCTTTTTCCATAGTAAATTTTTCTGAAATACCTTTATCCCCCTTTGTATAAGTCTCATTATTCGTTAGAAATATACAAAGTCCACCTTTAACTTTCTCAAAACTTTCTTTTAGGAATTCTAAACGAGCTACATCTTTCCAAAAATCATATTTACTCATAGGTATGCGAGATTGGTCTTTTAATGAAACACAATTTATTTCCCCAAATCGCTCAAATTTTATAGTTGCTCTTTGAGTTTTATATTTGAGTTCTATAAGATAAAAAAGACCTTCTTTCTCTATCACAATATCAATGTTGATATTTTCTTTGTTAGCAAATGGATATTCCTTATTATTCTTTTTTCCCAAAAAGTTTAAAGGTACAACATACTCTAAGTGAACTTTATAACCTTTTATATGTGTTAGGAATAGGGATAAGCTCATTTGAAAATCCCATTCATTAAGGAATACTCTCCCTTCTTCTTCTAGTTCTTTATTCAAAAACTCTTTTATATCTTCTTCTATTCGGTCTAAAATACTCATATTAAACATGTTATTATAGCTTTTTCTTTTTAACAATCGTTAAATAAGGTAAAGAAAGACACAAATTCTATTTTTTTATAGTTTGTATCTTTTTTAGAAAAGGAACTAATAATTACTAATAATCCCACCTGTTTTACTTCTCAATTGCATTTTAGAATTTTGAAAAGTAAGAAGAACATTATCTCCTTGAAAAACTGCTCTTACTACTTTTTCCGAAGCATTAGCTACTGAATACTTAAGTCCTCCAGACTTCACAGCATAGATTTTTACATCTCCATTTTCGAAAAGAATAAGAACTTCTTCCTCATTGCTATTAAGAGATGCTTCTACTGCTTTACCTATGGCACTTATACCACCACATAAGCCTCCGGTTTGAGGATTATAAAATTTCACTTTACCATTGTTATCTATTTTTGTGATCATAGACACTTTGTTTTTGTTTATACCTACTCTATCAGGTTTTCGGCTTCCCCTACATTCATTTTTTTTTTTTCAGAGGCAAAAGTATAATCGCTCCAAAAAATATGAAAGTCCAATTTTGTACAATTCTGTATAAGATTTCTGTACAATTTTATACAGTCTGGTGTTTTTTGTGTATATTTGCACCCCTATTATAAATACTTGACGTGGAAAATGACAAATGATTTAGCTACTGATAACGCTTATAAACAACATATTAACCGCTTACAAAACGAAGTAAACCGCTTCTTTGGAAAAACGGTTACTTCTATAGCTGACTTTGAAGAATTATCGGAAAAAACGCGTCTATCTACCCAAACCTTGCGCCGCTTCTTTGGAAAAATTGACAAGGATAAACAACTTAGCACTACAAGCTTAAACTTGCTGTGTAACTACATTGGTTTTGCCGACTGGCAGAGCTTTTGCAACAACACAACCCCTGCTACCCCTACACAACTGCGCGAGGTTATCAACTCTTTCTACGACACTATTGCTTTCTCGGACGCGAGTTTTTTCGATGCTAAACTGCGTGATACTCACGAGGCTTACGCTCCTATCATTTTGAACGATTTGCCTTATGCATATTCGTTTTTGGAACGCTATAAAAACACCCCAAAAATCACTCAGTCGCTTTACCCTTGGTTCCCATACTACGACTATATGGCACAAGCGAGTTATGTACACCTCATTGAAACCTATCTCGCTACTCAACCTTTGGAACACTTGAGAGTATGCCAAAATTCTTTTCTTGCTTATGGTGTGTTTTGAAGTACAAAATGGGGGGGAGAAGGTCTTGTAGAAAAATATACTAAAGAAGCTGATAAATACATCGAATCGGTATGGCGAGATTATCCTGATAGTTTCTTTCATTACCCTGAAACGCGCTATACCATAGCCAAAGTAGTATTGGCTTACTTGAACAACAATGAACAAGAAGCGATTCGTGTGGCTGAAGCTGCTTTACATCGCAACCTACGCGCCAAACCCTTACACGTGTTTGATGAGGAATTTAACACTCCTGATATCCTCATTTCTAAACTGTGTAATGCTCTTATATGGATGGGAAAAGTGGATTTTGCAATAGAGATTTATAGTACTTTTAGCGAAGAACTTTTTCTAACGAAAGATCCTGTAGAAAATATGTCGCAGCGTTTTGTATATGAGCGCGACACTCAATTTGCTGCCCAAACGGTGGATATGTTGCGTTTGTTTGACCCTTCTATTCCTGAGCTTGTTTCTAAACGTCAGCCACATTGGAAAACGAGGGTATATGAAGAAATTCAGCAACTTCTCATCGATTTGAAGCGCTGTAAAAAAGGAGAGTTGAGCAAGCGTTTGACCTTAAAAGAGCGATTGCGCACTCTTGCTAAGCAAACAAACTTCGGAGTCATAGAAAATTTGATACAACTATTCCAATAAAAAATGAATCTATCTGAAGAATTTTGTTTATAGTGGCGTTTGCAAAACGCCGCTATAATGTATTATCAAGATAAGATGCGAGCCAAAGGTGCGATCCGCACAGGCTGTGTGAGCCACACGGGCAGGAAAAAAATTAGCAAATTAGGAAATGAGAAAATTAGCAAATTGGAGGGTTGAGGAGTTCGAAAGATAACAAAGAAGAACGAAAGGATAATGAAGAGAATTTTGATGAAAAAAGGCTGTAAGGAGGGTGGGGTTAGCTTATAGAGAGCTTATAGGAAGCTTATACGAATAATCTTGGACGATTGGTATTAGAAAGGGTGTATAAGTAGCTGACTCATAGTATAATACAGCGATGCAAAAAATGGTGAAAAAGGGGTTTCGAGGCGAAAGAAAGGGAAACAGGCGATAGATCTTAGGTCATTGGCAATAGGGGATAACATCCCTCCTAGCCTCCTCGAAGAGGGGGAATGTAATGACAAAAAAGGGAAGGGAATGTAGGGTCGTAGCATAATGGGAAGTTAACTTTGGCAAAGTTGAATAAACTGAGAATCCTCATTCTCTCATTTGCTAATTCTCTAATTTCTCTCTCGTCCGTCGTGCTACGACCCTTGTAATTACTAATGTTTAGAAGGTAGCTATCGAGAACTCTTATAGCACTATCGATAAAATTATAACCCAAAATAGTTGCATTTGGCATTTTTTTTGTAATTTTGCCCCCGAAATAATTTTAAGCAGGTGTACTTCTTATGAAGAACAGATGTAAGTCTTAAAGAAAACAATTTTTATGAAAAATATAAAAAAGAGGTATTATTGTGCCGTGATGATGGCCGTATTTTTTATGTTGGGTTTTACTGTAAAAAGTGATGAAGAGAGAACTACCGTAGTACCGCCCAGTTTTGTAGTAGATATACCTCGTTTGGTTACCGCTATGCCAAAAGAAATAACAAGCGAACCCAATCTGTTTTCCTTAAATCCACCACAAGTAGGAAAAAGTTTTATAGGCTTTAAAGAAGCCTTAGCCTACCGCGAGTCACGAGGCAATTATTTTATAGTGAATAGGTTTGGCTATATGGGGAAATATCAATTCGGAAAATCAGCTTTGCAGTTCTACGGAGTAAAAGACGCTCAGCAATTTCTCAATTCCCCCGAACAACAAGAACGACTTTTTACTCTTAGTCTTCAGCGCAACAAATGGTATTTGCGCAATGAAATCAAGCAATACGTAGGCACTAAAATTAACGGTATAGAAATTACCGAATCAGGCATATTAGCCGCAGCTCACTTAGTCGGAGCGCAATCAGTAAAAAAATATTTGAAGAAAAAAGGACGCTATGCCTTTGCCGATGGCAATGGTACTACGTTGCAAAACTACCTAAAACACTTTGCAGGGTACGACACAGCACACATTATCCCTGAAAAACTCCCACGTTTTTAGAAACATAAGTTAATCGAAAAACATAAACTTTCTTCATCTTTGTCAAGGTTTTATAATCTTGGCAAAGATTTCTATTTTATTACTTCTCAGCATTTGCCAATCCCTAAATTTGCTCATTTGCTAATTACTTCATACCTTTGCACAAAAATAGAAGAAATATGAGAACTACAAATTACAAAATGATGAATTACAATGTAAGCATTCCTGAAGTTGATATGCCTATTTTTGAATCTCTCTTCAAGAAATACAATGTAATAGTAAAACCCGTGCACATATCCGAACCTACTGAAGAGTATGTACCTAATAAAAAAACTATTGAAGCTATTGAAGAAGGCGATATGTTAGTAGAAAAATACAAAAAAGGACTTGTGAAAGGCTATACGAACGCTAAAGAAATGTTTAACGACATATTATCCGAAGATGATGAATGAAGATGATGAAAGCCAAGAGTTTTTGTACACCATTATTCCTACATCCATTTATAAAAAAGAATTGAAGAAATACAAAAAACAACCGAAGAAGTTTGACAAAATAGAGAAGATAGTACAAATCTTAATGGAAAAAGGAAGTGAAGGAATTCCTTTTGATAGATATCCTCATTTGCCCCCCGCTGGCGCGAGCTTGTAGTTCGTGCCTACTATAATAGAGCTTGTAGCTCACACCAAATTTGCTCATTTGCTAATTATACACTACCTTTGCACCACAATTGGCAAATTTGCTCCCGTTGGCGCGAGCTTGTAGCTCGTGCCTACTATAAATAGAGCTTGTAGCTCATACCTAATTTGCTAATTAGCAAATCGACAAATTAACGACGAATGGTTTACAATCACAAAGAAATAGAAGCCTTTTGGCAAGAATATTGGGCTAAACACCAAACTTTCAAAGCCCAGAATAACAGTACCAAACCTAAGTACTACGTGCTCGATATGTTCCCTTACCCCTCAGGAGCGGGTTTACACGTAGGGCATCCGCTGGGCTATATCGCCAGCGATATTGTAGCGCGCTACAAGCGTCACAAAGGGTTCAATGTGTTGCATCCTCAGGGATACGATAGCTTCGGTCTGCCAGCCGAGCAATACGCTATCCAAACAGGGCAACACCCTGCGGTTACTACCGCGCAGAATATTGCCCGTTACCGCGAACAATTAGATAAAATGGGCTTTTCTTTTGATTGGAGTCGCGAGGTCAAAACTTCCGACCCCGACTACTATCGTCATACCCAGTGGATATTCATACAGTTGTTCAACTCGTGGTATAACAACGCAACCGACAAGGCAGAGCCTATCGAAACGCTTATCGCTCTCTTTGAAACAGAAGGCAATAGCAAGGTAAATGCTGCCTGCGACGACGATACCCCAACCTTCACTGCTGCCCAATGGCACGCAATGACAGCTGAAAGCAAACAACGTCATTTACTAAAATACCGACTTACCTACTTGGCAGAAACCGAAGTAAACTGGTGTCCTGCCTTAGGAACTGTACTCGCCAACGATGAAATTGTCAATGGTGTATCCGAACGTGGGGGTCACCCAGTGATTCGCAAGAAGATGACCCAATGGAGTATGCGCATTACCGCTTATGCTGAACGCCTTTTGCAAGGCTTAGACACCATCGATTGGAGTGAGAGCATCAAAGAAAGTCAACGCAACTGGATAGGAAAATCAGTAGGAGCCTCTATCGATTTTGTGCTTAGCCCCCTATCCCCCGAAGGGGGAAAATCCGCAAATGCAGCGGATGAGACAATAGATATGGTTTCAGAAGTGATTTCAGATGGAAAATTTGGTTATATGACTTCTGGAGATAATTTTCATTTCTTAGAACAGAAAGCTAAAGAAATGAGAGAAAATATGACTGAATCCGAAACAGTCCTTTGGGAAGCTTTAAAATCAAAACATATAGGAGATAAGTTTAGAAGACAACATATTATAGGCAATTTCATTGCAGATTTTGTATGTCTTTCTAAACGTTTAGTAATTGAAGTAGATGGAGGCTATCATACTGATGACACTCAACAAGGTTTAGATGAAGGAAGAGCAGAAGAACTCAAACAATTAGGTTTTGAAGTAATTAGATTTACCAATGAAGAAGTATTAAACAACCTTGATAAAGTTATTCACCAAATCACTGAAAAACTTTCTTTTCTTCCTAATCAAAAGGAATTGAGTAAGGCTATTGCATCAGGTTCTACCATCGCTACTGAGGCTTGTCCCCCTTCGGGGGAACGGGGGCTTATCACAGTCTTCACCACTCGCCCCGATACTCTCTTCGGTGTTACTTACCTTACCCTTGCTCCCGAGCACCCCTTAGTATTGCAAATTACTAATGAGGAACAACGCGCTGAGGTAGAAGCCTACATCGCTGCTACTGCCAAACGTTCAGAGCGCGACCGTATGGCAGATACCAAAACCGTATCAGGAGCTTTCACAGGAGCGTATGCCGTGCACCCACTTACCGGCAAACAACTCCCTATCTGGATAGGCGATTATGTATTGGCAAGCTATGGTACGGGAGCTGTTATGGCAGTGCCTGCTGGCGACGACCGCGATTATGCCTTTGCCAAACACTTCAAGGGCACTAAAGGAATGCCAGAAATGATTAACATTTTCGATAAAGATATTTCAGAAAACGCCTTTACCGACAAAGAGGGAATGACTTACCAAAATTCGGATTTCCTCAATGGTTGCACTAACTTTGACGAAGCGGTTGACAAAGTGTTAGCTGCCTTAGAAGCCAAAGGAGCAGGCAAAGCCAAAGTGAATTACCGTCTCCGCGATGCTGTCTTCTCACGTCAGCGTTATTGGGGCGAACCTTTCCCAGTATACTATGAAAACGGCTTGCCACAGATGATAGGCGAGGAGCACCTCCCTATTCTCCTACCCGAAGTAGAGAAATACCTCCCTACCGAAGAGGGTAACCCCCCGTTGGGCAACGCGACCACTTGGGCGTGGGATACCGTAAACCACAAGGTAGTGAGCAATGAGCTGATTGATAACCAAACCATATTCCCATTGGAATTGAATACAATGCCAGGTTGGGCGGGCTCTTCGTGGTATTGGTTGGAATATATGATGGAAAAAGACGCACGTGGAACCTTCCCTACCAAAGCCGTAGTAGATTATTGGCAAAACGTAGATCTCTACGTAGGAGGTAGCGAACACGCCACAGGGCACTTGTTATACTCTCGTTTCTGGAACAAATTCCTCAAAGACCGCGGTTTTGCCCCTACTGAAGAACCATTTAAGAAACTCATTAATCAAGGGATGATATTGGGAATGAGTGCCTTTGCGTACAGAGCAACTTATGTTTGTAAAATAAGCTTAAAAAATAAAAATAAAGAAGAATATGAAGAATTTAAAGTAACACTTAATGTATTTGTTTCCTTAGATCATTTAGAAGATTTTGTAGCATTTTTAGAGAATAGTAATATTCCTTTTATGACTAAAAATGGTAAGTTAAAAGAAGAATCCGAAAGATTATTAATAAATAAAATAATTGAAAAAAAATTTGGAGACTCTTATTCAATTATAAATTTTGAGTTTGAATCAATAATTATTACTCCTATTCATGTAGATATTTCTTTACTTAAAGATACTTCTGATGAGTTAGATATGTTGAAGTTTAGAGAATGGAGAAAGGATTATAATAACGCTTCTTTCTTTACAAAATCAGGAGAATTAATTCTTGGCTCAGAAGATATAGATGAAAAAGAAATTTTTCTTACAGGTCGCGAAGTCGAAAAAATGTCGAAATCCAAATACAATGTGGTAAACCCCGATGATATTTGCGAACAATACGGTGCGGATACTTTGCGCCTCTACGAAATGTTTTTAGGACCTTTGGAACAAGCTAAACCTTGGAACACAGCAGGTATTTCGGGGGTATATAACTTCTTGCGCAAGCTATGGCGTTTGTATTTCAATGACAATGGCTGGCAAGTAACCGATGAAGCCCCTACACCCGAAATGCTCAAAGCACTGCATAAAACGATTAAAAAGGTAAATGAAGATATCGAGAATTTCTCATTCAATACCTCGGTGAGTCAGTTTATGATATGTGTGAATGAGTTATCATCGCTAAAATGCCACCATAGAGACGTTTTAACACCTCTTGCGGTATTGGTAGCACCTTTCGCTCCACATATCGCCGAAGAGCTCTGGAAAAGGCTTGGAAATACTGAAAGCGTAACTTATGCACCTTATCCCGTACACGAGGATAAGTATTTGCAAGAGGACAGTAAGGAATATCCCGTATCGTTCAATGGCAAAGTACGCTTCAAACGCGCTTATGCTACCAGTATGAGTGTGGCAGAGATAGAGCAAGCCATCCTCGCCGATCCTCAAACCGCAGAACAGCTACAAGGCAACACCCCTAAAAAGATAATTGTAGTGCCTAATAGGATTATCAATATTGTAATGTAATAATACAAAGAGGCTTCTCCTCAGTGGAGAAGCCTCTTTTTTTGTTGTAGTCCTATTATTGAGGGTTTAAAAAATAAAACTTCGCTCTAAATTAAAATAAAAGTATATATACAATGAATTCCATAATCATTCTCATATTCGTACTTGTAGTTGTTTCGGTATATTTTATTGTGCAGTACAAAAGTAATTTCGAAAAACGCTTAGCCTATCATACCCCCCGCCTTCTTTCCTCCGAAAGACGGGAATATATAAAGGGTGCAGAACGATATATCAAAAAAGCGAGCGTAGTTATAGGCTTGTTTGTTAGCTTTCCGTTAATGGTTATATGTGCTTTTCTATTAGCTGATGTTGGTATTCCTATCATTTTTCTTCTTCTAATTTTTCTAATAGCAATAGAGTGTTTGGCTATTTATTTACTATATCGTATTTTAAAAAGAAATATAAAAAACCAGCAAGCACTCTTAGAACAAATGAGTGATAGCGACTTTCGGCTATTGCAGAGTGTACAAAAAGAATTATTTCTCTTCAAATACTTTCCTCCTTTTATACTTTGTAAAGATAAGCTGTACTTATTTGTTTCTCTTACCGTTGAGGAGATTGATCCTACAACAATAAAAGAAGTAAGTTTTGTTTATGCTAGGGGAGGGAGATTATTTCTACATATTAAATCGATAAAATCTATTCGAATTACTATGTATAGGAATATATACCCTCTCTTGGTAGAGATTATCGAGAAATACAATCCTAATGCTCAAATAAAAACTTTAAAATAACCTATTAACTAAATAAAAAAAAATGAACGATACTATCATCATTCCGTTCAGCAAAAAGAAAATGCTGAAACTCACAGGCATTTATGTTCTTATAATCCTTGGTGTAGCAGGTGTTATCGCTCTTATTTTATCAGCTGATACCCTAAACCTATACTATTTAGCATTCTTTTTAGTTTTATTGATAGTAACCATTATTCTCTTTTTTATGGGAATAAAAGGACTATTATCGTTAAAGAGAAGCAAAGGAGGTGTAATACTCACTCCTGAGTACCTCAAAAGCAATGTGAGTCTTGTAGGTAAATGGGTAGGTGAAATTCCTTGGAACGAAATAGCTGCTATAGGCAGAATGAAATTCTATGGAATACACATCCATATCAAACTCAAACACCCTGAAAACTACTTGAGCAGAATCAAAAGTGAAGAGATAAGGAATAGGTTTGAAGGAATTCAAATCGACAATAGCGAACTCAAAATCACTTTTGAGGAATTAGAAAGGCTTATCAATGAGTATTTTGCTAAATACGGCAATTCTTAATTCTTACCTAAAAAAATGGACACAGTTTACATTATCTGTTTGGTACCCTTAGTGATTTTTATAGGCTTCTTTCTGTACCTTACGATAATACGGAAAAACGCCTTTGAAGAACGATTAGTGCTTTTCCGTCCTACTCACCAGCTTTCACAAAAGCGTGAAAGCTATATGCAGGGGGCGCACAAATACCGCAAATATGCTTCTATTGTTTTGCTGGTGCTATTTTCTTTTCTTTTATTGATTTTGATTTTTGTAATGTTCAAAGAGGATTTTGAGGAAATAGGCAGTGTATATATGGTAATCTTTAATAAAATTAAGAAACTCATATTGTTTGTCCTTCTTGTCCTTATACCTATTGTTCTGGCGTATTACCTTGCTACCTATGTGCTGAAGCGCAATGAAAAAGCTCAACGTATGTTTTTGGAACAAATGAGTGATACTGATTTTGAAACACTCCTCAAGGTAAGAGATAGTTTGTCATCTATCAGTAAGTATAGTCCTCCGTTTGTATTGTGTAACAATCAGTTGTATATTTTTCTCTTCTATGCAATTAGAAAAATTGACCTTACTCAAATAATCGAGATAAATTGGGAAAATAATAAGAATAGTATTTTTATACGCCTCAAATCTCCTAAGAGAACGATGTTTACCCTATCCCCCACAACGTTTTCTTATTTCTTGCCAATCGTTGAACAATATACAAAGTCCAAATAAATAACTCTTACTTAAAATTATGGACATAATTTATTTACTCTGTTTTATTTCGTTGGTGCTTCTCTTGGTTTTTATGTACTTTACGATGTTGCGCAAAAACGAATTCGAAGAGCGCTTGGCACTTTATCGTCCTCAGCACCAACTGTCACAAAAGCGGGAGGCTTATTTGAAAAAGGTACGTAAGTTCCGCTTGTGGGTTACCGGTATTATTATCGTGATTTTTTTAGCGCCTTTGTTTCTTTATCTTGTGCTGATGATACAAGAAGGTGTAGAGGTGCTACACTTGTTGTTTCCTGATGAAATAATAGGGGAAACCCTCCTTTCTTTACTTATTCCCTTTTTGGTGTATTACCTCCTTTCTTATGTGTTCAAGCGCAACGAAAAAGCTCTGCGTATGCTGGTAGAACAAATGAGCGATAGTGATTTCGACTTGCTGTTAAAAGTAAAAGATAGTCTATTTGTTCTCACTCGCTACAATCCGCCGTTTGTGTTATGCAACAAGCAACTGTACTTCTTTATTTTCTATGCAATTCGTGAAATTGACCCTGCTAAAATCACAGATATAGATTGGGGTTATAGCAAAAATGGTTTATATGTAAAAATCAAATCGCCTAAAGTCACAAGGATTACAATGTCGCGCGAGACATTGTCTTATCTCTTGCAAATCATTAAAAAATATAACCCGAAAATACGAACTTTCTAATTAGCAAATGAGGTGCGAGCTTGAATTAGAGGAATGAGGCTGTGCCTCAGAAATTAAACAAAAATCAAACAAAATTAAGGCTACGCCTTGTGAAATGGGAAGAGAGTTTGGTCGGAGTTTTCGGAGAGGGTTGAAGAGTTCCTGAATTATCAGAGAGAAACGAAAAACATCAAAAGAGAGTTGTAGGGAATTTTGGCGGTTGGGAATTAGTTTGTATTTTTGCGCATCAATCGAGATAGAACAGAGAGAAGAGAGGGGCTGGTGAGATTTAGAAACTAAAAAATAAAACAAACAAAAATGAATGATTTTTCGACTGCGGATTTTGAAGGACTCATTAAAGAGTGGATTACCGGACTTATTAAATTTGCACCTACACTATTGTGGGCAATTGCGCTTTATTTTATAGGGCGATACATTATTCGGTTTATTGCAAAACTCCTTAAAGGCTTGATGGTACGCCGTGGAGTAGACGTGGCTTTGCAGGGATTCCTCTTGCAAGTTGTACGGTGGATACTCTATATTGCTCTGTTCCTTACTATCGTGCAAGTGATAGGTTTGCCTGCGACTCAGTTTATTGCGATTATTACCAGTGGTTTTGTAGCAGTGGGGTTAGCCTTACAGGGGTCGCTATCCAACTTTGCAAGCGGGATAATGATTCTTATCTTTAAACCTTTCCGCGTAGGCGATACCATTGAAGGTAATGGCGAAAAAGGGACAGTAAAAACCATTGGACTCTTTGCTACAACTCTTAACAAAGCCAACAACGAGCAGGCGATTATCCCCAATACCCAACTTTTTAGCAATAGCATTATCAATTACAGTAGGGAAGAGAAGCGCAGGGTGTACGTATTAGTAGGCATAGGTTACAGTTCGGATATTCAAAAAGCTCGCGAAGTGCTTTTGCAAATTGCTAAAGAAGAGCCCCAAGCCTTGCCTGACCCTGAGCCTGTGGTATATGTAGAGGAATTGGCTGATAGTTCGGTGAACCTTTCACTGCGCTATTGGTGCTTGACTTCCGAGCACGCAGGGTGTATATTCCGTACTTTAGAGACTATCAAAAACCGCTTCGACGAAGCTGGTATAGAGATACCATTCCCACAAGTGCAAGTGCATCAGTAGAGAGGCAGTGATTAATGGTTAATGATTAGTGATTAAAATTGTCTTTTATTCATTGTTAATTGTTCTTTATTTTATATTTTTGCAACGTAAAAACATAAAAGACTATGGACGCAGAGCTTATAGATAATATCTTAACTGAAGACGATTTCCTTCTTAAACAACAAAAAGAAGCGAAAAAGTATAGTATACAAAAAGGTTTGGAGGAAGATAAGGCAGGGTTACATATTCCTCAAGAAGATGTAGAACAAGAAATGAATGCGATATTATGGTCGTAGTTTGGACTCCTAAAGCAAAGGAGGAGCTGAAAGAAATTCTTGTTTATTGGAAAAAACGGAACAAAAGTAATACTTATTCAGTAAAACTGAATACAGAGGCACAAAAAGTAGTTAAATCTCTTATTGATAATCCATACATCTGGCCTATAGAACAAGGATATGAAGATGTCCGTTCTGTTTTAGTATTTTATAATTACTCTATTTTTTACAGAGTAGAAAACAATATTATTCGTATTCTTTCTTTTTGGGACAATCGAAGAAATCCTAATAGCTTAGATTTATTTGATTTTTAAAAAGAAAAAACATACAGATACCGGCTACAAAGATAGTCGGTATTTTTTTTGTGAATATTTCGTTGTTAATTGTTCTTTATTTAGTACTTTTGTGGCGTCTTTAACATCATAAAAATGATTTTACAATGAGAAAATTCTTCTTTTTTGCCTTCGTGGCTATTGCTTTGGTGAGTTGTCGTAAGAACGATGACAACGGTAACGAGGTAAACGTATCGCCTAATGACTACACTCTCAGTGCCGATGGTCTTACCTTAATAAAATGGACTAATAGTAGTACTATTTCTATTGATATGCAAGGGGATAGCAATTTGCGGAAAGTAAATACTATTGCCGAAAATGCTTTTAAAGACCTTAAAAGTTTAAGAGCGATTACTTTTTCGGACAATTTAAAAGAAATAGGTTCTGATGCCTTTTCAGGAACGAACCTCAGTGATGGTGTAAACTTCAACTCTTATTCAGACATTGTTTTTGGCGAGAGGGTTTTTTATCGTTCGAATATTAGAAAAGTGGTGCTCCCCAATACTAAAGCGTTATCTAACCAGATTTTTGCTGAATGTAGAAACTTAAAAGAAGTTACTTTTAAAAGAACGGGTATTATAGGTGATGGGGCTTTTTCGTCTTGTGGAACTCTTGAATTAGTAGATTTAACAGATGCGGGAGTTACTCATATAGGGAAAGAGGCTTTTGCTAACTGTAAAGTTTTGAAAAAGGCAATCCTTTCGGTAACTATGAACTTAAAGACGATAGGAGATAAATCGTTTGCGAACTGTACTTCGTTAGAGAATGTTACTATTCTTGCGCTTTACCCGCCGTATTTAGAGGGAGAGCCTTTTTCTGGAATAGCTAAAACTAAGTTTCCTACTTTTTATATCCCCAGAAAACCTAAGGATTTATTAGATATATACAAAGGGGATAACAATTGGAAAAATTTAGTTGATAAGATTCAGTTAATACCAAAATAATTAGGTGCGAGCCACACAGGCGGGGGAGAAATGAGAAAATGAGGAAATGAGAGAATGAGGAAATGAGGAAATGAGGAAATTAACAGATTAGTGGAGTAAATGTTAATAATACCTACCGACAATCAACTTTGCCAAAGTTTGAGATGAAAAAGTGATATGCTGGGACTGTTAGGAGCTTTCAAAAGATATCGGAAAAGAACGGAAGGGAGCTGAGAGAAGTTTTGGTGAAAAAAGAGTGTAAGGAGGGTGGGGTTAGCTTATAGAGAGCTTATAGGAAGCTTATACGAATCTTGGACGATTGGTATAGAAAGGGTATATAAAGAGTTGATTCATAATATAATACAACAAGGCTAAAAACGGTAAAAATGGGGTTTCGAGGCGAAAGAAAGAGAAAAGGCAATAGGACTTAGGTCATAGGCACTAGGGGGGAGTATGACGGAAACGAGAAGGGGTAATTAGAGAATTAGAAAATTAGAAAATTAGAAAGGGAAAGCACGAGCTAAAAGCTCGCGCCAGCGGAGGGGAATAACATCCCCCCTATCCCCCTTCAAAGGGGGAATGTGGAGACGGAAAAAGTGAAGGTAATGTGAGGTTATAGCGCGACGAGCAGATGAGAAATTAGGGGATTAGTAAATTTGAAAATGAGAAAATTAGTAGCTTACAAAAATTGATAAATACGATAAAAAATAATTATACAATGAGAAAAGTTTTATTATTAGCTTTGGCGATGGTTGCTTTGGTGAGCTGTCGGAAGAGTGATGATGACAGCAATGGTAACTCTACCGCTGATTATGAGCTCAGCGCTGATGGGCGTACGCTTATCAAATGGAAAAATGCAAATACTACAGTGCTTGATATGCAAGCTGATGAGAAGCTCAGAAATGTGAACACTATCGGGAAAGGGGCTTTTAAAGAACATCAGAACCTCCAATCGATTACATTCCCGAATAACTTGAAGGAGATAGAAGAGAGTGCTTTTGAAGATGCAAACCTCAGCGGTGAGGTTGTCTTTAACACGAAAGCGACCGTTGATTTTGGCGAAAAGTGCTTCTACCACACTCATCTGAAAAAGATAACATTCCCCAATATGAGTGTGTTAGGTATCAATGCTTTTTCAGTTTGTAGGGATTTAAAAGAGGTTACTTTTAACAAAGTAAAGAAATTAGGTGATTTTGCACTGAGAGATTGCAATGCTGCCTCGCTTACCTTTGAGGGGACGGGGCTTACTGAAATAGGACACGGCACTTTTGTGGGGATGTGGAAGCTAAAAGAGATTACTTTACCTGAGACGCTTACTAGAATAGAATCAGATGCTTTTTGGCAATGCATAGTGCTGAAAAAGATTACTATTAAAGCGGTAAATCCACCTACCTTACATATTAACAGTATTTTTGGCACTAACGATAAAAGTGTGATACCTACCATTTATGTACCTAAGGGTTCGGTAGAACAATACAAAAAAGCGGCAGGCTGGAAAGATTTCGCGGAGAAAATACAAGCAATTAATTAAATTAAAGAATGAGAAAATTAGGAAATTTGAAAATGAGAAAGGTTTTATTATTAGCTCTTATAGGGATTGCTTTGGTGGGCTGTCGGAAGAGTGATGATGACAACAACGGTAACTCTACCGCTGATTATGAGCTCAGCGCTGATGGGCGTACGCTTATCAAATGGAAGAATGCGAATACTACGGTGCTTGATATGCAAGCTGACGAGAAGCTCAGAAATGTGAACACTATCGGGAAAGAGGCTTTTAAAGAACATCAGAACTTACAGTCGATTACTTTCCCTAACAACCTCAAAGAAATAGAAGAGAGTGCTTTTGAAGAAGCTAGCCTTAGTGGTACCGTTACCTTCAATACCAACGCTACAGTAGTTTTTGGCGATAAAGCTTTCTTCAAAACAAAAATTAGAAAACTCTCCCTTCCTAATGTAAAAAGACTACCCTATAGCGTATTGTCAATGTCTTATAATCTCGAAGAATTACACTTCAATAAATTAGAAATATTAGGATTTGGTGCTATTGGGTGGAATTATCTAAAAGAAATTAACTTAGAAAATACTGGACTCACTGATATAGAAACTGTGGGAATTTCGGGGTGTACGGAGATGAAGAGTGTTATCTTGCCTGCAACACTGAAGACTATAGGGTATGATGCTTTTTGGTATTGCCAACAGCTTAAAACAGTTACCATTAATGCGGTAACCCCTCCTGCCTTAGTGAATAACCCGTTTAGGGCTACTCGTATAGAAAAGATATACGTACCTAAAGGCTCGGTAGAGCAATACAAAAGAGCTACTTTCTGGAGTGCTTTTTCTGATAAGATTCAAGCAAAACCATAAGTGTGAGCCACACGGGTAGGTGTGAGCCACACAGGCGATTAATAGGGGTACAATTATACTATATTGAAGAGACATTAATTATTAACACTATTTGAAAATTATGAACTTTACCACAGCACGTGAGCACCTCAAGAGTGTGCTCCTCCCTACACACCTTATTTATAGTCCGCTCTTCTCAGAAGAATCTGGCAACAAAATCTACATCAAGCCTGAAAACCTTCAAAAGACAGGAGCTTTTAAGATTCGTGGCGCTTATAACAAAATCCTTAAACTTACCGAAGAGGAGAAAAAAAGAGGAGTTATTGCTTCTTCAGCAGGAAACCACGCACAAGGCGTTGCCTACGCAGCACGTGAATTGGGTATCAAAGCCGTGATTGTAATGCCTAAAACTACGCCTCTTATCAAAGTGCAATCTACCAAAAAGTACGGTGCTGAAGTAGTGCTCTACGGCGATGTATACGACGATGCTTACCAAAAAGCGAAAGAGCTGGAAGAGAAAGAAGGCTACGTGTTTGTACACCCTTTCAACGACCCTGATGTGTTGGAAGGACAAGGTACTATCGCCTTAGAGATATTGGAAGAACTGCCTAACACCGATGTGATAGTTGTACCTATAGGCGGTGGTGGACTTATCTCGGGGATTGCTTGCGCTGCTAAACAGCTCAAACCCGATATTAAGATTGTAGGTGTAGAACCCTCAGGAGCTGCTTCGGCAACCGAAGCACTCAAGAAAAATAAGCTTGTTAGCCTACCCGAAGCCAATACCATTGCTGATGGCACTGCTGTAAAACGGATAGGAGAGCTAAATTTTGAGTATATCAAGAAGTATGTAGACGAGGTGGTAACCGTAGATGACTATGAACTTACGGAAGTTTTCTTGCTATTGACAGAAAAGCACAAGCTTATCGCTGAGAACTCAGGCGTATTACCTTTGGCAGCACTCAAAAAACTCACTGACCGCGGTAAGAACGTTGTGCCTGTAGTAAGTGGGGGCAATATAGATGTGCTAATGATATCTTCGATGATAGGCAAAGGATTGGTGAGCAGAGACCGTATTTTCAACTTCTCGGTAAGCATTCCTGACCGCCCTGGTGAACTCGCTAAGATTACTCAAATTATTGCAGAAGTGGGAGCTAATGTAGTTAAACTCGCCCACAACCAGTTTAAGAACCTCTCACGTTTCCGCGATAAAGAAGTGCTCATCACGGTAGAGACCAACGGTACCGACCATATCCAGCAGTTGGTAAGAACTTTTAAAGATAAAGGGTACGAAATTACCGCTAAGTAGTTGTTAGTAGGACAAACGCTTTTAGATTAAAAACGTAAATTCGATGTAAGAAAAATGACATTAAAGTTATATGTCTAAATAAGTAGCTTCGCTACTTTAAAATCTCGCACAGATTACACGGATTACACGGATTTAGATTTCAATATTATGGAACAAAAATCCACAGATTGGTAGCTTCGCTATTAGATTTCACAGATTATAACGTAAAGCACAACTGTAAATCACTTTTATATGAGCTGACGTTAAAAAAGACTTTGCCAAAGGGTCGTAGCACGACAGGCTATTAACCCCTTTGCAAAGTCTTTTTATTTTCTGTTAAGCTATATACGGACTTATTGACTTCAGACTTTTCTCAAAGAGAATTCTGCTTTATATTCTTTGCCGTTTTCTTCTATGAGTACATAGCCTTTGGGCAGGTCTTTTAATAAATAGTCGTATTCACTATCAGATAGTCTATGTGTACTTACTGCTGCTGGATATCTAGTCATATTTTCTATTTTCAGATTAGGAAATACAATAGCTTTTATAGAAGCATTACCTATTTCTTCATTAAAGAAAATATTAATTTGTTTAGCGAAAAAAGAGGCGTCTTTGTCTATAAGCTCAGCAGTGCCTTTAACTTTCAAACGTGGAGGAGTTTCAGGAACAACTTTTTGAACGGTAATTTCTTGACCAAAAACCTCTGATTTCAGGTGTATTTGAGAAGATAATACTACCTTATAAGTACCTGACTCTACATTATTATCTATTTTAAAAGTTGCGGTGGTACCTCGGTGATTATACGTACTTAAAGTTACTTTTGTTTCTCCGTTTTTAATTAAAAGTAACTCGCAATATCTGTAATTAGTATTAAAACCTACGCTCATATAGGTAAAGTTTTCTCCTGTTATGGTTAATTCATCACCTGTTTTTAGGGTAGTTGCAGAGAGAGATTTGATTACTGGGGCATAAGTAGGTACTATGTTTATCGCTTGTCCGTCGCTGTTTACAAAAGGAAGTACTTGCTCTTTAGCACCCCCTTTTACTACAAACTTAAAGTCATTACCTCCGCTGAAAGCTCCAGCTGGTGTATTGAACATCTTAAATTCGAGGTTGTAACCAGACATTTCTGCAACTGTAAGCTGGTAATCTTGTCCGTTTTTGCGTAGGTAATAGGTGTATTTTTTTAAGGCTTCAGCATTAGCGTATACTAGCACTTTAAAGACTTGCAAGTTGGTAGTCGCTAATGTTTGTACAGGACCTTCAAAAAGATTAATATCTAAAACATCTAAAACAATCTCACTACTATCTAAGGTAAAAACACCACTTTCGACTTCTTCTTTGTCGAAGGTTACTTTAAAGCGATATTGACCGTTTTTATAAGTTGCGGGCAAGACCACATATACACGTCTTTCTTTTTTGTCTATCTTTTGTACTTTGAGGTCGTAAGAGAGCGCGCTTCTGTATTTAAGGAGCTTTACTTTTATTTGCTCTTTTTTGACGGGTAATGTATTTACCTCGAAGAAAATCACCTCGCCTCCTGCTTTGTTTACCGTATATTCATTAGGAACGTGCCCAATTTCTATTGGGACTTGCGGTTGTTCGGTCTTTTCGGTGGTAACCAGTACTTTGTAGGTTTTAGTACTTTTGTTTTCGGCGGTTACAGTGTAGGTTACTTCCTTAGAGAAGTTTTGAGCTACCCCTGTATTAGGGCTTACGGTTGCGCCCTTAGAAACCGTGATGGTAGGAGTAAGGGTCGCGACATCGGTGTCTTCAGGTAATTGGGCGGTGATAGTGGTATTGCTGATAGTACCACTATAAGTGTTACCCTCTACGGTAAAGACAAACGAAAGAATGTCTTTTTCAGCGCTCAGTGGGAGCGTTTCATCATTGTCTTTCTTGCACGCAAAAGCGATGAGCAAGATGCATAAAACGTACAATTTTTTCATTGTAGATAATTTTTTTTGAATTGCTTGCTATTAGAAAGTGCAAAGATACGACGTAATTAGCAAATGAGCAAATAAGGGAATGAGAAAATGAGGCACTACATCTCTCCTCGTTTCATCTTTTCGAGATTAGCTTTTACCTCTTGGCGTTGGGATTCAAATTCATTATTAGTTTTTGAAAGGAGTTTTACGGCTTTTTCTTCGAGCTTAATAGCTTCTTGTTTTTCACCGCGTGTGTACAAGAGGTGAGCGAGGGTATCTAAGTAATAAGGATTCTCAGGTTCTAACTGTACTGCCGAGCTTGCCCACTGATAGGGTTCTGCTAATTTAGCAGGGTCGTTTTTATGTTCTTCGTACACTTTCCAAGCGATGTTATTAGCGCGGTTAGCAAAGCGCATTTTGTAATACTTCCAACTGTTTTCTTCATCGCCTTCGGAAAAAGCCTTATCGAGTGCTGCAATGAGATTACTATCTCTCTTCAATAGGCTTTTATAGTATTCGCCGAAATAAGCACTGGCTTCTTCTACGTTGTTTTCATAGAGAAAATCGATGTAATCATCAGCGGTAAGTACGTTCTTTTTGACACCTTCGATATAAACGGCTTTTACAGGTTCAAAAAGCGTTTTGTCGTTAAATACAAGGCGGTCGAGAAGAGTACTGAAGTGTCCATAGTTTGCTTCTATTACGCCTTTCTCCAAGCGTTGTTGATAGTCTGTATAGTCATTGTTTTTAGGAATGAGTTTTTCGTTATGTGCTTTAATTTCCTCGCTGAACTTCACCAAATAAGCGATTGCGTCTACATCAGCAGGAGAAGCAGGCTTTTCGGCATTGAAAATTCGGTAATAATAATCGCTATCATTGCTATTAAGAGCGAGCAAGAAAGCATATGCGGAATCGAGTTTGCTATCGTTTTTATGAGCGTTTACGATGCGCTGCCACTGGGTAGTTACTTGCTCAGGGGTAAGTTGCATTTGGTAGATGCCTTTTGGGTTTTTGAAATCGGAGAAGTAATCTTCTTGCTCTTGCGCTATATAGTCGAAGGCTTCTTCCTCATTAGCATCGCCTGTTTTTTGCACGGGACGATTTTTAGCTAACAAATACACATGCTGGCTGTCCTTTTTGAGGAAAGTGGTAAAAATAGCTTGTAGGTCTTTTACAGAGAGTTTAGGGTTACCCAAAGCTTTGTCGAGCGCACGAGCCATTGCTATTGTACCGAACTGCTGTCCGTAAGTATCACTTGTTACTATTTCGTCATTGGCAACCTCTTCGATAGTAGAGGGCTGATTGTAGAGCAGATTACCGGCTACGTCAAGCACAGCCATTTGGTTACCTGTAGGTACGCCTTTGGCTTTGAGGGTTTTCATATCTTTGGTAGTAGCCAAATAGAGTTCATACGGATAGCCATTGCTACCGTCTTCTTCTTTATATTTGGCAAAAAGGGCAGCGAATTGTTGTTGAGCCTCTTTGTTATCGGGTTGTTGGAAGACTATTACCAAACGGCTATATTTATCGGCTGAAGCAAGGGCAGCTTTCAAGTTCTTGGGTAGTGAAATATCTGCTTGGCTTTTCTGCTTAGCTCTTTTTTCAGGATTGTATTCGGGGATATCCTGTTCTTCCTCAAAAGCGATGAGATATTTCCAATTCTTTACATTTTCCTTATTGCTACAAGCTACTTTTGCTGGATTAGGAGTGCTTGCCTTGTTACTGAACAGAATTGCGTTATCGGAATCACCTTCGGTAAGAGAAATCGTTCCTTTATCGGGGTTGTAAGTGCCTTTTAAATTAAGCATATTATTGGTTCCTAAAAATTCTACTTCCACGGCATTGGTTGTCTTTCCGATAGGATATTTCTCAATAATTACTTCTTTGGATTTATTGTTGAAAGCTACTGAATGGGCATTCACTAAGTAAAGGTTTTCAGTACGTGGCACTTCAAAACTTTCTAATACATAGTAACCAACTCCATTGCTGTCTTTTGTTTTTTCTACATTTTCCAATGAAGTGATTTTGTTATGTACACACACATATTCCACTTCACCTTTGTTGTTTTCGTAGCCTACATATAAGAAATGTGGGTCGCCAAAGAGCCCTGTTCCTATTTTAAAGGTAATTTGCAACTGAGAGCTATTGCTCTGTTTCTTCTCAACCAAAAAAGACGACGCATCGGAAGAGAACTCTATTTTTTTGTCCTTTAAGGTATAGTTGCCCGAAGCGCCTACCAATTCGTAAGTGTTGTTATTACCAATCCTAAGCTCCAAAGCATTGCCAAGAGAGCTGGCTTTGTAAGAGCCAGCAGGAATAGGGTTTTGGGCTATGAGAGATAGCGGAAATAGTGCTAATAGGGGAAGTGCTTTCATTTGAGTGAAAAATTAAGAGTTAAAAAGCTGAGACTTGTGTAGCAAAAAGTGAGCCAGATCATTCTGTATACTTTTTGATAAGGCGAATCATTAAGTCGCTGAGTTTTTCGACTTGATACTCCCCTACACTAGGTTCTAAATGGGCGTTACCTATACCGCTGTCGTCGGTGATAAAGACATAGGTACCATTGGTATATATTGCCATAAAACGCATTAAGAACTCGGTGGGCTTATCAATACCACTGGCTACGATAGGAATGAGTTTGATACCTTTCTCGGCAGCGGTTTTAACTGATGCTTGTACGCTTTTGAGTATCTTATCTTCGTGATGTGGAGGAGCATCGAGTACTAAAAAGGCAATACGTGTGCGTGCCTCGCCGTCCCATTGGAGTTTGTTGAGCTGGTTGAGGGCTGAGTGTACTGCTTCGGGGAAGTCGCCACCACCATCAGCTTTTTGGCTATTAATAAACTGAATGGTTTTATTGATATCCTTAGTAAAATCGGAATGTTTGACTACATACTCATCGCCTTCGTCGCGATAAAAGACCGTAGCGGTGCTTATTTTGAGGTTTTTATTTCCTTCTTCTACCTTACTGATTACGTTCTTTAAGTCCATTTTTAGAAACTCTAACTCATCGCTCATTGAGCCCGTAGCATCTACCATAAAGGCAATTTGTACTTCGTTTGATGCTTTTTTACTTCATTTTTAAGCGCAATACGGTTGAGTGTGTTTTCGCTAATTGCTTTTTCTGTACTCACCCATTGGTCGTTTACTTTTAGGCGCAAATGCTCGGTGTTAAGCTCTTTTTCTTTTTGGAAGGCACTCACCCATAGTTCAGCTTTACCCGTGTTATCGGTTTTAGCTGTCCATAGCAGGGTATTGTTGCGATAGAGCGCAACGGTAACATTCACAGCAGGCTTACCATTAGCGGTTACAAGTACCGCTATACGGTGATTGGTGTACATTTGCCAATGTTCGGGGAAAGAAGCAAATTCATTTTTATTGAGCGTTTTTTGGTAGAAATCCCAGCTGTTGAGATCGTTCCACTCGCCGGCAGTTACCAAGCCGGACTGAGGTTGGGGGTCGCTTTCGGGACGATGTTTACGGTGCTTAGGTTCAGTGCGTTTCGCTGGTTTGCTGGTTGCTACATCTTTTGCTACTGACATTTTAGCTGACGTCGTACTTTCGTCACTTCTGCTAACATCGCCTGTTATTTTAGAGGATTTTCTCTTAGCGCTCTTTTCGCTGTAGCCAACTACGGCTATCTCGGCTAATTCGCCACTACTTTCTTCTCGGTAATCGGTGGCAGAGCTTTCATATGGGTATTCGGTGGTACTGCTTCCACGATCAACGGGTTTATAAGCGTTTCGGTTGCCACAAGCTCCTATGAGTAGGGCGAGGCATAACAATAAAAAATAAGATATGTTTTTCATTTTGGAATATAGTTTTTGTGTTTCTAAGAGAAAGTATACGAAAATAATGCCAAATTAGTGCAATGATGCCGGAAATGTGAATAAAAAAGATTATTGTGCTAGTATAATGCCCCCGAACCCCCGAAGGGGGACAAGCCACAAATAGGGTTACTTGGTTGAAAAGAAACATTCTCTTGTTACATATCCAGTTGTGAGGCCTCGTTGGCTAACTTCAAAGCGGGAATGTAGTGACAGTCATTTCTCCCCTTTTCCGTCATACTCTCCCTAGTGCCTAAGTCCTGAGGACTATCGCCTCTTCCCTTTTCTTTCGCCTCGAAACCTTATTTTTGACATTTTTGGCATTGTTGTATTATACTATTAATCAATTTTTTAAACACCCTTCCTATACCAATCGTCCAAGATTCGTATAAGCTTCCTATAAGCTCTCTATAAGCTAACCCCACCCTCCTTACACCCTTTTTTCACCAAAAATCCTCCTAACTCACTTTTTATATTTTTCGTTTTCCTCCGATAACTCAGACCAGTCCAATTTGTCCGACAAGTCAGACCCGTCAAAAAACCTTTTTTATCACTACCCATTTGCTAATTTCCTAATTCTCTAATTTTCTATTGCCCGTCGTGCTACGACTGCCTGTGCGGCTCGCACCTCATTTTCTCATTCTCTCATCTTCTAATTTGCTAATTAAAAAACAGCTCCCGGTATTTCGTCAGTGTCCAAAGCTCATCATCTACCATAAGTTCGAGTTTATCGCAATGGTAGCGTATTACCTCAAAGAAAGGTTTTACTTGCGTGCAATAAGCATCGGCTTTGGCTTCAAAATCAGGAAGGTGATTAGCGTGCTTACGCGCCTCTACCATTGCCTCCACCTGACTGTGAATAACCTTGATATGCTCGGAAATATGGCGTATAAGCTCCATTTGCTCGGCAGCTACTTCTTGATAGCTATCGCCAAATATTTCTTTTAAGCCTTTCACATTCTCAATAAGCGTGTTTTGGTAACGTACCGCAGTAGGCACCACGTGATTACGGGCAATATCGCCTAATACACGTGATTCTATCTGTACGGTTTTCACGTATTCTTCTAAGCCAATTTCATAACGTGCTAAAAGCTCTACTTTGCTGAGTACTCCTGTACTTTCAAACAAAGCCACAGCCTTCTCACTGATGTTTTCTTTGAGGGCTTCAGGTGTTGTTTTATGGTTTGATAGTCCACGACGGGCAGCCTCTTCCTCCCATTCTTTGCTATAGCCGTCGCCTTCAAAGCGTATTTTCTTACTTTCCTTAATATAGCGGCGCAATACTTTAAAGATAGCATCTTCTTTCTTCTTGCCTCCTTCGATGAGCGCATCAACTGCTTTCTTAAACTCGGTGAGCTGTTGAGCTACTATGGTGCTCAGTACCATTGTAGGCTTGCCACAGTTGGCTTTAGAGCCCACTGCACGGAACTCAAACTTGTTGCCCGTAAAGGCGAAAGGCGAGGTGCGGTTGCGGTCGGTTGTATCGAGGAAGAGGTCAGGTATTTTGCCTACTACATTCAGTTTAAGGTCGGTTTTTTCCTCAGGAGATAGGTTATCAGAGGATACTTCTAAGGCGTTGAGCACTTGGGTAAGCTGTTCGCCTATAAACACCGATACGATAGCAGGCGGTGCTTCATTAGCACCTAATCGGTAATCGTTAGTCGCCGATGCCACTGAGGCTCTTAACAAAGGCTCATATTCACATACTGCCTTGATAGTGCAGATGAAGAAAGTGAGGAATTGCAGGTTCTTGATAGGTGTTTTGCTGGGTGCTAAAAGGTTTACGCCTGTATCGGTAACCAGCGACCAGTTGTTATGTTTACCCGACCCATTCACCCCTGCAAAGGGTTTTTCGTGGAATAGGATTACAAAGCTATGACGCTCGGCTACCTTGCGCATCACGTCCATCAGCAAAGAGTTTTGATCGACTGCAAGGTTGGCTTCTTCAAAGATAGGCGCCAACTCAAACTGGTTAGGTGCGACCTCATTATGGCGCGTTTTTACGGGGATACCAAGCAATAAGCACTCTTGTTCTAAATCGCGCATAAAAGCCAACACACGGCTGGGGATTGCCCCTAAATAATGGTCATCTAACTGTTGTCCTTTCGCCGCTTGATGCCCTAAGAGGGTGCGACCGGTAATCATCAAATCGGGGCGGGTATTGGCAAGAGCTTTATCGATGAGGAAGTACTCTTGTTCACAGCCTAAGGTAGTGGTGACTTTGCTCACATTTTTGTCGAAATAGCGGGCAACCTCGGTAGCTGCTTGGTCGAGAGCGCTAAGAGCTTTGAGCAATGGCGTTTTGTTGTCCAATGCCTCGCCAGTATAGGCGATGAATATTGTAGGGATACAAAGTACGGTGCCATATACAAAAGGCGGTGAAGAAGGATCCCAAGCGGTATAGCCACGTGCCTCAAAAGTATTACGGATACCGCCATTGGGAAAGCTGGAAGCATCGGACTCTTGTTGTACGAGCTGTCCGCCCCCAAAGCGTTCGATGGCGCGGTCGCGGGTAACGGGCTCAAAGAAAGCGTCGTGTTTTTCGGCAGTGCCCCCTGTAAGAGGTTGAAACCAGTGGGTATAGTGGGTAGCGCCTTTGGATATTGCCCAATCGCGCATAGCGGTCGCCACTTGGTCGGCTACACGGCGGTCGATTTTAGTGCCATTGTGAATGGCGTTCATTACAGCGGCAAAGGCATCGCGGGTCATCAGTTGGCGCATAGCCTCTTCGTTGAATACATTTTGGGCAAACAGTTCGGAGCGTTTGCCATTTTCGGGTACCGCCACCGGTTTGCGGTTTTGTGCGGTAGTAAGAGCGGTGAATCTTAGCATAGGTAACAGGTAAGTTATTATTATTTTAGTTTTTAGGCAATTTTTGAGAGCGTTCAGCTATCATTTTCTCATCACGCGCTACTTTGCGCTCTAATTTCTTAATATCTTCAGCAGGAGGTAATTCCTCTGGTTTGATACCACGCTGTCCTAACATTTGTCGGACAGTTTGGTTATTTTGTACGTGCTCGTGTGTGATAGCAGGTTCGCCGTGCAAATCGTTATTCTCAACATTGTAATTGGTCATTTCGGTAGCGAGGTTCTTAGCGGCAATGGTAAGGGTTGGTAAGAAATCTGCCAAAGGTCGGTTGGTTTTTATTTCTAACCGCAACTTCATATCCTCAGTAGTATGTCCGCCAAAAAGAGCGGTATCTCCTTTGGAGCGGATACGCGAAAAGCCTTTATCATCAACGCCACGCTCATAAATATTCTGTGAGAGTTGCTTTTCGGCACTTCTGAGTTTATCACGTGTTTCTAAACGAGAAAGTAAATTGAGCCGTTCTTCTATGAGTTCCGCCTTACGGGTTTGTACAGCAAAATAACTCTGAGCAAAAGCTACTTCCTCCTTTTTAGGGTCGCCATTCTGAGCAATGAGATAACAGGCATAACGAGTAAGCATAAAATCTACCACTTCACGCTTTCCTCCTTTACCAATCTCGATCATTTTCGTGACCTCACGAAAATGATCATCTACATTGATTTGTTGCGACTTACACGAAGCAACTGCTCGGTGTATCGCTACCGAAAAGTTCTCCCATCGGGCATAGCCCAATATGGTTTGTAACTCACGGGCAAACCACACTTCTATTTTCTCTTTGGCATCTTCACTTTCTATATAATGAGTAATGCCGTCAAACAGATTTTTGTACTGTAAAACACTGTTCTTATCCATAATGTTTTAGCGTTTTTAAGTTTCAAGGGGTAAACCTATCCGATAACTACTACAACGTAATTGTAATCGTTGATTTTTCTTTCGCTTTAAGGGTAACCGTTTTCACTGTTTTCAAACTGTTCTTAGTAATTTCAGTGCCCGAAAGATTTTTCTTCCCTGCATTGTCCTCAGTGTAATACACCACAAACTGATACACTTCTTGCTCATCAATCACATCTACACTCAGTACAAACGAGGCTATCCCCTCATCATCAGTCGCCGACCGCTTCGCGTGAAAAGTAGGGTGCGAGTCACTTTTGTGTTCCCACGCCCATTCATCGTAAGCATATACCTCCCAATTCTTTAAGGGCGTACCGTTGTTGTCTTTTACGTAGACGGTAACATCTACCTTACCTTCTAATCTCTTAATTTCCTCTTTACTACAAGAGAGTGCTCCAAAAGCAATAAGGAGCATTAAAATCGTTCTTTTCATTGTTCTATTATTTAGTTTTTAATTTTCACTCGTGAGTTCTTAGTTCTCAAATCGTTTTTCTTCCGCCTTCCGTGCTACGAATGTCTGTGTGGCTCACACTGCCTATATGGTTTACACTTCTTCATTTGCTAACTTACAAATTTGCTAATTTTTCACCTGTGCGACTGATACTGCTTGTCGTGCTACGACTTCTATTGCGACAAAAGTAATCATTTTCTTTTATATTGTCACCTTTTTTACAATTTATTTTGTATTTTTGCGCTATCAAGACCATAAATATTACCCAAATGAAAAGATTTTTTTACATCACTTTAAGCGCTTTATGCCTTTTCACAAGTTGCCAAAAAGATAATAACAGCGAAGATAATGGCTCTCTTATCTCCAGCAACACCCCCTTTCCAATGATGGCGTGGATAGGACTCTCCCCTCAATCCTCTACTGAAGCCTATCAAGAGATGAAACAAGCGGGCTTAAATTACAATATGTATACCTATTATTCCCCCCTTTCCCAAGTGAAAGAGGCTTTAAATAAGATGCAAAACCTACAAATGAAGACTATTGTAAGTTGCTCAGAACTCTCTACCGATACCGAAGCAACCATTAAAGCCCTAAAAGACCACCCTGCTGTGGCGGGCTGGTTTATGGCAGACGAACCCTCAATGAAAGATTTAGATAAGATAGCTGCGAAGATGAAACGCTTTCAGCAAATCGATAAAAAAGGTATCTGCTATGTGAATTTCCTCTCAATAGACACTTCCGAAAAGCAATTAGGCGCCTCCTTCAATGCTTATCTTGAAAAAGCCACCCGCACCCTCCCTCTGCAAATGCTCTCTTCTACCTTCTACCCCATTGTACTGAACAAAGGAGCAAAAGAGAGAACCGTAAACGGATTGTGGTATAAAAACTTAGAAGTCTTCTCGGCAAAAGCCAAAGAATTACGCATTCCTCTATGGACGCTCGTGCTATCATCGTCCCACTCTCTTGGTGAAGGTGGATACCCAGAACCTACTCTTGCCGACCTGCGCTTGCAACTGTACACCAACTTAGCCTATGGTTCGCAACTGATGCAGTTCTTCACCTATACCACCCCTCCTGACAACCTAACTTACAAAGCGCCTATTGCTCCCGACGGCTCTAAAAATGCCACCTATTACCGATTAGCGCAAGCCAATGCCGAAGTACAGAAACTTTCCGGCGTGTTCGTGGGAGCAAAGATGCTCAACGTATGGCATACCGGCAAAAGCATTCCCGCAGGCACTAAAAGATTGGTATTGCCCAATAACTTTGAAGTCCTCAAAACAGGCGATATAGGGGCAACTGTTTCGCTTTTGCAGAACGGGTCACGCTACTATTTGATGATTGTAAACCACAGTCCTCTCAAAACGTTGCCCTTAGAGATAAAAGCCACTGCCGAAGTACAAGAAGTAAGCAAAGAAGCCCGCTTGCTCCCCGTCGATTGGACAACCTCTAAAACATACACCTTAGAAGCAGGAGATATGCGCCTTTTCTCGTGGACAAAATAAAAGACTTTCTATCTCATAAACTTCCCCCATCTTACCTCCACCTTTTCGTCGCCACATTCCCTCTTTTGAAGGTAGCCAGCGACAGCTGGATATGTGTAAAGAGGGAGCTTTCTATTACACTTTTCCCCTACTGCCTATTGCCTAAGACCTCACACGTCCCCATTTACTAATTTTCTAATTTGCTAATTCCCTAATTATCCCTTCTTCTTTCCGTCACCACATTCCCCCTTTGAAGGGGGTAGGGGGGATGTTATCCCCTAGTGCCCTTCGCTGGTGCGAGCTTGTAGCTCGTACACACTTTGCCAAAGATAATTTTCCATTATGCTACGACCCTACATTACCTTCACTTTTTTTGTCTCTAGATTCCCCTTTTCCGTCGTACTCCCCCCTAGTGCCTATGGCCTATGACCTATTGCCTCTTCCTCTTTCTTTCGCCTCGAAACCCCGTTTTTAACATTTTTAGCACTGTTGTATTATATTATGAATCAATTTTTTACACACCCTTTCTATACCAATCGTCCAAGATTCGTATAAGCTTCCTATAAGCTCTCTATAAGCTACCCCCACCCATCTTACACCTTTTTTTCATCAAAAATCCTCCCTCCCCTCTTCCGAACTTCTCCGTTTTCTTCCGAGCTCCTAAACCCTCCAAATTTGCTAATTCAACAGCCTGTGTGGCTCACACTGCCTGTGCGGCTCGCACCTTTGGCAAAGTATAGTGATAACAAATATCCCTCCTATCACATACTCTACTTTTGCGGGGCATAGACCCAGCTGTTGCGAACTGGCTCCAAAAGAGAATGTAGTGAGGGAGTGAGGGGGGTATATCTGATTGACAAATTTGCTCATTTGGTAATTGTTTCTTACCTTTGCACTTTGAAATATAAAGTACTGATGACAGATAATCAATTTAAGAAATATAACCTCATTGTGGGGTGGGCTGTTTTTGCCGTAGCTCTTATCACTTATGGGCTTACGGTAGAACCTACGGTTAGCTTTTGGGATTGTGGCGAGTATATTGCTACCTCAGCGAAATTGGAAGTGGGTCACCCTCCTGGAGCGCCTTTATTCCAAATGATGGGCGCTTTTATAGCTGCTTTTGCTCCCAACTCGGATAAGATTGCGCTGTTTGTGAATTATATGTCGGTTTTATCGAGTGCTTTTACGGTTCTTTTCTTGTACTTCATCATTGTAAATTTGACCAAGAAAATCGCTTTAAAAAGAACCGATTCTGTTGAAGAAAAAACGCCTGCTACGCTTACCCAAGGGCAGTTTATCGCTGTTTTGGGGAGTGGGGTTGTAGGGGCTCTTGCCTATACTTTCTCGGATAGTTTTTGGTTTAACGCGGTGGAAGCAGAAGTGTATGCAATGGCAATGCTATTTATGTCGGCTATGTTTTGGCTGGGCATTAAGTGGACGGACAGTTTGCACGAACCACGTGGCGACCGCTGGTTATTACTGATTTCGTTAGTAGTGGGGCTTTCGTTTGGGGTGCACTTTATGGCGTTACTGACCATTCCTGCCATTGGTATGCTTTATTTCTTCAAGAGTAACTACAAGAAAACGGTAGTAAACTTCATCATTGCTAATGTAGTTTCTATCGCTATTTTGCTGTTGATATTTAAACTGATATTACCTTACACCTTGGCGTACTTTGGTTATTTGGAAGTGTTTTTTGTGAATAGCTTCGGTATGCCGTTCAACTCAGGGACTATTATCGCGGGACTCTCGGTTATTGCGTTCTTCTATTTTACGCTGAACTACGCTTATAAGCAAAACAAAGTGCGCTTGCAAACGGGCGTTTTATGCTTGTTGTTTGTGTTTATAGGGTTTTCGTCTTGGCTAATGATACCTATTCGCGCGAATGCTGATACGGTTATCAATGAGAACAGTCCGACTGATGCGCGTTTGCTATTAGCTTATTACAACCTTGAACAATACCCCGAAACGCATTTGTTCTACGGTCCTATGTATTCGGATAAATACGCTGGATTAGACGAAGAGAACCCGTATGAAGATGCGAAGCCAAAATACGAGCGCGATTATGCCTTAGGCAAATACATCATCGTGAATCAGTACAAAAACGCTCAGATGGCGTCGAATAGCAAACAAGAGGGTGTTTTGCCGAGAATGTGGAGTGCGCAACACGCGGCGAATTATATGAAGCTCACAGGACTACTTACGTTTAGAATAAAAGAAGAAGCGTATAACGAGCCGAAGCTCTATCAGTTTTTACAAGAAGTGCAAAGGCAAATGCAAATACAACCGCTTCCGCCTGAGCGTTACGACCAATTCCTTACCGAATATCGGGACTATATAGAAGTAGAGAAGCCAAGTTTTTGGAAGAATATGCACTACTTGTTCGAGTATCAGTTTGGGTATATGTACTTCCGCTATTTTGCTTGGAACTTTATAGGCAGGCAAGACGATGTGCAAGGCAAGATGGAGAATGACCACGGCAACTGGCTATCGGGCATTAAGCCTATTGATAGTTTGCGCCTTGGGTCGCAAGACAACCTTCCTGCCGATGTGCTGAACAATAAAGCTCGTAATACTTACTATTTCCTTCCTTTGCTCTTAGGACTCTTAGGGTTATTTTTTATGGCGACGAAGAGCGAACGCCAAACGTGGGTAGTGATGATGCTTTTCCTTTTTACGGGTTTGGCAATGAAAATATACCTCAACGAACGACCGTTTGAACCGCGAGAGCGAGATTATGCGTTAGTAGGTTCGTTCTACGCTTTTGCTATATGGATAGGAGTGGGTGTATATGCATTATTCCACGCACTTAGGAGGGTGCTTTCGCCACGAATAGGGGCGCCTTTGGCAGTGGTAGCGAGTTTGCTTGCTGTACCTGTGCTGATGGCAAGTGAGAATTGGGACGACCACAACCGCTCGCAAAAGTATTCGGCAGAGTTTATTGCGGACGCTTATTTGAGCTCGGTAGTTAAAGATAAAGACGCTATGATATTCACCATTGGCGATAACGATACGTTCTTACTGTGGTATGCCCAAGAAATAGAAGGCTATCGCACCGATGTGCGGATAATTAATACCAGCTTGTTGCAAACGGATTGGTATATTGACCAAATGAAGCGCCAAGCGTACCAAAGTAGTCCTATCCCAGGTGAAATGGTGCACAAACAATATGCTCACGGGGTACGTGAAGGGGTGTATTTCCAAAAACGCACCGAGAACCGCTGGAACATTAAAGACTTTGTGAAATGGGTAACCAGCGATGACCCCAATACACAGCTCAGTAGCAGTAGTAGTGAAAGTAGAACCTTTAACTACTACCCTACAAACAAAATACGGATTCCTGTAAATAAAGAAAACGTACTAAAGAGCGGCATTGTAAGACCCGAAGATGCTGATAAAATAGTAGACTATATAGATATCACGCTCCCTAGTGCTATCGATAAAGCACGTATTGTGATGCTGGATATTTTGGCTTATAACGATTGGAAACGCCCGATATACTTCTCCGGAGGTAGTATGGACTCTGCTGAGTATATCTGGATGAAGGAGTACTTACAATTAGATGGACTGGTGTACAAACTTGTGCCTATTAAAACAGAAATCGATAAGAAGCACCCCTTTGATATGGGTCGTATAGACAGTAATTTGATGTACGACATCATAAAGAAATGGGATTGGGGCAATATGGGTAAAGCAGGTATTTACTTAGACCCCGAAACGCGTAAGAACAGTATTATCTTCCGCGGTAATTTGGCTCGTCTTACCGAAAAACTGATAGAAGAAGGCAAATTAAATAAAGCCAAAGATATCTTGGATATCGGAATGAAGCATATGCCTTTGGAGGCTTATGGCTATTACTTCACTCTCGATCCTTTTGTACAAGGTTATTTTAAGGTGGGTGAGAAAGAAACCGCTCGTAAATTAGCCTTGCAGATATTTGGGAAATATCAAGAAGAACTGAATTATTACGCACACTTATCGCCAGATGAGCGATATGCTAATACTGCCAGAATACAGTATACCATAGACCGCTATGGAGAATTATTATTGCTCATAGCGCCTTTGGATAAGGATTTTTACGAAAGACAAGTAGAGGTGCTCAGAGCGAAGGCGAGTCCGTTTATGAAATCGCAAGAGCTTGATGAGTATATGAAGATGCTAATGGATGAGGAGGTGGATACGCTTGTTCAGGCAGGAGCAGAGGAAGATAGTGGAAATTAGGTAATCATTGCAGTTTATCATTAATGATTCTATCCATAAAATCTTGCATAAAGGCACGCATATCAGCGATGCCTTTTTTCATTTCTTCATTATGGGCGATTTGGTCTTTGAGGTTGTGGGTGAGGTTTAAATCGTCCTTAGCATATACACCAACTACTTCACCTTGGAGGTCTAATACATAGATAAAATTACCTTGAATGAGCTGGTAGAACTGCGTATTGGTAACAAAAGCACGAGGAGTTTCATCGGCTTTGTTTGCTAGCAAGCTACGCCCCCAAGAGCGGAAAGGCTTTTGGTACCCCATCAAATCTACGAGAGTAGGAAAAATATCTATTTGTTGCCCCAATACATCTGAGCTCCCCTGTGGGATAAGTGCTTTATTAGGGCTAAACAAAATAATAGGCAAACGGTGGTGTGCTATCTTCTGTTTGTAATAATCGTAATAATCTTCAGTAGTATGGTCAGGAATAATGGCAAAGATAGTGTTCGTATACCAATCTTCTTTTTTAACGGTATCGAAGAATTTTCCGATGGAATAATCGGCGTATTCCACTACGTTATGCATAGGTATATCGCCGGTATTAAAACGCTTGTTGAGGGGTTCGGGCACTTTATAAGGACCGTGAGAGGAAAGAGTAAAAACCGTTGCCAAAAACGGACGCTTCATTTGGTTGATGTTTTTTGCGAAATACTGCAAGAAGGGTTCATCGTCTATACCCCAACTGCCATTATAGTAGCGCTCATCGTTGAATTCAGTGCGCCCTAAGTAAGTTTCATATCCTATTTGGTGGGTATAGCCATCGAAATTCATAGAGCCATTGGTAGCACCGTGCGCAAAGAGCGTTTGGTAGCCCAAAGAGCGTGCGATTTCGGGCAAAGATGACACTTTGCGCTGAGCATATCCCGACCTTACCCAAGCGGTTTGGAAGGTAGGCATACCTGCCGTTACAGCCGAAATGCCTTCAATAGAATGAACACTATTGGCATAAATATTAGTAAAATAGAACCCTTGTTGTGCCAAAGAGTCTAAAAAAGGCGTGTGAGTGCGGTAGTTTGGAATATGAGTATTTTGGTTCATCACTCCGAAGTATTCAGCACCCATTCCTTCGAGAATGATGACTACTATGTTAGGCTGTTTAGTAATGCTGCGATGATATTGTTTAATAGGTTTGATATTTTGGGTAATATAGTCTTCGGTAGTGAATTTAAACTCTTTAAAACCTTTGTTTTTGCCCATAGTGCGCAGAATGGTAAATGGTGTATTGAGCAGTACATTCACTTGAGAGATATCGCGGGCATATTTGCTAGCGTCCATCACAGTAAGTGGAATCACCCCTTTTTTGAACGAGAAACCACGTATACCAAAAATAAGCGTAGGTGCCAATAGCACCAACACCACTACCGATGTGATAAAGTAAGGTTTTCGATGCATTACATTCTCTTCTTTCACACGGAGTTTCTTGTAGAGGAATACCCATAGCACTACTGATACTAAAAAAACCACAAAAATAGCCCAATACTGCACCAAGAAGCCTGCGAGTAGCGTCAGTGGGTTGTGTTCGTTTTCTACCAAAGCCCAATCGTTAGTCGTAAGGCGTGTTTTATTATATGAAAAATAAGCAATATCGATAAAATTGAGCAGATAAGCAGGTATATTGCAAATGAAGTACACCCAGAAGAGCACTTTTTGGAAAATAGGCTTGGTATTGATGAGCAGAGGGAGCACACTTAGGAAGATGAACAGAAGGTTCACGTAGATAATGGCGGTAGTATCAAATAGCAAGCCGTAGAAAGCGAGGTGCAAGAAGTCGGCTATACCGTCTACACTGAGGTGCGCCTGATTGAAACTATAAAAGGCGATGCGAGCTAAAAAGTAAAATAGGTAGACTAAAGCTAGTCGGTAAGCAAGGATTTTGTATTCGGCAGTGCGGAAAGATTTCATAGGTAATTACAATATGGTTTTAAACAATTCGTCCCATTGTTTTACGATTGTTTCTATACTATAGTCATTTGCTTTAGGGAGAATATTTTGTTGGATTTTGTTTCTCAAAGAAGCGTTATGCATCAATTCGGAAAGTTGGTGAGCATAATCGTTCATATCGAAAGGTTTTACAAGTACACCATTCACGCCATTAGGAGCGAGGATACCTCTTACCCCAGCAGAGCAGTCGAAAGCGATAGGAACGACACCAGCTTGTTGGGCTTCCATTAGGACTGTTCCTTGTCCTTCCATTTGAGAAGAGAGGCAAAAGATAGCAGCCTTATTGTAATAAGGATAGATGTCATCGGTTTTACCGACGAAAGTAATGCGAGGTAGAGAACGTTCTTCTACCATAGCGCGTAGTTTAGGGAGCTCTTTACCGTCGCCAACAAGAAAGAATTGCCAATCAGGAAATTGCTCATATATCATTTCCCATATAGAGACTAATCGGTCTACACGTTTATCTTTATAGGACATACGACCTACGTATAGCAAAACGTTCTCTTTTTGCAAAGAGTAGGGAGTAGACACTGAAGGAATAGGGGTAGAAATCGCTTTTAGTTTGTGATTATCGGTGAGTTGTAGAACTTGGGTGAGTTCATCTTTATAAGCTTCGCAGAGCACGATAAAGGCGTGGTAATGGTTGTAGATAACGCGGTATTTTTCGATTCTAATTTTTCTGTACAAGTGGTAAGAAGGTATCTTGAATCCCCAGAAATAGAGAAAGTGTAATAGACTTTTCTTCGCTTTTTGCTTGAGATTTTCCAATTCGTTTTCGGACTGCCAAAAGGTAGCTCCATAATGAGCAAAGATACATTTGCATTGAGTTCTCTTAAAGATACCTTCGCCAGAAGCACTAAAACTCTTACCTATGAAAGCTAAAACATCGATACCTAATTCGTTTACTTTATCGGCTAAAGACACATTAGGGCTAGAAAACAGACGGGTTTTGCCTATATCGACAAAAGTGATATATTGTTTATCTTCATCGGTAAGCTCTTGGTGAGCGATGCGAGAAGAAAACACAAACACTTTATATCCTAAGGCTGTGAGATATGGTGCTATATTAGAGGTGATTTTCTCTCCCCCTCCATAAGGAAATCGACCATGAACAAAACCGATGTTGGGCATAATATTTTTATTTGAAATGCAAAAATACAGAAAAAATACTATCTTTGCAAAAAAAATAATAAAATGTCACCTATATCCGAAAAAGTAAGCGGACTGATTATCACTTATAATGAGGAAAAAAACATAGCTGAAGCGCTGTCGTGTTTTGACTTCTGCGACGAAATCATAGTAGTGGATTCGTATAGTAAGGATGCTACTGTGCGCATTGCTGAGTCTTTTCCGAAAGTAAAGGTGATACAGCATAAGTTTGAAGATTTTGCGAAGCAGCGCAATTTGGCGTTAGCGGAGGCAACCAATGATTGGGTGCTTTTTTTGGATGGTGATGAGCGCATTACCACTGAACTTAAGGCTGAGATTATACAGACCTTGAGCTGCACGGACAAGAAAGACGCTTACTATTTTCGGAGGTTATTTTTCTTTGCGGGAAAACCTATATACTATTCGGGTACACAAGGAGATAAAAATTTCCGGTTATTCCGCAAGTCAAAATGCCATTACGTGTCTGAGCGAAAGGTACACGAGACGCTTGCCGTGGAAGGTAGTATAGGGGTGCTTAAAAACAAGCTGTTACATTACTCGGTAAGCAATTATGATTCGTACAGACAAAAAGCGGTGCTGTACGGCAAATTACGCGGAGAAGAAATGTACGCTAAGGGAAAACATTACAGTGCTTTAAAGATGTATACTAAAATGTGTTTTGCTTTTTTTAAGACGTATATACTCAAGTTAGGTGTCTTAGATGGTAAAGAAGGCTTTTTGCTCAGTAAGGTTTCAGCCTTATCAGTATATGAGAACTTTAAAGCATTAAAACGAGAAGAAGAAAAGAATGGAAAATAAAAAACGTATCATATTATGTGCTCCTAAAGCTTTCGGGATTGACAAGGAAATATATGACCATCTAACAAAATTAGGTTTTGATGTTATATACCTCTCTTTCAATTCTAACTTTGCTTATACACCTTTTAAAAGAATTATAAATTTTTTGTTAAAAACGTTTTTTAACAGACATGATTACAAGAAGAGCATTCCTTTTCAAAGAAACAAAGACTTTTGGGCGACTTTCAATCTTATAGAAAAGAAAGCAGATTATGCTCTTGTATTTCGATCAGATTTATATCCTAAAAGTATTTTAAAAGCTATTAAGAATAAAGCCAACAAGTTTATAGCCTATCAGTGGGATAATTTTCGTATCTTCCCAGAAGGTAAACGTTATATTCCTTTATTCGATACTTTTTATACTTTTGACCCTTATGATGTCGATTTACAAAAAGGAATATTTCCTGCTACTAATTTTTATTTTCAAGACGATACTCTTTCTAATGAGACCCTCACCCCAAGTGTTTACTTTTTAGGAAGTTTATATCCTAATAAAATGGATAGGGTTGCCTTAGTTTCTTCTATCCTTAAAATAACTCGGAAGCTTAACTATCAACAAAATATATATTTTTTTAATACTGACAAAATAAAAGGAGTAGATTCTTATCAATCACAAGGAATCAATTTTATTAAACACCCTATAAGTTATAATGAAAGTTTAGCTAATACCAAAAAAGCAACTCTTTTAATAGATATTTTAGGAGGAAAGAACAAAGGATTGTCTTTTCGTGTTTTTGAAGCATTAAATTATGGCAAAAAACTAATAACCAATAATGTAGAAATTAAAAAATACGATTTCTATAACTCTAATAATATTTATGTTATAGAAAATGGCAATACAGATAATCTCAAAGATTTCCTACTTCTTCCCTATGAAGATATCCCCCAAGAAATTAAGGGGAAGTACTGTTTTGATAATTGGATACATTACATTTTGAACCTTGAGCCTTATACCCCTATTATTCTTCCTAAATAAATATCGTTATGAAACACACCATATTATTCTCTCAATTATTTTGTTTATTTACTTCAGTAATTTTATTTTTTGCTCCTATTGCAATTAATCCTTATAATTCTACTGATATTCTATTGTTTTTCTATGTTGGGAGTGCAATAGTATTAGGACTTTCTTTTGTAGATCTCTATCAAAAAAGAGATTCTTTATTGAAAGGTATTAGTTTTTTTAACGCTTTTATATCTATTTTTGCTTCTCTGATCGTAGCTATATATTTTTATAATCATAAAACCCCTCTAGGTCTTAGTATTGTTTTACTTTTACTTTGCTTGTTTTATGGTATCTATAAGAGGACTTTTTACAAACCTCATATTATAATGATTATTATTTTTATTTTTAGTACAATAAAACTTTTAAGTGTTTTATGGTCTAATAATATTAAAGAAGGGTTTGACCATATTGACTATTATTGCTTATTTATTTTTTTACCTATAGTGAGCTGTTTTTATAAAGTAGAAAAAGCTGACCTAAAATTATTTATTTATACAATATTTTCTATTTTTTTAGGACTACTTATTTTAGAATTTATCTCCTATATTTTTTTGCTAAAAAGTTTAAATCAGTCTTTTTTTGCTTTTTTATCTTTTAACAAAGGTTACTTAGGCTATATAGGTGATCAAGAATATTTAGCAAAGTATTACAATATTATTCTTTGGACAAAAACAAGTCACCCAAGTAAGATGGCTTGGATTTGTATGGTTGTTGGTGTAGCAGGATACTGGCTTTGGCAAGAAGGAGAAAAAAAAATAATAACTACTTACCAACTATTATTATATTTTGCAACACTATTAATCTTTTCTTTTGCTGTACAAGCTCGTGTAACTATTTTAGGTATCTTTATACTGATGTCTTTATTCGTTTGGGTATCACTGATGAAACGGGTTAAAAAACCTAAACTGATTGCTTTTTTCACAGTAATAGTTTTTGTTATAGGAAGTTTGATTACTAAAGAAATTATTACTAAAACTACGTTTTTTAATGATGAAGGACGTGCTAAAATCAATGAAGCTGCCTTAGTACATTTTAAAGAACACCCCTTTATAGGTGGAGGTGCAGGTTATGAAACCCAGCTAATTCACAGTTTAAACATCAACCTCAATAGCCTTCACAACGAGTTCCTCACAGCTCTTTCTGACCAAGGTTTGTTAGGACTCTCCTTCCTATTACTTTTCCACGTTTTAGTAATATACTACGGACTCAAAAACAAGTATTTCTTAGGGATTTACGTACTCCTTGCCTTCGCCATCTTCAATGCGACCGAAGGCGTAATGGGCTTACCCATTTGCATTCCTTTTTTCCTCTTCTGCCTTATTCCTCCCAAACAAACTTAACCTCTCTTTGCTTCTTTTAAAAGTATTCCTCTATCAACCTCCTTTTATAGATTTTTATCCTATACTTCCCTTCTGTTCAGCTTTCTTATTCTCATAAAACTTTTTTCGCCTTTCCTTTCTCTCTATCCACTTTTTTCACTACCTTTGCCCCCGAAATCTATTACTCACAAATCCACTGTTTACTGGTTTTACCTATTTTAAATGAATAAACTACTCATTCTCGGAAGTATTGCTTTCGACCAAATAGAAACTCCTTTCGGAAAAAGCAACGCTATTATGGGGGGCTCAGCTAACTATATAGCCCTTGCTGCCGCTCAGTTCGAAGTCCCCTCAGCTGTCGTCTCTATCGTAGGCGACGACTATCCACAAGACTACTTAAACCTCCTCGCCCAGCGCCATATCGACATATCGGGCATTGAGATAGTGCACGGAGGAAAAACGCTCTTTTGGAGTGGCAAGTATCGTAACGATATGAACCAACGCGACACCCTCGACACCCAACTGAACGTGCTTACCAATTTTAAGCCCGTAGTACCCGAAGCCTTCCGCAATGCCGAAGTGCTCTTACTCGGCAACCTCCACCCTACTCTGCAAATGGATGTACTAGACCAGATGCTATCGCGCCCCAAATTAGTGGTGATGGACACAATGAACTACTGGATGAACCACACTTGGGACTTGCTAATGGAGGTAGTCACCCGCGTAGATATGATTACAATCAACGATGAAGAAGCACGCCAACTTACCAAAGAGTATTCGCTCGTGAAAGCCGCCCAGCGCATTATGGCAATGGGTGTGAAGTTTGTGGTGATTAAAAAAGGCGAACACGGGGCGCTATTATTCCACGACGACAAAGTGTTCTTTGCGCCAGCACTCCCCTTAGCCGAAGTATTCGACCCCACAGGTGCCGGTGATGCTTTTGCTGGCGGACTCGTAGGCTATCTCACCAAAACCCGCGACTATTCGTTCAGCAATCTAAAAAATGCTATTGTTCACGGCTCGAACATCGCCTCGTTTTGCATCGAGAAATTTGGAGCTGAGCGCCTGCTTACCCTTACCCAAGACGAGCGTCTCACCCGTTTACAACAATTCCGTGACCTTACTCAATTTGACATTCAACTTAAGTAAGAGATAAGAAGTAAAAGTGTTATCTATTGCCTCTTATCTCTTACCTCTTACCTAAATAGATATGCTTTACAAAAGAAGTAGCGAACTATTCGCAGCCGCACAACAAGTACTCCCTGGCGGAGTCAATTCTCCCGTACGCGCTTTCAATGCCGTAGGGGGACACCCTATTTTCATCAAAGAAGCCCAAGGCGCTTACCTCACCGATGAAGACAACCGCAAGTACATTGATTATATCGCCTCTTGGGGACCACTCATCTTAGGACACGCCTACCCTCCGGTAATTGAGGCAGTAACCGAGCGCGCCAAGAAAGGTACTTCTTTCGGTATTCCTACTGAAGTCGAAGTCCAAATCGCCGAATTAGCGGTCTCAATGGTGCCTCATATCGATAAGATTCGCTTTGTGAATAGCGGAACTGAGGCTTGTATGAGCGCCGTTCGCTTGGCTCGTGGCTATACCGGTCGTGAGAAGATTATCAAGTTTGCCGGTTGTTACCACGGACATTCCGATGCTTTCCTCATCGAGGCTGGTAGTGGTGGCGCAACTTTTGGTAGTCCCAATAGTCCTGGCGTGACTCAAGGCACGGCTAAAGATACGCTTTTAGCAAACTACAACGATTTAGCCTCCGTAAAAACCCTCTTTGAAGCTAATCCACAGCAAATCGCTTGCGTAATTATCGAACCCGTAGCCGGAAATATGGGCTGTGTGCCTCCTGCCGAAGGTTTCTTGGAAGGATTGAGACAACTCTGTACCGAAAACGGGGCGCTTTTGATATTCGATGAAGTGATGACCGGCTTCCGTTTGGCAAAAGGCGGAGCGCAAGAGGTCTTTGGTATCAAAGCCGATATCGTTACCTTCGGAAAAGTGATTGGTGACGGACTCCCAGTAGGGGCTTTTGCCGGTAGCAAAGAGGTGATGAGCTATTTAGCTCCCGAAGGTCCCGTCTATCAAGCGGGGACTCTTAGCGGAAATCCTTTGGCGATGAGTGCTGGATTGGCAATGCTCACAGCGCTGAATGAACAACCTGAGGTATTCGACAGTTTAGCGAAAAAGACAGCTTACTTGCACGAAGGCTTCGACAACGTACTGAAACGCGCAGGGTTCCCTTACCAAATCAATAGCTTTGGTTCGATGTTTACCCTCTTCTTTGCCGAAGAACCCGTAACCGATTTCGCCAGCTCGGCTAAGAGCGATACAGCACGCTTCCGCAAGTATTTTCACGGAATGCTACGCGAAGGTATTTACTTACCTCCAAGTGCTTTTGAAAGTTATTTCCTCAACGACGCCCTTACTTACGAAGATTTAGATAAGACCATCGGAGCTCTCAACAGAGTAATTATGGAATTGTAACACTCATCGTTAGCGTCATACTACACTTTGTCAAAGTCTCTAACCGCACGTACTGCTACGATACTTTTTGGCAAAGTGTTTTTTTATTATAGCTTATGAAAATTGCTTTGCGAATTTTCGTTTTACACTTTGAAAAGAAATATTCTCTTGTTACATATCCAGCTGTGAGTCCTCGTTGGCTACCTTCAAAGGGGAAATGTAGTGACGGTGTGAGGTTGTAGCACGACAAGCGAGGAAATTAGGAAATGAGAGAATGAGAAAATGAGAGAATTAGAAAATGGATAAGTGGGGAAAATAGTTCTTTGAGCTGTAGGATTAGTGAGACAGGTAGGACAAGAGTATTGAACAAGTGGAACTTGTGGGACGAGTTTGAGGGTTTAATTTTAGGCAGAAGCTTTGGTAACGGTTGTGGTAAATAGACTGATAATCAGGGGTAGTATTATATTTAACATAAACTTTAACATTATTTTAACATATGGGGGGGGTAAATTCGTACTTTTGCTCTAAATTAATTTATAAAAGAAAAAAATGTACAGAATTATTACCACTATTGCAGTGGCGTTTGCTACTATTACAGCGGTTAACGCCCAAGAGTTTAAAGTAGGTGCTAAAGCAGGATTACTTTTCCCTACGGTTTCTAATATTAAAACTACTTTTACCAATTCTGAAGGGATAACAGCCATTGAATATAAAACAGGCTTTAAGACTGGCTTTCATTTTGGAGGTTTTATAGAATACGGCTTTAACGACCATTTATTTGTAGAAGGAGGTATAGACTATTCCTTTCAAGGAGCTAAAGTGAAATCACTTGAAGCTACTACCATAGATAACAATGGTAAGATTGACATTCAAAAGGAAGATATTCAAAAGGGGAAATGGAATACGCAACAGCTTAACATTCCTCTTTGGGTGAAGTATGATATTGCTGGTTTCCGCCCTAAAGTAGGGGTGAACTTAGGTTACTTAACTAAAATAGAGGTAAAAGGAGAAGGAGATAACCAAAAAGAAGAGACTCAATCACTTCCTCCTAAGAAAAGGTTTGACTTTGGTTTAGGTTTGGGTGCTGAATACAACTTGCCTTTTGGCTTATTCTTCGACGCTACTTTCAATTTAGGACTTACTAACTTATCTAACGAAAGTAAAACAGAATTAGACAATCAAGGAAGAGTTTCTTCCTTCCGTCCTTCTGCAGAATTTAAAAACCGCGTAATCCAAATAGGCGTAGGGTATAAGTTTTAAAAGAATATTATTACTTAAAAGAAAAGACTGCTGTAAAAAGCAGTCTTTTTTGTTAAAGTAGCTATCAAGAGTTGAACAATTTGATTGTAAATATAATTCTTTACTCGGTTATAAATTTCCGACTCACTTATGAGCCCCCGAACCCCCGAAGGGGGACAAGCCACAAATAGGGTTACTTGTTTGAAAAGAAACATTCTCTTGTCACATACTCCGCTATCGTGGGGCACATACTCAGCTGTCGCTGGCTACCTTCAAAGGGGGAGTGTAGTGACGGTGTGAGGTTGTAGCACGACGGGCGGGGAAATTAGTAAATTAGCAAATTAGGAAATGAGAGAATTAGAAAATGGGGTAAATACCAATAATGCCAGAAATACTGATAATTAACTTTGACAAAGGTGCGAGCCACACAGGCAGTCGTAGCACGACGGGCAGTAATGGAGTTCTCGGACGATTCAGACTTGTCGGACAGAAGTAAGACGAGATTAAAGGCTTTATTGGGAAGAGTTAAGGAGATAGAAAGATATCGGAGAGATTCGGAAGAGTGGAGGGAGAGTTTTTGACGAAAAAAGAGTGTAAGGAGGGTGGGGTTAGCTTATAGAGAGCTTATAGGAAGCTTATACGAATCTTGGACGATTGGTATAGAAGGGGTGTGTAAATAGTTGATTCATAACATAATACAACAAGGCTAAAAATGGTAAAAACAGGGTTTCGAGGCGAAAGAAAGAGGAAGAGGTGATAGGCCTTAGGACATAGGCACTAGGGGGGAGTATGACGGAAAGGAGAAGGGATAATTAGGAAATTAGCAAATTAGAAAATTAGTAAATGGGGAAGTGTGAGGGCTTAGGCCATAGGCAATAGGGGATAACCTCTCCCTATTCACTTACTCCGCTCTTGCGGACTTCCTCAATGAGGGGGAATGTAGCGACGTGACAAGAGGCTGTATGGAGCGTTAAAAGAGCGTTAAAATATTTGCTATTAGTTGTCAGTTATTATTTGTTTTATATCTTTGCGCCCTAAAAGTAACATAAATGACTATTCAACAGATTCAGAATGAGCTTATTGAAGACTTTTCACTGTTTGATGATTGGACGCAACGTTACGAATATCTGATAGAATTAGGCAAGTCGTTACCTCTTATTGACGAAAAGTATAAGACGGAGGAGTACCTCATTAAAGGCTGTCAGAGTCAGGTGTGGTTACACGCCGAAGAGCAAGATGGTAAGCTTATCTTTACTGCCGATAGCGATGCGATTATCACCAAAGGGATTGTTGCTTTATTAGTGAAAGTGTTCTCTCACCAAACGGCTGAGGATATCCTAAAAGCGGATATGAGTTTTATTGATAAAATAGGACTGAAAGACCATCTATCACCTACTCGTGCGAATGGGTTGGTGAGTATGATAGGGCAAATGAGGGGATATGCTGCTAAGGTGTTAGGGAATAGATAAGAAGGAATACACCTGACGGTGTAGAAATTAAACAAGTCTATTCAAATCAAACAGATATATCTTTATTAGATTTCTGAGGCGTTAGACTTATCTCTTTAAAAAGAAAAATTAAATGACTGAAGAAAGAAAGATAGAGCAATTGGGCGAGAAAATCGTTGAGGTGCTCAAAACGATATACGACCCTGAAATACCCGTAGATATTTACGAATTGGGGCTTGTTTATGATGTGTTTGTGAACGAAGACTTCGATGTAAAAATATTAATGACTCTCACTTCGCCTAACTGCCCCGTGGCAGAGTCTCTCCCAATGGAGGTGAAGGAAAAGGTACAAAGTATTGACGAAGTGCACGAAACGATTGTAGAACTCACTTTTGACCCGCCGTGGAATCAGGATATGATGAGTGAGGTGGCGAAACTTGAATTAGGATTTTTGTAAAAATTATAAATAAATCACTTATGAAAAGACTTTTATTTTCAACTTTACTATTGTCTTCAGTAGCTGTATTTGCTCAGGAAGACCAAACGAATGACGGTGTAGCACAAGACCCTACGGCAGCTCCAACAGAGGAAGCTCCTGCTCCTCGATGGACAAAGGGAGGTAACGCTTCACTGATGTTCTCGCAAGCCGCCTTCAACCACGATTGGACAGGAGGGGGAACTAACAACGTAGCAGCAAGCCTTGCGGTGAGCTATGCTTTTAACTACAAGAAAGACAAATGGGCGTGGGATAACAACGTATTTGTTGATTACGGGATTACTAAACTTGAAGGTGATGACTATTCAAGAAAAACCACTGACCGTTTTGAGGTGAACTCAGTACTCGGTTACCAATTGAACAACCCACAGTGGTACTATTCATTCTTCTTGAACTTCAAAACACAAATGACCGATGGTTACAAATATGAGAGCACTGGTCGTACGCTCATAAACCAAATGCTTTCACCTGGATACTTACAATTTGGTCCTGGTATGTTGTGGAAGAAGAGCGATAACCTAAAAGTAAACTTGGCTCCTGCAACTTCTAAAATCACAACAGCTAAAAGCCGTTGGACAGAAACAGGTCCTTTCTACGGTGTTGAACAAGGAAAGAACATTCGTTATGAACTCGGTTTCTACTTGAACGGTTATGCTAAGTTTACTGTAATGGACAATGTATCTTTCGAGAATATCCTCAGCTTATACAGCAACTATCTCAACAAACCACAAAACGTAGACTTGGATTATACTGCAAACATTGTGATGACTATCAACAAGTACTTATCAGCTAACTTTACTTTCCAAGCTATCTACGACGACGACGCTGCTAAAGCTTTCCAAATTCGTGAAGTATTGGGCTTAGGAGTGAACTACAAGTTTTAGTGTGAGGTGCGAGTCGCACACACAGTTGTAGCGCGTTAGCAATTAATAAAAAATAGAGAAGGGACTACCTTAATGGTAGTCCTTTTTTGTTTTGTTATAGGGAGGTTGTGGATTATTCGGAGGGAGCATTTGTAAGAGCTAAGATTGGTATTTAAAAAAATAGTAGTACCTTTGCCTCACACACTATTGCTGAATAGGAGAAGAATTGGAGAAACTAATTGCATACATACAAAAAACCGTTCCTGAGCTAAAAATACAAGAACAGATGCTTAGAGAGGCTTTCCAAAAAGAGAGCGTTGCTAAAGAAGCCTTGCTGTTAGACTTTGGACAAGTGTGTAAGCATTATTACTTTGTAAACAAAGGGGCTCTTAGGATATTCTTTTACGATGAAGGAGAGGAATACACGAGCTGGATAGCTTTTGAAGATTACTTTTTTACAGAGCAAAATAGTTATATAAATTGTTTACCTTCTCGTTATGCAATAATAGCAATTGAAGAGGCTGAAGTGCTGAAAATACACAAACAACAAATGCATTCACTTCTACAAAATAGCTATGAGTGGCAACAGTTCTTCATACAAAATGAGCAACAAACAATATTACGGCTGATGGAAACTATTGAACTCTTCCAAAGACAATCGGCTAAAGAGCGATATGAAGCCTTATTTAGCTTTCCTGCCTTTATACAAAAAGTGAAACAAAAAGACCTTGCTACAATGCTCGGAATGACTAAATACTCTATCAGTAGGCTAAAATCTTACAAGTAAAGAGAGGAAGTTGTCAAATAGCAACTTTTTTGTGTATTGCTATGCGTAATTTTGCATTTATAAAACAAATGTAAAATGAACCAAGAAGAACAATACAGTTTTAGTCCGCTGGATAGCTATCAGTGGATAAAGAAAGAGGCTTTTGCTTATATAAAAGCCCAACAATGGATAGATGAAACATTGTTTGAAGACTTTTTAAACGCTTTTGAAGATTATTTTAAGCACTCATTACAAAAAGTATCTCATCTTATCAAGAATGAGTTGGACGAAGGGAATGTGCAATTTGCGGTTTTGGTAGTAGCTTTGTATGAAGCTTTTGTGAAGATAGGCAAGGACGGAAAAGAGGCTTTCAAATGTGTGTGTCTTGCTATCAATGAGCCGATAGCTCCTTTTATGGAGCAAAACACAGAGGCTTTCTTAACAGCTTCGGAGTACCCTTTTAAGGCGATAGTGGAGATATCGAAAGCACGAGAAGCGTTTTATTTTGGCAAGAGTTTTGGCTTTGAACGCCTTATAGACGATGATTATGGCTATGTATTGCAAATTAAAAAGTGTTTGTTTCACGAAGTACTAAAAGCCCTTGAACATACTTTTTTGCAGAGAATTATATGCCAAGTAGACTGCGGTTGGATAAAAGGCATTAAAACAGAACTACACAACTTACATTTTGCACGACCCACTACTTTTGCTACGGGCAATACCTGCCAAATGTGGTTTATAAAAGAAGAAAAAATAGAAGACATACAATGACCCTAAACCTCGATTTCCTCAGTCAGTATTTTACTGAAGTACATTTCGATAAAGATGCCCTCATCACCCGTGCAGGCGAGGTAGAGCACTCGCTCTATTACCTCAGCGAAGGCATCGTGCGCTTTTTCTACTACAATCCCACAACCGACAAGGAAACGACGGTGGATATCCTCTTTGCTGAGCAGTTTTTTATGTCGTATGCCTCGTTTGTAAAGCGTGAACCTTCCCTCTTCTCTATTCAAGCACTGAAAGAGGTTACTGCCTATAAAATAGGGCGGGAACACCTTGAACACCTCATAGAGCAGCAAGAGTACCTACAAATAAAAGCTGATATTTTGGAGCATCTGCTGATTGAGAAGATGCAACGCGAGGCGCAGTTTTTATTGCAATCACCCGAAGAGATTTACTGCAATCTATTGGAGAAAGACCCTAAACTTATCCAAAATATTCCGCTGAAATATATTGCTTCTTATATTGGCATTACCCCCCAAGCGCTGAGCAGGATTAGGAAAAGAATATTTTAATGGTTAATTATCGTTATTTTATTTTAGTAAAGTATAGCGTTACTAAGCTATTTTGGCTTTGTGTGCTGTAGGTGAACTTGGTTTTATTATCTGAAAAGACAAACGGCAAGTCTACTTAGTTTTGAGGATTGGTAACGTTATAATATTTGCCACCCTCTTTTGCCTAGTAAAATGAATAAAATTGTGGCAAGGAGCGCCGAAAAAATAAGTTTTTTCATAGAATTGTTATTTTAATGTACCACACACACATAACAAATTATCCTTTGTCAAATGTTCTTTGTCAATTACTTTTACATTCTTTCTATATTTTTCGTTACCACTTTCTTTTTATTTTGTTGTTTATCAAACAGCTACATTTTTACTTATCTATATTTTCACTATCCAATGTTTTTAGTATATCTTTAACGTTTTATCTTTGCGGCAGAATCAGGTATTAGGGGATAGGTGTCAGGTGTCAGGCACAAACTCTTACCTCTTAACTTTTAACTAAGATGAAAGGAAAACAAAGAACTTTATTAAACAGTATTGGCAAGCTGGCCTTGCTACTACTTTTTAGCTTGCTTTCTACCGCCCTTTCTGCCCAAAACAAAAAGATTAGCGGAAAGGTAATCGATGAAAAACACCAGCCCGTGCTGGGGGCATCGGTGGTGGTGAAAGGCACTACTAAGGGTACTACTACCGATTTCGATGGGAATTTCACAATAGAAGTACCTGCTAAAGCCACGCTATCAGTTTCGTTTATAGGGTATCACACCCAAAATGTAGCGGTAGGCAACCAAAACCAACTCACTATCGTGCTCAAAGAAGAACAAGAGCAGCTAGACGAAGTGGTGGTGGTAGGTTATGGTACCGTCCGCAAGAAAGACCTTACGGGGGCTGTCTCTTCAGTGTCTAACAAAGCCCTCAAGGAGAAACCTATTGCTAACGCTGGGGAAGCACTCCAAGGGCGTGCTGCTGGGGTGCAAGTAACCTCGGCGGGAAAACCTGGTGACAACGTGTCGTTTCGCATTCGCGGTATCAGCACAATTAACAACAGCGAACCGCTACTCGTTATTGATGGGGTACCTACCGACCTCGGTATCAACGCGCTCAACGTAGATGATATAGAAAATATCGATGTGCTGAAAGATGCTTCGGCAACAGCGATTTACGGTTCTCGTGGTGCCAATGGGGTGGTGCTCATCACTACCAAAAAAGGAAAAAATGGCGACGGCAAACTATCGTTCAGCACCAATGTAGCCCTTCAACAAGCTACCAACTTACCCGTGATGCTCAACGCGCGCGAGTTTGCTTCTTTTCACAACGAAATGATTGCCAACTACAACCGCACCCCTGGGGTGAGTCCGCTTACACAACGCCCTGATTTTGCCAATCCTGAGGACTGGGGGGAAGGCACCAACTGGCTCAAAGCGCTTTTCCGTCCTGCTTTTATGCGCAACTATTCGCTTTCATACTCAGGCGGTAACGACAAGAGCAATTACTACGTATCAGGAGGTGTGTTCGACCAAGATGGGATTATCCTCAACACTTCTTACCGCCGTTATACAGTGCAGTTCAATGGCGAGTCGCGCGTAAAACCGTGGATTAAGTTTGGCAACAACCTCACCCTCAGCCACGACGAAAAGAAATCTGGCGACTACAACATCCGTATGGCGATGGCTTCTTTGCCTACACAACCTATTTACAATGAAGACGGTAGCTACTCAGGTCCTGATTCGCCTGCTCACCAGTACAGCGATATCCGCAACGTGATAGGTACTGCCCTTATCAACGGACAAAACACTACCAAAGGCTATAACATTTTGGGGAATATTTTTGCCGAAATTACTCCTGTGAAACATTTGGTATTCAAAACCACTGGAGGGCTCGATTTTAAATATTGGGACAACCGCAGTTTCTCCCCTAAATACAACTGGAAACCAATACCTAATCCGCTCTCTAACCTCTACCAAGACGCTAATAAGAGTACTACCCTCCTTTGGGATAACACGCTTACTTATACCAATACTTTTGCCCAAAAACACTTCCTCAATGTGATGGTGGGCACCAGTGCGCAAAACAACGTGTATAGCAAAATCAATGCGAGTGTGAGCAACTTCTTGAGCGACCAGCAAAACCAACTCAGCAAAGGCTTGGAAAATCCTACGGTAGGCGGTACGATGAACGATTGGGCTATCCTCTCCTTCATCGGGCGACTCAACTATACTTATGCCGATAAGTACTTGCTCACTGCTACGGTGCGTCGCGATGGTTCTTCGCGTTTCTCCAAAGAAAACCGCTGGGGTACTTTCCCTTCTTTCTCTTTGGCGTGGCGTGCATCAAACGAGTCTTTCTTCCCTAAAAACGACTATGTAAACGATGTGAAATTGCGCGTGGGTTACGGTATGACCGGTAACCAAGGCGGTATTGATAACTATGCTTATTTCACCAAATTGCGCACAGGGCAATATGTGTTCAACAACAATTTGGTTTCTACCCTCTATCCTCACGTAATGCCTAACCCTAATGTGAAATGGGAAACCGTAGAGCAATTCAACGGGGGTATTGACCTTGCGCTACTCAAAAACCGCTTGAGCCTCACTTTCGATGCCTATATCAAAAACACCAGCGATATGTTGGTGCCTATGGCGGTATCAGTAAGCTCTGGTTATTCGGATATCAACGTGCCGAGTATCAACGCTGGTAAAGTAGAAAACAAAGGGGTAGAGCTTACGGTGTCATCAGTGAATGTGAATAAAAAGGACTTCCAATGGAATACTGATGTAAACGTATCGTTCAACCGCAACAAAATCGTGAAGATGAACGATGGGGTGCCTTTGTTCACTGGTTTTGAGGCGTTCCTCACCAAATTGCAAATCCTCTCCGAGGGTCACCCTGTGAACGCTTTCTATGGCTATGTAATGAACGGACTTTTCCAAAACCAAAGCGAGGTGGACAACTATGCTACCCAAGTGGAAAACGGTACCGCCCCTGGTGATGTGAAGTTTCGCGACCTCAACAACGACGGGGTCATCAATGCCGAAGACCGTACTTATATCGGCAATCCATTCCCTGAATGGACGTTCTCTATGAACAACAATTTCAACTACAAAAACATCGATTTACAAATATTTTTACAAGGCGTAGCAGGCAACGACATCTACAATGCCAATCGTATATGGCAGGAGGGAATGTCGGTGCCACAAAACCAAATTGCCAAAGTAAAAGACCGTTGGACTGGCGAGGGCACTAGCAATAGCATTCCGCGTGCTATCTATGGCGACCCCAACCAAAATGCGCGTCACTCTACCCGCTTTGTAGAAGATGGTTCCTATTTGCGCATCAAAAACGTAACTTTGGGATATACACTTCCTAAAGAGGTTACTCAAAAATTCCATACCGATATGTTGCGCATATATCTGTCTTGCCAAAATCTCTATACTTTCACCAAATACAGCGGTATGGATCCCGAAGTAGGCACTGGTGGCGTTGATGGCGGTACTTATCCTGTAACCCGCACAGTTAGTTTCGGATTAAACGTGCAGTTTTAGGTGTCAGGTATCAGGTGACAGGCATCAGGTAATAGATAACAAAAGAATCACTACAAATTGTTAATTGTTAATTAAGAATTGTTAATTATGAAAAAGATATTATACATCACCCTATTAGCATTTCCGCTCTTCACGGCTTGTTCTAAGTTTTTGGACAAGACCCCTTATGAAGATTCAAGTGCTGAAAACATAAGCGATGCGGCATCGGCAATTGCCCTTACCAATTCGGCTTATAAACCCTTGCAACGCTCTAACCTCTACAATATGCGCCTCTGGACGCTTGATATCGTAGCAGGCAACAGCATCGTAGGCGCTGGAGGTGGTAACGACGGACTCGAAACTATCACTCTTTCCAACTTCAACGCAACTGCCGATAACCCTTTGGCGCTCGAAATATGGCGCGGTTGTAATCCTGGTATTCTCTATTGCAATACGGCTCTAAAAGCTTTGCCTTCTGCTAATATCCCCGAGGATATCAAAAACCGCTGTATCGGTGAAGCCAAATTCCTCCGCGCACACTACTATTTCCTTTTGGTGCAACTCTTTGGCGATGTGCCTCTTCAGCTTGACCCTAAAGAGAGTTTGACTAACAAAACGCCTTTCCGCCAAAGTAAAATGAAGATATACAACGAGGTGATTATCCCCGACCTCAGAGAGGCTTTCAACCTATTGCCTACACGCGAGCAATATAGCAATGCCGATAAAGGTCGCGCTACCAAAGGGGCTGCTGCGGGTATGCTCGCCAAAGTATACCTCACCTTGGGCAGATATAGCGAAGCTCTTGAAATGTGTAACGCTGTCGAAAACCTTGGCTATACCCTCAATCCTGATTATTCCGATTGTTTTGGCGCTGCCGAACGCAACAAAAACACTGCCGAGTCTATCTTTGAAATTCAGTACTACGGACTTACCAAAGACGATTTCTGGGGCGAAGAAAACCAAGCCTCTTGGCTCAGTACTTTTACGGGTCCTCGCAACAGTGGTTGGGTAGGTGGTGCTTATGGGTGGAATCAGCCTACACAAGAGTTTGTAGACCAATACGAGGCTGGCGACCTCCGTAAGGATAAGACTATTCTCTATGAGGGTTGTCCTAATTTTGAAGGGAATGTATACCGCGCTTCAATGTCTAACACGGGTTACAACGTGCGCAAGTTTTTAGTGCCACTAAGTCAGTCTCCCGATTTCAATACCAACCCTGCCAACTTTGTAGCGCTCCGCTTTGCCGATGTACTCCTAATGAAAGCGGAAGCCCTCAACGAATTGGGTCGCACCACCGAAGCCGAAGTGCCTTTGTACAAAGTGCGCACCCGTGCGGGTCTTACCCGTCGCGCTGATATAGAGAACCTCACCCAGGCGCAAATGCGTGAGAAAATACGCCACGAACGCCGTATAGAACTCGCTTTTGAAGGGCATCGCTGGTTTGATATGATTCGCTGGGACAACGGTCAGTATGCACTCAATTTCTTGCACTCCATAGGCAAAACCAACGCCCGCGAGAAACACCTGCTCTTGCCCGTCCCTCAAAAAGACCGCGACGCCAACCCTAACCTTACCCAAAACCCAGGTTGGTAAGTGCGAGCCGCACGGGCAGTATAGTCCCCGTCCCCCAAAATGGAGACAATCTGAAAAAGTGAGTATTAACGAATAAAAACAATTTCACCCTTGTCGCTTTTGCGGCTTCCCTCCCCCTCGCCTTCGGAGAGGGGGAGAACGGAGGGGGTGAGGACATAAACTAATATGAAACCATACCATTTATACATCGCCTTCCTCATACTGCTCCTTACGGGATGTAAAAAAGAGGACTATATGGAGCTCTTCAAAGAGGGAAAACCCTTTGAATTGAAAGCTCCTAAAGAAAATGTAGCCTTAGACGCTGCCAACCCCGAACAAGAAGCTATCAAGTTCACTTGGACGGCAGCTTCTAATTACGGCACCAATGCCGCTATCACCTATACTTTCCAAATGGATGTGCAAGGCAACAACTTTGCGGGAGGTATCAGCGAGAATGTAGGTCGTGAAGCCTATGAGAGAGTGTATAAAAACGAGGAACTCAACAACCTCTTGCTCAACACTTTCAAGGTTGCGGTAGACACTGAAGTTACGATGGAAGTACGCATCATTGCCCAAGTAGCCTCTGGCGAGGGAATAAAACAACATACCAATGTGAAGACGGTGGTTTTCAAAACACACACCCCTATCAGCAATACGCTCTATATCATCGGTAGTGCTGCCCCTCACGGTTGGAGTGCCGATCAAGCCGAAGAGATGAAACCTGTTGAGGGTACTCCTAAAGCGTTTGCGTGGTCAGGACGTTTGTCTGCTGGCGAGATCAAGTTCATCACTACCAAAGGTCAGTTTATACCATCGTATGGCAAAGGCAGCAATAATAGCGAATTGCACTTCCGCAAAACCGATGCCGATACGAGTGATGAGAAATTTACAATTGCCGAAAGTGGTGTCTATACCGTGAAAGTGAACCTCATCAACCTCACCATAAGCATCACCAAAGGCGAAGCTCCTGAATATACCGAGTTGTGGTTCGTAGGTGAACCTACCGGTTGGAGTTTCAAGAAAATGACTGTAGACCCTACAGACCCATTTGTGTTCCACTACAACGCCGATTTAGGCAACGGAGGTGAGTTCAAAATAGGCACTAAAGAAGGTGATTGGTCAGCAGTATTTTTCCGTCCGAAAGAAAATAATACTGCTGAGGGTAGCGACCTCCCTGTGAAGAAATGGGCAGGCGACCCCGATAACAAATGGAAAATTGCAGCAGGTACTTACAAGATTACGCTCAACACTCGTACAATGAAGATTGACATTGTGCCTTTCACTCCTTATACAGGAATGTATATGATTGGTAGTGCTACCGATGCGGGTTGGGATATCAACAATCCTATCGCAATGACTGTCGATAGTGGCAATCCTAATGTCTTTACGTGGGAAGGCGACTTGAAAGCGGGCGAACTCAAATTCTCTTGCGACAAGAAAAGCGATTGGGGTGGCGACTGGTTCTTGGCTGCTAAAGCTGATAAAGCACCCGCCGGTGTAGAAGAACCTATGATTTTCAGCGCCCACGGCTCTAACCCCGATAACAAGTGGAAAATCACTGAAGCAGGCACCTACAAAATCACCCTCAACCAACTCATCCAAAAGGTGATAATCAAAAAGCAATAGTCCCCTCCCCAGCCCTCCCCCAAGGGGAGGGAGTTTAAGAGAGTTCAAGAACAAAACATCTTTATACGTGTTAAACAACCCTCCTTTCCGTTCGCATCTGCGGATTGCCCCTCTCTCCTTGGGAGAGAGGGAACGGGAGAGAGGAATAATTATCAATTGAAAATGAAAATCTTATATACTCTATTCTTCGCCACTACGCTCAGCCTCTTCTCTTGCGAGAAGAACGATACGCCCAGCAACAACCCTATTACATTCGGCGAAACTTATTTGAAAATAGATATTAGCACCGATAAGGCGGTCTACACCCCTGGTAGCACGGTGCGCTTCTCCTTGGCGAGTATGCCCTCTGGTACTTACAAAGTGCGCTACTCTCACTTAGGCGAAATCATTAAAGAAGAACCTCTTACCAGCGCCTCTTGGCAATGGGTAACCCCTGCCGATGACTATCGAGGTTATTTGGTGGAAATATACCAAGAAGCTGGCGGTAAACAAAATACTTACGGCAGTATCGCTGTGGATGTATCTTCCGATTGGACAAAATTCCCTCGCTACGGCTTCTTGTCCTCTTACGGCAAAAACGAGCCTATCGAGAAGAATATCGACTTTATGAATCGCTGTCATATCAATGGCATTCAGTTCTACGACTGGATGTACGACCACCACAAACCACTGGCTGGCACCCCTCAAAACCCTGCTAATGAGTGGCCTGACCTCTTCAAACGCCCCACTTTTCTTTCTACCGTACGTGGCTATATCAGTGCTGCTCATAGCAAGGGTATGAAAGCGATGTTCTACAATTTGGCTTTTGGGGCGCTTAAAAATGCGGAAGCCGATGGAGTTGCCAAAGAGTGGTTTCTCTACAAAGACAATCAGCATAAAGAGAAAGATGCACACCTATTAGGCGACTTTGCCCGCAGTAGTATCTACCTCACCAACCCTGGTAATGCGCACTGGCAAAACTACTTAGCAGGGCGCAACAGCGATGTCTATGCCGTTTTTGGTTTCGATGGCTATCATATCGACCAACTCGGAGGGCGTGGCACGGTGTATGATTACAATGGCAATAGTGTAGACCTCTTGCCTCAATACGCTTCGTTTATCAATGCGATGAAGAGCGCACACCCTGATAAACGCCTTGTGATGAACGCGGTAGGGCAATACGGTCAAACTGAAATTGCAGGTACCAATAAAGTGGATTTTCTTTATACCGAAGTATGGGACGAAAAAACCTACGACCAGTTAGCTCACATTATCCTCGACAACTACAATCGTAGCAACAACCAACTCAAAACCGTGTTGGCTGCCTATATGGATTACGAAAAATCTAAGAATGCAGGTTTTGTAAACGAACCTGGCGTATTGCTCGCCAATGCAGTGATTTTTGCTTTTGGAGGGGCTCATTTAGAGATAGGCGAACACTACCTCGCTAATGAGTATTTCCCTAACAAAAACCTTCAAATGAAAGCCGACCTCAAAAAAGCGCTCATCACCTACTACGATTTCTTGGTAGCTTACCAAAACCTCTTGCGCGATGGCGGTAGCTATACCTCAACGCAGGTAACTGCCGAAAATGCTACAATAGTGGCTTGGCCTGCTGCAAAGGATAAAGTGGCGGCTCTCACCAAAACCGTGAACGGCAAGGATATAGTGCATCTTATCAATTTCAACGGGGTAACCTCTATGGACTGGCGTGATACCAACGGTACTCAAAAGAAACCTACTACAGTAACCGATCTTAAAACTACCGTTGCTGTAACCGCACAACCCAAAAAAGTGTGATTCGCCAGCCCCGACCTCTTTGGCGGTGCTCCTCGTGCCGTAGAATTTACCTATAACAACAACCAAATTACCTTCACCCTCCCCTCCCTCAGCTATTGGGATATGGTGGTGATAGAGTATTAATGAAAAAATTAGCAGATTAGCAAATGAGAAAATTTGCTAATTTGCTAATTAATAAATTTGCTAATTTATGAGATTTCTTACTTTCATAACAATAACTATCCTCTCCTGTGCTACAGCAGTAGCGCAGGAGTTATTTTCGCCTAACAAAGCACTGAAACTCTCTTTTTCGCTCAACGCGGAAGGCACTCCTACCTATTCGCTTTTTTACAAGGGAAAAGAAGTGGTTAAACCGAGTAGATTAGGTATTGAACTATTTAGCTCCAATGAAGTGAAATTTGGCGCTGAAATCACCAAAAAAGAGGGAGCAAACACCTCTCTCTACCATAACTTTGAAGTGGTGAATACTCAAAATACAACCGTTGATGAAACTTGGCAACCCGTATGGGGCGAAAGCCAAAACATTCGCAACCACTACAACGAACTATTGGTGAGCCTCAAACAGAAGGATACCCACCGAGAAATGAACCTGCGTTTTAGACTGTTTGACGACGGCTTAGGCTTCCGCTATGAGTTCCCCGAACAAAAGCAAATGCCTTACTTTGTGATTAAAGAAGAACGCTCCGAGTTTGCAATGACGGGTGATCACCGAGCGTGGTGGATACCCGGCGATTACGATACCCAAGAGTACGACTATCAGCAGTCACGCCTCTCCGAAATACGCGCTATCAACCAAAAAGGACGTCAGGCGAATTTAGCACAAACAGGCTTTTCAGATACGGGCGTACAAACCGCTTTAATGCTCAAAACTGACGATGGTTTGTACATCAACCTGCACGAGGCTGCTTTGGTGAACTACGGAGCGATGCATCTCAATCTCAACGATAAGACCTTCGTGTTCCAATCGTGGATTACCCCCGATGCCAACGGTGCCAAAGGTTATATGCAAACCCCTGCCCAAACACCTTGGCGCACGGTAATTGTTAGCAACGATGCCCGCGATATTTTAGCTTCGGATATCACCCTCAACCTCAACGAACCTTGCGCTTTGGCTGATACTTCGTGGATTCACCCGATGAAGTACGTAGGAGTATGGTGGGAAATGATTACCGGTATGAAAGAATGGTCGTATACTTACGATGTACCCAGTGTGCATATCGGTAAAACCGATTACACTACCCTCAAACCCCACGGCAAGCACGGGGCTACTACCGAAAATGTGAAGAAATACATCGACTTTGCCGCCGAAAATGGTTTTGATGGCGTACTCGTAGAAGGCTGGAACATTGGGTGGGAAGATTGGTTTGGACATTCCAAAGATTTGGTATTCGACTTCCAAACACCTTACCCCGATTTTGATATCGAAGGCATTCACCAATACGCCAAAAGCAAAGGAATTAAGATGATTATGCACCACGAAACCTCCTCGTTTATCCGCAACTACGAGCGTTTTATGGATAAAGCCTATCAGCTGATGAACAAATACGAATACCCCGCCGTGAAAAGCGGTTATGTAGGGAATATCATTCCGCGAGGTGAAAACCATTACAGTCAGTGGGTGAACAATCACTACCTTTATGCTATTAAAAAAGCCACCGACTACCGCATTATGGTGAATGCTCACGAGGCTGTGCGCCCTACGGGTTTGTGTCGTACCTATCCTAATCTTATAGGCAACGAGTCAGCACGTGGAGGTGAATACCAAGCCTTTGGCGGTAGCAAGCCTAATCACGTGTGCGTGTTGCCCTTCACTCGACTTATTGGTGGACCAATGGACTATACCCCTGGGGTGTTTGAGATGGACATCAGCAAGAACAACCCCAACAACCATTCACACTGCAATGCCACTTTGGCAAACCAATTGGCTTTGTACGTAACGATGAGCAGTCCGCTGCAAATGGCTTCCGACCTTCCTGAGAACTACCGTCGTTTTCCCGATGCTTTTCAGTTTATCAAAGAAGTTGCCCTCGATTGGAGCGAAAGCCACTATTTAGAAGCCGAACCAGGGGCTTATATCACTGTGGCGCGCAAAGCCAAAGGCACTCGCAATTGGTTTGTAGGCAATACAGCTGGTAAGGATTTTACCTCCAAGATTCATTTCAGTTTCTTAGAACCCAAAACTACTTATGTAGCCACTATCTACGCCGATGCCAAAGATGCTAACTATCAAACCAATCCCCAAGCCTATACCATTCAAAAAGTATTGGTAACCAACAAGAGCAAACTCACCCTACACTCAGTAGCAGGCGGGGGTTATGCCATTAGCTTGTACCCCCTCACCGATAAGACACAAGCCAAAGGATTAAAAAAACGATAGCAATTACAGTAATAATAGTGAAATAGAAATCTGTCCGAAAAGTTTTGTTTTGTGAAGGCGATTTGCAAATCGCCCCTACAATGTAACTAAAAGCAATTGATTATCATAATCAACTTTGCCAAAGGTGTGAGCCACACAGGCAAAAACTTTGACAAATGTATAGCGATGCAAATGTGATTTTGAGACTTTTCGGACAATCTATTTATTTTTTGTAACCACCAAAACAAATTTGCTATTTTGCTAATTTTTCTTACTTTTGCCTCTGAAAATTAATGTTTGAAAATGAAGTACAAAAGCCTTATCATAACCCTCCTACTACTCCCCTACTGTGCTTTGGCGCAAATGGGGCAAAATCAAAAGCTCATTCACAACCTCACTGCACTTATCAAACAGAAAGATAAATACACCCAGCAGAAAGAACGCAAAATAAAGGAAGCTATCGACTTGTTACGAGTGCCCAATGCCTCTGCTGAGCAACGCTATGCTATCAACCAACGCCTCTTCGACGAGTTTAAAACTTATATCTCCGACTCGGCGGTGTACTACGTGAAAGAGAATATCCGCATCGCTGAAGAACTCCAAAAACCCGACCTCCAAAACGATTCCCGCCTTTCCCTCGCCTCTCTCTACATCATTTCGGGCAACTACTTAGATGCTGCCGACCTGCTCAGGGCTATTGATAAAGAACAACTGCAAAAACCTCAGCTCATTCAATACTACAACTGCTATCTCAACCTCTACAACAACTACGCTTTCAACAACCCCGATGCCAAAACCTATATCGCCAAAAGCAATGCTTACCGCGACCTCCTCCTCAATTTAGTCGATAAGAATTCCACTCACTATATCCTTCTCTATGCCGGTGTGCTTAGCGATGCCGGCAGGTATGACGAAGCCGAAAAACTCCTTCTCGACCGCTTTGCCCTAATGCACACCGATGAACACGAAAAAGCCGTATTAGGCTATGTGCTCGGCACGCTCTACAAAAAGAAAAAGAATGTCCCTAAACAAATAGAATACTTTGCTATTTCGGCGAGTTGCGACATTAAAGATGCTATTAAAGAAAACGCCTCGATGCTCGAACTTGCTTCAGCGCTTTTTCAATTAGGCGAAGTAGAGAATGCTTACACTTGCATCAAATCGGCGATGGAAGACGCTACTTTTTGCAACGCTCAACTGCGTTCCGACGAGGTGATGAAGATTTTCCCTATCATCGAAAAAGCCTATCAGGAACGCATTCACAGTCAGAATGCCAAATTGCGCAACGCCTTGTTATTAGTAGGATTGTTTGCCGTTTTCCTCATTATTGCCGTAGTATTGGTTACCCGCCAAATGAAGCGCATCGCCAAAATACGCAAGGAACTCTACCACAAAAACCAAGATTTAGAGCAACTCAACGAACACCTGCGCGAGGTAGTAACCCAACTCAACGAAAGCAACGAAGTAAAAGAAGCCTATATAGGCGAGTTTTTCAACTTGTGTTCAGTGTATATCAGCAAATTAGAGAAATACCAAAAAATGCTTACCAAAAAGGCAAAAGACCGCAATTGGGAGGAACTCAACAAAGTGCTCCGCTCTACCGAGATGATAGAGCAAGAGCTGAAAGAGTTCTACAAGCTGTTCGACGATATTTTCTTACATCTATTCCCACACTTTATCGCTGAGTTCAACGCTCTATTAGCCGAAGACGAGCGTTTTGCCCCCAAACCTCACGAAATGACCCCCGAGTTGCGTATCTTTGCCCTTATCCGCTTAGGCATCACCGATAGCTCTAAAATAGCCACTTTCTTACATTATTCTACTAATACCATCTACAACTACCGCACCCGTGTGCGCAATAAAGCTATCGTACCGAGAGAAACTTTTGAAGAAATGGTAATGAAAATAGGCAAGAAATAACACAAAAAATAAGCTACTTTATTGCTAATCATTTCTTTTTTTGTACCTTTGTGGCGATAAAATAAAAACAATATGACTTACACAATCACCATAGACAATAGTCCGCAAGCTCTATCATTTATAGAATTCGTTAAGAATCTTGATTTTGTGTCTATTACTAAAACTAAAGAAAATAGTGCAAAATCAAATGTTGTACTTAATGAACAAAAAGAACTCAAAAAACGTTTTTTTAAAGCGTTAAAAGAGGCTGAAGACATACGTACTGGCAAAAAAGAAGCTATTGATTTAGACGAATTGCTCAATGAACTATAAATTTAAAGCAACTCCCAATTTTGCTAAAGAATTAAAAACTTTAGCTAAAAAGTACAAGAGCCTCAAACAAGATATTGAGGGACTTAAAAAAGAATATGAAGAAAATCCACTTTTAGGGAATAGTTTAGGAGGTGGATATAGGAAGATACGCCTTAAAATATCATCTAAAAAACAAGGAAAAAGAGGAGGAGCAAGAGTGATTACTCACGAAGTTATTCTCAATATAGCAACAGATGAAGAAACTACATCTGTCCTTTTTATTTCTATTTATGATAAATCAGATTTTTCAACTATTGATATTACCCCTTTTAAAGATTTTGTAAAAGAATATCGAGAACAAGAACAGAAGAACCTTAAAAACAAATAAACGATGAAAATGTACGCCTTAGATGAAATAAAAGACAAGAAAGGTACTAAAGAACGTGATAAGATTGAGAAAAAAGTGCGCTAAGTAATAAAGAAATACAACTAAAAGAAATTAATAAACAAATGAAAAAATAGTAGTAACTGGCGGGTTGGGCTTTATTGGCTCTCATACCGTTGTAGAATTACAAAATGCAGGCTTTGATGTGGTTATCATTGATAACCTTTCCAACGCCCAAGAAAATGTAAAAGACCACATTGCTAAAATTACAGGTAAAATGCCCGTATTCGAGAAATTCGACCTGCGTGATAAAGCTGATGTACAAGACTTCTTCAAGCGTCATCGCGATGTGCAAGGGGTGATTCACTTTGCTGCCTCTAAAGCGGTAGGTGAGAGCGTGGAGAAACCACTTTTGTATTACGAAAATAACCTTACCAGCCTTGTATACCTCTTGCAAGAACTGAGCAAGTTGCCCAAAGCACACTTCATTTTCAGTTCGTCTTGCACCGTGTACGGTCAAGCAGATGAGTTGCCTATTACTGAGAATGCTCCTGTGAAGAAAGCCGAATCGCCTTATGGTAATACCAAACAAATCAGTGAGGAGATTATCAGCGATACTTGCAAGGTTACTCCTTCGCTCAACGCGATTGCCTTGCGCTACTTTAATCCTATTGGGGCACACCCTTCGGCTGAAATAGGCGAACTGCCCTTAGGCGTACCTCAAAACTTAGTGCCTTATATCACCCAAACGGCTATAGGTTTGCGCGAGAAACTCTCGGTTTTCGGTGGCGACTACCCTACCCCTGATGGCACTTGCATTCGCGATTATATTCACGTAGTGGATTTGGCGAAAGCTCACGTGATTGCACTTCAACGCCTATTAGAAAGCAAGAATACTGAAAACTATGAGGTCTTCAATATAGGAACTGGTAAAGGTAGTACTGTTTTGGAAGTTATCCAAAGCTTTGAACGGGTATCGGGCAAGAAATTGAACTACCAAATTGTAGGTAGACGTGCTGGTGATATCACTGCTGCTTATGCTAACACTGATAAGGCTAACAACGTACTCGGTTGGAAAGCCCAAAGCTCTTTGGACGATGCGATGCACTCGGCTTGGCAATGGGAACAGAAGGTACGAGGCAGGTCGTAGCACGACAGGCAGTAATGGAGTTCTCGGACGGTTCGGACTTGTCGGACGGAAGTAAGACGAGATAGAAGGCTTTATTGGGAAGAGTTAAGGAGATAGAAAGATATCGGAGAGATTCGGAAGAGGTGATTCAGGGAAAAAGTAAAAAATGAGCTATAAGATGGGTGGGGTTAGCTTATAGAGAGCTTATAGGAAGCTTATACGAATCTTGGACGATTGGTATAGGAAGGGTGTATAAGTAGTTGATTCATACTGTGATACGACAAGGGTAAAAATATTAAAAACGGGGTTTCGAGGCGAAAGAAAGAGGAATAGGCACTAGGCCTTAGGCCATAGGCACTAGGGGATAACATCTCCCTATTCACTTACTTGGCTATCGCGGACAACCTTTTAAAAGGGGAATGTGGTGAAGGGGCAAAGATGAAAAAGTTAATAACAATTTTTGGATTAAGAAAGGGAAGGGACTGACTGAGGAAACTCAGATAGTCCCTTTACCGCTCATTATATGATTAGATTATGAACGAGCTTTTAAACGATTTTTCTAATACACACTTCATAGGAGAACTCTCCCTTGGGGTGGTGTGCTTCCGCTTGCTTTTAGCAATAGTCTTTGGCGGATTAGTAGGCTTCGAACGAGAACGCAAGCACAAGCCCGCTGGCTTTCGCACGTATATACTCGTGTGCTTTGGCTCTGCGGTAGTTTCGATGATTCAAGACCAATTACGCATTAGTCTTATTGACTTTAACGCACATTTTCCTGAACTGGCAGCTCTTTTCAAAAGCGATTTAGGGCGTTTGGGTGCTCAGGTGATTAGCGGGATAGGCTTTTTGGGAGCTGGTAGCATTATTAAAGAACGCGGAGAAAGTATTGCGGGAATGACTACCGCAGCGGGTATCTGGGCTACGGGTTGCGTAGGTTTGGGTATTGGCTGGGGTTTTTACAATATCGCTGTGGTGGCTATCGTTTTTATGCTTATCATTATGATATTTCTCAAAAGAGTGGAATCACAGCTCATTAAGAGAAATTTTGTAGGAGTTTTTCAGGTTACTTATGAGGAAGAAGAACTAAATGTGGCTGAAACTATAGAAATCTGCTCGGCTATCTTCCGACGCAAGTCAATGAGCATAACAAAAGTAGAAAAGGACATCGAAAATCACACGCTTACCTTTACGATTGCTACCGCTGATGTTTTGAGTATAGGCAGTGTGGTGAGTTTGCTTTCGGCTAAAGAAGGGATTGCAGCAGTTTCGCAAATACAGTAAGAACGCATCGGTATGTACGATTTTATTATTATAGGCGGAGGCTTAGCAGGTGTTACTTTTGCTAACTTTTTGGAAAAACACGGCAAGAGCTTTTGTTTGATAGCCGACCGCTCGCAAGTAGCTAGTTTGATTGCGGGAGGAGTGTATAATCCGGTAGTTTTAAAGCGATTTACTCCCATATGGCGAGCCGAAGAAGTAATGAGTATGATTGAGCGGTTTTATACCGAAATAGAGGCTAAAACGGGTGTTTCTTTTCATATATCAATGCCTGTGCTCCGAAAGTTTGCTTCGGTAGAAGAACAAAACAACTGGTTCACTGCTGCTGACCAACCTTTGCTTTCGGGTTACCTCAGCACTGCATTAGTGCCCGAAACCAATCCCGCAGTACCAGCTCCTTTTCTTTTTGGAGAAGTAATGCGTACAGGTAGAGTGGAAGTGAAGAAGTACTTATCGGAATGCCTTAGGCATTGGCAGGAAGAAGGAGTTTATCACGCTAAGACTTTCGATTATGAAGCACTTGAGATTTGCGATACACACGTGGTATATCGGGGAGTGGAAGCTCGCAACATCGTGTTTTGTGAGGGCTGTGGTATTAGTAAAAATCCTTATTTCAGTTCTTTGCCAATGCGCCCTTGTAAAGGTGAGACTCTTACCTTTTACGCTCCCGATTTACAGTTGCACACTATCCTAAAAAGTGATGGTAGTATCATTCCGTTAGGCGGAAATACTTACATTATGGGAGCAACTTATGATCCCGAAGACCTTACAGATACCATTACAGAAGGGGCTCGCAAAGAACTATTAGAGAAACTGCGCAAGATGGTGCGTTGTTCTTTTGAAATTATCTCACACCAAGCGGCTTTACGCCCCACGGTAGCTGATAGAAGACCCTTAATAGGAAGCCACCCGTTGTATCCTCATCTTTGGGTGCTGAACGGCTTAGGGACAAGGGGAGTGCTCAATGCACCCTTCTGTGCTAAGATACTTTATGAAGCGGTATACGAAGAGAAAGAGATTCCTAAAGAGATGAACATAGCGCGTTTCGCTAAACGACTTAGAAGATAAAAAATAGGGAAGAGTTGCAGAACACAACTCTTCTCTATTTTTTCTTAATACTTAACTCATTTAAAGATCTTTCCCAATGTCTTTTCGCCAGTAAGCACCTTCAAAATGTATCTTACTGATATTGTTGTAGGAGCGTTGTAGGGCTTCTTTAAAATCATCGCCAAGCGAAGTAATGGCGAGTACGCGACCACCAGCGGTGAGGAGTTTGCCGTCCTTCAAAGCAGTGCCTGCGTGATATACAGTGCTACCAACAGCTTTTTCAGTGCCTGTAATCTCTTTTCCTTTCTCATAATCCTCAGGATATCCACCCGATACCATTACCACCGTAGTAGCGCTTTGTGGGGTTACTTTCAGTTCTTGTGAAGCCAAAGTGCCGTTGTAAAGTGATTGGAAAAGCGGAATGAGGTCGCTTTCTATACGTGGCAATACAGCTTCGGTTTCGGGGTCTCCCATACGCACATTGTATTCTATCACGTAAGGCTCGCCGTCTACTTTTATGAGTCCGATAAACACAAAACCTTTATATACGATACCTTCCTTGTGCAATCCTGCAATAGTAGGCTTTACGATGCGCTCTTCAATCTTCTGCATAAAGGCTACATCGGCGAAAGGCACGGGCGAAACAGCCCCCATACCGCCAGTGTTGAGCCCTGTATCACCTTCGCCTATACGCTTATAGTCTTTGGCGGTAGGCAATATCTTATAGTCTACCCCATCGGTGAGGACAAAGCAACTGAGCTCAATGCCTTTTAGGAATTCTTCAATCACCACCTTAGTACTTGCTTTCCCAAATTTTTCGTTGATGAGCATACGGCGCAATTCGGCTTGGGCTTCTGTTAAGTTATCTAAGATAACAACTCCTTTACCGGCAGCCAAACCATCGGCTTTCAGTACATAAGGGGCTTTCATCGTGCTGAGGAAAGCACAACCTTCTTCCACTGTATCCTTAGTAAAGCTCGCATATTTAGCTGTGGGAATATGGTGACGTACCATAAACTCTTTGGCAAACTCCTTACTACCTTCAAGAGTAGCGCCTTGCTGTGAGGGACCTATCACTTGCACGTGGGCAAGGGCAGGGTCGGCAGTAAAGAAATCGTACACTCCTTGCACTAAGGGGTCTTCGGGACCTACCACTACCATTGCAATCTGTTTTTCGAGTACAAAGGCTTTCAGCGCTGGGAAGTCGGTGGGGCTGATAGCCACATTGGTAGCTACGGTGTGGGTACCCCCATTACCAGGGGCAATATACAAGGCGTCGCATAGCGGACTTTGGTATAGTTTTACGGCAAAGGCGTGTTCGCGACCGCCAGAGCCTAAGATAAGTATATTCATTTTTTAATTTGGTGCGAGCCACATAGGCATATAATCTATCAATTTGCTAATTTTCTCATTTGCTAATCTTACAATACGGTATCGGTTGGATTTTGTGTTGGTTAGCACGGTTGAGGCGGGTATATATCTCGAATACTTCACGCTCTCTTCCCCTAAATTCCTCAGCTTTTTTGCCTTGCTCGGTTTGTAGCATTGCCCATTCAAGCTCATCGTAAGTAGCTTTCAGTTGGTCTTCATCGCTACGGTCGTCGCCAAAAAGCCCGTCGGAAGGTTTTGCTTTGAGAATGCTTTTTGGGATATGCAGATACTCACCAAGTTTGTACACTTCACTCTTCATCAGGTCGGCTATGGGGCTTATATCTACCCCACCGTCGCCGTATTTGGTAAAGAACCCTACCCCGAAATCTTCAATCTTATTGCCCGTGCCTACTACTATATAGCTTTCGAGTCCTGCAAAATAGTAAAGCGCCGTCATTCTTAGGCGTGCACGAGTGTTGGCAAGTGCCATTTCGTAAGTAGATTTATCAGTAGGGGGTATTTGTGTCACAAATTGGTCGAATACAGGAGTGAGGTCTACCTTCAGATTGTTCACATTAGGATAATGTGCTTTGAGAAACTCTATATGCTCCTCAGCGCGGCTCACGTGGCTTTCAGCTTGATGAATAGGCATTTCGAGGCAGAGAGTAGGTAAGCCTGTACGCGCACAAAGGGTAGAGACGACTGCCGAGTCTACTCCGCCCGATACGCCTATCACTAACCCTTTTACACGAGCATTCTCGGCGTAGGTCTTCATCCAATTAATTATTTGAGAAGCTATATTTTCCATTATATTGAAGTGTTTAACTCTTATGGCGACAAAAATACTACATAATTACCAAATCAGCAAATTTATCATTCACCATTAGAAAAGCCTTTCGTCCAAAAGACTCAAATACTCTTTCTCGGTAACGATTACGTGGTCTAAGAGTTTGATGTCTAACATATCACCTGCTGTTTTTACTCTCTGGGTGAGTTCGATATCTTCCTTGCTGGGGGTGGTGTTACCCGAAGGGTGGTTGTGCACTAATATCAACGCAATAGCTCCTTGCTCCAACGCTGTTTTGAAGAGCAGTCGCACGTCTACGGTAGTCTGGGTAATCCCTCCTGAAAAAAGTCGTGCTTTGTGTATCATACGATTGGTGCTATTGAGGTAGAGTACCCAAAATTCCTCGTGGGACAACTCGCCTATGAGAGGTTGCATTAGGGTAAAAACGTTATGAGCTACCTCTATTTTGGGCTGTGGTTCGGGGGTTTCAGCAGCGCGTCGTCTGCCCATTTCGGTAGCAGCGAGAATGGTAATCGCTTTTGCCTGCCCAATACCTTTGAAGGCTTGTAGTTGTTGCAAACTCTGTTTGCCCAAAGCCGTCAAGCTATTATTCACCGAAGCCAAAATGCGCCTACTCAGCTCCACAGCACTCTCATCCGCCGACCCCGAGCCTAATAGTATCGCCAAAAGCTCGGCATTACTAAGGGCTGTTTTCCCTTGAGCCATCATCTTCTCACGAGGCTTATCGGTATCTTCCCAGTTTTTGATAGTCATAATTTAGTTAGGGGGTTAAGGTTGTTTTAATAATACTCTATGATTCTCTTTTTTGTAGTTGTGAGTTTGCCATCTTCGTATTCTTTGACTACAATAGCACTGCCTTGGGTATCGTATTCATACTGGTAAGTGGTAGTAACAATAAGACCAGTAAAATATTTCTGCTCACGCTTTTCTAAATAGCCCTTGCTGTTGTAAGTATATGTAGAAGTTAAAAAAAGCTCATCTTTACTACCTGAGTAAAAGGCTCCTTTAATGACTTGTCCTTTTTTGTTATAGGTTAGTACATTTTTCTGTTTATTTCCGTCCTTGTGTTCAATATTTATTTCAGTCTTTAGATTGGTATGGTCATAAGTGTAGTTCATTACAATCTTTTCGTCATCTTTTTTAAAAACATCTGTTCGGGTAAGCTCTAAGCCTTCTGGGTTTAGCTTACTTATGCTTTGGTATAGGATATCTCCATCGCTGTTGTAAGCGGTTGTTTTCACTTCGTCAGCAGAGCGAGTAACATATATATTTCTGGGCGTCTGTTCAGCCTCGTTATCATCAGGAGGGGTTAAGTGAACCGCTTCAGTATAATAGCCTTTTTCATCAAAAGTATACAATACTGAATCAGAGGCTTTGGTTTTCTCTTCAAAATAAACTCTATCAACATTGCCGTAGTAATAGGTTAGTTCGAGCATTTGTTTTACTTTGCCGTGCAATTGGTTTTCTTCTAAATCTGTAGAAGGTTTAATGTGTGTTTTACAGCCTACAAAGGCTATTAAAATCATTGAGATAATTACTGTTCTTCTCATAAGGGTTAGTTTTTAGTTATTAGAGAGTATTGGATAAACTTCGGGTATATTGTTCATTTCTTGATATTTCTTGTTGTTACTCACATACCCAGCTGCACCAACTCCCTCGCTTTACCTGAGACCTGAAACCTGTTACTTGTTACCTATTACCTGATAACTTATTCGCCAGCCAGCTCACATAAAACAGCTGAAAGCTGTGATAAAGCATTATCGGCAAGAGGAACATCACTTTGTTATCGTCGGGAATACCCAATACCATCATAAATAAACTCCCGTGTACTAACGATTTCTTCGAGCCACAAAAAGTAGTAGTAATTGTATCTTCGCGGTTAAAGTGCAAACGGTGCGACGCCCATTGCAAGAGATAGTATACAATGAAAAACATACCCACCACTGCTACTGCGATAATCGCAAAAGTAATCGGTGGGACACTGCCAAATATACGGTTTACAAAAGCGGTCGAAAAGCTCTCGTAGACAATCAGCAGGATAATAAGCCTATCAAACTTGCCTATCAGTTTGCCGTAACGCTCTATAAATTTCTTGCACAGCCGATTAAGCAAGAGCCCTAATACTATCGGCAACAGTACTTTTAATAATAATTGCTGTATAATTGCTACTTGGTCTACTGCCCCACCACTATTGCTTTCCATAAAAGGGTGCATTAGCATAGGGGTAGCAAAGATTCCTATGAGCCCCGAGATAGAAGCGTTAAAAATCGCTGAGGGCACGTTCCCTTTTGCGATAGACACCATCACTACCGATGACGATACGGTAGACGGCAAGCAAGCCAAAAAGTATATCGAAAGCCACAACACGTAGAATTCTGTGCCCTGTGCTATCTTGTAAAAAGGCATTACCAAGAGCGGAAATAGCACAAAGGTAGCCATTTGTACCAGCAAGTGTAGCTTCCAGTTCTTAACGTCGTTCAGCACTTCTCGCAAGTTCAGTTTGAGTCCGTAGAGCAGGAAGATAATCACAATCCCCCAATCGATAAAGGTTCCTAAATTAAAGTAAGCGTTATAGCTTTCACGATAAGGAATAAGGTAGCCCATAAGTACCATTAGTACCAAGAGCCACAAAAACGCGTTTTTAACAAAAAATTTATGTAAGTTTGTCATTTGCTTTCGTTTTAACTATTGTTTTAGTTCCCGTAAAAAACTGATATTTAAATATTTATACACCCTTTCTATACCCATTTTCCAAGATTCGTATAAGCTTCCTATAAGCTTTCTATAAGCTAAGACCACTCTTCCTGTACCCTTCTAAGTGTTCTGAACCTTTTCGTTTCTTTTCGTCTCAATCTACCAATCTGTTAATTTCCTAATTCTCTAATTTTCTCATTTGCTAATTTCCTAGTTTTCTCATTCTCTCATTTTCTAATTTTCTCATTTGTTAATTTTTCCCGCATTTATCAACTATCAAAGCTACAGCACCGTCACCCGTTACATTACAAGCCGTGCCAAAACTATCCATCGCTATATAAAGTGCAATCATTAGTCCCTGTTGCGCCTCATTAAAACCAAGAATACTGTTCAGCACCCCCAAAGCAGCCATAATAGCCCCTCCCGGTACCCCAGGAGCAGCAATCATCACCACCCCCAGCATCATTATAAAACCAGCAAACAGCGAAAAGTCATAAGGCATTCCTTGAAGCATCATCAGGGCAAGCGCACAAGCGGTAATCTTCATCGTACTGCCCGAAAGGTGAATCGTAGCACAAAGCGGAATCACAAATCCCGCTATCCGTTGCGAAATGCCTAATTTCAGTGCCTGCCTCAACGTTACAGGAATGGTAGCAGCCGACGATTGTGTACCCAAAGCCGTCGCATAAGCCGGTAGCATCGTAGCCAGTGCCTTAAAAGGATTCTTCCCTGCAATACTTCCCGCAATCAGGTATTGGATAATGAGCAAAGCAATGTGCATCAAAAAAAGAACCAAAATCAGTTTAAAGAATACCTTCATTATTGCCATTACCTGTCCGTTAAAGGTAATTTCAGCAAAAATACACATAATATAAATAGGCAATATCGGTATAATAGCCCTAACGATAAGCCATTTCACAATATCGCCAAACTCTTTAATCACCTCTGTAAGTTTCGATTCTTCTCTAAACGACAACCCAATCCCGATGATAAAAGAAAACAGCAAAGCACTCATCACATCAGCCAAAGGAGGCATCTCAATGGTAAAATAAGGAGGTAAACTCTTTCCTTTATCTACAATGGCACCCAATTGTTCTCCCTGCAATAGCGAAGGAAAAAGAGATTCGCCCACCAAGTAAGTAGAAAAACCCGAGAAAAGCGTAAAAGCATACGCAATTCCTATGGTAATAAGCAGTAATCTACCTGCATTTTTACCCAAATCACTAATCGAAGGCATAATGAGCCCTATCAAAATCAGCGGTATTGCAAACTTTAAAAAGTTGCTAAACAACACCTGAAAAGTAATAAGAATGCGGTACAACCATTCAGGTGCATAATAGCCCAACGCTATCCCAAACAGGATACCACAAACCACCTTAAACAAAAGATTATTAAAAATATTTTTCATTTTCTAGATATTGAAATTATGCTTAAAATAAATCTACTACAACTACCTGCCAGTGTGGCTCACTCTGCTTGTCGTGCTACGACTTCTGCAGATACTCCCATTTCTTTTGTAGAAAATAATCGGCATATTCACTGTAATCACTCGTTTCATAAAAAGAAAGCAAAGCCTTACGGTACGTATTGATATCCTCTAAGCGAGTCGTGTGAATCGGTACGATATCATTATTCATTAGCACAATACTCTCAACCAAGCGCGAAGTGCGCTTATTGCCGTCAATAAAAGGTTGCAAGCGCGCAATATTGCAATGCAAAAACACCGCTTTCTCTAAAGGATTTTCTATTTCAGCCTGTTCCTCCATTATCTGGTCTAAGGCTTTTTCAATAAGGTGCTCCCCAGCAGGAGGTGTGTAATCCGTTCCAGTAATTCGCACAGCGCGTTTGCGGATAATACCCCTCTCGCGGTTATCTATCAAATCAGCAATCAAGCGAGAGTGTAGCTCAAAAAGCAATCGTTTGTTAATCACCTCAGTATTCCCTTTTTTGATATACTCTACTTCCGAAATAAAAGTGTTGTAAAGATTTTTGAGCATTTTAGCCTCTTCATAGCGCCTGGGTGAAGTAATACCATCTTTTAAGAGCGTTTCCGTCTCCACAAAAGTATAAGTATTGCCTTCTATCTTCCCAGAGTAAAACGACCATATCACCGCCAAGTCTTGTATTTCCGAAGAATATAAGTCACTTAGGGGTGAAAAATGGTTATGCTCCAAAATACGAGCTGCCAACGCTTGCTGTTCTGTTGTAAAGATGTGTTTCATTAAACTTTTAGGTTTTACGTGGCAAATGTACGATATTTTGCCTTCTTTCAGCAAAAGAACTCGTGAAATTCACTAAAAAGAAGAAAGTATAAAACCTATATATATTGATAATCAATATTATAAATAAGCACAATTAAATATTTTTCTAAAAAGAATTGCGAATATTTTTTTACAGAAAAATATAAAGATAACTTATCAATTTACCAATTTTGAAGACTATGTAATGATTTGAAAAAAAATCTAAAAATATTAAAGAATAATTGAAAAGAATAAAAGATGTAGCTTGTCGCACTTAACGAAATAAACAATTTAAAGCTTCTATCTGCTCTTCAAAAACCTCTTTGCTCAGTAATTTTTGTTTGTACAAATATCCTAAAAAACTAATTCCTTGGTTCAAAATCTTTACCGCCTGTAAAGACTCTCCCATATGCTGATACATACAAGCCAAATTCTCACACGAAAAAGTGTATATTTCTACAAACGGAATCTTTAGCTTTTCACATCTATCAGCGTGAGTTGCTAATACTTCTGCCCTATAAAAAGCCTCTCGACTATGCGAAAGCGCTTCCATATACGCCTCTTGCATAAATTCTTCTGTTGAAAGATCCATAAGCTCCTGCCAGTAACTCTCGATATGACACATACAGTAATCACTCATAATATTTTAATTTTAAAAGATATAACCATTGAAAGCGCAAAGGTAAAAATATTTTTTAGATAAGCCTAAAAATATATGATTAATTTTTTATTAGAGTGTTTGCAAACACTCTAATAAAAATATTATTTGTTAGTTAATAATTGACAATCAGCAAATTTTAAAATAAGAAACAAAAAAAATCTTCACTTTTATTTGCCTTTTTTAAAAAAGTCCCTACATTTGCACAATATTTAGGTTTCTGCTCATAGGTCTCATATTTCAGACCTCAGCTTCTAAAACCATAACACCTACAGCCTATGGCTTAATGCCTGTGGTCTAAACAACTAAAAATAAAAAAGAATGTTACAAAAAGGAAAAGTAGCACAAGTAATTGGACCTGTGGTCGATGTAGAGTTCGCTTCTGATAATGAACTCCCACGCATTTATGATTCCTTAGAAATCACAAGACCCGACGGTACCAAACTCATATTAGAAGTACAATCGCATATAGGCGAAGACGTGGTGCGCGCCATTTCTATGGACTCCACCGAAGGACTTAGCCGCGACACCGAAGTGATTGCCACAGGCAGTCCTATCAAAATGCCCGTAGGGCACGATATCTACGGTCGCCTCTTCAACGTAATTGGCGACGGGGTCGACGGACTTGGCAACCTGCCCAAAGACGGCGACAACGGCTTGCCTATCCACCGCGAAGCTCCCAAGTTCGAAGAACTCTCCACCACTACCGAAGTACTCTTCACCGGTATCAAAGTCATCGACCTTATCGAACCTTATGCCAAAGGAGGTAAAATCGGTCTGTTTGGCGGTGCGGGTGTAGGTAAAACGGTGCTCATTCAAGAATTGATTAATAACATCGCCAAAGGACACGGCGGTCTATCAGTATTCGCTGGGGTAGGCGAACGTACCCGTGAAGGAAACGACCTGCTACGCGAGATGCTCGAATCGGGCATTATCAAATATGGCGAAGGCTTTATGGAATCAATGGAAAAAGGCGGTTGGGACTTGAGTAAAGTAGACCGCAAGGCACTTAAAGAATCAAAAGCTACCTTCGTATTTGGGCAAATGAACGAACCTCCTGGAGCACGTGCTCGTGTAGCCCTCTCAGGGCTCACCATTGCCGAGTACTTCCGCGATGGTGCTGGCGAAGGTCACGGTAAAGATGTGCTTTTCTTCGTCGATAATATCTTCCGTTTCACCCAAGCAGGTTCTGAGGTATCCGCCCTTTTAGGTCGTATGCCATCAGCGGTGGGTTACCAACCTACGTTGGCTACCGAAATGGGTGCGATGCAAGAGCGCATCACCTCTACCAAGCACGGTTCTATCACCTCAGTACAAGCGGTATATGTACCTGCCGACGACCTTACTGACCCTGCTCCGGCAACTACCTTTGCCCACCTCGATGCGACCACCGTATTATCGCGTAAAATCGCCGAGCTCGGTATCTACCCTGCGGTAGACCCTCTCGATTCTACTTCGCGTATCCTTACCCCCGAAATTTTGGGTAAAGAGCACTACGAGTGTGCACAACGCGTGAAAGAGCTCTTACAACGTTACAAACAATTGCAAGACATTATCGCTATCCTCGGTATGGAAGAGCTTTCAGAAGACGATAAAGTAGCCGTTGCTCGTGCACGTCGCGTACAGCGTTTCTTGTCACAACCTTTCCACGTAGCCGAGCAGTTTACCGGATTACCAGGAGCTTATGTAGATATCAAAGATACTATCAAAGGCTTTAATATGATTCTCGACGGCGAACTCGACCACCTTCCAGAAGCTGCCTTCAACCTTAAAGGCACCATCGAAGAAGTAATCGAAGCAGGTGAAAAAATGCTTGCCGAAGCACAAGCCTCTTAATAATTAATTATCACAGACCTCAAGTACGTCAATTTTACGTTGCTACATTCCCCCTTTGAAGGAAGTTCGCGAGAGCGGAGTATGTGATAGGGGGGATGTTAATTATAACATCACAACACTTTGCTAAAGTTTTAATGCTTATCGTGCTACTATCTTTGGCAAAGTTGAAAAATTAATAAAAAAGCCCGTATGGCTCGCACTTATGTTAGTAGAAATCTTTACTCCTGAAGCCCTTTTGTTTAAAGGTGAAGTAACCTCGGTGAAGGTGCCTGGGGCTAAAGGACCATTTGTAATATTAAATCACCACGCCCCTATCATCTCATTGCTTACGGAAGGCGAGGTAAAGCTCTTTGAGGGCAAAAAAGAACTGCAACATTTCACTATTACAGGAGGTACCTTGGAGTGCAACCAAAACAAAGTAGTGATTTTAGCAGACTAAAAGAAAGTTTTTTTTGTTTCATTGTAATTAAAAATTAAATGTAAATAACCGACTCTTGTAAATAAAGCAGTCGGTTATTTGTTTTTTGCTTTTCTGAAAAGAATGTTATATCTTTGCATTGTCAAATCAATAATCAAATACACTTACTAAAATAATAAAAGGTAAAAAAATGATTTCCTCTAATTTGCAACTTCATAATTGTTTTTCCGTCACATCTCCCCCTTTGGAGGGGGTAGGGGGGAGAGGTTTATAATCAGTAAATTATTAATTCACCCCTTGATTGGTTTGTAAATATAACATAACTTTCTTGTCTCTTAACTAAGTATCTTTATGAGCCCACAAACTGTACAGAAATTCTCTGATGAGTTCCTTCCCGAAGAAAAGGAACTTATCGTGCTCATTGAAAGTCCTACCAATGGAGCAACTTATTATAATGGAGCTTGGGTTCCTTCTAACAACCCTTTGGCATATATTGACGTAGAAACAGGTGAACTTTGCGAAGAGAATATCCGTTTGGAATGGTTAGTAACTGATGAAAGTAATTGGCAGTATTATTTCGCTCCGTTAGAAGCTTTCCGCATCAAAGTACGCCCTAAGAAACCTGAATTCTCACACCCTGAGCAACGCTGCTTTATGTTGGTAGCAGTCTTGGAAGAGAATGTAACCGAACCTCGTTTCGACCCTATTATTGAGGAATACAACACCGTAGTTACTTATGAAGATGAAGACTTTAGTTTAGAACTCAACCGAGAATACGATTGGTTTGAGGGTGAAATCCTCTACACCGATGAAGAAGTGCAGTTCACCGTAGAAACTACCGAACTAAGTGAGCTACAAGATATCTTAAAATCTTTCAAAAATGCTACTAAGGGCAAATTCGACAGATGGGTAGCAACCCTCAAAACCTTTGCCTCTGAAAAGCTTACTCCCTTAGCTAACAAATGGCAAAAAGAAGCAGATGCTACTGCCCCTGAGATTACTCCCGAGCGTTTTGCTCAGCGTATGAGTATCACAAGTATCATTCTTTTTGAGGAGGAACGTTTCTGTATCTATTTTGATGACGACGATATGTTCTGGGGGCACGCCATTGCCGTATACGGGAACCTCAACGGCGAGCTCGAAGAGGCTACTATCGAGGGGTAAAATGATTGACAAACAAATAAACCCTATGGACTCACAGTTTCTCATATACCAAAATCAAGAAGGAGATGTTAAGATAGATGTACGCTTCCAAGATGAAACAATATGGCTTTCACAAGCCGAAATGTCTGTTCTTTTTAGTAAAGATAAGCGAACTATAAGCGAACATATTTCCAACATCTTTAAAGAAGGAGAATTAGATGAAAATTCAGTTATCCGGAATTTCCGGACAACTGCTACTGATGGGAAAGAATATTGGGTAAAATATTACAATCTCGATGTGATCATCTCAGTAGGTTATCGAGTAAAATCACAACAAGGAACGCAATTTCGTATTTGGGCAACTCAGCAACTCAAAGAGTATTTAATCAAAGGCTTTGTGTTAAATGACGAGCGTTTTAAGCAAGGTACTGCGATGAACTACTTCGACCAGCTCCAAGAACGCCTCCGCGAAATACGAATCTCTGAACGGTTCTTCTACCAGAAGATTAAAGATATATACAAAACTAGTATAGACTACAACCCTCAAGATGAGCAAACCATAAAGTTCTTTAAAGTAGTGCAAAACAAACTCCTATGGGCGGTTAGCCAGCAAACAGCAGCCGAGATAGTCTATAATCGTGCCAATGCCTCTTTGCCCCTTCTGGGAATGCAATCCTACGACAAAACAGCTACTGCCACTATTAAAAAAAGTGAAGTAAGCATTGCTAAGAACTACCTCAATGAAGAGGAAATAAAGCTTTTGGGCTTGCTTGTAGAACAATATTTAGCTTTCGCCGAAACTATGGCACAACAGCAAACGCCTATGTATATGAAAGACTGGATAGCCCGCTTGGATATTATCCTGCAACTCAATGGCAGAGAGCTCTTACAACACGCTGGTAAGATTTCACACCAAATGGCTATAGAGAAATCTGCTCAAGAGTATGAAAAATACCAAACTAAGCAACGCCAAATAGAACGTGAAAACAGCCTTAAAGAATTAGAGGACGACCTGAAACAATTAACAAATTAATCGTTTTCTTCCTTAATCTAAAAAACAGTGATTTCAAAAAATACCATAGATAAAGTATACGACCAAATGCGGGTGGAGGAAGTCATCGGCGACTTCGTCCAACTCAAGCGTGCAGGCTCTAATTATAAAGGATTGAGTCCGTTCTCCAACGAGCGGACGCCTAGCTTTATGGTCTCACCCGTAAAACAAATATGGAAAGACTTCAGTAGTGGCAAAGGCGGGAATGCTATTGCCTTCCTAATGGAGCACGAGCACTTCACCTATCCCGAAGCCATTCGCTATTTGGCTAAAAAATACCATATCGACATTGAAGAAACCCAGCAATCTTCTGAAGAAAAAGCACAAGCCGATGAGCGCGAGAGCCTCTATATTGTCTCAGAATACGCCCAACAATATTTTCAGGATACCCTCTTCAATACCGAAGCCGGTAAGGCTATCGGTATGACCTATTTCAAAGAACGCGGTTTTACTGAGGAAACAATCCAAAAATTCCGCTTAGGCTTCTCCCCCGATGAGTGGACAGCCTTCACCGATAACGCCCTTGCCAAAGGATATCAGTTGGAGTTCTTAGAAAAAACCGGACTCACTATCGTCAATGCCGACCGTAAGTTCGACCGCTTCAAGGGGCGTGTAATGTTCCCCATTCACTCTATGAGCGGACGCGTACTGGGCTTCGGGGGGCGTATCCTTACCAACGACAAGAAACAAGCTAAATACCTCAACTCTCCCGAAAGTGAGATTTACCACAAGAGCAAAGTGCTGTATGGCATCTTCTTCGCCAAACAATCCATCGCCAAAGCCGATAACTGCTATTTAGTTGAAGGCTATACCGATGTGATTCAAATGCACCAAAAGGGTATCGAAAATGTGGTAGCATCAAGCGGAACAGCACTTACACAAGACCAAATCCGTCTTATTCACCGTCTCACACCCAACATCACGGTGCTGTACGATGGTGATGCCGCTGGCTTACGTGCTTCCATTCGTGGGGTAGACCTCATCTTGGAGCAGGGTATGAATGTGAAGGTCTGTACCTTCCCCGAGGGAGACGACCCCGATAGCTTTGCTCGCAAAACTGCCTACGAAGACCTCGTGCTATACCTCGAAAACAACGCTACCGATTTTATTCGCTTCAAAGCCTCCCTCCTAATGCAAGAGGCGCAGAACGACCCCATCAAAAAAGCCGAAACCATACGCGATATGGTAGAGAGTATCTCTAAAATCCCCGACCTTATCAAGCGGGAAGTATATGTGCGCGAGTGCGCTACCATTATGGATATCTCGGAACAAGTGCTCTTCTCTACTTTGGCGCAAATTCTCAAAAAGGACTTTTATGAAGGACAAAAAGTAGAGCGTAAGCAATCTACTATGCAAGTGGTACAAACGCCAGAAGAGGCTCAAAAACGCACAATAAACCGTTTGGAGGTGTTAGAGCACGATTTAATAAAGATTCTTCTTTCCAAAGGGAATGAAGACTGTGTTTTCACCGATACTATTCTGGTAGAAGAAGAAAACGGCGACCTCAAAGAAAAACAAGTACAGCAAACCCTCAAAGTTTACGAAAAAGTATTCCTCGAACTTCAAGAAGACGAAATAGAGTTCGCTAACCCCGATTTCAAGCAGATATATGACCAACTAATGACAATGTTCCAAGAAGATGCTTCCTATGATGTGAGTAGGCTTGCAAACGAACTTCCTGTGGAACTCAGTGCTAAGGTATCCGATTTGGAAATGGAAGACGAGTTTAGACATTTAGACAATTGGTTGAAACGAGATATTGTAGCAAAGGAGAAAGACAGAGACCTCAATAGAATTATCTCGGATATCATTCTAAATATTCGTTTGCTATTAATAATGCACCTCATCAACAATTTAGCAGAGAAAACACGTACTGAAATAACAGATGAAGAACGCAAAAGCATTATGGAAGAGGTCATAGGCTATAACCAACTAAAAACAATATTAGGCAAGCGCTTAAATGTGATAGTAAATTATTAAATCTTCACCTTTTTGCCATTCTTCATTATTTTTGTACTTTTGCACTTTGTAACGAGAACTATAATATTTAGAAATTATTTGCTTTATGTTACTTGCAATTTACTTTTGCTTGCCAGAAAGACATTCTCTTAGAAGAAAACAGCAAGGAATACCAAAAGCTATTCGTCCGAACAGTCTGACAAGCCCTATAACTAACCTCTTAAGAACTAACGTCTAAAATATATATGAAGCCCATTGAACGAGCGGCACGCCTTTTTGCCGATATCAACGAACTGCTAATTTCCAGCGGTGCCAATACCCGTAGGGTAGAACGCAATGTAGAACGCATTTCTAATGCGCTGAACTACCATTGCGAGAACTTCTATTCACATTCGGCTATCGTGCTAACAATACAGGACAAAAGCACAGGCGAAAAAGAAACTATCGTGCGTTCTATCCCGCATCACGGGGTAAACTTCAGTGCGATTTCCGATATTAGTATTCTATCGTGGGAGGCTATCGAAAAGAAACTCCCTATTGAGGAAATCGAGGAGCAGGTAGCTACCATCAAAGCGCGTCCGCATTACAATATGTATGTAATGTGGTTTTTTGTATCGATAGCAGGAGGCTCATTAGCCTACGTATTTGGCAAAGAAAACGCAAGTTATGCCGAGTTCGCTATGTCGTTTCTCGCTACTTTATTAGGGTTAGCAGGCAGACGAGTGTTGCAGTTACGCAAGTTCAATGTGTATATCTGTTGGGGTTGGGCTGCTTTCGTATCGGTAGCTGTGATGAGCATCTTCCGCTTGCTTGGCGTACAAGACTATCACAATGCCTTGGCAGCTTGTGTATTGTGGTTAGTGCCTGGGGTACCTCTTATCAATGGCTTTATCGATATGCTCTCAGGCTGTATTGTAGCAGGAATTGCTAAACTCACTCACGCTGCTATTTTAGTGTTTATGATTTCATTAGGTTTTTATTTAGCTTTACTATTATTCGGTTATGAACTTCCTTGATATATTTTTAGGTTTAGCAGAACGCATCTTTTGGTCGATGTGGATTTCTATCGGTTTTGCTTTATTGTTTAACACACCACGTCGTGCTTTATGGATAACCGGTGTATTAGGCGGTATAGGGTGGGGTATTAAGTTCCTTCTATTAGCAACCTTAATGCCCGAACAAATCGTGATTACTTCTTTTCTGGGGGCTTGTGTGGTAGGGCTCTTAGCGGTGTATTTCGCCCACCGTGTACACACACCTCCTATTGTGTTTACCATCCCCGCCGTAATTAATATGATTCCTGGTAAATACGGCTATGAGTTTATGATGAAAATCATACAAATAGTAACCGTTGAAACCCCACAAGACGAAACATTAGATTTACTCTACCAAACCTTCAAACTCGGTTTACAAACAGGCTTTATTACTATGTGCTTAGCCTTTGGGGTGATTGCTCCTATGCTGTTATTTAACACCTACTCGGTAAAAGGTAAAGACCTAAACGACCTCATCAAACGTCGCCTCTTGCGCAAGAAAGCTGAAGGCAATTTACCAAAGGAAGAAGTGGAGAATGAACCGATATAGTTAATTAATAATTGACAATTAAAAATGGAAAATATATTACAAAACATCGCCTTAGTACAACAACGTATTACCAACACTTGTGAGCGGGTAGGTCGCAAGCCGGAGGAAGTAAAACTCCTCTTGGCTACTAAAACGGTAACTCCTGAGCGCATCAAAGTAGCATTAAATGCAGGATATACGCTCATCGCCGAAAACAAAGTGCAAGAGCTCAAGGAGAAGTATGAAGCGCTGAAAGATACCCCACATACCAATCATTTTATCGGTCATTTACAAACAAATAAGATAAAAGATATTTTGCGTTACGAAGTGAGTTGTGTAGAATCGGTAGACCGCCTCGATTTAGCCCAAAAACTCCACAACCGTTTGGAGAGTGAAGGTAAGGAACTCGATATCTTTATTCAGGTGAATACCTCTAACGAAGAAAGCAAGTTTGGTGCCGACCCCTTTGAGGTGCTCAATCTTGTAAAGCAAGTGGCTACAATGCCTACCCTACATATCAAAGGACTGATGACTATCGGTCTGTTTAGTGCCGAAACCGAAAAGGTGCGCGCCTGCTTTAAACTCCTTAAACATCTCCAACAAGAGATTATTGCTCTCAACCTCCCTAATGTAGACCCCCGAGAACTCTCAATGGGAATGAGTGGCGACCTCGAAACCGCTATTGAAGAAGGTGCCACTATCGTGCGGGTTGGTACCGCTATCTTCGGTAAGCGCATCTACCCCGATAGCTACTATTGGAATGAAAAATAGTCGTTAGCCGTTAATGATTATTCTTTAAGCCTTTAGCTATCGGTATCGAACACATTCGAATAGTCTGACTCGTCCGCATCAAAACTTTGGCAAAGTTTCAACTGTCCTTCGTGCTACGACCCTCCCTCCATTTTCTAATTTTTCTTCCTTTTTTCTTCTTCCACTGGCGTGAGCTTTTAACTCGTGTCCCTATTTATTAATTTCTTAATTTTCTGATTTTTAACTTCTAACACCTAACATCTAATATATTTCATAAATAAACCTTAAAAAAGTTTTCGTTTTTGTTGTGTTTTATATTTTCTTTATTTACTTTTGCCCCACTATTTACTAACTACAGTAGTTAATAGGAGAAATAAGTAATTTCTAACAACTAATTCCCTTCTCCTATTCCCTATTTTCTAAAATAATAAATAACTAAAAATAATGGAACACCAAAATCAACAAAACAAAAGTTACGCATTACCCATTGCGATGATGTTCGCCTTATTCTTTATGATATCATTCGTAACGGGCTTACAAAACCCTTTCGGGGTAATTGTAAAAAACCAATTTATGGCAAGCAACCTCGAATCACAATTGGGGAACTTAGCCAACTTTATCGCTTATGCCTTTATGGGGATTCCAGCAGGGCTAATGCTACAACGCATCGGTTATAAGAAAACTGCTTTAACAGCTATTGCCGTAGGCTTCGTTGGCGTTTGTATTACTTTCCTTTCAGGTAATTTGGGTAGCTTTGGAGTGTACCTCACTGGGGCATTTATCTCAGGCTTCTCTATGTGTATGCTGAACGTGGTAGTAAACCCAATGCTCAACACCCTCGGGGGTGGTGGCAAACGCGGTAACCAACTCTTGCAATTCGGAGGCGCTATCAACTCTATCGGGGCAACTATCGTACCCGTATTAGTAGGGTACCTCATCGGTACTATCAGCGCCGATACTTCTATTGCCGATGCCAACCCTGCCCTCTTCTTAGCAATGGGTATCTTCGCTTTGGCATTTATTGTACTTGCCCTAATGCAAATACCCGAACCTCACGCAGCGGTAAAACAAAAAGATGTAACCGATAAACACAGTCCACTATCTTTCCGTCACTTTATATTAGGAGCGATAGCTATCTTCCTTTACGTAGGGATTGAAGTAGGAATTCCCAACATCGCAAACCTTTTTATGACCAGTAGTCCAGAAATGAACGGCTTAGCAATAGATACCACTATTGCGGGTTCAGTAGTAGGTACCTATTGGTTCCTGATGTTCATCGGTCGTCTTACCGGAGGTTCATTAGGAGCGAAGTTTTCAAGCAAAGGAATGCTTACTTTTGTATCTTCCTTAGGAATTCTTTTTGTTATCTTAGCTATATTAATACCCGAAACACAAATGGTAAATATGCCTGTGTTCAAATCTGATATCTCTTTTGGGTTAGCCGAAGTGCCAATAAGCATAATGTTCCTCATTCTTTGTGGCTTGTGTACCTCAGTAATGTGGGGAGGTATTTTTAACCTCGCTACCGAAGGTTTGGGTAAATATACAGCCGCTGCGTCAGGTATCTTTATGGCGATGGTATGCGGGGGTGGTATTTTGCCAGCTATCCAAGGTTGGGCTGCCGATGCTTTTGGTTATATCCAAAGTTACTGGGTAATTGTATTAGCATTGCTATTCCTCTTGTATTATGCCCTCGTAGGTAGTAAAAATGTAAATACCGATATCAACGTAGATTAATAATCAAATTTCCCTAAGTTAGAAGAAAGACTGTTTCCACTTTTAGTGGGGCAGTCTTTCCTATTTTCTCTCCTAAAATTTTTTCAAGCTTCTCTCATACAGCAAATTTTCCCTTCGTTCTATCTTCACTCAAAGCCCGTCATTCGCAATTTGCCTTTGATTGAGTATTATTGGCATTTTTAATATTGTGGTGTTAAATACGTTTTGTCTTTCCTTGTTACAATACTTTGCCAAAGTTTTAAATTACCTATGTGGCTCGCTCCTTTGGCAAAGTTATACTGTATCTCGTGTTACGACCTCCCATTACCTTCGTGATTCGTCTTTCGTCATTCTTCATTTCTTTCTTTTTTCCGTCACTACATTCCCCCTTTGAAAGTAGCCAGTGACAGCTGGGTATGTGCACCGCGATAGCGGAGTATGTGAGAAGGGGAAGGTTTCTATTACACTTTTCCCTTATTACTTATGGCCTAAGACCTCATACTTTCCCATTTACTAATTTTCTAATTTGCTAATTCCCTAATTATCCATTCTCCTTTCCGTCATACTCCCCCTAGTGCCTATGGCCTAAGGCCTATCACCTCTTCCCTTTTCTTTCACCTCGAAACCCCGTTTTTAACATTTTTACCCCTGTTGTATTATAATGTTAATCAACTATTTATACACCCTTTCTATATCAATCGTCCAAGATTCGTATAAGCTTCCTATAAGCTCTCTATAAGCTAACCCCACCCTTCTTACACCCTTTTTTCATCAAAAACCCTACTTCCCCTCTTTTGAATTTCTCCGTTTCCTTCCGCTCTCTCTAACCTATCCGATTTGTTCAACAAGTCTGACCTGTCAAAAAACGATTTTTATCACTACTCATTTTCTCATTTCTTAATTTCCTTATTTGCTCATTTGCTAATTATCTTGTATCTTTGCCGAAAATAGAAAATATTATGCCTTACACAATTACCATTGCTGATAACAATCCACAAGCACTACACCTTGTGAGATATCTTAAAACACTCGATTTTGTAAAAGTTACAAAGCAAAAAGAACCTAAGTATTCTCAGGAAGTGTTGGACGCTTCTAAAGTGTTAAAAATGACCCCTGAGGAAATCGTAGAAGCTGCTAAAGAAGAAGAAATGACCCCTGAGGATTACGCGTTTGTGATGACAATCTCTAAGAAGATAAATCACAATATAGCTAAACGTTGGGATGAACATTTTAATATTTAATATGATATGATTATCATTGCCGACAGTAACATTTTTATGAGTGTTCTTATAAACCCCTCTGGTCATAAAGCTTTAATATTCGCTGAAAGGAAAAAGGTTACGGACATTTCTTTACCTCTACAGAAGAATTGAGCGAACATCTCTACAAAAAATAAAACCTCTAATTTACTTATTTCAGTTGAAGAAACTCTCCTCCCACATAAAGGATATGCTATATGTTTTGTTGCTTCCTCTGTTTTTCATCGCTATATTGAGCCGCTTTTTTAATAGTACATCTTCGCACTATTCTCGAATGGATATTCTCGCCCATAAAAAAAATAAGCCTATTTATCCGCAGTCCAATTTTATAGTCACTGTAATTTGCTAATTTTCAAATTAGCTAATTAACAAATTATTACTATCTTTGCCCAAAAATACAAAACGTTATTATAATAGCCCGTGCAACTCGCACCAAATTAGCTAATTGACAAATTAATACTATGGCAAAAGAAACCCCCTTGATGAAGCAGTACAATCAGATAAAAAGCAAATATCCTGATGCTTTACTGCTGTTCAGGGTAGGCGATTTCTACGAAACCTTCGGTGAAGATGCCGTAAAAGCCGCTCATACCCTCGACATTGTGCTCACCAACCGCAACAACGGTACCGAGCGCAGTGAATTAGCGGGTTTTCCTTACCATTCTATCAATACCTATCTTCCTAAGCTCGTAAAAGCGGGCTACCGCGTGGCAATATGCGACCAGCTCGAAGACCCTAAACTTGTGAAAGGCATTGTAAAGCGAGGTGTTACCGAACTCGTTACCCCAGGAGTTGCCCTCAACGACGATATATTGCAAAGCAAGAGCAATAACTTCTTAGCCTCAGTATGGTTGGGCAAACAAGACTGCGGTGCAGCTTTCCTCGATGTTTCTACGGGTGAGTTCTTGGTAGCACAAGGCGATAAAACCTATATCGATAAGCTCTTGCAGAACTTCCGCCCTAGCGAACTGCTCGTTGCTAAACACCAAAAAAAGGAATTTGCTGAGCATTTTGGCGACGACTTTCACTGTTTCTACTTAGAAGACTGGGTCTTTAAAGACGATTATGCCCAGCAGGTACTTACCAAACACTTCCAAACCAACTCTCTCAAAGGCTTTGGCGTAGACGAACTCACCGAAGCGATTCTTACCGCAGGGGCTATCCTCTACTACTTATCCGAAACCCAACACCACCAACTCCAACACATTACTGCCATTCAGCGCATCGCCGAAGAGGCTTACGTATGGCTCGACAAGTTCACCATTCGCAATTTGGAACTCTATGCGGGCAATACCACCCCCTCGGTGAGTTTGCTCGATGTGATTGATAAAACGCTATCGCCTATGGGTAGCCGTACCCTCAAACGCTGGTTGGCGTTACCGCTCAAGAAGTTAGACAAAATCCGTCAGCGTCACGAGGTGGTCGATTACTTTTTGAAACACATCGATGTATTAGAGCAGGTGAAAACTGCCTTCAGTCGTATGGGCGACATCGAACGACTGATTTCTAAGGTCGCTACTCTTAAAATCAATCCGCGGGAAGTAGTGCAATTGCGCGCTTCTTTGGAACATATCCCCCTGATAAAACAGTTGTGTTTGGCTTCTGCCAATGAATCGCTTACTCTTTTAGGCGACAAGCTCCACAGTTGCGAACAGCTCAGTGCGCGCATTGCCGAAACACTCAATGAAGATGCTCCTGTGAACATCGCCAAAGGCAATGCTATCGCCAAAGGTTTTTCGGCAGAATTGGACGAACTACGCGGACTCTCGCATTCGGGTAAAAGTTATTTAGACGATTTGCTCTTGCGCGAAAGCCAACGCACAGGTATTCCTTCTCTGAAAATAGATAACAACAACGTGTTTGGCTACTATATCGAAGTACGCAACACTCATAAAGATAAAGTCCCGTCTGATTGGATACGCAAGCAAACCCTTGTGAATGCCGAGCGTTATATCACCGGAGAACTCAAAGAATACGAAGCCAAAATATTAGGTGCTGAAGAAAAAATCGCTCAGTTAGAGCAATCGTTATATGCCGAACTGATTGCTTTTATCAATGAGTATATTGGTCAGGTACAAACGAATGCTACGCTTATCGGTCAGCTGGATTGCCTCTGTGGTTTTGCTACTTTGGCGATGGAAAACAACTATCACCGCCCCGAGATGAACGAGGGGTACGCCATTGACATTAAGGATGGTCGCCACCCTGTGATTGAAAAGCAACTACCCGTAGGTACGCCCTACATTGCCAACGATGTGTATTTAGACCGCGAACGCCAGCAAATCATAATGATTACCGGACCTAATATGTCGGGTAAATCGGCTATCTTACGACAAACCGCCCTAATAGTCCTCTTGGCACAGATAGGTAGTTTTGTGCCTGCTGCTAGTGCTCAATTAGGTATAGTTGATAAGATATTCACCCGCGTAGGGGCAAGCGATAACATTTCTATGGGTGAATCTACTTTTATGGTCGAGATGAATGAGGCAGCCCTCATTTTGAACAACATCTCCGATAGAAGTTTGGTGCTCTTGGACGAAATCGGGCGTGGTACTAGCACCTATGATGGTATTTCCATAGCGTGGGCAATCGCCGAATATTTGCACGAGCACCCTAGCAAAGCCAAAACCCTTTTTGCTACCCACTATCACGAACTCAACGAGATGAGTGAGCAGTTCGAGCGCATCAAGAATTACAATGTATCGGTAAAAGAAACCAAAGACAGCGTACTTTTCTTGCGCAAACTCACCGAGGGCGGTTCAGCGCACAGTTTTGGGATACACGTAGCTAAAATGGCGGGAATGCCTCAATATGTGATTCAGAAGGCGAATAAAATGCTTAAAAAGCTCGAGGAGAGTCATAATGTAGTACCCACTGCCGAAGTGGTTAAAAACGCCCAAAAAGAAATGCAATTGAGCTTCTTTGATATGAACGATCCACTCTTAGAAGCCCTAAAAGAAGATTTACTCAGTCTCGACATCAACACCCTCACCCCCGTAGAGGCACTGATGAAGCTCAACGAAATGAGAAAACGAATTAGCTAATTAGCAAATATGAAAATTAGCAAATAAGTAGTGCTACAAATTTTGCCAAAGTTTCAAATTGCCTGTGCGGCTCGCACCTTTGCCAAAGTTAGAAACCTACCCCCTGACACCTAACACCTAAAAAACAATAATAAAAATGAAAAAAACAATTTACACACTTTGTGCAGGCGTATTTGCACTGCTTACAATTGTTGGATGCTCTAAATCAGGTGACAACGACAGCAAAAAGGACAAGGACAAAAATACTACTGAAGTTACAAACTTCAACATTCCTAAGGAAGCTAAAGCCATTCTGCCCGACAAAACTCTTACCGAAATGGTTGCCAACGGAATGACCATTCACGAAGGAACTAATCCACCTAATATCGAGGGTATCTATTTGCTCGACAACCTCAAATTCCTTTACACCAGCGACCCCCACGACAATGCCTTTACCAAAGGAGATCCAGCTGCCGATTATAAATATAAGTTTTATGATCAACAAGGAGTAAAGGTAAAATCGAATTACAAAGCACTGAAATTTGGTGTGTTTGATACAGCTACAGGCTCTGGAGCTATCATTTCAGGTAGCGGTAACAAGTTTACCGTTTTCCTAAACCACGCTGCTAATACAGAAGGTGTAAAGAATAACGATGTAACTCTAATTTCAGGTGAACTCACATCTCAAGGTATCAAGAATTTGGTTTATGTGCTAACAGTTACTCAAAAAGAAGATAGTAACAATAAAATAATGAAAGTAGGTACCTATCGTATTTTCACTCACTACGAAAGTATCGCTCAAAAACAAACAGCGTATTAAACCTGTTACTTATCACAATATTCCTTTCCTTCTCGCTATATCAATCGCTTCTATAAGGCTTTCTACATTGAACTTTTCCCGTATATTTTGCCGGTGTCTATTCACTGTGTAAGTGCTGATGAACAATTGTTCAGCTATTTCTTTGCTCGAAAAACCTTGAGAGGCAAGTGTGAGTATTTCCTTCTCCCGCGGCGTAAGTGCAAAAGCTTTCTCTTCTTCTATTTTTATGGGAATAATCTCCCCTGTTATACAGTGTTTCATTTGCACCCTTACCGGCAAACTCTCCGATTGGTCAGGGGCAATTTCTATAATGCCTAAGGCGAGGTAATTATCGTCAGTAACTTCTAATAGTTGCACCTCGTTAGTCACGCGCCCATAAGTGCCATCGGTTGCCATTCCGCGATAGTCGTAAATGTATTTGTAGTGCACTTGTTCTTCTTTGGGTAAGGACGATAGAAACTCGTAAATCTTCTCATCTATGAGCTCTTTCATCTCCAAATCATCGGGGTGAATGCGTCGTTTTAGCGGATAATCTTGTATTTCGTTACTGTTGTTCTTAGGAATATCGTCGTAACCAAAGAGTTTAAACTTATCGGAAATAAAATAGAAATGCTCGTTTTTATCTACTATAAAAACAGCATTATTCCCTATTTTTGCAAGCATTTCGGCATAAGGGATATACTTCTGTGCCAAGATTTCCATAGAAGCTGAGGTGCTCATCGTCAATTAAAAATGGTTATTTTTGCGTATTGCCACACTTGCGCAACCGCCGTAATTTTGCCCCAAAATTAATAATTATTTCTCAAAGATGAAAAATTACAATAGTATTATTATAGGTAGTGGCTTGGGCGGACTCATCGCTGGAGCTACTTTGGCACTCTGGGGCAAGAAGGTAATTGTGCTCGAACAACACTATATCGCGGGTGGTTGTGCTACTGCTTTTAAGCGCAAAGATTACTTAATGGAAGTAGGTTTGCACGAAATCGACGGACTCCACGAAACCGACCCTAAACGTCCTATCTTAGAACTTTTAGGGGTGTTTGATGAAGTAGAATTTCTAAAAGTACCCGAATTCTACCATTTGAAGAAGCAAAACTTCCAGTGTACTTTGCATCACGGGGCAGAAACCAAAGAAAAACTCATCGCCGATTTTCCCGATAGCAAAGCCGAAATCGAACGCTTTTTTGGACTCATCAATAGGCTTTACGCCGAAATGCGCCGGCTCCCCCGCAACAAATGGCTCAATATATTGCTCTACCCGCTGATGCCTTTCTTGATTCCCACGATCATCAAAACTTCTACAATGAACACAGGTGATTGGCTGGATGCAAATATCAAAAATGAAGCGCTCAAAAACGTGCTCACGGCTAATTTGGGTTATTATACTGATGACCCTTATAACCTCTCGCTGATGTACTTCCTGATGGCACAAGGTAGCTATCTAAACGGAGGGGGCAACTTCGTGAAAGGGGGTTCGCAATCGCTGTCTAACTACTTGGTGCGCTTTATTGAAAAACGTGGCGGACAAGTGCTTACAGGTAAATTCGTAGAAGAGATTTTGGTGGAAAACAACCAAGCGGTGGGGGTGAGCTATCGCGATACGTTCAACAGTTCGACAGCTAAACAATCGCTCTATGCCGATAGTGTGGTCGCCAATGCCGCCCAACCTATGGTCGCCCAGATGCTCCCCGAGCCTTATCGCTCTAAATTAGCACAAAAGGTAGCGCCTTTAGAACTCGCCTGTTCCTTGCTCACCATTTATTTGGGTTTCAATACCGATTTGAAAAAACTCGGCGTAAATCATTATTCTACCATCATTCAAGGTCAAAAAGACTATAAACTGAAAGATGTAAAAGCCGATTCGCAAGGTGATTGGGCTCAAAAATCATTTACTTTTGTGAATTACGGAATGGTAGATGCCCAGTTAGCTCCTGAGGGAAAGACGGTAGGAGTAATTTGTGCCATTGATTACCTCAAAGAATGGGAAGGACTCAGCGAAGCAGAATATCAGCAGAAGAAGGAAAGAGTCGCACAGTTGTTTTTAGCGCGTTTAGAAGCTGAATTCCCCACTATTCTTGATTACTTGGAGTATTATGAGGTAGCGACTGCCAAAACGATAAAAAGATACACTTTAAACCCACAAGGTACCCCCTATGGTTATGTGCAATCGGTGAAACAAATTTACCCTAAACGCGATAAGCTCACCACTTCACCGCTGAAAAACTTGTACTTTGCCTCAGCTTGGGCGCCTTCAGGTGGGGGGTATTCAGGGGCGATTTACAGCGGTTTTATGACGGCAAACAAGATGAAAACCCAAGTGAAATGGCGTGACTACGCACCCTCAACTCTCACCGATGAACGCTGCGTAAAACTCTTAGCCAAAGACTTCATCGCTGATAATACTATCTTGCTCACTTTTGAAAAACCTAAAGATTTGGAATATAAAGCAGGGCAGTATGCCGTTTTGCGCCTCGATAACCCTCGTTATACCGCATTGGATATACCTTTGCGTCCGCTTTCAATGGTCTCTCATCCTAAAGATGACACTTTGCAGTTCGCAATGCACCTCAGCGATAGCAGTTTTAAGAAAAGTGTTGCCGCAATGGCGATAGGCGAAACAGCTACGATATTCGCCCCTATGGGTAATTTCACTCTTAAAGCGAAAAATAAGCGCATCGTGTTCCTCGCCTCAGGCATTGGCATTACCCCCGTACTCCCGATGCTCAAAACTTTAGCACAACAGCAATTTGCAGGTGAAGTAGTAGTGTTTTACTCCAATAAAACCAAAGCCTCAGCCGCTTTTCACAGCGATTTACAACACAGCACTTTAGCTAATTATACCTATCTGCCTGTGTTCACCGCCACCCAAAAGCGCCTCAACGCTGATTTCTTAAAGGAGCATCTCCACATCCTCACCGATTGTGAGTATTACATCGTGGGAACCAATAGCTTTACCAAAGCAATGCAGGAACTCCTTCTTAACGAAAAAGTCCCTGCAGAGTTTATTTTTAAAGATGATTTCGGAGGGTAAATTTATAGTTACATAAAAAACTTTGGCAAAGTCTCTACTCGCCTGTCGTGCCACGACCTCGCACCTGCCTGTATAACTCGCATTACTTTTCCGTCACCACATTCCCCTCTCCTTTGGAGAGGGACGGGGTGAGGATTCCTTTTCTTTCGCCTCGAAACCCCGTTTTTAACATTTTTTTGTATTGTTGTATCACATTACAAATCAACCACTTATACACCCTTTCTATACCAATCTTCCAAGATTCGTATAAGCTTCCTATAAGCTCTCTATAAGCTAACCCCACCCTCCTTACACCCTTTTTTCACCAAAAACCCTCCCTCCTCTCTTCCGAACTTTTCCGTTTCCTTCCGAACTCCTCAAACCTCCACCATTTTCTAATTCTCTAATCTGCTAATTTTCTCTGCCTGCCGTGCTACGGCTACCTGTGCGGCTCGCACCTTTGGCAAAGTTAATTATCAGTATTTCTAGTATTTTCTGGCATTATTGGCATTTTTTGGCATTATCAGTATTATTTCCTATCTTTGCAACTCATAACTCTCAATCCTATATGAAACCATACTTTTACCTTTTAGCATTTGCCCTTACGGCTTGCCACAACGCGTCAGAACAAAAAGAGTTGCCTAAAAAGCAACTCACCAATTACGTAAATCCGTTTATCGGTACCGATGGTACGGGTAACACCTACCCAGGAGCGATGACTCCCTTCGGAATGGTGCAACTAAGCCCTGATATAGGTATCCCTGGCTGGGACAGAATTTCGGGTTACTTCTATCCCGATAGCATTATTACCGGCTTTTCACACACCCACCTCTCAGGTACGGGTGCGGGCGACCTCTACGATGTGCTGATAATGCCTACCAATAGCAGGTTTAACGAGCGCATAAAAGCAAACAATCGTTTGCCTTTCTCGGTCTTCTCTCACAAACACGAAACTGCTACGGCTGGCTATTACAGTGTCGATTTGCTGAGTTATGGTATCAAAGCTGAACTTACCGCCACTCCTCGTGTAGGAGTGCAACGCTATACTTTTCCTAACGACGAACAGTCTAAAATTACAATAGATTTAGGTTATAGCATCAACTGGGATAAACCTACCGAAACCTATCTAAAAGTGGTGGATAATACAACTTTGGAAGGCTATCGCTTTTCTACCGGTTGGGCACGTAACCAAAAGGTGTATTTCGTCATCAAACTCTCCAAACCTTTTGCTGATAAAGAATTTACAGAAGAAAAAGAAAACGGCAAGAGCAACCGTTCTAAAATTGTACTCCGCTATGCTACCGCCGATAATGAAGCCATTGTAGTGAAAACAGCTCTCTCTATGCATAGCATTGCAGAAGCGTATAAAAATATGGAAGTTGAAGCGTCTCACTTTACTTTCGACGACTATCGCGAGACAGCTCGCAATCTATGGGAGAAGCAGTTGCAGAAGATTACGGTAGAAGGCGGTAATGAGGAGCAAAAAACGATTTTCTATACAATGCTCTACCAATCGATGTTGGCGCCTAATCTTTTCAGCGATGTCGATGCACCCAAAAAGCGTTATGATACTTTTTCTCTTTGGGATACTTTCCGTGCGGCTCACCCTCTCTATACCTTGTTGCACCGCGCAGCTTCCGCCGATTTTATCAGTAGTTTTTTGGCACACTACCGCGAAAATGGTGCGCTACCGGTATGGAGTATGCAAGGAGGTGAAACCAATATGATGATAGGCTATCACGCTGTGCCTATTATCGTAGATGCGTATTTTAAGAAAATCCCGATGGATATTCCTTTGGCTTACGAGGCTTGCAAGCAAAGTGCAATGGTAAACGAACGCGAAATCGACTTATATAAGCAATATGGCTATGTGCCTTACGATTTAGATAAATCCGATGAAAACTGGTCGGTGTCCAAAACCTTAGAATACGCTTACGACGATTGGTGTATTGCACAATTTGCCAAAGCTTTGAATAAAAAAGAAGATGAGGCTTACTTTGCCAAACGCGCTGAAAACTGGCGTAATCTCTTCGACGAAAAAACTACTTTCTTCCGTCCTAAGGATAGCAAAGGACAATTCATCAAGCCTTTTAACCCCAAAGATTATAGTAAATACTTCTGCGAAAGCAACGCTTGGCATTATCGTTGGTTTGTGCCACAAAATATCGAAGGATTGCGCGATGCAATGGGAGGCATTAAGGCTTTTGAACAAAAACTCGACTCGATGTTCACTTTGGCAGTTACCGCCGATGAAAAGCTGCCTATTTTTAGTACTGGTATGATAGGGCAGTATGTGCACGGCAATGAACCGAGTCATCACGTGGCTTACCTCTATCACTTTACAGCTCACCCCGAAAAAACTACCCAGCGCGTTACCGAAATATTGAACACTCAATACAAAAACACACCCGACGGACATTGTGGTAATGAGGACTGCGGACAGATGAGCAGTTGGTATGTGCTTTCAGCCTTAGGTTTGTATCCTCTTAACCCTGCCAACAGCAGGTATTATCTAAGTGAACCGCTATTCGATAAAGCTACGTTGCATTTAGAGAACGGCAAGACTTTTACGATTGAAAAAAGAAAAGACAGCAAAGCAAAAATACTACTCAACGACAAACCGCTGAATAGAGGATATATTACTTATGAAGAAATTATTGCAGGAGGACGTTTAGAGTTTAAGAAATAAAGAACCTTGATTTAGTCGCTTACATAAAAATAAACACAATTTCATTTTGCTAATATAAAAGTAATAACTAATTTTGCATCGTCTAATGATATAGACGACCAACAAGACAATTTACATAAAACATAAAAAGCGTTAGTTTTTTATTCTATTTTTAAGAGAATCTGGTAAATTCACGAAGTACTTAGGATAAATGACGAGAACGCTCACGCTTAGGCGTGGGCTTTTCTTTTATTTATATAGTATTTCAGCCATACCAGAGGCTTCTTAAAAGTATAAATGAAAGCTAAAAGTCCTCGCTTTTTCTTTTCTAATAATATCTTTACTTTTAGGGCTTGGTGAACTAACCTATTAATTTCAAATTATCTTATGAATAAAAAACTTCTATTATTCACATTGGTAGCCCTTACTTCTATTACTTTACTGAAAGCCCAAGCAGTAAAATGGGGTATTAGAGGAGGTGTAAATGTCTCTACTTACTCCTTGGAGAATAAACATTTTGAATACACCACGTATTATCCTGCTGAAAGGCACTCAGTAGATGTAAAATCAGCAGTTGGAACTGGTTTTCACTTAGGAGGATTTGAGGAATATCAGTTTTATGAAAACTTCTTCTTAGATGCGGGTTTAATGTTTTCTACTCAAACAAGTAAGATTAAAGAGAGTGGGAAACACAACGACTCTTTTAAAATTAGAATGTCTGAAATAAGCCTACCTTTATGGTTAAAGTATGACATCAACAACTTTCGTCCTAAATTAGGCATAAGTTTAGATTATAGCTATTATCACATTAGAGATGTACCTTTCTATTTAAGTAGGTCAGCTGAAAGTATTTTTGGTGCTTCATTGGGAATAGGTTGTGAATATCATTTTCTTATGGGTCTTTTTGTTGATGCAAACTTTAAATATGGTTTAACAAGTTTGGAAAGTACAAAATCTTATTATGAAGGAGGAGCTCGTTTTTTGGGCTTAAACAAACGCATTATTCAATTAGGTATAGGTTACAAGTTTTAATAATCAATAATCAAATCATTATATGAAGAAAGTAATTTTATTTGGTACTTTAGCACTATTATTAGTGAGTTGTGGTGTAAGTAATGGACTGACATACAACCAGAATAGTCACACTACACAAGTAGTATTATCTAAAAACAATTTTAAAGTAGTGGAACACGTGAAAGGAGAAGCTACTAATGATTATTTTTTGTTTTTTGGAGGAGGTAGAAAAGCTCTTATAGAGAAAGCCCGTGCCGAAATGCTCAAAAATGCTAATTTGGTAGGAACTTCAAGAGCTGTTATTAATGAAACGGTAGAAGCACATTCTTTCCTATTTTTTATAGGGACAAAATACACTGTTACTGTTTCGGCTGATGTAATAGAATTTACAGAAGAATGATAGTGATTTTTGTAATATCAGAAGCCCCCTTTGTACAAAGGGGGCTTCTGATATTTTTTAATTGTTTGTGAGGCTTATTCTAAATGCTCTTCACAACTAAAGCAGAATTAGTACCTCCGAAGCCAAAAGAGTTGCTCAAAAAGGCTTTAATAGGGCGTTCTACAGTTTCGGGAATAATATTTAGCTTAGCAGAAGCTTCATCGGGGGTTTCAAAATTGATATTAGGAGCAATAAAGCTGTTTTGCATCATCAGTACTGAATATATCACTTCGCTAGCTCCTGCCATCCAGCACTCGTGTCCGGTCATTGATTTGGTGGAACTCACAGGAATATTACTGCCAAAAATCTCATAAATTGCCTTTGCTTCGTTGGCATCGCCTATGGGGGTAGAAGTGGCGTGCGCATTGATATAGTCGATTTCACTGGCTTGTATTCCTGCATTTTTGAGGGCGCGTGCCATAGCACGGGCAGGTCCTTCTACATTGGGTGTAGAGATATGTCCGCCATTAGACGAAAAGCCGTAGCCTACCACCTCAGCAATTGGGGTTGCCCCACGCCTCATCGCCGACTCGTAACTCTCCAACACCAAAGTAGCTGCCCCTCCACTGGGTACTAAGCCGTCTCTACTGGCATCGAAAGGACGAGAAGCCAAAGTGGGTTCGTCCTCACGCATTGAGAAGACCCCAAGACCATCGAAACTGCCCATACTGTACTTATTGATTTCTTGAGCTCCGCCACATATTACGCAGTCTTGCATACCACTTTGGATAAGCAAGTAGCCTAAGCCTACCGAATGCGACCCACTAGCACAAGCGGCACTGATACTCATATTTACCCCTCGCAATTGGAAGAGAGTAGAGAGGTTCATCGTTACGGTAGAGTTCATCGTACGGAATACCGCCCCAGAGCCTACGAGGGTAGTATCTTTCTTCTCTCTTATCTTATCGTTTGTAAGAATTACCGACTCGGCTACACTGTCGTTGCCGTAGAGGATTCCCACTTCGTTTTGTTGTAAGAAATCGCTATCGATACCGGCATTTTTAAGCGCTTCGAGGGTTGCCATATAGGCGAACTCGCTTTCTTGTCCCATAGAAATACGCTCGCGACGACCTAAGAGTCCTTTTAGGTCGGGGTTTTCTACAAATCCTGTCAGCGCCGACCGATAGCCGTATTCTTTGCGTTCGGGCAAGAAAACAATACCCGATTTTCCTTGATATAACGAATCGCGCACTTCGCCCAGTGAAGTGCCTATACAGGAATAAATACCCATTCCGGTGATAACTACTCTCATAATAATTGACAGTTGACAATTGATAATTAACAAAGTGGGGCAAAGGTAAGAAATAATACTGATAATGCCAAATAATGCCAATAATGCCAGAAATGCTGATAATTAACTTTGCCAAAGGTGCGAGCCGCACAGGCAGTGCGAGCCAAAGCCAGCGAGAGCTCACAGCTGGGTATGTGGGGGCTGTTAAATTAGCAGATTAGCAAATGTAGAGGATTGAGGGGTTCGGAAGATATCGGAGAAGTTCGGAAGAGAGGAGGGGGGCTTTTTGGTGAAAAAAGAGTGTAAGGAGGGTGGGGTTAGCTTATAGAGAGCTTATAGGAAGCTTATACGAATCTTGGACGATTGGTATAGAAAGGGTATATAAATGGTTGAATAATAGCGTAATACAACACGGGTAAAAATGTTAAAAAGAGGGTTTCGATACGAAAGAAAAGGGAAGAGGTGATAGGCCTTAGGCCATAGGCAATAGGGATAATATCCCCCTATTCACATACTCCGCTCTCGCGGACTTCCCTTCAAAGGGGGAGTGTAGTGACGGGAAAGCGAAAGAAATGACGAATGACGAGAGGCAAATGACGAAGGAAATGTGATGAAAATCTCTTGCTGGCTATCTTCAAAAGGGGGAATGTGGCGAGTCATTTATTCGGTAAGCCCCCGAACCCCCGAAGGGGGACAAGCTAGAAAAGGAGGCAAACCTCTTCCTAGTGCACATACCCAGTTGCGAGCTCTCGTTGGCTACCTTCAAGGGGGGCGTAGCACAATAGGCAAGGTGAACCTCTCGGACAAATAGAAACTTTGGCTAAATTTAGAATGCATATATTTGTTAATTTATTTAGCAGATTCTCATCACAGCCTTAAAATACTCGCGCAATTCTGCTACTTGAGCATCGTTGATGGCTACCATTTTGCCCATACTTATCCCTTGTACGATAGATTTCGCGCTGCATTCGGCTACTTCCAAATAGTCGAAGGCTTTCATTAGTGAAGCACCTACTACTACAGCAGTGGCATTGCGCACTATTACGGCAGTACTTCCTTTTTTGATAAACGCTCTTATGTCTTCCCCCTCATTTTCTTGCCATAAAGAACTTACAGGTACATTGTGTACATCTTGTAAGAAAATCCAGCTTTCGGGGATGGTTCTCACATTGAAATACTCATCGGTAATGCCAAAGGACATCAAATAGGGCGGTTGTGAGCAAATGATAGCATTCACATCGGGGTTTTCATTGTATATTTTTTGATGTAACCAAGTGTACTCACTGGGGGTTTTGCCAGCTTCGGCTTTGCCTTTTTTTATCTGCACCAATTGAGCAGGAGTAAGTTCCCAACGTGAGGTTTGCGCAGGAGTAATCAGAAAATCGTTACCCTCGGTACGCGCTGAAATTGTGCCTGCACTACTGAACATCAGGTTGTGGTTACAACCGCGGTAGATAAGCTTACAAATCTCGCTGCGCAATGCTTTTTCTACAGAAGTATAAGACATAGTGGGATAAGTAGGCTTTGTAGTAGGCAATTGGTTATAATAACTGTCTATCTGCTCATCGGTAAGGGGTTGTGCTTTGCCTATCAAGCTACTATAAAGCCCCATAGCCGCACAAAATTCAAAGGTTTCAAATCGCGCGTAGGCATCTACTATATCACTGCCACCAAGTACAGTCCCGTGGTTTTCCATTATGATAGCTTTCACTTTGGGGTTGCTAAACTGCTGGGCATTGACAGCTCCCAATGCCTCACTACCAGGGAGCTCATAAGGTGCATAACCTATCTCACCACAAGTTCTTTTTGCTTGCAAGGTGAGATTAGCTTCAGGTTTTTGGCGAATAATGCTATACGATACTAAGGCGGGGGGGTGAGCGTGGATAAGCGCTTTGAGGTCGGGGCGCATTTGATAAATTGCGCGGTGGAAAGGGTATTCTGATGAGGGTTTGTGTTTACCCACTATTTCTCCATTCTTTTTTACACACATAATATCATCGGGGGTGAGGTTGCCTTTGTCGATGCCCGAAGGGGAAATCCACAAGTCCCCAGCTTCATCTATTACCGAGATATTTCCGCCAGAGAGGGTAGTGAGCCCGCGTTCATAGATGCGGGTCATTGCAATAACTATTTGTTCTTTGGGGTGTAGCATTTGGCTATCAAGAGTTTTGTGATTCATTGTCGTAAAGGTTTAAAAGGTGAAAAGGAGTGATTTGTTTGAGTCCTAAGTTGATAGGAGGAATTACGTTGCCCATTGCTGCTGAGGTGAGCAAAGCCCCTCCAAAGGCAGTAGCGTTGTCTATTTGCGAAACGTACACTTGCTTATCGCTGAAATAAGTTGCCAGCAAACGTGTGTACAAAGGACTGCGCGCAAAGCCTCCTGTAATGTATATAGACTCAAAATCACTATTCTCGCTGATGAGTTGCATTTTCTCTACCGAACATTTCAGCAAATTGAGCATTAAAGCGTGATAGGCTTCATTGAAGTTGCTTGGCTTCTTCTGGCTAAGGCAATCTCTAAATATAGTTTCATCGGCTTGTACCGTTTTGTAACTATTAGCAGGCAATTGGTATTGCGCGGCTAAGCGTTCAGCTTCTACTTGGTGGATATGCCCCATAAACAAACGTGACGATTTTACAGGCTTTTGTTTTACCGAAAGGAAACACAGCGCATCATTCTTCAGTTGGTTTTCGGTGAGAGGTTCGTGATTAAAAGGATTCATAAAGATGCTCCAGGTACCAGTAGAAATCAGTATAAACTTACTTTTAGAAGTTTCTAAGTAAGGAATCAGCGAGGCAGAACTGTCATGCAAGCCACTGCCTACTTGTACCTCCTCGCCATTTATTACAACGGACTGCAAGTTCAAATTGCTTTCAGGCGTAGGGAGAGTGAGTTGTTCATCGGCGAGCCAAGGGTGGTACTGCTGGTGGTCAAAATCCCACATAGCTGTATGGCAACCTATGGAAGTGTACTCGGAGGTGATTTTGCCTGTAAAGAGATAACTGAGGTATTGAGGAAAGTGCAGAATATGCTTTACACGAGCAAATACTTCTGACTTTTGTCGCTTGAGCCACAAGACTTGTAAGCCGGCATTGAGCATTCCTAAGGCAGGAGAAGCGGTTTGACGGCTAAATTCGTCTATTCCTCCGTAACGCTCGTAAAAGTTGTTTAATACTTCTTTAGGCATCTCTTTGAGGTAGTTGTACAAAGGGGTAAGTCGTTTTCCATTTTCATCTAAATACACCAAAGTAGCACCATAAGTAGTGAAATTGAGCGCTTTGATGCGGTATTCCCCCTCTTTAACCACCCTATTGAGTGAGTTGTAAATCCAAGAGGTCATTGCATCGATATCATCACAAGGAAAGCCGTCGTCATCAGTAATTTCAGGAAAAACCTTCTCTTGTTGTGCTACAAGAGAGAGGTTTTCACTGAAGAGCAACATTTTTTTATTGGTTTTACCAATATCGAATATAGCGATTACATCGGTCATAGTCTTTTCTTTAGTTCGGTGTTCTCGTATTGCTGAATGTCAGTGATATAATCTTCGGCTACTGGTACGTTATTTAACATACACCAATAGTCGTATACCGCTCCAAAAGGTTTAGTTTTTAGAAGTTCGAGAAACGCAAGGCGCTCGAAATACTGCTGTTTTTCTTCTAAAGCCTTGAGCTTTTCGGTAGGTTCGAGCAGAGCGAAGAGGAATGCTAATTGGGCAGCTCTCACGCCCGTAACGTAAGCACCTATACGATTAATGCTGGCATCGAAATAATCTAAACCAATATGCACGCGACTGAGGTAGTGATTGCGTACAATTTCTTGAGCGATGAGCTGAATTTCATCGTTGAAAGTAACCACGTGGTCACTATCCCAACGCACAGGGCGAGTAACGTGCAAGAGAATTTCATCAACAAACTGCAATACAGCCGAAATCTTGTCGCCTACTTGTTCTGTAGGATGGAAGTGTCCGTTGTCTAAACACACCATCTTATTGTTTTTTACGGCATACGCCAAATAGAATTCATTAGAACCTACAGTCATTGCCTCTACCCCTATCCCAAAGAGTTTGCTTTCTACAGCGTCTAAGAGGTGTGCTTTAGGAAATTCTTCGGCAAAGATTTCGTCTAACGATTGTTTAAGGAGGGCACGATGCGCATTCCTATCAATAGGCATATCTTTAGAACCATCGGGAATCCAAATATTGTTTACACAAGGCGAACCGAGCTGTTTGCCTATTTCGGCAGCGATACGGCGACTTCTTTTCACGTGTTCTACCCAAAATTGACGAACAGATTCGTCTTTACTCGAAAGAGTAAAACCTGTAGCCGCTTTAGGGTGAGAAAAACAAGTAGGGTTGAAATCGATACCAATACCTAACTGTTTAGCCCAGTCGATCCAGCTCTGGAAGTGTTTGAGCTCTATCTGGTCTCTATCGACAGTAACTCCTTGGAAATCTCCGTAGATAGCGTGGAGGTTCAGGCGTTGTTTACCAGGGAGCAATCGCAATACTTCCTCTATATCTCGGCGCAATTGAGCAATAGTAGTCGCTTTACCGGGATAGTTACCTGTAGCTTGAATGCCCCCGCTAAGGGCTTGTTGTGATGATTCAAAACCTACTACATCGTCGGCTTGCCAGCAGTGCAAACTGATGTTCACTTGTTTCATTGCTTTGAGGGCAGCATCGGTATCTACACCTATAGCTGCATACATTTCTTTAGCGAGTTCATACGCTTTTTTAATGTTTCCAGTTTTCATATTTCTTTTATTTTTAATATTAGAATTTAATTACAAAAGTTGAAAGAATCAGGATGATAATTCCCACAACCAACACAGTAATCGTACTCATACGCACTCCTTTCCATTCATTGAGAAAAATACCCCATATATTGCTGAAAGCAATATTCATAGCCATCAAGATACTCCAACTGAAAGCTACCATCTCGGCAGGGAGTTTGCTCTCTCCCATCCCCATAAAGAAGAATTGCAAGTACCAAAGTGTTCCACCAAGAGCAGCAAAAAAGAGATTGTTACACAGGGTAGTAGCAGACACTGAAAGATAGTCTTTACCTGTTTTGTTTTTTATATTTAGGAAAAGACAATACAGCATATTGGTAAGGAAGCCTCCAAAGGTAACGAACATTATCACAGGATTTTTAGCAAACAACGGATTGCTTCCTTGTGCAAGAGCGAGTTGCTGTATAGGTTTACCAGCCGAAAGTCCAAAGTTGAAACAAGCGCTCATCACCCCTGCTACTACAGCAATGAAGATTCCTTTTTTGAGGGCGAACTCAGCTACGGCTTTACGGCGTTGTTCAGGGGTCATCTCTTTGGTTTTGAGATGCCCAGCATAACCTATCACAGCAATACCTACCAAAGAAATTACTACCCCTGCCAGCATCAATATACCCGAACGGCTCGCTAAGAGGTTCTCACCTGCTATTATAGGAGGAATGAGCGTACCTACCGCTGCACAGAGTCCTAAAGAGATCGATTGCCCTAAAGCGACCCCAAGATAACGCATACTCAGTGCAAAGGTGAGTCCACCGATACCCCAAAGCATTCCATAAGCTACAGATTGAAGCAACACTTTTAAGGGGATAGTGGCAAAGATTTCACTAAAAAGACCTTGCGGAGTAGTGAGATAGGCAAAGAGTACGGGTACTACAAGCCACGAGAAGACACCTTGTACAAGCCAATAGGATTCCCACGACCAATTTTTGATTTTCTTGATAGGCACATAAAAACTGGCGGCACAAATACTGCCTATTGCCATTAGGAGGATGCTGAGGGTTGTATTCATAATATGGTTTTTATTTTGGTAATATATTTATAATTACTCTTTTATATCGAGTGAGTTGAGGGCTTCCTTTGTCGGTTACTTTTAGGATAATATGTACTGTTTCGGGTTTAGTTACTTTAGGGGCTTTCATATCGAATAACCAAGACACATTGCAGGGTTCTCTAACTATTTTTCTTTTATAAGAGCTTACTTCTGGATATTGCATCCAATAGAAGGAGAGGGCATCACCGTCGGGATCTTCAGTTAATCGAGCGTCTAATTCAAAATGTTCTCCTGATTTTACAGTTAATGTTTCGGGGTGTGATAGTTTAACAATAGGTGGGTGGTTAGCCTCTTTATAGTTTTTTACACACCAATCCATTCTTGCAGCGAAATCATTTTGAAAATCTTCTCTCCACCTCCATATAGTTACTTGGTTGCTTACAATAGGTTTGATACTATCAGGCACTATTGTTTTTCCCCATTGTGCTTTAACTAAGGGGGTGTAAGTATCATCGGTGTTAGTCCAGATGGGATGAGATTCAGGTTTTAACTCGAAGAGCCATCTTTCATTAGGGTCAAACTCGGGTTGATAGTATTGATAACGACCTCCCCAACCGCCCCAGTCGGGATGTTCCATATTATTTAGTCCATTGGGTATCAATCCTAACCAAGAAGGGGTGTCGCCTTCCATTCCGAAGCTTACATCAGGATACATTCTACCTAAGCTACCTTTTCCTTGTTGGATATTTTTTTCGATCCAACTATTGCTTATCACCTCGTTGTTAGCGCCTTTAAAGGGTTGAGCCATTCCTATCCAAGTAGAAGATTGATAGCTATTAGGGCTTACAATATAGAACAAATCGGGGAAATTCTCGCGTATCCAAAATCCAGCATCATCTTGGTCGGAAATAGTATAAACTCTAAGTTTTTTAATAAGTTTATCCATTTCATTTTTACTTTTTGACTGTTGCAATTGCAAGAGAGCTTGAGCCAAAGTATTCACTCCACCCCAAGCAGAAATCCACAAAGGACGGCTATCTTCTTTTAGTATTGCTTTTACAAGCAAATCGGAGCCTTCGGAGTTTTTACCCTCTTGTACTCCTTTCATTCCATACTCTTGCTGCCCTGCTTTTACAAGGTTTAGCAATTGTTTTTCGGTAGGAAATCCTTTTTCGTGTTTCAACAAATGAGGTCTTACCTCTCCATAAGCTTTTATAATTTGCCGTATCATCGACACTTCAGGAGGGCTTTTTTTGTGGATACTTGTAGAAGCAACTAAGCCTTCAATATCTATTACATTGCTATAGAGCATTAGCCTTACCATTGTTTGTGAATCATCGGGTTCGTTTCCTATATCTGTCATTACAAACAATCGGTTTTTTGACAAAGGGGTTAATCGCTGTGCGTTAGACGGAATACAAAACAATAGTACAACAATTGTAAAAAATAGATGTTTCATAGTAAAAAAGGTTATTTTAATTCTGTAAAAGTATTATTCCCTGCTTTGAGTTCTTTTGTTGTGTTTTTCCATACAAAAGTACCTTTGAGCTTTTCGGGTAGGGTGATATTAGCATTGAGCTTTCCCTTTTTATCCAATTTATAACTTACTTTGATAGTGCCGTAAGGATGTGGCATAGAGCCAGACACTTCTTTAAGGGTACCTAAATGAGGGGCTATTTTCACTTCGGCAAAACCTTTGGCAGCCGTATCTATGCCTAATAGCATACGATAAAATTCTATATTGGGGCTGGCTCCCCAAGCGTGGCAATCGGAGCGGGTAGCTTTGATATTAGAATCTTCACCCCAAGTAGTCATACCAAGTTTGAGATAATCGCGCCATACGTCCAATTGTTGTAGGTATTCATCGGCTAAACCTACTTTGGCAAGTGCCTGATTTACATAGTAACGGAAATAGATAGAAGCCCGTGTAATATTAGGGAAGTTCATCATTCGTTTGAAAAGGTCTTGAGCGGCTTGTCCCTCTACAAGGCCAGTGAGAATCGCCAAAGTGTTAGTGTGCTGAGAGTAGTTCTTTTTGGCAGGGGTATCGGCGAAAAGTTGTTGAGTGTTATCCCAATATTTGTCGCGAATACTCTGAGCCAATTGAGCAGCTTTCTGTTGGTACATCTGTTGTAAACCCCTATTGCCAAGCGCCATTTCTAACTCATTTGCCCATTGGTATGCCCATAGCAGTTGGAGGTCTAACACGGCACTACCGCCATCGGGATTGAGAGGAGGTTCACCCATTTTCCAGCCTTTGGCATTCTCAGGCCAATCCACAAACTTCCAATAGGGGGCGTTCTTGAGGGTGCCATCGGGTTGGGTATAACTTTCGTAAAAAGAGAGAATTTGGCGCATTGCAGGCAGGTGCTGTTTTACAAAACTACTATCTGGGCGATAGAGGTAATAGTCGTGCAACATTCCTATCCACATCAGTGAGAAAGTAGAAATGATATTATCGCCCGAGGCTGGATAGCGCCCTTGGGTAACACCTTCTGCCAAACGAGAATCGCTAATAGCGTTGATAGCTTGACGTGCAAGGCGATCGTCGGTAGTGTTGTAGTAGGTAATCATCGCTTGTATACGGGTGTCGCCTATGTATTGTAATTGTTCATAGTAAGGACAATCCATATAAGTTTCCATCGCACACATACGAGCGGTACGCCAACCGATATTTAGTATTTGAGTGAGCTGTGGATCATCGGAAGAGAAAGTAGTTGCTCTTTGGAAAGGATAGCCCGTTGCGAGACTGTAGAGTTGCTCGATAGTAATAGGTTCACTACTCGTTTGTACCGAGAGTTGTAGATAGCGGAAGGTTTTCCAATATAAGGGGGTGAAAGTTTGTTGCTTTTTCCCATTGGCAATCAGGCTGTCGGTAACCCCTTGTAGCTTTTTACCTTCTATTTCATCACGGTTGCCTTTATCGTAATTGTTATCGTAAAGAGCTTCGGCATATTTGAGCGCGATAGTTGCATTTTTGCCACCGCTATATTGCAATACGGGGTAGGCATTGGTATTAAAAGTTTGGTCTAAAAGTATAGTAGCTTTTGTGTTTGCAGGGACGGTAAAGTTGAGTTTGCCAACAGGCATTTTTTTAGGGAGAGTGAGCCCTTCAGTTTTTCTGACTTTGAGTCCGTATTGAGGAGTGCGTTCCATTTGAGGAATGGCAGAAGGAACGAGCATCCAGTCGTTAGCGCCCATCGTATTGACTCCTTTAGGTAGCCCTGCGCCTATAGTAGCAGCTTTTCCCCAATGACTATCGTTGTACTCAGGGCTTTCGCTATTGAGCACAGCTTTGTTCATATCAATAAACTCGCCATAAGGAGCTACAAAAAATCCTATAGCGTTGGGTTTTACAAGCGCATAAGCAGTATCGTGCACACACTTCCAAGAAGCATTTGTATTCAAAGCACTTTCGGCCTTGCTATCACCTTGCAGTATAAAAGCTGTCCGTGAGCTGATTTGCGCCAAAGGTTTGTGCTTGCCATCATTCCACACGGTAGCCATTACCACATTGTTACCTTGCTGTAGGTAAGGGGCAATATCTACTGTTTCGTAATGCCAATGATAGAGGTCACCACGAGCGGGACCTAAAGAGACTAACTGACCGTTTACAAACAATTTGTAGCGGTTGTCGGCAGAGACGTGAACTACGTAAGTAGCAGGTTTGGCCTCGAGCGAGAGCACTTTGCGGAAGTGATATACGCCATAGTCATTAGGGTCAGTATTAGGTACATACACCCAGAAAGCACGCCAGTTTTTAGTGAGCAACTCAGGGGTTACTGTTTGAGCTACTGCCGAAAGACTGAGAAAAGCAAAAAGAAGGAATAGGTTTTTCATTGTTGTTTGTATTTAAGGGTTGTTTGTAGCCAAAGGGAAAGTTCTTTTAGAATCGCCTCGTGGTATTTATACTGTTTGCTATATCCCCAACCGTGATTACCTATAGGATAAATATGAAGCGACACAGGAATCTTCTTTTCATTGAGACTTTTGAAATAGTTTAGACTATTTTCAATAGGCACCACTTGATCGTCGGCAGCAGCGATGATAATAGCAGGTGGTGTGGTAGCCGAAACCTGTTTTTCGTTAGAATACTCGTCTACAAGTGCTTGAGAAGGGGTTTTCCCGAGCAAGTTCTCTCGAGACCCTGCGTGAGTATAGGCCGCTTCCATAGTGGTAACAGGATAGAATAGAATTTGGAAAGCAGGCTTAATAGGCTCGGTAAAATGAGTAGCTACTGTAGCAGCTAAATGTCCTCCTGCTGAAAAACCTATTACCCCTATTTGAGAGAGGTCGACTCCCCATTGAGTTGCATTGGTCTTCACTATATTCATAGCTGAAACGACATCATTAAAAGTGCGACTTCTGTTGCCTTTTGGCAATGTATATCTGAGCACAAAAACAGCCATTCCTTGTTCGTTGAAAAAGGGTGCCCAACTTCTACCTTCGTGACCATAAGCCACCAAAGCGTAACCTCCTCCAGGGAAGATAAACAACCCTCTGCCATTAGCTTTAGCTTTCTCGGGCAGGAACACTTCGAGATAAGTAGGCGAGTCCTCAAGAGAGGTATTATTGAATACAGGCTGAAATATTTCTCCCGTTTTTAAATTGAAGATTAGCGAATTTGCTTTTTGAGCTTGCGAGTTCACTGAAAAAGCTAACAGCAGTACAAGTGATAGAAAAAAACACCTTGCCATAATACTTTGTTTTTGTTATTCATCTAAAATAGAAGCCTCGTATACGTTGTGTTCATCGGGATTGTGGAGGGGAGTCCAAACTTGTGCAAAGAAAGGATTGCGTTTGGCTTCCTCGTCGTAATTCCAAGGCATAGGGAGGCACTCAGGGCACCAATGTCCACCGAGCAAAACAAGTGTAGGGCTCGCCTGAAAGTGATGACCGCAGGCACATTCCCATTCCAATTTTGTTTTGAGGTCTCCTTTTTGCATTTCGGTAGAGAGGCATTTACCTCCGCGGAAGGCTGCTGCTTGTTGCATATCGCTGAGGTCTAATTCGCTTTTAGGTTTGCTCTCGTCGTAGCCGTGATCTAACTTTTTAGGTTCTTTAGACGCCTGCTCAAAAGTAAAGTGTTCCCAAGAGGGGATTTGTTCCCATTGTTCTTTAGATCCAAAGAAAGCAGTGATGCGGTTTTCGCGATGGTGTTTGAACCAATACAAAGTACCAAAAGGCTTATTGGCAACAGGTTTAAACACGAGGTTTTTAATTACCCACGACGGGATATATTTTGCTAATTTAGCGGCTTTAGGTGCGTGCTCTTTCATTTCGGCAACAAATTCTTCTAACGACCCTGAACGGAAATGCAGGTATTTTTCGAGTTCATCGGAATCAAGATACCACTGTCCGTGGAAATTGCGGGTGGCGAACCAATTAGGTTCCCATATCTTACGAAAGTCCTTTACGCCTACCAAGCTGCTGGTCATTTGCATAAACTCCCAATTCATAGAACGGTATTTTTCACCTCCCCCGATGTTGTAAATACGACACCAAAAATCCTCAGGCACACTATCTTCGCAGGCATTGGCGAGCATTCTGCCTGAGTCGCGTGCAGTTACCCACTCGAATACACCATTCAAAGGTTCGTGGAACATAATAGGGTCGTTAGTGTTCTTCATCAAATCGAAGTAGAGCACCCCTGTTTGGCGAAGCGACACCCAATATTTGAGTCCAGATTCAATCACCTCGCGTTCGGCAATGGTTTTAGTAAGAGCATAGTTGTCGTAAATACTTATTTTGATAGGGTCGCCAGTACGCCCCCAATGGATAGGAGGATTGCGGTCGCCTGTTTGAGCCACTGTGCCTATATAAACGAGTTTTATGGCATCTTTATTAGGCTGACTCTGGATAGCTTTTACGATGTTTTTTGCTGCCCCAATATTCACTTTGGTGGTAAGGGCTGGGTGATAATCAGCCATAGGGGCAACCATACCGCCCACGTGCAACACATAGTCTGCCCCTGTAACACATTCGAGCACATCGTCGTAATTGGTAAGGTCGCCATAAACGATGGTTACATTGGGTTTCTGCTCCCATTCTTGCACTAAAGGTTTGTTCTTTTCGTGAGGGAGTACTAATATTTTTATTTGAAAACGGTCGCTACGGCTGAGGAGTTCTTTCATTGCTTCTCTACCCATATTGCCTGTAGCACCTGTGAGAAATACGGTTTTCATTTTTTATCTCTTTAGTTCATCGAACGCTTTGTTAGGTTTGAGCACATCAGCTACTTTTTCTACTACGATTTCTTTAGGTACGGTAAAAGTTGCTGTTTGCAAAATATTTTCGACTGAATTGCCTACTTTTACAGTGTAAGTACCTGCTTCAACTACCCAAGCCGAGCGTGCAGTATCAAAAGAAGCAAGACTTTCGGGGGAGAGGGTAAAACTGAGTGTTTGTGATTGTTTAGGGCTAAGTAGTTCAGTTTTTGCAAAAGCTTTGAGCTCTAAGGCTGGTTTATCCATAGACTTTGCAGGAGCTGAAAGGTATACTTGTACTACTTCCTTACCTGCTACCTCACCTACATTGGTTACCTCTACACTTAAACTGAGTTTTTTGCTAAATTTAGTAGGCACTTTGAGCTTTTTCATTTCAAATTGGGTATACGAAAGTCCGTAACCAAACGGATAGGCTACAGGTTTGCCAAAAGAACTAAAATAGCGATAACCTACATAAATACCTTCGTTGTAAACACTTTCGGAAGGACTGCGTTTTGGGGTACCAGGGAAAGCAGTTGCCGAAGGGATATCGTTATAAGAGAGCGCCATCGTTTGAGGCAACTTACCTGAAGGATTCGTTTTGCCGGTGAAGATATTAGCAAAAGCATTCCCCGCTTCTTGACCAGGCAACCAAGTGATGAGTAGCGCATCGGCGAGGTCTTGCCAAGAAGTAACCTCTACTAAAGCATCGATATTAAGAGCAACGATGAGCTTTTTTCCTTGAGCGTGGAAAGCGCTGGCGGTAGCTTTAATAAGGGCAAGCTCTTTGTCGTTGAGAACATAATCAGTTTCGAGACTGCGATCGGAGCCTTCACCGGCATTTCGTCCAATAGTGATGATGGCCGCCTCACAATTGCGTGACATCTGTTGAAGTTGTTCTTCGATTATAGGAAACTCTTCTACAGGTTTGATAACATCTAAGATACTCACACGTTTAGGGCGCTTTGCCTTTTCTTCGGTGATGTAGTTGAGGTAAGCGTTTTTGAGGTTTTCGTCTAACGAAAAACCTGCTTTTTTAAGTCCGTCGTAAAAAGAAATCGTATAGGCTGTTTGTACTTCACTACTACCGGTACCCCCTACGAAAGTATCGTAAGAAGCATTGCCTAAGAGAGCGATTTTGCCCGCTGACAACGGAAGAGCAGCCTTGTTTTTCAAAAGAATCATACCTTCTTCAGCAGCTTGCTGAGCGATGGCTTTATTGGCAATAAGGTCGGGATGCTGACTATAACGATAGTTAGCAAATACAGGGGTTTTAACGACGAGTTGCAGGATACGTTCGATATTGCGATCAAGTTCAGCTTCTTTGAGAGAGCCTTCGTCAAGAGCTTCTTTTATTTTTTTAGCTTCTTGTTTGCGCCCTGGCATTAGTAGGTCATTTCCCGCTTTCACTTGGTTAGCATATTTGCGTCCTGAATACCAATCGGTAGTAACCATACCTTTAAAATTCCATTCGTCGCGTAGTATCGTGGTAAGTAACTCGGGATTTTCAGAAACATACGTACCGTTGATTTTGTTATAGGAGCTCATTACCGTCCAAGGATTAGACTTTTTGATAGCGATTTCAAAAGAGCGCAAATAGAGCTCACGCAAAGCACGCTGACTTACCAAAGCACTCACACCATTGCGATTAGATTCCTGATTATTAGCTACAAAGTGTTTTAAAGAAACTCCTACCCCTTGACTTTGAACACCTTGATTGAAAGCCGCTCCCATTTCTCCACTAAGGATAGGGTCTTCGGCATAATACTCAAAACTGCGACCACAGAGTGGATTGCGAATAATATTGATACCAGGGGCAAGGAGTACATCTACTCCCATTTCTTTTACTTCGTTACCCATCGCTTTTCCTACCGAAGTGGTGAGTGTGGGATTCCAAGTACTTGCTACCAAAGTGCCTACAGGAAAAGCTGTGGTATAGATTTTTTCACCGTTGACGATCGTAGGGTCTATACGCAATCCTGAAGTCCCATCAGCTACTATCACTGAAGGAATACCCAAACGGGGAATGGCGACTGTAGCACCTGCTGCCCCAGGTACTTTACCTCCAATACTACCCGCAACGGGACCATCGCTTCCTTGCGTAATACTCATACCAATACCACTCACGAAATGTATTTTCTCATCGAGAGTCATTGCTTTTACCACCTCTTTGATATTGTTTTTGTTGAGTTGAGGGGTTTGTTGCGAAAAGCTTAGCGAAAAGGCTAAGATTGCTGTGATAGTTATTATCTTGTTCATAGCTGTTATATTTTATATGATATTAATAATGAATAAACACGGTTTTTAGGTTTTCCACTTTCGTGGTCGGTAAAGTTATACCCTCCACTGGTAGTACCTTTATTGGTATAAAAGGGAGTGAGACTAAAGGTATAACGAGCTCCTATACTGAATTTTGTATCAGGAATATGGTATCCTAAACCTACACCTATGGCAAAGTCAAAATCTTTTGCAATGTCTTTTAGCTTGTCGCTATGAGTAACATTATTTCCATAGTAAGAAAGAGAAACTTCGTAATCAAGTGAGTTTTTTACATTGAAAGCAAATTGAGGCCCTGCTTCGGCATAAAAACCTCTGTAGGTATATTGCACCATTATGGGAATACTGATATAGTCCATTTTTACATTATCAGTATATACTACAGGAGCTCCTCCATAATCTCCTGTAATCTTAGATTTATAGCCCAGCATAGAGTATAGTACTTCGGGCTGCAAGCTAAGAGATGGGAGTATTTTATAATTTGCAAAAACACCTCCTACAAAGCCTACTTTGTACTTTGTTTGACTTGTATCGTTTATATTGGAAATGTTACTTCCTGCTTTTACTCCAAAAGAAAAGCGACTTTCTTGCGAAAATGTTACAGAACCACATAGAGCAAGTGCTAAAAATAATATCTTTTTCATTTTATAAAAGTTTTATTGTTCCATTATTTGTACGGGGCCTATAAGTCCAGCACTCATAGTATCACTGCCTTTGAGCTTTTTGAATACTTTTTCTCCTTTTTCAGCTTGCCCTACAAAATCGTTGTAAGCAGCATTTGTGATAGTAATTTCGAGGGTGTTGCTACCTTGTTGGAGATAAGGACTAATATCGGTTACAAAAGGCATAAACACTTCTGAGCTCACTTTTTTGCCATTCACTACTATATCGGCAGCGTAATACACTTTGCCTAAGCTGAGGAAATAGTGTTTGGAAGGGCTGAGTGAGCTGATTACAAACTCAGTAGTATAAACAGCAGGAGCGCTGTTGTACTTCAGCTGTGAATGTGTTTTCCAATCGAAAAGAGCGGTGTTTTCTACTTTTATAGTTCCTGCTTGTATATGCCACTTTTCAGGAGTAGCTATAGCTTTGGCAACCGATGGATTGTAAAGCACTTTTGAGCTGAGTGGCATCTCGGTCGTCTGCTTGGAAGCCATAAAGAAAATACTGCTATAAGGTGGCAACTGATAGCGGTAAGCGCCTTTTTCGAGATTGGCAACGCGGATACTGCCATCGGTAGCATCGAGCCAATAAGCGTATTCCAAACCTTTTTCAGTTTGAATGTGAACCTCTTGCCAACTGTCGTTTTCGTTCCAGATGAATTGTGCATAACTGCCTTCTGAGAGCTTACGGCGTTGCTGACGCAAGGTGGGGTTAGGCTGCATATACGTAATAGGCAACTGAATAGATGGATACCAATTGTTTAGCATTTCTGCTTGCTCTTTGATATGATGGCTGCCAATAGTTTTAGCGAGTGCCTGCATTGCTTTTTGGGTTTTTATATCGTTTTTCTGATAATTGAAATAGTTAGGTTGCTGGGTAGGTACATCGCCTATCAACAATATATTTGCTCCTTTTTTAGCTAACTTTTGTAAGTTTTCAGCACTCTTGAGTTGGATATATGGCAACCGAAACAATATGAGCGATTGGTACTCATTTCCTCGTATGCTGAGGCGTTTGTTGTGTAACAATGAAAGTTCTTGTAAAGAAGCATCGTTGATCCAATCCCAAGTGATGCCAAGTTGATTGAGTTCATCAATAAGGGGCATTATCTGTTTTAACCATTCAGTATCGATAACACGATTGTAAGCTACATTTTTGTTTTCGGCAGGAAGTGGAGGCTCAGTATCCTTCAACTCACCCGCTATCATTACCTCGCGCGGGTTGGCAACTTCTTCGCTATAGTTTAAGAAAGGATAGTATATCAGCACATCGGCGTGAGGTTTGCCAGAACGCAATACGTATTGAGCGCGTTGTGCGTATTGGTTGATTTGGCTAATATATTTCCAGAAAGGATTGTTTTCATTGATATTCGATGAAAAATCAATACCTAAGGCTGAATTGTAGAACGGATACCACCCTTCTTTTGGGTAGCCCTCAGGGAAATATCGATAGGGAGTACCGTGATAGATAATTTGATTTACTCCACTACTGAAGAGCTTATCGAAAGTGAGCTTGAGTTTGTGAGGGGTGGTCATATAAGCGCGTTTAAAATAAACGGCTGCTTCACAACTGATGATAGGGCGATTGTACAGGTGTGCCCCTGAAGTAATGAGTTTGTAACCATTTTCAGAACCTTTGGAGAAAAGCATAGTTTCTACTTCGGGGATAGAAGCTGCACCTGCCGCTGCCATTATATCCATATTAAATCCGTAAGTTTGAGTGCGGTGCAAGAGGTTGCGAGCATTTGCCCAATGTTTAGAGCTATTTAAAAAGTGTTTTTGCAATAAGTCGCTAAGGGTAAGGTCGTAGTCGTAACGCAAGCGCCAATCGTCAGCTCCTAAACTAAAATAGGGAGCATTAGCAGGGTGTGCCATACGTTCGTACATATTGTTATAACCACGCCACATATTAGCAGGTAGGTAAGGGGTAGGGTCGTAACCGCGCTGTTGTTTGAAAAAGCGAATAAAATCATCAGAGAAATGTCTGTTGGCTTTGAACTCGTAACTATCATTGAAAATCGCACGTACGGGTTTGCCAAAATAAGAGGCTAAGCCTGTGCGTTCACCGAAGAGATAGTCGTAATTTTTCTTTACTTGTAGTGAATCGAAATGATTGAACACGTAGCCCGCTTCGCGTTTGGCAATAAGCATAGGCGTTTCCTGAGTAGGCACCGACCAAAAGGCGATGGCTTTCCACCCTTTGGGAGCGCTGTATTGTATAGTGTTGTTTTTTACTTTATCGGTAATATTGATGAGCGTTTTAGGGTCTATACGGAAGGTTTTATCGGTAGCAGTAGTATCATTTAGGAATTTACCAGCCAATACAGCTACTAATTTAGCAGTAGGGTCATCGGAATGTGATGCTCTTGGCAGGGCAATAGGTTGCGCACCCAGATTAGCAATGCCAAATTCAAGAGTAAGATTGCCTTCTTCTTTAGCGATATGTGGCCCACCAGGAGGCCAACCACTGCCGTTGGTGAAATCGACGATAAGGTTGCGTTTTTGAGCTTCAGCGAGCATTTGCTTGATATTCTCGTAATAAGCAGGAGTATCGTAGCTCATTATACGGTCGGCACGACCTTTGCCACGCGTGGGCATTACCAAAGCGAAAGGTTGGATTTCCACCCCTCCGAAGTGATTGTCGGCAAAGAGATTGATTTCCCGTTTTAGCTCTTTGGGAGTGATATCGTTCCCTGGTAGCCACCAACGAGTAAAAGGGGCAAACTGAGGTGCCGGATGAGCAAAGCTTTCAGCAGAGAAAGTTACCGACGGCAACCAGTATTTCTCGGTTTGAGTTTGTGCCTTGAGTGGGGTGATTGCCAAGAGTATTAAAGGAAATAAGCGTTTCATAAGCTAAGAAATAAGAGGTAAGAAAGGAGGCGCAGGCAAGCGCCTCCTTTGGTTTAAGAAAGATTACTTGATTTTAGTACCTTCGATATCAAACATATCGTTCATACTGCCTTCTACTTTTTTATCGCCTTTCTTCTCTATATAAAGAGGAACATTATAACCGTTGCCGATGAAATTGGCATAGAAGGTATTGCCTTCAATCTCAGCCTTAGTGAGTTTGTTAGCATTGGCATCGTCACCACCGATAGTACCACCAAGAGAACCATCGCTATTTTTGGTGATATTGAGAACCATCTCGGTATCGCCATTAGGAAGTCCATAGACCATCAGTTTCCATTTGCCTACAAAGAATTTTTCGGTTTCAGATTGTGCTTGGACAGCTGCAAATCCTGCAAAGAAGAGGACTGCTACGATTAAAAGTTTTTGAATGTTTTTCATAATGATAAAATATTAAAAATGTTACTGTTTTAGAATTTGAAATTAAGAGTGAGTTCGTAAGTACGTGGACGAATAGCACCTGCTACAATTTTACGACCTATGTAATTAGTATCGTCGAGAATTTGATTAGCCCCTACGAGAGCGCCTTTGATACCTGTTTCGTTCAAAATATTTACTACTTGGAATTTAAGGTCGATATTGCGGTTGAGCTTATAATCCACCCCTCCAAAGCTTTCCCACCAACCGTTGTAAGAAATCGCATTGGTAGGGTTACCGTACTGATTGCCAAAGTAGCGGAAACTGAGCCACAAGCGGAGGTCGCCTTTGAGCATAAAATAGCTGGGGTCTATTTCTATAAGAGTTTTTGAAAGCTCAGGAATGATTTTGTCGTTATAGCTATAGCTTACCCCGTAGGCACTGTACTCATAGTCTTTATACTCTGGTTTTTGGAGTGTGAGCAGGAAGTGCAAGTTGAAATTCTTGAACGGCTTAGAGATAATATCGGTAGTCCAACCAAGGGTAGCAATATCGTAGAACAAAGGGTAGAAAGTTTTTTGTTCGCTGGGATTAGCTGGATTTACGATAGACTCAGAGGCGATATTGTTCTTTTTATAGATACGAGTCACCTTAGACACCAAACTTATGAGATCGCCGTGATTCCAATACACCCCTCCACCGTAGTTCAGTACGCTTTGGGTAGTAGTATGAGGAGTCGCAAATATTTCCTTGCCATTAGTGTCTTTTTCGTTATTAGCATTATCCCAATAGCGTGCAGCCCAATCGTTATAAGTAATATCACCCAAGAAACCAAACTCGTTAGATACTTTGGCTACAAAGTTGAAATAGCCTACTTTGTTCCAGTCCTTGAATTTCTTCTTTATAAGATCACGGTTTTGCACATATTGATTTGTATAAGAATCGCGAGTACTATAGTCGTAATATCTCTCAATGCGAGCACCAAAACCAATATCGAAACGGTCGTTCAGTTTGATATCATCAGAAGCATAGAAAGCTAACTTTTTATCACTTGTCACTTTATAACCTCCATAAGAGTTTCCTAAAATACCATATTGAGGGGTAATATTAACCGTTCCTCCCCCTACATAAGCATCTAAGCGCTTAGGATTCGCTTCTACCGTTTGATAGAACAAACCGTTGTGTTGTATCTCAGGAGCGCGGTAATATTGATAAGTAGTACCTAATCTAAGGCTGTGTTTGTCAAATTTTTTAGTAGCCTCTAAACGAGTGATCCAAGTGTTGATTTCTACCTGAGGGTAGTATTGCACTGAGTTTAGTTGTACAGCACCTTTGTACTCTTTGTTGGTGCCTACGTATTTAAAAGTCATACCTGTTTGTTGGTCGGGGTCGGTAATAAACATACTCAAAGGGTATAGAATGGTAAAGGCAGCTTTGGAGTTCATATACATATTGGCGTAGTTGAGTTTCCACCCATTATCAAAGCGGTGTTCACCAGTGAGGTAGATAGCATTGGTGATGTTTTTAGAGGCTTCATCAGAATTGAGGTCGCCAAGTTTGGTTTCACCTGTATTATAGTCTTGATAAGGGAAAAGTCCATCGTTAGGCATATACACATCTTTACCCAAATCAAAACCATCTATAGCTTTAGTTTTACCTTTGCCTTCATACACAAAAGGACTATAAGCACCGAGCATCGGTATATCGGTTGCGTGTTTGTAGTAAGCACGCACAAAACCTTTGTTGTACTTTTTAGAGACTCCTATTTTAAACATTTCAAAACGGTCTTGGAAAGGAGTGAATTGGTAATTACCACCACTACCACGTTCAAAAGTTTCGTTGAAGCCTGCCATAAAGCCCCAACCTTTTTTGCCGATAGGCGCTGTTACCGAAGCGTCGAGATGGCTACTACCATAATTGGTAAAATAAGTAGAAGCATAACCTTGCAACTTGCGACCTGGTTCTCTGTCCCAAGAAGTAACGATATAACCCACCTTACCATAAGTAAGAGCACCATCTTGGAAAGACATCATCCCGATGCGCCCTATGGTGCTATCGTAGCGCCACGCGGTGGTAGGTATTTGTGTCCAAAAGGTGTATACTACAGGAATGTCGTTCTCAAGGATAAGAATATCGCCGTTAAAAGGCAAGCCAATGTTCAACTGACGAGGAGAGGTAGCACTACTGGCGTTGAGCATCACATTGCGGTTTTCGGTATCGCGTTCTTTCACATCTTTACCTAAAATATCTTTCTTAGGTGTGATAGGAGAAGTAGAAGGTAAAGAATCTACTTTAGGCGCGGGAGGCACAGTATCCATAGTAACCACAGGTACTATAGTATCCGTAGGCTGAGTGACGGGCTCTTGCGCATAGGCTGAGGTAACAGCCAAAAGGCAAAGCGAAGTGAAGTTTGTTATGAGCGTTTTCATATCGGTAATGTATTAATTTGTTATGAGATTTTTCGTGTTATAAATAAAATACCTTTTTATTTGTTTATATTTATTATTGTTTTATTTCGGTGCAAAGGTATAAAATAATTTATTACGTACAATATACGTAATGTATTTATTTTGTTATATCTGTAACAGATAGATATTAATATATTGTATATTAGTTATTTATATAGATAATTATTTTACGTAAAAAATACGTAATGTGTGGTTTCTTTTTGTTTTTTTATGAAATAACAGATTGTTAAAAATATGCTTTCTAATAGAAATAAATGAAAACTTATCCAAATAACACAGCGCTTATTGGCTAATTGATAATTTGCTAATTAGTTAATTAGCAAATTATTTATACCTTTGTGCCCTAAAAAAACAAGTAATGGACAGAAAAGAACGCATTATCTTAAATGATATCCTCAACGGCGATAAGATTTTTTATAGAAATATAAGCGTAGACAACGTAATCTTTGGTTACCACGAAAGAGAACTGAAAGTGCTTTTATTCAAGAATGCTGCTCAAGAAAGATGGTTGTTACCTGGAGGTTATGTAAAGAAAGACGAGACGTTGGAAAAAGCAGCTCATAGAGTAGTGCGTTACCGTACAAACTTAAAAAAACTTCATTTACATCAGTTTTTTACTTTTGGGAATCCGGATAGGAACAAAAACACTCACTTTACTTCTGAACTTTTATCGACTATTACCGGACAAGAGGTGACGAAAGACCATTGGCTATTAGACAGCTTTATATCGGTAGCGTTCTTTACCTTGGTGGACTATTACCAAGTGAAACCTACAGGTAGTTTTTATATAGAAGAATGCCAATGGTGGGACATCAGTAACCTTCCTGAAATGGCTTTTGACCACCGAGAAATTATAGACCAAGCGCTGTTAAGCTTGCGTTTCTTTTCACACGTTAGCCCCATAGGAAAGGAGATGCTTCCTGAAAAGTTTACCATTCCAGAGCTGCAATCACTGTACGAAACAATTTTAGGAAAGAAGTTAGATAACCGGAATTTTGTAAAGAAAATGACTAATATAGGACTGATAGAAAAATTAGACGAGAAGAGAAATATAGGCAAACACCGTTCGCCTTTTTTGTATCGCTTTAACCAAGCGCGATACGATGCTTTAGCCAAAGGCGATGAGTTTATAGTGTTTTAAATTGATGTAAGAAAAGTGTAGCTTACGCTACAGAAAGTCTTTCAATTGACAATTGATAATTGATAATTGACAAATGTGATGCAAACGTAATTGTAAATTAGGTGTTATATATTTTGAATAGGCGTTAATTATGATGAGTTGGATGTAAGAAAAGTGTAGCTTACACTACAGAAATCTTACAATCTTTAGAAAATCAAACAAATAAACAGCAAAGCTGTTTTAAAAGTCGCGCACAAAGCCAGCGAGGGCTCACGGTTGGGTATGTGGGGGCAGATTAATTAGCAAATGAGAAAATTAGGAAATGAGTAGTGATAAAAATCGTTTTTTGATAGGTCAGACTTGTTGAACAAATCGGATAGATTAGAGAGAGCGGAAGGAAACGGAGAAATTCAAAAGAGGGGAAATAGGGTTTTTGATGAAAAAAGGGTGTGAGGAGGGTGGAGTTAGCTTATAGAGAGCTTATAGGAAGCTTATACGAATCTTGGACGATTGGTATAGAAAGGGTATATAAATAATTGACTCATAATATAATACAGCGATGTAAAAAATGGTAAAAACAGGGTTTCGAGGCGAAAGAAAGAGGAAGAGGTAATAGGCCTTAGGCCACAGGCACTAGGGGGAGTACGACGGAAAAGGGAAGGAATAATTAGGGAATTAGCAAATTAGAAAATTAGTAAATGGGAACGTGTGAGGTCTTAGGTCATAGGCAATAGGGGATAACATCCCCCTATTCACATACTCCGCTCTCGCGGACTTCCCTTCAAAGGGGGAGTGTAGTGACGGGAAAGCGAAAGAAATGACGAATGACGAGAGGCGAATGACGAAGGAAATGTGATGAAAATCTCTTGCTGGCTATCTTCAAAAGGGGGAATGTGGCGAGTCATTTATTCGGTAAGCCCCCGAACCCCCGAAGGGGGACTAGCTGGAAAAGGAGACAAACCTCCTCCTTTACACATACTGTGCTCCCGTGGGGTACATACCCAGCTGTCACTGGCTACCTCCAAAGGGGAATTAATGATGGAAAAGTGTAATGGTAATCATTATTGGGTAGGGTATTTATGAGCTAATTTTGCAAATTTGCTCGTTTGCTAATTATCTTCTACCTTTGCACTTTAAACTTGTGAAGACTAATAGCTATGAACACGTGGAACATCATCGTAGAGGGCTTTAATAAAGCTGAGGTTACCAAACACGAAAGTATTTTCAGCCTTGGAAATGGGGCTATGGGAATGCGCGCTAACTTTGAAGAGGACTATACGGGCGATACACTTCAAGGGAGTTACATCGGTGGGGTGTATTACCCCGATAAAACCCGAGTGGGTTGGTGGAAAAACGGCTACCCTGAGTACTTTGCCAAAGTGCTCAATGCGCCCAACTGGATAGGACTACACATCAAAATAGACGGGGAACTATTAGACTTAAACACTTGTTTGGAGGTGAAAAACTTCCGCCGACAACTGAATATGAAAGAGGGTTGGTACGAGCGAAGTTTTACGGCTACACTTCGTAACGGTGTGGAAATTGCTGTAAAAGTGGTGCGTTTGCTCTCGTTGCGTTATGATGAAATAGGAGCTTTACGTTATGAGATTAGTCCTCTTAATGCTGATACTTCCATAGAAATAGAAAGTTACTTAGACAGTGGTATTAAGAATAATGATGCTAACTGGGACGAGCATTTTTGGAATACTTTGGAAATTTCTTCGGAAAACAACTGCGCTACTATACTTGCTGAAACTAAAAAGACAGCCTTTAAAGTGCAAACCTTTATGGAAAATCATCTTTTTATAGAAGGAAAAGAACTGAATATCAGTGGAAAAGAAAATAGAAAGGAGAACTATATAGGGTTGTGTTACAACTTAGAGGTTAAGAAGAATGAAGTTTTTTGTATTGAGAAGTTTGGGGGGTATTTGAGAGATGAAATGGGAAACATCCCCCCTACCCCCCTTCAAAGGGGGAATGTAGCGATGGAAAGGGTGCGAGACGCACAGGTATTAACATTTGAGGGGTTATTGGAGATGCAAAAAGAAGATTGGGCGGCGATATGGGAAACATCGGATATTGTGATTGAAGGTGATGAGAAAGCACAACAAGGTATCCGGTTTAATATCTTTCAGCTCAACCAAACGTATCAGGGCAAGTATGCCCATTTGAACATAGGACCTAAGGGTTTTACGGGGGAAAAGTACGGTGGTAGTACCTATTGGGATACTGAGGCTTATTGCCTGCCTTTTTATATGGCTACCAAAGGCGCGGAAGTAGCTCGCAATCTGCTGTTGTACCGCTATAAACAGTTGCCACAAGCTATTGAAAACGCCCAGAAACTCGGTTTTACTGGCGGGGCTGCACTCTACCCTATGGTAACAATGAACGGTGAAGAGTGCCATAATGAATGGGAAATTACCTTTGAAGAAATACACCGCAACGGGGCGATTGCTTTTGCAATTTATAACTATACACGTTATACGGGCGATGAGTCGTACCTGAAAGAATATGGAATGGAAGTGCTTATTGCTATTGCACGTTTTTGGGCACAGAGGGTCAATTTTTCAGAAGAAAAGAAACAGTACGTAATCTTAGGGGTGACGGGACCTAATGAGTACGAAAACAATGTGAACAATAATTTCTATACGAACTATCTTGCCTCTTGGTGTTTGAGTTATGCAGCGACTATGGCACTGAAATACAAGAGCGAAAAGCAATGGGTGACTATTAAAGAATTGAAGGAGTGGAGTGATATTGTGGAACATATGTACTTGCCTTATAGCGAAAAGTATGATGTATACTTGCAACAAGACGGTTTTTTGGATAAAGACTTGAAGCCTGTAAGTGCCATTCCTACTGGGGAGCGCCCGCTCAACCAACATTGGTCGTGGGATAGGATATTGCGTTCGCCTTATATCAAACAGGCAGATACGTTACAGGGGTTTTATTTCTTTGAAGAGCGATTTACCAAAGAACAACTCCAAAAGCACTATGAGTTTTATGAACCTTTTACCGTACACGAGTCGTCACTCTCACCTTGTGTGCATAGTGTACTCGCCTCAGCCTTAGGGAAGACAGAAGAAGCCTACGCACTCTACCTGCGTACAGCTCGGCTTGATTTGGACGACTACAACAAGGAGGTACACGAAGGGTTACACATCACCTCGATGGCAGGCACGTGGCTCAGCATTGTAGAGGGCTTTGCTGGTATGCGTGTAAAGAACGGTGCACTAACGTTTACGCCTCGCTTGCCTAAACAATGGAAGCGTTTATCGTTTAAAGTGATATTTAGAGGAGAGGTAAAAGAAGTGATTATTTAAATGACAAAAGATTACCTTCTTTATCTATATTTACCTCTCTGCCTTTCTTTATGAGGATATAGTAATAATCTTCCCATTCCTCATTGCTTTTAGTATAGGGTTCAGCCTGTTCATATTCAAAAGGAATGATTGTATTACCGAGATTATCAATCATTCCCCATTTACCTTTATACTTCACCATTGCCTTTTTACTATCGTTGAAATCATCAGCGTCATCATATACAAAAGGCAATACTACTTTACCTTTAATATTTAAATAGCCATACTTATTACCTTGTTTAGCGCGAGCCAGACCACCGAAAAAGAGGTCTATTTCGTCATACCAAGGGGTGAGTGTTTCGTTATTAGTACTAAGAAGTTTTTTCTTATCATTGAGTTGTACAATAAAAACACCTTCGGAATACGAAATAAAATTATACTGAGCAGGAATGAGTTCTTCACCCGAAGGGCGTATCACCCCATATAAATTATTAATAGTAACATCATAAAAAGGTATTCCGGCAGAAGGGTAGATGTTGATATAATCATACTTCAAAGGTGCTACGACGGTACCTTCAGCATTTACGAGTCCGTATTTATTATCTTTTCTTACCATTGAAATTCCGTTTTGAGACGGATATACCTCATCGTATTTTCTGCGCCAATCGGTATTACAAGCCGTACAGAACAAAGCTAAAGTAATAATAAATAGTCTTTTCATAAGTATATGTATTTTTAATATTAGTATTTTATTTCTCTTTCTGTAAATCCTACGATATATCCGTTGACGAATACAATGCGAGTAACCCAATTACCTTGCTTATCAAAAGTATGTTCAAACTTCTGGTTATTTACGCCGGTAGGAATACCTTTTTTATCATATGTATAATGCATTACATCGGGTTTGGTGTTTCCCTCAGCAATACTGCGTTCCACTACCCTACCCTCACGGTCGTAACGCACTGAGATGCGCATCTCGGTAGGTGGATTTCCTTCGGTTACCATTTTGAGCAAAGTGCGCTGGTTATTTTTATCAAACTCCTGGAATACCTTCGCTTTGCTATCGGGTGTTACTAAGAGACCTTCGGTAGGGTTACCGTTGGCGTCCCACTTGTTAAAAGTATAGGTTTGTGTAGGCGAAGCACTACCCTCCATCATTGTACGATATGTTACTAAATGCCCTTGGTTATTATATTCATAGAGTCCTGTAGAACTCTGTATACCTCCGTGAGCCATTCTCAATATTTTTACTTGTAGAGGTTTTTGCTCAGCATTGTAAACATAGTCGTAACGCAAAGTAATACCACTGTATTTTTGTTCTAACTGCAAGGTGTTTCCTTCTTTATTAAATTCATAATAATTTTCGGTTGCAAGACGTTTTTGTTTAAGATTACCTTGAAAGACGTCATAAGTACGTTCGACAAGAGCTTTTACTTTACCATTGAGTTCTTTCTCCAAACGTGTAGCTGGAGTATTGACAATTTGTGCCATTCCGATAAAAGGAAATAACAACAGGATTAAAAACTTTTTCATACTGATATATTATTATTTTACGCCGACAAAGGTAATAAATATTTTTTAATAAAGCTACATATTCAATTCATAAATGTTCCACGTGGAACATTTATGAATTAGCAATTGAGAATTGATAATTAAGAACTCATTTGTTTATCTGCTATTTTCTCACTACTTTTGCCACATATTTTTTACTTATATGAATTGGTTTATAGTAAACAGATATTTAGTACCTAAGGGTTTTAGTGGTATTACCCTCTACCCTTTTATATTTACTAATGATTCAAAACTATTGAAAGATGCACAATTCATCAACCACGAACGCATACATTTAACTCAGCAACGAGAACTCTTGGTGATATTTTTCTATATATGGTATGCCGTGGATTTCATACTGAAATATATTAAGTATAAAGATAAGAAGAGAGCTTACCATAATATCATCTTTGAACGTGAAGCTTACGAGAATGATTACAATCTTGAATATTTGAAGAAGAGAAAACTGTTTGCTTTCTTACGAGGTAAAAGGTACCAAGTAAAAGACAAAAAGTAAGTATATAAGAAATGTTCCACGTGGAACATTATCAATTGATAATTCACAATTGATAATTGACAAGTAGTAACTAACGACTAAACACTAACAACTAATGACAATTAAAGATTACAGCGTATCACAAGAGGATTTTACCCTCGTATATGATTCAGTATTAAAACTTTACCGCACTACTCCCTTACCTAATGACCTTAAAAAATACTATGAGAGTGAGGATTATATTTCGCATACAGACAGTCGTAGAACACTATTTGATAAACTCTACCAATGGGTGAAAAGTTATAACTTAAAGCACAAAATAAAACTCATCAAACAATACAAAAAAGGAAATGTTCGTCTGCTTGATATAGGTGCAGGTACTGGCGACTTTGTGCGTAGTGGTAAAGAGTGTGCACATTGGGAGACTATGGGCATAGAGCCCAGCGAGAAAGCACGTACCAAAGCAAAAGAAAAAGGAGTTTTGTTACAAGCTGATTTTAGTAACCTCCTCCCCCACTCTTTTGATGTGATTACTATGTGGCACGTATTGGAACACGTACCCGATGTAACACAAGAAATACAGCTCATCAGTAACTTACTGAAAGAAGATGGCTTAGCTGTTATAGCTGTACCTAATTATCGTTCGTGGGACGCACAGCGCTACGGAGCCTACTGGGCAGCTTATGATGTGCCCCGACACTTATGGCATTTTTCTAAGGACAGTATCGAACAACTTTTTGCCAAAGAAGGTTTTGAGTTGCTTGCCACCCACCCTATGCTTTTTGATGCCTTCTATGTGAGTATGCTTTCCGAGCAATATAAAACAGGAAAGAAACATTTTCTTAAAGGTCTCATCAACGGAGTCCGTTCAAACTATTATGGTTGGAGGAAAAGAGAATACTCATCGCAGATTTATGTTTTAAGTAAGAAATAAGAGGTAAGAGTTAGGAATTGTCTATTTTTTTATATTTCTGAAGCTAAAAATAGTAAAAACTTAAAATAAGACGTTTTTACAAGACTTCTCAACTATTACCCTATACTTTATTACTTTTTAAAAAATAATACTTAAAACAAGCTGTAATAAAGTCAGTTTCGATAAAGTAGACTTATAGAAAAGTATTTCTGATATAGAATAAATTTATATAAGATAAAAGAAGGTAGTAAAATGTTTCACTTGAAACAAGGTGTAATGAATAGTGACGAAAGAGAGTATTTTCACTTTTTTAGTAACAAAATTAAAAAATATTTCTTTTACACGTAAAACTTTCTTACTTTTGCCACGTAATTCAAATTAAACATTATAAAAATGAAAAAACTCATCTTAACAGGCGTAGCACTGCTCGCCCTTACTGCTTGTACCGACAAGGTGGCGTTTGTAGATAACTCTAAACTTCTAAACGACTATCAAGAAAAAAAAGACATCGAGGCAAAACTAAAAGGACAAATTAGTGCCTACGAACGAAAACGCGACAGTATTTCAATGGCGTTCCAAACTGAAGCGCGTGCTTTCGACGCTCAGGCTAAAACTCTCCCTCAGAACGTAGCTCAGAAAAAATACAACGAACTGATGCAAAAAAGCCAAATATTGCAACAACATTTACAACAAGAGGAACAAAAAATACAAATGGAAAGCCAAACTCAAATGGATTCTTTACTCAGCAAAGTGAAGAAAAACATTAAAGAGTACGGAAAACAAAAAGGTTATACCTTTATTCTTGGTGCTAACGACGGCGGTAGTGTACTCTATGGAACTGAGAAAAAAGATATTACCAAAGAAGTTACTGAATACCTAAATAATCAATACAAAGGTAAGAAGTAATAAGGCCACAGGCATTAGACCATAGGCAATAGAAAATAGACTTTGTCAAGAGGTAAAGACCCGTGTGGCTTACAACTTTTGGCAAAGTTTTTTTATACACTACTTGTGCGAGTTGTACTTAATCAGTTAATTGTAATACGTTAGGAAAGAACGCTTGGAGTATTAAAAAAACTCCAAAGACTAACAATATAATGCTAATCGCACGTTTAATTTTGTAGATATGAAAAGCGGTAAGTCGGTTTTTAAGTTTCTTAGCAATGAGAATTTTAAAGATATCTATTGCAAAGTAAACTAAGATAATAGAAGTAAAAAACACCAATATTCTACTGGCATTCATATCGAGCTTAGGACCAAAAACAATAATAATTCCCAACCAAAAACCCAAAACGCCTATGTTGATGAAATTCAGTAGAAAACCTTTTATAAAGAGGGCTACATAGTTCACTTTTTCAGCTACTTGCAAATAGGCATTTTCTTTGTTATCTATTGTTTTCTTGAAGTCTTTTTTCAGTTTGATGAACGAGATGAGTCCGTAAGCTATCATTATGAGTCCGCCAGCGAAGAAGAGCTTAGGGTCGTCCTTAATTTCGCGTAGCAAACTGCTGGTAGTGAAATAGACAATGAGAATGAAAACAGTATCTGCCAGTACTACCCCTGAATTGAAAGCAATAGCTGCCCTAAATCCTTTAGTAATAGCTGTTTCCAGCAATACAAAGAACACAGGACCTATGGTAAAAGCTAACAACAAGCCCAAAGGTAATGCAAGCAATACATCCGCAAACATCTATTTCTACCTAAAATTTGATTAACTGCACAAAAGTACTAAAAAACTGTTGAATTACAAAAAATAAGGGAGAAGTTTTTAGTACCTCTCCCCTACTCTATTGGTTTTGTGATAATTATCAACTTCTAACTCTTAAACTGCTTATCGTGCTACGACTCACTATTCGCTTATTAGTTCAAAGTCTAATTGTTTTTTCATCAGGTCGGTGTTTTTCACGCGTATCATTACTTCATCGCCAAGCTGGTAGGTTTTACCAGTGGCTTGTCCTACCAAGGCGTATTGTTGTTCGTCGAAAGTGTAATAATCGTCTTTGATGTCGCGAGCGCGTACCAATCCTTCGCATTTGTTTATGGTAATTTCTACATAAATACCCCATTCGGTTACACCTGAAATCACCCCTGCAAACTGCTGGTTTTTATGCGCTTCCATATATTTCACCTGCATATATTTGATAGAATCACGCTCGGCTGAAGCTGCTAAACTTTCCATTTGTGACGAGTGTTTGCATTTGGTTTCATATTCGGCTTCGGGTTGTGAGGGGGCGTTATCTAAATAGAGTTGCAAAAGGCGGTGTACCATCACATCGGGATAACGGCGTATAGGCGAGGTGAAATGGGTATAATAATCGAATGCTAAACCGTAGTGTCCTATGTTTTTAGTAGTATAAGTAGCTTTTGCCATCGAACGTATTGCCAAGGTATCGACTAAGTTTTGTTCTTTTTTGCCCTTTACTTCTTCTAAGAGATTATTAAGTGAATCGGTAGTGGTTTGGCGGTTTTTCAAATCCAAACTATAGCCAAATCGGTTAATAACTGTATTAAACTGTTGTAGTTTCTCAGCATCGGGTTCATCGTGTACGCGGTATACGAAAGTTTTTTTCATTTTGGCTACATACTCGGCTACCTTTCTGTTAGCCAAAAGCATAAACTCTTCAATCAGTTTGTTAGCTTCCTTGCTTTCTTTGAAATATACCCCTGTAGGGTTGCCGTTCTCATCGAGGTCGAATTTTACTTCCACTTTATCAAAAGTAATAGCTCCTAAACGCATACGTTTGCCGCGCAATTTTTCGGCTAAGGTATTGAGCGTGAGGATAGCTTCTACTACCTCAGCAGGGACAGCTCTATCGGTATCGGTAATAGAAGTTTCGGCAGGAATGGTGTACCCCTCCCCTACTTTAGCTTGCTCTATTACTGATTGTGCTTCTTCGTAAGCAAACCTAAATGACGAGTGTGTTACAGTACGTCCTATCCAAATATCTACTACTTCGGCTTTCTTATTCATCTCAAAGACTGCCGAAAAGGTGTATTTATCTTCATCAGGACGAAGTGAACAAGCAAAGTTACAGAGTATTTCGGGCAACATTGGCACTACCCTATCTACCAAATACACAGAAGTAGCGCGGTTATATGCTTCCTCGTCTAATATAGTGCCTTCTTTCACGTAGTGTGATACATCGGCGATATGTACTCCTATCTCGTAATTGCCATTCTCCAAAAGTTTGAACGACAGTGCATCGTCAAAGTCTTTTGCATCAAGAGGGTCGATAGTGAAAGTAAGGTTTTCACGCATATCACGACGACGGGCAATCTCCTCATCAGTAATAGAAAGATCTAACTTTTTAGCAAAGGCTTCTACCTCTTCTGGATAGGTATAAGGCAGACCGTATTCGGCTAAGATAGAGTGCATTTCGGTAGTTTGTTCCCCTGGTTTACCGAGTATCTGTTCCACTACCCCCATAGGCGAATCGCTTTTGTCTTTCCAATCTTCAATGCGTACAATCACACGGTCGCCGTCCTGAGCGCCATTGAGTTCGTCTTTCAACACAAAGAAATCAGTATACATACGGGCATCAGTAGGGACGACAAAAGCAAAATTCTTGTGCATTTGCACAGTACCTACAAAGCGCACTTTGTTGCGTTCTAACACCTTACTAATTTCTCCTTCCATTTTATTGCGATTTCTAAAACGTGGAAATACATACACTTCCACCAAATCGCCGTGGAGGGCTTTGTTTAGAAAATTCTGCGCTACAAAAATGTCGTTGTCTAAACCATCGACTATTACATAACCATTACCGCGCGTACTCACATCAAGCGTACCTACATAATAGTGTTGCATAGGAATAGCTTGGTACTTTCCACGGTCGATTTCTACAATGCGTTTTTTCTCTTTCAGTTGTACGAGTTGTTTCACCAGCATATCACGACGTGGTGCATCAGTAATGTGGAGTTTGGCAGCGATTTGCTTGTAGTTAAAGCTCTCTTCGGGGTGTTCTTGTAACACCGAAAAAATCGCTTTGATAAGCTCTTGCTTGTTGCGTTTAGCTAAACTCTTATTCTTTTTAGGTTTCCCTGATTTGCCTTGCTTTTGAGTTTTATTTGTTTTTTTCATATTGCAAAAGTAAATATTTTTGAGTTATCAACAATTACCAAATTATAAATTGAAAAAGATTTCTTTCTAAAAAAGGAAGGGTTATTATTATGATGACGTTCATAAGAGGGATAAAATTAAGCTGAAAAACTTGTTTTTTTCAGTTTAAGAATATTATGATTAGTTATCAACAATAAAAAGTGATTTACGGTTTTTTAAATGAATATTTTAAGCAAAATTGTTGATAACTCTTTTTGATATTATGCACAACTTTTTGTTGAGAACTTTTCATTGGGCAGATTGTTCATAACTGACAAAAAGTAGTGGATATTTTATAAGAAATAAATTTGCTTTTTTCACCTTCATTTTTGTATACACAGAAAACATAAAAGAGCAAATATTTTAGTGTTTTTTCTTCCTCAAGTTATGCACAATTTAAGAATGGACAATGAACAATACCGATAAGGATAATGAACAACACTTAAATAAAAAAATAGGAACGAATATTATCCGTTCCTACTTAAAAAAAATTGAATATCTCCACAATGAACTATACTTCTTCTTGATCTTTCAAGTGCTGAATGTATTGTGCTTTTTGGATTTCGGCTCTTCTGCGTACAGAAGGTTTAGTGAAATGTTGTCTTTCACGTAGTTCACGTACTACACCTGTACGGTCGAATTTGCGTTTATAACGTTTTAAAGCTTTATCGATGCTTTCTCCGTCTTTTAAAGGAATTATTAACATAAAGATACACCCCCTTTCAATTTTCAAGGCGCAAAGATATGAAGTAATTAGCAAACGAGCAAATTTTTTAAGTAGAAAATTTTAGATTTAAGTTTTAGACCTTAGATAAGTCCGGCTTGTTCGACTTGTTTGATAACTAATGGTTGAATACTGTCATCACTTTCAAAAAACCGGTATTCAGAGGGAATTTTCTTAAAGACTTCTTGCAATTGATGAGAATAGAGTAGGGGAGTGCCAAAAGAAATGGCAATGTCGTGAGTGATGAGCTCTTGTGCTACTTTTAGGTTTTTTCTGAAGCCGTGTAATATCCATAACTGTTGTGAGCGGGTGCGCTTGCGGAGTTGTATTACCTCGGCATAAGCTTTCACACAGTGAATGATAAGTGGGAGCTTTAAACTTTCGGCTAATTCTATGTGTCTTAAAAAGATTTCTTGTTGTAAGGATAGGGCAGAGGTAATGTTCTTATCGAGGCCACATTCACCTATAGCCCAACAGTTGAAGTGCTGGGCTAAGGGTATAAGTGCATTCCACTGCGCCTCGAAATCGTTTAAAAACCAAGGGTGAATACCTACTGAGAAAGGTTCGCTGGTATCGGCGGTAAGTGGATACTGATTGCGAATCACCAAAGTATCGGAAGTTGAGTGCTGGGTATGCGAATGAACGTCGAGATACATTGTTTTAAGAGTTAGGAAGCAGTTAAAAATTAAGGAAGAGGAGCAGCGAAGAGTAGCGTCCAATACTTACCGCTACGAGCAGCACCAACTTCAGTAACTTGGGCATTCATAATATTAGCACAATGTCCTGGACTTTCGAGCCAACTTTTCATCACTTCTTCTTCATTTTGTTGTCCCATAGCTACATTTTCAGCAAACATAGTACATTTATAGCCTGCCTTGATAAGTCTTTCTTTAGGACCTTGTCCGTTTTTACTATAGTGAGTTAATTCGTTGCGTTTAAGCATATCGTCACTATGGGCTTTGGCTACTTTTTCTATTGTTTTATTTCTCTTTACAGGAGGTACGGGTTTATAATAATTACTACCACAATTGCAGCCTTTTTGTCGTTGCTGATTGATAAGGGTGAGCATCTTTTCAGAGTTCAAACCTGTGGTCTCACTATCTTGTGATTTACTACATTGTAGCGATAGGAGCGCTAAGAATAAAAAGAATAGTTTTTTCATTATTGATATTTAATATTTTTCTTTGTTCTTTAACTGTTTTAACTAGATTTTGAAAGGTTGTTATACAACACTTTTGGGGCAAAAGTAATAAAAATAGAGCTACTAAGCAAGAAAAAAAATAGAAAAAATTTGCTATGTAATAAAAAAGTTGTACTTTTGTCGCCGGCAAGTCCTACACGACCAGCTCCTGAAAAATCCTCCAGGGTGGGAACACAGCAAAGGTATTCGGTTGTAGCGGTGCGATGTAGGTAGCTTGCCACTTTTTTGTTTATAGGGGTAAGCTATTAGGTTAGTTCATTCCTCTTTGGCGTGCGATTTGTTCATAGGCTTGTTGTACTTGTTTGAACTTTTCTTCGGCGCCTTTTTTTATGGCTTCATCTTCAGTAATCACTCTATCGGGGTGATATTTTTTTGCCATATTTCTGTAAGCTTGTTTTACTTCGGCATCAGTAGCTTGGGGGCTTATACCTAAAATAGCATAAGCATTTTCATTGGGAGTTTGGGTATAGCTATTACTACCATAAGTGTTAGCAAACATTGCTTTGATGCTTATAAAATCACTTTTTTCTATCTGGAAGTAATAGGCTATTTGCTCTATTTGTTGTACTTCGTCTTGGCTTACTACTCCATCGGCTTGAGCAATACCAAAGAGAAAATAGAGGATTTGCAAGCGTGTTTCGTAGGTAGTACGAGCGCGTACGTACATTGCTACTCGGGGAGCTTCTATCTCGCGTCCTTTTATTAGTTCATTAAAACTGCGAAACACGGCATTGGCGCGTTCTTTACCATAAAGACGCACAAACTGCAAGCGCACGAAATCTAATTCGGCTTGGGTAACACGTCCGTTGGCTTTGATAACTAAGCTACAAAGTGAGAGGAGATTCAGCTCGAATGTAGCGGGTGATATGTTTTGCTGAAATGGGTTGCGAAAGGGCTGCTCGGTGGGTAGCTGTTGGGTGAGTTGTCTAAAAAGCCAAAAGAAAAAAAGAAATATAAGAATAGAGAATAAGCTCATACGATATAAATTTGGTGCAAAGGTAAGGATAATTAGCAAATTAGAAAAATTAGAAAATGGGAAGGTGGAAGCAGACAATGACGAGTGACGAGCAACGAATAACGAAAGCCCCCGAACCTCCGAAGAGGGACAACCCTTAAAAAGAATTTAATAATATTTATCAATATGAAAATCAAGGCTTATTCGGTACGAGATTGTAGCACGACAAGTAAGAAAAATTAGAAAATGAGAGAATTAGCAAATTTAAATTAAGTAAAAGATAAAAGTTAAAAAGTAAAAATAGGGCTGATAATCAAGCCTTATTCGAAGCTAAGACGGTGCGAGCCACACGGGCGGGGAAATTAGCAAATTAAAAGATGTGAGAATTAGAAAATGAGCAAATTAGGAGTGAGGTGCTTGGAAGAATTTATAAGATTAAGAAAGACTTATAGTAGAGCAAAAAACCTAAGTTAATATATTTAACAAATGTTTAACACTAAATATTTGTTTGTTTAAAATTGTTTATTTTCCTTTGCACTATTAAAAATGATTCTAAAAAATATTATGAAACAGCTTTTTAAAAATGTGGCAACTATTTTAATAGTAGGAGCTCTTATCACTGTAGAGGGGTGTAAAAAAGATGAAAATACTCCTGAGAACAATAATACGGAAATTATTAGCAATATCCGTAATAGCTATGTGCCTTTAGAAAAAAGAGAGGTTGATTCTATTTTAAAAACTGATTATGGTATAAATAATCTTGAAAAAGTAGGTATTGAACTTATTAAAAAAGATCCTCTTATTTTTACAAAAGTAATAAACAAAGATACTCTTTCAAAGGATTTTAAGTTTCTCATTCTTATTAAGAAAAAGAATAACCAGATTATTACTTTTGCTAAAAAGCAAGATAATAAGTCAATACATAGTAGTTGGAGATTTTTAGACGAAGGTATTCCACGAAATTTTCCCCCTCCTGTTTACGGAGGTCGTTATATTTGTGGACATTCTGTGGGAGATCCTAATTGTATTCACTCTGTACAAGAATTAGGAGAGGTTGTTGTGACAGGAAGAATAGTAGACCATTATAAAGAAGTTATTCCTATAATAGCAATGTACCCTAATTTTGATTGTTTAATGAAAGAATTAGATATTATGTATGCTATGGATTGGGACGGCGGAGATGGTTACATATTCTATGATACTGGAGATTTTTCTTTATGTCAGGAAGTATATTATCCTCCTAATAATAGTGGTGGAGGCAATAATAGTGAAGGTAAACAGGAGGATAATATTATAGATAGACTTAATAACCCCTGTGCAAAAGCTCTTTTAGCACAAGCTCCTAATTTAAATAACGATATTGCTAGAATTCTTAGACAGACTTTTGGAACAAATAATAAATATAATCTTACTTTTCTTGAAGACAATGCTCTAAGAGGAACTTCTGTTGATGCATATTGTAGACCAACTAGCGTAAGTGATAAAGATGCAGAAATAAATATATTCTTAAATCCTGATATTCTTAATTCTGCTACTAAAGAATATGTTTTAGTAACCATATATCACGAGGCAATACACGCTTTTTTAAGTTGTGAAAGAGAGCGTCTAAGAGAAAAATTTCAAGAACGATATCCTAATATACGTTATCGTACAGCTATGGGATTTGGAAATGGAGTTGCTTATGATAAATTTGAATTTATAGACGACAAGCATTTAAATTTTGCTCCGTTTATAGATAGTTTAGTTGATGCCATACATTCTTTTAATCCTAATATACCTCTTAACACAGCTAAGGCAATGGCGAAAACAGGAATTATAAAGAATGTGTTTGATTGGGAGGTTAAACTTAATCAAAATGAAAGAGAAGGTAATAATGATAGAAAAGGAACCAAATGTACTCCATAGTTAAAACAATCATTTTTTTACTCTTTCCTATTATAGGTTGGGGTCAAATAGAATATAAGTATGTAATTGTTGATAGCTTAACTCAAAAGTTTAACTTTAATAAGTATACTATCAACACGATGCCTTATGGTTATCATCAAGGAATTGACATATACAATGTGTGGATTAATCCTAATGAGTTTTTACTGTTATCAGTCTTTCCAGAAACAGAAAGTGGCAATAAATGGGAAAAAATAAGTTTGGAAGCTTTTCATTCAAAAGCCCTTAGTACTCGACAATTGCTTAGAGAAGTTGATAATCCTAAGAATAATTATAAACTTTTTTACCCTTATTATATGATAAAGAAGGAAGGGAACTCTTTTTATAGAAGTAAGACCTATTGTTCTATAGAAAAATTTAGAATTGTTAACTATCCTGCTATTTTTCATATATCAGAGGGGAATATAATAAACTTAGGACAATCGTTTACTTCATACAATGAACTCAAAACGGCTTACTTAAAACTATTTCCTAACAGAGAGTTCCCTTTAGAGTCTTTTGGTGGAGTGCGTTATGCAGTTCCTAAAGAGTTAGAAAGTATTTACCTTTCTCATATTGAAGAAAGAAAAGGCAATAAAATATATCGTTTTTGGAGCTTTACTGACAATACAGGGGTTTCTCGTTTTGCTTTTATAGAAGGCAAAGGTATTGTAGGAGGTTCTTATGATGATTATTTTATTCCTCGTGATAAGTATGTAGGGAAACAAATTCTTAATACACTTAGTAAGAAAGAGATTATGTGGGCAGAGGAGCTTAAAAAAGAATAGGCTGAAAAGGAGAAGAATAAAAGATAAGCGTATGAAAAACTTACTTTACTTACTATTATTTTGTTCTTGGGCTTCTATAGCCCAAGAACAAAAATATATATTGCTTGATAGTCTTACCGCTAAATATAAGGTAAAACAGTATACGCTCGATACTTCTCCTTATGGGGTTAAAAATACTATTGAGGTATATAATGTTTTTCTCAACCGCTATGATAAACAGTATATAATCCTTCTTTCAGTACTTCCAGATCTTGAAAGCAAGAGCAATTGGCAAGAAATAGATTTTAAAAAGGTTCAGAATAATTTATTTTCTACTAAGAAGCTTTTTGAGGAATTGGAAAACAAAGTACTTGGCTATGACATAATTAGTGAAAAGGAAATCAAACCTATACCTAATAACCTGAAGTTAGTAAAAAAAGTAAAAAATACATATTATGTAAGTAAAGAGTGTATGGCAGAATCTTTTTATTGTATAGATATTCCTGAGCAAATGATTATTGCTACAGGAAACTATATTATCAATACCCACCAACCTATAGTGCCTATTACTTTATTAAAAGAAGTGTATCAAAAAAAGGTAAATACCAAATTTCCTCTTGATTGGAATGAGTATCCTCCTATAGAAATTCCTAAACATCAGGAACATATTTATTTAGCTAATATTGAAGAAAAAGAAGGTAATACTATCTATTATTTTTATCAATTTGCAAATGTTTTTAATAGAGGTATCTATCAGTTTGCTTATATCAAAAACAAAGGAATTGTAGCTGGTACTTATGATGATTACTTTTTCCCAAAAGGAAAAGTATATTATAGAGGGGGAGACTGGCTAAAAGTAAGACGTCCTTATAAAGAAGAGTTACTTTGGGCTGAAGAACTCAAAAAAGAATGGGCTGAAAAAGAAAAGTCTAAAAAATAAGGCTTATAAAAATTTACTTTACTTATACTTATTATTTTATTATTCTGTTCTTGTGCTGTAATGGCACAAGAACAAAAATATATACACTTCTCATATTGAAGAAAGAAAAGGCAATAGTTTTTTACTATTGCCTTTTTTATGGAGTTTCTAATAATATGTGATTTCTCTTTCTACGATATATACTAATTTGTCTTCCAAAAAACATTTCTTCTCTATCCAATTACCTTTTTCATCGTATTGATAAGAAAAGGTATAGTTTATTTTCTTTGCTTTATTATGGGTCTTCTTTTCGAAGATTAAGAGCATTTCAGTAGGAAAAAGCTCTTTTTTATAGGTATACACTGTTTCGAGGCTTTTATTCTTTTCGTTGGATTTGGTTATTTGGTAGGTAACGAATCCGTTTTTATTATACTTTGTCTTCTTGGTGTATTTTACTGATTTATCGGGATTGTAGACTTTGGTTTCGAGTTGGTTATTCCTCTTGTCGTACTTATATGAAGAGTAGTTTTTGATACTTTCATCGGTGTTGTAATAAGTAGCATAGGTAGGGTAACTACGTTTGTTTGTATCACTTGAAAGTACTAAATATTCCTTACCTGTTTTAGGGAAGTAGACAGTTTTCTGCATTTTTTTCTCTTTATCGTCATAAGTAAGGGTGTACTCACGCAATAGAGTATCGGTTTCGTCGTATACTTTTAAGTTTGTTTCTCGGTTATTATCGTCGTAAGTTACTTCTGTTTTAAGGTTGAACACATTTCGGTCGGCAAACATAATTTGTTGGACAACATATCCTTGCTCATTGGCTAAGAGAAACAGATTTTCATCGTAATAGAATTTCTTTACAGCTGTTTTTTGAATGCGGTGTTTTTTGTTTTCTTTTACTTGATAAGGGATAACGCGCACGGATTTTACGTTTCCTTTTAAAAAGAGTTCTTTGAGCAAAAATATGTTCTGCCCAAAGGTATTAGTAGCTGTTAGTAGGGCAATGAGAGTATAAATATATTTCATAATAATTTGTTTTATGGGGGCAAAGATAGGAGGTAATTAGCAAATGAGCAAATTTGGAAAATTAGAAAATTTGGAAATGAGAAAATGAAGAAGAGTCTGGTTAGGAGCTTTCGGGGGACTCGGGAAAGTGAGCCACACAGATAGTTTTTAAGAGAAATAGGGATAAGGATTTTCAAAAAGAAAAATTTACTATTGTATAGGTAGCTTGGACGAACCTTAAACGAATCTTGAACGAATGTTGGACGATAGATGGCACTTTTTTGGGAGGAGGCATTTTGTGAAATTGAGTTTTGGTGGAAAAATGTACTACTTATATGGCTTGTAGGGTAGAAAAATGTACTGAGTAGGGGAGGGGGCGTTTGGGTATGGCTAGGATTTAAGAAAAAGATAAGGTGAAGGGTAGCGGTAAAAGTGTTGAAAAAGAGGACATAGAAGCAGTTTGCAAGAGTTGAGGTATACAGCTTAATACATTAATTATGAATAAATTAAAGGAGGTATATGCAGTTTTTTTAGTTTTTTTATTTGCGTAGTTCATTTTTTATTTGCACCTTTGTAAGATTTTTTGATACACTTGCGCCCTAAATGGCTTGGTGTTTGTGAACTAAAAAATGTAAAAACAGAAACAGAAAACTTATGATGAAGAAAGTCCTTTATTTTTCATTTTTTGCACTTCAGCTTTCGGTATTCACGGCTTGTAATGATACCTCTAATGCTGAGAAGGCAACCGCTTCGGCTACTGTTGAGGCACCTAAACCTCCGGTGTATGAATTTGGTTTTAACCTGAACGATTACACGATAGTGAAAGATACGATTAAGCAGGGTGATACCTTTGGTAAACTATTAGAAGAGAACAATATAGGAGCGGTGGATATTCATAATATCACCCAAAAAACCAAAGGAGAGTTTAACCCTAAGAATATACGTACGGGTAAGGTTTACGCTTTTTTGTACGATAAAAAAGACCCCTCGAAACCCCATAGTTTTATCTATCAGCCGAACGTTACAGATTACGTAGTGGTGCGTCTTGGAGACTCGGTTCACGCTTACAAAGCGCAACGCAAAGTAACGATTGTGGAAAAAGCATTGGCAGGAAATATCAACAGTAATCTTACAGTTGATGCGCTTGCGGCGGGTATCAGTGCGAATGCTACCTACCAAATGGGACAGATTTTTGATTACACCATCGACTTTTTCCGCTTGCAAAAGGGAGATAATTTTAAGATTATTTATGAGGAACGTTATGTGGACGACACTATTTTTGCGGGAGTTGAGAAAGTGAAAGCGGCTTATTTTGAGTGGCAAGGGAAACCTTATTACGCTTTTAACTTCACTACCGATTCGGCAAAAGGCACAAATGGCTATTACGACGAAAAGGGGAATATGATGAAGCGAATGTTTTTGAAATCGCCTTTGGATATCTTCCGCATTACGTCTAAATTTGGAATGCGTTTTCACCCTGTGCTTCACCGTATGAAGGGACATTTTGGTACCGACTATGCAGCACCTACAGGTACGCCTATACGGGTGACGGCAGCAGGAACGGTGATTGAGGCGGGCTATAGTTCGGGTAATGGTAACTACGTGAAGGTGCGCCACAACAATATGTATACAACACAGTACTTGCATATGTCGAGAATATTGGCACGCAGAGGACAACACGTATCGCAAGGACAGGTGATTGGACTTGTGGGAAGTACCGGCTTGGCAACAGGTCCTCACGTGTGCTATCGTTTCTGGAAGAATGGAAGACAAGTAGACCCACTCAGAGAGAAGTTACCTGAATCGGTGCCTATTGATGCGCGACTTAAAGCTAAATATTTGAAGGAGATTGCGCCACTAAAAGAACAGCTTGATGCGCTAAAAGCGACCCCTATTGAAATGGAAGAGGAGGTAACGAATGTACAAAAGCAAACGGTGTCGTAACAATGGTTAATGATTAGTGATTAATGGTTAATTGAGCAGAAATACAAATGAAAAAGTTTATTTTTTATCTATTGGCTCTTGTGGGCTTTACCGCCTCAGCACAAGTATATGAATTTAAGGTAGTAACCGCTATTGAATCGGTAGTACCTTCGGGAGCAGGACGTTCGCGACTTATCTCAGCTAATGAAACACGCAATTATAAAGAATTTACCACTACGCGCTCGGAAGAAGGAGACGAACGCAACAAAAGCGACCGTGATGAGATTCGCGTAAAGGGCTTTGATGAGACCAAACTCCTCAATTTCTTTAATCTCGGGGGGATTCGTTTTCAGAACATCGCTGCCAACGATGCTCTTATCACTTCTAAGTTGAACACAATGAGTGAAGAAGGCTGGGAACTTGCTTTTGTTACCAGTGGAGTAGAGAGCAATGCAGGAAGCAATGATTCTACTGGTATTTTTATCACCCGTTTTGTGTTTAAAAGACTGAAAAAGTAAGTTTCATTAAGTAATTTGTCAATTAGCAAATTAGCTAAAGGTGAGGCGTCATTATCTTGTAGTTTTGCACCCTGAAAAGACAGATATTAGTTGCTATTACATAGATTATAATTAAACAAATAGAGAATTCAACTGATTATTAAGATAATTAACTTTGCCAAAGTTTCAAATTTTGGCAAAGTGAAAGGTGCAAAATTTACAGACTAATTTGTGATTGACTATAAAAAGAATAACAACATTAAACATATATAAATAAAAATGTTAAAAAATAGTAATCCAACACAAACCAATGCGTGGAAAGCATTGCAAAAACATTTTGCGGAAGTAAAAGACCGCCATATGCTTTCTCTATTTGAGAAAGACTCCGCTCGCGGTGAGAAATTCGCCATCAAATGGCACGACTTCTATGTAGATTATTCTAAAAACCGCATAGACGAAGAAACTCTTAAACTCCTTGTGCAACTCGCCGAGGAATGTGGTTTAAAGGACGCTATTGGCAAATACTTCGGTGGCGACCTTATCAACAACACCGAAAAACGCGCTGTATTGCACACCGCCCTTCGCGCGCCCGAAAACAGCGTAATAAACGTAGATGGCAAGAATGTAATGCCCGAAGTAGCGACTGTAAAACACAAAATCAAACAGTTCAGTGAAGAGGTCATCAGTGGCAAACGCAAAGGTTATAGCGGCAAAGCCTTTACCGATGTGGTGAATATTGGTATTGGTGGGTCTGACCTAGGTCCGGCAATGGTAACTGAAGCTCTTAAATTCTATAAGAATCACCTCAACGTACATTTCATTAGCAATGTAGATGGCGACCACGTGCTCGAAACTATCAAGCACCTTAACCCCGAAACTACCTTGATAGTGATTGTTTCTAAAACTTTTACAACACTCGAAACCCTTTCCAATGCGCTTACTGTAAAAGAATGGTTTCTCAAATCGGGTAGTGAAAAAGATATCGCTAAACACTTTGTAGCAGTGTCTACTAACTTGCAAGAAATCGACAAATTCGGTATAGACCCTGAGAACGTATTCCCTATGTGGGACTGGGTAGGCGGACGCTTCTCGTTGTGGAGTGCCGTAGGCTTGAGCATTGCCCTATCAGTAGGTTATGACAATTTTGATAAGTTGCTCAAAGGGGCTCACGCTATGGACGAGCATTTCCGCACAGCTCCGTTTGACAAGAACATTCCGGTAGTCTTGGCATTGCTCAGCGTGTGGTATAACAACTTCTACGGAGCCGAAAGTCAGGCTATCATTCCTTATACTCAATATTTGCACCGCTTGGCTGCGTACCTACAACAAGGTATAATGGAAAGTAACGGTAAACAAACCGACCGTGATGGCAACCCTGTAAGTTATCAAACTGGGGTAATTATCTGGGGTGAACCAGGAACCAACTCTCAACACGCGTTCTTCCAGCTCATTCACCAAGGTACTAAATTGATACCTACTGATTTCATTGGCTTTAAACACTCATTGCACGGCAATACCGACCACCACAACAAGCTAATGGCTAACTTCTTTGCACAAACCGAGGCTCTTTTAAAAGGTAAAACCGAAGCCGAAGTACGCAAAGAAATGGGTGACAAGGTAAACGAAGCCTTAGTACCTTTCAAAGTGTTTACAGGAAACCGCCCTACAACCTCTATCCTCATTGATAAACTCACCCCTGAAAGTTTGGGTAGCCTTATCGCAATGTATGAGCATAAGATTTTTGTAGAAGGTGTGATTTGGAACATCTATAGTTACGACCAATGGGGTGTAGAGCTCGGCAAACAGTTGGCAAGCAAAATCCTTAAAGACATCGCCGCTACCGAACTCTCTGCTCACGACAGTTCCACAACCAATTTATTAAAACAATTCAAAAAATAGAAATCTAATTACGAATGACGAGTTACGAATGACAAAACTTTCGTAATTCGTCTTTCGTAATTCGTTATTACAAATGATTCACATTAGAACAGCCGAAGAAATAGAACTACTACACCAAGCAGCCCAAGTAGTATCACGTACTTTGGGAATAATGGCAAAAGAAGTAAAACCAGGGGTAACCACCCTATATTTAGATAAAATCGCCGAAGAGTACATCCGCAGTCAAGGGGCTATCCCAGGATTTTTAGGTTTGTATGGCTTTCCTAATACCCTATGTATGAGTCCTAATGCGCAAGTAGTACACGGTATTCCTAACGACCGTCCACTACAAGAAGGCGACATCATCTCAATAGACTGTGGGGCACTGAAAAACGGTTACTATGGCGACCACGCTTATACTTTTGAGGTAGGCGAAGTAGCCCCCGAAGTAAAAGAACTATTGCGCGTAACGAAAGAATCGCTGTATATAGGTATCCGTCAGTTTCGTGCGGGCAACCGCGTAGGCGATGTGGGACACGCTATACAACAGCACTGTGAAGCACACGGCTATGGAGTAGTGCGCGAACTCGTTGGGCACGGCGTAGGACGCAAAATGCACGAAGACCCCGAAATGCCCAACTACGGCAAACGCGGTAATGGTAAAAAATTCAAAGACGGAATGGTCGTGGCTATAGAGCCTATGATTAATATGGGCACCAAGAGCATACGCCAACTCAAAGACGGTTGGACAATCCTCACTGCCGACGGCAAGCCTTCTGCCCACTTTGAACACGATGTAGCCCTCATCGATGGCAAACCTAAATTGCTCTCCACCTTCAAGTACATATACGAAGTCTTAGGCATTGAAAGCAATGAGGAGGACGAGTTTTTGCTCAATTAGATGAATGAATACCTTTATTTCCAATATCTCTGACAATTCTGAATCTTACGTAAAGGTTTCAGAAGCTGAACTACGCTCTATAGATGAAGGTTTAGAAGAGGCAAAAAAAGGTGTCTTTATTTCTCATAATGAAGTAATGAAAGGATTACGAGAACTCATAGAGAATTGGAAAAATGGAAGATCTAACGATTATTTGGTTGCCAAAAGCTAAAATTCAATTGTATGATATTTCGCTGTATTGGTTAGAAAAGGCTCAATCAGAAAGTTATATTCTAAAATTAGAAGCTGAAATAGCTAAAATTTGTGAAATGCTTGAGTATAATCCAAGAATAGGAACAATAGTAGATAATAGAAAGGAGTAAGAAGAGTAATTGTACTTCGTAATTTTTCAATTTTTTACCAAATTATAGAACAAAAACAAGTGATTGAAATTATATCTTTTTGGGATAACAGAAATAATCCTGAGAAGTTAAATCTCAATAGAATATAACTCAAAAACTTATAACTAACGACAAATAAATGTACAGAACGCATACTTGTGGAGAGCTACGACTCTCACACGAAAAACAACAAGTAACCCTTAGCGGATGGGTACAACGCGTCCGCAACAAGGGATTTATGATTTGGGTAGACCTACGCGACCGCTATGGTATCACCCAGCTTATATTCGATGAAGAACGCACTGACAAAGCAGTCTTCGAGCAAGCTAAAACCCTCTCTCGTGAGGACGTGATTCAAATTCAAGGTACTGTGATCAAACGCGAGGCAGCCAACACAAATATTCCTACCGGAGAAGTGGAAATCCTCGTTACAGCGCTCACCTTGCTCAACCATTCCGAACTCCCTCCTTTTACTATTGAAGATAATACCGATGGCGGTGAAGACCTCCGTATGAAGTACCGCTATCTCGATATACGCCGTACCCCTGTACGCGATAACCTTATTTTCCGCCACAAAGTGGGGATAATGGTGCGCAACTATCTATCCGAACAAGGCTTTATAGAGGTAGAAACCCCTGTACTTATCAAATCAACACCAGAAGGCGCACGCGACTTTGTAGTGCCCAGCCGTATGAACCCAGGTGAGTTCTACGCACTTCCTCAATCCCCACAAACCTTTAAGCAGTTGCTAATGGTAGGCGGATTAGACAAGTACTTCCAAATTGTAAAATGTTTCCGTGATGAAGACCTCCGCGCCGACCGTCAGCCGGAGTTTACACAAATAGACTGCGAGATGTCGTTTGTAGAACAAGAGGACATTATCCAGACCTTTGAAGGTTTGGCAAAACACCTCCTCAAAGAACTTAAAGGCTTAGACTTCGGGGCTTTCCCTCGTATGACTTATACCGAGGCGATGAAAACTTACGGCAACGACAAACCCGATATCCGTTTCGGTATGAAATTCGGCGAACTCAACGACCTCGCGCAACACCGCGATTTCAAGGTGTTCAACGAAGCCGAATTGGTAGTAGGTATTGCCGTACCTGGTGCTAACAGCTACACTCGCAAAGAGATTGACGCTTTGGTAGAATGGGTAAAACGTCCGCAAGTAGGCGCTTCCGGAATGGTGTATGTGAAGTGCAATGAAGATGGTAGCTTCAAATCATCAGTAGATAAATTTTATAACGAGGATGACCTCAAGGCGTGGGCAGAGCGCACTGGTGCCAAAGCAGGCGACCTTATCTGTATCCTTTCAGGCAAGGCAAACAAAGTACGTGGGCAACTCAGCGCCCTCCGTATGGAACTCGCCGAGCGTCTCGGCTTGCGCAAACCCGATGAATATGCCCCACTTTGGGTCGTAGATTTCCCTCTTTTGGAGTGGAGCGAAGAGGAAGAACGTTTCTTTGCAATGCACCACCCTTTCACCTCGCCTAAACCTGAGGATATTCCGTTACTTGATACCGACCCAGGTGCTGTACGTGCCAATGCTTATGACCTCGTGCTCAACGGTAATGAAGTAGGCGGAGGTTCTATACGTATTTTCAACCAAGAGTTACAAGCCAAGATGTTCCAGCTATTAGGCTTTGCCCCTGAGCAGGCACAAGCACAATTTGGCTTCTTGATGAACGCCTTCCGATACGGCGCTCCTCCTCACGGAGGTTTGGCTTTTGGCTTCGACCGATTAGTAGCACTGCTCGGCGGACAAGAAACCATACGCGACTTTATCGCTTTCCCTAAAAATAACAGCGGTCGCGATGTGATGATTGATGCCCCTTCGCCTATTGATGAGGCGCAATTGAAAGAACTAAGCATTCAATTAGTAAATTAACGTGAGTTTGACGTAAAAAAATATAGCTTACGCTACAGAAATCTTACAAATCTTTGAAAAATCAGACAAATAAACAGCTTTGCTGTTTTAAATGTCTCGCACAGATTTCACGGATTTCACAGATTTAACACAGATGATTCTTTTGTAAAACATCATTGTTCCACGGATTGCTCAGCTTTAGCTGAGGAATTTCACGGAACAGTAATGAAAAAACAAATAAAACAATATTGTACATATCAAACTGACGTTAAAATAGTAAATAAAAGGCTGTCACAAAGTAAAATTTGCGACAGCCTTTGTTGTTTTTTAACTTAAAAATATCTTTACTCCTCTCTTTCCTCTATCGTTAGAATAGATAAAGGATTGTTAAGACCAAATCGCTTGGTCTTATGGATAGTTCTTAGATCATACAATGCGTTTTTGTGCATAGAAGAACCTTGATGAAATCCCTTGCGAAAGTTAGGGTTAGCTTCTAAATTTTTATACAACTTCTTATAAAGAGACTTAGCCGAAGCGTCCATTAGTTTGGTGATGAGAATCATCCGCAAGTAAATACACTCTATAATGTCTTCCGTTTCTCTTCCTCCTGTACCTTCTATAACATAAGGCAGTATATCTTGATCATAAATACATTTTTCAGTATCTATGGTAACATCAGGGCTAGAGACAATGATAAACTGACGGTAGGTAAAACCCTCTATCCCTTCAAGCATTATCGAGGAGATAGCACTTTCATTCTCTCGAGTGATAAGAATTTGCCTATATCCTCCCTTACCATCTCCTACCTCTATATAGAATGAGGCTCGGCACTTGTCCAATATATCTTTAGCATTTGCGTAAAACTCTTGTGCAGAGGTCAATATCCAGTGTTGCATATTTTTGATATCTATTTACTTATTTGGCAAAAATACAACTTATTCTTGAATTTACTAACTATACTTTTGTCCTTCTCTTTATAAAAACACTATCTTTGTCCTTTCTTTAAAAACCACTCACCTATGGGATACTATATGTTTGCTTACGGAGTAAAAACTCCAGAGATAAAAGCTGTTTTTGGCTCTAAAAGCGAAACTGAGGAAGAAGAGACAAAGGCTATAGTTATGAACATATTATGGGACTAAAAGAGAACATCGATTTTTGTATTGAAAACGGATTAGATATGGTAGCTTTTTGCCATTAGTGAAAAGTGAAAAAACATTTTTCGTAATTTGTATTTTGTAATTCGTAATTATTTTGTATCTTTGCCTTAATTAAAAACAAAAAATGAACAGTATGAAAAGAATTTTATTAGTGGTAGCTGTTGTTTTTGCAACTGTTACCTACGCACAAACCGGAAAAGGAAACTGGATGGTAGGCGCTGATTTGGGTCTTTCATTTCAATCTAAAAATGTAGTAGAGAAAGATGATCAGGTACAATATATGGATCAAACCATAACTACTTTTAAAATTACACCTAACTTTAACTACTTTGTGGTTAATAACTTAGCAGTAGGGTTAGGAGTGGGATATGAACACTCAAGAGACAAAAGAGCTAATAGTAGTTGGGATACGGAAACAAATACCCTTATAATTGCACCTAATATGCACTACTACTTCCCTGTGGGAGGAAATTTAGCGCCTTTTGTAGGGGCAAGAGTAGGTTTTACAAGTAGAAAAAATCCCTCAGGGATTGGTGCTGGTGAATGGAGAGGATTGGTAGTAGGTGGTAAAGCAGGTCTTGCTTACTTTGTAAACCGAGGAGCTGCTATTACAGCTTATGCAGAGTATGACCATTTTTCTTTAAAGCATACAGAAAACACTAAACGCAAAACCAAAGAGGGTGTTTTGGGTGTAGGTATAGGTGTTGCCTTGTTCTTCTAAGTAGAAAATCCTTCATAATTATAAATATGGGGTGTTTTAAAAAGTAGCGATATTTTTTAAGACACCCTTTTTTAGTTGATTTAATAAAAGTGTAGTTTACGCTACAGAAAGTCTTTCAATTGACAATTGATAATTGATAATTGACAAATGTGATGGGCACTGATGGGCAACTTCGTTGCTGGATTTACACGGATTGTGATACAAACGTAATTGTAAATCAGTGTTGTATATTTAGAACAGACGTTAAATAAACTTTAAACGGAACTATAGTGGGTCTACAGTGGGTCTACAGTGGGTCTACAATGAAGGTTAATTAAATTATAGTTGAATATTGATTGAGTTTATAGTGTTGCTATCTACTAATGTCACTCGTTTTGCTGGTTAGACTTGTTGGACAGGTGTGGACACACGGGTAGCCGTAGCACGGCGGACGATTAACTTTAGCAAAGTGTATACTGCAAAGGAGATTAAGAATTAGAATTACATTTTGAACAGATATTATAGTATAACCATTCTAAAAGTTAAAACAAAACGAAAAATTTCTTTAAAAAAATTTGCACATTCGAAAATAAGTTGTACCTTTGCCTTATTAATAACAATAAAAATATAGAATAGTATGAAAAAATTTTTATTAATCGTAGCAGTTGCTTTTGCAAGCGCTACATACGCACAAACTGAAAAAGGAAACTGGATGGTAGGTTCTGACTTGGCTCTTTCATTTAACTCTGTTAAAGAAACACCTCGTTATGACGGAACATCAGGTAATGTAACAACGCAAAACACATTTAAGTTTGTACCTAATTTGAATTATTTTGTAATTAATAATTTAGCAGTAGGTTTAGGATTAGAGTACCAAAGTACTACTACCAAAGTGAAACCTGTAGCAGGTTCAGAAACAAAGGGAACAGCTTCTGCGTTCGTTATAGCTCCTAATGCACATTATTATTTTCCTATTGGTGGCAACTTAGCACCTTTTGTAGGAGCAAAAGTAGGATATGCTTGGTCTTCAGCAGGAGATAATGATAGTAATAAAACAAGAGGATTGGCATTAGGAGTAAAAGGAGGTATGGCTTACTTTGTAAACCAAGGTGCTGCTCTTACAGGTTATGTAGGTTATGACTATATGAACTTGAAGAACAAACAAGACAATAAAGCAGAAACGCGAATAGGCAACTTCGGTGTTGGTATCGGGGTAGCTTTGTTCTTCTAAGCTGAGAGATTTTATAACTAAATTAAGAATATGGGGTGTTTTAAAAATAGCAATATTTTTAGGCACCCTTTTTTATAGATAATAGCTAACCTAAATGCTTTATTTTAACTTTTAATAGACATTACTAATAAATTATAATATGAAACATTTCTTATTCTCCGCAGCACTACTTCTTTTAGTAGCCTGCAATCAAAACTCTAACAACACTAACGACGAAAAGATGAACTATCCTCAAACACGTATGGATAATACCGTCGACACTTACTTTGGCACTCAGGTGGCTGACCCTTACCGTTGGCTCGAAGACGACCGTTCTGCTGAAACCGCTCAGTGGGTAAAAGCCCAAAACGATTTTACGTTTGGTTATCTCTCCAAAATACCCTATCGACAAGCAATAAAAGAGAAACTCGAGAAACTCTGGAACTATGAGAAACTGAGCGCTCCTTTTACCGAAGGTGATTATACCTATTATTACAAGAACGACGGCTTACAAAACCAATCGGTGCTCTATCGCAAAGATAAAGAAGGTAAAGAAGAAATTTTCTTAAATCCGAATGCTTTTTCTAAGGACGGAACAACTTCATTAGGAGACGTCGCTTTCTCCGAAGATGGTTCGTTAGTAGCTTATCTCATTTCAGAAGGCGGTAGCGATTGGCGTAAAGGGATAGTGCTCGATGCGAAAACTAAAAAAGCAATAGGTGATACCTTAGTAGATATAAAGTTTAGTAGTATAGCGTGGAAAGGTAACGAAGGCTTCTTCTATTCCAGCTACGACAAACCCAAAGGCAGTGAACTATCAGCAAAAACCGACCAGCACAAACTTTATTATCACAAACTCGGCACATCTCAAAAGAGTGATAAACTCATTTTTGGTGGTACACCAGCTGAGAAATATCGTTATGTGTCGGGCACAGTATCCAATGACGGAAAATATCTGTTCATTTCGGTTGCCAATGCGACCTCAGGTAATAAACTATTTGTAAAAGATTTATCTAATCCTAAATCTTCTTTGGTAACTATTACCAACAACTTCGATGGAGATACAGGATTTGTAAATAACCAAGGCACAACACTCTTTTTAGAAACCAATATCAATGCGCCTAACGGTCGCTTAGTGAAAGTAGACTTTAAAAATCCACAGCCAGAGCATTGGCAAGATGTTATCCCTGAAACCAAGAATGTGCTCAGTATTACTACCGCAGGTAAATATCTATTTGCTAAATATATGGTAGATGCTCTTTCTCAGGTAAAACAATACGACTACGAGGGAAAGCTCATTCGCGAAGTGAAGCTCCCCAGTATAGGTAGTGCGGGAGGTTTTTATGCTAAAAAAGATGAAACACACACCTATTTTAGTTTCACCAATTACGCATATCCTACCCAAATATACAAAATGGATTTGGCAACAGGAGCTACTGAACTCTATTGGAAACCCGCTATTGCTTTTGATGCCACTCACTACGAATCTAAGCAAGTGTTTTATACTTCTAAAGATGGCACAAAAATACCAATGATGATTACCTATAAAAAAGGAATCAAACTCAACGGTAAAAATCCTACCTTATTATATGGATATGGAGGGTTCAACATCAGTTTGATGCCTACATTCGGTGTTGCCAATGCGGTGTGGTTGGAACTCGGTGGGGTATATGCTGTTCCTAACTTACGTGGAGGAGGTGAATACGGTAAACAATGGCACGATGCAGGCACTAAGATGCAAAAGCAAAACGTGTTCGACGATTTTATATCAGCTGCTGAATATCTTATAAAAGAGAAATACACCTCTCCCCAATACCTTGCTATCAGAGGAGGCTCTAACGGAGGACTCTTGGTAGGAGCCACTATGTTACAGCGCCCCGACCTGTTTAAGGTAGCTTTACCCGCAGTAGGTGTACTCGATATGTTACGTTATCACACTTTTACCGCAGGAGCAGGCTGGGCTTATGATTATGGCACATCTGATGATAGCAAAGAAATGTTTGAATACTTAAAAGCCTATTCACCCTTACACAATGTAAAACAAGGAGTAGTTTATCCTGCTACTCTTATAACAACAGGTGACCACGACGATAGAGTAGTACCTGCTCACAGTTTTAAGTTTGCTGCGGAATTGCAAGCTAAACAAACGGGCAACAACCCTATTCTTATACGAATAGAGACCAATGCAGGGCACGGAGCAGGGACACCAGTGAGCAAAACTATAGAACAAAACGCCGATTTGCAAGCATTCACTCTTTGGAATATGGGGATTAAAACACTCCAATAAAGAGTAGGAGAGAGGAAAAAGAGAAAAAGGCTCGTAACAATATTACACAGCTTTTTATACTATTTAGTAGCCAAAAGTGTTTACAAAAGAAGTATTAAATAGGGTAAAAAGTAAACTCATTCTTTTACTTTTTTTTTACATTTCAAGGGGTAAAAGGGGTTAAAATGTAAAAATAGTGTTAAAGTTTGTAGGTTATTGAAAAATATTGTTGAATAAATTTTGTGTGTATAAAATAAATGCGTACGTTTGCGCCCTAATTAAATGTGAATTTAAACAATGTTTATGGCAAGAAGAATATTTGTAATGCTACTTGTACTATTAGTACTAGCTGCGTGTAAGCGTGGCGGTGGCGACAGCAAAGGAGAGCTTGTAGGTGTTAAGGGGAAGAGCTGGAAACAGCCAGCTCCTTACGGTATGACGCTTATTCCGAGTGGTTCTTTCATTATGGGTAGTTCCGATGATGATAAAACTGCGAGTTTTAACGCACCAGTGAAAACTGTGAGCGTGGGGTCGTTCTATATGGACGAAACCGAAATCACAAATAGTGAGTATCGCCAGTTCGTGAATTGGGTTCGCGATTCAATTATCCGTACTCAGTTAGCTGAAATGGCGGAACAAACCGGTCAGACCCAAGGTAGTGGAGGTATCGGTGAATACGCATACTTAGATGCGAACACCGAGAAGATGAATGCTTATCAGCAGTATCTTCAAAACACATATGGCGACCAAAAAGCACGAAAATTGAACAAGAAAGTAGCACTTATTTGGGACACTAATAAATTCCCAGATGAATACTACTCGGAAGTAATGGACAAAATGTATTTGCCCGAAGAAGAAGCCTACAACGGCAAACGCATTATGGACGTTCAGAAGTTCGAGTTTAAATATCAATGGCTTGATATGGATAAAGCCGCTCGTACTCGCGGTAACCGTAAAGACTTCATTAAAGAGGAAATCGTGAAAGTATATCCTGATACTACTGTATGGATTCGCGACTTCAACTATTCTTATAACGAGCCAATGCACAACGACTATTTTTGGCACGAAGCCTATGGCGACTATCCTGTGGTAGGCGTTAGTTGGATTCAAGCCAAAGCCTTCTGTGAATGGCGTACTCTTAACAAAAACTCTTATCAAAAATCAAAAGGTGATTACACAGTAAACTCTTTCCGTTTACCAATTGAATCGGAATGGGAATACGCAGCACGTGGTGGTCTGCCAGGAGGTACTTATCCTTGGGGAGGTCCTTATACCTATGATGATAGAGCTTGTTTCCTTGCAAACTTTAAACCAATGCGTGGAGACTATGCTGTTGATAATGCACTCTATACCGTAGAAGCTAAGTCGTACGAACCTAATGGTTACAACCTCTACAATATGGCAGGTAACGTATCAGAATGGACAAACACCTCATATGACCCCAATTCATATGAATATATGTCTACAATGAATCCTAACGTACTTGATGACAAAAATCACCGTAAAGTAATACGTGGAGGTTCTTGGAAAGACGTTGCCTTTATGTTGCAAGTAAATACTCGTGATTATGAGTACCAAGACTCAGCCCGTAGTTATATAGGGTTCCGTACCGTACAAGATTTTATGGGTATCAGCGACAAACAACAGGCTAAATCAGCAAGAGGATACAGATAGAATTAAAAGAAAAATCAAACAAATTAACTAATAAATTTAACAAATAAAAAAAGTCTTATGGCAGGAAGTAGATCAACAAAGAAATTGTTTAATATGGTTTATGGTATAGGTGCCTCAGTTGTAATTATCGGTGCCTTAGCCAAAATTTTGCACGTGGATATCTTAGGTATCAGCGGTGGCGTATTGTTAGCAGTAGGGATGGGAACAGAAGCATTCGTCTTCTTCTTTTCAGCTTTTGAACCAATAGATGAAGAGTTCGATTGGTCATTGGTTTATCCTGAGCTAAAAGGAGGTGCTCCATCAGGACGCCAAGGAGCTTTGGCTTTACAGTCAGGAGAAGATAAGATTCTTAGAGAATCATTATCACAAAAATTAGATGGTATTTTAGCAGAGGCTCGTATTGATGCGAATATGATGCGTTCATTGGGAAGATCTATTGAAAACTTCGCAGAAGCAAGTAAAGAAATTGCTCCAGTGGCTAATACGATGGTGGCTACTCACAAATATGGTGAAGAGCTTTCAGCAGCAGCATCAAATTTAGAGTCATTAAACAGCCTTTACAAATTACAATTAGAAAGAACAGAAAGACAAGTATCTGCACAAGCAGGTGTTGTTGATAACTTAGATTCATTAAATCAGCAAATGCTTACGTTTAAAGACAACTTAAGATCTTTGAACACTATCTATGGAGGAATGTTATCTGCAATGGGCGGCGCACGATAAGAGTAATTATTTATTAACTTATTAAAAAAATAGCTTATGGCAGGTGGAAAATTAAGTCCAAGACAGAAGATGATTAACCTGATGTACTTAGTATTCCTTGCGATGATCGCATTGAATATGGGCAAGCAAGTACTAGATGCATTCGGGTTAGTGAATCAAAAGTTTGAATCATCAAACAAAAGAGCTAATGAAGGCACATCTAATGCTTTAGCCGAATTAGCAAATAAAGCAAATGAGAATCAAGCTCAATATGGTGAGATATATGAACAATCCAAACAAATAAAGGAACTATCAGATGGATTGTACAGCTATATCCAAGATATTAAAACCAAAGTAGAAGATGTAATTGGTCAAAAAGACATTCCTGTAAATCAAAGAAACTATCAGGCAATGGATCAGTCAGATTTTACTGACAATTATTTCTTTGCTGAGGGAGCACAAGCTAAAGCTCACGCAAGTGAATTCATTGAAAAAATGAAAACCTATCGCGAAGGAGTATTAAAAGTATTGGGAGATAATCCAGCTTATAAAGCTTTAGCCGATAAAGTAAAAGCAAACTTTAATACTGACGACGTAAAAGATAGAGAAGGTAGAACTGTAAAATGGTTACACTTTAACTTTGAAGGGTTCCCTTATATTGCAACTTTGGCAAAATTCTCAATGATGCAGTCAGACATCTTAACTATTCAACAAGAATTTTTCGATAGTGCTTTGGCAGGTAGCTTGAAATCACAAGTTTCAATGACTAACTATACAACTTTACTTGAGCAAAGTAAAGGGGCGTATTACCAAGGTGAGAAATTCGATGGTTCTATCGTATTGGGTAGAAAAGACGCTACTACACGTCCTAATGAAGTAGACATCGCTATCGACGGTAGAAAGTTAGGAACAAGTGAATACACCATTGAAGATGGTCGTGTGAAATTAAACATTTCAGCAGGTAATACAGGTGACCACAAAATCACAGGTAACTTATACTTCGACCAAGACGGAAAACGTATTGCTGTACCTGTAGCACAATCTTTCTCAGTGATTCCTAAACCAAACTCAGCAGTTATTTCAGCTGATAAGATGAACGTAGTGTATCGTGGTGTTGCTAACCCTATCACTATCTCTATGCCTGGTGTTCCTGATAACAAAATTTCAGCATCAGCACCTGGTTTATCTAAAGCGAGTGGTAGTGGTGCTTGGGTAATGCGTCCAGGACAAGGTAGAGAAGTTACTATTCACGTAACAGGTGAGCTTGCAGGACAAAAATTCAGCTCTTCTAAAATGTTCCGTATTAAAAATATCCCACGTGCTGTAACCAGCTTGGGCGGACAAATAGGAAACGCTAAATTACCAAAAGCAAACGTATCTGTAATGCCAGTGATGGCTGTTTTGGAAGACTTCGACTTTGACTTGAAACTACAAGTAAACGAATTTAAAGTGTTCATTCCAGGACAACCAAGTGTATACGTGAAAGGTAGCAGAATGAACGAACAAGCAAGAGCAGCTGTTCTAAGAGCTAAACGTGGTGATAAAATCCAGATATTTGACGTGAAAGCAAGTATCATCGGTAACTCTGACCTCAGATTACCTCCTGTATCACCAATTGTAGTTGAAATAACAAACTAAGACAAACCATTATTATGCACGTAAAAAATATAATATTATTATTGCTTTCAGTATTTGCATTTCAGCTCTCCAAAGCTCAGGTAAACATCTTAAACGCAAAAGTAGCAAGCGATATAGGAGTTAAATCTGAAGCGCGAATAGAAGCTGATAATGACAAACCACTACCTTATGGCTATGTGGACGACCGCGATATCCTTTGGTCAGTAGAGGTATGGGAAGTAATCGACCTCAACGAAAGAGCTAACTTTCCTCTCCTTTTCCCTACTGATACCTTGGAAATAGATGCTTATCGTCGCTCATTGTATGATGTACTTTTGAAGAACATCAAGAATGGCAAAATTCAAGACATCTATGTAGATTCTTATTTTACTCAAACAAAAACAGCAGAGTCAATAGAAGCATCACTATCAAAAGTAGATACTTTAGATGTAGGCTATGAGCAACTTAACGCAGGTGAGGCTCTTTCTCCTGAATATGTAACTCATAGAAACTTAGAGTCTGCAGATATCGCTCAGTACCACATCAGAGGTATTTGGTATTTCGACAAACGCCAAGGTGAATTAAAATATCGTTTGCTCGCGTTAGCTCCTGTAGCTCCCGACGTAAACTTTATAGATTCTGATGACTCTACTATGTCGGCATTAGTACCTCTATTCTGGGTATTCTATCCGCAAGTACGCGATATTTTGCACGAAGCGAAAACCTTTAATAGGAAGAATGATGCTCGCCCTGTATCTTTCGACCACGTTTTAAATGCACGAATGTTTAGTTCCGTGATATTTAAAGAAGCGAATGTATACGGCGACAGAAAAATCAAGGAATTCCTTCCTGATAATGCACTCTTCCAATTGTTAGAAGCTGACAAAATTAAAGAGAAAATTCGCGACAGAGAGCAAGATATGTGGACAAACTAATTTTAAATTCACAGAAATATTCTTTAAACTGCTTTGAAAGAGCGTTGCTATCAAAAGCAATGCTCTTTTAAAGCAGTTTTTTAATAGAAAATAAATTTGTAAACTATGGATATCAAAAATGCACAATTAGCAGTTGATAATTGGATAAAAGAACACGGTGTTCGCTATTTTAATGAGCTTACCAATATGGCACAGCTCACTGAGGAAGTAGGAGAGGTTGCCCGTATTATTGCTCGCCGTTATGGAGAACAGTCCGAGAAAGAAAGTGATAAAAACAAAGATTTAGGCGAAGAACTTGCCGATGTAGTATTTGTAGTACTTTGCTTAGCCAATCAAACAGGGATTGACTTGCAAGAGGCTTTTGATAAGAAGATGCTAAAAAAACACAACGTGACCACGACCGTCATCACAATAATGAAAAACTAAAATAATTACGCTACATTATTGTATTTATCATTAGATTTTGTATCTTTGCCCTATTAAAACAAGTAGTATAAAATGGCTAAAACAACAAAAGATAACAAGGAAATGAGTGTAGAAGAGGCTAAAAAACAAGCTCTAAAACTCACCTTAGAAAAATTAGACAAAACCTATGGCAAAGGAACTGTACGTGCCTTAGGCGATAATCCTGTCGAAGATGTAGAAGTTTACTCTACGGGTTCTATCGGGCTCGATGTCGCTTTAGGCGTTGGTGGATATCCTAAAGGGCGCGTAATCGAAATTTATGGACCTGAATCTTCTGGTAAAACCACCCTTACACTGCACGCTATCGCCGAAGTACAAAAAGCTAAAGGGACAGCTGCTTTTATCGATGCTGAACACGCTTTCGACCCTGTTTACGCACAACGCTTAGGTGTAGATGTTAAAAATCTATTGATTACTCAGCCTGACAGTGGCGAACAAGCTCTTGAAATTGCCGATGCTCTTATTCGTTCCAATGCAGTAGACCTCGTAGTAATCGACTCGGTCGCTGCACTTACTCCCAAAGGTGAGATTGATGGCGAAATGGGAGACTCCAAAATGGGGCTTCACGCCCGACTAATGTCTCAGGCTTTACGCAAAATCACCGGTAGTATTAGCAAAGCAAAATGTATCGTTATTTTCATCAATCAGTTGCGTGATAAAATAGGTATTACTTTTGGAAACCCCGAAACAACTACAGGGGGTAATGCACTTAAATTTTATGCCTCTGTGCGTATAGATATCCGTAAAGACGGAGGCCCTCAAGGAAGCGCTGCTATTAAGGACAGCAATGGCGAAATCATAGGTAATAAAACCAAGGTGAAAATAGTTAAAAACAAAGTAGCATCGCCTTTTAAAACCGCTACTTTCGATATTATGTTTGGCTTAGGCATCTCTAAGTCTGCTGAACTTCTTGAGTTAGGCGTTGAGGCTGATATCGTAGATAAAAGCGGTGCTTTTTATAGCTATAAAGGCACCCGATTAGGTCAAGGACGTGACGCCTCTATTGCAATGCTTAACGACAATCCAGAAATAGCTGAGCAAATAGAAGTAGAACTACGCGAATGGCTTAAACATAATGAACTCTCTTCTAATCCTAAAAAAGGTAAAAAGAGTACTAAGGCTAAAGATAAAAAGGCAGTAGAACCTGAGTATTCTGAAGAGGAATACGATGAAGCCGATACCTATGACGAAGAAGATGATTAGTTAAACACCAATATAATTGAGAAAGGCTGTGCAGAACGCTCTGCACAGCCTTTCTTTTTTAATAATTGAAACAACTATTTCTTTGCAAAAGTAAGGAGTACACCTCCTTGTTCATCGGTAAGCAACAGTTGGTCTCCTTTTAGTTGGTATTGTCTTACCTTTTGCATAGCCATACCAAAAGCATCAGCAACCTCCATTTTTTCTGCACAAAGCATTAGTGTAGAAGCTAAATCACCAAATACAAGTTCTTTATCGGTGAAGGTTTTAATACTTCCCATAAAGGTATTACAGCTGTCAGAGCCATTCACCTTCATTTCACTGATATTGAGTTTTAATGTAGGCTGTGCCTCAGGGGTGATAACCATTTCTCCCATACTCACCAGTTTCCATTCGCCTTGCAAATCAAATCGAGAGTCTTTCACCTTTTCTATTTCGCGCACCAAAGTATAAGCAACATTTGGTGCACCGGCGGAGGCGTCCTTCAGCGGTTTTTCGCTTACTTCTATCTTCTTAAAGTAGCCTTCTTCAAAGGTAAAACCTTCAATAGGAGCACAAAAAGCCTCCCATTGTGCTTTACTTAAATTATCACCTTTGTACACTTGCAAGCATTGCATTTTGCCAGCTCCTGCACTGCTTTCTACCTGGGAGCTATTTACCCAATATACCGCTTGGGTACTGGTAGAGCAACTCCCCAATCCTATTGCTACGCTCAGTAGCATCATAAACTTGATTTTCTTCATTGCAAATATTTTATATATTATTTTAATGTTAATTCGATATAACAAAAACGCCCGTCGCACAGCGACTATTTGATGTATTTCTTCAGCGTTTTCATTAAATCATTAGCTCTTAGGTTATCTCCTTGCGACAATAAGTTTCCTTCCGGGTCTATAAGAAAAGGCGCAGGGATACTCGTTACCCCATATTTCTCAGCGGTTTTGCCATCGTTGTCCCACACATTATGCCACACCATTCCTTCTATTTTGATAGCGTCCTGCCAAGCGTCTTTATCCTTAGGTCTATCTATCGATACTGATAGAATTACAAAATTCTTCCCTTTGAACTCTTTATACGCTTGTTTGAGGTATTTGTTTTCCTTCTTGCAAGGCATACACCACGAAGCCCAAAAGTCTACCAGCACATATTTACCACGTAATGAAGATAACGCTAACTTTTCACCATTAGGCTGTGGTAAGTTAATTTCAGGTACAAGGTTATGGCGTTGCAACGCTTGTGCAAAGGATTCCGCAGTTGCCAAAAAGAAAAGTGCTAAGGCTGTAAATAAAAATCTTTTTCTCATTCGTAATCTTGTTTTTTAGTTATTGTCTTTGGTCATACAAAAACCTGACCAAAGTCGTAGCACGACAAGCAATTCTTCATATCAGAATTAACCACTAACTACTAATCATTAAAAATATCCTCCTTTTTTACGGTCTTCCATCGCCGCTTCCGTTACTTTGTCGTCTATACGGGTCTCACCGCGTTCCGAAATACGCGAAGCAGTAATCTCATTCACCACCTCTTCAAGAGTCGCTGCATTGCTCTCTACGGCAGCAGTACAGGTCATATCACCTACCGTGCGATAGCGCACACGCTTGTTTAGGATAGTATCGTTTTCATCTATCTGGATAAAAGGCGACACTGCAATAAGTCTACCTTCGTACTCAATCACCTCGCGATTGTGCGCAAAATAGATAGAAGGAAGCGCTATTTTCTCTTGCTGAATATAATTCCATACGTCTAATTCCGTCCAGTTCGAGATAGGAAACACCCGCACGTTTTCGCCTTTCTGTATCCGACCGTTGTAGATGTTCCACAGCTCCGGACGTTGCAACTTAGGGTCCCACTGACCAAATTCGTCTCTTACTGAAAAGAAGCGCTCTTTGGCACGTGCTTTCTCTTCATCTCTACGCGCCCCTCCTATGCAGGCGTCGAAGTGAAACTCCTCAATAGTGTCCAATAAAGTGTGCGTTTGCAACCAGTTACGAGAAGCAAACTTACCTTTGGGCTCGGTAAGTCCTTTCGCTTTAATAGTGTCTTCTACTTGTCGCACAATCAGTTCCGCACCTATGCGTTTAGCAAGGGCATCGCGATATTCAAGAGCTTCGGGGAAGTTATGACCCGTGTCGATATGTACCAAAGGGAAAGGAATCTTCATAGGAGCAAAGGCTTTCATTGCCAAGTGCACCAAGGTAATAGAGTCCTTACCACCACTAAAAAGCAAGGCAGGACGCTCAAACTGCGCCGCTACTTCGCGCATTATGTAAATACTTTCAGCTTCTAATTGTTTTAAATGTTCTTTATTCACGATTGTTATTCTTTGTATCTTACTTTTCTGCTTGTATGCAGAATATTTATCACTGTTATTGTTGTTGTTTTTCTTTTAGGCGTAACTTTTATCACATAATAAATCCCATAAGGGAATACTTTGGTAAAACACACTCTGATTTCCCTATATCTTTTAGTAAACATATAAGGATAATCTTTTATGTATTCAAAACATTTATCTATCTCTTGGAAGAAGCGATTAGCTAATTTTTCATCAATATCAGTATAATAATCTAATATCTTTGATAGATTTTTTTCAGCTCTTTTCCTACTCTAAATGTGTCAGAAGCCATATTTCTGTTTGAATTTTAGTTTTAAAACCTCCCAGTCTTCTGCTTCACCAGTTTCTTCAAATTCTTTTAAGCTTTCATCTAAAATCTCTTTATGCCATTCTGGAATCTCTTGAGTATTACTTAAATCAGCCTTCTCAAAACGCCATTCATTATAGGTTTCCATAGGAATAACAGCTAAAATGTCATTCCCTTCAGAATCTTTTATGTATTGTGCAGTTGTGTTCATAATTACTAATCTTTTAATCTGAAATTAATAGGATACTTATAATAGCAATCTACAGCCTCCCCTTTGATATTCTTAGCTGGATACATAGGTGGAAAGTTCTTAAACAAGTCTATAGCAGCCTTTTCCAATATAGGGTCGCCTCCTTCAGCCCCTTTAATTTTTAGAACCCCTTGCTTATCAATCACTATGTCAAGCACCACTTGCCCTTGTACGCCCCATTTCAGAGCTTTCTCAGGATATTCAAAGTGCATTACTACCCAATAGTCCAAACATTCTTTCACCGTCCTATCTACCATTTTTCTTGCTGAGGTATCAAATATACTACAATAAGGAAGCTTTACGGGTATTAATAAAGCGTCTTCTTTTTCTTGTGCTTGTACACTCAAACAACCTATTAACAAGGATAGTATAGTGAGTAAATATATTGTTTTCATCAGTCTCGCTCATTTTGTTCCACATAGTCATCAACAGGTGATGAGAGATATCGCTTGTGCTCCCACTCTTCGAGAAAATGCTAATAATAGTAACGTTAGCAAAAATAGTATTATGATAACTAACGTAACTTAGAAAGCACAAAGGTAGTACATTTTTTTTGATTTCAAAAATATACTACCTTTTAACAATTGTTTTCTGCTCTTTTCTCCTTTTCCCATCACTACATTCCCCCTTTGAAAGAAATCTACATCACCACTCGTCACTCTTCATTCGTCATTCGTCATTTCTTCCCTTTTCCGTCATACTTCCCCCTAGTGCCTATGGCCTAAGGCCTATCACCTATTCCTCTTTCTTTCGCCTCGAAACCCCGTTTTTACCATTTTTAGCCTTGTTGTATTATACTATGAGTCAATCACTTATAAACCCTTTCTATACCAATCGTCCAAGATTCGTATAAGCTTCCTATAAGCTCTCTATAAGCTAACCCCACCCTCCTTACACCCTTTTTCCATCAAAAACTCTATCTCTCCTCTTCCGAACTTTTCCGTTTCCTTCCGAACACCCCTAACAGTCTCAACACATCGCTTTTTCATCCCAAACTTTGCCAAAGTTAATTGCCCGTCGTGCTACGACCTTTGGCAAAGTTGAATAAACTAACAATCCTCATTTTTCCATTTTCTAATTCTCTCATTTCCTCATTCTCTAATTTTCCCATTTCCTCATTCTCTAATTTTCTCATTACAGTCGGTTCTTCTCTTCTTCTCCCGCACCTTGTCCTTTATACTTGCTTTGGGTGGTATTGAAATTGTAACTCAGTCCTATCTTAAATCCAAAATTGCTGTAATTCTGAGCAGTACTATTGCTAATGTAAGGATTTTGTACGCGTGTGTGCTCATTGAGACCGTTATAAGGGTCGGAAATTACGGTATACACCGTAAGCGATTGGTGGAAGAACATACGGGCTACCCCTACGACTATTCCGCTCATATCCTTGTAGGCGTAGACTTCTCGGTTTGAACCTTTGTTCATATAAATAAACATCGCCAAGATTAACCAATTTTCAGTAGGAGTAATTTGGTTCATCATTTCTACCATAAATCTACCTTCATTGGTGTAAAACACATTGTTAGCAAAAGGTTTTTTATAAGTGAGCGTAAGTTTAGGCATCCATTTACCTATTTGGGTTTGTGCATTGAGCACACATTTCAGTTCGCTAAAATCGTCGTAATTGCGAAGGGTTTTCTCAACGGCATCGGGATTGATGCTTGAGAGTTGGTAATCGGAATAGATACCTTTGTGAATATTCGAATAACTTACCGAAGCCGAAATAGGACCATAAGTAGCCAAGGCATTCCATTCATCAGTAAGCTGAGGCACAATATATGGGTTTCCGCGATTGTACAAGAAAGGAGAACTATAAGTATTGTAGTCGCTGAGCTCATAAAAAGCTGGGCGTTTGATTTTGCGTGCATAACTAAAGGTCAGTTGAGTTTTATCCCAAGGGAATGCGATAGAAATATTGGGTAACCAATCGCGGTAGGTCTTGCTTTTCACGGGGCTTTTTTGTCCGTTTTCGTAATAACCGAAGTCGGCGTACTCATAACGCGTACCGAGTTTCAAATTCACCTTTTTGATAGGGTGAGAGAAGCTCACAAAACCAGCCGAACGCGTTTCGGTATTCTTAATATCCGAAGCCGAAAGCACATTATCGGTATAGTCCTCAGTGCGATGCAGGTCGCTTGCCTCTACGCCATAGTTTATAGCGCCCTTGCCAAGGGTTTGCAAGAAAGTAGTTTTGAGTCCCCACCAATCGGAAGCAGCGTCGGAATGGGTGTGCACGTTACGAGAGGTAGCACTTAGGAGGTTGCGCTCCACAACATCGGAAGTGTTATCGGAACGCTGACCGATATAATCTACATCGGTTTGCAGTTTCAGTTTATCGGTGAGTTTACCTTCGTAATAAGCATTAACGCCTAACTTTTTATCTTGGCTAAAGCGGTCGTATTCATTGAGCCCTTTGGCAGTAAGGAGGTTATTTTTGAAGGTAGTGGTCTCTTGGGTGCTAAACCTGTGTCCTACCCAAGGTTCTACACTCCCTCTCACACTTGCGCCTATGGAATGTTTGTCCGAAATCTCGTGTGCTACCCCTATTTTAGCGTTTATTCCTTTGGCATTACTTTCGTTAGTTTCGTCACTCGTCACACGCCAATCATTGCTTTGGGTATGCACTTGCAAGTCCTGATAAAGGTCGAAATTTTTCTTGTTGAAGTTGTTGAAGTTGCCTATGGTAGTAAACCAGTCGGTTTTGCCTTTGCGATAGTTGAGACTAAGCCAAGTAGTTGTTAAGGCTCCTTTTTTTAACACATAGTTTTCATTTTCAACCGACCCGCTCAGTCCATCACCTTGTTTCTTTTTCAGTTTGATATAGATTACCGCACCCACCGTATTGTCGTGTTCTGCACCAGGTTGGGTTTCCAGCTCTATGCTCTCAATATCTTTGGGCGATAACTGATTCACCTCATCTAAATTGCGCACCCTGCGGTTATCGATATAGAAGATAGGATTGCCTTTGCCAAACACCTCATAACCTCCACCGGTGTAGGAAGTGCTCACCCCAGGCAAGAAGTTGATAAGCATTTCGGCTTTGGGTAGGTTTTGCAAGGTCGATTGCGCCACATTGGTACTGATGCGCGTACCCTTCTGTTCTAATATCGGGCGATGTGCCGTTACCACTACTTCTCCTAACTGATTGGTAGCAGGGGTCAAAACAATGGTGCCCAAGTTACTCCCTGAGGGCGTAAATACCACCGTTTGATATTCCAAATGCGTAATTTTGATAACCACCTTTTTACCCTCAGCGGCATTGGGTAGTTCAAAAACACCTCGCTGATTGCTTATTGCCCCTTTTACGAGGGTAGAGTCGGGGAGAGTCATTAGGAGTACATTAGCAGCACTCACAGGCTTTTTTTCAGTATTCAACAAGGTTCCTTTAAAAGAAGATTGTGCAAAGCCATTTACCGTTACTGCCAATAGCAGTGATAGAATAATCTTTTTCATTGTTTGTATGGTTTTTGGTTACTAAATGTAAACTAATTAATTTCACGGTGCAAAGATATAACAAATAAAAGTATTATGCAATACAAAGTACCATAAAAATAGCGTTATGATATCATTATTTTTTCATTACGCTGATTATCAATTATCTTTTCTTGATTATTTTTTAAAGAAGAGAGCTAATATCTTTCACTTTCTGCTCTATAAACGAAGAATTTTCAAAAAGGTTGGAATAAGAAGTAAAAAACTTTACCAAAGGTTGTAGCACGACAAGCTACTTCAAACTTCAAAGTTTATACTGCAAAAAATGCTTGTCGTGCTACGTCTATTCGTTGTTCTCAATCGTCTTATAAGCCTCTATAATACTGCGTACCAGTGGGTGACGCACAACATCTCTGTCGTCTAAGTGAAGGAAGGCGATACCCCGTACTTTTTGAAGGATAAGCATTGCTTCTTTAAGTCCAGAAGATACTTTGCGGGGAAGGTCTATTTGTCCAGGGTCGCCGGTAATCATAAACTTGGCATTGCGCCCCATACGGGTGAGGAACATCTTCATTTGGGCGTGGGTGGTGTTCTGTGCCTCGTCAAGGATTACAAAAGCGTTGTCTAAGGTGCGCCCGCGCATAAAGGCAAGAGGGGCAATCTCTATGATTCCTGCCTCAATAAAGGCGTTGAGTTTTTCGTGCGGAATCATATCGCGCAAGGCATCATAGAGGGGTTGCATATAGGGGTCGAGTTTCTCTTTGAGGTCTCCAGGAAGAAAGCCGAGATTCTCGCCTGCTTCCACTGCCGGACGAGTGAGGATAATCCTACGCACTTGTTTTTCTTTAAGAGCTTTTACGGCTAAGGCAACGCCCACATAGGTCTTACCCGTACCCGCAGGTCCTACGGCAAATACCATATCGTTTTGGTGCATCAGCTCTACTAATTTTACTTGATTGGGAGTTTGCGGACGTATGATTTTGCCATTCACGCCGTGCACAATGATGTCCTCTTCGCGCACTTTTTCGCTCTTCTCAGTACTAGTAGCCGAAAGAATACTATCAATAGTGCGCTCGTCTAAGCGATTGTATTTCGCGCAATAGGCGATGAGCTTTTCCATTTGTTTCTGAAAATCTTTTAGCAAATGTTCTTCGCCAAAGGCAATAAGTTTAGACCCCCGTGCTACGATTTTCAGCTTCGGGAAGAGCGTTTTGATGTATTTGATATTATTTTCGTCTTCGCCACAAAACACTTGGGCGCTCACGTCAGTAAGTTCTAAGTTTAATTCGTTCACTTTATTTAGTTATCAGTTAAGAGGTATGAGTTAAAAGTTTTGGCAAAGATATGAAAAAATTGTCAATTAGCCAATTTGTTAATAAGCAAATCACTCGTTAGATAAGTCCGCCCCCTCTGCCCTGTCCGATAGCTCTCCCTAAGTCTCTCTCTAATTTACTAATTCTCTCATTTCCTAATTTCCCCTTTTCCGTCGCTACATTCCCCTTTTCCGTCACACTCCCTCCTAGTGCCTATGGCCTAAGGCCTATTGCCTATTCCTCTTTCTTTCGCCTCGAAACCCTGTTTTTACCATTTTTAGCGCTGTTGTATTATACTATTTATCAACCACTTATATACCCTTTCTATACCAATCGTCCAAGATTCGTATAAGCTTCCTATAAGCTCTCTATAAGCTAACCCCACCCTCCTTACAGCCTTTTTTCACCAAAATTCCTCTTAACCTTCTTCCGAACTTTTCCGTTTCTTTGCGGTATACACTTTGCCAAAGTTTTTGCCCGTGCGGCTCGCACCTTTGGCAAAGTTAATCCCCTCCGTTGGCACTTTTCTTGTAGCTCGCACCCCATTTACTAATTTTCTCATTTCCTAATTCTCTAATTTTCCAATTTTCTCATTTCCTAATTACTTCCTACCTTTGCAAAAAATATTAAATAAGATGAAAAAATTAGTTTTATTCCTCACCATTTTTGGCGCTTTGCTATCAGCCTCTTGTAGCAAAAGCAACTCCGATGAACCAACCCCCAACCCCAACAACCCTATTGTCCCCACTCCACAACCCAACCCTAACCCGCAACCTAACCCGCAGCCCAATCCACAACCTAATCCGCCTACCCCTTCCCCTTCCGATAAAAAGATACTTACAGGTACCTTTATACAGCTTTTTAACAAAGGCGATTGGAGCGAGGCTCAATGGGACAATTTTTTAGGCGAAATTAAAGACTTGGGTATGAATACCCTCATCGTGCAATACATAGGATATATAAATCCTTCTAATAACCTCACTTGGTTCGATTCAAACAATAACTTTACTACCACCAAAATTAAACCTACCCTACAACGAATCCTCGCCTCAGCTCAGCGTAAAGGCATAGAAGTGCACATAGGCTTGCTCTTTGATGAAAGTTATTGGCAACACCAAACCGATGCGTCGTGGCTACAAACTCAAGCCAATTATTGTATTGCCATTGCCGAAGATATCCAACGCCAGTTTGGTACTCACCCAGCCTTCAAAGGGTGGTATATCCCACACGAACCCGAGCCTTATGCTTATAATACCGATGATAAGATAGCTCTTTTCAGAGAGAAATTTATAGACCGCATCTCTAATCGTTTGCACCAGCTGAATAACAAACCCGTTTCAATTGCTGCCTTTTGGAATAGTGCACTTTCGTCTCCCGAACAGTTGCAACACTTTATGGCTGAACTCGCTAAGAGTAATTTAGAAATCATTATGTTACAAGATGGGGTAGGGGCACAACACGTAACCCTCAATCGCCTTGCTGAGTACTACCAAGCGGCTGAGCGCGGACTATTTCAGGAAAACAAAAACTATAAAGGCGTATTTTGGTCAGACCTCGAAACTTTTGCCTCACCTAATGGTCAGGTACCTTTTCATCCCGCCACTTTCGATAGAGTCAAACAACAACTCACTACCGCCTTCTCCATTCCCAAAGTAACCAAAGTAGTTTCTTTTGCATATTTTGACGATATGTACACCCAAAGCCCCAATAAAGCCCAAGCCGATGCTCTACGTGAAGCTTATAAACAATTTATTAAATAATACATAATTATTAATGTGAATCAAGGGTTGAGAAATAATTATCTCTGATTTATAACTTCATAGTCGCTTTTTCGTCACATCTCCCCCTTTGGAGGAAGCCAGCGAAAGCTGGGTATGTGTAAGGGGGGAGATTTATAATCAATTAGTTAATTCAACTCTTGATTGGTATTTAATAATAAGGATATCAAAAATTCGTGAAATTTGTGAAATTCGTGTGAGACTTAAATAAGCAGTTTACCGCGTTAATATTAAATGCGAACACTGTAGCACCTAATTTGCTAATTTGCTAATTATGTCGTACCTTTGCACCCAAAATCAAATTTACATATGAAGAATATTTTTATCTTTACAGCAATGGCTCTTACCCTAAGCCTTACTACAGGGTGTAAAAAGGACGATGGTAATAACGAACCTTCAGTACCTCAATTACAATTTAGTGTTAATAAAGTGGATATAGAGCTTACTAAAACGGCTACTATTACTTTCACAGGTACGCTCAATCCTACTGATAAAGTACAGATTGAAAAAGCTGAAGTACTTACTCAAAAGGGTGAAATAATTAATAACACCTTGACTTTTATTGCCAAAAAAATAGGTACAACAAAAGTAAGTATAGTTACTGATAAAAAGCAAGAACGTGGTAGTTTTCAAGTAACTGTTTTTTCAAAACCTCTTTTCATTGATCAAATAGCTCATAAGGCAGATATCCCTTATTACAAAACCAATATTACTGAGGTAAGTGAGTACAAAAAGCTTATTGAACAAACCATCACCGAGTACAATACCTTGCTCACCACTATCGAAAAACATCCTCAATATCCTAAGGATAAATACAAATATGCTACACAACATAGCACTTGGGTAGAAGGAACAAGAATCTCAAAAGGAGCCATCCAAAATTATAGTGATAAAAAAAGTACTATCGACTTAGCCGAAGCCAAAAAAACCTATGAAGATTTATATCAATATGGAGTAGTATATGCACATATAGAACTGATGGCACGCCAAGCTGAGGGCTATCGAGTGAAATATCCTACTAATACCGAAATAGAAAACCTTATCAAAACCACTTTCGATGGTTTATATGGAACCTTAGAAGGAAATAATCACTTCATAAAATCAACAAATGAAGAAATTGTAGTGAACTTCAATAAAATTATAGACATCGTCAATAAATTAAATACTCATAACTAAAATGAAAATAGTCATAGGGAATGACCACGCAGGAGTCGATTATAAAAAAGCCATTGTAGCTTTTTTGGAAAGTAAAGGAATAGAAGTACTCAACTGCGGTACCGATACCTCTGAAAGTGTAGACTACCCCGATTTTGGTCACGCCGTAGCCAAAGCCTTAGAAGAAAACAAAGCCGACCTTGGTATTGTGATTTGCGGTAGTGGTAACGGCATTGCAATGACCGCCAATAAGCACCCTCACATCCGCTGTGCAGTTTGCTGGACAAAAGAGCTCTCTGCTCTTGCCCGTGCCCATAACAATGCCAATGTGCTAAGTATTCCCGCCCGCTTTACCGCCATTGAGCAAGCCGTAGATATAGCCAATACCTTTCTCAACACCCCTTTTGAAGGCGGTCGCCACGAAAGAAGAGTAAAAAAGATTTAAATCGCATTTGCGTCGCTACACTTTGCCAAAGGAGCGAGTCGCCCCTTTGGCAAAGTTAATTATAATCAATTGCTTTTAGTTATATTGTAGGGGCGATTGGCAAATCGCCTTCACAAAACAGAGCCTCTCAGACAGGCTTTTTTTGAAGAAGTAAATAATACTTTGTTAAATAAAAAAGATTTTATACTTTTACCAAAAAATAGTAGTATTATGAATACAATCACATTACAAGCAACTATCAATGAAGCTGATTTCCCTACTTTCTTAAGTTTGTTCGAAAAGTTCAAAGTAAAAACAGTTCTTTTGAGTAAAAAAGAAGGAAAAAAAACATATCCTATTGAAACAGCTATTCCTAACGAGGAAACACAGAAAGCTTTTCAGGAAGTGAAAGAAAAAGGTCACCTTATGAAAAGGTATAAAGACGTTAGACAGCTTTTTAAAGATATAGATGATGAACAGCTTTGAAGAAGAAGAAATAATTTTTGATGTTGTAGCAACTGTAGCTTTCAAAAAAGACAAAAAAAGATATAGCAAAAGCTCTAAGAAGATAGAAAAAGTTCTTAGTGTAATTGATATTTTACAGAGAATAAGGAGTAGAAGGCATTCCTAATGAAATGAAACCTCATTATTTAAAAGGGCAATATAAAGACTGTTTAGAATGCCATATAGAAGGAGATTTTCTTATTATATGGATACAAGATAATGAAGAAAAAGTAATCTATTTGATGAGGCTTGGAAGTCATTCTGAATTATTTAAGTAGAAAGTGTCCTTGCAGACAAGCACTGTTATCGGCACTATAAAAGCGAATTATAAGCCCTTTCCTTTGCGATGGGGCTTTTTTAAATATGAATAATCATTGGTTAGAACGTACAGAGCTTTTAATTAAACAACAAGGTATTACCACTTTGCAAAATGCCCATATCCTCATTGCAGGCTTAGGGGGCGTAGGCTCTTATGCTGCCGAATTTGTAACTCGTGCAGGCGTAGGAGCTCTCACTATTGTCGATGCTGATACCGTTTCCCTCTCTAATATCAACCGCCAGTTGCCCGCCCTTCATTCTACGATAGGACAAGCCAAAACCGAAGTGATGAGAGCACGTCTTTTGGATATCAACCCCGAGCTGAAACTCACCGTCATTCACGAATTCCTCACCCCTGAGCGCGCTTGGGAAATCGTAACACCCCACTTCGATTATGTTATCGACTGTATCGATAGTATTACCCCTAAGCTGAACCTTATTCTCGCAGCCAAACGCAGGCACGTAAAGCTCGTGAGTTGTATGGGCGCTGGAGGTGCTACCGATGTTTCCCAAATAAAAGTAACCGACCTGATGAAAACATATAACTGTCCGTTGGCAAAGTTTATTCGCAAACGACTCAAAAACGAGCGTATTCACTCAGGTATAAAAGCCGTATTCTCTTCCGAAATAGTTTCCAAGGATTCTATGCAGCGCACCGAAGGTCTCGACTATAAAAAGTCTTTCTATGGTACCATTAGCTTTATGCCAGCCGCTTTTGGGTTACACGCTGCTGCTACTGCGGTAAATTACCTATTAGCAAAACAACAAAATAAAGAAAATGTTAATTTATAATGTGAATCAATGTTTGAGAAATGATTGTCTCTGATTTACAATTTCATAGTCGCTTTTGCATCACATCTCCCCCTTTGGAGGGGGCTGGGGGGAGGTTATCTCTTTGAGGAAGCCAGCGATAGCTGGGTATGTGTAAGGGAGGAAGGTTTATAATCAATAAGTTAATTCAACCCTTTGTTAAAACTAAGCAAAGAAAATCATCAACTTGTAATACAATCAAGTGATTTTCATTTATAACAACGCTGAGGTATGACTTTCTTTAAAACTTAAAAATCCTTTTTTATGTTGATTATGAAAATCTTACATTTCTCAGTTTCATTTATTTTCTAAAAAAATTGCTTTTTTTAAAAAGAAAGCGTATTTTTGCCCCAAATATACAAAGTTCGCTGTTTGATGAGTGATTTAAAAAAGTTGGTAGCGTTATTAGAAGAGAAAGCCATTGTCTTACAGAGCAAATTCAATAGTCTTAGGGAAGAAAATGGCAAGCTAAAACAAACCATTGAAGAACTTCGCAGTGAGAAACAGTCGCTTGAAAGCACTATCACTACACTGAAAGAGAAGAACGAAACACTCGCCATAGCCAACCGTATATTAGGCAGTAAAGATAGTAAAAGAGAAACTAAATTGAAGCTCAATACGCTCATTCGCGAAATCGATGCGTGTATCACTCAGCTCACTAAACAATAGCAATGGAACAGGACGGATTGAGAATTAAACTTTCGGTAGCCGATAGGTTATACCCTTTAACCATTGCTCCACAACAGGAAGAGGGTTTTAGAAAAGCCGCTAAAAAGATAAACGATATGATTCAAGATTTTGAAACCGTTTATGAACTGCGCGATAAACAAGATGGCTTAGCAATGTGTGCTATCGCTTTGGCAAGAGAAATAGAACAAGCCAAACTCAACGAAACGCACGAAGATGAATCCCTCAAAGAAGCCTTAGCACAGGTGTACAACGCCTTAAACCAAATAGGTTAAAACACGTTCCTTTACATAGAAAACTTACTGCCTATATTGATTGTCCTTTCGGTAAACTCAACATTAACATTTCACAAAAGGGAGAGTTACAGCGGTTAAAGCGCGCCGGTCTTCAGTTGCCGGATACTTGCCCCACTGAGTATCCCTAAACCTGTTTTTCAGAGTTTTACGTGAAACATATTAATCAATATAGGCATTTTTTATATCAATATTTTATTTTTTAAACAACAAAGATGGATAGTACAGTTATTATAAGTATTGCAGTTTTTATCATTGCCCTTTTCATAGGGTTCGCTATCGCCAAATCGCTGGAAAAGAAGAACGCCTCTAAAATCATTCTCAACGCTAAGAATGAAGCCGACGTTCTTCTGAAAAATGCTAAAGCCGAAGCTGAAAATATCAAAAAAGACAAGATATTCCAAGCAAAAGAGAAGTTCCTTGAACTAAAAGCTGAACACGAAAAAACAATCTCCGCCAAAGATAAAAAAATGGCAGAGGCTGAGAAGCGTATACGCGATAAAGAGTCGCAAGTGTCTAATGAATTGGCACAAAATAAGCGCCTAAAAGATGAGTTGGAAAAGAAAACAGAAGAAGCCGACTTTCGCTTGCAGACCCTCGACAAGAAACAAGAAGAAATAGACCGCCTACACAAAAGTCAGGTACAACAATTAGAGGTTATTTCAGGCTTGTCTGCCGAAGAAGCTAAGAAACTACTCACCGATTCATTGCGCAGTGAAGCCCAAGCCGACGCGATGGCTTATATTCAAAATACCATTGAGGAAGCCAAACTTACTGCTCACCAAGAAGCGCGCAAAATCATCATCAACACCATTCAGCGTATAGGCACTGAGGAAGCAGTAGACAATTGCGTATCGGTATTCAATCTCGAGTCTGACGAGGTGAAAGGTCGTATCATCGGTCGTGAAGGTCGCAACATCCGTGCCCTCGAAGCAGCTACTGGGGTCGAAATCATTGTAGACGATACCCCCGAAGCGATTATCCTCTCTTGCTTCGACTCGGTACGTCGCGAAATCGCACGTCTTTCTTTGCATAAGCTCGTAACCGATGGGCGTATTCACCCTGCACGTATTGAGGAAGTGGTTGAAAAAACTACCAAACAAATAGAAGAAGAAATTGTAGAAATAGGTAAACGCACCGTAATTGACCTCGGTATCCACGGATTGCACCCCGAGTTAGTAAAATGTGTAGGACGTATGAAATACCGTTCGTCATATGGGCAGAACCTCTTGCAACACTCACGCGAAGTAGCCAAGCTCTGCGGAGTAATGGCAGCCGAATTAGGCTTGAACCCTAAACTTGCCAAACGTGCCGGACTCTTGCACGACATTGGTAAAGTACCGCAGATAGAAAGTGAGACTCCTCACGCACTCCTCGGTATGGAATGGGCAGAGAAATACGGCGAAAAACCCGAAGTGTGCAATGCCATCGGGGCACACCACGACGAGATTGAGATGACCTCCTTGCTTTCGCCTATCGTACAAGTATGCGATGCTATTAGTGGGGCTCGTCCAGGAGCACGTCGCCAAGTACTCGATTCGTATATACAACGCCTTAAAGACCTCGAAGATGCTGCTTTCACTTTCCAAGGTGTGAAGAAAGCCTATGCAATCCAAGCAGGTCGTGAGTTACGTGTAATCGTAGAAAGCGAAAAAGTAACCGACGATAAAGCCGCAGAACTATCATTCAACTTATCGCAAAAAATCCAAACCGATATGACCTACCCAGGTCAAGTGAAAGTAACGGTAATACGTGAAACTCGTGCTGTGAATATCGCGAAGTAAAGTTATATGAACTATATACAAGACTACCTATATCAAATTATCGCTACTGCCATTGCATTGGTGGTCTTTATTGCTTTGCGTTACTTGGTGAACTCTATCATCAATAAGTTCGGAAAAAAAGCGGAGTTCGATGAGAGTCGTACTCATTTAGTAAAGAAGTATATAGACTATTTTATTTATGCGTTAGCTATCCTTACCATTGTCTCTATTTGGGGAATAAAAACCGAACAACTCTTCCTTTTTGTTACTTCGATACTTACTGTAATAGGGGTGGCGTTTTTTGCCCAATGGTCGATTTTGAGCAATATTACAGCGGGGATTATCGTGTTTTTCTCTTCTCCGTTTAGAATAGGTGATACGATTAAGATTTTAGATAAAGATTATCCTATCGAGGCTAAAATAATCGATATAAAATCTTTCTATACTCTTTTGAAAACAACAGAAGGCGAACAGATAAGTTTGCCGAATAATCTTTTGCTCCAAAAAGGGATTGTAATTGTTTCGGAAAAGAAATATGCGGTGAAGATAAAACCGTAAATTGCTTACGTGCTTTGCTAATAACAAAAACCCTAATATATGCTGACCAATTACATCAAACGTTCCGTGATTATAGCCATCGCATTGGCGGTAGGCTTTTTGCTCTATGGGTTGCTTCCTTATGAAGAGCCTACTAATAAAGGCTTGGCGCTTCTTGCCTTTGTCGCTATCTTATGGCTTACCGAAGCCATACACATTACCGTTACAGCACTCTTAGTTCCTGTATTGGCAATACTCTTGGGCTTAGAGAGTACCAAAAGTGCCCTACAAGCTTTTGCAAACCCTACAATCTTCCTATTCTTTGGAGGTTTCGCTATTGCTACTGCTCTGAGCGTGCAAAAGCTTGACAAGTACATCGCTCATAAGGTGATTGCTATAGCCAGAGGTAATTTCCTGTTGGCGGTATTCTTCCTCTTTTTGGCTACGGCTTTGCTCTCTATGGGTATCAGTAATACAGCTACTGCTGCAATGATTATCCCTTTGGCAATGGGTTTGCTTAAAAACATCGACTACGAAAGTAATAAAGGTACGTATGCCTTTGTAATACTCGGGGTTGCTTATAGTGCGAGTATAGGAGGTATGGGTACCTTGGTAGGTAGCCCACCGAATGCCATTGTTGCCTCTCAACTGAACATCACATTCTCAGAATGGTTGCGCTATGGTATGCCTACAGTCTTAGGTTTAATGCCTTTGATGATTGGTACGTTGTATGTAGTGTTCCGTCCGAAACTAAACATTAAAATCACCTCTACTGAAGGTATAGTAGATAAGCTCAACGGCAAGCAGTATCTTACCATTCTCATCTTCCTTATCACAGCCCTTTGCTGGATATTTAGCGACCTGATTAACGAAACGTTCACTTCTTTTATAGGCATCGAGAAAATCAAAGACTTTGATGCAGTGGTTGCAATGATTGCTGCCGTGTTCGTATGTTTCTTTGGTGTAGCCGAATGGAAACAAATACAAGAAAACACCGATTGGGGTGTGCTAATGCTCTTCGGAGGCGGACTCTCACTAAGTGTTATCCTTACACAATCGGGGGCGAGTAAGGCATTGGTAGACTCTGTGCAGTTTCTCATCGCTGATAGCAACTATTTTGTAATAGGACTTATGGTAGCAGCCTTCATCATTTTCCTAACTGAATTTACCAGCAATACTGCCAGTGCAGCTCTCTTAGTGCCTATCTTCATCTCCGTAGCCGAAAACTTAGGAGTTAATCCTTTGGGTCTTTCACTTATTATAGGTATAGGAGCCTCTTGTGCCTTTATGTTGCCTGTGGCTACGCCTCCTAATGCCATAGCTTACGGCACGGGCAAAGTAAGTCAGCGCGATATGATAAAAGCAGGTTTTGTATTGAATATTCTTTGTATTATCTTTATATCAGTAGTAGCTTACTACTTTTGGAGATAAATAGTTAATGATAATAAAAAAAGCGGTCTACTAAGACCGCTTTTTTATTTCAAACATATTTTAAATCTCTTTATTGTATTGGCAATTAATCATTGTTTTACCAACCTGGGTTTTGTTGCCAATTGGCTTTGCCTTTCTCATAAAGGATATCACTTGGTGGAAGTGGCCAAACCATTTTATAATTCCCTGCAGGGATATTAAGCTGGTAATACTGGTCAGCAGGGTCTGAAACAATAGCACTGAGGTTCTGAGGAGTACCACGTACTACGCCCAAATTCCAACGCTTGATGTCTGCCATACGGAAGCCCTCGAAAGCAAGTTCGCGGTTGCGTTCGTTTTGAATCTCTGTCCAAAGGTCGGTATAGGTTACACTACCGATACCACGAGCGGTACGCAATCTGTCTAAGTAGGTTTTAGCATTAGTTTGATCACCGTTTTTATACGCAGTTTCAGCAGCTATTAGGTATATTTCGGCAATACGGAACACCTTAGGACGGTGCATATAAGTAGACGAACCATTGGGTGTTTGTTTTAGCAAAGGGTTATCGGGGTATTTATTTACCAAATACAAATCGTTGAAAGTAGCACTACCATAGTTAGCAAAAAGTTTTTTGATATAAATAGACTTACGGTAGTCGTTGTCGTTATACAAATTTACGAAATCTTGAGTAGGTATTGCTTTTGGCAAATACTTTATCTCAAATCTACGCAATCTGTAGTTCCATTCTCTTTGGTATCCTAAATAGACATCGTTAGCTGAAGGCAATTCGGCGGTATTACCTATATCATATTTAGCATAGAGCTGTACGATACTTTCTGCTGTATCATCATCTTTCCATACCTTTTCTAAATCACTACTACTACTCACTAAGCTATAACGACTACCAATAATTGAAGTAGCTGCGGCATAAGCCTCTGCCCACTTGCCTCTATAAAGCAATACACGTGCCTTGAGTGCTGCAACTGCATCTTTGGTAAACTTCTCTGACCCTAAAGCACCTGTTACATCACTAAGGCGAGTTTCGGCTTGTGCTATATCGGCCAAAATAAAGTCGTAAGTCTGTCCTACTGTACTTCTGTTAGGAAAATTGTTGATAGTAGGCCCGCTTAGCAAAGGCAATCCATAAGCTGAAGCCTCGTCGGTAGGGCAATAATGCGTAAGCAGATAGGTGTAGTAATAAGCACGTGCCAAATACAATTCGCCCATATTGTGCTTTATTTGTGCCGCATCGGTGCGGTAATTTTCTTGGGGAATAGTAATAGTAGGAATCCCCTCTAAACCTATATTTATATTTTGTATTGCCCCCCAATAGCGTTGCCAAATAGTTGCTGTAGCTGCATTATTGACAGTAAACAACGTCCAGTTTTGAAAGTTTGTAATCGTTTCGTTAGTACCGTCTCTTAAGGCCATATTCAGGAAATCAGCTTGCAAGTCGGTAGCATACATAGCACTTCCGTATATGTTTGTACGCAACTTACCATACATACCATTCACCCAAGATTGAGCATCTTGTACGGTTTTAAAAGAGTTAGCTTGGCTCAAATCTTCATAAGGTTGTTGGTCGAGGTTGAAACAGCCGGTAAAGAACAGAGGAGCTACTACTAAAGTTATTATTTTATAAATCTTTTTCATTGTTTTACATTTTTAAAAATTAACATCTACCCCTAAGGTAAATTGACGAGAAGGAGGATAGCCACCTGATGAAATAGCATTATTGTACTCAGGGTCTGCACCTTCGTATTTGGTAAGCGTAAAGATATTGCGGGCGGTAGCATATAGGCGTACTCCTTCAAAGAAATTCAATTGTTTGATAACTTCTTTCGGGAGGCTATAGCTAAGGGTAATATTTTTTAAACGCATAAATGAGGCATCTTGTATCATACGCGCATCCGATGAATTTACGAAGGTGGTAGTGTTTATCTTAGGGTGGCGGGTGTTATCACCTGGATTTTTCCAATAGTCTAATATTTTTCTACTTAGGTTGTGATCGCCAAACTGGTCAGGATTTTCGGTGTACTTCATATCGTAGTTCCACTTATATTTTTCCAACGAAAAAGAGAATGCCATATCGAGCGAGAAAGTTTTATAGCTGATATTCCAACCGAATCCACCATTGATAGGAGCTTGCATTTTCTTGCCTGTGGTTTGTCCTAATTTACTAGAGTCGTAAGTAGTTGTTACTCTATTATCATCAGTTACTTGCTCCATACGGTCATCACCTGGTATGTAATACTCCATTTGTCCGGTGGTAGGGTTTACGCCTTTGGGAATAACGGCTGCCCATTCAAGGGCACGACCTAATTTATACCCTATTTCAGAAGAAGGAACCACATTAGAGGTTTTATTGCCAAAAAGAGCAGTTATTTCTTGCTTGTTATAGTTTACGTTGAAGTAAGGACGAATGCTCAAGTCTTGATTTTCACTTCTGTAGACTACTGATGAGAAAGTGAAGTCTATCCCACGGTTGCGCATACCTCCTGCATTGTCAAAGAATTGATTTTGCCCTGAAGTACTATTGAGCTCACGGCTTGAAATCATATCGTAAGTCTCGCGGTCGTAGTACTCGATATTGAAAGAAGTACCTCTATCAATCACAATATTAAGCCCTACAGTAGTTTTGCGTTGCTCTTCCCAACGTAGATCAGGATTACCCAAGCTACCTACTGTATAAGCTGTTTTACCTTGATAGAAATTGTCTGGTTTTATGGTAGTGATATGTTTGTAGCCTCCTAAAGCATTTCCTGAAAGCCCTGTGCTGAAACGCAAATTGAGGTCTGAAAGCCATTTTACATCTTTCAAAAAGTTCTCTTGTTTGAGTTTCCACATCGCTCCTATTGCCCAGAAGTTACCGTAGTGGTTGTTTTTACCAAAAGCTGACGAACCATCGCGACGCATTGATAGGTCTAAGAAGTAACGAGTGTTATAAGAGTATTCCACTCTTCCGAAATAAGAATTGAAAGTACTTACAGTCTTTTGGTCTTCTATTCTTTTATCTTTACTACCGTGTCGGAGCATTGTTAGCCCTTCTGAAGGTTGTCCGAAAGTAGTAGCATCTAATTGTTTACTGCTATTTTCAACCGACTCTTGTCCTAATAACACATTGAAGCTATGTTTTTTGTTTTCTCCTAACAGAAAGCGATATTCTAACGTGTTAGTAATTGTTTTTCTGAGTGTACGACTGTTAGACACTGAAGTGTAAGGATTAGGGTCATCGAAAAACTTATAATCTATAAACGAAGGCAACTCTTTTAGTTCTGATTCGCCATACCCGTATTGTATTCCTCCTTGTGTTTTGAATATGAGGTTTTTAATAGGCTCTATAGAGACGAACCCCGAAGGCAAGAAGTCATCGGAAAAAGAGTTGCTAGGGTGTGTTTCGGCATAGTAGTCGGGGTGGTAGAAACCAGCTGAACGACTGGTGATTCCGGGGATATAGTTTTTGCGTCTACCATCTTCGTAAGTAGGACTGTAAAGTGGCAAAGCTATCACCTTAGGGGTGTTGAGGGTGGAACCTCCTTCGCGCTCGGTATGTCCTGCTGCAAATGAGAAGCCTGTTTTTAACCATTTAGTGATTTGGGTATTGATACTACCATTGACAGTATAACGACGATAATCGCTGCGAGGTGCTGTAGAACCCTCTTGGCTGAAGTGCCCAAACGACAAATAATAAGTACTATTATTAGTACCTCCTGAAATAGAGACATCAGTACGTATCAACGGTACAAAATCTCTGAAGAAAACTTTATCCCAACGCGTATTGTAAGGATTATCGGCTAAGATTTTATCTGCTGACTGTCTCGCTACATCCTTGCTTGAACTGAACTTACCTACAGCCAAGTTTACTGCTTCAGGATTTTTTTCTATCCAAAAGTCCATATACTCGCGTGGGGTCATCATATCGTCAAAAAACTTACGGCTGGCATTGGTAAGCGCTGTAAAACCGAGTTGGTGACTGATGGTTACGCTTGTACGCTCGTTATTACGTCCTTTTTTGGTGGTGATGAGTATCACCCCATTGGCGGCACGAGCCCCGTAGATAGAGGTAGAAGCCGCGTCTTTAAGTACCGTAATACTCTCGATATCGTTAGGGTTGAACCTGCTCATCACACTACTGCTTACGGCTATTCCATCCATTATATAGAGAGGTTCTTGGGTTCTTTCACCTCGTAGTGCGCCTTGGAAGTTGTTATACCCGTGGATAAGGATATCGCTATTGCTACCTGGGCGACCTGAATCGCTGGTTACCACTACCCCTGCTAATCGTCCTTGTAAGGCATCGGATACGCTGGCTACCGGAGCGGCACTCACATCTTTACCTTGCACTTGTGCGACTTGTGCAACGGTACGGCTGGCGAGCTTAGGAGCTCCATAGCCGGTAACCACCATCTCTTCAAGCTCTTGTACATCGTCTTTAAGCACTATGTCTAATCGTTTGGTGGAGGCGGTTATTTTTCTCTCTACTGTCTTCATTCCTAAAATCGAAAAACTCAACGTTTCTCCCACTTTGGTTTGGATAGTATAATTCCCGTCCATATCGGTAGCGGCACCGTGCTGGGTGCCCTTGATTAATACCAATACACCTAATAAAGGCTCACCTTTTTCATCTTTTACAGTACCTGAAACCTCTATGTTCTGTGCTGTAACACTAAAAATTACCAGCAAGAAGAGAGCCCAAGCGTACAACATTCTCAGTTTTGTCATCTATATTTAATTTTGCGCAAAAGTAGTAAAAAGGTTTCAATAATGCAAGAGTTTTTAATATAAGTAATTACATTTGTTAATTTTTAATGTTTTAGGGCTCTTTTATTAGGATTTTTAACCGTCTTATCCGTTGTATATTAAATATTGTTTTTGTACCTTTGCCCCGCTGTAAGAAAACCGCCTAAATGTTTCTTTATGTCGAAAAAACTATTGATAGCTCTTGCTGTTCTATTATGCCTTGCGGGCATTGTCTTTCTATTCTTCAAAACTACTAATCAGGAGACGTATACCTCCGTAGATGATATTAATAAAGAAACTCCTCAGGACTACATAGGTTCGGCTTCCTGCAAGCAGTGTCACCTAAAAGAGTATAATGAATGGACGCTCTCCGACCATTACAAGGCAATGCAAATCGCTAACGATAGCACCGTACTCGGCAATTTCAATAACGCTACCTATACCGCCGATGGCATCACTTCTCGTTTCTTCAAGCGCGATGGCAAATTTTTTATTCATACACAAAGCGAAGATGGCTCTTACAAAGACTATGAGGTATTGTATACCTTTGGTTATTACCCCCTACAACAATATATTACCGATTTTCCTAACGGCAAAAAGCAAGTCTTCCGTCAGTCGTGGGATAGCCGCCAAAACAAGTGGTTTCACCAATACGCAGGTGAGGTAATTCCCCCCGATGATTACCTGCATTGGACGCAAGCAGGACAGAATTGGAACCTGATGTGCGCCTCTTGCCATAGCACCAACCTGCAAAAAAACCTCAACCCTTATACCGACTCCTATCACACTACTTATAGCGAACTCACCGTAAGTTGTGAGTCCTGCCACGGAGGGGCTAAAACGCACGCCGAGAGTAAGGGCAAAACTCGCACGTTTGTCCTTTCCTCGCAAACCCAAGAACTCAATGCCTGTATGCCTTGCCATACGCGTAGGGGAGAGGTAACCCAGCACCACGCTATGGTAACAGAGGTAATGGACGAATATCTGCCCGAAGTGCCCGTAACCGACCTTTATTTTCCCGACGGACAAGTGTTAGGTGAAAACTATAAATATTCGTCTTTCTTGCAAAGCAAAATGTATCACCAAAACGTGCGCTGTACCTCTTGCCATTCGCCTCACACAGGCAAGCTGAAAGCCGAAGGTAGCAAAGTGTGTTTGCAGTGTCACGCGCCTAAGTACGCTTCTCAGGTACACACTTTCCATAAGGGCAACCCAGCCGAAACCGATTGCCGTGTGTGCCATATGCCTACCCGCACTTATATGGGCAACGATGTGCGCCACGACCACAATTTCTACGTCCCTCGCCCCGATTTGTCTGCTCAGTACGGTACACCCAACGCTTGCAATGCTTGTCATACCGATAAAACCGCTGGGTGGGCAGCCGAAGCTGTTACCAAGTGGTACGGCAAACAGCGCAAACCGCATTTCGCCGAAAATCTTATTAAAGGAAGTAAAGGAAATATCACCGCACTCAGTAGTCTGTTAGAAGACAAAACAACCCCCGCCATTGTGCGTGCGGGAGCCATTCACTATCTGGGCAATCACCCTTCTGAAAAGAGCTTTGCGCTTATTAAAAAAGAACTCCACAATCCCGACCCACAAACGCGTTATCGTGCCGTGGTCGCTATTAGCGAATATCCTCTGAATCTCTATGAAAATGATTTGTTGCCCTTACTTACCGATAAGGTGAAGGCGGTGCGTATGCTCGCGGCTAATGCCTTGCTCACCCAAAAAGGATTAGAGGCTTGCAGGGTCTATAACCGATTTGAACAAGCACACCAAGAGTATAAGGAGTTTGTGCTTTCACAGTCCGATTTTCCATTAGGAAGCGCTACGGCAGGCGACTATTTTGTGAAGATAAACGATACCGATAACGCCATTCGTTTCTACGAGCGCGCTCTGCTGAAAGACAAACAGCTGAACTACATTCGCCTAAACCTCGCCGTTCTTTACAGTGGCAAAGCCCAAAACGACAAGGCAGAAAGCTTCTTAAACGAAGCCTTGAAGTACGAACCCAAAAACGCCCAAATCTATTACGATTTGTATTTGCTCTACAACGAACTTGGACGTGAGGCAGAAGCCAAAGCTGCGCTTAGTAAAGCCAAAGCCTTAGGGATTAAGGGCAGGTTTTAATCCTTAAAGCATACCACTTACAATACTCCTACTGCTTACAACCAGCCCTTCTCCGCTTCTTAATCATTAACTATTAAACATTAATCACTAATCATTAAATCCTAATTGGTATATTTTTTGCAATGGTCTTGTTACTATGAAAATACAATTAAAACGCGTATACGAAGCAGAAAGCCCTGAGGACGGCTTTCGTATCTTAGCCGATAGGCTTTGGCCTCGTGGCATTAAAAAAGAAGCACTTCATTTAGATTTTTGGGCGAAAGAGGTAGCTCCCTCCACAGCTTTGCGCAAACGCTATCATCAAGACGGCAAATTCGAAGATTTCAAAGCAGATTATACCCAAGAACTCTTGGAAAACCCCGCTTTTGCATCTTTCTTAGAGATGCTTAAACCTCACAAAGTAATCACCCTCCTCACCGCTTCTAAGCTGATTGAAAAAAGTGCCCTCCCCATACTCAAAGAGGCAATCTCCAAAAATTCCCTAAAAACCTCTTAAAATAACATTAGCCGAGTATGTGACTATCAATAGCCGAGAGTGTGTATAGAAAGATATTTTCCCCACATTATCTCCGTCATTCCCGTCACTACATTCCCCCTCATTGAGGAAGTCCGCGAGAGCGGAGTATGTGTAAGGGGGAGGTTTCTTTCGATTTTCCGTCACACTCCCCCCTATTGCCTACCGCCTAAGACCTCACACTACCATATTTTCTCATTTCCAAATTTCCTAATTCTCTAATTATCCCCTCTCCTTTCCGTCTCCACATTCCCCCTCTCCTTGGGAGAAGTCTCCGAATAGGAGAGTATGTGATCGGGGTGAGGATTCCCTTTTCTTTCGCCTCGAAACCCTCTTTTTACCATTTTTAGCCTTGTTATATAATACTATTAATCAACCACTTATATACCCTTCCTATACCAATCGTCCAAGATTCGTATAAGCTTCCTATAAGCTCTCTATAAGCTAACCCCACCCATCTTACACCCTTTTTTCACCAAAACTTCTCTCAGCTCTCTTCCGTTCTTCTCCGATATCTTCCGAATCTTCCTAATAACCCCAACCTATCGTTTTTGAGGTGCACACTTTGGCAAAGTTAATCGCCTGTCGTGCTACGACTGCCCGTGTGGCTCGCACCTTTGCCAAAGTTGAATAAACTGACAATACCTCCGCTGGTTTACAAGGCGTAGCCTTGATTTTGTTTAAAATTTGTTTAATTTCTGAGGCACAGCCTCATTCCTCTAAACTCAACCTCACACCCCATTTTCTCATTTCCTAATTTTCTCATTTTCTCATTTTTCTAATTTCTGAGAATTACATCCAACTCACATTCATTAACATAAAAAAACAAATGGCAAACTTTGTACAACTACAAAATCTACCATTTGTTCCTGTGTATAACCAAAATGTTTATTTATTGGCTTTGCAATATCCTAAAACAAAATCTTCTATCAAAACAAAAAAGACCTTATACATAGTGTTTCCTATCTTAATATCCGTCTCCTTGTCATTAGGAAAAAAGTCTTTTACCCTCACATCGTTTAAGGTAAGTGTAGGTTTGTTGTGAATTTTAAAACCTACTTCTTTGGCACACCACGTCATTGTAAGTTTCTGAATGATGTTGTGAATCGAGTAATTCGCTGAGCGATAATTCCATTGAGTGAATTTATGTGCAATACGCAATATTTTCTCTCGTTTCTTCTCAATATCCACCCCCACAGGTTTATTACTTATCATCACCACAACTTTATCAAACGAATGACTAATCGAAATAAAATCTTTTCCCTTTAAAAAAGGCTTCCCGTAAGCATTGTAATGCAAAGAATTGGGGGCGTGTCCTAACTGAGTTAGCAATAAACGCGTAGCTAAAAAGTTCTTTTTAGCCCTCTCATTGCTAATAGCATTGTAACTCTCCTTTTGTTCAGGAGTAAGAGGAGTTTCTTCTTCCAACACAGCAAGCTCCTCCCTTACCTCCCAAATGTACAAGGTGGTTTTTTTATCTACTTTTATGGTGCTCTCTAATGGCATATATAATTCCCCTCCTAATTTCGCACAAAGATACTGAAAAATTCTTAATCCTTACAAGTTATATAAACCACCTCTGTATCTTTTTCTTTTCTTTCAGAAATCAATAATATGTTAAAACAACGCCCTTATAATGAGCTTATTTAGCATCATTTTAATAGTTCATAAACAATGAAGACGTTAATTTGTGTTACAAGCATAACTTTTATTCTTTTGCTTTCCTATCAAAAGTTTAACAAAAGATTAACGCTCTTAAACGAAAAAAAGTCTTCACGATGAGGAAAAATCGTGAAGACTAAAAAATAAAATATAACTTTTAAAAAAATAAAAATGATAGCAAATTCTTATTTATAAAGTACTTTTTTTACCGCTTTTACTACGTCGTCAGCATTTGGCAAAAACTCTTTCAAAAGCTCTGAAGAGAATGGTGCTGGCGTATCAGTGGTAGTAATGCGTTGTACAGGCGCATCAAGATAATCGAAGATGTGCTCTTGTACTTGATAAGTAATTTCAGAAGATACACTGGCAAAAGGCCACGCTTCTTCCAAAATCACTAAGCGATTAGTTTTCTTAACCGATGCGAATACCGTGTCAAAGTCAAGCGGACGTACAGTACGCAAGTCGATGATTTCACACTCAATACCTTCTTTGGCTAAAATATCAGCAGCTTTATGCGCTTCTTTAATAATTTTACCGAAAGAAACGATAGTTACATCAGTACCCGCACGCTTGATATCGGCAACGCCTAATGGAATAGTGTATTCTTCTTCTGGCACTTCACCTTTATCGCCGTACATTTGTTCAGATTCCATAAAGATAACAGGGTCGTTATCACGGATAGCCGACTTCAAGAGTCCTTTTGCATCGTAAGGCGTAGAAGGAACTACTACTTTCAATCCAGGGCAGTTAGCATACCAGTTCTCAAAAGCTTGAGAGTGGGTAGCCGCCAACTGACCAGCAGAAGCGGTAGGACCACGAAAAACGATAGGAATATTAAACTGACCTCCTGACATTTGGCGCATTTTAGCCGCGTTGTTAATGATTTGGTCAATCGCTACTAATGAAAAGTTGAAGGTCATAAACTCTACAATAGGACGGTTACCATTCATAGCAGCTCCTACTGAGATACCTGCAAAACCACCTTCAGCGATAGGGGTATCAATAATACGTTTAGGCCCAAATTCATCGAGCATTCCTTTAGAGGCTTTGTAAGCGCCATTGTATTCGGCTACCTCTTCACCCATCAAATAAATAGACTCGTCGCGACGCATTTCTTCACTCATCGCTTCGCAAACGGCTTCTCTAAATTGTATTGTTCTCATTTATATTTATTAAATAAGGTATATAACTAAAATTTCTGTTTTGAAAGCACAAAAGTAATAATAATTATTTAATCTCCTAATTTTTTTACTACTTTTATTTTCTATATATTATTTAAAACGTTATATATCAAATATTTATTATGTTATTTACCTTATCTCTAATCTCACCACTCTCTGGTTAAATCGCCTATAAAAATACGGAATCTTATATAGCATACGGAAGATAAATGGGTAGCGCCCTTGGTCGTACTTACTCATAAAATACTCTTTCGCCACGTGCAACTTAGGGTGCCACTGCTCCATCGCCTCGCTATACTTTTCGCTCCATTGAAATTCAGGGCGCCTGTCTTTATCCATTGCTTTTAGTGTATCGTGGTTCTTAGCGTGTCCTACTAAGGCATAAGCGAGCATATCGAAGAGAATAATAGCCTCAGTAAATGCTTCACAGAGATGTATCATAAAATCTTTTACCTCAAACGGAGGGAAATACATCAGTACCCCCTCAACAATAATGAGTATCGGCTTGCGGTGAGCTTTTACTTTCTCTATCCATTCGGTATCAAAGAGAGACATTTCTAAAAAACTACGTCTTTCGCTCTCCTCAAAAAACTGACGCCGGATAGCAATCACCTCAGGCAAATCGAGGTCATACCAATGGGTAAGTTTCGGACAACCCAAACGCTCATAACGAGCATCGAGACCCGTACCCAATTGTATTATTACTGCATCGGGGTGTTGATCTATAAAAGCACGTGTTTCTTCGTCTATCAGGTGAGCGCGCACACACACGCCTGCTTGGGAGAATTTAGCTTTCTTGAACCGGCTAAAATCATAGTCTATTTTGTTTATAATCTCAGCAGCCTTCTCATCGCGTAACAACGGTTGAGGTTCTTTATTTTCAGTAGCTTTTGCCCATAAAGTAATGAGCATTGTTTCGGGTATTTTGTTCATAGGTGTTAGAGGTTAGAATCAGACCTGTTCAACTCGTTCGACAGGTCTGATTTTGAGAATTAGAACTCGTGAAAGAAAGCGGGATTTCCAGTAGTGCTAAGCACTTGTTCTACAGTTTCAGTAGCAGGGTTGAAACTGAATAAGCCTCTTTTATCAGTACCGAAAGCACCAAATAGCACTCTATCTTTCAGTTTGGTGATGAGAATACTATGTCCGTCTGTAAGCGGAACGCCCCTTATCTGGCTGATAGATTTGTTGTTGAAATTTATGAGTACTGCCATAGCGTTTTTAGCAGTATAGGGGTTTGCGCCACCCAGTTCCACGATACCCACATAAGCTACAGCTTTACCATTGCCTATATACTGGCAGTTATACACGCTAGCAGGCTTGTAAGGCTTGTATTTAGCGCCTGCAATAGGAGTAGTAGAGATATCCCACGATTTGCTACTGTCGAATTCAGTCTTGCCTTTGGGAATACAGAGGAAACCGCATTTAGTATTGTCTTTGGAATATCCAAAATAACCTGCGGTAGCTATATAAAGGTCACCTGCTTCATTGGTAAAGAGCATTCCTTTACATTGTGCCATAGGGCGAGTGGGGAAAGTGAGTTTGGTAGTGGTTTCGGAAACTACTTTCTCTACCACATCAGTTTGAGGGTCGATGATAGCCACATCACACTGTTGGTAGTCGGCGTAAGGTTGCCAACCTGCTCCAGGGTTGATTTGGTTAAGACATAGGTAATACTTGCCATCGCGAATAATACCCATAGCAGGCTCAGGACTACTGTCGCCGTGAGCGTATTGGGCGAGATTGATTTCACCTGTTTTTTGCATTGTCTGTGGGTTGATAATCCACACCACGCCTTGTGTGTACATAGGTACATAGGCTTTCGTAGCACTTACTTTTTCGAGATGACCTACCATTGAGTTAGAAATTCCTGCAAGAGTAGCTCCTTTAGTAAGTTTTTGAGTAGCAGGGTCATAAGTATATTGAGTGATACCACCTACGCCTTTCATAGTGTCGAAAAGGTAGACGTTGTTGCCTTCTACTTGTACCGAAGAACCAAACTCTATTTGTTCAGCTTTAGAGTTATCAACAGCGATACCTCCTGCCATTTTATGGATGATTTGAAGGTAAGAACTACCACTCATCCCATCGGGATTTTTCACCGAAGTTTCTAATAAGAAATTACCGTTGTACTCTACCGTGCTGGGAGGCACAGGAGCTGGTTTGTTGTTGTCGTCTTTTTTGCAAGAGACCAATAGCAATGCTAATGAGCACGCTGTTAAAAATACTTTTGAATACATAAAATTAGTTTTTAGTTATTATTATTAGTTGTTAGACTCGTCTGACCTTTAAAAAGAAGCAACCCTATAAACATCAGGGTATTACCCAAGCTGATAGCCGATACATTCAATCCGTTTTTAATAGCCGAATCTGGCAACAAATAGGCTATAAGATGAATGATGCCAATACCTATAAACATATTGAAAAGGGCTGCTATGCGAGGATAAACAGTCTTTTTCCTTACAAAAGCTATGAACTGTGAGATGTTCATCAGTAGAAAAAAGACGATAAAAATGTAATAGCAAGGCACTAATACATTGTTAGAAAAGGTAGTAGCTATATTGTGAGCTAAGGTTGCATCGGTGGGGTAAAGCTGTTTGTAGATAAGCATCACCACAGCACAATTAAGGTGCACCCCACAAGCTGCCATTACCAGCCACCCCCAGATACCTACTTTGTAAAGCTTTGAGAGCGTTTCACTACCTTCTTTCATCAACTTGTAAATTTGCCAATACCCTATGCTCTGCAGAGGGATACCTATCACACCTAAGAATCCTCCCCACATAATGCGCGATAGGGGTAAGGTAAGTGAGAAGTTCATCAGTGATTTTTCAGGGTTTTCTACCTGAATGTACCCCAATAGCATATCACCGGAAAAAGTAATAAGTGAGGCTATTAAGCCTAAAATAAATCTTTTTTTCATATATAATTGTTTTTCATCTTTTGCTTCACTTTTTATAGCCAGCCAATCAGAATTGGTTTATAAAATTTTCGTCCTACGCTTTAAATTCGCTTTAGATTCGCTTTTAATTTATTGTAGACCCACTGTAGAGCCACTGTAGAGCCACTGTAGAGCCACTGTAGAGCCACTGAAAGTATAGTTAAAGTATATTTTTAGTTCGGACGAGAGGGAGTTAGAATATTACTCTTAGCTTCACCCCTCCATTGATTCCCATTAATGGGCGGTTAAATTCTGATAAGGTCTTTTCATTCGTTATATTCCGCACTTTCCCTGAGAGAAATACTTTATTATTCAAGAAACTGTGCTCAAAACCTATATCAATGGTCGTACTGCGCGGAATGCGGCGTTTCTGCAATTGCGTCATTTCAAAATCGTAATAGTATTCTTCTACGAAAGCGATATCGGCAAAAAGGCGTGTGTTTTGCCCCGTACCGCCAAAGAGGTTCTCGCGATGGAATTCTAAGCCTGCATTTGCCATTAAGTATGGTATATTAGGCATACGTTTGTTTTTAGTAGGGTTAGGCACGGTGCTTTCTGGCTCGTAAGCACGTGTATCGCGCAGGTCTTGATAAGTAGTGTTGCCGTATAGATAAAGCGAAGGCAATACATCGGCTTTGGCTTCAAACTCTACCCCAAGAGTACGCATCTCTCCAAAGTTTTGGTATTGTGCCCCTATGAGTCCGGCAGTATAACGTATCATATCTTGCAAATACATATAGAAGAAGTTCATTTCTATCTGAGCATTGGTAGGGTGCTTGCCTGTAAGGTCGAACAGCAAACCGAGGTTAGCGCTGAGGTTACGCTCTGGCAATAAATCAGGACTGGGGATTACAGCTATACCATCGCCTAAGAGCTCCGTTTCCGAAGGAATGCGCACCTCATAACCAGCAGAGAGTTTTCCCATTAGCGAAGGCAGGAAGCGGTAACGCATCGCATTATTCACCCCAAAATCGCTTTTGCTTACGTCTACATCGTACTTACCGGGTACGAAGAGTGGCGCCATTTGGGTGTGCATAGTATACATATAATGGCGTACTGTGAGCGAGTTTAAAAACACGTCGTTAAGCGTACGGAAGTCGTATGTAAGTCCGCTTATCCAACTGCGCATTTGCGAATCGAAATTCACTTGCTTACCCAGACTCAGGGTCTTTAAGTCGTCTTTGGGCGTACCGTTTGCCATAGAAAACACACTGTTGATATTCAGCGAATGGCGTTCAGTAAGAATGTACTCCAAATTGGTTTTATTAATAAAAGTGAGCTTTTTATCGTCAGAGTCTGATGGGTAGTTATAACCTGCCTCACCGCCATAACGCGAAGGGGTAGGGTAGGAGCTACCGTCCCACTCATAGCGACGGGTGGCTTTGTCGATAAAGTTCATTTTGGTAAGTACCAATCCGTTGAACATATCGAGGTTTAAGCCTTCTGTAAGGAAATTATCTTTCTCGAGTTTGTTAGAAAGCCCCGTCATTAGCGACTGACTATGGGCTTCTCGTATATCGTATTCGATACCTTGAATTTCCTTATAGGTTTTGACGAACACGGGTTCTAACTCTACTTCGTCGAACCACCATTTCTTTGCTTTGAAGCTCCCGCCAATGATGAGCTTGCGGTACTTATCGTGGTTGCGGGTGATGCGCAATCCTTCTTGAAAAGGAGAATCGAAAGTGTAGTTATTATCCGATGAAGTATAGCCCCCACCGATACCGAATACTAATCCGCGCTGTTTGAGGTTGCGTTTGAATACCCCTTGTGCCTTATGGGTGTTGTAACTTTCATATCCATAACTGAGGTCGGCATATTTATCCGGGTATTCGCGAATAACGATATTGATAGCTCCTCCAAGCGATGAGCCCCCGAAGCGTGCTGGTACGACTCCTTTGTAAATCTCAATACGGTCAATCATATCTATCGGGATATCATTGATATCGATATAATCTGTCTGCTCACCTAAGGGCAATTCGTCTATAAAAAAGCCTATGCGTTTTCCTTCTAACCCTCTTACTGAGATACGTGAACTACTGCCTACCCCTCCTGAAGAACGCAAAGTGATACCTACGGTTTTTAGAAGAATGTCCTGCACACTGCTTACCGTACCTCGCAGGTTACTCATATCAATTACCGTTACGGGCATACTCTGCTCTTTCTTTTGGTGAGCGATACTTTTGCCCGAAACAGTTACTCCGCTTATTTCTTCGGCTTGTTCTTTCAGCGATACATCTGAACGCATCTGTCCTTTCACACTGATTTTCTTTCCAAAAGTTTGATAACCGAGGAAACTAAACCACACGGTATAATTCCCTTCGGGCAAGTGAGCCAATCGGTATTGACCGCGTGCATCGGTGCTCACACCTTTGTTTAGTTCTTTGATGTAAACATCGGCACCTATTAAAGGTTGGTGAGTTACTTTATCGGTAACCGTACCAATGAGTTCGGCAGTGTTTTGAGCTGATATAGAAAGACTGAAGAGTAGTAGTAAAAGAAAAGTTTTGTTTAACATAGATATCGGTTTTTGCGTTTCAAACTTTGGCAAAGTTGAATTACCTAATAATCAGTATTTAATCGCTTCCTAACTGCTAACGACTAAAAAACTAAAGACTAAAATATTTGGTGGTTTGAAATATGTTATTTACTTTTGTTCTAAACAACAGATTTCAGAGCGCAAAAATACAGCAAAAGGAAGCACGATTGTTTAATTTCCTTAGCAAAGTTTTACATCTGAATAGCAAATAAAGTGATTAGTTGTTCGTAGCCAGCTAGTGGTGCTGACGGCAAACGGCTTATGAACTTGATAAACGACTGATGAATATGATAAACGAAATAACATTACCTTTGGCAACTAACGAAGAAGAGGTACAAAATTATTACGAAAGAGTGAATGAACAAATGGGGATATTCCAATTGGAACAACAAACCTTAGGCAATCATACTTACTACCGATGGCAAGCACAAATGAAAGAAGAAGTGACTTTTGTGGGACGTATGGATATCCCCTCAGTGCGTCTTTATTTTGTAACCCGAACCCACAAAAGTATGACGGTGCAGGTAGACGGGCGAGATTGTATCAGTAAGGCGGGGACTCACAATATCTTTTTTGGTAAAGAAGAATGCTTGGGCAAAGACTTGTTGCATAAAGATGATATTATAGAAGTGATTACGGTTGCTATCAGTGCTGAGCAATTTGCGCAAATAGCTACTCAATACCCCGAAACTTTTATGGCGTGGTACCAGCGCTATGAGCGGGGTGGTAACTTTATTCTTTCGCCTGAACAATCACTTCCTACTGACTTTGCTATGCAAACTGCCCTTGACCAACTGCAACACGCTTCTCTTTTGGGCAAGGCAGCACGACCTTATGCCGACCTAAAAGTGCAGGAACTTTTTTTGTTACAATTACATCAATACGAACAGCAGCAGCTACAAGTATACCAATACTGCAAAACCCAAACCGACGTGCGGAAGATGTACGAAGTGCGCGACCGCCTTACGGCTCAGTTGGACGTTACGCCTTCGATAACTGAACTGGCACGTGCCGTAGGTGTGAACGAAAAGAAGTTGTGTTATGGTTTTAAAGAGGTTTTTGGCACTACTGTTTTTGGTTATCTATACGACTATAAAATGGAGTTGGCACAACAACTGCTCCTTCACACCGATAAGAGTATAAGTGAAATCGCTCTCACCTGTGGATATGATTATATATCGCATTTTTCGACTGCCTTTAAGAAGAAGTTTGGTAGAAATGCAAAGGAGGTAAGAGATAAGAGGTAAATGTCATATGTCATATCCTGAAATAGGTTTATACTAAAAACCATAAAAAGATATGACAATAGGGAGGAAAGAAACAGTTCGGTACAGTGATTGCTTTAAGTTGAGTATCGTAGAAGAGATAGCGCTTAGGGGAGGGTTGCTTGCTGATTATTGAAAAGAATAAGATGTTTAACTTGCAGAAAGACAACAAACCGGCGGAGAAAAGTTACTTTTGTAACTTAATTGTAATAGTAGTTTCTTGTTAGTTCAGAAATAATTATTACTTTTGTCACTTGTAATTTGTTATACAGGATATGCCATTAGCTTTATTCAATTCTATTACTTCGTGGTTTTTAAAACGCCGTATTGACCAAATACAAGAGTTCGTAGAGCACCCACATAAGGTGCAAGAACGTGTGCTTTTGGAGCTTCTCGATGCTGCCAAAGACACTGAACTCGGCAAACTATATAACTTTGCTGAGGTGAAAAACTATGAGCAATTCAGTAGAAATACACCATTAGTTTCTTATGAAGCCTTTGAGCCTTACGTAGAAAGGGCAAGACGAGGGGAGCGGAATGTGTTTTGGCATACGCCGATAAAATGGTTTGCCAAGAGCAGTGGGACTACTAACGCTAAGAGCAAGTTTATTCCGGTAAGTGAGGAGGCACTGCAACTGTGCCATTACAAATCGGGGAAGGATATGCTGTGCTTATACCTAAATAACAACGAGGATTCGAATCTGTTTAAGGGCAAGAGTTTGCGACTGGGAGGGAGCAAGCAACTGTATGAACAAAACGGTACTTATTTTGGGGATTTATCGGCGATTTTGATTGAAAACCTGCCTTTTTGGGCAGAATGGAGTTGTACCCCCAGCAACAAAGTATCGCTGATGAGTGAATGGGAGAGTAAGTTACAAGCGATTGTCAAAGAGGCGAAAACAGAGAATGTGACTAGTATTGCGGGGGTTCCTTCGTGGATGTTAGTGCTTTTAAATCGGATTTTAGAAGAAACCCAAAAGGAACATCTTTTGGAGTTGTGGCCAAACTTAGAAGTATACTTTCACGGAGGGGTGAGCTTTATACCGTATCGCGAGCAGTATAAGCATATTATTCCTTCGGATAGTTTTCGTTATTACGAAATATACAACGCCTCCGAAGGGTTCTTTGCAATTCAAGACCGAAACAATTCGGACGAGATGTTGCTAATGCTCGACTACGGGATTTTCTATGAGTTTATACCGATGGAGACTTTTGGTACTGCAGGACAAAAAGCAATTCCGCTGAGTGAGGTGGAAATAGGGAAGAACTATGCGATGGTGATTACTACCAATGCCGGTTTGTGGCGCTATATGATAGGAGATACGGTAAGGTTTACTTCGGTAGTGCCTTATCGGATTAAGATTACGGGTCGTACCAAGCACTTTATTAATGTATTTGGAGAAGAGCTCATCGTAGAGAATGCGGAGCGCGCCTTAGAAAAGACTTGTGAGCAGACTAATAGTCACTTGATAGACTACACGGTTGCGCCTATATTTATGCAAGACAAGCTGAAAGGAGGGCACGAATGGGTAATAGAGTTTGATGCCCCTCCTGAGAGTTTGGAGCAATTTACCGAGATATTAGACCGCGAACTGCAAAAACTTAACTCGGATTACGAAGCTAAACGCTACAACAATATGACGCTGAATATGCCCAAAGTGCACAAGGCTCGGACGGGGCTTTTTCACGACTGGCTCAAACACAAGGATAAGCTTGGTGGGCAAAACAAAGTACCTCGACTCTCGAACAGTAGGGAGTACGTGGAGGAGTTATTAAATTTATGATGAAATTAAAAATAGAAAGGCTACCCTATTGGGTAGCCTTTCTTATTTGCTGTAACTTTAAATTATCTTCTTCTTTTGCGAATAAAGATGATGAGACCGACGAAAGCGAGGAGCACTATTCCGCCTATCCAAAGGGCGCTGAGTGATACTTTTTCTTGAGGACTTCCGGCAGTGGTTTCTTCTTTTTTGAGGACTTTAGCATCTTGGGTATTGGCTTGTGCCTCACTGCCTTGGTGTGATTGAGCGAGCTGTTGCTGATACGCTTGGGCATTGGCAGGTGAAGCCTTTTTGCTGATATAATCCTGCAACTTCTTATTTTCGGAAGAGAAATGAGAAGAGCTTACACCGAATTGCTTGGTGAGGTCGGTATGGATATCGGCAAGTTTGCTGATTTGGGCATCGGAGGCTTTCCACATACCTTTGCGGGTAGCTTCGAGCATTACAGCAGTTACCTCTTGCAAGGCTGCTACGTTTTCTTTCTTTATAAAATCGGTGATGCCCAGGTGGTGTTTATCTTCTATATAAGTGTTGTATACCTCATTCCACATAGCATCGTCGATGAGTTCGGGGCGAGTAGCTTCCCAACCGTGCATATTAGTAACGATTTCGGCTATTTGCCCGGCACTTGAAGCCTTACCCTTCATCATTTCTTTGATGTATTTAGGATTGAATATTGTACTGCGTGCTTCGACCCCTACGGCTTCTTTGAGTTCTTGCACGTGCATATTCTTATGGTTGCGATAATCGGCGAGGTAGGCATCGGGGTCTTTGCCGTTTACTTCTTTGATAGCAGCATTCATACCCCCCATAAACTCGTAAACGTGGTCGAGGCTAAGCGCTCCCCAAGTGTTGTTTTGGCGAGGCTGAATGAGCACATCGGCGTTCTTGATAGCAGCGCGGAACATACCTTCTTGGAACTTGCTCCAATTGTCTTTACTGCCGTAGAAAGCGCCCATATTATGCATATAAACCTCAGCGATATCCTTTTGAGTTTCCCACTTATCGCCGGAATTAATCAACTCCTTAGTGCCTGTATCATAACGACCTTGCAAGCCACCAAAGATACGTTCGGTAGAAAGTTCGCGGGCTTCTTTGGGCGATACTCCGGCTTCTACCAATTGTTTTTCGATATCTACACTACCTGCACTCACTTCATTGGCATATGCTTCCTCAGGAAGAGCTGATACCATTTGAATGGCTTTGGTAAGCAAGAACAAACGAGAAGCTGCTAAATCGCGGAACTGACCTGAGGTTTGAATCACTACATCGATACGAGGGCGACCCAACTCTTCAGAAGGAATGACGCGCACATCTCCTACACGACCAAAGCTATCCCATACGGGTTCAACACCTAACATATACAAGGCTTGGGCGATAGATACACCTTCGGTTTCTATAAATTCGGAACTCCAAAAGGTATAGGCTATCTTCTTGGGATATTCGTGGTGTTTGGTTTGGTATTCACTAATTACATTTTGGGCTAAAGCTACGCCTCTATCCCACGCGAGTTTAGACGGTGTACTTTCGGCATTCACCCCATAGAGGTTATGACCGGTAGGTACGCCTTTAGGATTGGCTACTGCATCACCTCCTGAGGAAGGAGGGGTGTAACCACCATTTAGAGCATTGAAGAAAGCCTTTTCTTCTAAACGCGGACTGTTTTGCAAGGCGTCTTTATAGAGCGCTACATTGGTAATGGTTCTTTCGATATCTACCAAGGCACGTGCATAATCAATCTTAGCCTTTTGAGCGTTGAGAGCAGCCAGCTCTTCCTTAGTAAGAGGCTTGCGGTCTTCTTTTTTTGCTGGAGATTTGATTTTGGTAGGACGACCTACGGCATCAGGTTTCTTAGCAGTAGCCGAAGCAGTGGCTGTTGTGTGAGTAGCAGTAGTGGTTGCTGAAACCGTAGCTTGTTTTTTCATCTGCTGTTGTAAGAAATAAGGCATACCACTTCCTTCTTCTTTAGCCATTGTAACTTTGGCTTTTTGCAAATCGTCAGCAGAGATATGAGCATAGTTGCAAATCAGTTCAGTAGTAACTGGTTTGCCTGCGAGTATTTGGTTTACTAAGCTCTTAGCAGGGTTTAGATAATGAGTTGTGAAAAAGGCTTTGTGTTTAAGGTCGGCTTCGGTAACTTTACCGTGGTACTTATCTAAGGTAGCCAAACTGTACGCAATAGGGTCGGCACTCATAGCCAAGACGGTAGAATTAATTTTATCAGGAGTATAAGGGACTCCCATTACGTAGTATTCGCCATTAATCTTTTCGGTGGCAATCTCTTCGGCGAAGTTAGCAAGACGGTCGATTTCGGCTTCGGTATACGGTTTGGAGAGGATACTATCCAAACGCAAATCACGATGTAAGCCCATTGTTACGGCTAACTTTTTGATATGTAACCCAATGGTTTGTTTATCGATAGGGTTCTTTGCTTTCTGATAAGAAAGAATGGTGTTCTCTAAATTATTGAAGGTATTGCGCATATCGCTTTCGGTGAAAGCAGGGGTAAGATAAGACACAATACTGCCGTACGAACGGCGTTTTGCCATCATTGCTTCGCCTATATTTCCGATAGTATAATAGTAGAAATGTGGTACGGTACCCACACAGATATCTGCCCAATCGTAATCGGAGAGGGCTACTTGTTTATTAGGGGTGAACTCCAATGAGCCGTGCGTACCGAAGTGAATGAGCGCATCGGCTTTTAAGCCGTTTTGTATCCAAAGATATGCCCCCATATAGGCATAAGGAGGGATTTCTTTTACGCCGTGCAACACTTTAAAATCATCATCAGTACTAATAGCGGCAGGAGGTTGAGGCAGAATGGTGATATTACCGAAAGTGAGTTGGGCTACCGCCAGATAATTTTTACCGTCCTTAGAAGTATTGAGGTAAGTGCCCGGTACAGCGCCGTTCTTTTCGATTACTTGTTTATAGAGTTCTTCGGGTAAAGTTTTTTTGAGCCAAGCATCTAATTCGTGAGCTTCTACCAAAGCAGGTGCACCTATACTGATGAACTTTTCGATATCGCCTTTGGCATTGGCTCTATAAGTATTCGCGTGTGTGAGCAGTAGCTGGTTGAATTCGGCTTGTGTAGCGGGGAGCGTTCCTACGTTATAACCTTCGTTTTTGAGTTGATGTAAAAAGCGGAATAGTGAAGGTTCGACCTCCAACCCTTGAGCGGCAGCAGGTGTAAGCCCCACACCTTTGAAGTAAACAATCGCCAACTTCTTGTCGGCATTAGGTTTACGTTTTAAATCGGTGAAGTTATGAATGATTTTGGCGAACTTACGGGCGCGGTTCTCGATAGTATTGAGGAAGTAATAACCTTGTTTGTTTTGTTCTTGGGCAATCACTACATAAGGATAGAGCGCTCCGTCTAACTCCGGCATTACAATGGTTTGCCCCATAAAGCCGCCCGACATACCCATAGGGTCTTTTTCCCAATCGTCTTTCATTGCTAAGACCGATAATCCCGTGAAGAGGGGTACGTTGTGCTCCTTAGCCCAATTGATAAACAGTTCGGGTTGCCCCATCATCATTTGCCCGTGAGGAAAATAGACAATGGCATCGGGATTGATTTCGGTAAGGAAGTCGATGCGTTTTTCTTGAGCGGTGAAAGGATAGACGTTCATACCCTGTTTCTGCAAGGCGTGTATTACCCCATTGAGGTGTTCTTTATTTCCGCCAAAAGGCTCGTGTAAGCCTGCTACTATGGCGATGCGAGGAGCACCTTCTTTATAGAAATTATTCTTCTGAATATACTCTTGATATTCTTTAAGAGAGCTGAAAGAACGCTCGTCGTCTAAATGAAAATAGACGTTTTCTTTGCGTTCGATAGGAGGTGCGGGTTCGGTAGCAAACCATTTCTTATCGATATATTTGCGGACATAACGAACGAGGTTTTGGTAGTTTGCCTTATTGCCACTCATCAGATAGTCGCCTACGTGTTTGAGTTCGGTTTCGTTGAGGCTACTGATATCGTTATTGGGATTGGTAACGGCGAAACTGTGAAAAGGCACGCGGTTAGCAGCATCGATGAGCTGATTGCGCTGTTCGTCGCTAATTTTGAGTCCCATTGCCCATACGAGGACGAAGTCGTAGTTTTTGAGTTTATCGAGTTGGTCGAGGGGGACTTCTTCGATTTTGATAAACTTATCGGAATTAGAAAGGGCGATATTGGACGCCTGATAGCTGATGAAGTTCACCAACGCGATACGGGTGGGGGCGATGTATTTTCGCCATACGAAATAACCTGCTATTACTATAAGGAGCAGGGCAATGATGGATAGAATCTTTTTTTTCATCTTATTGGTTGTAAGTCGTAGCACGACAACAGGTTGTTTTATAAATTAGACAAAAAGGTTTGATGTGAACAGGTGAGGCTGTGCCTCAGGGATTAAGCAAAATCAAGGTAATGCTTTGTAAAATGCTTGTTTTTAACGTGAGTTCGATGTAAGAAAAGTGTAGCTTAGGCTACAGAAATCTTACCAATCTTTAAAAGAATCAAGCAAATGAACAACTTTGCTGTTTTAAAAGTCTCGCACTAATTACACGGATAGTCTTTCAATTGACAATTGTGATGTGTACCGATGGGCAACTTAATTGATAGATAGGTTAACATTAATGTAATGAAAACTTGGGTGCAAAGGTAAGAAAATTATTTTGAATAATAATAAATAGTGGAAAAAAGGTATTAGGTCATAGGCCTTAGGCACTAGGAATTGCGACGCAAAAGCGATGAGCGGAAAATTAGAGAATGAGGAAATTAGGAAATTAGCAAATGGGGTGCGAGCTACAAGAAAAGCACAAGCGGAGGTATTGTCAGTTTATTCAACTTTGGCAAAGTTTAAAACTTTGCCAAAGTTTGAGATGAAAAAGCGATGTGTTGGGACTGTTAGGAGAATTCGGAAGGAAACGGAGGGATTCGGAAGAGGGGAGGGAGAGATTTTGGTGAAAAAAGGGTGTAAGGAGGGTGGGGTTAGCTTATAGAGAGCTTATAGGAAGCTTATACGAATCTTGGACGATTGGTATAGAAAGGGTATATAAATAATTGATTAATAGTGTGATACAACAAGGCTAAAAACGGTAAAAACAGGGTTTCGAGGCGAAAGAAAAAGGAAGAGGCACTAGGCCTTAGGGCATAGGCACTAGGAGGGAGTGTGACGGAAAATCAAAAGAAACCTCCCCCTTATCACATACTCCGCTCTCGCGAGACACATACCCAGCTGTCGCTGGCTACCTCCAAAGGGGGAATGTGGTGACGGAAAGGAGAAGGGATAATTAGAGAATTAGCAAATTGGGAAATGAGAAAATGGGGTGGTGCGAGCCACACGGGCAGTTAAATTAGGAAATTTGAAAATTAGTAAATAGGGTAGTGTGGGGTCTTAGGGCATAGGTAATAGGGGGAGAGTATGATGGAAAAGGGAGGTGTGGGTTGATGGGAAATATAGTTAAACCGAAGTTGGGGTATAATAGAAAAGCACTTACAAATGTTTGTAAGTGCTTTTGTTTTGAGGGTGGTCCCAGTTGGGCTCGAACCAACGACCCTCTGATTATGAGTCAGATGCTCTAACCAGCTGAGCTATGAGACCTGTCTGTTTTTAATTAAGACGGTGCAAAAGTAGTATTTAAAAATGAATTGACCAAATTTATAGGGATTTTTTTCGAGAAAAAGGGTAAAAATAAGTGGTGAAGGCTTTGGCTATTTGAAGAGAATGTTTTATTTTTGCGCTGTAAAAACAATTCATTACATTGGTAAAACTGAATTATGAAAAGAGTTATTACTTCGCTATTCGTAGCTTTTATTACGCTTTCGGCGTTAGCTCAAGACCGTAAACTGACGGTTGCCGAAGCGGTTTTTCACGCGGTACAAGACCCTTCTTCTGAAATGGGATACCGCTTGCTCTCTCCTGAAACTTTGGATAATTTGCAGTGGATTGAGGGCACTGACCTATATCTGTACAGCAAAGGTGATACGTATGAGATTTTCAACCCCAAAGGTGAAAAAGTGGGCACTATTGGCAGTGAGCTCACAATGGGGTTTGAGTGGTTGCAAAGCTACTTGCGAAGCAGCGGTTCGTTACCTCCTATCACCTATATCGGTAAAGAGGAAATGGTTTTAAAAGTGGATAATACTTATTACCGTTACAATTACGAGCGCAAGAATGTGCTCAGTAGTATCACGCTACCCAAAGGGGCTGAAAACGCTGAATACAATCCTCTTACAAAATCGGTGGCATATACCTTAGATAATAATTTGTATTTGGCTACTGAAAAGAAAGAAAAACAAGCGGTTACTGCTTTTACTGATGCGAATATTGTAGCGGGTAAATCGATTCACCGCAACGAATTTGGCATTAATAAAGGCATATTCTTTTCGCCTAAGGGCAATTATTTAGCTTTCTATCAGAAAGACGAAAGCAAGGTGGCTGATTACCCTTTGGTGGATATTACCACTACTCCTGCTACCTTAAAAGCGATTAAATATCCGATGGCAGGTCAGCCGAGCGAGCAGGCAGCAGTAGGGATTTACGATTTCCAAAGCGGGAAGGTTTCTTATTTAGACATCAACACTACCGATGAGCACTTTCTCACGAATTTGGCTTGGAGCCCTGATGAGCGATATATCCTTTTGGCTGAAATAAACAGAGCGCAGAACCACTTTGCCTTAAACCGTTACGACGCACGTACGGGTAAAAAGGTAAATACAATTTTTGAAGAACGCAATGCTAAATGGGTAGAGCCCGAAAAGCCTGCTGTGTTCTTACCGAACAACGCAAATGAGTTTTTATGGCTAAGCGAGCGCGATGGTTTTACAAATGTATACCATTACAATGTGAACGGCAAGCTCATTAAGCAAGTCAGCAATTTCCGTTGGGTAGTGCAAGATATTTTAGGCTTCGATGCACAAGGGAAATACGTATTTATCACCGGTACAGGTGCTGACCCACGTGAGCAACATTGCTTTAAGATAGAGCTTAAAAACCCTAAAAAGGTGACTGCTCTTACTCCCGAAGCAGGAACTCATAACGTACAGTTGAGCAGTGACGGGAAATATCTTTTGGATAGCTATAGCAGTATCAGCGTTCCACAAAATATAGACCTTGTAAGTACGGATAAAGGCAGTAGACAGCGTTTGCTTACGGCTAAGAATCCGCTGGAAGGTATTGCGGTAGGCACCACTGAGTTTGTAACGCTGAAAGCCGAAGACGGTACGCCTCTTTACGGTAAATTGCACAAACCTAAGACTTTTGACCCTAACAAAAAGTACCCTGTGCTGATTTATGTATATGGAGGACCACACGCCCAACAGGTGAAAAACGAATGGTTAGCAGATACTTACTTGTGGTTACACGCTTTTGTAGAAAACGAACAGTATATTGTGTTTACCTTAGACAACCGCGGTAGTGAAAACAGAGGTTTTGCTTTTGAGAGCGTAATCCACCGTCGTTTGGGAGAAATAGAGGTAAAAGACCAGCTTAAAGGGGTGGATTATTTGAAGAGTCTGCCTTATGTAGATGGCAATAGGATAGCAGTACACGGATGGAGTTTTGGAGGATTTATGGCTTCGAGCTTGCTCACTCGTCACCCTGAAACATTCAGAACTGCTGTGGCAGGAGGGGCTGTAACCGATTGGAAGTATTACGAAGTGATGTATGGCGAGCGCTATATGGACACCCCACAAGAAAACCCAGAGGGTTATGAGAATAGCCGAGTGGGCAAATACCTCACGAATTTGAAGCGCCCACTACTATTTATTCACGGCAGTGTAGACGATGTAGTAGTGCCTCAGCACCTGATGAGTATTACACGTGAGTCTATCAAGAAAAACGACTTTATAGAGTTATTTATCTACCCGATGCACGCACACGGTGTACGGGGTACTGACCATATCAATCTTACAGAAAGAATTATTGATTATGTGAAGAAACACAATCAGTAGTTATCAGAGGATAAGCGGAGGGCTGTCGGCAATGCCGACAGCCCTCCGCTGTTTTTTAATGCTCTTTAAGAGTTGGCTATAAGTCTTTCTAAAGCCATTCCTCTTGAACCCTTGATGAGTATTAGGCTGTCTTGAAAAGAAAGATTCTTAAAGACTTCTTGAAATTCCTCAAAGGTTTCATACTGCGGATAAGGCGCTTTAGTTTTTTTAAAATTCTTTCCGATGAGGTAGACCTCTGCCCATTGGTGCTCTTTGAGTTTATCGACAATGCTTTGATGCTCCTGAGTAGCGTAATCGCCAAGCTCAAACATATCGCCGAGAATAAGCACTTTATTAGGGAAGCTATTCATAGAAAGAAGATTGTCGATAGCAGCAGTCATACTGCTGGGATTGGCGTTATAGGCGTCGAGCAAAACAGTATTACTACCCCATTGCAATAGCTGACTGCGATTGTTTTGAGGAATATAGCTCTCTATGCCCTTCTGAATAGCCTTTGTAGAGAGTTTGAAGTAACGCCCAAAAGCTACCGAAGCAGCAATATTAGTGAAGTTATAGCTTCCTACCAGATGAGAAGTTGCGACAGTGGGAGTATCAGTAAAGCCCTCTATATTGGCAGGGAATCCTTCTGTGGTGGTTTGTAGGGACGAGTCAGCAAACTGTATTTTCACGGGTTGAGTGCTGAGACATTGCACAGAGACGTTTACCCCTTCGCCTACTCCAAAACTGTACACATTGTTATAGTTTTCCAAAAGTGCTTCGGTGATAGGATTATCGGCATTGGCAATAATGGTTTTATGGTGTGCTTTGAGGTAATCATAGAGCTCTCCTTTGGTTTTTATGACGCCTTCAAAAGAACCAAAGCCTTCTAAATGCGCTTTACCAATACTGGTAATATAGCCGTAGTCGGGTTCAGCAATAGAACATAGGAAGGCAATTTCACCTGGGTGATTGGCACCCATCTCCACAATAGCAATATCCGTTTCTGGTTTAATTGTGAGCAAAGTGAGAGGTACTCCTATATTGTTGTTTAGGTTGCCTTGTGTAGCTACTATGTTCAGTTGTTGTAATAATACCGACTTGATAAGCTCCTTTGTGGTGGTTTTCCCATTGCTACCGGTAATACCAATAACGAGTGTTTTTAGCTTCCTGCGGTGATAAGTAGCGAGCTGTTGGAGTGTAGTGAGGACATCGTCTACCAAAAGTGTTTTATCGGCGATGTGATAAGCAGGGTCATCAATTACTGCATAGCAGGCTCCTTTGGCAAGAGCTTCTTGAGCAAAGGTGTTGCCGTTAAACGAAGCTCCTTTTAAGGCAAAGTAAATACTATTAGGTGTTATATTGCGGGTATCAGTACTTACGCCCGCTGAAGTTTTATATCTTTGATAAAGCTCTTCTATCATAAACTATTAGTTCTTTTATAATGCAAAACTACAGCGTTTTTTTGAGTTAAACAAATTGTTTCTCTTACTTTCTGTAAAAAAAGAAAAGAGCCCTCTTGAAAAGTTCAAGAAGACTCTTTGCCTATGAAATATTTTATGGTTTTTATCCTTTAGGAGTTTTATGGTTCTTTTTGGCTTTTGAACCTACACGGCTCATAGCGTTGCGGAACCCTATATAATCAGTAGCGATGTACTGAGGTAAGAAACGACGTTGTGCTGGGTCAAGCCAATAAGCACGGTCTCTCCAAGAACCTCCTTTGTATACGCGTACTTCGTCGTCGATAAGTGAAGTACGGTCGTTAGAAGTATCATAGCCCTTACCGCTGATATCGCTACCTGGTCTTTTAGGACGAGGAGCATTGTACATTGAGTTTGTATACTCTGAACCTTCTGCCATCAAGTCATTTTGGTTGCGATAGTTGCGTGTAGATGATTTATCACCATCGTGATAACTGCGGTTATCGGAGTGTGTAAAGTTATAACGCAAGTAGGTTTCGTTTGAGTCGATAGGAACAGTAGCAAGGTTACCTGGCAAATTACGAGCGATAATTTTACCGTTCATCAAAGTATCATACTTCACATTCTCAGGAGTTACTACTATTTGTTTTCCGTCTTCACCAATAGCGTGTTTCATATACACGTTACCGCGATAATAGTTGAAATCTGTTATTTCATCATCAACAATAGGACGATAAACATCGGCTACCCACTCGGCTACGTTACCTGCCATATCATATAAACCAAAGTCATTAGGTGGGTAAGTTTTAACTGCTACAGTAATATCACCTTTATCATCTGACCAACCTGCCAATCCGCCGTAGTCACCTTTACCTTGTTTAAAGTTAGCTAAGAGGTCTCCACGAGTTCTACGTTTGGTAGAACGAGTGTATTGGCTATCCCAAGGGTATTTCTTTCTACCTTGCAATGAGTTATATTCACGAATACCACCCAAAGATTTGGCAGCATATTCCCACTCTACTTCAGAAGGCAAACGATACTCAGGCAATAAAATACCGCTAGTTTGTTTAGCATAAGTTGCTTCTCCTTCTTTATTGGTTTTCTTACCTCCCATTTCACCAGCTATCTTACCTCCGTAAGTTTGTGATGGGGCGTTTAGGTAAGTATCGGTACTAAATGTGCTAGTAGCATCTACTTGGTAACGAGCATCTTTTGCAAGATAACCATCACGTTCCAAGATTGCCTCGTTCACACGGTCAGTACGCCAAGAACTAAACTGTACTGCTTGTACCCAGTTTACTCCTACTACAGGATACTCAGCATAAGCAGGGTGACGCAAGTAATTGCTAACCATTGCTTCATTAGCACTTAGAGGGCTTCTCCATACTAAGGTATCAGGAAGGGCACCTATATATATATTTCTATATTGCTCTTCATCTGGTGGGAACACACGTTTTAACCAATCGAGGTATTCCATATACATCTTGTTGGTTACCTCTGTTTCGTCCATATAAAAAGACTGTACGTGTTGTTGGGTAGGTGTGTTATTCCAGTCGTGCATTATGTCGTCTTCCACCTGACCCATAGTGAAGGTACCTCCCTCAATGAGCACAAGACCAGGACCTGTCTCTTGGTCTTTAAAATCTGTATTGTATTGAAAACCACCTTCTTTTGCGTTGATTTTCCAACCTGTCGCACTCGATGTGTTCTTATCAGTCTTCTTGCCACAACCTGCGAGCAACAATCCTGCTAAGGCCATATAAACAGGTACTTTTAATAAATTTCTTTTCATAGTAAAAACACTTGTTAGCATAAAAATTCGGGCGCAAGATACTACTTTTTTTTAATGTAGTATCATCTTTTCTCAATTTTAACTATATATTAATATTCTATTTTTTGTGTATTTTTTATATATGTTTGATTTATAGTTTTATACACTCTCTTCTCTCCTTCTCTTGTTTCTCATATTTTCTCTTCTCCCACCCTGTTTTTTAACAATTCTTTAAGTATTTTGTTTATAACATTTGGTTCTTATCAGCTAAAAAAACCAATAACAACGACAAAAAGAACGCTATAATAGGTGCTATCATCCACATCGCAAAGAATCGCTTTACTTGAGTCTTGCGAAAAATATTCTTATGTCCCATCTTCGCTACGCCTATTCCTAAGATAGCCGCCACATTCACTTGTACCAATGAGGTGGGTATTCCTTTTACAACCGAAGCTAGTAACAACAAGCTCCCCGATATAAATGCGATAATCACCGCTTCAAACTTCCCAAAAAGTATTATTTCCTTCCCTGTATTCTTCAGTATCTTATGTCCAAAAAGCGAAGCGCCAATGCCAAAACACGGTGCTACCACCAAAGTAGCCAACATCAAAATAACAATATGGTCGCTCTCGCGAATGTGTAGCTCGTTAATCGTCATTGTATACAAAGGTCCCGTCGCATTAGCTACGTTGTTAGAACCTATCGCAAACGATACGTACAAAGCCATTATCACCAACGCCACATCCCAAATATGCTTCTTGTTCTCATTCTGCGCCCGCTGTATCGTCAGTCCTCGCCTGCGCATCGGTTGGTAAATGTATTTCCCCGCAAAATAACTCAGAAAATAAGCAATCACAGGCAATATAAACCACGCAGGTATAATCTCCATAAATAACCTATTCGTGTCTAACTTCTCAAAATACAACGCTGGTGCCGCTAAGGCTAATACTGCTGCCTGACTGGTGGACTGCGGTATCCCGGAAATGTTCGAAATAAGCATCGTTACCGCTATCGAAAATAAGGCTATCGATACCACCGTAAAATCCAAATACTCCGAGGGTAATATGCCACTCCCCATCGTACCTGCCGTTTTCTTCCCTGCCAAAAACGCCCCTACAAACACCATTATTCCAAATAACCCCGGGATAACAGTCTTTCTAATCACATTAGCACCATAGCTTGCCGAGAATGCAGGAGCCGTACCGCTACCTCCCATCGTAATGGCTACTGCCATTGCAATGAGAAACGGAATAAGTAATTGGCTGTATATGGGTGTCATTCTCTATATCAGTTTTTCTCCGCAAAAGTATAAAATCTTTTTTAAATAACAATATTTTTTCTGCAAAAAAAAAGCCCGATATTACTATCGGACTTTTCCATTAACCAACCAAAACTTTAAATTATGAAAACTATTATTTGAAGTTTTACAATGAGCTACCACCCTCATTGCGTCGGCAAAGGTACGGCGTTTTTTTTAACTACCAAAATAATTCCAGAGTTTAACAAAACTTTAACGCACCTATAATGTCTTTATTACTGATTATCAGCGTTTAGTGTCTTTCTTTTATTTCTTCTCCAATTTGTTTATCTCCGCAAGTTCTGCCTCTGTAAGTTTCTTAAATGTATACTCATACGTTCCTTGATTATCGTCATCATCTTTATCTATAAATGAAATAACAAGCCTATTTCCTCTTACAAAAAAGTTCTCAGGAGTATCGTCTTTTTTAGTAATCGTACCATTAGAAGCAGTATAAGGCACCGCTCTGCCTTTTTCAAACTCGCAACGATTAGTATTATTATTGAAGCCAAAGTCATAATTAGTTACTGTATTAGCGGTATAAATATCTACTTGTTTATCTTCACAGGGTTCTTTTTCGATAGGTTGTCCATTAAAGGTAGCTTTTTCTATCTGCCACGCCCCTATGAGTGCTTTGGGGTCAGTAGTTTTTTCAGGAACTTTATACTCCATCGCTCTAAGGGTTGTCAATTCTTTTTCGCTGATTTTCTTATAGGTATATGAAAAAGAACGCTTTCTCCCTTGTTCATCTAATCCAGTCCCCTCTATTACAAGTTTAGTTTCAGTCACAGTAAAAGTAACTGTCTTACCTTCAATTGTAATAGTTGTCCCCGATATAGTATAAGGTTTTATTTCTTGTTTTTTATAGGTACAATTATATTCGTCATACTTTTTAAAGATAAGCTCTTCTACTGTGCTTTCAGTAAAAATAACAGCATCTTTTAAAGAGCACTCCGAAAGCTCTAACTTCTCACCATCAAGAGTTGCCGATTCCCCTTGCCACGCCCCTATCAGTTGTTTTTTGTAATCAGGAGCTTTATACTCCATCGCTCTAAGGGCTGTCAATTCTTTTTCGGTAATTCTTTTATAGGTAGTGGTAGAAGGCTTTTTGTTTCCTTGTACATCTGTATAGACTCCCTCTATCACAAGTTTACCCTCAGTAATGGTAAAAGTGGTAGTACCATCTTTGGTTGTAAAGGTGTTTCCCAAAAGAGTGTAAGTCAAAAGGTCTTGTTTCTCATAGGAGCAATTACCATTTCTTTTCTTAAACGAAAGACGTTCCATTGTCTTTTCAGTAAAAACAATCGTTTCTTTTAGTGTACATTCTGAAACCGAAGACGGTTTTCCGTCTATGGTAGACGATTCCATTTGCCACGCTCCTATCAGTTCGACAGTTTTCTGTGGAGGCTCAGGTGTTTTATCATCTTTGCTTCCGCAAGACGAAATCATTGTGGCAAGGGCAACAAATGCCCCAAATAAAAATTTCTTCATATGTGTTAGTATTTTTAGTTTGAGGGCGCAAAACTATAAAATTAATTTATCTTCGCCAAAAAATCGTCATAATACCCCACCTCCGAGCCCCTCCCAACCTCTCCAAAACCTTTTACAACCTCCTATTAGTCACCACATTCCCCCTTTGAACGGAAGTCCGCCTTCGTCATTCGCCTCTCGTCATTCATCATTTCTTTCAATTTTCCGTCCCAACATTCCCCCTTTGGAGGTAGCCAGCGACAGCTGGGTATGTATCTCGCGAGAGCAGAGTATGTGAGAAGGGGGAGGTTTGTCACCTTTCCCAGCTTGTCCCCCTTCGGGGGTTCGGGGGCTTACCGAATAAATGACTCGTCACAGTTTCCCCTCATTGAGGGGGCTAGGGAGAGATTTCTTTTGATTTTCCGCCACACTCCCTCCTAGTGCCTATGCCCTAAGGCCTAGTGCCTCTTCCCTTTTCTTTCGCCTCGAAACCCCGTTTTTACCACTTTTTTCATCGCTGTATTATATTATTAATCAATTATTTACACACCCTTCCTATACCAATCGTCCAAGATTCGTATAAGCTTCCTATAAGCTCTCTATAAGCTACCCCCACCCTTCTTACACCCTTTTTTCACCGAAACTCCTCGCTCCCATCTTCCGAACTTCTCCGTTTTCTTCCGAAAACCCTAACCAGTCCCAACACATCGCTTTTTCATCTCAAACTTTGGCAAAGTTTTAAACTTTGCCAAAGTTGATGTTTCAAAAAGTTACTTTACAAGGCGTAGCCTTGATTTTGTTTAAATTTTGTTTGATTTCTGAGGCACAGCCTCATTCCCCTAACTCAACCTCGTACCCCATTTCCTCATTCTCTAATTTTCCACTCATCGCTTTTGCATCGCCATTCCTAGTGCCTATGGCCTATGCCCTAAGGCCTATGTCCTAAGACCTCAAACCTAAAAACCTAAAATAATTTTGTCAATTCAATAAAAGTTTGTAATTTTGCTTGTCTAAAAATATATTTTGATAATACAAACGCTTATATGACCATTACCTTAGCCTCACTGAAAATAGGACAAACCGCTGTCATTACCGGATTTATCCCTGAATGCCGACAAGAAGTAAGGCAACGCTTGCTCGACTTAGGTTTCGTACGCGGGTCAAAAATCAAGATAGAAAACGTCAGTCCCCTATCCGACCCCGTTGCATATAGCATTCACAACACCCAAATCGCCCTCCGCAAAACCGATGCCCTCTGTGTGCTGATTCAGGTGGCAGGGGATAGGGGTTAGGTGTCAGGTGTACTACACTTTGCCAAAGTTTTTGCCTGTGTGGCTCACACTTTTGGCAAAGTTGATAATCCTTGTAAATAAGAAAAAATAAATATAAACAAATCAAACAAGCATTCGGCTTGTTATACAACTATGAAAAACACTTGCGATATTTGTGCCCTCAACCCCTCCGCTTCCCTAAAACCCTTAGGCGAAGAGGCGGGCACTTATAACTATACCATTGCCCTCGCAGGGAATCCTAATACCGGCAAAAGCACCGTTTTCAACGCTCTTACCGGCTTGCGCCAACACACCGGCAACTGGCCTGGTAAAACCGTAACACGTGCCGAAGGCAGTTTCTCATTCCATAAGCAACGATACCGCATTATCGACCTACCTGGCACCTACTCTCTGCTTTCTACTTCCGAAGACGAAGAAGTAGCACGCGACTTTATTCTCTTTGGCAAACCCGATGTAACAGTCATCGTAGTAGATGCAAGTCGTTTAGAACGCAACCTCAGCTTGGCACTTCAAATACTCGAAATCACCGATAAAGCAGTACTTTGCCTCAACCTGATGGACGAGGCGCGCCGGCATCACATCAATATCGATACGCGCACCCTTTCACGCGATTTAGGTATTCCCGTAGTGGCAACATCTGCACGTACCAAAGAAGGTATCGCCGATTTGCTCTTTGCTATCGAAGAAGTGGTAAGTGGTAAATTCCAAACGAAAAAACAAACCTTTATCGACCTTCCTAAGCAAAATGCCGAAGCCATTGCTGAGTTACAGAAGGCACTTTCTGAACTAAATCCCGATTTACCGAATACACGTTGGCTCTCAATGCGACTCATCGAAGGCGATGAGAGCGTACAAAGAGGTATAGAAGAAGGAGCTTTTTCGGCTGAAAATAACCCCGAAAGGCAGGCGCGTATCTTGCGTATTGCCGAAGAATATCACCATCTCTTAGGCGATACGTACCGCAACGATTTGGTAGAAGCAATCTACGCCCAAGCTACTGCCCTTACCAATGCCTCCGTGAGTACCGATTTTACTGCGCGCTCTTTCCGCATCGACCGCGCGATAGATAAAATCGTAACACATAAAATTTGGGGTTTCCCTATTATGTTTCTGCTCTTGGCAGGTGTGCTGTGGATTACCATTATCGGGGCTAATTACCCTTCGCAATGGCTCTCCGATTTATTTGTAGGGTGGCTCTATCCGCTCTTGAAAAATGGAGCGAATGTCTTGCATTTTCCTTGGTGGCTCAGCGGTTTCCTTATCGATGGAGTGTACTTGGCTACGGTATGGGTCATTTCAGTGATGTTACCCCCAATGGCTATATTCTTCCCGCTCTTCACCCTCCTCGAAGACTTTGGCTACTTGCCTCGTGTAGCTTTTAATCTCGATAAGCTCTTTCGCACAGCAGGCGCTCACGGCAAGCAAGCCCTCACAATGAGTATGGGCTTTGGTTGTAATGCCGCAGGAGTGGTAGCAACGCGTATTATCAACAGTCCGCGTGAAAAACTCATTGCCATTATCACCAATAACTTTTCGCTCTGCAACGGTCGTTGGCCTACCCAAATACTCATCGCTACATTGTTCATTGGGGCTTTAGTGCCCAAGCAGTGGAGCGATACAGTAGCAATGCTTGCTGTCATAGGCATAGCCGTGTTGGGGATTGTCTTTTCATTCTTCACCTCGTGGTTATTAAGCAAGACACTTCTCAAAGGCGAATCGTCGTTCTTTGTATTGGAGTTGCCTCCTTATCGTCCACCGCGCTTCTTTCAAACGCTCTACACATCGCTTATCGATAGAACTCTTATCGTACTCTGGCGAGCTGTTGTATTTGCTGCGCCTGCCGGAGCAGTAATATGGCTGATATGCAATCTCCAAATAGCTCACCAGCCCATTGCTCTCTGGCTTATTCAAGGGTTAGACCCCATAGGCGTGTTTATAGGCTTAAACGGCGTAATCCTGCTTGCCTATATCGTTGCCATTCCAGCCAACGAAATCGTCATTCCCACCGTGCTGATGCTCACCACTATGGTCTTAGGGCAAACAGCAGTAGGCGAGGGGGCAGGCGTACTAATGGAAGCCTCAACCTCTCAAGTAGGTACCTTGCTACACGCTGGGGGTTGGACGCTCCTCACCGCCGTGAACCTAATGCTCTTCAGCTTGTTACATAATCCTTGTAGTACTACTATCTATACGATATACAAAGAAACCCATAGCAAGAAATGGACGCTCATTGCTACACTCTTGCCCGTACTATATGGCATAGTAGTGTGTTTTTTGGTGGCAAAACTGTGGTAATAACCCAAAACATTTGCTTTTTTAGTTAAAACAGGCTATCTTTGCACAGATATTTTAATAAGCAATGATATGAAACGCTTTCTTTTGCTCTTTACACTCCTAACTGCTACAACTTATGCACAACTCTCTTCTTACACCTATAAGCAAGAACTGAAAGGTGTAAAGGGGAACGCTTGGCATAAAATCATTTTACCCGACCATACCTTTGCACAATTTCAAAGTTATGGCACAGACCTCCGTATTTATGGCGTATCGGCTACTGATACCATCGAAGTCCCTTATACAGTAATCGACACTAATAATATCGTAAAGCACAAGGTCAATTTCTCAGTAATAAACAGTAAAGAAACCAAATGCAGTTACATAAACTTCAGTCTGCCTCAGGCTCTTCGCATCTGTAAGATACGCGTTGTCCCTCAAGCCTCTTATGATTATTACAGGAAGCTAAATCTCGCTACTTCTGTTACCGAATCGTATGCGCAAAAGCGTTGTGATAGTTATTGTTCTTACGATTTAAGAGAAGCGCCTCTTAGTTCTAAAACCAATAATACCTTCTCCTTTGATGATATTCTTGTGAAATACGGGCAAATAATAATAGAAAACGGAGACAACGAGCCTCTTCCTATTAGCGAAGTCGTAGTATATGCAATACGTTATACCTTAGCGGCTCGTTTTTTAGACCCTAATCGCACTTATTATTTAGCTTATGGCAAAGAAGATGATTATACCCCCGAATATGATATAGAGCACTTCATAACCGATATCCCCAAACAACTCACCGAACTGCAATATGGCGAAGTGCTCAAACAACCCAAAACAGAAAGCTCTTCTGTAAAAGCATCTTCCACTCCTGCCGAAAAATCTCATCAGCAACTCCTTTGGTGGGTAATGGGAGTGATTGTACTGCTTATTTTTATATTTTCAGCAAAGATGATGAAGAAATAATCTTCAAAGGTAATACTTTGATTTCGTTTCAATTTTAGCTACCTACTTTAACTCAAACTGATGTTATATAATACTTTTTCACTATTCCTCATTCGTCATTCGTAATTATTTATTACCTTTGCCCCCTAAACAAATAATAGGTAACACGTAATTAGGTAACAAATGTCGTTACCTCTTACTTCTTACCTCTTACCTAAATCAAATGGATCAAAGAAAAAAAGAAGAGGCACTACATTATCACGAGTTTCCACAACCTGGTAAAATCGCTATTGTGCCTACCAAAAAACATTCTACACAACACGACCTCGCGTTGGCTTACTCTCCTGGAGTAGCCGAACCTTGCTTGGCAATTGCCGAAGATAAAAGCAACGCCTATAAGTATACTGCCAAGAGCAACCTCGTAGCCGTAATTTCCAACGGTACTGCCGTGCTCGGTTTAGGCGATATAGGTGCTGATGCCTCTAAACCTGTAATGGAAGGAAAGGGTTTGCTTTTCAAAATATTTGCAGGTATCGATGTGTTCGACATCGAAGTAGATGCCACCGATGTCGATAAGTTCGTAGAAACCGTAAAAGCTATTGCTCCTACCTTTGGGGGTATCAACCTCGAAGACATCAAAGCGCCTGAGGCTTTCGAGATTGAACGTCGCCTAAAAGAGGAATTGGATATCCCTGTAATGCACGACGACCAGCACGGTACAGCTATCATCTCGGCAGCAGCCCTTGTCAATGCTTTAGAAATTGTAGGTAAGGACATTGCCAAAGCGCAGATAGTAGTAAACGGCGCAGGAGCCGCCGCTATCTCTTGTACACGCTTGTACGTGGCTTTGGGTGCCAACCCTAAGAACATCGTAATGTGCGATAGTAAGGGTGTGATTCGTAAAGACGCTCCTAACCTCACTGAACAAAAAGCCGAATTTGCTACCGACCGCAATCTCCGTACTCTCGAAGAAGCAGTAAAAGGTTCTGATGTATTCATCGGTCTTTCTAAGGGAGATGTACTCACCCCCGAGATGTTGCTCTCTATGAATAAGGACGCTATTGTATTTGCAATGGCAAACCCTATTCCTGAAATCGATTACGATTTGGCTATCCAAACCCGCAAAGATATCATTATGGCAACAGGTCGCTCCGACTTCCCTAACCAAGTGAACAACGTGCTCGGTTTCCCTTATATCTTCCGCGGAGCGTTGGACGTTCGCGCTACTAAAATCAACGAAGAAATGAAACTCGCTGCGGTACGCGCTATCGCTGATCTTGCCAAGAAAACTGTACCTCAGCAAGTAAGTTTGGTATACGGAGGTGAAAATCTTGCCTTTGGTCGCAACTATATTATTCCTAAGCCGTTCGACCCTCGTTTGATATACGAAGTACCGCCCGCTATTGCCAAAGCCGCTATGGAATCGGGTGTAGCACAAAAGCCTATTACCAACTGGGAAGCCTATAAAGGCGAACTAATGGACAGAATAGGTGTAGGTAGCAAAGAAATCCGCCTATTGCAAGACCGTGCCAAACGAAATCCTAAACGCGTAGTATTTGCTGAAGCCGACCAATTGGAAGTGCTTAAAGCTGCTCAACGCATTTATGAAGATGGTATCGGTATTCCTGTGCTTTTGGGTAATAAAGAAGTGATAAAAGCGCTCAAATACGAAATAGGTTTCTCCGGTCGTGTAGATGTAATCGACCCTAAAAGTGATGCCGAAAAAGCACGTCGTGAGAAGTTTGTAAAGCATTATTGGAAACTGCGCGAACGCCGTGGTATCACCTACGAAGTAGCCGAACGCCTAATGCGCGAGCGCAATTACTTTGGTACGATGCTCGTAGAAACCGGTCAAGCCGATGCAATGATTACTGGTTACTCTCACGCTTATCCTAATGCTATTCGTCCGGCACTCGAAATTATTAAAAAGGACGAAGGTGTAGAGCGTATTGCTGCCACCAGCATTATGCTCACTAAACAGGGTCCTTTATTCCTTTCAGATGCTACTATCAATATCGACCCTACTGCCGAAGAGTTGGCTAACATCGCCTTGCTTACCGCACGTGCCGTGAAGTTCTTCGGCTTAAAACCTTCGGTAGCGATGTTGTCGTATTCTAACTTTGGTTCGGCAGTATCCGAAAGTAGCCTGAAAGTACGTGAGGCAGTAGCTTACCTCCACAAGCACCACCCCGATTTAGTAGTCGATGGTGAAATTCAAGCCGATTTTGCTCTCAATCCTGAGAAGATTGCCAAGAACTATCCGTTCTCTAAGCTCAACAAGGGCAAAGGGGCTAATGTACTCATCTTCCCTAACCTCGAAGCGGCAAATATCAGTTACAAGCTCCTCAAGGAAACCCAACACTTAGACACCATAGGTCCTGTGATTTTAGGTCTTTCTAAACCTATTCACATCACCACTATCGGTTCTACTGTCGACGAAATAGTAAATCTCGCTACCCTTGCAGTAATTGACGCTCAACAAAAATAGTACGAGTCGCACAAATAATTACTGCGAAGTTATATAAACAATAAAAAAATGTTGTTTTCATATTAGGAAAGACTGTTCAAAATATTTTGAACAGTCTTTTTTTATCATTTGATAAATATTTTTTACCTTTGCCTAAATTATATCAGAGATATAGGTAAAACATATCAATCAGGTTGTAAAATATTTCTCTAAAAATGAGAAAAATAGAACCTTATCTTCGTCTTAGCTTCATCCAACTTATGTATCCATAAGAAGGATCTTAGTGGCTTTGTTTAAGATTCGTTTTCTCTTGAAAAAAAGTAAAAAGATTCTATCTGTCTTGATTCTTATCAAGATATAGTATATATAAGACTTATTCAAATATATTTTAAATGCTTTAAAATAAATAGTATTTTTTTGTCAGGTTTTATAACTTTTGATGACTATTCTAAAAATAAGAAAATATGTTTAATATCAACTAAAAAATAATGCTAAATATGAAATCATCAACTGAAGAAGTAGCGCAATGGGTAGACGCTTATACCGAAAAATTGTTAGATCACGCTTGCTATTTAGTTTCCGATAGAGTGGAAGCAGAAGATTTAGTACAAGAAGTTTTTTTAACAGCGCTTTCCTCCTATGATTCTTTTCAAAACAGAAGTAATCCTCTTACTTGGCTCAAAGCTATTTTACGTCACAAAATAGCCGATTTCTATAAAAAGAAATACAAATCTCCACACGTAAATTTCGATTATTTTTTCGATGAAGACGGCAATTGGAAAAAGAACCAAGAAATAGACGAGTGGGAAGAAGATACTTCCTCTTTGGAAAATCTTCTTGATGATACTGACTTTAGAGAAACTTTACAAAATTGCCTAAATAAACTTCCTACCAAATGGTCTATTCTAATGAAAATGTGCTATCTCGAAGGTAAAAAATCTTCTGAAATCTGTCAGGTTATGAATATCACACCGACTAACTATTGGAAGATGTTGCAACGTAGCCGTATGCAACTCAAGGAGTGCTTAGAAATAAATTGGTTTAAAGAATAATGAAACGCCTTTTACACAAATTCATTCACTTTGCTATTTTGCCGTGTAATGAAGCTACTTTTATGATTGAAAAGCAATTACACAGCAAACTATCTCTAAAAGAACAACTACAACTAAAAGCTCATTTACATCTCTGCAAGATATGCTTAAACTATAGCAAAAAAGCTTTTGCTATACATCAGTGGTTACAAAAGTTTTTTTGAGTAAAGAAGAACATAGTCCTATCAAGACTGCAGAGATGGAACAGTTTAAAAAAGATTTGAAAAAACGCTTGCATACACAATCATAAATCGCATTTAGTTCAATTCAATTTTTTAAGACAAGAAGAAGGGAAGCTTCTTTTTAGGTTTTTTAGAAGTTTCCTCTTCTTCCTTACAAAAGAAAAGAACTTTTTTTTGATATGTCAAGTTTCAATCTTTTTATTGACTAAGGTTACGAAAAATCTAAAAGAATATGAAGTACGCACACACAGAACGCATTTACAAAGTAGGATATTATATAGGTCTTTTTGGTACAGCATTAATCCTATTGTGGCTTGGAATATTTAAATTTACTAATGTAGAGGCTACTTCTATTAAACCTCTTATAAGTCATCATTTTTTACTTTCGTGGTTGTATAGTATAGCCTCAGAGCAAACGATATCAAATTTAATAGGTTGTATTGAAATTAGTATAGCACTTGCTTTTATTATAGGAGTGCGTTTCGCAACAGTGCGAAAGATAGCATTTATAGGAAACTCCATCACTTTCTGTTTAACACTTAGCTTTATTTTTACCACCCCTAATATGTGGCGAAGTATTGAAGGTATTCCAGTTACGGATTTTTTCATTTTAAAAGATGTTGCCTTATTAGGGGTTGGTTTTATGAGTCTAAGGAAACCTTAAACTTAGTATTTTAATCACTAACATAAAAAATTCAATCAGTATGAAAAACATTTTAACACTTGTTGCAGTCAGTCTTTTTACCATTTCTGCAGCAAACGCCCAAGAGAAACCAATGCAAGAAAAGCCGGCTATGGAAAAGAGTTGCAAAAAATCTTGTGACAAAAAAGACAAGGAATATAGCTCCTCTAAGGAAAGTAAGAAGTCTTGTTGTAAAAAAGACAAGAAATCTTGCGATAAAAAGCAAGAACAAAAGCCAATGAATACATCTGATAACAAGATGTAGTTTATTTGTGTTCTTTCATCTATGATTTAGTTTTATTATCCGTTCAAAAAATAAAAGAGTTCTGAACTCTTTTATTTTACAACGGATATGAAGAAACCTACCAACCTAAAACCTTTTCTTCACCTCTTTTCTTAGTAAAAGAATTAATCACTTTTTATAAAAAACATTTCACTATGAAACATCAAATTTTATCAGTGGCAGTAATTCTGTCAACACTTGTTGTGTCTTGTAAGAAAGATAAAATGGACACAATCCCCCCTGTAAGTCCTACACAAGCTATTCTTACCTTTGAGAATGTAGTTAAACCAATGAAGTATGTAGAAAGCGGTATTTTCAAAGGAGAAGGCTCTGTACAAATGGATAATAAAGAAATTAAAAATCTCATACTTCCTTCTAATGATCCCAAAACCAATTCTGCTTCCTTTACTTTTCACGCGGGCAAAGGGCAACGCCTAATGTTTACAATGATGTTTGGAGCTTCCAAAGACTGGTTTTTCGCTGCTAAGCAACCTGGTATAGAACTTTACGACGAAAAAGGGAATCCTAAAACGGGCGTAATTACCTCTGATGTTAGTCTTTGGGATAATGGTAGTAAGGAAAATACAAACGGTACAAAAGAAGATAAGGTAATCACTTCTATCAAAGATAAAACGATGCCTCAAAATCTAATGAAGTTAATACTTTCTTATAATGAGCAAAGTTCAGCGTTTACGTTGAAAATCATCAATACTTCCAAAGGAAAAAAAGATACTGAAGGTAACTCCTTAGAAACTCCTTTTGCTCCTGGTGTATGGGTAGTGGCGAATACTTTAGGTGGTAAACTTTTAGACGAGAAACCTTTCTTTGAAGCTGGTCAAAAAAGCACAAAAGAACTTACTATACTTTCCGAAACCGGTAACCCTGAACCACTATATCAAAAAGTAAAAGCCCAAACAGGTATTATTACAGGTTTATCACCCGCTGTGGTAGTAGTTTATACCGGTAACAAAAATCCTCTTTTTACTATGGGACAAAAAGCTACTGAAGGCTTGAAAAAGCTATCTCAAATGGGAGATGTAAAAACCTTCCAAATGGAACTTAAAAAATTAAAAGAAGTAAAAGAGGTTTACATTGCGGGAAATGCTCCCATAGCTCCTAATACTAAAGTGATGACTACTATCAAAAAAGTTACAGGTGACAAAGTGGCCTATGCTCTAATGTTCGGCTATTCTAACGACTGGTTCTATGCCAATAGTACCAATATATTAACTACTGATAAAGGTAATCTTACCGATAAAACTGCTCTTTATGACAGTGGTACAGGTGTAGACCAATTTCCTGGTGCAGGTAACAAACAAGCTCTCTTTGGTGGGATTCCTCAAAAAGAAGATAAAGTTATCGAAAAAGTAGGCAATGTTTTCCCGCTACCCCAAACAAACGAAGTAATAAAAGTTACTCTCCAATAATTTTCTTTTCTAAATGAATGGTTAAATTAGGACTACCGTGAAGTTCGTTTCACGGTAGTTTTGTTTTACCCTTAGCTAAAATATTTTTTAGAAAGTTTTTATATTGTCTAAAAATATATTACTTTTGCGCCGAATAAACAAAATTAGTACTATATGAAAACGTTTTTATCTGCTATAATCATAGCTTTCAGTACTTTGGGTTTTGCCCAAAACGGGACACTCAAAGGTACTATCACGGCAGAGGGGCAACCCTTAGAAGCCGTAACTGTTCAACTCGAAGGTAAAACCTTCAAAAAATGGACAACCTCCGACCGCAATGGTCAGTATTCTCTTTCCTTACCCGCTGGCGAATATAGGCTAAAAGTGCGTTCGTTGGGGTATATTCCTTATAACGATAAAGTTGTAATCACAGGAGAAGAGACCCTCTCTCAAGATGTCTCTCTCAAAGAAGATGTAGTCGGAATGGAAGAAGTGGTCGTAACAGCTACCAAAACCAAAGAAAACCGTAAGGACGCACCTGTACTGGTGAGTGTTACTACCAATCGCGAACTGGCAAACGTTAAAGCCCATACCTTGATGGAAGGTCTGGTATTCCAACCGGGTTTGCGCACCGAAGTAAACTGCCAGAACTGTGGTACTTCCCAAGTGCGCATCAACGGTTTGGAGGGTGCTTATTCCCAAATCCTCATCGATAGCCGTCCAATCTTTGGCTCGCTTAATGGTGTGTATGGCTTAGACCAAATCCCTGCCAATATGATTGAGCGCATAGAGGTGATTCGTGGCGGTGGCTCAGCGCTTTTTGGCTCTAATGCCATTGCCGGTACTATCAATGTGATTACTAAAAACCCTACTAAAAACGAGGCGCAAGCAGGTATTGTGGGCAATCTCATAGGCGGTAAATCAGCCGATGTGGTAAGCTCTTTTAACGGTTCACTCGTGAGTGAAAACTATATGCGCGGTATCTCTTTCCACGCTATGCAACGCACGCGTCAGTCTTATGATGATAATGGCGATGACTTTACCGAAATCACTCGTTTGCGCAATCTCAATGCGGGTGCAAAACTCTTCAACGATTTCACCGACCGTCATAAGCTCACCGCCGAACTGAACGTGAGCAACGAAAACCGTCGCGGAGGTAATAAACTCGACGAACCCGAACACCTTGCCGACCTTGCCGAGAGCATTCGCACTCAAATGCTTGGAGGGAATGCAAGTTTCGATTACTTTTCGCCTGCTTATAACCATAAGTTCACCGCCTATACCAGTGCCGAACGCACTCGCGCCGATAACTATTACGGCAGCTTCGATGGCACCGATATAGTAGCCTCTTCTGGCAACTATGGCGTTACTAAAGAAAACATATGGTTACTTGGCGGACAGCATACGGCTTATGTGCCTACGGGCAACGGCAATTTGCAATGGACGTCGGGCGCTGAATATCAATACGACAAGATAGCCGAAAAGCGTCAGAATCCTAATGTGCTTGCCGTAAACCAAAAAGCGAATACATTTGGTCTCTTCACTCAAGCCGATTGGCGTATCTCTCCCAAAATCAAAGTGCTCGGGGGTGTCCGATTCGACAATGTCAATTCCGATATAATGAAGAAAAGCGTTACAGCGCTCAACCCTCGTGCGAGCGTGCTCTACAATATCGATGAGAATTTCATTGCTCGGGGTTCGTATTCAAGAGGATTTAGAGCGCCTTTCTTCTATTCAGAAGATGTACACAGCGAATTGCAAGGGGGTGAAGCACGACGCGTAAAACTCGCCGATGATCTTAAAAAAGAGACCTCCGATAGCTTTACTGCTTCTTTTGAGTATAACCACGCTCACGATAACCACCAATTTGTAGCGATGATAGAAGGATTTTATACAGCTTTGCACGACCGCTTTACTTACGAAGATGCAGGTTTAGAAAACGGATTGCCTATCCGTGAGAAACGCAATTCCGATGGCGCCGTAGTGAAGGGAGTAAATATAGAAGTGAAGTACAGCCCCAATCCCAAATTTATGGTACAACTTGCCACCACTATCCAAAGTTCTAAATACAATAGTGTGCAAAACCCCGAAGAAAACGTCTATACCGATGAAATTCTCCGCACGCCAAGTGTGTATGGCAACCTGATGGCAACCTATAAACCACGCCCTAATTGGGATATCAACTTTGTAACTGTATATACAGGAAGTATGAAAACCACTCACTTAAAAGGCTATATTCCTGATACGCGTTTGGAGACCACTCCTGCAATGTGGGACGTAGGCGTGAACACCGCTTATGAGTTTAAATTCCAAACTTTCTTCCCCTTAGAAGTGAGTTGCGGTATCAAAAACCTTTTCAACCAATATCAAAAAGATTTCGACAAAGGTGCTGAACGCGATGCCGATTACATTTATGGTCCTTCACTACCTCGCACCGTGTTTGTAGGTTTGAAAGTAAAGATTTAGTATTCGTTATCAACCTTACCAAATTTTCTAATAGCGTGTCGTGCTACGACCTTTGCCAAAGTTTCACACTTTGGCAAAGTTAAATAAATGAATAGTTATATTTATATTGTTTTTGCAGAGAGTTACAAACACTCTTCTAAGATACAAAAAAGCGACTCTTTTTTGAGTCGCTTTTTTTATTTTGTGTATTGGAAACTTTGTTACAAATATTAGTAATTCAACTGATAAGTAGTAGTCATATCACTGTTATAATCTACGCTAATATCAACTCTATCTAACACTTGTTTTCCATTTTCAGTTTTAAATTTGAAAGTGTGGCGAGCTACTTTATTCACTGTTAAGTTGATAGTTTTACCGTTCTTATCTTTCTCTACTTTTATAGGGATAATAATATCAAACACTTTTTCATCGTCTTTATCACTTACCAATCGATACTTTCTGCTTTTCTCAGTACCATTTTGAATGTTAGTAATAAGCGCTTCTAATTCCTCTAAATACTCGTCGTGAGCATAACTACCAAAACCAGTACCCCAACCAGCTCTTGCATTTCGGCTTTCGTTAATAGTCTTTACAAAACCATCGGCATCAAACGTATAAGTATAGTTACAGATATAATTTAACGGAGCTTCCTCTTTTGTTAAAACCACTTGTTTTAGCAAGTTCTTAGGAGCTACCCCCTGTATCCAACCTATTTGAAAATTAAAATACTGCATATAGCTACTCACAGCATCCCCTTCAAAGTTGTACATCAAAAACTTATTTTTGTTCAACTCATTGCCGTAGCTAAGCTTACTCCCATAAGTAATGACTTTACCATTTCTATTTTTCTTCTCAATGATTTTGGTCAAATTATCATTGGTCCACTCAAAAACACCTACATCGTTAACATTTGCTAAACGTTGTTTGCTGTCGTATATCCCTAAAGCCAATACATTCCCTGCTGCATTAAGCCCCCATTCTACGGTTTCTATAACCCCTGTATCTTCGTTAGGTACTGTAATTTTCACAGAGGTAGCCTTATAATCAAATGTTTTTACGATATCATTCTCTCCCTCTTCTTTGGTAGTAATCTTTTTGATTCTCCCTTGATTGTCATACTCATACAGAAAACGAACCATTTTCAATACAAACTCTTGTCTATTGAGAGTAGGTTGTAAAACACTTGAAATAGACGGAGCTGGGTCATTACCATTGTAATCTCTGTTTTTAACTTCAATAAAGTTAGAAACAATCTCCTTTACTTTTTTAGTAGGCAAATAGTCACTTTGAGTAGTAGGAGTAGTAGTACCATTACCGCCATTAGGAGGAGTATCATCGTCTTTACTGCCACAACTTACAAGCATTGCTATTGCTGCGATACTGAATAAAATTTTTTTCATTGAATGTAATATTTTATGAATTTAGATGCAAAAGTAATAATAAATTGTTAATCAGCAAATTTTATTCATTAGTAGTTAGTTGTTAGAAATGAGGACAGCTGAGGGTAGCGAGGAAGTCAATGAGAGCTCATAGCCGAGAATCAAAAAATAGTATAGCTATTCTTCCCTACTTTCAAAGCACTCCGCAATACCTCAGCTCCTTTATAAGGAGCGATTTCTTTCGCCTCGAAACCTCGTTTTTAGCATTTTTAGCCTTGTTGTATTATGGTATGAATCAACTATTTACACACCCTTTCTATACCAATCGTCCAAGATTCGTATAAGCTTCCTATAAGCTCTCTATAAGCTACCCCCACCCTCCTTACAGTCTTTTTTCACCAAAATCTCTCTCAACCACCTTTTGAATTTCTCCGTTTCCTTCCGAAATCCCTAACCAGTCCGATTTGTCCAACAAGTCAGACCTGTTAAAAGACCATTTTTATCATTACCCTTTTGCTAATTCCTTCATTTCCAAATTCTCTAAAATTCCTCCTCCGCTGGTGCGAGCTTGTAGCTCGTACCCCATTTTCTAATTCTCTCATTCTCTCATTTTCTAATCTTTCCCCGTCTGTATGGCTCGCACTTAGTATTGTTCCAAAAGATATTTAATAAGGTCAGTGGTTGTAACCAATCCCACTAACCTGCCGTTATCTACCACCGGTATAGAGTGAAAACTTTGGTCGGCTAGTATTTCAGCCACTTCTTTAATCGAGGTATCAGCGCTCACTGTAAGAGGTGTTTTAGCCATAATTTGCGGAATAGTATACATATCATACACCACCGAAGTAACCTCCTCTTCGCCATCAGTCATATCAGCAAAACTAATGCGCAAAAGGTCAGAATAGCTTACGATACCTATAAGCTTATCTCCTTCTACCACAGGAATATGGCGAATATTATGCTTCTTAAACAGTCGCTCAGCCTCATAAAGCGATTGAGTAGGAGTAAGAGTTACTAACTCCTTACTCATAATTTGTGATACAGGTACTCTTTGTTTCATAATATATACGTTTTTAAAATGAATAATTCCGTTTTGTAGTTAAATTACCCTACAAAGGTAGTTATAAAAGAGATATAAAGCAAAGTGTTTAACAAATATTTAACGTTCTAATATACCTCAACTCCCGAGCTTTCACAGCTTACTTTAACTCAAACTGATGTTGCGTCGGTCTAATCTTTCTTCGTCTTGCCTTCGGAAGTATATAAAATAGAAAAAGCCGTTCAGACATCTCTGAACGGCTCTTTCGTTTCTAGTTAGTGAAAGAAATAATAATAATTTTACTTGTCAATAGACCCTACTACACGCTTCATAAAGCTGTTAAGGGCGTCTTTCTGTGGAGTACCTTGTTTAACCATATTGTCTACCTCGATAGCTCCGTAGAAGTTCGAGAGCAATTCGCCTATTACGTCCAGCTCCTCATCTTTGAGTTGCTCACATTCAATGAGATTTTCGAGCGTTTCTACCGTCTCATTCACGTAATCTTGGTCGTTTGTCTCAATAAATTGAACGATGTGTTTAATTACCGGTAATCTCATCTATAAATTGCTTTAAGAGTTCGGCTTTATTCGTTTGTATTTGGTTCACCAAAGTACCGTTTTTAAAAGCAGCGAAGGTAGGCAAATTATCTACTTTGGCTAATTTGCGTGACTCTGCGAAAGCTTCTGCATCTACATAAATAAAAGTAGCATTAGGAGTTTCGCTGGCATACTTTTTAAATTTTGGTTTCATTATCTTGCAATTACCACACCATCCTGCGCCGTATTGTACAAATACAAGAGGGTTAGAGGCTATTATTTCTTGCAAGTTATCTTGGGTAAGTTCTGTCATTATAAAAATAAAATAGTGATGAGTTTTTTAGTGTGTGATTTTCTCATTCTCATCCCCCCTCTCGCAAAGAGAAGAGGGGGAGAATGAGTTCCTTACAATGATCAAGTTATCTATAAGAGTGTTGTTTACTTTTTAGTGAGAAGCCAAGTAGCTGGCTACTCCTTTGCGGTCGGCGTGCATAGCCTCTTTACCTTCTTCCCAGTTAGCAGGGCATACTTCACCGTGTTGTTGTACGTGAGTATAAGCATCTACCAAACGCAAATATTCTTTTACATTGCGCCCTAATGGCATATCGTTAATACTTTCGTGAAATACTTTTCCCGTTTCATCGATAAGATAAGTAGCACGGAAAGTTACATCATCACCTTCAAGAAGGTAAGCATCAGCTGTTTCATCGTAAATTTCACGAGAGTCGAGAATACCTAAAATACGAGCAAGGTTGCGGTTGCTATCAGCAAGGATAGGGTAAGTTACGCCTTCTATGCCTCCATTGTTTTTAGGAGTATTGAGCCAAGCAAAGTGTACTTCGGGAGTATCACAAGAAGCACCTATTACTTTCACATTGCGTTTCTCAAACTCAGCCAAAGCTTCTTGGAAAGCGTGAAGCTCAGTAGGGCATACAAAGGTAAAATCTTTAGGATACCAGAAAAGGAGAACTTTCTTTTTGTTGTTCACTGCTTCTGAAAGCACGTTTATTTTGAATGTATCCCCAAGGTCGCTCATAGCATTCACTTCGATATTGGGGAATTGTTTTCCTACAAATGACATATAATATTGTGTTTTGTTTTACGGGTGCAAAAGTAGGGTGTTTTTGTATAGGAAGAAACGTTTTTTTATTGAAAGATTTTATATGAAGATAAATAATAATTATGCAAGAAAAAGTTTCTTTACTTCCTCTTACGTAATTCTCGCCAAATATATACTATTTGTACTATTATTAAAAAGCCGTTAGGCAGTATCACCGGAATACTATTAATTAAGTAACCGTAAACAACAAAGAGAGCGCACCCCACCAAATTAGTAAGGCGTATATACACAAGATTATCTTTAATCAAAAAGCTGAGCACTATAAATAGTGAAGCAGTATAACCAATAAATTCAATCATTATTTTTTATGTTTAAGTCGGGTTTGACGTCTGAACCAAAACATTGCCAAGGCTCCCAAAGCAAAGGCGATGTACAAATACCACTGAGTGCGGTCAGCAGTGCCCCACAAGTTATAAACCTCATAGGCACAGTAAAGAGCGATTGCCAAATAGGCATATTCAAAAAATATACGTGCGTTCATATTATTTTATATTGTTATTCTTCTTCGTTATCTTCAATAGCTAAGATACCTGTGGTTTTATGCGCTTTTACAGTCGAAAATTTCTTGTCGAAATCCATACCTATACCATTAGTAACAGTACCTTTAGTTTCATCGGTAAAACTAAATTCTCTATCGGTAAAAATCCAATCTTCTTTTTGGTCCCAAAAGAGCTGAGATGTTTTTAGCTTCTTACCGTCATAAGTAGTGAGTACTACATTGTCGCGCAGTTCTACCATATCGGAGCTCGGATAGATAATGCCGTAATTAGCTTCTACAATATTTTTATGTCGTGCTTGGTCGTAAAACTCTACTTTCACCCCTTCGGGGAATTCAGAGTACGGCATACGCTGATTGGTAAAATCTTTATTTAATTTACTGGTAACAACAGCAACCACCTTAGTAGAATCGGTGTATACAAGTTTAAAATCAAAAGCTTCTCCTTGCGGGAATTTCTTTTGAATGCTCAGCTGTTGAAGATTGCGCATATCGTTATTACACGAAAAAAGCATTGCCATACATAATAGTAAAGCAATACTTCTTATTATTTTTTCAAGAGTTCTTCTCATCTTTTATAGGCTTCTTTTCTATGGCTTACCTTAACAATTTCAACTGTTACAACCTCTTCAAAAATTTTATAAAGAATCCTATAGTCTCCCACTCGTATCCTGTACTTATCATCGTTTGTTAGTTTCTTATAACCAAAAGGTCTTGGATTTTCTTCAAGCGAAACCAAAGCTCTTACAATAGCAGAATAATGAGGCTCTGAAAGGGATTCGATAAATTTACTTATCTTTTTGACAACTACTACAGTGTATTTTTTAGTAGATTCCATTTTTTTTTCTGTTTTCCTCTACTCTTTTTAAAAAAACATCTAAGGGTTCTGTTTCCTCTCCCTCAGCATCTTTAAAGGCTTGGATATCTTCTAAATCTTCATACATTTCGGCTATAGCTAATAATTCTTTATACTCTTCGGCGGGAATTAAAGCTATAGATTTACCATTATTATCAGTTAAAAACTGTGGTGTTTGTAGATTTTGTAAATTGATAGTATGCATAAGTTAAGGATATTTTTTAGCATTATCCATAGAGATGATTTTATATCATTTCTACGGATAATGCTATATTTTTTATCACTATATTACTTACAAACGTGGCACTGTGATAGATTGTCCTATCCAGCATTTAAAAGTAATGTTTTTACCTGCTAAACCAGATTCAAATACATCTACTTTTGAAGGAGCTAAAGCATCGTAACGAGCAGCTAAACTTTCCAAACCTCCTTTACGAGCAGTTTTGGCAGCTAACCAATAAACGGCTCTTTTTTCAAAAGGAGTACTACCACATTCATTAGCTGAGCTTGCGTAGGCGTGTGCCATAATACGATAAGCGTCGGAGTTTGAAGGGTTGTAAGAAAGTGCTTTTTGAGCATAGGCAACCGCTTGTGCTTTGCTGTGTTTAGAGGCGATACGAATGAGTAATTTTGATTTCTTAAAGTTATCTGTCTCTAAGTTCACTGACTCATTGTAATACTGAATAGCTTTGGCAGAATTTCCTGCTTTATCATTCATTACCCCTAAATAGTAAGCTGAGTTTGCTGACGGTTTAACGTTGTGCAATGAGGTTACGATTTTCACGAATAGAGGGTCTTTGGTACAATCTTTATCTGACATTTTACCTGCTGCACGGCGTAACCATTCTTCATTGTTCTTATTTGCCTCAAAGTTCTTGGTGTAAAGAGGAATAAGGTTTTTACAATCAGCAAGCTGACCGAGTTTAGCATCTACACTCTCTGCAATAGTTTCGTAGTTATCTACGCGTTTACGACAACCGTCCAAGAGCCTTTTGTCCTTTTCGCTAAGAGTACCTGCTTCTTCTTGAGCTAAATACTTGTTGATAGTTTCAGAAAGTTCATTCTTTTCGTCTTGAATTTTATCGGATACGTTGTCATAAGCATCAAATACTTCTTGCAATTCTTTTTGTCCTTTTTCGTGTAAAGAAACCAATTCAGAGAAGTACAAATACAGAGCCTTTTCGTTTTTAAAGTTAGCTTTATCTTCGGTAAAGGCTTTGTGCAAAAGGTCGTAAATCTCTTTATCTGTTCCTATTTTTTCATCGAACATCAAAAGGGCTTGACGAATACGCATTTCAGTAGCTGAAAGACGTGTAGGGAATGTTTTGTTATAATCGGTGTAGAGTTGTAACAATTCTTTGGCATTTTGAGTCTTTTCAGCACCTGTGGTTGTATTCATTTTGTCTTGCAAGATGCGTTCGCCATAGGCAAAGGTAGCATAGTGTAAAGAAGGGCATTGGGTATATACTTCCTTCCATACAGGATAAGCCTCTTTGTAATTTTTGGCTTTGGCATACTCACTAAATATAGAGAGTTTTTGCTTTAATTCTTCGTTGTTTTTGCAATCTTGTGCTTGTGCATAGGTAGCATAAAAGAAACTTGCAACTACTGTGGCTAATAAAATTCTTCTTCTCATTCTTTGTTTGTTTTTTATTGATATTTTGTTCGTTGGAACCACTTATCGTTTAAAGTGAAACCTATTTTTAAGTTGAAATAATTTTCTTTTACTAAATTGGCTGAGGTAGTACCTCTTATGCCGTATTCTCCCACAAGGGTAAGATTTGAAAATCCTTTTACGGGTAAACTAAGTCCAAAAGACGTGCCAAAGTCGTTTATGTTTTGATTATTGAGCACAATTCCTGTATTTTCATAGCGCAAACCTATACGGTAGGTTACTCTTTTCCAGTAACTTGAATAGGAATTGTAGTTAGGAATCCAAAAACCTCCTAAGGCTATTTTGTATCCGTCGGTATAACTGACATTGGTGGTAGTAAGGAACGGATTTGAAAATGCTTTTGTATTGGCATAGGTATACTCAATCCCTGTAAACCATTTTTGGTGTTCTCCTAAACCTAATCCAAACTCTATTTGAGTGGGCAAGGTAAGTGAGGTGTTTTTGAGCCCTAAGGCTTCTAAATCTAAAGCACGTGTTTCGCGTATTGCCAATTGTGGTGCGGAACGCCTGTTGTTCCCTGTTACATAACCTAAGGTAGAGATATTGCGTTGGTTTTCAGAAGACAGTTTGCTTTGCGGTGTATATACCAATGAGGTATACAAACGCAAGCGGTGTTTCAAAGTCTCTTCGTAATACAAACCTAAGTTAAAAGCACCTCCTTTTAGGCGTGATTTGCTAAACTCTTGGGTATAGAATTGTACATCTTTTTGTTGCAAGAGGTCGGTCATATCAATGGTTCCAAAGTTATAACGGAAAGAAGCTCCTAAACTGAATCCGCCGAATATCTTTACCCCAGAGGAAAGAAAAAACTGATTCACATTTCCTTTTCCTTCAAACTGGTTTACTGTTTCGCTTGTGGTGTGCTTCAGTTTATAACCTACCGATGAGTAAGGCACCAACCCAAACGATACCCCAAAGTTTTCGAGAATAGGGAACCCGAGTGTAAAATAATCGAAGGCGGAGGATTTAGTACCTATTTTTGTTTCATTTGTAACAATATTTTTGCTTTGCATTGTAAATCCGGCTGAAAAAGCGGTGAATTTTAAGTGCGAAAGTGAGGCAGGATTCTGCATATTGATACGAGTAGAATCGGCATAAATACCAATTCCGCCCATAGCACTTTCCTCGGCTATACCGTTAAAATTGCGTTCACCGACTCCGTAAAAAGAGTAAGGCGACTCAGTAGTTTGTTGCGCAAAACTCACGTAAACGGTTGTAAATAAAGCACTAATAAGTGTGATTAGTTTCTTGTTCATAAATATTTATCCAATATTAGTAACGTGTGCCTCTCCTTCTTTTGTTTGATATTCTAAGATGGCATTGAGCCCCTCAAGCAACACGTATGAGCCTGCAAATATCTGATTTTTTATTCTTTCTTGCAAATAATTTTGATTACCCCCTGTTAAAATAGAGATAAGCGAAGGGAATTTTGCTTCGTATTTTTTAATCACTCCCTCGATTTCGCACACCACATTGTGATAGACACCTGAGAGCATACAGCTTTCGGTAGTATTTCCTATAAACTGTTCAGTATCAAAAAACTGTTCGGATACTAATGGCAGTTTGGAAGTGAAATGGTGCATCGCTTTTAGGCGCATTGCTATGCCTGGGGCGATAGCTCCCCCAAGATACTCTTTTCTATCGGTAACTATATCGAAAGTAATGCAGGTACCCGCATCGATGATGAGTACGTTGCGGTTGGGGAAACGTGTCACCGCACCTGCTACCAGAGCCAAACGGTCGATACCTAACGAGTGAGGGGTTGCATACTTATTGACGAAAGGCACAGGGGTTTCAGCTGTGAGGTATAACACATCTGGCAAGAGTTGTTCTAAGAAAGAGAAACGCTCTTTAACCCCAGTTACCACCGAAGCGATGATGCAATGAGTTACCTCGTTTAAAGGTACTTTGCTTAAAAAAGATTCTTGAAAACCCTCTTTGACAAAGGAAAGAAAGAATGTTTGTATTCCTTTTTTGAACAGTGCTACTTTTATGGACGTATTACCTTCGTCTATTATTAAATTCATTTTCAAAAATCAGTGGGTGTGTGATTGTCCTGCAATAATTGCGCCAAAAAAAGAAGGTCTCTTGTTTCCTTTTATTTTACTCGTACCCGTGAGGAAGCTACTAATGAGGCTAAAACGCCCAAAACTACAATGGTAGCCAATACAATGAGTACATTTAAAGGAGTAATAGCGACAGGGTAGGCTAAGGTAGGGCTTATCATTACAAACTCGAAATGTTGTTGTAAAAGGACTACCGCAACGCCTAAGGCAATACCTATCAGAGCGCCGATTACCGATGCCATAGTGCCTTGCCAAAAGAATATCTGTCGCATTTGTTTTTCGTTCATACCGAGCGCATAGAGCGTTTGCAGGTCGTCTTTCTTGTCGAGTATCATCATAATGATAGCACCTACGAGGTTGAAAAGCGCAATGATGAGCACCAAGATGAAAATCAGATACACCGCTATATTTTCGGTATTGAGCATACGGTAAAGTGCATCGTTTAGCTGTGCGCGATTCTTGACTACTACAGGCTCTTGAAAGAGTTGTGAGAGCTGTTCGGCAACTTGCTTTTCATCAGCATTTGGAGCTAATTTCACTTCTATCGCTGAGACTTGCCCCTTACTTAACCCCAATAAGAATTGGGCTTCGTCTAATGATGAAAATACGTATTTCTTATCTAATTCTTCCGTGAGTTGGTAGATGCCTTGTACTACTGAAAAGGCTTGACGGTAGGGCATAGGGTCGTTTAGGATACTGCCTTTGCCTGCTTTGGGAACTACTATTTGTAGAGGGGAAGAACCATCGAGGAGATTTAAACCGAGATTATTGAAAATAGTAGCGCCCACTATCACACTAGGAGGTGAGAGCTCCCAATTGCCTAGCACGAGGATACTATCGACATCGTTTACTTTGGGGTACTCAGCATCTACTCCCTTGATATAGGCGATGTGGTTTTTTTGGTTGTGAGTGAGAAACACCTGTTCCTCTAACACTTTGGTAAAGTGTGCTACCGATGAGAGTTGGCTTAATTTGAGCGTATCTTGATTGGTGAGTGATAGGTATTTGCCTGTTTTAGGAAACACTTTTAGGTCGGGGTCGAAAGTAGAGGAGAAGGAAAGCGTAAAGTTTTTGAGACCTGCGAAGCCGGCGAGCACAATAAAGAGGGCAGCACCACCCAACACCACCACAAAAGCCGTAACCCTATTGATGATGTTGATAACGTTCTGCGAACTTTTGGCGAACATATAACGCCTTGCTATATAGAAAATTGAAGTCATTGTTAATGATTAGTGATTAATGGTTAGTGGTTAATGAAAAGTGCAAAGGTATGGAGTAATTAGCAAAATGGCAAAATTTGGGAATTAGCAAATTCTAAAATACGCCATTACTGCCTTGTACTCATCTTGTGCTGTTAAGCAAGTGTCGAGCAAAAAGCCTTCTGTTTGTTGCCAATTTTGTAGCCCGCGATAGTAGAACCAACGGAGTTGTTCGGTAATGATAAAAGGCACTATGTTGTTAGCTAAACATTCTTTAAAGAGCAACAAACGCCCTATGCGTCCGTTGCCGTCTTGAAAGGGGTGAATGGTTTCAAAACGCCAATGAAAATCGACCAAATCGCGAAAGGTTTTGGTTTGTTTTTGGTGGTAATCGACTAACAAAGCGGTCATTTCCTGTTCTACATTTTCAGGTAGAGTGGTGGCATTGCCTCCTACTTCGTTAGGTAGTTTTTTATAGTCGCCTATGGCAAACCAATCTTTATTGCTATCGGAAGTATCTGCTTTGAGAATGCCGTGAAAGGTTTTAATCATCTCTTGGGTAAGAGGTTCAGTAGCGCATTCCAACATTGCATCAAAAGCCTTAAAATGATTAATAGCTTCGAGAATATCATCAATTTTTACCGCTTGTTCTGTAATGCCAATGGTATTGGTTTCGAAAATATAGCGCGTTTGCTCGTGTGTGAGCTGGCTACCTTCTATATGATTGGAATTATAGCAAAAATCTATTTGAGTGCGGTGATAAATACCGCCCTTTAGCTTTGTTTCTTTCTCTTGTAATAATTGTTTTAAAAGCATTTTATTTCTTTAATAATTTAGCTGTGTTTTTCTCCAATACTTTTAAACTCTATAGAATCACCTCCTCCATTGCCTTTGAGGGTCTTCTAACATCTCGGGTACCTTCCTTTTGAACTGTCAAGAATTTCTTGACAGTTGAATCGGGTATAAGTTCTCCTTCTTCAAATATATTCTGAATGTGTAAACTTATATTTTGTTTGGAAGTGTTAAAAAGCTCAGCCATTAATTGTTGTGTAAGCCATACGGTATCCTCTTCGAGTCTTACATCTATTTGGGCTGAACCATCTTCTCGCTGATAGAATAAGATTTCTCCTTTTTGGTTTTCCATTTTTTGCAGGTTAAATTAGCAAACTTTTATTTTTAATATTTTTACGTCATTTTTCTTTTGTAGAGCAAGTCTCGGTTTTCGATGGGGTTTTCTTCCTCTTTGAGGGATTGCTCGATGCCTTCGATATATTGCAAAGAATCGTCGATATAAAAATACAACTCGGGCATACGACGGAATTGGTGTTTGGTGATTTGCGACAGTTCGTGCTTGATGAGGGGCGCATTGGAGGTTACGCCTTTGAGCACCTCAGCTGCCTTTGCTTCTGGAAATACACTGAGGTACACCTTGGCTACTGATAAATCGACGGTTACATTTACTTTGGTTACCGAGATGAGTAGGTTTTGTTGCCCTGCATCGCGTATGGATTGCTGCAACACTTTGGCTAATTCTTCTTGAATAATGCCTGCTATTTTCTTTTGTCTGTTGTTTTCCATTAGTTTGTTTATTTATGGTGCAAAGATAGGGAATAATACTGATAATACCAAAAATGCCAAAAGAGCGGTAAAAATTAGGAAATTAGGAAATGAGAGAATTGGTAAATGGGGTGCGAGGTTGAGTTAGAGGAATGAGGCTGTGCCTCAGAAATTAAACAAATTTTAAACAAAATCAAAGCTACGCCTTGTAAACCAGCGGAGGTATTGTTAGTTTATTCAACTTTGGCAAAGTTTAAAACTTTGCCAAAGTTTGAGATGAAAAAGCGATGTGTTGGGACTGTTAGGAGCATTCGGAAGGAAACGGAGAGATTCAAAGAAGGGAGGGAGAGATTTTGGCGGAAAAAGGGTATAAGGAGGGTGGGGTTAGCTTATAGAGAGCTTATAGGAAGCTTATACGAATCTTGGACGATTGGTATAGAAAGGGTATATAAATTATTGATTAATAATATAATACAACAAGGCTAAAAATGTTAAAATCGGGGTTTCGAGACGAAAAAAAAGAGAAGAGGTGATAGGCCTTAGGTCATAGGCACTAGGGGGTATATGACGGAAAAGGGAAGGGATAATTAGAGAATTAGCAAATTAGAAAAATAGAAAATTAGGAAATTAGTTGGAGAGGCTCTGAGAGACTTCTCCAACTATTAGCTACATTGGGTGCTTATATCTTCATATTTAAAAAGTTGGGAATTACGGTGTCGGCGGCTTTAAGGACTTTGGGATTGCCGACTCCTATTACTTTCATTCCGGCACTTTTGGCGGCTTGTACGCCTGCGGGAGCGTCTTCGAATACGCAACAATCAGCAGGGGGAAGCCCTAAACCTTCGGCGGCTTTGAGGAATACTTCGGGGTTGGGTTTGGCTTTGCTTACCATTGTGCCATCGACAATAGCATCGAATAGGGGGAGAATGCCGGTGCGCTCCAACACTAAACGGGCATTACGGCTTGCGGAGCCCAAGGCTATCTTTTTGTGATGGGCTTTGAGGAGCTGTAAGAAGTTTAACACACCAGGGAGTAACTCGGAACTATCGATACTACTGATTTGCTCTAAGTACAATTTGTTTTTGCGCAAGGCGGTATCGGTAAAGTCGGTTTCGGAGAGTGTTTTGCCTGCCCATTGGAGGATTTGGTGCAAGGAGACTTCACGCCCGATGCCTTTCAGTTGTTCGTTATGCTGAGGAGTGAGCTCAAAATTGAATTCTTTGGCGATGGTTTTCCACGCGATATAGTGGTATTTTGCGGTGTCGACGAGCACACCATCTAAGTCGAAAATATATCCTTTCATTTTTCTAGTTACTTGTTACGTCGGTCTTCACCCCAGAGTAGTTTATAGCGCAGGGTGTTTATAAAGCTGTCTCCGTCGAGGCGTATCATTTTCACGACAAAGGGAGCTTTACGGACTATAATGGAGTGTTTGTTAGCAATGGGCTTGATATGTGAGTCGAGCGACATTAAAAACTTCTTTTCTCTGCCTGATACAGTGAGTTTTACTTCGGTATCTTCGGGGATTACCAGCGGGCGCGCGTTGAGGTTGTGAGGGGCGATGGGGGTAATCACAAAGTTTTTGGCGGTAGGGAGTATTACAGGTCCGCCACAGCTAAGAGAGTAGCCTGTGGAGCCTGTGGGGGTGGAAATGATGAGCCCGTCAGCCCAATAGGAGGAGAGGAAATCGCCGTTGAGTTCAGTATCGATAGTAATCATAGAGGCGGTATCTTTACGAGTAAAGGTTATTTCGTTCAGAGCGAAGTTCACAGGGGCTACGGGTTCGCCTGTATCGGCGTAAACGGCTTCGATAACGGAGCGTTCTACTACTTTGTAATTTCGTTCGCGGAGTTGTGTTAGTACGTTTTTCAGGTCGTCTTTATGTGCATTTGCCAAAAAGCCCAAGCGTCCTGCATTGATACCGAGAATGGGGATTTGCAGGTTTCGTACATAAGTAACCCCTTTGAGCAATGTGCCGTCGCCACCAATAGTGAGCATTACATCGTAAGAGGAGTTGAGGTCTTCGAAGGAAGCAAAAGATTTTGCTTTGAGGAATTGCTCGGAGCGATCGTTGAGGTCGCTGAGGATTTCGCGTTCTATAAACACCTTATCGGAGGGCAATAGAAGGGTAAAAAGCTCATTGAGAATGGCTTCGTTTTCCTCGGAGTACTGACGTATATAAATAGCAATCTTCATTTTAAGCAGAAAACTAAGAATTTTTGGCAAAGATACAACTTTTGAAGAAAAGGAGGGTATTTAAGAGGTTTTATTTTGGGTTGGGCGAGAGAAATTAAACCTTTAAAGAAGTATGGTTTACGTTATAAAAGCTGAATAAAAATCTAGGCTTCACCTTGTGAAATTGGCGAGTTCTTTTGCTTATTATTTTTTCTTGTTTATCTCAGAATAAAGCAGTATATTTGCACTCGTGATTCGTTATGCTAAAATAAATTAAATGGATTTTGAACGTATCAAAGAAAAGCTAGCTATCCTTGCTGATGCAGCCAAATACGATGTGTCTTGCTCGAGTAGTGGGAGTGCTCGTAAGGCGGTGAAAGGTGAATTGGGCAACGCTGCGAACTTCGGTATCTGCCACTCGTTTACTGAGGACGGCAGGTGTATTTCTTTGCTCAAAATCTTACTTACGAACCACTGTATCTACGATTGTATTTATTGTGTGTCGCGACGCAGTAACGATATACAGCGCGCTGCTTTTAGTGTGCAGGAAGTGGTAGACCTTACTATTAATTTCTACCGACGGAATTACATCGAGGGGCTGTTTTTGAGTTCGGGAGTGTTCAAAGACCCTAATACTACGATGGAACGATTGGTGCGTGTGGCTAAGAAGTTGCGGACAGAAGAGCGCTTTAACGGTTATATTCACCTAAAAACAATACCTGGGGCAAGCGAAGAACTGATTCACGAAGCAGGACTTTATGTCGACCGTCTGTCCGTTAATCTTGAAATACCTACCAAAGAGGGGTTGAAACTGCTTGCGCCAGAGAAAGACCACCGGCAGATGCTTACCCCGATGCAACAGGTGAAGAACGAGTTGGCAATGCATTCGCTTGAAAAGAAGAAGTTTAAGCATACGCCTAAGTTTGTGCCTGCCGGACAGACCACCCAAATGATTATAGGCGCGACTGACGAAACCGACCATAAGATTATAAAGGTTGCCAGCTATATGTATGATAAGCTTGAAATGAAGCGAGTGTATTATTCGGGTTATGTGCCGGTATTGCAGGACAGTAGGTTACCGTCTATCCACAGCCAAGTGCCCATAGTGAGAGAAAACCGCCTATACCAAGCCGATTGGTTGATGCGTTACTACGGCTTTGCTCCTGATGAGATTTTAGATGCTCGGCAACCGTTCCTCGATTTGGAGATAGACCCTAAATTAGCGTGGGCATTGCGTCACCCTCATCTTTTCCCCGTAGATGTGAACACGGCTCCGCGTGAAATGCTCTTGCGCGTTCCAGGGGTGGGAGTACGGTCGGTACAGAAGATACTTGCAGCGCGTACTTTTCAGAAGCTCACGTATTACTCGCTCAAACAGATAGGGGTAACCTTAAACAGAGCAAAATACTTCATCACTTGTAGCGGGGCTACGCCGTTGGCAGGCAGTATGGAGCCCGCCAAACTTCGCCATTTGCTTATCGCTAATAGCCACAACAAGCATAAGGAGCTTTTCGGTGGGCAGTTGTCGTTATTTTGATTAATAATTCTGTGTAAGCGATGGGTTCTTCTCCATTACGTCCTTAGGAAAGGGAACGATGTACATAGGCGAATTGGGAGGCAGGGTATAGGTGCGTTGCGGTACGGTGGTATTCACCAGAGGGAAGGTGCGTTGCAAGGTTTTGGCATAAGCACTCTCGGTGTTCAATCGTTTTAAATCGAAAAAGCGATTAAAGCCCATAGCGAGCTCTCTACGGCGCTCGTCGATGATGAGTTTTACGGTCTCCTCAGTAGTAGCAGGGGTAGCGAGGGTCGCACCACTGCCTTTTATGCGTTTGCTACGGAGGATATTTACGGTTTGCATCGCCCCACTGAGGTTGCCTAAGCGCGCTTTGCACTCGGCTAAAGTAAGGTACATCTCACCTGTTTTCATTCCTACGGTAGGGTAGAAGAACTTAGTGGCGAGCATATCCCAGTTGGCAGTACCCGAACCTTTATCGTTATAACGGTGGTTCTTATTGAAGAAGAGCTTGAACCGCATATCGTTTTCGGTATCAAAAAGGTTGCAAAACTCAGGACTCACGGGGTAGATGTACCAAATGTTCATCTCGGTATGTCCGTTCATATAGGCTAAGTTGAGCACTTCGGGGTTTTTATCTACTGTGATAGGGGTAGGATTCGCCTCATAAGCCACCATATCTATCAGTTGGTTGTTGTACGACAGACTCTTTTGGGCTGCCACTAATGCCTGCTGATATTCTCTTCTGAATAGGTGCACTCTGGCTTTCAAGGCATAGCCAAAAGCTAATGAGGGGTGATATACATTCACAGGGTGTTCTTGCAAAAGGGGCAACGCCGCCTCGATATCTTCTTGAATAAAGTCATACACTTCTTTTACGGTAGCTTTGGTAGGGTGAGTTTCTAAGTCGAATTCACGCATTAGGCACACACCACCATCGGTAGCTGCTGTGGTAGGGTCGTAGCCTTTGGCATAGACGTTTACCAGCATAAAATAATCAAAAGCTCTTAGCAAGCGCGCTTCGGCTTTGGCACGTGCTTTTAGTGAGGCATCGCCTTTGGCATTATCAACGGTAGTAATAATCATATTCCACCTACCTATATAGCTGTATACATTGTTATAAAAGGGAGACGACTCGATGTAATCGGCACGTGGGGCACTTTCTTCGTAATAGAAGTTGATGCTGTTCAGGTCGGGTGTCTTACCGATGATACTACTCTCCTTAACCCAATTGTCGTCTACCAGAGTGCGGAAGTTAAAAGGAGGGTAGTTTTTAGTGGGGAGTACTACCAAATCGTAGTATTCCTCGGCGGTGTTGATAATCTTTTCACCTTTGGGCGTGAGGTCGGTGTATTTGTCGCAAGCGCTGAGAAACAGGGCTATGAATATGATGGTTGCAATTCTTTTCATTGTAAAATAATTAAGGTATACAAACTGCTTGCCTGCCGTGCTACGGCTACTACGGCTGGCTAAAAACTAAATGATATACCGAAAAACGCAGCTGTTGCTACGGGTAGAGCGCGTCTTCCAGAGTTGAGGTGATAGGTTTCGGGGTCTATATCGTCGCCAGCAGCACACCAAGTGAGTAGGTTGTTGAGCTGAGCGGTGATTTTAGCTTCTTGTAAGCGCAATTTCTCGCAAATGTTTTTAGGAATATAACACGAAAATAACACATTGCGCCATTTGATATAATCGGCGTTTACCACGTGATTGTCACCGAGTTGCCAAAGAGTATTCACCGTATTAGCAGTGCGTCTCAAAGTGGCTGGATAGTCGAACGACATACGGGGCATATCGGTGGGGTTTGTAGCTGTCCAACGTTGGGTAATATCGCGATGGGTTTCGCTTTCTTGATTGATGGAATAAGTGTCTTTGCGAAGTTTATGTCCACCCGCATATATAAACATCGTACCTAGCTCAAAAGCCTTATAGCGCAGTTGCAAGCTAAGGGCTCCGTTAAAGGTGGGGTTCATCGTTCCTAATCTTACGAGGGCATCTTCGCTTTTGATATCTTTAATAGTGGGCACACCATTGGCGTCGAAAGTGGTATTAGGGTTGCCGTTTTCGTCTAAATAAATAGGGTAGCCATTGGTGGTTTCCTTGTACCGATAGGCATAAAGCGAGTTAAAGTCGTCTCCTTGTTTGTAATAACGCAAGGGGTTACGAGCGTATTCCACAGCATTAGAAGGCTTGCTACTCACTTTCTCAATGGTATTTTTGTTGTAGGCAAAAGTAGTTCTTACAGTAAGTTGCAAATCTTTGGCTAACTCACGTGTAGCATTCAAACTCACTTCTATTCCTTTGTTCAGTAAAGCTCCGTTATTGATGAGTCGTCTTTGAGCACCTACGGTAGGGTCGAGTTCGGTCAGTACCAAAAGGTCGGAACTGTAACGACGATAAAGGTCGATACTTCCTGAGAGCCAATACCACATACCGAAGTCAATACCTAAATTGGTGGTTTCAGTCTTTTCCCAACGTAATTTAGGGTTAGGTAAATCGGTATCGTTGAACTGTAAATACTGTTGGCTAGGGTAAGCGCCTCGCACATCGGTAAGCAAACGTCCGCGTAAGAAAGGCGTAGTAGTTTGGTCTACATTACCACTTACACCATAGGTAAGGCGCAGTTTTAGCAAGTTTACCACATTACCATAGAAGAAATCTTCACGATGCAAATTCCAGCTACCGCCTACTGACCATAGCGGACGGTATTTGTACTTGGGGTCTGCCCCAAACATATCAGCTTGGTCTACGCGCACACTCCCTGTGAGGTTGTATTTCTGATGGTATGAATAGCCCAACGTGCTATAAAAAGAGATAAAGCGGTGTTTGGTTTCGCTTTGCTGATTACGGCTCAGCGATAGCGACTGCCTGCCGTAGAGATAGGTAGTAACACCAGGATTGTAGAGGTCTTTCCAGTTCAGGGTAGGGAAGGAGAGCGTTTGCTCGTCGTAACCATATTGCATTTCCTTAGTATTGCGCGGGGTGTAGTGCTGACGCATCTCGAAGCCCAATAGCGCTGTCACATTGTGTGCCTCCGCAAAAGTGCGATTGAAATCCAATTGCTGACGGAAGGTATAATGCTGTGTCTGCCCTTTCTCCTGTTCGTAATAACCGCCTTCGGGTAGTTCAGAAGAGAATTTTTGAGTAGTAGCATCTTGTTTTACCAATTGGTTGTGGCGCAAACGCATATAATAAGTGTCTTTGCCAAAGAAAGTTTCACTGTTGTGAGTGTTTAATTCATATTGAAAATAGCTTTGGTATTGCAAACCTTTGAGGATAGATACTTGCAGATTTGCAAACGGACGCAAACTGAGGTTGTACTGTTTTTGATGTTCTTGCGCTATCGATTCCAATAAATTGAAGCTATACGAGCGGAAAGCATCGTTGCCCGCAATTTGTTCTAAAATATGTCCGTTTATGGGGGCTACTAAATTAAAACCCGCATACGGATTCGTTCCCAATAGCCGAGTGTAACGCGGTTGCTTTAAGTAATCGGTATACAAGTTCCGCACTTGTTCAGCTACGGCATCAACAGCGGTATATCTGCCATTCACCCCTATGGTGCTTTTTAGCCAAGGCGTGAGCTGGTAAGTGTTTTTTAAATAAAGGTTGAGAGCGCGCGTCTTTTCGGTAACGATGCGCTCATCGGTGTCTTCATATTGTAGCGAAGCGTAATTCTGACTCCGGTTATTACCACTTTCTACGCTTATATTGTAGCGTTTGCTGATGATAGGTTGCCACACATAACGCTTGAAGTCGCGAAGGTAATCGCGGTTGCGCCACTCGTTAAGCGTACTATTCACCTCTTGCTGGCTGAGTTTTCCTTTGGCTTGGTCGCGGTATAGCTGGAAGAGAGGCGAGTAATACCTTACTGTTTGCCTGCCCCCAATTTCTCCGTAGGAAGCAAAAAGGTCATCTACATTGCCATTGCTATCAGCCAATTTGCTTTGGTAGAAAGCCGTTTCGAGGTCAATAAGGTCGGACGTCGAAGCGTAGCGCATACGGCTCATATTGGGTTTGAAAGTATAGAACAGGTCCGTATGCACGTTTATACGCAAACCATTCTGCAAGCCCTTTTTGGTAACAATCACAATCACCCCATTGGCAGCGCGCACCCCGTAGATAGCCGTCGCAGCAGCGTCTTTCAGTACCGTTACCGACTCGATATCTTTGGGGTTGATATCTTCTAATGGCGTATCGGTAGGGATATCGTCAATCACCACCAAAGGCGAATAGCCCACATTGCCCGAAAAAGTACCTACCCCGCGCAGTATAGGCACCTCTTTCCCTGTAAAAGGGTCTTTTGTAAAGCGCACACCTGCTATTTGTCCCTCAATAGCTTCTTGTACGGTTCTATTAAGCTGACGGTTGAGCTGGTCTGTCCTTATTTTGGTATAAGCCGAAGTAGTTTGCTCTTTGTGAAGATTTTGGTAGCCCGTAGCTACTACATCGGTAGAACTTAAAGTGATAATCTCCGGTTCCAAATGCACTTTTAAGAAAGGTTGTTCAGCCGAAACGGTAAATTCACGAGATTTCATACCTAAGTACGAAATCCTTATCACTTCTCCTGCTTTTGCAGAAATTCGAAATTCCCCTTTGATATCGGTAAGGGTTCCCATAGATAGCAGTATGTTGTCATTTTTAACCACTACTGCTGCTCCTTCCAAAGGGTGGTTTGTCACATCGGTTACTTTGCCCGATACACTAATCATTTGGGCGAAAGCGCCCACAAAACAGCAGAGGAAGAACCCCCACGCTATTACATATTTTTTCATAAACAGTCTTATTGGTAAACAATACCTCTTATATACATTAATAAAGTCATCGCTCTCGTCCCACTCCTCTCATAAGTCCGACAGGTCAAAAAACTATCTTTCAATCCCTTTTCCACTACCACACACTCACTAAACTCCTCTCACAAATTTGCTAATCTCCAAATTTTCTAATTTACTAATTCTCTTTCCCGTCACACTCCCTCCTAGTGCCTATGGCCTAAGGTCTATCACCTCTTCCCTTTTCTTTCGCCTCGAAACCCTGTTTTTAACATTTTTAGACTTGTTGTATTATAGTATGAATCAACTATTTATATACCCTTTCTATACCAATCGTCCAAGATTCGTATAAGCTTCCTATAAGCTCTCTATAAGCTACTCACACCCTTCTTACACCCTTTTTTCATCAAAAAACCTCTTAGTCTCTTTCTGAAAATCTTCGTTTCCTTCCGATAGCTCAGAAGTCTCACTTTTAGGGGCATACACTTTGCCAAAGTTTCAAACTTTGGCAAAGTTGATGTTCCAAAAAAGTTACTTCCCCCATTTTCTCATTTTCTAATTCTCTCATTTTCTAATTTCCTCATTCCCCTCCTAATGCCTAGGGCCTAAGTCCTCAACTCTTTTTTAACGGTGGCAAAAGTAGTAAATAGAGTCGAACTACACAAATTATTTTGAAAGAAACTAAATTACACTTCCGGTAAATACTGCCAATAGCGCTTCGGCATATTCCTCAGTTGGTATTTCGCATTCTTGCGCTCGGCTATGTTAATATGCTGAAAATAAGTCTTCCAAAGCGTTTTATAAGCATCAGCAGTAGCCGGAGTAAGCACTCCAAAATGCTTATCCGCAGGAGTAAAAGGCAACACCTCGTGCAGATTGTAAATAAAACCATAACCCCGTTCAGGGTCGTAAAGTACCCACTGTTGGTCAGAAAAACGCGTTTTGAAATGAGGAACAACCAGTGGCAACACGTCATACTCAGGTACTATTTTGGCAAAGTAAAGTTCGTCTACCTTTTCAAAGCGCACAAACTCTTTCATTCGGTGCACTTCACGTCCCACACTCTTAGCCGCTTTGCGTATAGAAGCAATAGCCCTATGGGCAAAGTTCTCCAACACTTTCCCCTCAGGGTATTTCACCATCAGTCTAATAGCCTCCAATAAGTAGTCTTCCATATGTGTTTCTTCCGATAAGAAAGCTCTTAGCACAATCGCCACCCCTTCTTTACCCCAGCACAGTTCTATTTTGGTAAGCACCCGTTGCGCTTTATTAGCATCGGTATACACCGTTTCCTCCTCGCCAAAAAGCAAAGGCGCAAACCGATGTCTCGCTACAATAGTCACCTCGTTGTAACGATACTCAAAAACAGCAAATACTGCTGTGAGGAACCCCTCAAAAGTACTGTCGTATACCAAATGTTTCAAAGCCAAATACAGTTAAATACGCAAAAGCCCGCAAATATACTTCTTTTTTTATTTTAAAGAGAGAATATTACAAAAACATTCGTGTACAATCACCGTCCCCACATTCCTCCTAAAGCCTAACGCCTTTCCGTCGCTACATTCCCCCTTTGAAGGGAAGTCCGCGAGAGCGGAGTATGTGAGAGGGGGATGTTATCCCTAAGGCCTATTGCCTATGCCCTAAGGCCTCACACTCCCTCATTTCCTCATTTCCAAATTTTCTAATCCCTATCACCCCTAGTGCCTAAGGCCTATGGCCTGTGGCCTTTCTCCCATTATATCCATTTCAAAAAATATTTATACCTTTGCACTACGCATTAATACTTTATTATGAAAGACGATTTGTTGTATCTTATTGCCTTAAAGAAAATCCCTCTCATAGGCGATATAACTGCCAAGAAACTCATTTCCCACTTTGGAAGTGCTCAAAACGTATTCGCTCAACCCAAAAGTGCCTTAGAGAAGGTAACAGGTATTGGCTCTAAGATTACTCAAAACATACTCAGTGCTCGGTGTTTGCACGAAGCAGAAACCGAATTGCAATTCACTCAAAAGCAAAACATCAGTATTATAACCTATACCGATGAACAGTATCCCTCCTCACTCAAACAATGTGTAGACAGCCCAATACTGTTTTACCAAAAAGGAAATATCCACTTGCAAAATAAACGACTGCTCAGCATTGTAGGCACTCGCAATATTACCAGCTATGGCACAGCTTTTTGCGAAAAACTCATCGAAGAACTCGCCTCGTTAGATGTGGTAATCGTCAGTGGGTATGCCTACGGAGTAGATATTACCGCCCATAAGGCAGCGATGAAACACCGCCTACAAACGGTGGCTTGTCTTGCCCACGGACTCAATACTATCTACCCCGCTGCTCATAGTAAGTATTGTGAGGCAATGGAAGAAAACGGCGGGTTCATCACCGATTTCAGTAGCCAAAGTCCGTTCGATAGAAAGAATTTCCTCAGTCGTAATCGCATTATCGCAGGGCTTTCACAGGCGACCGTAGTTGTTGAGTCGGGACTAAAAGGCGGTAGCTTAGTCACTGCCGACATAGCTTTTTCCTACAATCGCGAAGTATTTGCCGTGCCAGGGCGCACCACCGACCTGTATAGTATGGGGTGCAATGAACTGATACGCAACGGTAAAGCAAGCCTACTCACTTCAGCCAAAGACCTCATTTACCAATTAGGTTGGGATACCCCAGCCCCAAAAGCCGTACAGCAAGAACTTTTTGTAACTCTTTCTCCTGAGGAAGAAACTATTAGCGCATTTCTCAAAGCCAATGGCAAACAAAGTTTAGACGAGCTCGCCTTGGGGTGCCAAATGCCCATCTACCAACTCTCCAATCTCCTCTTTCAAATGGAAATCAAAGGAGTGATAAAACCTCTTCCAGGCAAGAGGTTTGAAGCAATCTAATTACTGAATCCTAATCCCTTGAACAGAAAAATCATACATATCGATATGGACGCCTTCTATGCTTCGGTAGAACAGCTCGACTACCCCGAACTGCGTGGGAAAGCAATTGCAGTAGGCGGAGGGGAACCACGCGGTGTGGTAGCTACTGCCAGCTACGAGGCGCGCAAGTTTGGGGTGCGCAGTGCTATTAGCGGGGCGCAAGCGCGCAAACTGTGCCCACATCTCATTTTTGTAAAACCTCGATTCGAGCGCTACAAGCAAATATCGATGCAAATACGTGCTATTTTTCACGAATATACTGATTTGGTCGAACCTCTTTCCCTTGATGAAGCTTACTTAGACGTAACCGTAAACAAAAAGGGCAACCCTTCGGCTACCCTTATCGCCCAAGAGATTCGCCAACGCATCTTCCAACAAACCGGACTCACTGCTTCGGCAGGCATTTCGGTAAATAAGTTTATCGCTAAAATCGCTAGCGACTACCGTAAGCCCAACGGACAAACCACCATCACCGAAGCCGAAGTGCAAGATTTTTTAGACAGACTCGATGTGCGCAAGTTCTACGGCATAGGCAAAGTAACAGCCGAGAAGATGTACCAGCTGGGGATATTTAAAGGAAAGGACTTGCGCGAGAAATCATTGGAGTTCTTAGAGCGGAATTTTGGCAATAGTGGCAATTATTACTACGAACTCTCACGAGGCATTCACCGCAGTGAGGTACAACCTTTCAGAATACGCAAATCAGTAGGTGCAGAAGAAACTTTTCCCGAGAACCTTACCAGCGAGGTGTATATGCTACGCGAACTCGACTATATAGCCGAAGACGTAGCCCGTCGTCTCGACAAACAGCAAGTAGCTGGCAAAACCGTTACCCTGAAAATCAAATACAGTAACTTTACGGTGCAAACGCGCAGTAAAACCCTTAAAGATTTCATAAGTAGTAAAGACGACATACTCTTGCACATCAAAGAACTGCTCTATCAAGAACGCCCTGCCGAATCAGTACGACTCTTAGGTATCTCGCTTTCTCACCTCAACAACGAACCCGAAAAAGAAGAAGTAAAGAAGCCGATGTACATACAATTAAAACTAGAATTCCCAGATTGATAAGGAAGAGTTATCGTTATACCTCTAACCTGTCCGATTTGTTCGATAAGTCTGACTTATCAAAAAAAAATTTTTCACTACTCATTAGCTAATTCTCTCACTTGTTAATTTCCCGCCCGTCGTGCTACGACTGCCTGTACGGCTCGTATCTAATTCTCTAATTTTCTAATTTCCTAATTATTTCATACCTTTGCGTCCTAAAATAAAATCATTTATGGAACAAACTTTACCTGCAGGACACCCCGTGCATACCTATATGCTTGAAGCTGAACTTATTTACTCACTTATGGACGAGTTGCTCAGCATAGACCCTCATACCGATTATCAGAAATTCTACAACGTGTTTAATCATTTGGCAACGGTAGAAAAACACTTTGCTCGCAAAGAAAACCAGCTCTTCCCTTTCTTGGAAAAACGCGGTTGGACGAATCCTTCACAGAATATGTGGTCTTTCCACGATACCATTCGCGATATCTTCCGTTTGGTACGCAAAAACTTAGAAGAAAAAGACCTTGATGCGGCGCAAACCAATGTGCGCTATATCGAAGATAACTTGGGTCGTTTGCTAAATGTAGAAGCGAATATTCTCTTTCCTAATGCTTTGCAGTTGCTCACCGAAGAAGATTGGATTGAAATGCGCAAAGGCGAAGAGGAAATAGGTTGGATGCTGAAAGAAGCACCTGCACCTTACCCTAATAGCAACCCCGGCGAGCCTGTGTATGTACACCCTTCAATGGATACGGAACGCCGCACCGATGTGCAGTTTAGCGACGATGCTACGCATTACGACGAGGGTTATATGACTGTTGAACAGGTAAACCTCTTGCTCAAAACCCTCCCTATTGATATCACTTTTGTAGATGAACACGACCGCGTGATTTTCTACAACCGTGGCGAAGAACGCGTATTCCCTCGCAGTGCCGGTATTATAGGGCGCGAAGTGAAGTTCTGTCATCCTCCTAAGAGCGTGGGCACGGTGCTTAAAATCGTAGAGAACTTTAAAGCAGGTACTCAAAACGAAGCTAATTTCTGGTTCAATTATCGCGGTCGCCTTATCTATGTGCGTTATTTTGCAGTGCGCGATAAAGAAAAGAACTACAAAGGCGTGATTGAAATGTCGCAAGATATTACCGATATAAAAACAATTGAAGGCGAACGCCGTTTATTAGAATGGGATAACTAATGAAAGACTTATTCGGACAAGCTATTTTAGATTATCAGCAAGGGCAATACACCGAAGATATTAAAACGGAAACTACCATTTCCGAAGAAGATGTATTGCCCTTGCCTTATTTGTTTCGCTCCTTTGAACAGATGCCTGCGTTAGAGCAAAAAGCTCTACAAATGGCGAAAGGTAAAGTATTGGAAGTGGGGTGCGGAGCAGGCTCTCACGGACTCTATTTGCAGAATCAGCGTCAGCTTGAAGTACATTCTATCGACCTATCGCCTAATGCTATTGAGGCGTGCCTGTTGAGAGGTTTACGCAACGCCAAAGTGCAGAATGTATTGGAAACAACAGGGCATTACGACACCATTCTCTTACTGATGAATGGCGCAGGTATGTGCGGACGATTGAAACAAATGGGCGTTTTTTATGCTCATCTGAAAACACTCTTAGCGCCACACGGACAAATCCTCACCGATTCTTCTGATATTATCTATATGTTCGATGAGAACCCCGATGGCAGTTATGATATACCGCTCTATTTCGATTATTACGGAGAGGTAGATTACGTGGTAAAGTACAAGGGACAGAAAGAGAAACCTTTCCCCTGGATGTATGTAGATTACAACACTTTACAAAACGTAGCAATTTCAGTAGGCTTACAATGCGAACTCATCGCCGAAGGAGAAAACTTTGATTACCTTGCAAAATTAGTAAATTAGCAAATGATTGGGTAGCTTCACATTTTCTAATTATCACATTATCTAATCACCTAATTTCAAGGTATTTATGCATTTGTAAAGAGGCTTTCCACTGAGGGTGAGCCATTACATAATCTACAATTTTAGGCATTACCTCAGCGCGTTTGCTCCACTCGGGTTGGAGGTAAAGTAAGCACTCAGGCGATACTTGCGATGCCATTTCTTCGGCAAAAATAAAATCGTGATTGTTATAGATTACCATTTTGAGCTCATTAGCTTTTTGAAGAACGTCTCCTACGGGACGTTTTATTTTTTTAGGCGATAGGCATATCCAATCCCAAGTGCCTGATAATGGGTGTGCTCCTGAGGTCTCTATATGAGTGCGTGCACCTCCTGCTCTCAGCTTTTCGGTAAGTAAAGTTAAGTTCCACATCAGTGGTTCACCCCCTGTAATAATGATGGTTTTGGAGTGTGCTAAGGCTTCGGCTACAATGGTATCTACGGGCACTAAGGGGTGAGCTTCGGCTTGCCAACTTTCTTTTACATCACACCAATGACAACCCACATCACAACCGCCTAAGCGAATGAAATAAGCTGCTGTTCCTTTGTAGAAACCTTCGCCTTGTAAGGTATAAAAAGCCTCCATCAGGGGGAGGAGCTCCCCCTTCTGCAAAGCTATCTGTGTATCTTTGTTTAACATTTATTTTTCGTAATTAGCCACATCTAATATCCACGGGTCGGGGATTTCGGTGTTTTCTCGTACTTCTTCTACCTTTTTCATAGCTTCGTCATAAGTATTATAACGGGCTATATAAATGTAGTTTAGTACTTGGTCTTTATTGTAATACACTTGGGCATCATATCCCCATTTCTTCATTTCTTCTACCCGTTTGTTTACATTATTGAAGTTTAAGAAGACTCCCACTACCACATAATAACCCTGCTGAGTATCGGTGACTTTCAGTTTGCTTATTCTCGTTGAACGGTGTAAATGGGTAATCTCCTTCGGATTATTTTCTATCTCCAAAGCGGTAAGGAACAAATAATAACGGTCGCGACTACGTGTATAACTCAAATCTAATGAATTGGTGTTGTTAGGAATCAGGTATTGATTGTCGTTTTTGATATCCATACGGAAGATATCAAAGCCTAAGGTGTTTTCGCTGTTAGGGGTGCGTGTTTTTACTATCTCATCGTTATTTGTAATGGCACTGCTAAAAAAGTTTTGATTAGGGCGCCATTTGCTTTCCAAAGAGGAGGTTTTACCGCTGGCAGGTACACCAACGGCTACATTATCACCTGCCATATTAAAGTCGCCTTCGAGGGCTACTCCCATAATACGCGTTTTAAAGTCGCCTGCCTCAGGGGTTTTAAATCCACTAAAAGTAAAGGTTTTGGAAGCTTCGTTAGTAATAGCCGAAAAGCCATCGTAAGTAATGATTTTCTTTACATTGCTATCAGGGTTTTCGTATACTATTACTAACGCCCAGCCTGCTGCCGAACCGCCTTCTATTTGCCCTAAAGCAGCTTTTATATTGGCTACGGTATAATCGCCTTCTATTTTAGTTGCCGGAGCTAAAAGATTGGTGATATTGGCGTAATACACATAAGGTGCTGAGTTTTTTAGCTCATCGTCGGTGCGTCCGTCGTAAATGAGTTCGCCAGCGATAGGGGTATAGGTATTGGTTTCGGGTATTTTCAGTAGTACACTACTGGCGTCTTCTCTATTGGAATCAACAGGGATATTTTTATTACCTCTTAGGGTGCCCTTAGCATATGGATAGGTAGCTGACCAATACAAACCTGCATAAGCTACCTTTCCGCCTGTTCCTTCGTAAGAGAATTTGGCACTACTAGATGAAAACGTATTAGGGTCAGCATCGATATCGATGTATTGCATATCGAACTCGTCGTTGAGTTTAGCTTTCGAGCTACGGTCGTTATAAGGGTCGTTAGGGCTATTGCGTTTCTCTTTACGGTTAAGAATGTTATTCCCTATAATTTTGATATCCCCTTTGATAAAGGTTTCGTACCTAATGTTAAAATCGGTAGTAGATTGTGCTTTTAGGGAGAAAGCGAGTCCCACAGAAGCGAGCAATGTGATGATATGTTTCATAAACTTACTATTTTCTTGGCAATCCGGAGGGCTTCGGTGCCTTGTTCGAGAGTGACCATAGGGGTCGTATCGTTTACAATGGCATTGGCAAAGCTTTCGAGCTCGTCTAAGATAGCGTTGTTATTATGTATTTCAGGGTATTCAAAATAGATTTGACGGCGCTCTCCTTCTGCATTTTGGAGTATCATATCGAAATCACCAGGTACTTCTGGGGCGTCTTTCATCTTCACTACCTCTACTTTTTTCTCCAAAAAATCTACGGATATATAAGCGTCTTTCTGGAAGAAACGGCTTTTGCGCATATTCTTCATAGAGATACGGCTGGCAGTGATATTGGCTACACAACCGTTCTCAAACTCCAAGCGGGCATTAGTAATATCGGGGGAATGACTGATGACCATTGCACTACTTGCCGAAATGTGTTTCACCTTAGATTTTACGACGCTTAGGATTACATCGATATCGTGAATCATTAGGTCGAGCACTACGGGCACATCGGTACCACGAGGGTTGAACTCAGCTAAGCGGTGAGCCTCGATGAACATAGGGTTGTGAATTTGGTCGCGTACGGCAATAAAAGCCGGATTGAAGCGCTCTACGTGTCCTACTTGTCCTTTCACGTGGTGTTCTTTGGCAAGAGCAATCATAGCTTCAGCCTCTTCTACCGTAGTAGCGATAGGTTTTTCGATAAAGAGGTGTTTGCCTGCTTTGATAATCTTTTCGGCACACATAAAATGGTTGAGGGTAGGGGTTACTACGTCTACCATATCACATTCGGCGATGAGCGCTTCTATACTATCGAAACGCTTGTAGCCAAACTCTTCGCTTACTTTTTTAGCGTTTGCTTCATCGGGGTCGTAGAAGCCTACGAGTTCGTATTTTTCGGATTGGTTGAGCAATCGCAAATGTATCTTTCCTAAATGTCCTGCACCGAGGACGCCAGCTTTTAATTTTGTCATTTTAATATCCTATTTTGGTGCGTACCCTGCGCAAAGTTTCATCGGCTACGCGGTGTGCTTTGGCAGCACCTTCTTTTAATATAGCATCGAGTTCGCTTAAATGCTCCATATAGTAAACGTAGCGCTCGCGTGGGGTAGCAAATTTTTCTAATATCAGTTCGTAAAGGGTTTGTTTGGCTTGACCGAAGCCATAACCTCCTGCACGGTAAGCCTCTTCCATTGTTTGTATTTGCTCAGGAGAAGCTAACAGGCGGTAGAGCCTCATCACGTTGCAAGTATCGGGGTCTTTGGGAGCTTCCAAAGGAGTACTATCGGTTTGGATTGCCATTATTTGCTTGCGGAGTTGTTTTTCGGGCAAGAAAATATTGATGAAATTGTTGCGTGACTTGCTCATCTTTTCGCCGTCGGTACCTGGTATAATCATTATTTTCTCCTCTATTTTAGCTTGTGGCAATACGAAAGTTTCGCCCATTTGGTGATTGAAACGAGAAGCTACATCGCGGGTAATTTCGAGGTGTTGCAACTGGTCTTTGCCCACAGGTACGACCTCAGCATCATACAAGAGTATGTCGGCTGCCATTAGCATAGGGTAAGTGAAGAGCCCAGCATTTACGTCTTGCAGGTAGTCCATTTTGTCTTTAAACGAATGGGCGAGGGTGAGGCGTTGGTAAGGGAAAAAACAAGCCAAGTACCACGAGAGTTCAGCGGTTTGGGGTACATCGCTCTGGCGGTAGAAGGTTACTTTATCAGTATCTAAACCGAAAGCCAACCAAGTGGCAGCAACGCTATAAGTGTTGGCGCGGAGTTGCGCACCGTCTTTTATTTGAGTAAGGGAGTGCATATCGGCGATGAACAGAAACGATTCGTTAGAAGGGTCTGATGCCATTTGCACTGCGGGGAGGATTGCTCCGAGGATATTCCCTAAGTGGGGAGTACCTGTACTTTGAATGCCTGTTAATACACGAGCCATTGTTTTATTAAAAGTTAATAAGTTAAGAAAGTGCAAAGATATGAAATAATTAGGAAATGAGAAAATTAGAGAATGAGGAAATTAGGGAAAAGGCATTAGGCCTTAGGCCATAGGCACTAGGGAAAACATTCCTCTTTACACATACTCCACTCTTGCTAGGCACATACCAAGCTGTCGCTGGCTATCTTCAAAAGGGGAATGTGGTGACGGAAAAGAGAATTAGGAAATTAGAGAATTAGGGAATTAGAGAATTAGGGAATTAGGGAATTAGGGAATGAGAGAATTGGTAAATGGGGTGCGAGGTTGTGTTAGAGGAATGAGGCTGTGCCTCAGAAATTAAACAAAATTTAAACAAAATCAAGGTTGCGCCTTGTAAAACAGCGGAGGTATTGTCAGTTTATTCAACTTTGGCAAAGGTGCGAGCCGCACAGGCAGTCGTAGCACGACGGGCTATTAACTTTGCCAAAGTTTGAGATGAAAAAGCGATGTGTTGGGGCTATTAGGAATTTTAGAAAGGAAACGAAGAGGCTCGAAAGAAGGAAGGGAGAGGTTTTGGTGAAAAAAGGGTGTAAGGAGGGTGGGGTTAGCTTATAGAGAGCTTATAGGAAGCTTATACGAATCTTGGACGATTGGTATAGAAAGGGTATATAAGTGATTGATTTATACCGTAATATAACAACGCTAAAAATGTTAAAATCGGGGTTTCGATACGAAAGAAAGAGGAACCTCTCCCCAATCACATACTCTCCTATTCGGAGACTTCTCCCAAGGAGAGGGGGAATGTAGTGACGGAAAAGGGAAGAAAAGAGTATAAAAATTTTGTGTTTAAAAATGATTTTAGTAACTTGCGCCCATATTGATACTAAAATAAAACTCTTATGGAATCTCTTTTTACCAAACGTCTCCCTATTTTCCATTCAGTACATATTGACGGTAAGGAACAAACTTCACGCTTCAACAGCTTGCACATACAACAATCGTTAAACTCTTGCTGTGATTTTGAGCTGGTAGAAACCATTGCTACTCGTAAAACCCTTTGGAAAGGACAATCGCAAGAGCTCTTAAAACAAGTGGGCAAAAATGTGATTATTCGTCTTTCCTTCCCAAGAGGAGAGAACACTTTCCAATTTTCGGGATATATTACCGAGGTGGTGATTGACTCGGATACTGCTACTATGGGAGGAAGCGAAAACAAAATTCGCATCATAGGAAAGGGAAGCCCTATGGTGTTGGACGATGCTCCTTCGATGAACTCGTTCGTAGATTATGATTTGGTAAATATCGTAGAGAAAGTTTTTAAAAACAAGTATTTCGACCTGATATGTAATCCTAAGTTTAAAGCGATAATCCCCTATGCAATGCAGTATAAAGAAAGCCGTTGGGAGTTTTTGAATAGACTTTCGGCTATTTACAACGAACTACTGTATTTTGACGGTAGTAAGCTCGTGTTTGGTGGTGTAACAGATGAACAATCCGAAGACCTAACCATAGACGAAGATATTACCGAATTTAAAGTTTCTTCCAAAACACTTCCTTTTAAATACACCCTTTACAACTACAATGCGGAGGACGATGAATATATTCATTCGGACACCGAAGAGGAAGTAAGACCGCGCAATACCTATACCCAAAACGTTTTTCAAGACCCTGAAAATTTATATTCACAAAGAGGAATGCTTTCTGCCGAAGTACCCACCCCATTGGCAGGTGATACGGCAAGACTGCAACAGAGCAAATACCAACAGGCATTGGGCAAAATGCACTGCGTTGAGGGTAAAACCCACAATAGCTTGGTGCGCTTGGGTAGCCTCATTTACGTAAAATTCCCTTCGGGATTTGAAAAAGAAAATATGGGGGAATACCGAGTGATTTCGGTAGAACACTGTGTAGACCGCGATGATTATTACAACCGCTTTGTAGCCGTGCCATTGGGAATGGAATACGCTATGTACGAGCCGGAAACGATTGCTTATCCTGAAATAGCAGAAGTAGTAGCCAACGACGACCCTAAGAAACAAGGGCGCGTGCAAGTGCGTTTCTTCTGGCAAAGACACTTAGGCGAGCAGACCTTTTGGTTGCGAGTACAAACCCCCGATGCGGGCGTGCTTACTGACAATAGTAGCAACCGTGGGTTTCAGTTTATTCCTGAGGTAGGCGACCAGGTGATGGTAAGCTTTGAGCAAGGTAACCCCCACCGACCTTATGTGAGTGGCAGTATGTACCACGGCAAGAACGCCCAACAGGTGAGCCATAACGTGAGGAGTATTACCACCAAGAGCGGTAGTACCATAACTTTTGACGACGAGAAAGGTAGTGTGTTGATAAAAGACAAAAGAGGTAGTAGTTATTTGCTTGACGGCAAAGGAAATATAGAGCTGAACGCCGTAAACAAGATAAGCCTTAATTCTAAAGAAATTTTATTGGAAGCAGATAGGATACAGGCTATTTCGAGAATAGAAATGGAACTAAAATCATTGGTGCAAACCTATATTACGGCTATTAGTGCGATGGAGATTAAAGGAGCTCAGCACTTTAATCTCGATGGTAAGAAGCTCACTATTAACGCAATGGAAAGTTTAAAAACTACTGCCCAAAACTTAGATTTGGGTGCTGAAAAAACCTTGCGTGTAGCCTCTGAAATAACAGAGGTGCACGGCACACAAGCAATGGCTTTGAAATCTCCTAAGTTAGACAAAGTAACACAAGCAGAAAGAATAGACATTACCGAAGGAACAGGAGAAGGAATAGACGTAATTGTTTTTGCTAAACCTACTAAAAATTACAAAGGAGAATTTGGTTTTGATTATTGTGATGTAGGGGATGTAAACATAAGTGCTTTTCAAGGAACAAATGTGGCAGATATAGAGTATATTTACGATGAGGCAACACACGAATTTGTGCCTTATAACAGTGGCTTGCACAATACCCAAGCCCAAAATTACCTCAAAGAGATGTATTACCACACCCAAATGTATAACCGACCTTATATAGGAAGTTGGTTATTATTACCAGAGGGTAATAAAGAAAAAGGTAAGGGCGAAAAGGCTAATGTAGCACTGCACATAGAGAAAGTAAACGACAACAGAACAGAACAAGAGAAGAAAGAAAAGAAGAAAGAGTATATTGTTTTTGAAGAGAACAAAAAGTTTAGCATTACCTACAAAGGCAAAGAAGACAATGAGATAAAAATAGAAAAGAAAAATTGCAAAGGTGATGATTGTGTGATAAGCATTATAGCTAAGGAAACTTTTAATGCTACTGAATATATAAGAATATTGGACGAGAGGACCCGAGCGACTGTGGGTGTTATAGAAATGGCACCCAATGCTATAGAAACAATAGAGGTGAAAATAGTGACGGTACTTTTAAAATCGAAAACGCAAGGTATTTTGGAGAGGATGAACCGGCAAAGAGAGAACCTTTACAAAAAGGCGGAAGCCCAATTTGACAAAATAAATGAATTTATGAGACAAGCAGGAATAAAATGTAATTTCCAACCCAGTGGAGATTATATAGTTTTTGATGATGACGACCAAAACCCATTGAATACAGACAAACCATTCTTTACAATAGGAAGCGATAAAGACGGGAATAGACAAGTTATATTTCAAGACCGAGAACTTGTTACCCAAAGCGAACAAGAACAGTATTTTGCGGAGCATCCTTTTGGTGATGATGAAATGTCGAACAAAGGAACTTCTAAAGATTATTTAGTAGATTTATTTGGAAGGAAATATAAGGAATTACACCCTAATAGCACGTTTAAGGGGGTTATGTTTTTTATAAGTGAAGGAGCGTTTGTGGGTAGAGGAGGTTACACTTTGATAGTACCTATAAAGAACCAAAAAATTGCCATTTTTGGTAGTAATTTAGACGATGCTCGTACCTATGCCCACGAATTAGGGCACTTATTAGGATTACAGCATACTTTTGTGGAGAATCTTAATGATTTTAATGAGAGTATAAGAGATGTTTTAATTGATAAAGCTATTAGAGATCCTGAAAGGAATATAGATACTTTGATAAGGATTAATGAGCAAAATATAAAAGATAGAGAGGGAGATATTAAGGAGGCAGAGGAAAAACTAAAACAAGAAGGAATAACTCAAGAAAGAAAAATAGAGTTAGAAGAGGAAAGAGCTAATGCTATTAATGAACGTAATGGTTTACTTTTAAGGAGGAATGACTTACAAAGAAGAAAGGAGCTTTTGGAATACCGATATAACGCATTGTTTGGACAAAAGATGAAAACAAGAATAAAAACAAGTACTAATATGATGGACTATTTGTATACAGCAGAAGAAACGAAAGTTAATCCGCAATTGGAGAAAGAGAACAAGAAAAAGATCTTATTTTCTAAAAAACAAAGTGAAATAATGAGAAAAGAAGTAAATTTATATAAAACAATATTACCATTGTTAGTGGTGTTTTTTACTTTATTTTCTAATATGATTTGTGGGCAAGAAGAATATATGAGATTAATGAATGCAAAAACTCCTGTAGTAGTATTACCGGATATTTTAGTAAAAAGAGAGATTATAAATAATAAAATGAAGGATACTATTATAGTTACCAATTACTCTAAAGGAACCCTTTATTCACAAGGGAAAAAGAGCAAAAGTCCTGCGACTCGTTTTAAAACGATGGAAGAGTATCACCAGTTTTGGTTACAAAACTTTAATATAGAAGATTATCTTTATGAAATAAAAGGGGATGTTTTAGTAAAGTTTAAAATATGGAATGATGGGGATATTTTTATAGACTTTATGAATGGTTTGAATTTTAAGCTAGAATTTCAAGTTTCTTCTAAGATACATAGTGTTGTAGGTTCTCGTATGGAAAAGTGGATTCCCGCCACAGATGAGGAAGGTAAGCCTACTATAACGGAGGGGTATTTGATTATTCATTTTGATTGGGAGGGTGATTTAGAAAGAAGAGATCGTAGAGTAAGGTGTTTTTAAACATAATAAACTAAAAACAAGTGCTAATATTATGGACTATTTGTATACTACAGAGGAGATAGAAGCGAATCCTTAGTTAAAAGAGAAGAATAAGAAAATGATCTTATTTTCTAAAAAGCAATGTGAAACAATGAGGAAAGAAGTGGGGTTGTATAAAACAATATTACCTTTATTGATAATACTTTTTACTTTATTCTCCAATATGATATGGGGACAAGATATGAGACTAATGAATACAAAGAATCCTGTAATTGTATTGCCAGATGTATTAGTAAAAAGAGAGATTATAAATAATAGAATAAAAGACACTATTATAGTGACTAATACATCAAAAGGAACTCTTTATTCACAAGGGAAAAAGAGTAAAAGTCCTGCAACACGTTTTAAAACAATGGAAGAATATCACCAGTTTTGGTTAGAAAAATTTAATATAAAAGATTATTTTTATGAGATTAAAGGAGATGTGTTGGTAAAGTTTAGAATATGGGGAGAAAATGGGGAACTTTTTGTAGATTTTATAAATGGTTTAAGTATTGAGAAAGAATTTAGGATTTCTTCTATAATAAATGGTTTTTTAGGGTTCCATATGGGAAAATGGACACCTGCTACAGATGAGGAAGGTAAACCTACTATAACAGAAGGATATTTGATTATTCATTTTGATTGGGAGGGTGATTTAGAAAGAACAGAAAACAGAGTAATGTATTTTTAAAAATGACAAGGATAAAAACAAGCACTAATATAATGGATTATCCGTATACTACACAGGAAATAGAAGCAAATCCTCAGTTAAAAAAAGAAGATAATAAGAAAAAAGTGTTGTTTTCTAAAAAGCAATGTGAAACAATGAGGAAAGAAGTGGGGTTGTATAAAACAATATTACCTTTATTGATAGTAATCTTTAGTTTATTTTCAAATATAATATTTGGTCAAGAATATTATGACCCTATTTCACAAGATAAGCCAATAATTGTATTACCAGATATACTAATAAAAAGAGAAATTACAGGTAATAAAATGAAGGATACTATTATAGTTACTAATACATCAAAAGGAACCTTATTTTCACAGGGAGAAAAAAGTAAAAATCCAGCTACTTTTTTTAAAACGATGGAAGAATATCACCAGTTTTGGTTACAGAACTTTGATATTAAGCATTATCTCTATGAAATAAAAAGAGAGGTTTTGGTGAAATTTGAAATTTGGGAAGATGGAAGAGTTTCTGTTCGTTTTATAAATGGATTATCTGATAAATTAGAAGGTGAAATATCTTTTAAGATACATCACACTTTAGGTTTTCGCATGGGAAAGTGGACACCAGCTACAGATGAAGAAGGTAAACCAACTATAACGGAAGGATATTTGATTATTCATTTTGATTGGGAGGGTGATTTAGAAAGAACAGAAAACAGAGTAATGTATTTTTAAAAATGACAAGGATAAAAACAAGCACCAATATAATGGAGTATTTATATACTACAGAGGAGATAGAAGTGAATCCTCAGCTAAAAGAGAAGAATAAGAAAATGATCTTATTTTCTAAAAAACAATGTGAAACAATGAGGAAAGAAGTGGGGTTATATAAAACAATATTACCTTTATTGATAATACTTTTTACTTTATTTTCTAATATGATATGGGGACAAAATTATATGAGACTTATGGGAGGAAAAGAAGGACCTATAGTAGTATTACCTGATATTTTAGTAAAAAGAGAGATTATAAATAATAGAATAAAGGACACTATTATAGTGACTAATACATCAAAAGGAACCCTTTATTCACAAGGGAAAAAGAGTAAAAGTCCTGCAACACATTTTAAAACAATGGAAGAATATCACCAGTTTTGGTTACAAAACTTTAATATAGAAGATTATCTCTATGAAATAAAGGGAGATGTATTAGTGAGATTCGAGATTTGGAAAGATGGGGACATTTTTATGGACTTTATGAATGGCTTAAATTTTGAAAAGGAATTTCAAGTTTCTTCTAAGATACATAGTGTCGTAGGTTCCCGTATGGAAAAATGGACGCCTGCTACAGATGAGGAAGGTAAACCTACTATAACGGAAGGATATTTGATTATTCATTTTGATTGGGAGGGTGATTTAGAAAGAAAAGAAAACAGAGTAATGTATTTTTAAAAAATAAAAATATGGAATCAATTACTGATAGTGCAAGAATGAAATGTTCTGAGGGGAGTAAAGAAAGTACTCTTATCGTTACTTCTCAAAATCACGATTTTATCAATGGAAAACTGCAAGCCACAGAAGAAGACAAACAAGCAAATATAAATATACCTCCTTTTGGACAGTGTAGACTAAAACCTACTTCAGGAGGATATTTGCCTTGTATGCCTATTCCTACTCAATGGGAAAATACTTCTTTTGCTACTATTGACAGTAAGAAAGAGCTTAATAAATCTTCTTGTATGCAGTGTGCTATAGGAGGGAAAATTACTTTTACCAATTCAGGAGAAAATAATTTTGTATCTTCAGAAGTGGAGTAATAGCCGTGTAAGTTTGTAATATGTTTTGAAAACTTAAAGGTTATTGTTTTAAAATGGGTTTGTTGTGATGCTCTAATTGTTCTACACGTTCGGTTAGGAACTGAACATTGGCTTCTAAATCGGCGATTTTTTGGTACTCAGGGATAGGGTCGAGGAACTCGAAAGAGAGGTGCATTTTACATTCCCATACTTCTTTAATATCTTCAGCTCTAACGGTAATATGCGGGTAGTCGCGATTATCGGATTTGCAATACAGACTACCATACTTTCTTATTTTGTTTAAAACCCGTTTTACAATCACTCCGTCGCGCTCTGTAACTACTACGCACACCCTGTTATCTGAGAGCCACTCCCAATTTTCGACGAATTGCCCTACCACATAACTGCCGTCTTGCAGGGTGGGGAACATCGAGAGTCCATTTACTTGAAACATTCTGAAAGTGCCGTTTCGCATTTCGGGGAGGTTGTACATAGGGAGTTCTTTTATGTATTCGGGGTCTTCATAACCATTGAGATAGCCCGCTTGAGCGTATATAGGCACTAAGGGTATGGGGTTAAAAAGTTCGTCTTCTTCAACCACTACCACCTTGGGAGTTAAATCTCTTCCTTCTACTTTTAAAGGTTTGATAATTTCTACACGAGGAGTTTCAACAATATCGTTGTTTTTTAACATAGGACCTTCACCTGTGAGCAACCATTCAGCATTTAGTTCGGGGAAGGATTGTAGAATATTTTCTATTTTATCGCTTCCAATAGACTTGTTGTTTTTATACTGAGTAGCAAAAGCACCGTTGGAAAAGCCCACAAGCTCTTCAAACTTTCTAACCGATAATCCCTTGAAATCAATATAATCTTTTACTCTACTAACAATATTTGACATACTGAGAAAAATATTTTATTGGCAATTAATTAGATAAAAATATAAAAAATTTTCTACAAAAAATTTGGAAGTGTAGAAAATATCCTATATTTTTGCACCGTAAAACAAAATGAATAGAACAATGAGCAAAAGTACAAAAATTTTGTGGATAATCGACCTTATGGCAGTAGAAAAATTATTGTTGAGGGGAGGTTGGTTAAAAAAATGTGTAGGACAAAAGTTGAATAGATGTGCAGTAGAAAAGCCTCCGTAGGGGTGCGGAAATTTTTTTTGAAGAAGAATACCTAAGCCGTAGTACAGTCGTAGTACGACGAGCAGGTGCGAGCCGCACAGGCAAGTGTGAGCCACACAGGCAAAAGGAAAATTAGCAAATTAGCAGATTTGGAAATTAGAAAATGAGAGAAGCGTAAGAAATTATATTTTTAATGAAGAGCGCCTAAAAAAGGTAGAAATTGAAAACAAATTAGTTTCAAAATAAAAAAATCAGGGCTTCGCCTTGTAGAGTGGCAATTTAACGTAAGAAGACGTATGAAGTTTAAGGGATTATTAAAAAGAAATCTTGTAAAGTCGGCAAGTTAGTATTGCTGAGAATGTGACGATTGATTATTAGGGTTATAAATTGAATTAATATTAAAAATTAAAAACAATGAGAATACATTTAAATGAAGTCAGTGACTATGAGTATATACAGCGCAAGCTCCGCGAGCAAGCGGTTGTGTTGTTAGAAAAAGCCAAAAGTTATCATCAGCCTGTGCGCTATTTGCCCAGAAGAGTTAGTGGGCATAAAGTAAACTGGTGGAGTGAGCTGAAAAAATATGGACGGCTTGTAGTGAATAGGCAATAGGCCTCAGGCCTTAGGCATTAGGAAAAGTGATGCAAAAGTGAATAGTGAATAGTAAAGTGAAAAAATAACAAATAACAAAAAATTACAATGAATAGATTTTTAGAATATACCCAAGCGCTTGCTCTTGATAGTTTTTTGCAGGTGCTTACTTTTGAGGAACGACTACAAACCTCACAATATCGCGCAGGACGTACGAATGAGGTACCTGCTCGCGTGCAAGAACTACAAACGTGGGTGGAACAGAACGGTTGGCGTGCCCCCATCTTTAAATACGACGAAGAGCGACACCTGCTTTGGTTGGACGAGCAAAGGGAGTGGCAACCAGTAAGAAAGCACCCGCTTTATAAGGTAAAAGGTAAAAGATAAAAGGTAAAAAGTAAAAGGTAAAGCCAGCGATGGGCTCACAGCTGGGTATGTGAGTAAAGGTAAAGTTTGTGAGGGCAGGTATGAGCCACACAGGCAAGTCGTAGCACGACAGGCGATTGTAGCACGACAAACAGTTGAAATAAAAATTAACGATTAAAAAACAATACAAAAATGGCAAGAACAAAAAGAATAATCCCTACTGGGGTAACTAAAACACAAATGGAGAATGCTTTTTCTACTTATGCAAAGGCAGAGGCGCGAATGACTAAAATAAATGCGTTGATAGAGAAGCAAATTGCAACTATACGCAATAAATACACGAATGAATTGGCGACTCTTAAAGAAATAAAAGAGACCAATTTTGATGTGTTACAAGCCTATGCATTAGCAAATAAAGACAGTTTATTTATCAAGAAGAAATCACTTGACAGTTTGCACGGTACCATAGGATTCCGCACAGGTACGCCGAAACTGAAAACGCTAAAAGGTTTTACGTGGAATACGGTAACAAACCTGCTGAAAGAATTTTTACCTGCTTATGTGCGCATAGCCGAAGAACCAGCTAAAGATAAGCTACTTGCCGAACGCAACAATGAGCAAATAGCTGACTTCTTTCCAAAAATAGGAGTAGTGGTGACTCAGGATGAGACTTTTTTTGTGGAAGTGAAGGGGGAAGCTTAGGTAATAGGCCCCAGGCCTCAGGCAATAGGGAGTGAGATGCAAAGGTGAAAAAAAACTTTGGTAGAGTTTTAAAAAAGCTCTACCAAAGTTGGCAAAAAGTTTAACATTAAAAAAATGAAACATATGAAATGTGATAATACACAACAGCGCAAAGAACGCTTGCAAAAACGCAATGAAAAAGTGCGTCAACTTTTTGAAGAACTGAGTGCCAAGCACCCTCAGTGGAAGGTAGATGCTCTTGTAGAAGAGGTGGCGAACATTATGTTTTTATCACCTCGTACAATTGTAGCAATACTTTCTTTTCAGGGCGGTTATGCCGAATAGGAGTTACCCGAAAAAGTAATCAATTGCTTTTTAACATCCCCCTCTCACATACTCCGCTCTCGCGGACTTCCCTTCAAAGGGGGAAGTAGCGATGCAAAATCGATAAAAGAGACTTTTCGGATAACACTAATTACTCTATCAGCAGTGAGCCCTGAGGGGTAAGGGTTACGTTTTTCACGGGTATACCGTCGTACTCTAATTGCTTTTTTACCTCAATAAGCATTTCGGTATAAAGGTCGTCGGCGAGCATTTGGGCAATACCTACCCCCACTTCGGGGTGCTCTTTCCACTGTCCTTTTTCGGCAGTAAGAATAGCTTTTTGATGTTGGGGCTCAGATAAGCCTACTTGAAAATCACCTTCAGCAAGGTGCAAATCGTTTTTGATTAAGAGTAAATCTTTCATTTTACACATTTGTTATTTGTTGATGGTGCAAAGGTCGTACATATAGATGAGGTAAGGAAAAAGACGTTCAACGCTTGTACCAAATTAGTACAATGGTTGGGGAAAATAAGTACAAGGCTTGTTTGCCGATTTTCAGAACTGAAAAAACCGCCGGAATTTTGCACCGTAAAACAAACGATAGAAGTGCACTTACAATTAAAATAATGTATAACAAAAAAAATTAAAGAAATGGGAAAAAGTAAATCAAACTATGCCATTACAGGGCTTAGTGGTAAAGTAGGGAAAGTGTTTGTATTTCGCCAACGCGGAGGAGAAACTATTGTCGCTACCCCTCCTTCACACACCAAAGCTCCCAGTGCCTCTCAGAAAGCACAACAAGAGAGATTTATACGCGCTTCGGCATATGCCAAAAACGCTTTGCAAGACCCTTCGCTAAAAGAGGATTATACAGCAGAGGCTAAAAAGCGCAGGAATGTATCGGCTTATAATATGGCGATGACTGACTATTTGCGCGCTCCTAAAATTACCCATATAGACCATTCAGGCTATACAGGTAGTGCCACAGGAGAGAAAATAATGATAGAGGCGGGCGATGCTTTTAAGGTCGTAGCTGTGAAAGTGCGTATTGAAGACCACGATGCTACTCTTGTGGAAGAAGGTAGCGCAACTCTTGTACAGGGCAAATGGGTGTACACCACTACGGTTACTAATCCTTCGCTTACAGGTGATAAAATAATAGTAACCGCTACTGACCGCCCTGGTAACAATTCTAAAAAAGAGGAAAGCCTTTAATGATTGATAGTTAATAGAGGACAGTTATTTTTAGCTATTTTGCCTTTTTATTAGTAGAGTTACAATTAAGGATATAATAAGGGAGAGGTAGGGGGACATTTATTAAATAATTAACAAAAACACATAATTAAAAAATGGGATTACCAAAAGTATTATTTAACATTGCCAAGGATGGTATGAACCGTACAGGCAATAACATTCAAAAAGTTACTGGTCTTATTATTACAGGTAGTGGAGTAGCCAGTAAGGTAGAACTCGGGAAATCGTACCAAGTATTTTCCTTAAACGAAGCCGTAGCATTGGGTATTTCGGAGGCTGAAAATGCTTTTGCTTACAAGCATATTAAAGCATTTTACGACCAAGCTCCTACGGGTACACCTCTGTGGGTAATGCTCGTATCGGACGCTACGACTATGACTGCAATGCTTGACAAAGACGGTGCTTTTGCTCCAACTCTCATAGCTGATGCCAAAGGTGCTATTAGGGTATTGGGTGTGGTGAAAAAAGCAACTGGTAGCGAAACTATTGCTGCCGGCTTAGACACTGATGTACAAACAGCCGTAGTGAAAGCACAAGCTATTGCTGAGCACTTTGAAAAGAAGTATATGCCTTTTAGAGTAGTGGTATCGGGCAACAGCTGGAACGGCAAAGTAGCTGACCTTACTAATTTCTCGGAAAACGAACTCAACAAAGTGGCTTGCTTTATCGGTAATGACGATAAGGAGAAAGAAGCATCAGTAGGTTTGTTTTTAGGAAAAATGAGTGCTATACCCGTACAGCGCAAAATTCACCGCGTGAAGGACGGTAGTGTATTGCCATTGGTGGCTTATTTTACTGACGGAACTACTATTGACGGCAAAGCTGACCAGTGGGACGCCTTAGACGATAAAGGGTATATTTTCTTTCGCACCTTCGTAGGGCGTTCAGGCTACTATTTTTCAGGAGATAATACGCTTACCAAACCTACTGATGATTTTAAGAGTCTCAGTAGCGGATTGGTAATGGACAAGGCGTTACTTCTTGCTTATGGGGCTTTGGTAGAGGAATTAAGCGATGAGGTGTTACTTTCAGAAGAGGGAAGCATTCACCCTGCTATTATCAAGAGTTGGCAAACCAAGTTGGAGAACACTTTGCAAAGCGAAATGGTTTCGAAAGGAGAGCTATCGGCAGTGAACATCAATATAGACCCTGAACAGAAGGTATTGCAAACAGGTAAAGTGGTAGTAGGGCTAAAACTCCTTCCTGTGGGTTATGCTGATTTTATTGAGGTGAATATTGGTTTTACCACAAAGAAAGAAGAAAATTAGGTGTGAGGTCGTAGCACGACGGGCAGAGAATTAGCAAATTAGTCGTAGCACGACAGGCAGAAAATTAGTAAATTAGTCGTAGCACGACGGGCAGAGATTTAACAAATTAATAAATTAGTAGATTAATAAATTAGAAAAAAAAATGGGAACATTTAGTAGTAAACAGTATGCGTGGAGCGATATTTCGATTGCCTTTGGAGGGCGTATTATTGCCGGGGTGACAGAAGTAGAATACACTGAGAAAAAAGAGAAATCGGCGCTTTACGGACGTGGAAGTAAACCTTTGAGCATTGTAAGAGGTAATCACAGTTTTGAGGGGAAGTTGAGCATTTGGCAAAGTGAATTGGAAGCAATGACGCGTGATGCCAAAAACAACGACATTCTGAACCTTAACTTCGACTTGGTTGTTGCTTACGTGCCCTCAGAAGGTGGACAAATAGTAACCGATATTCTCAAGAATGTGGAATTTACCGAAGTGAAAAAGGCAATGAAGCAGGGGGATAAAAATATGGTTGTAGAGCTCCCTATTATCTTCACTGACGTAAAACGCCAATCGTAGGTGTGAACCACAGTCGTAGTACGACAAGTGAGTGCGAACCACATAGGCGGGAAAATTAGAAATTAGCAAATTGATAAAAAATGGACGTAACAAAAGAACAAATCAAACAATGGAAAGCGAAGTACAAAGAAGTATTTGTATTGCGAGTAGATGACAAAGTAGCATACTTGAGAACGCCTGACCGCGCTACCCTGAGTTATGCTTCGACATTAGCAACGAAAGACCCGATGAAGTTTAATGAGGCTATCCTTACTAACTGTTGGTTGGGAGGAGATGAAGAGATTAAGACTGATGATGCACTTTTCCTTTCGGCAAGTAGTAAGCTTGGCGAATTGATACAGATTAAGGAAGCTACCTTGGAAAAGCTTTAAGCAGTGCGGAAATTGACGAGCCTCGGGATTGGTTGCGTATTACCAATGCCTCACTGCGTTACTATATGCACATTGCCAATCCCGATGCCCTCAATGATACTGAGTGGGCTATGCGAGTGAAAGAACTGGAATGGATTCGCCAAAAGGAGAGTGAATCGTATGGAGAATAAAAAAGTAAAGAAAAAAGTTTATAAATGGCAGAAAATCCAAAAAACACGATATCTTCTTTCTTTGATCAGACTAAAAGGTTAAAGGAGGTGGTTAATAACATTATAGACCCTATCTCGTCTTTACAGAAAATATTTAAGCAAGGTTTTACGGCAGACACCCAAAAGATGAGTCTGGCTACTTTTGTGCAAGGTAATATGCAAAAGGCACAAGAAATACATCAGAATCTCACACAATACAGTGGGCAAACGGCTTATGAAGTACCATCGCTTGTGAAGGCTCAAGAGAGTTTGATGGGAGCGGGGTTGGTTCCTGAAGGAGCATTAGGAATGCTCAAACAAATAGGAGATATTGCCTTGGGGGATAGCAAAAAGATAGAAACCTTAGCTACTGCCTTTGCCAAAGTGACCACACAAGGGAAGTTACAAGAAGCTACACTCACACAGATGCAACAGGCAGGATTTAATCCTTTGCAAGTGATAAGTGAGCGGACGGGCGAGACTATGACCTCTCTGCAAGAGCGAATGGACAAAGGAGGAATTTCGGCAAGAGAGTTGGCTGAGGCTTTTCGATGGGCAACTGACGCACAAGGAGATTTTTATCAAGGAGCTGAGAATGTGAACAGCACTCTACAAGGCAGGTTTACAGTTTTAATGGCTTCGATACAATCTATAGCCGTAAAAGTATATGAGGTTATAAGTCCGTTGCTGATTCCGTTGGTAGCACTTTCTACGATGGTATTTGGAGCTTTGAATGAAGGATTGAGTTGGTTTATTCAAAAACTTCAAGAGGGGAACCCCATAATCCTTGGTATTGCAGGAGTGTTAGGAGTATTTATTACAGCTATCACATTGCATAACACTTATATGGCTATTGCTGCAGCGTGGCAGAACCGACTATCGTGGGCAGTAATTAAAACGAACTTAGCTTTTTTAGCGAATCCTATTGTATTGATTATAGCAGGCATCGTGGCTCTTATTGCTATCATCACTTATTGTATTGTAGGTGTGAGCGGTTGGGGCAAAGCGTGGGATAACACTGTGCAAGGAATGAAATACTTGTGGGAAGCCTTTATTCTCACCTACAAAGCTCATTGGAATACGGCGGTCAATGCTTTTATGGCAGGTGTAGACCTCTGTAAGTTGGCTTGGTATAAGTTTAAAGAGGCTGTAGGTTTGGGAGATAGTAAAGAGAACCAAGCGATGATAAGCCAAATACAAAACGACTTGCAAGAACGTGCCAAATCGGTAGCAGAAGGCTATAAGAAAGCAGGTGAGGCAGGAGCTAAAGCAAAAGAATATTTTGGTAAAGCGTGGAACTCTTTGGAGTTTAAGAGCCTTTCGAGTGTGAAAGACGGGTTAATGGGCAAGTTAGGCATAGGGCAAACGGGACAAAAAACAAGTCCGTTAGCAACACCTATTGCCAGCACACCTTTTTCAGAGATGGGTAATAAAACCAAAGATAATATTGTAACAGGAGGTACCCGTCAAACGCATATCAACGTACAGATAGGCAACTTGGGCACGGATACCAAAGTGTACGTATCATCGGTACGGGAAGGAGTGGAAAACTTTGGGGCGCAACTGAAAGAAGAACTTTTGAGAATTGTGAACAGTGTAAACCAAATGCAAACAGTGTAATTTATGGAATTTGATATAAAAGAACTCACCGCACGGGCTTTTTTGGACTATGTAGGTCCAGCATTTCCGCAGTGGTGGGCAAACAATAAGACGAAATTTGTACTGCCGAGTTTGTCTAACATTAGTGAGGCACGCAGTAATGGCAGTCAGTATTTTATGACGTTAAAAGTGGCTGATAAATCGGGGGAGCAGACGGTTTTCCCCAATGAGCCTTTGGTGAGTTTTTCGCTTACTAAAGCCATTGTAGAAACGGCAACGGTAGGCAAACAACGCAAAGGTAAGGTCAAGGAATATATCACTACTGAAGATTGGCAAATTACCATAAGAGGACTGTGTGTAGACCCCAAAAATCCCGATCAATATCCTACGGCACAAGTACAAAGCCTTAACAAATTGTTTGAAAAGAATGAGAGTTTGGAGGTGATAGGCAATAAGCTCTTTACTCTTTTTGACATTGGTAACATCGTGCTCAAAGATATTAGCTTTGAGGAAATGGAAGGCAAAGAAGGTATACAGAAGTACACCATTAAAGCTGTATCGGATATGGACTTCTATGCGGAATTAGACGAGAAACGAACCCAACTTAACAAGATATACTAATGTTTGTATTACAAGCGATTATAAAGATAGGTGATTACACTTTTAGAGCAGTACACAACGTTAAAATCACCAAATCGGTAGACGAATTGGCGGACACCTGTACGATTGAACTGCCAACCCATTTTAAAGTAGCCAAAGGGGGCGAAAGCCTTTATACTGAAAAGGCTATCGAGGTGGGCGACAAAGTGAGCGTTACTCTTGCTTATGAGGGTGTGTATAGCGGAGTGGAGTTTGAAGGCTATGTAAAGAAGGTTAAACCGAGCATTCCTGTAAGCATAGAGTGTGAAGACGCTATGTACTTACTTAGACGTAAAAATATCAGCAAGTCGTGGCAAAAAACAACACTTAGAGAAGTATTGCAGGAAGTTGTGAAGGACACGCCTATTGTGCTGGCGGACAATATTCCAGAAATGCAGTTAGACCAGTGGATTATTCGCAATGCGAACGGTACGCAGGTATTGGAGAAGCTGAAAGAAGAGTTTAGGCTAAGCGTGTTTATCAATGATGAAGGCAAGTTGTATGCAGGATTTTCGGAGCTTACCAATATAGGGCAAACAGCACGCTATGACCTCAATTACAACATTGTTGCTAATGATTTGGAGTATAGGACTAAGGAGGAACGCAAACTGAAAGTACGTTACACTTATATCGACAAAAATAACAAAAAGAAGACAGTGGAAGAGGGTGATCCTGATGGTGAGCTAAGAACCTTTCATACTTCGGTAGTGAGTGAGGAACCTAAGCTACGAGAAATGGCAAGAGCCGAGATGGAAAGGCTGAAATACGATGGTTTTGACGGCTCTATAACGAGTTTCTTGGTCCCTTTTGCGACGAGGGGTATGCAAGCTCATATGATAGATAATGAATTGAAAGAGATAGACGAACGTTACTTTATTAAGAAAGTAGAAATTACCTTCGGACGTAATGGTGCACGTCGACAAGTAACCATAGGAGCAAAATTATGAGTATAGACAGAGAATTAGCAGAAGGGCTTAGGCAGATAGGAAGACGCAAAACACCTACCATAGCCGTAGAAGTGGTATCGGTAGACAAAGAAAAGGGCACGTGTGAGGTGAAGGACGACGAGCTACAATATACCGTGCGCTTGGCTTCGGTGATTAACGATAATGCTGAGCGGTTTTATCTCTTCCCCAAGGAGGGGAGCAGTGTGTTGATAGCTTCGATTGGGGAAGACGAGAACCGCTACTATGTGGTGGCTTATAGTGAGATAGAGAGCGTGAGTTTACGTATAGAAGAAACACAGCTTACCATAGACAAAGCAGGCTTGCACTTGCAACGCGGGGAAGTGGATTTAAAAAGTCTTTTAAACGAGCTTCTAACGGAACTTAAAAACGCGGTGATACAAACACCTTCGGGTGTAGGAAATTTTTCTCCGAACAACGTGATGAAGTTTGAGGAGATTAATAATAAGATAAACAAATTATTACAGTAATCAGTAGTTAGTAGTCAGTTGCAAGTACTTGCAACTGACTACTAAAAACTAAGCACTAAACTTATGGCATTAGATAAACAAGCACTAAAAACAGGAATTATACGCCTGCAACAAGAAATGCTTACTAAAACAGAAGCAGGAATGGAAGAATATGCCGAACGACTTGCCTCTCTCATTGAAGCTTATGTAAAGAGTGGGGAGGTAATAGTACAAACGGGCATACCTGTACTAGCAGGCACTTATACAGGAGTTACTACTGGTATAGGAAAAGGAACAATTAATTAGTAGATTAGTAAATTATCATAATAACACAATGGGAATAATCATAGAAGGACTTAAAGAACATTTTGTATCGTTTATAGGAATGGTACTATCGGGAGTAGTGGGTTGGTTCTTTGGTAGACCCAAGCAACGTATGGAACTACAGACCAGCGAACTTGAGAATGTGGATAAAGCCGTGAAAATCTATCGAGAAATGATAGAAGATTTAGGGGCTAAATACGCAAGTGCTATTGAGGAGCTCAAAAAAGCAAATCAGCGTATTAAAGATTTAGAAAACTCTGTTGAAGGGCTATTAACTGAATTAAAGAAATACAAGCAACTAAATGGAAAATCAAAAGAATAATGCAAGTAGTAGTTTTACATAATCAGAGTCTTTTAGACCTTGCTTTACAGCACACAGGGACTATTGAAAGCATCTTTGATTTGGCAATGCTCAACAATTTGAGTATTACCGATGATGTGGTAGCAGGAAAAGTATTAACAATACCTACAGAATCATTCACTAATAATGATATTTTGACCTACTACATCGCAAAGAAGATACAGCCTGCAACTGCTTTTACGCAAGAGGACAAAATAATAAGCGAGCGCCAGGAAGGTATTAGCATATGGGCGATAAACTTAGATTTTGTCGTGAGCCACGACGGACAGTAATTATTCACTTTTCACTATTTACGGAATTATGGCACGTACAATACAAGAAATACAACAGATTATCTATAATGCGAAAGAGCGAGAAGAAGCTCTAAACGGACTTAACTCAAACTCAAGAGTAGCTATATGGCGACTGTGGGTTTATATTATCTCGGTAGCTATTTGGAGCTTAGAAAAGTTATTCGACTTACATAGGACAGATATTGATAAACGCCTTACTGAATTAAAACCTCATACTGCACGCTGGTATAGAAGTAAAGCCCTTGCCTTTCAGTATGGTTTTGACCTCTTACCCGACAGCGATAAGTTTAACAACAAAGATAAGACAAAGGAGCAGGTAGAGGCGAGTAAGATTATAAAATACTCGGCAGTGGTGGAGAGTAATGACGGTAGATTGATAGTAAAGATAGCCACTGAAAACGGGGGACGGTTACAGCCTATTACAGCAGATGAACAAAATGCCTTTAGCGGTTATTTATCAGAAATTAAAGATGCTGGAGTGCGCACTACGGTTATTAATTATCTGCCTGATAAGCTTGTTCTGAACCTTGATGTGTATTACGACCCGTTAGTATTGGATAGTAATGGAAGCGATGTGCTTTACGGCAAACGCCCTATACAAGAAGCCATAGAGGGTTATCTTAAAAACTTACCTTTTAACGGTGAACTTATTGTAGCACATCTTGTAGATGCTTTGCAACAAGCCAATGGGGTGAAAATACCTCACTTAAAAGAACTCAAAACAGCGTGGATAGACCCCGAGACCAAAGGCTATGGAGCATTACAAAACATAGGAGTTACCCAAATACCGCAAAGTGGTTACTTTGAGGTAGACTGGAATGCTTCACAAATAAAATACATCACAAAATGATATTTAATTTCAAAATAGAAAAATTGGTCATTCTACTTATACCTTCTTTTTTGCGAAAGGCAAGAATGGTAGGATGGATAAGAACGCTTAGTGCTCCTATCAGTCAGTTGTATTATGACTTTATTCAGAAGAGATATTTGGATATTAAGAAACTTGGACTGAATGGGCAAGTGTGTTACTTACGCAAAGCGCTAAATGATGCATTCGACATTGAGCAACGGCGCATACGCATATGGGACGGCAATCAGTACAAAGGACAGTATCTTTATACTGAAGGAGAACAAAAACCGAAGTTTTTAGGGGCTATGTATTTACATCGTGAGGTAGATTACAGCGATACAGGAGTAGACTTTATCGTAAAAATACCTTTGGAGATATGGGAGGCGAAGAAGATTCCTACAAGTGAAATAGGGAAGTACCGTTTCTTTGAGATAGAAGCCCTAATAGATTTTTACAAATTAGCGAGTAAACGATATATTATAGAAGTATAGAAATTATGAACAGTATTAATGTAAACCAAACGGGAGGTTTCCCACTAACTACCGATGTATTAAGTTATATGCAGAATGCTTATAAGATATTCAATGCAATGAGTGGTATTTCAGGAGATTTAATTATTCTTTCGGGGTGTGAAGTAGTAGGGAACACGGTGTCAGACGGAGTAGTAGCCATTGAAGGAGAAATATACCCTTTTCAGGGTACGACACTTGGCTCTCACGTGTTTATTAAGGAAGTGAACACATCTAAAATTTTTGAAGACGGCTCACAGAAAACAGTACTTGTGGAGAAAGTAGCTACTTTTGGCAGTAGTACAAAGAGTTATCCGTGGGAGAGCTTCAGACGAGTGTTAAGTAACAGACAAATAGAAGAGAAATCTTTTACAGAAGAAACCTCTTTGCTGAAGCGCTTGGAGAAATTAGAAGAGCGCGTAAAGAAAACGGTACCCTTGGGGTTAGTAGCAATATGGGGAAAACCAGCTAACATTCCTTTACCAGAAGGTTGGCGAGAGTATGAACCTTTACAAGGACGTATGGCTGTGGGCTATGATCCCAATGGTAACAGTAGCTACCGATTAGAACAAATATTATTTGCAGGAGGTGAATTGGAACATACCCTTACAGTTGCAGAAATGCCCAAACTGACGATACCTTATAAAGATATATATTATTCTGAAAATGGAGGGACAGTTTATATTCACGGGGGTATTGGTTCGGGAGATACTGATCACGATAATAGAGGATTAGAAATGGATAGAACAACGATATTTAGTGGAGGTGAAAAACCTCACAATAATATGCCTCCTTACCGAGTGATTCGTTTTATAGAATTTGTAGGATTTTAATTTTAAAACTAAACGATATGACAGCAATAGAGACTTTAAAGCAATGGTTTTCTAACCTTAAAAAACCAACGCAAGAGCAATTTTGGGCTTGGTTGGATAGTTTTTGGCACAAAAGCGAAAAGATACCAATGGCAAGCGTAGAGGGTTTGGATAAACTTGTAGAAGGAACGGCTTCGGCTGAACAATTGAGTAATCACCTAAACGATACACAAGCACATAAGGTGTTATTTGACAAAAAAGTGGATAAGGTAGAGGGTAAAGAATTAAGTTCAAATGACTTTACTAATGAATATAAAGAGAAGTTAGAGGGGCTTCATCAAGTAGATATTTCGAGACTCTTACCAAAAGGAGATTATACGGGTACGGCACAAGACTTAAAAAAACAGATTGATGACAAAGCAGACAAGAATCATAAACATTCGTGGGGAGATATTGAAGGGAAACCTAACACTTTCATTGATACACAAAACTTTTTGAAGAAAAAATGCAAGAAGGTTTCAAAATTGAGGCAAGCAAACTGAATGATTTTGTAAATAGATCTTCAGGTTCTTATGTTGTAAAATATGGCAATGATGATTGGGGAGGTTTATTGTTGGTCTTTAGGCGAAGTGGTTCTTCGGCATCTTCGTTAGAATTTCTAATGAGTCATTACATTTATGGAACTCGTTTGAGCGTAAGACACAGTATTGATGGAGTTCGTTATGCAGGTTTTTTTAAACAGCTTGCTTGGTATGATGATGTTATAAGAGCTGGTGTTAGAGTTGGAGAAGACACAACTTTAAATGTAAACCATCAAAATCAAGTAGTTTTTGTAACCAATGCTTGTAGAATTGAGCTAAACCAAATTCAGAATATGGGTTCAGTTTCTTTTCGTAAGGTTTTTGATGATGGAACAGTAACCTTTACCTGCACAGGGAAAAACATCATCTACACAGGTGATACTACTTTCAATGGCAAGAAAGGCTCTACAGCGGTGATTTCTATCTACGAAAACGATTGTTACATTGATATAAGAAATATTTAACTATGAATGCAATACAATTTTTTCAATGGGGATCAGTAAAGAATCAGGTAGATGATAAAATGGATAGAAAAGAATTAGTTACTATAAGAGTCGATGCAAGATATAAACAGGTAACAGCAAGCGTTATAGGAATTAATTCAATAAATTTTAATGTTTTAGATCCTATAGTTTTTAGTTTTGGTTTAAATAGCCACGGTTATTTTGATTCATTGGGTAAGTCTAAAAAACAAATTCTTTCAGAAATCTCTAATGTTCATTTGACTATTAATAAACCAGAAAAATACTTTATAAAAGTATTTAATTTAAAAAAAGAAGAAATTTCAAGTAAGTTGAATGATAAAGATAAAACAAATATAATAGTCGCTCCAAAAGGGTACTATTTCCCTATGCTAGAAAATACAAAAAATGTAATAGAAACAGATGATTTTGAGACATCAGAAGAAAATATACAACTGAGATTTTATTTACAATTAATTAATAAGGAAACGAAAAAGATGAGCGATACAGTTTTTTATACTTTTAATTTGTATCCAAATAATTAAAAACTATGTAAAAAAACGTCATCTAAAGCTCATCGGTAGACTTATCGTTTGCACAGAACCTTATAGTCTACTTTACACACTACTGACTTTGCTTATTGTAGCTTGTTTCTTTGGCTTTGGGTACTTTCTCTTTTGTCCGATTACCAACAAAGATTTTTACTCGCTCGACGATACCCAACGTTGGCAGTATGAAACCTTGTGCAGGTGCTCAAGTCCTGAACCAAAAAGCTACAACGCCTGTTGGGTTCTATGGTTAAACCCAGTAGCAACAGCTATAACTCTTGTTTTATTATTCACTTTAATATTCTAAGAAAATGAAAGAATTTATAACAAAATACAAACCTTTTGCAATTGAAACAGAGCGCAAAACGGGAATATCACACCTATTCATACTGGCGCAATCGGCATTAGAGACGGGCTGGGGTAAGAATGTGCCCGGTAATATGATGTTCGGCGTGAAAGCTAGCAAGGATACACCTGCAAGTAAGAAGCAGTTAGTGTGTACTACGGAGGTACTTTCCGTGCCTATAGTAACAAAGGGACTTTTTCCTAAGATTATCAGCATTACTAAGCGTGCGGACGGCAAATATTTGTACGTGGTGAGGGATTGGTTTAGGAAGTATGATACCCCAGAAGAGAGTTTCACCGACCACGCTCAATTCTTCATCAAAAACGAACGCTATGCAAAGGCATTGTTAGTAAGAAGCAACCCGTATAAGTTTGCAGAGGAGGTTGCTAAAGCGGGTTACGCTACCGCTCCTAACTATGCGGATACTTTGAAAAAAGTGATTAAAATGATTGAACAAGCAAAATAACTATGTATGAAAAGAGTTTTATTATTGATGTTACTCCTTTTGTCAGTGATTGGTTGCAGAACCAAAAAAGTAGAAACCTACACACAAAGGCAAGTCCAGAAAGAGCACTTTATTACCAATAAAGATAGCTCCCAGCTCTTTGTTCAGCAGTCTCTCAAGTCTGAATGGTCTGACCTGTCCGCCACGTCTTTCGAGATTGAACTTGAAAACGACAAAGACAGCCTTGGCAATGCTAAAGAACTCACCTATACCCGCACTCGGGACGGCAATAGTGAGACTATAAGGGTACGCAATGGCAAGGTGAAAATTAAAGCTATCAGAGCCCACTCTAAGAGCTTACAGCAGGCTGATACTACTCTTTATAAGCAATCCTACGCAAGTGCTCAAACTGAAGTTCAAAAGCACGAAATACAGCAAGCTGAGCAAATACGAAAACACACTCAAAGTACACCATTAAGGTATATTCTTTGGTTGTTACTGCTCGTAGTTTTAGCTTATGTATATTGGAGATACAAGCGTTTTAAACAGAAGATTTAAAACTTAAGTAAAAAACGAGCTACTTCATTGCGAGGTAGCTCGTTTTTTTATCTGTATAACTTTATGTTATTTACCTATTGACCACACAGTGTAGCTATTGGCGGGTACTTGTATAGTTACATTGCCATCGCTATCGGTAACAAAAAATAAATGACTATTACCAGAGTAATCTATTAGGGGTTTGTTTTTCCAATGGGTGGTGATTGTACGCTTGGCTGGGAGAGTACTGTTGTTGATAAAGAGCACTAAGCCCGGACTTTTCTCGTTGCCCAGACGTGAGGCTACATACTCTGTATTAGAAGCTAAGTGAAATTTCTCTTCGCCTACTGCCAAACTGCGGTTGATGAGCATTAGCTTTTGTAGCTTGGCTTTGAAAGCCTCATTTTCGTAATCGGAATAGAAAATACAAGGGTAGCCACTATGGGTAAGAATATAGGCGTATGCCATTAGTTTTTTATCAGGCGCAATGGTATTGTCCGCTATTTTGTCTTTCTCAGTATCGTGGTTAGCTGTAAAAGTAACGGCTTTTTCGGTGCGTAAGGTTCTAAGCATTGGGTGGGTATCGGTCATCAGTTCGTGCATATCTTTATTGCGGTCTAATGCCTTTTCGAGGGCATAAAAACAAGCAAAGTCGAAAGCACTTGCACCGCTCTCGTCTACCCATTTTTTAAGTGTTTCTGGGTTGCCGTCCCACAATTCACCTACGGCGAAACCACCTACTGCTTTTAGCCAATCGCGTACTACCCAAGCTCCAAAGCTCTTCACATAGTCAAAACGCCAACCGTCAAACTTCATTGTATTCTTGTAATACTTAGCCATTGAGTTATCTTTTTCCCAAAGTTCTTCACGTACATAGGGTACTTTATGCGAGAGGTCTTGTTCTCCGTAAAAGTCAGCTCCTTCGTCAGAAGTTGCATATTTATTAGGGTGAAAGCACTCATAGTTGCGGTTAAATCTTCCAGAAGCATTACCGTGGGTTTTATCGAAAAGGGTGTAGGTTTCTTTATTGCGGTAAGGGTTCCACTCTTTGCCTCCGCCATTGTTATGCCCTATAACTATATCGGCAATTACTTGCAAGCCACTTTCGTGGGCTTTGCTGATGAGGTTTTCGAGTTCAGCGCGTGAGCCGAAACGGGTTTTTACAGTGCCGTGTTGGTTATATTCGCCAAAATCGAAATAATCGGAGGGGTCGTAGCCCATAGAATAGCCCCCAGAAGCGCCTTTGGTGGCAGGTGGTAGCCATATGCGGTCTACCCCGTTGGCTTTCCACTCAGTGAGTTTAGGAGTAATAGTGTTCCACCATTCCCCGCGGGGTTCTACGTCCCAATAGAAGGCTTGCATCATTACGCGATTGCCGTTGTCTATTTTAGTAAGGTCTAAGGGAACTGTATTTTGGGGTTCTGGGTTGTCGTTGTTGCTTTTTTTATCGCAGGAAAAGGCGAGCAATCCTGCGAGAAGGTATATATAATATTTCATATTTTTGGTATTTAAATGATATAATACAGGCTGTTCGACACTGTCGGACAGCCTGTATTCTGTTATAATTTTTCTATCTTGTAAGTACCTTCTTTGGTTTTTACATCAAAAGAGAAAGAAACGTTGTAAGTGCCTGCACTCACTTTGATGTTATTTCCACTATCTTTAAGCTTACCACTAAGAGCGGTTGCAGGGTTATCAGTGCTATCAGCACCAAAGTTTGTACCCCAAGAGTGATTTAAACGGAATTTTATTTCTCCATCTACAAGGGTTACATTCTTTACTACCCAAGAGTTGGTGCTACCTTCATAGGTCATTGCGATATCATCGTTATCACCCCAACCTTTTGCACCGTTGCCAATAAGTCCCCAAGAGTATTTTTCGATACTATAAGTAAGCGCTTTTTCGTTAAAAGTAATCTTATAAGTACCTGCTAAGACAGCAATATTATCTCCTTTGGGCACTAATTTACCGTTACTTCCACCATATTCGGGACCATTCCAAGAGTTATCTTTGCGGAATTTGATTCCACCAGCATTTAAAGTGGCATAGGCTACCAATACGTCTCCTTCTTTCCACATTTTGATATCAGGCTTACTGCCCCAACCGGTATCATCTCCCACAACTCCCCAATCACTTGGTTTGATTTCATCAAGGAAAGGGGTTACTTTCAATTTATGCTCGGAGGAAAAATTACGTTGGTCGCTGAGGACTAATCTTACCGCTACGGTAACTTCGGTCGTTGTTCCTGCTGTAATTTCTAAATCACTTATAAGATAGTCATTTAACTCTTTACCTGTGATAGCAAGAGGGGATTTCTCAACTGAAATAGATTTCTCCTTTTTTCCATCTTTTCTTACAAAATTAACGGTATATTTAGGAGCAAGGTTTATGTTGAGGTTTTTGGTTTCCCAAGAAACAGTAAGAGCTGTTTGAGAAGCGGTGCCCTGTGTAAGTACTACGTTGTCGGTAGATAGGGAAGCCTCTATTTTGGCATCGGCATTAAGGGTTGCCTTTTCTTCGTCTTTTTCGCAGGCTACCAATGAGATAAGCCCCATACATAGTGCTGCTGTTTTAAGTATATTTTTCATAGTATTCTTTTTAGTATCCTGTATTTTGAGTAAGGTTTTCATTAGCGGTGCGTGCATCTTGAGGGATAGGATATAAGTTCCTATAATCGGGCACTGCTACACCAGAAGCGGCACCTCCTTTGAAAGACCAGAGGTAAGCACCTCCTGTAAATTTACCATAACGAATAAGGTCGGTACGGCGCAATCCTTCCCAGTACAATTCACGAGCGCGTTCATCTAAGATAAAATCTAAGGTAAGGTTGCTATCGGCTATGTTGCCAGAGGCGTTACCATAAGCACGGCTACGCAATTGGTTGATATAACCTAAGGCAGTAGCTCTATCACCTCCTGTACCACCGCGTAGCACGGCTTCAGCATAAGTAAGATATACTTCGGCTAAGCGAATGAGCGGTAAATCGGTGTCGGGGAATTTCTTTTCGGGGTCTTTACCTGCGGCTCCTGTAGAGGTTATGTTCTTGAATTTAGTAATGGCATAACCTGACTTTGTAAAGTCTTTTAAGTCTGTGTTCTCATAGGTTTGTCCATCGGTATAGAACATCGCGCGTTTGTCTTTCCAAGCGGTAGGCTCGTTATTACCATTGCGTGCTGATACCTCAAATTTATTAACGAATTCTTTAGGAGCTGTAAGACCACTCCAACCGTCGTTAATACCCAAGGAAGAGGCATTCATATTTCCTCCGGTAGCTCCGTGTATAATGAAAGCTGTACCTCCAAAAGTTTTGGTATTAAGCCCATCAAAACTTGCTAAAAATATAAACTCGTTCTGAGCGCCATTGCTGTTGTTATCGGCAAGGAACAACTCGTCGTAAGCGGTACCATTGTTATTGGCATCGGTAGTGTTTAAGCTATAGGAAGAGGCAATTACCTTTTTAGCATAGGTAATACAATCGGTATATTTATCTTGTCCTATATACACTTTAGCATTGAGGTATAAACGAGCGAGGAGCGCTTGAGCGGCTACCACATCTACACGTCCGTATTCATTAGCACGTGCGGCTTTTAGTTTGCCCTCTAAATCCTTTAACTCACTTTCTACGAAGTTAAAGAGTTCGGCACGTGTGTTTTGAGCAGGTTTTAAATCTGCCTTAGAGGAGGTTACCAAAGGTGCTTTCCCAAAAGCATCTATTACATTGTAATAAGCATAAGCACGGATAAAGCGCGCTTCGGCAATATAATAACCTACTTCGGGGTCAGAAGCTAAGGCTTGTGCGTTATCTATAAACGAGTTCGCAAAAGCGATTTGTTGCCCCAAGCGGTTGTAATAGGCATTGTTAAAGGTGTTAGCAGGTGTCCAACTCATATTGTGGAAGTCGGGCACACCAGCATCACTCCAGCGAATGATAGCCTCATCGGTACTGGCTACTTGTAAGTAGAATTGCATACGAGTGTATCCAGTAGAACCTTCATCAGCACCTGCTATATCGCCATCACCGCTGGGACCTTTTTGCCCAGTAAGCGATAATGAGGCATAAATTTTAGCTAAGGCACCTTTAGCTTCAGTAGCGTTTTTAAACACGTCTTTTTCAGTAAAGCTATCGGGGTCTATAGGCTCTTGGTCTAAATCTTTCATACAAGCACTAAGCGAAAGTGCTAATATTACCCCAAAGATACTATGTTTGATATATTTTTTCATACTCTGTATTCATTAAAAGTTAACATTCAAGCCCAACAAGTAAGTTTGAGGGCGTGGATAAAGGTTGTTGTCGATACCAAAAGTAGCTCGATTGGTAGCACTATCTACTGATAATGCTTCAGGATCTAAACCACTGTACTTAGTAATAGTCAATACATTTTGTACAGTACCATAGAGGCGGATGTACATTTTATCGGTATGAGGGAAGGTGTAACCTAAGGTGATATTATCTAACTTGAAGAACGAAGCGTTCTCTAAGTAGTAATCGCTTAACCACGATTGGTCGTTATGGCGTTGGAAATTACTATTCGCTTTAATATTGCGCAAGAAACCACTGTTAGCAGTAATTTCGCCGAATTGGTCTAAGCGTGATTGGGTGTTATTGTACACATAGTTACCGATATTTGCACGGGTAGTGATGTTTAAATCCCAATTCTTGTAGTTCAAATCGGTACCAAAGCCCATTGTCACAGGGGCAAAAGGCGATTTGTACAAGTAGCGGTCGCCTTCGTCTATTTTGCCATTACCGTTTCTATCTACAAAAGCATTTTCTACTGGATTGCCTTGTGCGTCGTACACTTGTTGGTATACAAAGAAAGAGTAAGGGGTTTCACCTTCGCGGTGTAGTTGTACACGGTTACCAGTACCTCCTGAGATACCTCCGGCGGGTTGGTCATCGGGCATTTTGGTAATCTTATTTTCGTTGTAAGAGATATTGTAATTAAAACTCCAACGGATATTCTTCTCAATATTACGGATAGGAGTTATGGTCAAACCAAGTTCAATACCTTTGTTTTCCATATCCCCTACATTGGCATTTACACGGTTTTTAAAGTTGGTAAAGGGGTCGATAGTGGTTTCGGCTATCAGGTCTTTGGTTTGTTTGCGATACACATCGAGGGTACCTGTGATGAGGTTATCTAACAAGCCAAAATCAATACCAGCATTGAGGGTATTACCAATTTCCCAACGTAGGTTTTTATTGGTTACCCCAGGGCGGTAAGTTTGATAGAAGCTATCGCCCAATTGATAAGAAGCTCCGTCTTGGCTACGAGTGTAATTGGTAAGGAAGAGGTAGTCGCCCAAACCATTCACGTTCCCTACTTCACCATAACCAAAACGCAGTTTGAGTTCGTTAAGAGTTTTGTTGTCTTTAAGGAAGTTCTCGTTGCTCACGTTCCAAGCCAAGGCTACTGAAGGGAAGTAACCCCAACGGTCGTCTGGGTTTAGTTTAGAAGATGCGTCGGCACGAAGGGTAGCGGTAAAGAGGTAACGATTCTTATAGCTATAGTTTGCACGACCAAAGAAAGACATCAATACATTTCTATTCTTGTCGATGTTAGGTACGATTTTGTTATCACCTGGGTTAGTGAAGTAAGAGTAATCAGTAGAGTTATTGTCAAATTCGAATGACTGATAAGAGTGTCCTACCATTAGCCCTATATTATGAGTTTCTTTGATGTCCTTCATATAGTTTATATAAGCATCAAAGAGCTTGTTGGTAGCTTTATTAGTATAAGTAGTTTTAGCTCCGTCGAAACCAGGAGTAGAGGTAGGCATACGGCGGTCGGTTATTTTATCACCTTCCCCTTTACTGTAATCAATACCCACGTTTACACTAGCGGTAATATCTTTAAAGAAAGGCAAGGTATAATCTACTTTAGCATTCCCAATAAAACGATACACTTTAGAAGAATCGTCTAAAAACTTTAGCATTGCCATAGGGTTGTTAGGAGCTAAGTCGTAGCGGCTGCCATTATTAGGGTTCACCCAAGCGTGGTAACCTCCATATTTAGCGAGACCTCCAAACACTGACTGAGTAGGGTCGTACTCTACGGCTGCCCCAATAGCATCTTTATTAGCAAAACGGTTTTGCATATAAGTACCATTGGCATTCAATTCTAATTTCAATGATTTATCAAAGAAAGTAGGGTTCAAGCTAATTTTGGCATTGGTACGTTTGAAGTTATCGGTGCGCAATATCCCATCGGCATACGAATGTCCTACTGATACACGGTAAGGCAAAGTTTTGTAAGCGCCAGAGAGCACCAAAGTACTATTGCTCATTGGAGCAGTTTGGTAGATTTCTTTTTGCCAATTAGTATCGGCATTTCCTAAGAGCGCTTCGGCAGCAGGGTTATTCAATCCTTTTACTGTTTGGCGGAATTGGTTAGCATTCATTACATCTACGTATTTGTTTACATCTTGTACGGCGATGCTAGTATTGAAGCTAATCTTCAAATCTTGGTTTGCTTTTCCTTTTTTGGTGGTAATCATAATAACTCCATTGGCAGCACGTGAACCAAAGATAGCGGTAGACGAAGCGTCTTTTAGCACGGTCATACTCTCAATATCTTCGGGGTTGATAGAGTTGAAGATACTACGAGAACCACCCACGCCACCATCGTTCATTGGCACACCGTCAATTACAATTAGCGGGTTAGAAGTTAAGGACAAAGAGCCATTACCACGGATACGGATAACTTGTCCTTCACCGGGAGCTCCACCAGTAGAAGCCATCTGTACCCCAGCTATTTTACCTTGGATGAGCTGGTCAGCATTTACGGAAGGAGCTTTGTTAAAGTCTTTGTCGGTCACCAAGTTTACAGAGCCTGTTAAGTCTTTTTTCTTTATAGCACCATACCCAATGACTACCACGTCTTCCAATTGTTGTGTATCCTCTTGGAGAACGATGTTCATAGTACCTGCTTTAGCAGCTACTTCTCGGCTTTTATAGCCTACTGATGAGACCACAAGGGTAACCCCTTTGTCTACTTTTAACTCAAAATTACCGTCAAAATCGGCAGCAGTACCGTGAGAGGTACCTTTTACAAGCACACTGGCACCCATCAAAGGTTGTCCAGAGCCGTCTTTCACTGTTCCTTTTACAGTGATTTGCTGTGCATAACCAAAAGCTACGCACAAGAAAAACATTACTGTACAAAGTAGTTTGTTCATTTTTACTTTCATATATAATAATATTAATTTGAAAATTTGTGAATTAGTAAATTAGCAAATTCAAATTTTCTCATTCTCTCATTTTCTCATTCTCTCATTTTCTCATTTTTCCCATTCTCTAATTTCTTCTTCATTGTTCCTATAATAGTATTAATAATATAAATAATACTTAATAGTTCTTCCTTTTCCGTTTCTGTGTTAGGATAATCCCTCGAATACAAACACAAATCTAACCAATACATTGTTTCTTCAGCTTCCTTAGACGCGATTTTAAACTTATGAATAAAATCCTGCTGACTTTCAGCATTCTGAGCTTCTCTTATATTAGCTCCTATGGAAGTACCCGACCTTAATAATTGGTTTGCAATAGCATACTTTCTATTCTCTTCCAGAACATTACATAACTCAATAATTCTAAGAGAAAACAAGAAAGTCTTTTCTAAAATTATATTCGGTTTATCCATAAATTGGTCATTCTTTAATTTTCTAATTTTCTCATTTGCTAATTCTCTAATTCTCTCATTTTCTAATTTTCTAATTTTCTAATTTGTATCGCATACCCTCCGCCTTGAGCAGCGGTGAGTTTTAGCTTTGTTTTAGCATTTACTTTTTGTTTGGTGATGGTGTATGCCTTCGGATTGGTTTTCCAATTGGCATCTTTGGCATCAGCGTAGATAGTAGCCTCGTACTTCTTACCTTTGTCCAAGAAGTTGAGCAGAAGCTCTGAGGTATGTCCGCCTTCGTGAGCCGTACAACCTACGTACCAATCGTTGCTGTGTTTATCTTTACGCGCAATGGTGATGTAACGTCCTGGTTCTGCTTCAAGATATACGCTCTTTTGCCAATCTACGGGTACATCTTTAATGAATTGGAAAGCGTCCATATGCTTCTCGTAGTTCTCTGGCAAGTCGGCTGCCATTTGTAGCGGACTGTACATTGTTACATACAACGCTAATTGGCGTGCCAAGGTACTGCGTATCTGACTGTTATTATTAGGATTTACATACTTCATTTCGGTCTCGAAGATACCAGGAGTATAGTCCATAGGTCCTCCTTGCAAACGAGTGAAAGGCAAGATAGTGGTGTGGAATACTTTATTACCTCCAAAAGCCTCGTACTCAGTACCACGAGCTGATTCGTTACCTATCATATTTGGGTAAGTACGGCAAATACCGGTAGGGCGTACGGCTTCGTGCGCATTCACCATTATTTTGTGTTTAGCAGCTTCTTTAATCGCATAGAGGTAGTGGTTAATAGTCGATTGGCTGTAGTGGTGTTCACCCACAGGGAGGATATCGCCTACATATCCGCTTTTCACTGAGTTGTAGCCGTATTGGTTCATCAACTCGTAAGCGGCTTTCATATGGCGCTCGTAGTTGCGCGTAGAGCCCGAAGTTTCGTGGTGCATCATCAGTTTCACACCTTTAGAGTGTGCGTAGTCGTTCAGTGCTTTAAGGTCGAAGTCGGGGTAAGGAGTTATAAAGTCAAACACATAGTCCTTTTTGTGTCCGAACCAGTCTTCCCATCCTATATTCCAACCTTCCACAAGCACTTGGTCGAAGCCGTGTTTTGCTGCAAAATCGATGTATTTGCGCACTTCTTCGTTGGTAGCGCCGTGGGTGCCATTAGGTTTGGTTTTGGTGTAATCCACCGTATTAAGGTCTACTGCAGGAAGGTCGTTGGTATAACTCCAAGAGTTTTTACCGGTAATCATTTCCCACCAAACGCCCACATACTTCACAGGTTTAATCCACGAAGTATCGGCAATAGCGCAAGGTTCGTTGAGGTTGAGAATAAGGCGTGACGCTAAGATTTTACGAGCGTCATCACTCACCATAATAGTACGCCAAGGGCTGTGGCAAGGAGCCATTAGATAGCCTTTTGCTCCTTGTGCATCGGGCGTTAGCCACGATTGGAAGACGAAAGTCTTGTCGTCTAAGTTCAGGTTCATTAGCGAGTAGTTCACCAAAGCCGCTTCGTGAAGATTGATATACAAGCCGTCTTTGGTTTTCATCATTAAGGAAGTTTGTACGCCGGTAGGCGAGAAAACAAACTGCGATACGTTGTCACTCATCGCTTGTTTCATCAAGCCGCGAATTTCGGAGAGCTTACTTTCCGTATAGTCGTATTCTTGGGTATCGTAGTCCCCAGGAATCCACCAAGCGGTGTGGTCTCCGGTCATCGCAAACTGCGAGAGTTCTTCCTCTATTACAAAATAGGTGAGTTCTTTTTGTGAAGGGAACTCATAGCGGAAGCCCACTCCCTCGTTGTACACGCGAAAACGAATGTTCATTTTTCGGTGGGTCTTCTCTTGTTGTAATTGTACGAGAAGTTCGTTGTAATGGTTGAGAATCTCGCTTTCTTCTCCCCATACAGGTTTCCACGTTTCCTTAAAAGTAGACTTTTTGGTGTCTACTACTTTAAAGTTTTGGGTTAACGGCTCAATTTTCTTGATTTTAGAGTCGTCCGGAAGGCTTTTTTCATTATAAAGAGGTGTCCCGTCCGCTTTTAATAAATGGGAGGAGACTACTTCTCTTATTTTAAAGCCCAAAGTACTTTCATTGATCACTGCTTTGTTTTTGTAAGTCACCTTATACGAAGGCGTCCCATCAGCTTTCAGTGAAAAAGTGAGCACTACGTTGCCGTCAGGCGAGCTCTGTTGCTGTGCCATAGCGAGGGGCATAGCAAAGATGCTCATCAATAAGATCATCTTTCTCATCTTTTATTGCTTTATAAGTGTTAAAATTGGTACAAAGTTACGGAAGTTTTTTTAACAAACAAATTTTTCTTTACTTTTTTTAAGAAAAATTTATGATACATCATAAAGTCAATAAGTTAAATAAGTTTTTAGCTGTCGTATTTTTATCTTTTACTACTCACTTTTTACTTTTTTATACACTTTCATCAAGTTTTCAAACACTGCCTCGTCGGTAAAATGCTGGGCGTGTCGGTAACCCTCTTCTACCATTTGCCTGCGCAACACCTCATCAGTAGTAATGCTTACAATAGCCTTACGTATCTCTTTTTCAGCATTTTGTAAGTTCACATAAACCGAATGTGTTCCACCTGCTTCGGCAAAACAACTTCCCAGCGAACTAATCACAGGGGTTTTGCTAAATAACGCTTCTATAATAGGAATCCCAAAACCTTCAAAAATCGAAGGATAGCAAAACACCTCAGCAAGCTGGTAGATAATCGCCAAATCTTCCATAGGCACGTTACTCAGTGCTTGCACGCGGTCTTTAAGTTGGTGTGTTTCACAATACGCCTCTATTTGTTGGTAATAAGCCGTTTGCTTACCCACCAAAACTAACGAAATATCTGGCAGAGGTTCGATAGCTTTCACTATTTCAAGTGCGTTCTTGCGGGGCTCAATAGCGCCTACGTTCAATACAAATTTTTCGGGAAGATGATATTTTTTACGTATAGTTTCCTTCTGTGTTTCGGTATATATTTTCTTAAAAGCTCGGTGACAGCCTTGGTATACCACCGTTATTTTCTCTTCTGAAATACCTAAATAACTGATGATATCTTGTTTAGTCTGCTCACTAATAGCGATGATGTGTTCTGAATGTTGTGCGGCATACAAGAACTTGCGATAATGTATTTTTCTGTCGAAAAACGAATACAATTCAGGATAACGCATAAAAATAAGGTCGTGAATAGTAACTACCGTAGGTATGTGTTTATAAATCCCCTTAGGAATTTCTCCTGAAAGTCCGTGATAAATGTCAATGGGAAGTTGTTTAGCTATATCAGTGATTTTTACACTGCGCCATAATGATTTTAGCTTGCGCCAGAAGAAAGATTGTGGAGTGATTTCGGTGGTGTGTTCATCAATCACCACTCCCTGAATTTCGCGTTTTTGTGGGTTGAAGAGGTATAAATGCCCCACCTTGTGTTCTTGTAGTATGCGAATCAAATCCCGACTGTAATTCCCTAGTCCGCGTGTGTTATGGAAAGCCCGTTTAGCGTCAAAAGCGATGTTCATAGTTGCTCAATGAAATGATAAGGTAATATGAACTGCAAAGGTAATAAATTAAAACGATACAAACAAAACAGTATTTAAAACCCCCTTACCTTCATCTTTTCTTCACTCATTCACTACTTGTCCCTGTGGCTCGCACCGTTTTTTGTATGAACTTTGCCAAAGTTTCAAAACTTTGGCAAAGTTGAAGTCCACTAATAACCTTCTTTTTATCTCTATCTTAGTTTTAACTTACCTTCACCTTTCCTTCGTTCATCATTCATTGTAGAGCCACTGTAGAGCCACTGTAGACCCACTCATCGTTCACCCTACCTTTATCTTATCTCCGCTCCACCTCCGAACAACCCTCGTCTTTCACCCTAATACCCGCCACTACTTTTTACTCACACCTAATTTATTTAATCGATTTTTTCTCTCATTTCCTCATTCTCTCATTTTCTCATTTCCTCATTACCCTCATATCTTTTATCTTTTACCTTTTACCTTTTACCTAAATCAGTACGCCCTCTCTTTATTCCCTTCATAAAAGTTAATAAACGCCCTATTCACTACCCTATTGCCACCATTGGTAGGGTAATCACCCGTGAAATACCAATCGCCCAAATTCTCAGGGCAAGCCTTATGCAGGTTGTCTACCGTTTGGAAGATTACTGCTACTTCTGAGGCGAAGTTCTTTGGCAAAAGTAAATCTCTTATCTTGTCCGAAATCTCTTCATCGCTGAAAGGAGCATACACTTCTTTTACGTAATTCACTACCTTGTCATCACTTAGTGCTACTTGGGTAAGACATTTTTCGTACACTTCTTTTATGATGTGGTAAGTCCCTCTTTCGTGGTGTAAAGCCAAAGCAGCTTGGAACGCTACAAGGTCTTCTAAACGCGCCATATCTATCCCATAACAATCGGGATAGCGTATTTGAGGTGCCGAAGAGACGATCACTATCTTTTTGGGCTCTAACCTGCCTAATATGCTCAAAATACTTTTTTTAAGGGTCGTACCCCGCACAATACTATCGTCTATAATTACCAAAGTGTCGCCTTTTTGTACCGAACCGTAGGTAATGTCGTACACGTGCGCCACGAGGTCGTCTCTGCTACTGTCTTCGGTGATAAAGGTGCGCAACTTCACATCTTTAATCGCTACCTTTTCAGTGCGTACTTTTTCAGAGAGAATCCTAAGAATTTCACTTTGAGTCGCGGTTGCTAATTGTTTTGCTTTCTGCTCGTTGAGGTATTGTTCGGCTGCTTCTATAAGTCCCAAATACGATGTTTCAGCCGTGTTAGGAATATAAGCAAAAACCGTATCTTTCAAGTTGTGGTCTATCGCTTGGGCAATGCGAGGAAAGAGCAACTTGCCCAACATCTTGCGTTCGCGGTAAATATCTTGGTCGCTACCACGAGAGAAGTAAATGCGCTCAAACGAACAGGCTTTGCGTACCCTTGGGGTAAGTATCTCTTTTACTGCCACCTCTCCACTCTTCTTGATGATAATCGCATTCCCAGGCGGTAACTCGTGTACATTCTCGTATTTTACATTGAAGACCGTTTGTATAGCCGGACGTTCCGACGCTACCACTACCACTTCTTCATCTCGATAGTAAAACGCCGGACGAATACCCGCAGGGTCGCGGAGTACAAAAGCATCGCCGTTACCTATCATTCCTTCCATTGCATAACCACCGTCCCAATACTTAGCTGCGCGCTTCAAAATACGCTCTATATTCAGCCGTTCGGCAATAAAAGGCGACGCTTCCTGTTTGGTATAGCCCTCTTCTTTCAGTTGGAGATAGAGTTTTTCTACCTCATCGTCTAAGAAATGACCGATACCTTCCATTACAATCACAGTGTCGGTTTTGTCTTTGGGGTGTTGTCCAAGGTGTACGAGGTTTTCGAAGAGCTCGTTTACATTGGTCATATTGAAGTTACCCGCCATAATGAGATTGCGGTATATCCAGTTGTTTTCGCGCAAGAAAGGGTGTACATTCTCGATGCTGTTCTTGCCAAAGGTACCGTAGCGCACGTGCCCCATTATCACTTCGCCTATGTAGGGGAGTTCTCTTTTCTGCAAAGCTACATTGTCTTTCAGTGCAGAATTCGCCTTAAATCCCTCGTTGATACGCTGATTGATGCGCGTAAAGATATCTTGCACCGGTTGCGCCTCGTTGGAACGAATCCTACTGATATAGCGTTCTCCGGGTTGCATATTCAGCTTGATGCTCGCCACTCCTGCACCATCTTGCCCACGGTTGTGTTGCTTTTCCAGCATCAAGTACATTTTATTGACGCCATAGAAGGCAGAGCCGTATTTTTCTTTGTAATATTCCAAAGGTTTGAGCAAGCGGATAAGAGCAATCCCGCACTCGTGTTTGATAGTGTCACTCATTTACAAATAAGAAAAGGCGTTGCATAGGCACGCCTTTATATAGGTTTTAAAATTGATATACTACTTCTAATTTATGGTTGCTAAGAGCTCGCTTGGCTTTCTCTAAGTCCTCAGTAAAGCCCAAAATATAGCCTCCACCCCCCGAACCACATAGTTTTAAGAAATAATCGCCCGAGTCGATTCCCTGCTTCCAGAGCGTGTGAAATTCTTTCGGAATCATCGGTTTGAAGTGGTTCAGCACAATGCCCGATAGACTCTTGATATTCCCAAACAGCGATTTGAAGCGTCCCTTCAAAAAGTCATCTATACAAGCATCGGTATATTTGATAAACTCATCTTTAAGCATCTTCTGGAAAGCCTCGTTCTTCATATTCTCCATAAAGATACGTACCATAGGAGCCGTTTCGCCTATCACACCACTGTCGAGCAAAAACACTGCGCCTTTTCCGTTAGGCGTTTGCGAGGGAATGCCGGTAGGCTCTATATGGTCCTGTGAATTGATAAGTATCGGCAAACTCAGGTAGCTGTTCAGTGGGTCTAAGCCCGAAGAAGTGCCGTGGAAGAACGATTCCATCTTGCCAAAAATCGCTTTGAGTTGCAATAGCTTTTCGCGGGTAAGGTTTTCCATTGCACTGATAGGCTCAATAGCATATTCGCTGTAAATAGCAGCTACCAAGGCGCCACTACTGCCCACGCCATAGCCTTGTGGGATACTACTATCGAAGTACATACCCTCTGCTATATCAGCATTGAGCTTTTCAAGATTGAAGCGCACAATCGGGTTTTCTTCCTCCATAAGGTTTTGTAAGTAAGTAGCGAACTCCCGCAAAGCCTCATTCGATTTGCGAGCATCTTCTTCTTTTTGCTGGTGTGGCTCACACTGTCCGTGCGACTCGCACTTCTTCAGTGTCCCCTTATAAAAGTTATAGGGGATTGCCAAGCCTTTGGAGTTCTTGATAATGCCATACTCGCCAAAGAGGAGTATTTTAGAATAGAAAAGTTTCATTTTTTAGGTAAAGTCTGCGTTAGCAGGGTAGTATATGAGTAATAACAGACTGCAAAGGTACACATTTTTCGAATATCTCAAATATTTTTCTGAGAGAAATATTTTGTTAATCAGCGTCAGTTCTATATATCAATACTGATTCACACTTGTGTTTACATTGTAGTCTGTGAAATCCAGCAACGCAGTTGTCAATTTGTACCCATCACATTTATCAATTGTCAATTATCAATTGAAAGACTATCTGTTTAATCTATGCCAGATATTCAAGCAACTTGATGCCTATTTGTTTGATTTTTTTAAGATTTGTAAGATTTCTGTAGCGTAAGCTACACTTCCTTTACGTCCAACTCAATTCGTCCCTCGTCATTCGTCATTTGTTCCCTTTTTCGTCATACTTCCCCTAGTGCCTATGGACTATTGTCTCCCTCCCCATTTTCTAATTTTCTAATTTGCTAATTCGCCAATTATCCCTTCTCCTTTTCGTCATACTCCCCCCTATTGCCTATGGCCTAAGGCTTCCCACCTCCCCATTTTCTTTGCTAATTCCCCAATTATTCCTTCCCTTTTCCGTCATAATCCCGCCTATTGCCTAAGGCCTAAGGCCTATTGCCTATTCCTCTTTCTTTCGTCTCAAAACCCCGTTTTTACCATTTTTACCCTTGTCGTATCACAGTATGAATCAACAACTTATATACCCTTTCTATACCAATCGTCCAAGATTCGTATAAGCTTCCTATAAGCTCTCTATAAGCTAACCCCACCCTCCTTACACCCTTTTTTCACCAAAATTCCCTTCAACCTCCTTTTGGAAATCTCCGTTTTCTTCCGAACTCCTCAACCCTCCCCATTTGCTAATTCTCTCATTTTCTAATTTGCTAATTTTCCCACCCCCACATACCCAGCTGTGAGCTCTCGCTGACTTTGGCTTGCACCTTTGGCAAAGTTAATCGTCCGTCGCTTCTCCCCCTAATGCCTATGGACTATGGCCTTTTCTAATTAAAAGTATATTTCAAAAAGTGTTTAGGTACTGAAAACTTTTATTTTTAGAATCAGGAAGATATAAAAGTGAGGTTCAACGACAGAAATTTTTAGAGCATTTATAACTTATAAAAATGTATTTGTCCTAACTTTATAACTATCAAAATGTTCACTAAAATTGTTAATAACTGTGTTGATAACTATTTTGTTTTTGTTGAAAACTTGTCACTTTATTCCGTATCTTTGCCCCAGCAACTAAGGAAAAAACACTTCCCCTTTTTAGGGAACTTATAAAAGCAACATTATTCAATGCGTTATAAATGAGTGATTTATATAAATCACTCAGCACTTTCTTTCTCTCTAACTAAAAGAAGAGGGTTAAAAATAAACTCATTAGGCTATGTTTGTATTATATAAACATTCCTTATACATCACATACTTGAAAATTGTTAATAAAATAGAGAAATTAGTGACCATTATCATTACAACTTGGAAACTTAATGCTCGAGAAATTAAAATTTGTATCTGAAATAATAATAAAATAAAAAATTATGTCTAAATTCACCAAGCTTACAGCTGAACAGCTTCAAACAAAGCGTAATTTCATCGAAAATTACCTACAATCTCACAATGCCGCTACTGGGTCTCTCTTCGATGCCAATGCCAATGTGGCACATAAAAACATCGCTACGATGGAGGCAGAACTCAATAAAGATATCAATATCCAAGTGAACCGTTCGCTCGTGTCTCACAAAATCGAACAGCTCTTTGGCAAAGAATTAGCCGATGAGTATATCCGTCAGATTGAGGAACACGAAATCTACGTGCACGACGAAACGAGCCTCAAACCTTATTGTGTGAGCGTTTCGATGTATCCTTTGCTCTTGGACGGGCTCGTAAAACTCGGCGGTGAAAGCAAAGCTCCACAACACTTGGCAAGCTATTGCGGGTCGTTCGTGAACTTCCTCTTTTCCGTTTCCTCACAATTTGCAGGAGCAGTAGCCACAGTAGAGTTCCTAATGTACTTCGACCATTTTGCGCGCAAAGACTATGGCGACGATTATCTCAATACCCATCGTGAAGTGATAGAAAACGAACTGCAACACGTAGTATACGCTATCAATCAGCCAGCAGCAGCACGTGGCTATCAGTCAGTATTTTGGAACATATCGCTGTATGACCGCCCTTATTTCGATTCGATGTTCGGTACATTCGTTTACCCCGATGGTAGCAAACCTTCTTATGAGTCTTTAGACAAGCTCCAACAGTTCTTTATGCATTGGTTCAATATCGAGCGCACCAAGGCGATACTCACCTTCCCTGTGGTAACCGCAGCAATGCTCACTAAGGACAAACACGTGTACGACGAGCATTTTGCGCGCTTCTGTGCCAAAGAGCTCAGCGAGGGGAATGCCTTCTTTATATATCAATCAGATAACGCCGACTCCTTGGCAAGTTGCTGTCGTTTGCGCAATGAAATTTCCGATAATACCTTTAGTTATTCACTCGGGGCAGGAGGTGTTTCTACCGGTAGTATTAATGTGATAACCATTAATATGAATCGCCTCTACCAAAAACACTTGTCGTTGGAACGCACCTTAGATAATATCCATAAATACCAAGTAGCTTATCGCGCTATTGTTCAGGATTACAAAGATGCGGGTATGTTACCGGTGTACGATGCGGGCTTCATCTCACTTGATAAGCAATTCCTCACCGTTGGTATCAACGGAATGGTGGAAGCTGCCGAGTATTTAGGGATTCGCATTTCCGACAACCCCGACTATAAAGCATTCATCAACAAAAACCTCAAACTAATTTACGACAAAAATAAGGAAGCTAAAGGCAAATACGGCTTTATGTTCAATACCGAGTTTGTACCTGCCGAGAACTTAGGCGTGAAGAATGCTGCTTGGGACAAAGCCGATGGCTTGCAAGTGCCACGCGATTGCTACAATTCGTATTTCTACATTGTGGAAGATAGCTCTCAAAACCTTATCGATAAGTTCTATTTACACGGAAACGACTATATACAGTACTTAGACGGCGGTTCGGCTTACCACTGCAATCTCGAAGAATACACTACTGCCGAAGGTTTTTATAAGTTGCTAAATGTAGCCGCTAAAACGGGTTGTAACTACTTCTGCTTTAATATATGCGTAACCGTGTGCAACGATTGTGGCTATATCGATAAACACACGCACGACCACTGCACCCATTGTGGTTCTGAAAATATCGACCACGCGACACGGGTGATAGGCTATCTCAAACGCATCACTAATTTCTCTAAAGACCGACAAAAAGAAGCTAAAATACGTTACTATGGGAACGCTACGGTATAGCAGTTACGATATAGTCCTCCAAGAAGTACCCAACGAGATATCCCTGTGTTTTACCATCACAGGGTGTCCGTTAGGCTGCGAAGGTTGCCATTCCGAATATATTTGGGACGGTAGCAAAGGCTGTGCGCTTACTAATGAAGGTTTGGAACAACTGCTTAGCAAGTATGAAGATATGATAAGCTGTGTGCTGTTTATGGGAGGCGAGTGGCAGGTAGAGACCCTGCTCTCGCTTATCTTCCAAGTGAAGTGCAAACGGCTGAAAACGGCACTCTATACAGGACTCAACCTCAAGCAAGTACAGCGCAAATACCCTGAGTTGTTAGGGTGTTTAGACTACATCAAAACCGGCAAATGGTTACCTAAACTCGGTGGCTTAGACAGCCCCACCACCAATCAAGAGTTTTTAAACCTACAAACCGGAGAGGTGATGAACAAAGTGTTTTTAAAGGTAAAAGGAAAGAGCTAAAAGGGATTTATGTTTCATACTTTATTAAAGTTCATTATTAGCTAATTGATAAATTATTTCTATCTTTGCAAAAAATATTAAGACTATGGGAGTAGCAAAAATTACATTCCAATCAGAAATACAAGCAGGAGATTTTCCTTTTATTAAAAGAATTTTGAAGAGTCTTAAAGCTACCTAAGGTCGTCAAAGAAGAAAAAGATGAAAGTCTGATGACTAAGGAAGCTTTTTTTGCTAAAATAGACCGTGCAAGGGCTGGTAAAAAAATACAAATGAGTAGGGAAGAACTGAGAAAATTGATGTTTGACTAATGGAAAACATCGGTTTATATACGAAGTTTTTGAAGAGGAGAAAAAGGTAGAAGTACTTTCAGCTTTTGGACATTATAATGACAAATAACACGTACAGCTATCTCTTCTTTTATTATCGCTTGTGTGATGGGAGTGATAGACTACAACATACGAAAGGCAAACAATAAGGAATAAAAGAGAGCGACTTAATTAAGTCGCTCTCTTTTTATTATTTATTTAGTACTCTCTTTAAGGTGAAGGTAGCTAATACTAAATACACCAAACACAGTGCCCACATTCCCATCCAATACGGCATAATGGTAGTGAGATGAGCACCCATCTGGGTAATAGAAATAAAACCCTTGCTCCCTAAGGTAGTAGGTACAATATACGAAAAAACACTCAGCCATTCGGGCATCGCTACGGTAGGCCACGAAAAGCTGGTAAGCATCACAGCAGGTAAAGAGGTGTACATAATAAGCATAATCGCATCTTCACGACGGCGCAAGAAGTTCAGCAAGCAAAGCCCCATAAATACAATCGACAGGATAAAAGGTATCATAAAAACCATAGTGCTTAGTATCGTGCTACGTACAGGAATGCCAAACAATGGCATTATAATTCCTAAAATAATGAGTAATATCACCATTGAAAAGGCTAAATAAGTAGTAGCTTTCCCCATTACAATAGGCAAAGCTCCCCAGAAACTATCGGAGTTAGGATATATTTTTTTAAGTTTGTTGCCTTCTCGCATCGTTCCTCCTAACATACCTACGGCAGTGAGTATGGTAGTTTGAAAGATAATTACAAGCACTATGGGAATAAGGAAAGTAGCATAACCTAAAGAGGGATTGTATAAGCTCACTACTTGGGCACTCGCGGGCATTGCCTCATCGCGTGCTTGGGTAGGGAGTTTGCCTTGTGCCGAAGTGCGTTTCACCTCAACCCCTGCATTCAGGTAAGTAGCCGACACTTTAGCGGCGGTAAGTATTTGCTTGTAATAAAGCATATAAGAAGCATCGGCATAGACCGATATAGTGGGTTGTTCTCCGCGTTGTAGGTCACGTGCAAAACCGTTGGGAATGGCTACTATCCCCCGTATTTTCTCCTGCTGAAAGGCTCTCTGAGCTTCGGTGAGGTTGAGGTAACTGCTGTAAATAGCGGTCTGACTTGTGGCATCAATCATACGTAACAACTGACGGCTTTGGGCTGTATTATCCTCATCTACTACTCCAATAGGAAGCTCTTGCAAGGTCTCTTCGGAATAGAGATAAGTATAGATAAACGACACGGCAATCGCTACAATTACAAACGAAAAGAATACCGCCTTGTCGCGAAATATATATTTGGCTTCCCAAAGCATCGCACGAGTGAAATCGGCTGAACTTTGATATATGTAACTTTTAAACTGTTTCATAACCTCCTGATTTTATCTTTTTCACAAACATAGGATAAGCCACTATAAGCAACAGTCCAAAGAGCAATAATGCCAGAAGCGGTTGCCACGTCATCTCTACAGGAATGCCCTTAATGGCGCGATTTACATAGTATTTCATAAAATGAGCATACGGAAAAATTTGCGCTAAATACTGCAAACTCTTAGGTAGCCCTTCCATAGGAAAAGTATAAGCTGCAAATGAGAAGGCTATCGCTGTAAAACCACTACCTACTGTCAGAGCCGTACGGAAATCGGGAAGCATAGACACAAAGGTAATCCCGATAATCTGATAGACGAGTACTAAGGCAAAAGTAATAAGCACCACATTCAGCATTGGGATATGCAAAGGAGCCCCGATAAGCTCAAAGAGGAGGTAATTCATCCACCACGCTACAAAAAGGAGCACTAAGGTATAAGGGAAGAGTTTCCCCACAAGGGCTTTCAGCGGACTGCCACCTGCTTGTTTGAGCCACTGTTTCCCTCGATGGTAGCGGAATTCTACTCCTAATACATACACCGTTACCATCATTACAATCATTTGGAGCATCATTGGCAAGAGTGCTGTGAGCAGGTAATAGGCATAATTAGAATAAGGATTGTATAGACCGTGGTCGTCTACCTTTACGGGTTGAGCTTCGGCGCGTACCTTCTCAGTTTGTTGCCCTTTTTGCATTTTCTTTTTCATCACCAAGCCTGCTGAGAACATCCCTACGGTAGTTTGGAAATCCTTTTGGATAAGACTTGCCCCCAGCATAAACTGACTATTGGTATAGCAAATCACTGATTGGTTTTCACCTTTGAATAGTTTCTGCTGAAAGTCGGCAGGGATAACGATAAAGCCCATTATCTGCTGTTGCTGGATAAGTCGTTGGGCTTCTTGTTCATCGGTGAGTTTGATTTTTAGGTCGATGTTAGGGGTAGCATCAAGCATACGCAAAAGGTTCTCGGACAGCTGACTTTGGTCGTAATTGATATACGCCATAGGGAGGTCGCGTGGTACTCCTTTGTAGAATACCGCCGCAAAGAACCCAAAGATAACCAAGGGAAACACCAAAACGTAAAACAGCCGTTTGGGTGATAGGAAAAGGTTCTTGCATTCTTTTTTAAATAAATACATAATTAATTTGTCAATTAGCTAATTAGTTAGATTTCTTCAGCGTCTTCTAAGTTTTCTATTAAGATAGGGGTTTCTTCTTTAAAATGAAAAGAAACTCCATAAGGCTCGCAAAAGCTGAAACCACCTCCGGCAAAATGCAATATCCATTCTTTGTTGTCATAGAATAGGAACTGCGGACTTTCAAAAGGAACTTCTTGCAAGGGAACACTTAACAATCGTTTTTCTTCTTCTGAAAGATGAAAGCCTTCTGAGCATATCAGCAGTTGTTCTTGAAAATAAGAAAGTGCTTTAGCAACCAACCTATCTGCACTGATAAGGATCTGTTCAATAAAAGCAATAGTATCTGCTGTGATGGTTTCACTTTTGCTAAACACAGAAAAAGGTAGCTGTAAAGTTTCTTTATAGAAATCACTTTTCCACTGATATGAAGCCTCCCAAAAATACTCGTCTCCCACTTTTTGTGAGAAAGCAAGAGTGCCAAACTTGGTGGTATAATTAGATGTGTTCATTGCTTTAACCAATTAATTTCTTCTTTACTAAGGAGAAAATATTTATATACAAAGTTTTCGCAGGCTTCTTGTTCGCTATCAAAAGACTGTTCATCACAGAAGCAACGAGTATCGGCAAGGCATACCGCCCATTGGTTTTCTCGTTGCAGAAGACAAGTGTTATCCACAGCTACATTTCCTTGCTCAAAAGTATTTGTTTTAAAATAGCACTGAGCAGGGTTATAGTTCAAGGCTTCTAAAGCTTGTAACAACTCTTTGAATGTGGGAATAGGGAGTTGTTCTTTTATCTGGGCTAAAAGTTGTTGCCTTTTCATCCTTTCTTGTTTGTTTTTCTTGGAAAACCAAATGAGTATAAACGCCCAAGCCAAAACAGCTATTAATAGAGGGGCAAGTATATTGTAATTCACAAGAGCAAAATTATATTTTTAAATTTTAAACATTTTGTTAATTGTTCTATGTTTATAAGGTTTTAAGTTTGTAGCAGTTTTATACTTTCTTTCATTTTCTATCAATCATAGATGTACAAATCTAAATCAATAGAACTGTTTAGTTTGCTTAGCAAATTGATAGTATTGTTTTCAAAAACTATTGCTGGAGCAGGTTCTTTATTTGTTTCAACTTTGAAACGCATTATAGATTTTAAATTGTTTTTCTGTATAAATGAAGATATCTCCTCAATTCTTGGGGTTATAATTTTTTTAAGAGGCTTTAAACTATCTTCTACATAAAGAGATATAATATCTTTAAATGAATATTCCCAAAATGTTTCTGTACTTATCCTAAATTTTAGTTTATCACCTTTGTAAGCAAATTCGGTAGGGGATATATTTATGATTTTAGAAAACTCATCTATATCAAACATATCGCCATAAACAATAAAAGTTAATTTACTTTGTGTCATTCTATTCGTAAAAGTTTTTAAGTTTGTTTTTTTCAAATTCAGCGATAGTGTTATCGATGATTTCTTTGAGCTGATAAGAGGCATGCCCATCGGCATCTCTAAAAAGCCCCCAACTTGGTGGCTTTTTGTAAGCTCTTGATAATAAAATAAATACCATTGTCTTATATATTTAATATTACTCAATGAAAAACCAGTAGCTTCAGGGAAGGCTTCTCTCAAATCTAAACTCAGTTGGTTGATAAAGCACTACCCCAAGCCTTCTCGGTTTACATTTTTACGATATCGCTACCCAAGCTCCAATAGAACTCTAAAAGGATAGTATTCACCTTTATGGCTGTTTTGATTTGCGATTGCTGGAATTGTTGTTTGATTTCTATTAGCCATTGGTGGTATTCTTTATCGGGGAGGTTTTGTGCTCCAAAAGTAAAAGTGGGTACTTCTTTCATTGTAGTTGTTTTATTGTTTTCTTGCTTTTATGAATGTTGTAATTCCTAATACAAAAAATAATACCCAAGAAAGTACCACAAAGATACATTTCATAAGAGAAAAATAGGGCGCTAAGGTCTCTATCCATAAGTTTTCAGGATAGTGTGTGAGCATTGTAATGGTACTGAAATTTTCGAAATAATCAAAAATACCTCCTATTAACGGGAAATATGATAAGAAAAGGAGCTTTCTTCGGTTGAGTTTTTCTAAAAAGAAACGTATCAGTTGATAGTAGGTAATAGCAAACAGACCGGGATATATCATATCCACAGGAATTTGTCGGTATAAATAGAAATGGCGACCTTCTTCACCTAAACGCCTAAATAGCTCTTGAATGTAAGTAGCATCATAAAACGGAGGCACATCTAAAATATCCATTCCTCCAGCCATTGCTTTAAGAGCTGGTACGGTTACCAACATCAAATAGGCATATACTGAAGTAGTAATGATAAAAAGTATCCAAAGTTTTTTCTTTTTCATTTCTAATTAATTTTTGTTGTTTTTCTAAATTATCACGGATATTCCCAATCCTAAGAAAGATTACGGAGTTTACACCCCTAACGCTTCTCTTTCCTTCTTTGGTACTTTGGCAAGTACTTGGTCGTAAGAGTGCTGTACCATTTCTTTGATAAGGGCTTCAGGCAGACTCTCTAAAAGCACGGTATTCCAATGTTTTTTATTCAGGTGATAGCCTGCTACAATCTTATCGGGGTACTGCTCGCGGAGCTCTACCGCACGCTCAGGTTCGCATTTGAGGCTAACACTCATAGGCACGCGGTTTAGGTTCATCAGTGTAAAGATACGATTCGCCATTCGGAAGACCAAAAAGTCCTCCCCGAAAGGCATATCCTCCGTAGCGTGAGGCAAAGTTAAGCAAAAATCTCTAAAGGTTTCTATGTTCATTTTGTTTAAGTAAGAGATAAGAGGTAAGAGGGGGCCCTTTCCTTATTATCAATTGAATATAAGACTACATTTCCGACACTCTCTTGCGGTAGCCTCTTGGTGAGTACACTTACACTTAACCTTCTCTTATCCTTCGCTCATTGTTCGCTTAAGCTATATGTATCTTACTACCTCATTAAACTGTAATCTCCACCATATTGCCATCAGGGTCAAGAATAACGCTTTCGTAATACCCATCACCTGTAGTACGAGGAAGACTAAAACACACATAGCCTTCATTTACGATTTTCTGAGTAAGTGCATCAACAGCTTCCTTGCTTCCTACACTGAAGGCAAAGTGTATGAGTCCTTCACTCGTCACCTTGTCCAAAGGTTCACTGAGGTTGGGTTTCCACATTATTTCCAAACGAGTGCCACTATCAAAACTTAGAAAGTAGGTGCGTAATCCTGTTTTAGGATTATGGTACAACTCGTTTGATTTTGCCCCGAAGAAAGTCTCATAAAAGGCTTTAGATACTTCCAAATCTTTTACATATAAAGCAATATGGTCTATTTTCATAAAAACAATTTACTTATTGATGGCTCAATTTTCTGATGAGTTAATCGGTTAATTTTTCTCTTCAACTAATACCGACATACCTGGTCTTAAATCCTTTACTTTTTGAGTGGGGTAGGCTTTGATAGCGAAAGTTTTCTTGTCGAAGTCGCCTTTGCTTTTGGTAGCTGTCCAAGTGGCGAAATCGGCTTGTACGGCTATGTGTTTTACTTCCAATTCTATCACTTGATTGGCAAGCGCCGGCACGATGCCTTTGAATTTAGTACCTATCTTGAAATCTGCCATTTTATCTTCGCGTATGTTGAATATCACCCACTCGTCTTGGGTATCGATAAGGTTCATCACAGGGTAACCCGCATTCACGATTTCGCCTTCGTTGGGGATAATGGTTTGTATCTCGGCATCGGAAGGGGCGAACACTTTAGCACCGTCTTTATAGGCATTTACCTCAGTAATGACCCCTTGCGCTTGGGCTACAAGCGCTTGGGCAGCGGTCTTATCCTCTACACGAGCTCCGTTTTTCGCCATTTCGTATTGTGATTTAGCTGCTTCGGCTTGTTTTTGAAGGGCAACCATTTGAGTGTAAGCCTCGTCTTTCTTTTGGGCAGGCAATACCTTTTCGTTATAGAGGTTGCTCACGCGCTGATAGGTTTTTTCAGCGAGCTGGGCAGCTGCTTGGGCTTGTTGCCATACATTGTAAGCCCCTTGAATCTGTTCGCTACGAGCTCCTCTTTGTGCTTTGTCGGATTGAGCTTGTGCTGCCAAACGTGCCGCTTCGGCTTGAGAGAGTTTGGCATCGAGTTCAGTGCTTTCGAGTTCTAAAAGAAGGTCGCCTTTGTGCACTTGGTCGCCTTCCTGCTTGTAGATAGCTTTCACCCTACCAGGTACTTTGGGGGCAACGTTGATTTGTTTGGCTTCTACCTGACCTTGCAAATACACAGGTTCGCGGTTAGTAAAAAAGTAGATAGAAAGAATAAGAACTACTGCAAATACAGTGATTGTTACAATAAGACCGGTGATGTTTTTCTTTTTCATTGTTTATTTAGTTTAGCCCCCGTTCCCCCGAAGGGGGACAATCCATAAATAGGATAAAAACAAGGGTGTTATTATGGTTATTATTTTTGTAATGTGTTAATTCTGCTTGTGGCTTTCTTTTAGGAATGAGCTACAAGCTCGCGCCAGCGTATGATAAGAGGTAAGAGCATTTGTGTCGCTCTACCTTACTTGTTCGCTGAATTTATCGCTCATTCCGCAGGTTTCGAGGAGCTGGGCGAGGGTTTTGTCCATTTCAAAAAGGGCTTGGTAGCGTTTGATTTTAATAGAAGCCAAATAAAGGTTGGCATCGGCTACATCGGTGGAGGTGGAGAGACCTTCGGCAAAAGCTTTGTCGCGGGCACGTATGAGCTCTTCGGCAAAACGCAAACTCTCTTCTAAGCTGAGGTATTGTTCGCGTTGCTTTTCAATCTCGGTGTACTGTTTTTTCACTAAGGTTTGTACATCTTTTTCGGCTTGTGCAGTGATGAGCTCCACACTCTCACGCATTGCTTTGGCTTGGGCTATCTTGTTTTTGTCCTGCAAACCGTTGAAGAGATTCCACTGTAACCCTACACCCACTACCCAGTTATCGGGTTCGGTTAAAGGCAGATTTTCGCTCCACAAGTACTTTTTACCTACTACGGCTACATCGGGCAAATAAGCAGCTTGTTGCGCTTTTACGCTTTGGGTAGCCATTTGAGCTTTCAGTTTGGCTTGTACAATCATAGGGTAGTGCTCTTTGGCTTGCTGTTGGTAGTATTCAAGCGATTGGAGAGGTGCCACCTCAAAAAGTTCGGAGGTGAGGGCAGTGAGCGGTTGCTCGGTAGTGCCCATTACGCCATAGAGAGCCGTTTGCGCTAATTGTATGTCCTTTTCAGCAGCCATCACCTCACGCTCGGCATCGGTAACGGCTTTTTTAGCTTGCATTGTTTCTACGGAAGCTATCATTCCGTTTTTTTCGAGCTTTTGGGCATTTTCATAGTGATGTTGCGCTGTTTCAAACGACTGTTTTCTCACTTCCAACGCTTTTTGAGCTAACTGTACTTGAAAATAACGTTCCGCCAACTCACTGATGAGAGCATTTTCGGTTTTTTTACTCTCTACGGTGGCTATTTCGGTGTTGAGCGCACTCACACGATTGCCTACGCGCACCTTTCCACCAGCAAAAAGCACCCATTTGGCATCGGCGCTTACTTTCCAAATGTCTTGTTTTTGGAACTCATAGCGCCAGTCTTGGGCAAAAAGTGGTTGTATTCTGCCAAGTAGGGGGGTGAGTAGCGGACGCATAGGGGCAGGCACCTGGGTTGCGAATCCCTGTAAGCCACTTTGTAAGGGCGCCTTATACTCGTTAAAGTCCAACGAAAGCGGGTCGGAGAGGTGCATATAGCTCGCGTTAAGGCTCAGTTGGGGCAGATAGAGCCCACGGAATGACTTGCGGTTATAATCGGCTGCTTCGGTTTGTTTTTCGATGCCTTTGAGTTTTTGGTTGCCTGAACGCATCTGGCTAAGTGCATCATCAAACGATAGTGATTGCGCTCGTAATGAAGCTGTTATCCCTATAACGAAGAGGCATAGTAAAGTATATTTTTTCATAAAAGAAAACTTTTTATTTCTACGGGGCAAAATTACGGCGATTTTTCCAGATGAACGACTCGTTTGTTTGCAAAGTTTTTAAGATAGATTAAAAAATAAAGCCTCTTAATTTATTTCTTCTCTATTTGACAGCCGTATGACTTTGTTTTATCAAAGGTTAAAATATATCGTTTTCCTTGGTAGGTGAATCTTACCCCTATTTGAGCTGTATTTTCAAAGGTTTCAGTGCGGGGTAAATCGGAAAGAGCTGTATCGCCTACTTGGATAATATGCATAAACAAGTCTTCTTTAGAAGCTGTTTGTGGGCTCACTTCTATACGCCAATGTCCCAATTGTGGGTGATTGGCGGGTGGGAGGTTCATATTATACCCGTAATCTTGTGGAGTGAGTTTGGGTAGAGGCCAGTTGCGTCCGTCAGACCAGAAATCCTTTCCACTTCCTCCTATTTTAGTAAGTGTAGCGTTGGCAGGGAATAAAGTACGGCAAATCATCTTGCCTCCGTCGGAAGTTTCCGAGAACTCTCTGCTACCTTTCATCACAGGTTCGTTGATGGTGTGTATCAGCCACGTTTTGGGATAATTTTTGTCGGTAGATGTTACCCTATCGAACACTACAAAAAGGTCGGGGTAGAAATATATAAATTCACGCACGACTAAGGAGGCTTTTTGGCTGTTGTAGCTTTTGGTAGCATCGGAGGCGAGATATACATAATCGTCAGTGATACGCTTCTCTTTCAGCACAGAGCCTAATATGTTGTTTTGTCCGCCATCGTTGGGGATAGGTTCGAACTTGTTTTCGGTAGAAGCCCCTCCGCCCCAGTATTCGGGCATTTTTTCATTGGGCATTCTGATAGTTACGCAGTTATGGGCTACCGTACGGGCGTAGTAATGCGACAAATGCCAGCCAGGTTCGGGGCGTGTGCCTGTATCTAACGCACGGTAACCTTTTTTGTAGATAGTGAAATGATTGTTATCGAAGTGCTTGTGGTAAGAGGTTTTCCCTCCGCTCACAAAAAGAGCATAAGTGTCGTTTTCGCCTGTTCCTGAACGCATAATGACTTCTCCCGTACCCTCGAAATACACGGTACCTTTACCTGAAGGTGTCGCTCCCTGAGTTCCTTGAGGATATTTTTGTAAGAACGGCATAAAGAGTAGTCGTTCTGTATAGTGTTTCTTATCGAATAAGCCTAACAGGCGTTGTATATTGGTAGAACTTCCATAAAGAGAGGCTATCTCTCTCAGGTGATAATTGATGTCTCTTTCGGGGAGCAAGCAATCGTAGTGATAACTGTCGCCAAAGCCAAACTCGCGATTGTTTGGTAAGCGATTCCAATCGATATAGTCCAAATATTTGAATACGTAGTTGAGCCTTTGAGAGAGGTCTACGCCTGTGGCTGCGCGATGACTGCGAATGAAATTGAAATCGGCGATAGGATAAGCACCTAACGAATAGCCTACACACCCTGTGACAGCCCCTCCGCTCATACCGATAATATCACGACGATATTCTGCCATTTTCATATTTAGGGCAAATCCTTTTTGAAACATATCTTCACAGCGTGCGTTATCAATACCGTCGTTGTGAAAAGTGATACCTATATACCACGGTAGGGCGTCTGTGCCATAAAACCCTGTATTGTATCCCCCTGTATTCTCCCGATTGCGCTCTGGGCGTAATCCCTTTCCGTGCCAAGCAATATCCATCATTACCTGATAAAGAGGTTTGCCTATTTGCTCGCGTTCTTTGGGAGTTAAGTAGTTGTAAATCCAATCATAAGCACATAATGCATTGATTTGAGGAAACACATACCAATCAGCATTCAAGTTGTGACTTACCCGAAGGCGGTAATATTCAGTGATTTTTTGTAAGAATTTTTTGGTATAGTCGAGATATTTTGCTTCACCCGTTATCAAATATAATATGGCGACTTGCGATACTTTGGAGATTTTCAAGCCGTTATCAGTACCATTCACCGCGGTAGGATTTTCAAAAGAGATAGGTTCATTTAAGAGCTTATCCACATCTCTTTTAGTTTCGGTATACGTATCCAGAGCCGAGTTTTGGGCAACGTTTTTGATATTCGGAATATCTTCTTTAGTAATAAAAAGGCGTGGGTGTTCGGTGCGAACAACGCCTATTATTTCTTGCTCATCAGGGTCTGTATCTTTACGACACGATAGCATCGCTATTATCAGAGTCCATAGCATCATAAATACTGCTTTTTTCATAAGTAAAGAATGTTTTAGTTTATTTAATTGTTCTTGTTGCTTTGCTATATTTAAGGTGAGTTCGACGTAAGAAAAGTGTAGCTTACGCTACAGAAATCTTACAAATATTTACAAATCAAACAAATGGGCAACAAGTTGCCTTTAGACACATATTCTGCTATGCCAGCTCGCAGACTACACACAGATTACACGAGTTTGACTCGGATATTGTTTATAAATGGAATGTGATTTGTTTCAACGATGCAAAGTTACGATGAAAAAATGAGATAAGCAACTGTAGTACGGAAGGGGAAATTAGCAAATTAGAAAATGAGAGAATTAGCAAATGGGGAGGGTTGAGGAGTTCGGAAGAAAACGGAATTTTCCAAAAGTAGGTTAAGGGGTGTTTTGGTGAAAAAAGGGTGTAAGGAGGGTGGGGTTAGCTTATAGAGAGCTTATAGGAAGCTTATACGAATCTTGGACGATTGGTATAGAAAGGGTATATAAGTAATTGACTTATAACACGATATAACAGTACTAAAAATGTTAAAATCGGGGTTTCGAGGCGAAGGAAAGAGAAAGTAATAAAGCTCTCACCTGCCCTCTATTTGAGAAAAGAGATATAGAGAGGTAAAGGTTGGGACGGAAAAATATAAAAGTACGAAAAACTTTTTTTTAAATCAATATTGACTGGTGTTTATTATTTTTATATCTTTGTACCTTATTAAGGTCATATTTTGTATTTTTTAAAGGCTTGAGATATGAAAGCAAGAAATATTATAATCTTTATCTTAATTTGCATTGCGTTGTTTTTCTATGTAAATTTCTTTTATGCTATAGAAGTTCCTTATTTTAGCTATGAGGCGATGTCGAAAACATTTTCTGTGCTGATCTTCTCTTTTGTTGGGATGTTTGTCTACTTTTGGTTTCAAAAAAAAGATTCTGAACATTCTTGAGAGTCCTCTTCCGCTATGCTCTCAAAAAAGATTGATAATAAAAGTTATATTGACGTCGGTTAGACATAAAGTAGCAGGGGAGGTGAGAGGCTAATCATCGGAAATCAAGGCTACGAATTACGAAATGGCTTTTTAAGACTTTGCTTGCAGATTAGAATTTGGGTAAAGTTTGAGACACTATCAAAATAAGAGGCACAAAGGAAGAAAAAATTGCACTTGATGGTGGAATAGGCAAGGCGGATAGCTGAAAAATTTTTTTATTGTTATTTGCTATTTAATTTGTACATTTGCACCTTAATTATTGAACTGAGATATTTAAGCATATGAATTTAACACCAGCAATCAGAAAACAATACACTGCTGAACAAAAAACGGCTTTGGAAGCTCAGCGCTTGGCTCAAGAGATTGCTTTTGCGCCTGTGGTGTTCCAAATATCACATCTAATGGTAAAACTCGGCGTGTTCGAGGCTTTGTGCAATGCCCCTGAAGGATTGACAATGCAGGAGGTGGCGACTAAAACACAGCTGAGTGACTATGCTGTAAAAATACTTTTGGAGTCGTCGCTTTCCATAGGTACGGTACTCTTGAAAGAGGGCGACCGCTTTGCGATATCGAAAGCAGGCTGGTTTTTGCTTCGCGACAAGAGCACCCGTGTGAATATGGAATTCATTCAAGAGGTGTGCTACGAAGGGTTGTTTTACCTTGAAGAAGCCCTTAAAGAAGGAAAACCTGCGGGACTTAAAGTGTTTGGGTCTTGGCCTACGATTTATGAGGGGCTCTCACAATTGCCCAAAAAGGCGCAAGAAAAGTGGTTTGCTTTTGACCATTACTATTCTGATTACTCTTTTGAAGATGCTTTAAATATCATTTTTAAACGCCCTGTAAAGACGCTCTTAGACGTGGGAGGTAATACGGGACGCTTTGCGTTAAAGACCGTGAGCTTTAACCCCGATGTGCAGGTAACCATTATGGACTTACCTCAGCAACTGGGTTTGATGAAAAACAATATCGCAGGCAAAGAAGGGGCTGAGCGTATTGGAGGCTATCCGGCTAATCTGTTGGACGCCTCTGTGCCTTTCCCGAAAGGTTTTGACGTGATATGGATGAGTCAGTTTTTGGATTGCTTCTCAGAAGATGAAGTAACGAGTATTCTCAGTAGGGCAGCTGCTGCGATGGACGCTCATACCGAGTTGTATATTCTGGAAGCCTATTGGGACAGACAACAACACGAAACGGGGGCGTATTGCCTTACCCAAATCAGTGTGTATTTTACGGCAATGGCGAACGGCAATAGCAAGATGTACTATTCGGGTGATATGATAAAATGCGTAGAACGCGCTGGACTAAAGGTAGTGGATATCTATGACAACTTAGGCAGTGGCAATAGCCATACGCTGTTTAAGGTAGTGATTAATGGTTAATGGTTAGTGGTTAATGATTAATGGTGGTTGTGCGACAGGCAGGTGGAAGCTACACGGGTGATTTTTGAGAGAAAATAGATGTATAAGAATATTATAAAACCGGTATTAGACTTTCTTACAGCACTGATTGCCTTTATTGTGCTGAGTCCTATTTTTGTAGTGGTGACAGTGGGATTGTGGTTTGCTAATAACGGAAAACCGTTTTTCTATCAGTTACGACCTGGGAAAGGAGAACGCATTTTTAGGATTATCAAGTTCAAAACAATGAACGACCGTTGTGATGCTAACGGACAGCTTTTGCCTGATGCTGATCGACTCACGAAAATAGGGGCTTTTGTACGGAAGACGTCGCTTGATGAAATTCCGCAGTTGCTGAATGTGCTGAAAGGGGATATGTCGGTTATAGGTCCGAGACCGTTATTGCCTCAGTATTTACCTTTGTATAACGAGACTCAGAAGCGTAGGCACGAGGTAAAACCAGGTATCACTGGTTGGGCGCAAGTGAATGGGCGCAATGCTATCAGCTGGGAAAAGAAATTTGAGTTGGACGTGTGGTATGTAGACCACCAATCATTCGTATTAGACCTTAAAATACTGCTTCTCACGGTAAAGAAAGTGTTTATACGCGAAGGGATATCACAAGAAGGACAAGCTACAATGGAGGAGTTTAGAGGAGGTTGTAACACGACAAGCAGTTTGTAGCGCGACAAGTATTTTTTATAAATGAAAGGAGAAAATAACAAACCCAATATTATACTGATAGGAGGAGGAGGTCATTGTCTTTCCGTAATTGATGTTGTTGAACAAGAAGATAAATACAATATCAAAGGAATTTTAGATGACACAAAGGAAGGAGATGTTTTAGGTTATCCTATTTTAGGCAATAGAGATTTAGTGAAGGAATTATCTACTGAAGGAGTATTTTTCTTAATAACAGTAGGTCAAATAAAATCATCTTCTGTAAGAGAAGATATTGCCTTGTTATTAGGGTCTTGTAAAGCAAGATTAGCCACAGTGGTATCTCCTTTAGCCTATGTTTCAAAATATGCTACTATAGGCGAGGGAACAGTTATAATGCATAATGCTATCATCAATGCCAAGGCAAAAGTAGGTAAACATTGTATTATCAACACAAAAGCAAATATCGAACACAATGTACAAATTGGTGATTTTTGTCACATTTCTACTTGTGCTACAGTAAATGGAGATACTGTAGTAGGTAAAGGGACTTTTATAGGTAGTAATGCAACCATTTCAAATGGCATAACAATTGCTGAGCAAAGTATTATAAATGCCGGAGATTTTATAAAAAAATAATAGTATGAAAGAAAAAATATGGCTTTCTTCCCCACATATGGGAGGAAATGAACTAAAATATATTCATCAAGCCTTTGAGGAGAATTGGGTAGCCCCCTTAGGTCCTAATGTAAATGGCTTTGAAGAGGATTTACAGCACTTTTTAGGCAATGGAGTGAAAGTATCGGCGCTTTCGGCGGGTACGGCAGCCTTGCACCTAGCTCTTATAGAGTGTGGGGTGCAAGCAGGCGATGAGGTGCTCTGTCAATCGATGACTTTTTCAGCTTCTGCTAACCCTATCGTATACCAAGGAGCTACGCCCGTGTTTGTAGACTCGGAAGAGAGCACCTGGAATATCTCTCCCGTTTTCTTAGAAGAAGCTATTAAAGACCGCATTAAGAAAGGCAAGAAGCCTAAAGCGGTAATCGCTGTATCGCTCTACGGAATGCCTTTCAAAATAGAGGAGGTGCTCACTCTATGTAAAAAGTATGATATCCCATTGGTGGAAGATGCCGCCGAAGCCTTAGGAAGTACTTACAAAGGAAAACCTTGTGGTACTTTTGGTAGATTTGGAGTACTGTCGTTCAACGGCAATAAGATTATCACTACCTCAGGAGGAGGAGCTTTGGTATGTCACACTCAAGAAGAGAAAGATAAAGCTGTATTTTTGAGCACCCAAGCGCGCGACAACGCTCCTCACTACCAGCATTCGCACATAGGGTATAACTACCGTATGAGCAATATTACGGCAGGCATAGGTCGTGGACAAATGGAGGTATTGCCACAGCGCATTGAAGCCCGCCGAAAGATGCACGCTTTTTATGCCGATTTGTTCAAAGGGATTGAAGGGATAAAATTACTTACAGAGCCCAATGAAGATTACTTTTGTAATTATTGGCTTTCGGCTATTACCATTGATAAAACTAAAACAGGATTTGATAGAGAAGACTTGCGATTAGCCTTTTTGGAAGAAAATATTGAAACGCGCCCTTTGTGGAAACCTATGCACTTGCAACCTGTGTTTACCTCAGCTCCTTACTATGGTAAAAAGACCTGTGAGCACTTATTTAACAATGGTTTATGTTTGCCCTCAGGTTCTAATCTTACTGATGCAGACCGAGATAGAATAAAAGGCGTTTTTAAGAAATTATAAAGTGTCTCTATAAAATTAAAAAGAATTTTGTACCTTTGTGCAAATTTTTCCATTTATATTTAAAACAATGCCTCAAGCACATACATATAGTGATAGCACTTTGGTAAACTTAGCTACTGCCCGTTACACCCCACGTTGGATAGTGGTGTGTATGGAAGTGTTTTTGCTATTTATAGCTCTATTCTTTTCCTTTTTTGTAGTAGAACGCTTGGGGGTATATATTCCCGACAGTATTCCTCTTTACAAACGCTATTTATTAGTTATCGGGGTGAACATCTTTTTTATGTTCATCTTCCGTACTTATTCAGGGATTATACGGTATTCTACTTTTAGAGATTTGTTTCGCATTCTGCTTTCAAGTGGGTGCACGGTAATAGCAATGTTTATTGCTAACAAGATAAGTCTGCACGTTATAGGTGAAAAAGTGTTGTTGAACCCTATTCTACTGATATATTTTACAGTGTCGTTCATCATACTATTTGTATTTAGGTTATCGGTAAAAGAGTTTTTCTATTTGGTAAAAGAAATTAATAGGCGTACTTCTAAGAGGCGTATTCTTATCTTGGGGATAGATGATGAAGCAGTTGCTTTTGCCAATGGGATTATAGGCAATGCTGCCATTCCTTATTCGGTAGTAGGTTTTCTTACAGGGCGTACGAATCCTAAACAGGCTACTCTATTAGGTAGACCTATTATCTCAAAAGATAAATTTATAGATACTCCTTGTGAAGAATTAGAGGCTGATGGGGTGCTCATAAACAAGAACCATCTTTCGAAAGAAGAGATGACTTTTTGGGTGAATGTGTGTTTAGACAAAGGTTTGCAAATACTCAAAACCCCCGCACTGCAAAAATTACGTCCAGAAAAAGAAGGATTTAACCTTCATAAAATACAAATAGAAGACCTATTAGGGCGTAGACAGATAGTATTAGATAACGAAGAAGTACGCGAAAAACACTACCACAAAAATATATTGGTGACAGGAGGAGCGGGGTCTATTGGCAGTGAGTTGATACGACAGATAGCTACCTTCACCCCCGCCTTAGTAGTTGTGCTCGACCAAGCAGAAACGCCTCTATACGACATAGAGTTAGAACTTAAAGAGAGTTTCCCGAATATCGCTTTTGAGTTTGTTTTAGCCGATATTACTAATTATGAACGTTTAGAAAGTGTGTTTAAAGCACATAAGTTTTCAGTAGTGTATCACGCGGCTGCCTATAAGCACGTACCGATGATAGAAGAGAATCCGCACGAGGCTGCTTTAGTAAACATACAAGGGACTAAAAATGTAGCACTTTTGGCTAACAAATATGAAATACCTCACTTTGTGATGATATCCACTGATAAAGCTGTAAACCCCACCAATGTAATGGGTGCTTCAAAGAGGGTGGCAGAGCTTTTTGTACAAGCCTTACAAAACAAAGAAGGCAATAAAACAGCTTTTATCACTACTCGTTTTGGCAATGTGTTGGGCTCTAATGGGTCGGTAATCCCCCATTTTAGGAAACAGATAGAAAAAGGAGGTCCTGTAACCATCACCCACCCTGATATAGTGCGTTACTTTATGACTATACCCGAAGCGTGTGAGTTGGTACTTCAAGCAGGAACTATGGGCAAAGGAGGCGAGATATTTGTTTTTGATATGGGTGAACCCGTGAAGATACTCAACCTTGCTACTCGTATGATTAAACTATCAGGCTATGAACCAAACGTAGATATCAAGCTCGTGTACACAGGCTTGCGCCCTGGTGAGAAACTCTATGAAGAACTATTAAGTGACAGTACTAAAACAATGCCTACGCACCACAAGAAAATAATGATTAGCAAAGACCCTTCAATGTCGTTTACTGAGATAGAGGCGCTCACTACTCAAATGTATGAGGTAGCTACGCAAGGGGATAAGACAGAAGTAGTGCGTTTATTAAAACAAATAGTAAAGGAGTTTAAAAGTAATAACTCCGAATATGAAACCTTAGATAAGAAAATAGAATGAGAATAGCAGTCATAGGCACTGGGTATGTGGGGTTAGTATCAGGGACTTGTTTCGCTGAGATGGGCAATAAAGTAACCTGCGTAGATGTAAACTCTGAGAAAATAGAGAAGCTCAAACAAGGTGTGATTCCTATTTACGAGCCAGGATTGGAAGAAATGGTACAGAGCAATTTAGCTAAAACACTATTTTTCACTACTGACCTTGCGGAGGCAATCAAAGGTGCTGAGATAGCTTTTATAGCTGTAGGCACGCCTATGGGTGATGATGGGTCGGCAGACTTGCAATATGTGCTTTCGGTAGCCCAACAGATAGGTGAGATAATGCAAGGAGAGTTAATAGTAGTAGACAAATCGACTGTGCCTGTAGGCACTGCCGACAAGGTACGCACTACTGTGCAAGTTGCTTTGGATAAACGCGGAGTGAATTACAAATTTCACGTGGTGTCCAACCCCGAGTTTTTAAAAGAAGGCAAAGCTATTCAGGATTTTATGAAGCCCGATCGCGTAGTAATAGGGGCTGATAGCGAGGAGGCTTTTACTAAGATGAAAGCCCTTTACTCATCCTTTTTCTTACAAAACGAACGCTTTATCACGATGGACATTCGTTCGGCAGAGATGACTAAATACGCTGCGAATACTATGCTGGCTACTAAGATTTCGTTTATGAACGAGATTGCCAATATCTGTGAGCGTGTAGGGGCTGATGTAAATAAAGTGCGTATAGGGATAGGCTCTGATAGCAGGATAGGCTATAGTTTTATCTACCCTGGTTGTGGTTATGGGGGCTCTTGTTTCCCGAAAGACGTATTGGCACTAAAAAAATTAGCCGAAGAGGTAGATTACAAGGCAGAACTGATTGAATCAGTAGACAATGTGAACAACCGTCAGAAGATAGTGATTGCCCAGAAAGTAGTTGCCAAATATGGGGAAGACCTCAGCGGCAAAACCTTTGCTGTATGGGGGCTTTCGTTCAAACCTGAAACCGATGATATGCGCGAAGCTCCTGCAATTTACGTCATTAAAGAATTGGTGAAACGCGGAGCCAAAGTACAAGCCTACGACCCTAAAGCAGTTCACGAGGCAAAAGTATGTTACCTAAAAGATGTAGAGGTTACTTATTTAGAGAGCAAATACGAAGCCCTAAAAGGAGCTGACGCCTTACTTTTGCTTACCGAATGGAAAGAATTCCGTGTCCCCGATTTCGACGAGATAGCTAAAATGCTAAAAGAAAAAGTAATCTTTGATGGCAGGAATCAGTATAATGCCTTTGAGTTACCAAACAAGGGTTGGGAGTACGTACAGATAGGAGTATAAATAAACTCACTTTAAAAATAAACACAAAGAAATTATTTAATGCTAAATATAGAACATTTTATATCGAAATATGTTACCAAGCGCCCTGAGAGTATGTTTCAGGCAGATTTGTACACTCATCAATCAGCATTAACTAAGGCTATTGAAGGCAAAAGTGTATTGGTAATAGGAGGAGCAGGTTCTATTGGAAGCTCGTATATCAAAGCCTTACTACCTTTTAAACCTAAAACTTTGGTAGTAGTAGATATTAGTGAAAACGGACTTACCGAACTCACTCGCGAATTGCGCAGTACTTCCGCCTTTACAGTGCCTACCGACTATATAACCTACCCTATGAATTACGCCGATGATACTTTTGTAAAAATGTTCAAAGCACGTGGTGGGTTTGATATAGTAGCTAACTTTTCAGCTCACAAGCACGTACGAAGCGAAAAAGATAAATATTCAGTAGAAGCCTTACTCAAAAACAATGTAGTAAACGCTAAAAAATTCTTAGATTTATTGTGTGACTATCCCCCTGAACATTTCTTCTGTGTATCGACCGACAAGGCAGCGAACCCCGTGAACATAATGGGAGGTAGCAAGAAGATAATGGAGGATATGATAATGGCTTATGCTCATAAGTTTCCTGTAACTACAGCTCGCTTTGCCAATGTAGCTTTCTCCAATGGCTCATTGCCAGCTGGTTTTTTAGAGCGTATCGCTAAAAACCAACCGCTATCAGCCCCTTCAGATGTAACCCGTTATTTTGTATCACCCGAAGAAAGCGGACAAATTTGCTTAATGGCTTGTATATTAGGAAGTACAGGACAAATATACTTCCCTAAACTGAAGAAAGAACAAGTACTTACTTTCTCAGAAATAGCCTCCCAGCTATTAAAAGACTTAGGCTATACCCCTTTGGAATGCAAGAGTGAAGCTGAAGCTATTGCTAAGGCTGAAAGCCGAAAAGAAACCGATAAAAGGTATCCCGTTTATTTCTCAAAAAGCGATACCACAGGCGAAAAACCCTACGAGGAATTTTATACTGAAGGAGAACAAGTAGCGTTAGACAAATACACCTCTTTAGGAGTGATTAGTCTACAATCATTTAAAAAAATAACTGAAATAGAAAGTTTTATAGATAAGCTAACCCAACTATTTGATAATCCTGCTACCGAGAAAAAAGACATCACCCTACTGATGAAAACATTCTTAGTAAATTTCGACCACCAAGAAACAGGACGCTATTTAGATAGCAAAATGTAATTAGAAAATTAAGGCAATGAACATACCCGAAACCATATCCTTTATACGCGACCTTTACGGCGAAAAAAAGGCTTTTATTCCTCTACACGCCCCTACTTTTGCAGGGAACGAAAAAAATATTTAGAAGAGTGCATCGATACTACTTTCGTATCAAGTGTAGGAAAGTTTGTAGACCTCTTCGAACAAAAGGTAGCTGAATATACAGGGGCTAAATACGCTGTAGTATGTGTGAATGGCACCAATGCCCTCCACATAGCCCTAAAGCTCAGTGAGGTAGAAGCAGGTGATGAGGTAATCACTCAGCCGCTAACCTTTATAGCTACTACCAATGCCATTGTATATGCAGGGGCTGTACCTATATTTGTAGATGTCGATAAAGATACAATGGGACTCTCCCCTACCTCTTTAGAACACTTTTTAAAAGAAAACACCGAACTACGAGGGAACGAATGCTACCATAAACGAACAAACCGACGTATCAAAGCGTGTATGCCAATGCACACCTTTGGGCACGCCTGCCGTATAGAAGAAATTATAGCCATTTGCGAACGCTATCATATAGAAGTAGTAGAAGATGCTGCCGAGGCTATAGGTAGTTATTACAAAGGCAAGCATTTGGGCACATTCGCCAAAATAGGAGGTATCTCTTTCAACGGTAATAAAACTATTACTACAGGAGGTGGCGGTATGATACTCACCAATGATGAGACTATAGGCAAACACGCCAAACACCTCACCACCCAAGCCAAAGTACCTCACGCTTGGGAGTTCGTACACGATGAAATAGGTTATAACTACCGTATGCCCAATATCAATGCTGCTTTAGGTGTAGCGCAATTAGAACAGTTAGATGGCTTTTTAGCCAACAAACGCGCTACAGCCGAAGCCTATAAAGCCTATTTTGAAAAACAAGGCATTACCTTTTTTGTCGAACGTGAATACGAAAAATGCAACTATTGGCTCAATGCCATTATCTTAAACAACAAAGAAGAGCGCGACGCTTTCCTTACCGAAACAAATGCAAAGGGTGTAATGAGTCGCCCAATATGGCAACTGATGAACCGCCTACCAATGTTTAAAAACTGCCCTAAAGCAGATCTCAGCAACGCCGAATGGTTGGAAGCAAGAGTAGTAAATATACCTAGTGGAGTAAGAGGTAAGTAGAAGAAAAACTATGATAGAAAAAAATAAATACAATTCTAATAACCCTTTGAAAATAGGTTATTTTGCTGATGGAATATGGTCTCACAATGCTTTTAGAAAACTTATTGCTGATAAGGATATCAGCATACAATTTATATGTGTAAGATTTGATACTAAAGACAATACTCTATATCAATTCACAAAAGAGAATAATATTGACTATTTAAAACACTCAAATATCAATTCAAGAGAGTTTATAGACAACATTAGTAAGTATAATTGCGACCTATTTGTTTCAATGTCTTTTAATCAAATTTTTAAAAAGGAAATTATAAATCTTCCAAAGCTAAAAACCATTAATTGCCATGCAGGTAAATTACCTTTTTATAGAGGAAGAAATATACTGAACTGGGCATTGATAAATGACGAGAAAGAGTTTGGTATCACAGTGCACTTTATGGATGAGGGAATAGACACTGGGGATATTATTTTACAAAAAACATTTCCTATTAGTGATTCTGATGATTATAACACTTTATTAGAGGTAGCCCATACAAGTTGTGCAGAGGTTTTATATGAAGCTATTTTGTTATTCAAAAAAGAGAATGGAGTCCAATCTATAAAACAGACAACTATTCATCCTTTTGGGTTCTATTGCCCACAAAGAAAGGAAGGTGATGAAATATTGGATTGGAATCAAACAAGTAGAGAAGTTTTCAACTTTGTAAGGGCTATTACCTTCCCAGGACCCATCGCAAGGGCTTTTTTGAATGGTAAAGAAATGAAAATAAAACGTGTTTACGAAATAAAAGATGCTCCTATTTACAAAGCAACTATAGGAGTTATCTTAAATAAAGAAAAAGATAGTTTTATAGTAAAAACAAAAGATAGTTTTATTAAAGTTATAGATTTTGAATATGATGAAAAATTTAGAGTGGGAGACAGATTTGAAACAAAATAAAGTAATAGTCATAGCCGAAGCAGGCGTTAATCATAATGGCGATATCGCCAAAGCCAAAGCCCTTATTGATAAAGGAGCTGAAGCTGGTGTGGATTATGTCAAATTCCAAACCTTTAAAGCTGGTAACTTGGTAACCAAACAAGCAAAACGCGCGGCTTATCAAGATAAAAATACACAAGACAATGACTCTCAGTATGAAATGCTTAAAAAATTAGAGCTTTCGCAAGCTGTTCATCAAGAGTTAATTGACTATTGTGCCCAAAAAGGTGTACAATTTCTCTCTACAGGTTTTGATTTTGAATCATTAGAATTCTTAGCTGGGTTAGGAGTTACTATCGCTAAAGTTCCTTCAGGAGAGATTACTAATTTGCCCTATTTAAGAAAAGTAGCAACTCTTTTTACTGAAGTGATACTTTCTACAGGGATGGCTACTATAAGCGAAATAAAAGATGCCATAAAAGTGCTGACTGATAATGGTGTAAGCAAAGATAAAATTACTGTATTGCATTGTAATACGGAATACCCTACCCCTATGGAGGATGTAAACTTAAAGGCTATGCTCCATATCCAGCGAGAATTAGGAGTGTCCGTAGGTTATTCCGACCATACTTTGGGGATAGAAGTCCCCATTTCAGCAGTAGCCTTAGGGGCTACGGTTATTGAAAAACACTTTACCTTGGATAAAACCTTACCAGGTCCCGACCATAAAGCATCGCTCGAACCTGAGGAACTAAAAGCTATGGTAATGGCTATTCGTAATATAGAAAAAGCCATAGGAGGTTCAGGACTGAAAGAAGTTTCAAAATCTGAAGCTAAAAATAAAGCTATAGCTCGTAAAAGTATTGTAGCTGCAAAAAAAATAGTGAAAGGAGAGTCTTTTACTATTGAGAACTTAACAGTAAAACGCCCTGGAACGGGTATTTCTCCTATGCAATGGGATGATGTGATAGGTAAAACAGCTAAAAAAGACTTTGAAGAAGATGATTTGATTGAGCTATGAATTTAGTCGCTATCTTTAAGATATTGAAAAGAAATAAATTGCAAATTAAATAATAGTTATAAATATGAATACACAAGAATTTGTACAAAATTTTGTAAATCTGTTTGATGAAACAGATGCAGCAGAAATCAGCCTTTCTACAGAGTTCAGAAGTTTAGATGAGTGGAGCTCTCTAATTGCCCTATCAGTTATTGCTATGGCTGATGAGGAATACAATGTAAAACTAAAAGGTGATGATATCAAAGCAGCTCATACTGTAGAAGATTTATATAATGTAGTGAAAAGCAGAATGTAATAACTATGTACAATCCTTTTTCATTAGAAAATAAAACTATTTTAGTAACAGGAGCTTCTTCTGGTATAGGAAAGGCGATTGCTATAGAATGCTCTAAGATGGGAGCACAAGTAGTTATCACGGGGCGTAATGAACAACGTTTACAAGAAACCTATAAGCAGTTAGAAGGTACACAGCCCGCTTATATAGTAGCTGACCTTACCAAAAAAGAAGACATTGAAACCTTAGCAAACCAAATAGATAGTTTAAATGGGTTAGTAAATTGTGCTGGACTTACAATTCCTAAACCTTTTAAGTTTCTGCAAGAAGAGGATATACAAGAGGTGATGACAGTTAATTTTAATGCGCCTCTATTATTAACTCAGTTACTCGTTAAGAAAAAAAAGCTACAAAAGGCATCATCCATAATATTTATCTCATCTATTTCGGGGACAAAAGTATCGTATATAGGAAATAGTATTTATTCAGCATCAAAAGGGGCAATCAATGGGATTTGTAAAGGATTAGCTTTGGAGTTGGCCTCACAACAAATAAGAGTAAATACTGTAATACCAGGAATGGTTGAAACCAATATTGTTTCAGGAGGAGAGGTAACACAAGAGCAAATGGAAGCCGACAAGCAAAAATACCCTTTAAAACGTTATGGAAAGCCTGAAGAAGTAGCGTATGCAGTAGTTTATCTTTTGTCTGATGCCTCTTCTTGGGTAACAGGTTCAAATCTTCTAATAGATGGAGGATACACTTTATTGTAAAATTATGAAAGCATATATTAAAGCACTAACATACGCTCTTCCCAAAAAAGCACTTACTAATAAACAGTTAGTAGAAGAATTTCCAGAATGGAGCGTCGATAAAATCGCTAATAAAGTGGGTATACACACCCGCCACATAGCAGATGAGAATGAAACTGCAGCAGACTTAGCAGTGAGAGCTGCTGGGAAACTTTTTGCTACGGAAACTAATATCAATAAAAATGAGATAGACTTTGTGCTTTTCTGCACTCAAAGTCCTGATTATTTTCTACCTACTTCTGCTTGTTTAATACAAGATAAATTAGGTTTACCCACTACTTGTGGCGCTTTAGATTTTAATTTAGGATGTTCAGGATATATATATGGCCTTTCTTTAGCCAAAGGGCTCATTATGGGAGGAATTGCTAAGAATGTACTATTCCTTACAGGAGAGACCTATACTAAACATTTGCACCCCAAAGACAAAGGAAATCGCACTATTTTTGGAGATGCAGGTTCCGCTACACTTATATCTACCGAAGGATTTGCTGAAATAGGTAATTTTAGTTTGGGGACAGATGGCAAAGGAGCTGAAAATCTAATCGTAAAAACAGGAGCTTTTCGTCATAAAAGTTCTTTAAACGACTTAAAATTTGATGAAAAAGCAAATCCTATTGCTTCTGATTATTTATTTATGAATGGTTCGGAAATTTTTAACTTTACTATTGATGTTGTACCCTCTTTGGTAAGCGATACATTAAACAAGAATAAACTCTCTAAAGAGGATATTGATGGTTATGTATTTCATCAAGCAAATGCTTTTATGCTGAATTTTTTGCGTAAGAAACTAAAAATAGAAGAAGAACTATTTCATTACTATATGAGTGAAGTAGGGAATACCGTTTCAGCTACTATCCCTATAGTACTCTGTGAAAAACTAAAAGAGAATAAACTAAAAGGAAATCTCCTCCTTGCAGGTTTTGGCGTAGGCTATTCGTGGGGAGGATGCATATTGAAAATTAATTAAAAATGTACGATATTCGCTATGCAAAGAAAGAGGATTTACCTCTTATTATAGAATTTTTGGACACCCATTGGAAAAAAAATCACAGTTTAGTGGTCTCAAAAAAACTAATGGATTTTCAACATTTAAATCCTATTACAGGAGATTATAATTTTATTATTGCCCAAAATAAGCAGACGGGAAAGATTGATGCCCTTAAAGGATTTATTCCTATTTATCAATATGATAAAAAATTGTATCAACAAGAAAATGATACTTGGGCTGCTATCTGGAAAGTGAGAAAAGATATAAAAAATGATGAGGTAAATAATTTAGCTGTTTACTTGTGGGAAATGTACTTCAATTTACCTAATAGTAGGTCTTTTGCAAGTATAGGACTAAGTAATGATGCTATAAAAGTACATAAGGCTACTAAAAATTTAGTAGATATAGTGAAACAATATTACATTCTCAATAATTCTGTCGAAAATTTTAAAATCGCTAAAGTTGGGCATAACACAAAATCAAACAAAAAGGAGAATGTTTCTATAAAAAAGGTAATTATAAAGGATAATTTTGATATTGAACCTCTTACTGAAGAAAGTATACAAGCAGGGGAGTATAGACCTAAGAAATCTATAGAATATCTAAAAAACAGATATTTATATCACCCAATCTACAGATATAAATTTTGGGGTGTTTTTGTAGAAGATAAGCTGAAAGCTATTTGGGTTATTCGGATAGTGAAAGTAGGAACAGCCAAAGCACTGAGAATAGTAGATATGTACGGTGCTGGGGCAGAAGTACTTCCGTGTTTATATAACCAAATACAAAAATTATTATCAAAATACGAGGCTGAATATATAGATTGTTTAAACTATGGTTTCGCTGAAGAAGTATTTGAAACAATGGGATTTTCAAAATTAGATACCTCAACAAATGAGGTAATTATTCCTAATTACTTTGAACCCTTTGAACAACAAAATATATCGTTATATTTTACCTATAAGTTGAAAGATAAAAATGATCGATATGTAATATTCAAAGGTGATGCCGATCAAGACAGACCCAATATAATTCAATAGAAAATGGAAAATCAAAATCTAACAGTAGTGATGTACCACTACGTGAGAGACTTAAAACACTCAAGATACCCTTCTATTAAAGGGCTTGATGTAGCTCTTTTTAAAGAGCAAGTAGCTTTTTTGAAGAAACACTACTCTTTTGTAACCGTTGAAGAAGTTATAGCAGCTACACAAGGTATTCATAAACTACCATCTCACCCTGTTCTTCTTACTTTTGACGATGCTTATATCGACCATTTTACTTACGTATTTCCTATTTTAAAAAACGAAGGGGTACAAGGGGCTTTTTATGCACCTGTAAAAGCTATTACTCAGCACAAAGTATTGGACGTAAATAAAATACATTTCATTTTAACTTCAACTCCAGAAGAGAAAATGTCGTCTCTATTAAAAGAAATAGCTTTGTTATTAGATAAATATAGAGAAGTGTATCATCTGGAAAGCTTTGAGTTTTATTACAAAAAGTTAGCTCAATTAGATAGATTCGATACTAAAGAGGTTATTTTTGTTAAGCGACTATTACAAGTTGAATTAGTTGAAAAGCTGAGAAATATTATCACAACAGAACTTTTTAAGAAAATAGTAGGAGTTGAGGAAGGTACTTTTAGTAGAGAGCTATATATGTCGGAAGACCAAATGAAGTATATGGTTAGCGCTGGTATGCATATAGGAAGCCACGGTTACGACCATTATTGGTTGGGCTCTTTGCCAAAGGAAAAACAAGAAGTAGAAATTAAAGAATCTTTAAAATTTATAGAAAATATAGGTGGAGACATAAAACACTGGACTATTTGTTATCCTTATGGAAATTATAATGATGATACTATAACTCTTTTGAAGGAAAATCATTGTGCTTTAGGTTTTACAACAGAAGTAAAGTTAGCAGATATAAATAACCAAATGGGAGATAATGTATTTAAAATTCCCCGTTTGGATACTAATGATTTGCCTAAAGATGCAAAAGCATTACCTAACAATTGGTATAAGTAATTTTATGAGAAAAATTTGTGTCATAACAGGTACAAGAGCCGAGTTCGGCTTATTGAGACCTCTGATTGAACTTATTTCAAAAGATGAAAAGCTACAATTGCAACTCATCGCTACTGGGATGCATCTCTCTCCTGAGTTTGGTTATACTCTTGATGAGATAACCGCAGCAGGTTTTGTAGTCAATAAAAAAGTAGAGTGCTTGCTCTCGTCAGACACTTCTGTAGGTGTTTCAAAAACCATTGCCTTAGCTATTTCAGGCTTTGCTGATGCCTTTGAGGATCTACAACCCAATTTGGTAGTAGTTTTAGGTGATAGGACAGAAATATTAGGAGCGGTGATAGCAGCTGGAATGGCTAACATTCCAATAGCTCACTTACACGGAGGTGAAACTACTGAAGGAGCTTATGATGAAGCTATTAGGCATAGCATTACTAAGTTTAGTCATTTGCACTTCACCTCTACAGAAGTCTATCGAAAAAGAGTAATACAGTTGGGAGAGCAACCTGATACAGTATTTAATGTAGGAGCGATAGGCTTAGATAGTATTAAAAAATTAGAGTTATTAGACAGGGAGACTTTTGAAAAATCTATTGATTTTAACCTTAAAAAAAGAAATGTACTCATTACTTATCATCCCGTAACGCTAGAAAAAGAAGCTCCTATACAAACTTTTGAAAACATCCTGCAAGCCTTAGATGTGTTGCCTGAAACAGGACTTATTTTTACACACGCTAATTCTGATAAGAACGGGCGTATCATCAATAAAATGATTACTGAATATGTAAATAATCACAAAAATAAAGCAGTTGCTTTTAAATCGTTAGGACAGTTGCGTTACCTATCAGCCTTACAATTTGTAGATTTTGTAATAGGTAACTCTTCTTCTGGGATTTTAGAAGTACCTGCTTTTCATATTCCTACTATTAATATAGGCGACAGGCAAAAAGGACGTATTTGCAATGAGAGTGTAATCAATAGCTCTCATACTTTGGAGGATATCAGAAAAAGTATTACTTTTGCTCTCAATAAACAGTTTAGAGAGAAAATACAGCAACAAGAATCACCATATGGCAATGGTACAGCTGCTGAAAAGATTTTAAAAGTAATAAAAGAACATTCTACTATTTCTTTGAAGAAATCATTTTACAACATTGATTATTAATATATACTACAATGAGAACTGATGTATTAATACATAAGAACAAAAACTTAGTAGAGGGACTACAACGCCTGAACGAATTGCGTAATTTGAGCCGGCTAATTCTCTTTGTGGTAGATGATAAGGATAGAGTTGTAGGCTCAGTTACGGATGGTGATATACGCAGGTCTATCATCGCCGAACAAAATCTACAGAAAACTCTAGGAGAGATTGCAAACCCAGATTTCAAACGACTATATCAAAAAGATAGCTATCAGAGTTTTGAGAAGTATAGAAAAAGCGATATAAAAATTCTACCTATCCTCAACCAAGAAGGTAAAATGGTAGATTTGATAGATTTAGAATATACCAAAGCTCAACTCCCTTTAGAAGCAGTAATTATGGCAGGAGGGCGCGGTAAACGCCTAAGTCCACTCACTGATACTATCCCTAAACCAATGTTGCGATTAGGTGATAAACCCATCATAGAACACAACATAGATAGGCTCATTAGTTTTGGAATCAAAAAGATTTATATATCAGTAAAATACCTTGGTGAGCAAATAGTAAACTATTTGGGTGATGGTAGCCAAAAAGGTATTACTATAGAGTATATTTGGGAAGATGAACCTTTAGGTACTGCAGGTGCTTTAGCTCTAATAAATAACCTAAGTTCTGAACATATTTTGCTAATGAATAGCGACTTGTTTACCAATGTAAACTTCGAGTCGCTTTACCTAAAACTCATCAATGAAAATGCAGATATGGCAGTAGCCTCTACTGAGTATAAAGTAGATATCCCTTATGCTGTATTTGAAACCCAAGAAGGACGAGTAATGAACTTTAAAGAAAAACCTAGTTTTATATACCACTCAAACGCTGGTATTTATATACTCAAACGCTCCTTGATTGCTAAAATAGAAAAAGGCAAGTATTGCGATATTACTGATGTAATGGAGCGATTAGTAGCTGAAGGAGGTAAATTAGTCTACGACCCCATCATAGGCTATTGGATAGACATCGGGAAGGCTGTAGATTATGAACACGCACAAGAGTTTATTAAACATTTAGAACGCTAAGCTATGTATAATAATAGAAAAATATTGGCTATTATCCCCGCAAGAGGAGGTAGCAAAGGGCTGCCAGGCAAAAATATAAAGCCTCTATGCGGTAAACCTTTGATTGGGTGGAGTATAGAGCAAGCCCAAGCAAGTGAGTATATTGATGAAATATTTGTTTCAACTGATAGTAGTGAAATTGCAGCTGTAGCTGAGAGTTTTGGTATAAAAGTACCTTTTTTAAGACCTTCAGAATTAGCAACAGATACTTCTCCCTCCTCAGCATTTGTCCTACATACAATAGCATATTATCGTACCAAAGGACAGGAATTTGACTACATACTACTATTAGAACCTACTTCTCCTTTAAGAAAAAAAGGAGATATAGATAATTGTATTGCCCTTTTGGAAGAGGAGAGTGTAGGAGTAGTTAGCTTGGGAGAAGTGCATACAGAACATCCTTTCATAGTAAAAACAATAAAAGATAATAAAATAAATCCTTTTATAAAAGATGCTAAAAAAGTTACCCAAAGACAAGAGTTATCTAAAGCCTATTTTCCTTATGGAGTAGCCTATTTAGTAGAAGTCTCTTATTTTGAAGAAAAAAACCTTTTTTATAGTGAAAAGTCTAAACCTTATTTTATTGAGCGTTGGCAAAACTATGAAGTAGACGATATCTACGATTTTTTGTGTATAGAAACAATTCTAAATTATAAAAAGAACGATATACTATGAAATTTTTAGTAATTGGTTTGGGATCAATGGGTAAAAGGCGTGTGAGATGTTTGCAAGCCTTACAGTATACTGATGTAGTAGGCTTTGACCCCCGAGAAGACCGAAGAAAAGAAGCAGAAAATAAGTATCATATAAAAACGGTAAAATCCTTAGACACTGAGGATTTGTCTAACTTTGATGCTTTTATTATTTCTACTCCTCCTAATTTGCATACCTACTATGCAAAAATAGCAATTGATTATAACAAGCCAGCTTTTATAGAGGCAAGTGTCATTATTGAAGAAGTAAAAGAAATGCTTGATTACAACCAAAACAATACTTTTATTGCCCCTTCTTGTACTTTCCGTTTTCATCCTATTATAAAGGATATTACTAAGATTATAAAGAGTGAAAAGTATGGGAAAGTAACCAACTTTTCATATCATTCAGGACAATATCTACCCGATTGGCATCCTTGGGAAGGAGTAAATGACTTTTACGTTTCAAAGCGTATTATGGGGGGAGGAAGAGAAATTGTACCTTTTGAGCTAACTTGGATAGTAGATACCATAGGTTGGCCTATTTCAGCTAAGGGAGTCTTTGAGAAAACAATTGATTTTGGTTGTGAAATAGAAGATTCCTATGCTTTTACTTTAAAATACGCCGATAAGGTAGGTACAATTCTTGTAGATGTAGCCTCTCGTTATGCTGTTAGAAACTTGATAATTAATCTTGAAAAAGCCCAAATACAATGGAAATGGGATGAGGCTACTTTCCATTTGTATGAAGTAGAAAATGGCAGATGGATACATTTTGAACAACCTCAATTTGAATCTGCTTCAGGATATAACAAGAATATCGGTGAGAAAATGTATATTGATGAAGTGAATAGCTTCATAAAGGGAATTGAAAACCCTAAACACTATCCCAATACAGTTCAAGACGATATAAAAGTACTAGAATTATTAAATCAAATAGAAAAATCAGATGGAGGTTTCTAAAATGAATTATAGTCAACGACTCAATAATCTAATCCCTGGTGGTTGTCACACTTATAGTAGAGGAGACGACCAATACCCCGAAAATGCCCCTCAAATATTTGAAAGAGGTGAAGGTGCTTATCTTTACACCCCCGATGGGAAAGAATTCTTAGACTATGGTATGGCTTTGAGAGCTATTACTTTAGGCTATGGTGAAAAAAGAGTTGCCAATGCTGCTATTGAGCAAATTTGGAAGGGAAATAACCTTACACGTGCCTCAGTGATAGAATTAGAAGCAGCTGAGGCGATGGTAGACCTTATACCAAGTGTAGATATGGTAAAGTTTGCTAAAAATGGATCAACAGTTACTTCTGCTGCCGTGAAAATGGCACGTGCCTATACAGGTAGGAAATATATCATTCGCTGTTTGGATCACCCTTTCTTTTCTTATGATGATTGGTTTATCGGAGATACAGTGCTTACTCGTGGTATTCCTAAAGAAAACTATGAGCACACAGTACACTTTAGATATAATGATATAGAGTCATTAGAGACTTTGTTTGCTCAACACCCTAATCAAGTAGCTGGTGTAATTTTAGAGCCTGCCACAGGGGAGCATCCTAAAGATAACTTCTTGCAAAAAGTAAAAGAATTATGCCATAAAAATGGAGCTTTGTTTATCCTCGATGAAATGATTACTGGTTTCCGTTGGCACTTGCAAGGAGCACAAACTTACTATAATGTAGAACCTGATCTTTGTACTTTTGGTAAAGGTATGGCTAATGGATTTTCAGTAGCTGCCCTATGTGGTAAACGAGAGTTTATGAAAATAGGAGGTATCAAAGAAATTGGAGCAGAACGTGTATTCTTAACCTCTACTACTCACGGCGCCGAGATGTGTGGTTTAGGAGCTTTAGTAGAAACTATAAAATTCTATAAAGAACACAAAGTGGTAGATCATTTATGGAACTATGGTAGAAAATTAGTTTCAGAAATGAATGCTATTGCAAAGGAATTACAAATAAGTGATTATTTTGCAGCTACAGGAATTGAATGTTCTCCTAACTATATTACAAAAGATACTAATAAAGAAGTATCATTGGCTTTTAGAACACTCTTTTCGCAAGAAATGATTAAAAATGGGGTTTTAATACCTTGGATTGCTATTTCGTATGCCCATACTGATAAAGAATTAAACAGAACTCTTGAAGCTGTACGGAAATCATTACAAGTGTATACCAAAGCACTCAATGAAGGAGTAGATAAATATCTAGTAGGCAGCACTATCAAACCTGTATTTAGAAAATATAACTAATGAAAATAGCCTTAGTTTCACTCAACCAAAGTTGGGAGAATAAAGCCGAGAATAAGCAAAAGGTAGAAAAAACATTAAATCTTATTACTGAACATTGCTCTGATATCAATTTGGTAGTATATCCTGAAATGACCCTCACAGGTTTTACAATGGAAAGTCAAAAGGTGAAGGAAGATGAATTTTCGTCAGAAACGATTACTTTCTTTCAAGAACAAGCTAAAAAACATAATGTATCTATAGCTTTCGGAGTTGTTCTGACAAAAGGAGATAAAGCTACTAACAACTTGGCTGTAGTAAACAATCAAGGTGTCTTGCTAACTACTTATGCTAAAATACATCCTTTTTCGTATGCTAATGAAAATGATTTTTACCAAGCAGGTGAAGAACTGAAAAAGCTAACTATCGCAGGAGCTACTATAGGCCTAACCATCTGTTACGACTTGCGCTTCCCTGAACTTTACCAAGCATACTCTAAAGATTGCTCGGTGATACTAAATATAGCCAATTGGCCTGAGCGTAGAGTACCCCATTGGTGGGCACTTATCAAGGCAAGAGCTATAGAAAACCAAGTGTTTATGGTGGGTGTAAATCGTATAGGGAAAGATGGCAAAGGATTGTTATATGTAACCTCATCGCACATTGTGTCACCTTATGGCGAAGTGCTGAGAGGGACATCTCTCTCAGAAGAGGTAACCCTATATGAACTCAATCTTGAGGAAGTAACTCAATATAGAACTGAATTTCCTGTGAAAAACGATAGAAAAACAACACTGTACAAAAATATATTATGAGCGAATTAGTAAAAGACAAAATAGTAGTAGTTACTGGCGGTGCTGGTTTATTGGGCAAAACCTTTTGTCAAGCTATAGCAGACAATGGAGGTCTTGCTGTGGTAGCGGAATATGATATTACCATAGCTGAGAAACTATGTGCTTCATTAAAAAATGCCAGCATAGTACCTGCAGAAGTTGATATTACCAATAAGATTTCCGTTGAAACTCTTATCACTACTATTTCCAAAAATTATGGCAAAATAGATGCTTTAGTAAATAGTGCTTACCCACGCAACAAAAACTACGGAGAACACTTCTTCGAGGTAACTTACAATGACTTTTGTGAAAATGTAGGAATGAACTTAGGAGGTTACTTCCTTACTTCACAATTGTTTGCAAAATATTTTTATGAGCAAGGCTATGGTAATATTATCAACCTAGCCTCTATTTATGGGGTAATAGCACCACGTTTTGAGATTTATGATAATACCCGAATGACTACACCTGTAGAGTATGCTGCTATTAAATCGGGCTTAATACACCTCAGCAAATATATGGCTAAATACTTTAAAGAGAAAAATATTAGGGTAAATACTATTTCTTTAGGAGGTATAGAAGACAAACAACCTGAATCTTTTCTAAAAGCGTATAAAGAGTTTTGCTTAAACAAAGGAATGCTCAACGCTAAAGATATTTCAGGCACTGTGTTGTTTTTGTTATCAGACCTTTCAGAATATTTGAATGGACAGAATATAGTAGTAGACGATGGTTTTACATTGTAGAAAAATATATAAATTGAAAAAATGAATAACAAAGAAGATATTGTAGCTCAATTTTTAGCTTTTGAAAAGAAAAATAATCTTTTTGATCTACAAGATTCAAAAGGCACCTATTATTGGGATATCATTAGATATTATGTGTGTGTCAAATTGAGATATCAGGAAGATCCCTTGATTAAAAAGAAACAAAGGAAAAACTATTTATTGATTTTAAAAAGAATCCTTGATTTTTTTCTTATTTTTTTCACCTATTCAAAAAAACAATATTTATTTTATCTGGCTTCTAGAGATAACGATACTCATAAAAAGAATATAGACAGAAATTTGAAGGCTTCTTATGATTTACTAAAAGAAAAAAAACTTTTATTAATAGAGTCTTTTAACCCTAACTTAAAAGGTACCTATTTTTTACCTCAAAACATTTATTACAAATTATTTAGGAAGAAATATTTTGATTTTACGAATGTCTTGAATCTTTTAAATAATTCTTTTGGAGAAACAAAAATTAGCAATGAATATCTTAATGCTATATTGAACCATTACTATTCTGATTTATCTTTCTTTAAGAAAATATTAAAGAGACATAAAGTGGAAGAGATTTTTATGACTCAAAATGGAATACAAAAAGGACTTATAAAAGCAGCAAAAGAATTAAATATAAAAATTTTTGAATTTCAACATGGTGTGGTATATAAAAACCATTTGGCATATAATTATCCAACAGAATGTTTAAATGAAAAAGTATATCTACCTAATACTATTTTTTCTTTTTCTCCTTTTTGGTTTCAAGATGTTTTTCTACCAAATGTTAATATTGTGCCTATAGGTAATGATTTTTTATATAATTCTATAAAAATTAATAGCTTAACTAAACCTAAAAAAGATTTATTAATAATATCAACTAGTGTTTTTGGAAAAAAACTTTTAAATTTTATAAAAAATGATGCTTTTCAAAAAAAGACTCAAAATATCCCTATTTTTTTCAAATTACACCCTAATCAATTTGATGAAAAAGAGTATTATATAGAAAGCCTAAGAGAATTTGAGAATGTAGAAGTTATTAGCAATGAATTTTCTGTAAGCGATCTGATAGAAAAATGTGATACTATTTTTACAATCATATCTACTACTATCTATGAGGCATTACAATCTCAACGAAGAGTAATCCTTTTGAAAGAATTTCCTTATGAAGATCATAAACATATTTTTGATAGAAAAAATTTGCATTTGGTAGATACAGTTGAAGATTTTATTTCAGCTCTTAATACTGAAATAGTAATAGATAAAAATGTGACATTTTTTGCTCCTTTTGACAAGGAAGCCTTTCTAAAAGCATTATGAGTAAACTGCTCAAACAATCGGTCTTGTATGCTATAGGGGAGATTGTACCTAAGCTGGTAAGTTTCTTTTTATTGCCTATCTACACCCACTATCTTTCTAAAACAGATTATGGGATTATCAGTTATACCAACTCTTTTGTGATGTTCCTCTTTGTCCTTTGTGTACTATCACTCAATTCTTATGTGCTACGATTCTATTTTGAAAAAGAAGATGAAACTTATCGCAAACGATTGTTAGGTAATTTCTATATTATCATTGCGGGGGTTAATATTTTATTATCTCTTTTAGCGTATTTCTCACTGCCTTTTATTATTGAAAAATACCATATACAGGTGCCTTGGAATCCCTACTTTAAATTAGCTGTTATTGCAAATTTTTTAGAGGTATTTTCTGTGATTCCTTTGGTGTTGTACCGTGTAAAGCAACAAGCTAAATGGTTTACTATTTTGAGTTTGAGCAGAACCCTATTACAGATGTTGCTAATATTTCTTTTAATAGTAGTTTTTAAATGGGAAATATTAGGGCATTTTTACGGAAGATTATTCAGCCTAATTCCTTTTTTCTTTATCTATTGGGTCATTATTGCGCGCAATGCAACTCTTAATTTCAATTTTACAGAACTAAAAAAAGGACTTGCTTTTTCAACTCCCCTGCTACCAGGAGCCTTAGCCTATTTAGCTTTAAGTCTTTCTGATAGAATTATCTTGGAGCGCTTTGTCCCTATGGCACAAATAGGAATTTACAGTTTAGCTTATACCTTAGCTCTTACTCTTAATATTGTAATACAAGGTTTTTATAAAGCCGTAGAACCAGAAATCTTTCAACATTATGGAAAAGATAGTTTTAACTCTTTTATAAAAAAAACACAAAATACTTTCTTTTTAGTAGTGTATATGGGAGCAATGTTTATCACCATATTTAGCCAAGAAGTATTTAAAATAATGGCTTCTAAAGAATTTTATGAAGGATACTTATTAGTGCCTATTTTGATGATAGGTGTGATTATGACGGGACAAAATGTAATTTTTGGAGGAATCATCATAGCAGAAAAGAAAAGTAAGATTTTGGGCGGTGCTACTATTATAGGAGCTATAGTAAGTGTAACTTTTAACCTTTCGTTAATGAGGTATGGAGGTGTTTATATAGCAGCTATCTCTTCAGCAGTATCCTTTGCCCTAATGAACTTTATTCTTTATAGCAAGATGAACTATGAGGGAAAGAATTTAAAATCGTCTTTATTAGCTTTATTATTCTTTATTGTCATTACCTTTGGATTGTTTTATGGTATGAATATTGTTTCCTCTTGGTGGAGTATAGTGATTAAAATATTATTACTATCTTTATACTTTATTTTACTATTAAGAGTGTTTAATATACACTTAAGAGATTTAGTAACTATTATAAGAAGAAAATAATGAGACTTTTCATCAGAATATTTAATAAATTAAATAGGATTTTTCTCAACTTGTATTATAGTACTATCTTTAAAAAGTTAGGAAAGAATTCCTATATACAAAACCCCATTAAATTACAAGGAACAGAACGAATTTCCATAGGTTCTAATGTTAATATCGGTTGGGGAGCTTGGTTAGCTGCCTTTCCTCATACTGGTTTTTTTAAAGAGTGCGAACTTGTTATTGAAGATGGAGTGTCTATTGGGAATTTTGCTCATATTTATGCTACTAAAAAGATCTGTATCAAAAAAAATGTACTTATAGCAGATAAAGTATATATTTCTGACAACTTGCATGGTTATGAGGATATTAATACTCCTATTATAAAACAACCTATTATACAAAAAAGAGAAGTTGAAATAGGAGAAGGATGTTGGATAGGAGAAGGTGTTTGTATCATAGGAGCTAAAATAGGTAAAAATGTTATTATAGGAGCTAATGCTGTGATTACTAAAGATGTTCCTGATTATTGCGTGGCTGTAGGATTGCCTGCACGTATTATAAAAAGATATAACCTAGAAAAACAAATTTGGGAAAATGAAAAAAATGTTAAAAACAATCAACAAAACCTTAATAAAGAGGGGGGGGGTATTTTATAAAACGAAAAATATGGTTCTTACTAAACAAACCTTTTTTTAAATATTTAGGGGAAGGAACTTTCATTGATTCTCCGCTAAAAATAACAAAAAAGTATATTGAGTGTGGAGAAAAAGTCCATATTTGGAAGTTTTGTCGAATAGAAGGAGTTAGTCAATATAATAAACAAACATATACCCCTAAGATTATATTTGAAGATGGTGTAACAATTCAACAGCTTCTACACCTAACTTGTGCTAACCAAATAAAAATAGGTAAAAATACAGCTGTAGCTGCTTCCGTGACTATTACAGATATTCATCATTCTTATGAAGATACTACTATTCCTATTGAACAACAAGATATTGAAGTGGGTGAAGTAATGATTGGAGAAGATAGTAAAATATACAATAATGCAGTAATTCTACCAAACACAAAATTGGGAAAACACACTACAGTAGGTGCCAATAGTGTTGTGTCAGGTATTTTTCCCGATTATTGTGTAATAGTAGGAGCGCCTGCTAAAATAGTAAAACGCTACTGCTTTGAGCTACAAAAATGGAGAAAAACAGATAATAATGGTAATTTTATAGAGTAATGGAAAAAATACTTATTACAGGAGGTGCTGGCTTTATAGGATCTAATCTCGCTTTAGCTCTCCTCAAAAAAGGACATCAAGTAACAGTACTTGATAACTTATCAGAACAAATTCACGGCAAAAATCCTGAAGAAACCTCTCCTTTATATTTGAGTATAAAGAACAAAGTGCTGTTTATTAAAGGAACAGTGGCTTGTCGCGAAACTTTGCAAAAAGCTATTGCCGATAATACCGTGATTGTACATTTAGCTGCGGAGACTGGTACAGGGCAATCAATGTATGAAATACAACATTATACTGATGTCAATATAGGAGCTACAGCTTTGTTATTGGATATTCTTACCAATGAGAAACATTCGGTAAAAAAAGTAGTAGTAGCTTCCTCTCGTGCTATTTATGGAGAAGGCAAGTACTACAATAAAACTAAAAACACCTTTGTTTATCCTCTACAACGTACCGATGAGGATATGCAAAAAGGAGATTTTGAAGTAAAAGACCCTCAAAATCATTCTGATGTCCTTGAATTAGTTGCTACTACTGAAGATGCAATTATTCACCCTACCTCAGTATATGGCATCACCAAACAGGTACAAGAACAATTGGTAATGACAGTATGTCCTACTATAGGTATTGCAGGGGTGGCTTTCCGTTATCAAAATGTATACGGTCCAGGTCAATCACTTAAAAATCCTTATACAGGCATCCTTTCCATTTTTTCTACCCAAATAAAAAATGGCAATGGCATCAATATTTTTGAAGATGGAAAAGAAACACGCGATTTTGTATTTATCAGCGATGTAGTAGATACTACCGTTTTGGGTATAGAAAAAGAAACAGCTAACAACCAAGTATTCAATGTAGGAACAGGAGTAGCTACTGATGTGATCACTGTAGCGAAAGAGCTTTCAAACAACTATGGTATACAAGTACCCATTACTATATCCGGCAACTATCGCTTAGGAGATATCCGCCATAATTACGCCGACATCACTAAAGCAAGACAATTGTTAGGCTTTGAACCTAAAATATCTTTTAAAGAAGGACTAAAACAATTCACTGATTGGGTAAACACTCAAGAAGTAGAAGAAGATAAATACCAACAGTCTATAGACGAAATGAAAGCCAAAGGATTGTATAAATAGGTATGGAGAAATATTTAGATTCAAAAAAAGTACTTTTTATGGCTCCAATTTTTTTTGGGTATGAAAAAGATATACAGGCTGAATTAGAAAAACAAGGAGCTAATGTTACTTTTATAGGAGATGATAAAAAACTATGGAATAAGAATTTGTCTACCATCAAAACGATAGTAAAAAGAGCGTTTGACTATCTTTTTGTTATCAAAGGAGAGTTTGTACAAAAATCTGTTTTGGAACTTTTTAAAGAATCTAACCCTAAGGCTGAATGTATATTATATCAATACGATACTCTAAAAAGATATCCTCATATTATCAAACTATTTGATTTTTTTGATAGAGTATATTCATTTGACATAGAAGATTGTCAGCAGTATAACCTTATTTTAAGACCTTTGTTTTTTGTAAATGTAACAAAGGCTACCCATTCAAAAAAGAAATACGATGTTTCAACAGTATGCTCTTATTATCCTGAAAGACAAGAGATACTCTTGAAACTAAAAGAATATTTTAAGAAAAATAATATATCTTACTTTTTTTATGTATTTTTGCATTGGAAAAGTTTTGTTAAAAAATTCTCGAGTATAAGGAGAAGTTTTTTTGATATTGATCTAAAGACTCTTTCTAAAGAAAAAATGTTTGATATTCTAAATTGTACTAAAGTTATTTTAGATATTCCTGCAAAAGGGCAAGATGGACTTACAATGCGTACTTTTGAGGCAATTGGAAAAGAAAAAAAACTGATTACCACCAATCTTTCTATTGTAAAGTATGATTTTTTTAATCCTCATAATATTTTTTTGTTAAAAGAAGATAATATAGAGAAAATAAACCATTTTTTAACCATAGAAGCACAAAATATAGATAAAGAAATATTAGATAAATATTCTCTTTCTTTTTTTGTAAGTCAATCTTTTGTGATTTAATTGTAAACTATCTTAATTCAATTGAAAATTGAGACTATAAATAAGTATATTTTCTATTCTTTAATAGTAATCTTTTTTATTCTTCCTGAACCTTTACAAAAGATTTTTAGGATAGGGTTAGGTGTGTTTTTTTTGTATTATGCCTATACACTAATATATAATCGCAAGATCTCCTTTTATAATATTGTAAAAATTCATTTATTGATTATCGCTATCTTATTGGTAATATTAAAAGGTGGGTATCAAACTTCAATAATAAATATTTTACTATGTGTTTTTGGAGTTTTTGTAATTAAAGATTCTACTATATATAATTATAAAGACGAGAGGATTTTTAAATATCTATACTACTTATCAATCTTTTCAATGATTTTACAATTATTGTTTTTTAGATCTCAAGATGGGCGACCTAACTTATCTTATGAAATAAACCTTTCTGGAGCTTATTTATTCCTATTTTTTTTATTGAGTGTTATCACAAAAAAAAGAATTGGAGAACTCTTTGTTATAGCAGCTTCCTTTTTATTATTAAGCAGATTGCTTATTTTTGCTATAGCATTATATTATGTATTTATATTGATAAGAAATATCATTCCTAAAACTATCTTTAAAATTAGTTTTAAATATGTTTACTCTCTATTAGTGGTAGTGTTCTTTATTTTTAACTTTTGGTTCTTACTAAATGTAACAATAGAAAGTGCTTATAAAAGTGATACAAGTAGAGTTACAGAATTAAATGATGGATCTAATAAATTGAGATTTTTGATAAACTCAAAAGTAATTATGGGATTGTTTATAGAGAAAGATGAAAAATTTAAATTTGGATATGGTCAGGTTTCTAAAGGACTTTCTGAAGAGTATTCAAGTAAATATACTTTAATGCCTCATAATGAATTACTAGATTCTGTTGTTGAATTTGGCTATGTCTTTACAATTATTTGTTTTATTTTTGTATTTCCTATCTATAACACTTTTTTTAATAGAAAAGGAGTCGCTATTTTAATGCCCTTGTTTCTGTATTCATTGATCTTATGGGTCCGGTTTTTCATTATTCCGAGTTTTGAAATGATCTTTATATTATATCTATTAAAAATAAATTCTTTAAAAGATGAAAAAAATAGCATTTTTAGTTCACAACATACATTTTGGAGGTGGAGGAGAAAGAGTTGTAGCCAACTTATCTAATATGTTTGTTGAGAAAGGATACTTTGTTACTATTATTTCTCTTTGCAAAAAAAAAGATACATTTTCTTTTGAATTAAATAAAAAGGTACACATTGATTATTTAAATACCAATAGCTTTAAGATTGAATATTTTAATAAATTGAAATCATTGTTTTGCTTGAGAAAATATTTCAAAACACACACTTTTGATTTTGTTTTAGGAATAGGTACCTACCTCAATATTTTATTAGCGCTCTCTAACAGAAGGGATGTTAAAACAATTGGTTGTGAACATAGTCATTTTTTTAATGTTTCGCCCTTTTGGATTTTCCTAAGAAAAATACTTTATAAAAAATTATCAACTGTGGTATCATTAACTAATGAGGATACTAAAAACTTAAAGAAAGTTAGTAAAAAAATTGTTGTTATTCCTAACTCTTTATCCTTTGAGATTAAAGGAAAAGCTCAGTTAATAGAAAAAAAAATAATCGCTATAGGCAGAATTTCTTATGAAAAAGGATTTGATTTAATGGTAGATATGTTTTCTGAATTTTGTAAATCTAACAAAGATTGGAAACTAGAATTAATAGGTAGTGGGAATGATGATAAAAAAAATAAAGATTTAATCAAAAAACATAAGTTAGAAGACAAAATAAAACTTTTACCTGCTACAAACGATGTTATATCTGCTTATATGAATGCCTCGATATACTTAATGACCTCTCGTTTTGAAGGTTTGCCAATGGTGCTTTTAGAAGCATCAGAATGTGGTTTACCTATGGTTGCCTATGATTGCAAAACAGGTCCTTCAGAGATTATTAAAGATGGAGAGAATGGTTTTTTGATACCTTGCTATGATAAAAAAATGATGATAGAAAAATTAAATCTATTGTGTAATAACTTTGAATTGAGAAAAACAATGGGAGAAAAAGCAAAAAAAATGGCTTTGCGATTTGATAAAGATTTTGTTTTCTCAAAATGGGAAAACTTATTTAACACATTAGATCAGAAGAATTATGATTCCTAAAAAAATACATTATTGTTGGTTGAGTGCTGATCCCTTGCCTGAATTAGCTCAAAAATGTTTGTCCTCGTGGAAACAATTTTTGCCTGATTATGAAATTGTACTATGGGATCTAAACAAATTTGATATTAATTCAACTCCGTGGACAAAAGAATCTTTTGAATCCAAAAAGTACGCTTTTGCTGCTGATTATATACGTCTATATGCCCTTTATACAGAAGGAGGCATTTATTTAGATTCTGATGTAGAAGTGATTCAATCATTTAATAATTTCTTAAATTGTGAATCTTTTATAGGTTTTGAAAGTAGTGGTGATATAGAACCTGCTGTTTTAGGAGCTGAAAAAGGTTCTGCTTGGATTGGTAAATCTTTAAAGTATTACCAAAACCGACATTTTGTAAATTCTAAAGGAAATTATGACACTAAGCCTTTACCAATTGTTTTAGAACAATTTCTCAATTTAAAGAATATTGATAAAAAAAATATAACTAAAAGTAATAATATATGTTTTTATCCAGCAGAATACCTTTCTCCAAAGAATTTTCATACAAAAAAAATTGAAATTACTCCTTTTACTGTGTCTATACATCATTTTGATGGTAGTTGGTTGAATGAAAGTTTAAAGGATAAAATAAAAAATATAATTCACAATCTAATTCTTAAAATATTTGGTAAAAAGAATCATAAAAGAATTGTTAATTTCATTCGTTACTTTAATAAATGACCTTCACTGTACTCATATCGCTATATCAGAAAGAAAAACCTGAATTTCTAAGAGAATGCTTGGAGAGTTTAAAAAATCAAACGCTTCCAGCGACTGAGATTGTAATGGTTTATGACGGAGCTATTACCTCTGAATTGGAGGAAGTAGTAACTCAATATACAACAGTTCTTCCCATAAAAGTAGTACGTTTGGCAGAAAATGTAGGTTTGGGCAAAGCACTAAATGAAGGCTTAAAATACTGTTCTTACAATTGGGTATTACGTATGGATACTGATGATATTTGCTTGCTTGATCGTTTTAAGAAACAAATAGAGTTTATAAAACAGCATCCTAATGTAGTTTTATTTAGCGGACATATTGCCGAATTTTCAGATAATAAAACAATAATCACAGGCTATAGAAAAGCACCTATTAGTGATAAAAGCATTAAAAAATATGCACTTTCAAGGAGTCCATTTAATCATATGACCGTTGCTTTCCGCAAAGATATTATTGAAGAAGTAGGAAGTTATCAACATCATCTTTTTTTAGAGGACTACAATCTATGGTTACGTATCATTGCTAAAGGCTATGAAGTAGACAATATAGATGAAGTACTTGTTTATGCTCGTGTTGGGAATAATATGGTCGCACGCCGCAGGGGGAAACAGTACATTAAAGGAGAATGGGATCTCTATAAACTGAAAAGAAAACTAAAATTGCAAAATGCTTTTTGGGGCTTTTTCACTTTTTTATTACGAGTAATCCCAAGAATGCTTCCTACAAAAATACTTAAAAAAATCTATACTTTTTTAAGAACAAATACAAAAACTCTTCCTCAAACCTTTTGAGTGTTAGAGAATTTTGACAGAAAAGGATTTTAGAAAAAGATGAATTTCTATAAAAAGAATACACTTTTTGTAAATTATCTTCTACTTTTACCAATTTTAATCATATTAGTTATTCTCCTTTATTATTTTTTTAGTTCAAAATAACTATATTGTTTATTTTTGAAGATTAATAGCTGTGCAACTCTATTATTCTATTATAAGAATTTGTCTAAACAATAAAAACTCAAAAACATTTAAAAAAGACTGTCAAAAATTACTCTTTTTCTTGGATAGAGCTTTGGAATATCAATTGGGATAATGAGTTGTTGTTTTTCCTATGGCAAGAAAAAGTATTAGAAAAAGTAAATCAAAAAAGTATTTCAAGAGACAATATATTGTCATCAATGTATTACTATAGGAATAAGCAAAAAAAGAACCCTTCCTTCTTTAAAGAAATAGCATTTCTTAGTTCGAGCATTGTAATAACAATATTAAATTTTAAAAAAGACACTAATGAAAAAGAGTTCTTAACTTGGGCTACATATATTCTATTGATTAGTTTGACTTTTTTATGTTTAAAGTTTTCTACCTATATCTTTTAAGTTTGAAAGAAGTGGATAATAACAAATATAGAAAAATGGAAGACCTCTGTGAGTATCTGCTTGAAAAGATGAAGTAAAGAGCTTCTCTACTCAAATTATTTGTTGAAAAATATCTTTCTCATTTACAAATATATACCTATAAAACTTTCGTGTCCATCTAAAAAATATTTTCATAAATCAGTAATATTTGAAATATTTTTTATACCTTCACAAAAACAAATCACCAATGACAAAAAAAGCACTCATTACAGGTATCACAGGGCGAGATGGCGCCTATCTCGCCGAATACCTCCTCAAAAAAGGATATGAAGTACACGGTATGAAACGCCGATCCTCTATCCTCTCTCTTCAATACCGACCGTATCGACCACCTCTACCGAGACCCTCATTTAGAACACCGCAAACTCATCCTACACTACGGGTATGAATATCACACGCCTTGTCCAAGAGGTACAACCTGATGAAATCTACAACCTCGCAGCGATGAGTCACGTGCACGTGAGTTTCCAAACACCCGAATACGTCGGTAACGCCGATGGTCTGGGCACCTTGTGCATCCTCGAAGCAGTACGCCTCTTGAGGCTTACCGAAAAAACGCGTATCTATCAGGCTTCTACCTCCGAACTCTACGGTTTAGTGCAAGAAGTACCTCAAAGGACTGATTGAAGATATGATGCGCTCGGATATCAAACTCTTCAAACGCGACGCCTACCTCAAAGAAGGTGGCTTCACTGTAATGAATTACTTTGAATAACAATGAATAAAAACGCTAAAATATATGTTGCAGGACACAAAGGTTTAGTGGGTTCTGCTATTTGGAAGAATCTTTCACAAAAAGGATATACCAATTTGATAGGCAGGACAAGTGCCAAACTCGACCTACGTGAAGCACAGACTGTCGCTCAATTTTTTAAAGATGAAAAACCCGATTATGTCTTCTTGGCTGCTGCCAAAGTAGGTGGCAATTATGGCTAACAACACCTATCGCGCCGATTTTATCTACGAAAACCTGATGATTCAAAGCAATGTAATTCATTCGGCTTATGAAAATAAGGTGAAAAAATTACTGTTCTTAGGGAGTACTTGTATCTACCCTAAGGAAGCACCCCAGCCTATGAAAGAAGACTGTTTGCTCACTTCTCCGTTAAAATATACCAATGAACCCTATGCCATTGCTAAGATTGCGGGCATCAAGCTATGCGAGAGTTACAACCTACAATATGGCACTAATTATATTGCTGTAATGCCTACCAATCTCTATGGGCCTAACGACAATTTTCACCTCGAAAATTCTCACGTATTGCCAGCGATAGTACGCAAAATACATTTAGCAAATGCCTTGCTTAAGAATGATTGGGAAGCAGTAAAAACAGATCTCAACAAGCGTCCGGTAGAAGGAATAAGTGGTAAAAACAACCAAGAAGAAATAAAAACAATCTTATCAAAATATGGTATTACAGCCGAAACAGTTACGCTATGGGGTACAGGCACTCCTTTGCGTGAGTTCTTGTGGAGTGAAGATATGGCTGATGCTTGTGTGTTTCTAATGGAACGCATCAATTTTAAAGATACATATCCTGCTAATGCCAATGAAGTCCGCAACACCCACATCAATATTGGTACAGGTAAGGAACTTCCTATCAAAGAACTCGCCTATATGATAAAAGAAACCATTGGCTATCAAGGAGAAATACTCTTCGATAGCACTAAACCCGATGGCACAATGCGCAAACTCACCGATCCTACTAAGCTACACCAGCTAGGGTGGAAACATTCCATAGAACTCCAAGAAGGAATTAAATTGATGTATGAGCATTATTTAGCAGAATAGAGATTATTTCCTCTTTTTGCTTAGCTTAAAAATAAAGTGATAAATCTCTTTAAAACAATGAATTGCATATAGAACAAAGAAAAATTTTAGTAAAATGTTTGTAATATTTAAAATATTTTTTGTAATTTCGCCTTCCCTAAAAAACAATTGACTTTTTACTAAATTTTAGCATTAAACACTATTACTTATGACCGAATCTACTTTAAAAATTAGAAACTTTTCTCCTAAACGTATGCTCAAAGGAGATGACTATCTGAAAAAAGAGCATAACAGTATTCACAATGCGCTGTTTTTGCCTATTATGGTTGTTGCTTCGTTTTGTTACTACGCAGCCCATACCAATATTGAGAAAAGTATTCTTGTTTATTTGGCGCTTGTCTTTGATATTTTCTATTACATTCTCACAAGGCTCATCTTTAATTATCGTCTTCAAAAGCATTTACAACAAACAATACCCAACTATCAGTTTTGCGGAAATTTATGGTTTGTTAATTGGAATGACAAAGCTCTACAGCAGGCTTGGCAAGAAAAGTTGTTTATTCTTGTTGATAAAAAAGAAATCACAAAAGAAAAACTCAAGCAAATTATAAATGTTTATAAAAACAAGAAAACTTCAAGATTAGCCTATCTTTGGTTGATATTTTTGATAAGCGCGAGTATCTTATTTTGCATGCTTTTGGTAACAATGAAATCACATCACAAATTGGCAGATGTTCATAAATGCAGAAGAAGACATCTGCCAATGAATATGCACCACTTTACAAAGACAGATGTTTTGCAAAATCAAAGCTTCTTATAATTAATTTTTTTCATATTCTTTAATGTGAATTTGGGCTAAGAATTTTAAGATTCTACTTAAAGAGATATGTGAAACAATAAAAAGCTGTCCTATCTCAGGACAGCTTTTTTATTGTTTTAATAGATACTATACTATTTGATAGCTTCGTAAGCACGAATAGCTTTGTCGAAGCGGTCGTTTACACTTTCTAAAGTGTAGAGACCATCGGCATTGGCTTTTACTCCTTTGAGTTTTAGAGGAAATACTACTGGTGGATTTTGCATATCCAATAGTTCCATTCCACGCAATTGTTCGGTGGTTTGGTATACAATGTTTACCGATACAAACTCTTTACCGCTGTTGTCTACCCATTTTTCAAACACGAGTTTGCTACCTATTGGAGTTTTCTTTTCAATAGATTTAGGCAAACTGTATTCTTCTACTTCCAAAGCGGCATTCACGCTGGCAATGTTAGAATCGTGACCGCAAAGGAATGTGAACTTGCGGTTTTTGGCGTTGAGCTCGTCTTTCATATACACTAATAGTGGGTGTGCTACGTTCACAGCTACGATAGGAGCGGTGAAAAGTACATCGCCATAGACATCTTTTACCTTAGCGATTTTCTCCCAGTCGGAGGTGGTGAGGTTGTTGCCAAATGCTGCTTGCACAGGGTCTTTATCTTCATAATACTGCAAGATAAAAGCATCGGAAGCGGAGTTAGCTAACTTCAACGAACCTTTCATATTAGGTTCATCGCCTTTTTCGAGTTTCAACTGAGTGTTGTAATCGTTGAAAGCACACACTTCACCTGATTTACAAGCGGGTGAGTTCTTCAAATCGAGTACTTTTTCCAAGAGTTGGTAAGAGTCTTTCAAACCCTCGTTGATGCCCACAATGCCTTTTTTACCTCCCATCGCAGCGATTTCTTTCATTGCTTGTGCTTTGAAAGCAGGGCTACTTTTGGTAAGCGCAGGGAAGAACACAGGGTCCATTTTGCTGGGGGTAAAGCGGTGGTTGATATGCAAATTGGCTACGGGCATAAATCCTGAGGAGAAATATTGTGCCGTCGCAATGGTGCGTTGCATACTATTAGCATAGAAATTCACTTCATCAACAGAGGGAACTGCATTTTCGGCAAAGAGCCCTTCGGCTACTGTCCATTTGCGGAAAAACTGACCCATAATGGTTTCGAGTGCTCCCCCACGAAGGGTGAGTTCACTGGGGGCTGCGCTCCATTTTATCCACTCGTGAGGCGTCATTTTTTGCAAGGTACTCCCGTTCACTGATAGAGAGGAGCGAATGTTATGACGGCTGAGGATCACCACTTCTTTGAGCTTGTATTGGCTTTTAAAACTTTCGGAGCGGTTGAGTTGTGCCATCGCTAAGAGCGGACACAAGAGGAGTAGTAATGCTTGTAGAGTTATGATTCTTATTTTCATACTGTGTTTTAATTAGAAAATTTGTTAGGTTCAACTTTGCCAAAGCTCGTAGCACGAGATGCTATTAAAACTTTGGCAAAGTATGTGATGTAAAAGTAATTGCCTGTGTGGCTCGCACTTAGAATTTGATTTGCAAACGAGTTTCGATAAGACTTAGATTGGTGTCGGGAATGCTTTCACGGTAAGTAACACCGGTGTAGGAAGCACGTACACGCCAAATCATATACTTATTGATATAATAGTTGAAGGTAAGTGAATAATCGTTGAGGCGACCTCCTAAGATACCCGCTTTAGGGTCGGATAAGTCGGTGTAGTTATAACCAGCAACGAGTTCCATAGCACCAGGTCTGGGAGTAGCGATACCTCCATCGATATCAGTATATTCGTAAGGGTTTCCTTTTACGATAGCACGGAACATACCATAAGCACCACTTGCTTTGAAATTATCGAAACCACTCTTGCGATTTACATTCACATAGTAATATTGGGCTTCTAACCCTAAACGACCACGCGCAAAGAGCAATTCGGGGGAGAATTTATAAAGGAAAGTAGCGTTATCAATAGTTGCTTGTTGTGCGGTTACCTTAGCGATACGAGTAGGGAAAGGTGTTTTGAGCACATAAGAGTTGTGGTTAAGTGCTGGTGTTTCGTTATAACGAGGTGTTTCGAAAGCACCTGAGAGTCCTACGTGAAAAATCTTGCCTTCTTCACGTTGTGGGCGATAGAGCAAACGGCTCATCATACCCATACCTTGGTCGCCTGTAGCATCAGAGCTTTTCTTCATCGTTTCACCTTCGGCAAAGAGGCTTAAAGTACCCATAAAGTCATCTTTTTGGTGTAAGAGCATCAAACCGATGAGACGAGAATTGAAGAAAGCCTCGTTACTTTGGGGTTCTTCCATCGATATTTTGAAAGAAGAGCTGGTGGCACTTTGCATACCGAATTGGTGTACGAAATAACCTCCACGCAAAAGTGTGTGTTTGCTGAAACCGTATTCGATAAAGATATCCTTAGGAGAAACTTTGCCATAAGCAAAGCCGATATCTACTTTTCCTTTCCAATTACCATAGCGTACGCCTAAGCCCATACGCACATCGGGGATAGCTACCCCACTTACAAACTTATCTTTTTGCTCATTGGCATTGAAATAACCAGCGTCCAATAAAATACGTCCTCCGGGTTTTACTTCTAACTTTTCTTCGGGTTTAGGAGCTTCCTGTATAGGTGTAGCGGGCATAGGTTCGGTGGTATCGGTAACGGTGGTTGGTTCTTCTTGGGCATAGGTATAGCCCACAGCCATTAGGCTGAACATCATAAAATATATCTTTTTCATAGTTTTAAATTTTATTTAGTCATACGTTCACTTTTCTTTACTTTGCCTTTTTTTACAAGTCCTTCAAACTCTTTTTTAGCTTTTTCGAGTTGTTTCATAAAGGCATCATTGGCGTGGAGGCGCGCTACTACGGCACTAGCTACGAGACGAGCGGCATCTACATCACTTTGGAAATGGTAACCACAAATCACGCGACTTTGTCCCATTTCATATCCGCGTTTGAGGATTTCGTTTTGTCTATCCACATTGATTTCGGCAAGCACCAAAGCGGTAGCCCACCCGATAGCGGTGTGACCAGAGGGATAAGAACCGTTGGTAGAGAGTTCTTTTTGTTGTTCGGGATTGCAAGTGGTCTTTTCGTAGAAAGCAAACGGACGCACGCGCATATAGTGTTCTTTGGCGGCACGAGTAGCGAGGTCGCCCGCATCTTCGCGCATATTTACTACGAGTTTGAAGATTTCGGGAGTAGTTTCCTTAGAAATCTTGATGCCAAAAGCTTCGGAAAAAGCATTAGGCACACCAGGACCCTCTACGCGAGCATCGGATACAGCTTGCTCACCACGAGGGGTACGGCGTTGCATTAAGCCCCATTGGTATTGGGCTTCGTCGTTAAGGAAGAGGATACTACCTGGTTGAGGAGGAGGAGGTAGGAGTTCAAGACTGTTTGCCACCTCACCTATTTGCAAGAAGTAGAGGTCGGGTTTGGTTCTTACGTCTTTGATTTTCTCTTGTGCGAATGTAGTTGCCATCACCGATAGCAAGGCTACGAATAATAATGTTTTTCTCATCTTATTATACAGTTAAAATTTATTGTATTCTCTTTTGGAAGGTATTTAGGTTTTAAAAAACACTACAAATGTAGAAAGAAAAGAATAAATGTGCAAATTATTTCAAAAAAATATTTACTAAAAAAGAAAGAAATAAAAACAAATATGGTGATTTTGTGGTTTTTAGGTGTGAGGTGCGAGCCGCATAGGCGGGGGAGAAATGAGAGAATGAGAAAATGAGAGAATTAGAGAATGAGGAAATGAATAGTGATAAAAATCATTTTTTGACAGGTCAGCCTTGTCGGACAAATTGGATAGGTTAGAGAGAGCGGAAAGAAACAGAAGAAATCGAAAGAGAGCTGAGAGAAATTTTGGTGAAAAAAGGGTGTAAGGAGGGTGGGGGTAGCTTATAGAGAGCTTATAGGAAGCTTATACGAATCTTGGACGATTGGTATAGAAAGGGTGTATAAGTAATTGACTCATAGTATAATACAGCGATGCAAAAAATGGTGAAAACGGGGTTTCGAGGCGAAAGAAAAGGGAATAGGCACTAGGCCTTAGGCCATAGGCAATAGGGGGAGTATGACGGGAAAGGGAAGGAATGACGAGGAACGAATGACGAATGACGGAGGTAATAGGGGGAATGTAGGGACGGAAAGGTGAAGGTAAAACGAAGGTAAAGAGGCGGTAAAACGAGGCTAAAGCGAAGTTATTGCTTGTAAAAAAGCCTTAGTAGCGCCTTGTTTTTCGTTTATATATTGGCGATTGATATTGCCTATAGCGATGCGCTTTTCGGGTGAAGTAACAAGGTTATTCATCACCTGAGCGAATTCTTCTTTACTGCTTACGGAGAGAACGCCTCCTAAGGTGACTAACTCCTTTGCTTCATTGAACTTTTCATAATTCTTACCGATGACTACAGGTACCCCAAATACGGCGGGCTCTAAGACATTGTGTAAGCCCGTAGAGCCCATTCCACCTCCTACATAGGCTATATCGGCATAGCTGTACACTTTGGTGAGAATGCCTATGGTATCGATGATGAGTACGTCGTAATCAGAAAGGTTGAGAGAGTCTTTCTCGGAGAATAGGGCAACTTTACGGTTTAACTTCTGCTGGTTGTGTTTGAGTTCTGCGATATCGGTAGGGTGAATATTATGAGGGGCAATGATGAACTTCACTGGGGCAGTGCAAGTATTGATATATTGCAAGTAAATGTCTTCGTCGGTAGCCCACGAACTACCGAAGACCACACATAGATTGTTTCCTTTGAACTGCTCTACAAAATCTAAATGGTTGTCTCGTTCCAATATTTCAGCTACACGGTCGAAGCGGGTGTCGCCACTGACAGTTACATTATTGAAGCCTAAGTTTTTAAGTAGTTGCTGAGAAGGCTCGTTCTGCACGAAGAAATGAGTAAAGCAATGAAGGGCTCGGCGCATCATTCCGCCGTAAGGCTTGAAGAAGATTTGATTTTTGCGAAAAATACCAGAGAGCAAATAAGTGGGTACTTGTGCTTTTTTGAGCTCGGTAAGGTAATTAACCCAAAACTCGTATTTCACAAAAATAGCCATTGCAGGATTTACCATTTGCACGAACTTGTGGGCATTAGCGGGTGTATCAAGGGGAAGATAGACTACTATATCGGCATCGGGGGTGTTTTTGCGCACCTCGTAGCCTGAGGGAGAAAAGAAGGTAATGAGTATCTTATAGCCCTGTTTTTTCAGGGATTTGACAACGGGCAAACCTTGTTCGAACTCGCCGAGAGAAGCGGTATGTATCCACACATAGCGGGTATGAGGGGCGAGTTTTGCGGTAAGGGTAGTCCATACGGTTTTACGTCCGCTTACAAAGAGGTGTATTTTTTTGTTGAATAGGGCAACGAGGGGGAGGATTGCCTTGATGATATAAAGAGAGAATGTGTACATTTTAATGATGAATTACGAATGACAAATGACGATACAAGGCGCAAAGGTAGTAAAAAAGGGGCAATAAAAAAAGCGCAAGCCGTCGGCTTGCGCTTTTTTCACTTGTTTTATTTATCTGTTTACAATGAGTTTTCTTTAGTGAATTTTACAATTTCGGAAATACGTCCGAAAGCAACGCCCACTACTGTATCGGCAGCACCGTAGTACACTGCTACTTTGTCTTCTTCGATAGAATGCAAGGCAGCACAAGGGAATACCACATTAGGCACATCGCCGGTAGTTTCGTAGAGAGTGGCAGGCGCCAAGAGGTAAGGCTGTGTACGAGAGACTACCTTGCTTAGATTGTTGAGGTCTAACAATGCAGCCCCCATAGAGTAGCGGAAACCGTTGCAAGTGTTGATTACCCCGTGATAGAATAATAGCCATCCGTCTTTTGTTTTGATAGGCACAGCTCCTGCTCCTATTTTGGTACATTGCCAAGCGCTATCTATAAAAGGTGTTACTTTCATCACGCAGCGGTGTTCACCCCAGTATTTCATATCGGGGCTATAGCTGATGAAAATATCACCGAAAGGTGTATGTCCGTTATCACTTGGGCGGCTAAGCATTGCGTATTTACCGTTGATTTTCTCAGGGAAGAGCACACCGTTGCGGTTGAAAGGCAAAAAGGCATTCTCGCATTGGAAAAACTCTTTGAAATCAAAAGTATAAGCAATCCCGATGGTAGGACCACAATAGCCATTACACCAAGTTACCCAATAGCGGTCTTCGATAAACGTTACGCGAGGGTCGTACTTATACTCAGAATGAAGGAAATCAGTATTACCACCTTTCATCACGATAGGTTCGTGGTTGATTTCCCAGTGAATAGCATCTTTACTGAAGCCAGCAAAAATGTTCATTTGTACTGCTTTGTTGTCGCAGCGGAAAACCCCTGCATAGCCGTCGCCAAAAGGCACAACAGCCGAGTTAAAAATACTGTTAGAGGTAGGGATATCATACCTACCGATAATAGGGTTTTCAGAATAACGCCACATTACATCGGTACAACCCGCAGGGCGTTCTTGCCAAGGAATTTTTTGACTCATTATTTTTGTTTTAGTTATTAGCTATTCTGTCTTTTTGCCTGTCCTACCACGACCTACAACTACACTGTTTTCTTTATCAATTCTGTGATAAACGCTATTTGCTCGTCGTCAAGCTCGGTGTGCATAGGCAGAGAGATGACTTCTTGTACTAATTTATTGGTAACACCAAAATCAGCTTCGTTATAAGAGCTGCGGGTATAGGCTTTTTGGGCGTGCAATGGTATAGGGTAGTAAATACCAAAAGGCACTCCGTTTTCACCCAATACTTTAGCGAGTTCATCGCGTTTGCCATTAGTGATGCGGAGGGTATATTGGTGGAATACGTGGTCGTTACCTTTGGCGATTACAGGGGTAATGATATGAGGATTGCCTTTAAGAGCTTCGGTATATTTGCGAGCTGCTTCACGGCGGCGAGTATTATAATCGTTTAGGTGAGGGAGTTTGGCGCGCAATACAGCCGCTTGTAAAGAGTCGAGACGAGAGTTTACCCCTACTACATCGTGGTGATAACGCACATACATACCGTGATTTACGATACCGCGAAGAGTGTAAGCCAAGTCATCGTCATTAGTGAAGATAGCTCCTCCATCGCCATAGCAACCGAGGTTCTTAGAAGGGAAAAAAGAGGTTGCCCCTACGTGACCGATAGTTCCTACTTTTTGTTTGTGTCCGTCGGCAAAAGTGTAATCGGCACCAATGGCTTGCGCATTGTCTTCAATCACAAAGAGGTTATGTTTTTTAGCCAAAGCCATAATAGCTTCCATATTAGCTGGCTGACCGAACAAATGCACTGGCACTATGGCTTTCGTGCGAGGAGTAATAGCTTTTTCTATTGCCTCGATGTTGATGTCGAAAGTATCGTCGTACACATCTACCAATACAGGGGTGAGTTTCAGTAGGGCAATCACTTCCACAGTTGCAGCGAAGGTAAAATCAGCAGTGATAACTTCATCGCCTTCTTTGAGTCCGAGACCCATCATAGCAATTTGGAGGGCATCAGTACCGTTGGCGCAAGGGATTACGTGTTTCACGCCCATATAGTTTTCCAATTCCTTTTGAAAGGCTTGTACCTGAGGACCATTAATAAAAGCTGTGGTGCTGAGTACTTCCTCAAAAGAGGCTTGTACTTCGTTTTTAATTCTTTCGTACTGACCTTGTAGGTCAACCATTTGTATTTTTTTCATATGTCGAATATTATTAATCGTTCGTTTTTAATCCCTAGTTGTTTATGTTGCTTTGCCACGACTTTTGTCAAAGTCCTAATAGCCCGTCGCACTACGACTACGTAATGCCTACCGCGCCACAGTTCTATAGCTATTAAACACAGCCTTCCACAGTGCAAAGATACAAAAATATTTTGAATTATATAAAAATATCCCCCTTCTTAACACATAAGGGTTGACTCACCTTTGTAAGCCAACCCTTATGCTATTAAAAAAACTTCTTATTCCTAAAAATATTTCAACTTCTGTGTGAAAATCGTTACACGCTGACCGTTAACCGACATTGTTTTCTTTGTCCAGTTGTTCTTCTTGTCATACACAAACTCGTAAGTCTCTGTTTTAGTAACGTTACCATCTTTGTCAAAGTATTTAACCTCCACCTCATTGTTGTTTTTGTCAAAAGCTGAAACAACTCTCTGTTTCAAAGCGTTATCTTTGTCAAACACTTGCTTTTCTACCATATTCCCTTTGGCATCGTAAGTATATACCGTTTTGCTGGTAAGCTCGTCCTTTGTGAATTTAGACTCTTCCGATAATTTCCCCTCAGGAGTATACTTATAAGTAGTTTTATCTTGGCACATTCCTGCTATACAATCCGTGCGTTCTACAAGCTGATTCTGTTCGTTATAAACATTTATTCGGCTCATAAAAATATTCCCGTCGGGCGTCTCTACATCGTGCTTGGTAAGGTTCCCTTTTTCGTCGTACTCATACACATTCTTAGAAAGCAACGTGTTCGAATCATCTCTCGAAGCCGACTCTATCATATTCCCGTCTTTGTCATACACATCCACGAATTTAATCGTCATTCCATTTTGCTTCGATTGCATTTTCACAACAGTCCCCTTTTTGTCAAACTGCGAAAAAAGCTCAGAGTTCATCGGTATTTCTTCTCCGTTTTCACCAATTTGAATACCCGATTGCACAACCGTTTTTACTTTCCCTTTCAGCTGAGCACGCTCCCAACCATTCTTTTTCTGACTCTGCCCAAAAGCTACAGTAGTAGCTAATAAGGCAATAGCTATGATTCTTTTCATAATAATGTTCTATTTAAAATAATACTTTTTTGGGGCGCAAAAGTACAAAAGATTTCTAAATGTACCAATACGCCATATCTGACTATTCACCAAAACTATGCCAAAACAAAGTAAAATGATGATAACAAAGCTCCGCTTGTTATATTTATAACTAAATAGCTATCATTTGTTTCTCTTTTTAAAGAAATTTTCTATCCTTATTTAACCTCAATTCGATGTAATAAAATAGTATTTTCAATCACCCGTCGTACTACTTTCAATCAACTATCGTGCTACTTTCAATCACCCGTCGTACTACTTTCAATCACCTGTCGTACTACTTTCAATTACTTGTCGTGCTACGACCTCACCCCTTTTCCGTCCCTAATTCCCCCTTTGAAGGTAGCCAGCGACAGCTGGGTATGTGTAAAGGGAAAGGTTTCTTTTGATTTTCCGTCACACTCCCTCCTAGTGCCTATGGCCTAAGGCCTAGTGCCTCTTCCTATTTCTTTCGCCTCGAAACCCCGTTTTCACCATTTTTTACATCGCTGTATTATACTATGAATCAACTACTTACATACCCTTTCTATACCAATCGTCCAAGATTCGTATAAGCTTCCTATAAGCTCTCTATAAGCTAACCCCACCCTTCTTACAGATATTTTTTACCAAAATCTCTCTCACCTCTCTTCCGTTCTCCTCCGTTTTCTTCCGAATCTTCCTAATAACCCCAACCTATCGCTTTTTCATCTCAAACTTTGCCAAAGTTAATCGCCTGTCGTGCTACGACCTTTGCCAAAGTTGAATAAACTGACAATACCTCCGCTGGTTTACAAGGCGCAGCCTTGATTTTGTTTAAATTTTGTTTGATTTCTGAGGCACAGCCTCATTCCCCTAACACAACCTCGCACCCCATTTTCTCATTTACTCATTTTCTCTGCCTATCGCTTTTGCGTCGCAATTCCTAGTGCCTATGGACTAAGGCCTCGCTCCTAATTTTTAACCCTTATCCTACTACGACTTGCTAATTTGCTAATTACGTCGTATCTTTGCACCCAATAATAAAAGAAAACATCAAGAATGAATACACCGCAAGAATTGTGGCACAACAAGTAATTAGTAATAAACACCGCAAACTTTGCCAAAGTTGAAACCCACTAAAAAATGACAGTAAAGATAAAAAACCTATCAAATAACGAGCTCCCTTCATATCAAACCGAAGGAGCGGCAGGCGTAGACCTAAGAGCTAATTTGCCTAACAGTAACATCACCTTACAACCCTTAGAGCGCACCCTCGTGCCTACCGGCTTATTCTTAGAAATACCCGAAGGTTATGAAGCACAAGTGCGTCCGCGTAGCGGTATGGCAATCAAGCACGGCATTACAGTAATCAACAGCCCAGGTACTATCGATTGTGATTATCGTGGCGAGGTAAAAGTTCCTATCGTAAACCTATCCAATGAACCCTTTACCATTGCCCACAGCGACCGTATTGCCCAAATGGTATTTGCCAAGTATGAGAAAGCTACTTTTGAAACTGTAACCGAGCTTTCACAAACTGAAAGAGGTGCCGGAGGCTTCGGAAGTACGGGAGGTAATTAGCAGATTATAAATGACAAATTACGAATTGAAATATGAGTTACAAACTATCATTTGCGGAACGGGCAAAGTTAGCTATGGAGATACTATCCAAGCAGCCTCCCGTTACCTTAGAGGAAGCAAGGGAACAAGCTCGCAAAGTGAGGGAGCGAAGTACTTCAAAAACGAAGAAACAGCGCGCCTTAGCCTTAGTAAATGGATAGAAGCTAAACACCATCTCAAACTTTGCCAAAGTTCTTGCCTGTGCGGCTCGCACCTTTGGCAAAGTTAAAAATCTTATTAAAACACTATGAAAAAAATCATCTTAATCCTTACAGTCTTGCTATTGGTGAGCTGTAAAACCAAACAAGCAGTAGTAACCCCCGTTGGCAGAACAAGCGTTGATAAACAAGCCAAAGAAATTGTCAACCGCCACCTAAAATCGTTTCCTGCTTTTAAAACACTTAGCGCTAACCTGCAAGTAACTTATAAAGACGGTAAGAATGAGCAGAGTTTGCCTCTATCTTTCCGTATGGAGAAAGACAAAACAATATGGATATCCGCTCCTTTGGGAGTAGCCAAAGCACTCATCACCCCCGAAAAAGCCGAATATTATAACCGTTTAGACAGTTCTTTTTTCAGTGGCGATTTTAGCTATATCAGCAAACTGTTAGGCATTGATGTAGGTTTTAACGAATTACAGAACCTATTATTAGGCAATGCGCTTTACAGTCTCAACTTTAAAAGCGAAGGTTTTATCAAGCTCCTCCCTGAGGACAACAACCGCTATAATATTGAAGTCACCGGCGAGTCGCCCGTAGAAGTGATTTACCGCTTTTTTCCTGATAATTACCGTGTGGAGGTTACCGAAGTAAATCATTTGGGAGCAAACCAAAAGGCAATAGCAACTTACAGCTATCAGCAAGTGGGGGAACTCTTATTACCTCTCTCCATTAAGATAGTTGCCAGCGAGGGAGAGAATAGCACCCAAATCACTTTAGAGTTCAAAGGATTGGATTTAGATAAAAAACTGTCCTTCCCTTTTAAAATTCCATCGGGAATGAAAGAAATAACAATAAACAAGTAACAAATGTGTCGCAAACTTTGTCAAAGTTCTTGCCTGTGTGGCTCACACCTTTGGCAAAGTTAAAAATACGTTAAACTGTCCGTCGTGCTACGACCTATGAATATACTAAAAATCACACTGCTTTTGCTTTGCTTTCCGCTACTCCTTACAGCGCAAACTAAGCAAAAAGAATTAGAACAACGCAAGAAGGCACTGCTCGAACAAATCAAGCAGATGTCCGCTTTACGCCAACAACAAAGTCAGCAACACAAAACTACCATTCAGCAGATAGAAGTTGCTAATGAGAAGATATTAGCGCGCACACGCCTAATACAAATCAATCAGCAACAGGCGAATTTGCTTTCCAAAGAAATAGCTGACAACGAGGAACAACTGCGTACCCTCAAAAAAGAATTGGAATATCACAAAGGCGAATACGCTAAGATTATCAAACAGTCGTTCAAAAGTAAATCGGCACAAAACCGATTGTTATTCTTGCTCTCTTCCGAAAGTTTTTCGCAAGCCTACAAGCGATTGGCTTATATGAAACAGTATGCCAACTATCGCAAAGAGCAGGTGAGCCTCATACGAGAAAAGACTGATAAAATAAAGACTATCAACAATACTTTGGTAGCCCAACGCAATACTAAAAACCAAGTATTGGAAGAGCAACGCCAAGAGCAAGCTACTTTGGAGACTGAGAAAAAGGAACTGGAAGTGTTGGCTACCAATATCCGTGCTGCAGAGCGCAACTACGAAGCACAGATACGCGAAAAACAAAAACAAGCTAACGCTATCGACCGCGAAATACAGCGCCTGATTCGTTTGGCTATTATAGAGGCAAATAAACGTGAGAAAGAGCGTTTAGCTGCTTTAAACAGAGGAAAAAATGCTCCTAAAACTACTTCTTCCCCTTCCTCAGGTTCTAATACTGAAATTATTTTTGTACTTACTCCCGAATCGCGTAAAGTAGCCGATAGCTTCGAAGCCAACAAGGGTAATCTTATTTGGCCAGTGGCAAAGGGCTACAAATCGCAAGGTTTTGGGGTGTATTACGACCCTGTATATCCTGAGTTGCAACATTACAATAATGGGGTAACCATTGCTACTGAAAAAGGTTCAGAAGCCCGTTGTGTGTTTGAAGGCGAAGTATCAGCCATACAATCGATACCAGGAAGTAACAAAGTGGTGCAGGTACGACACGGTAACTACATCACTATTTATTACAATCTCACTGATGTGTATGTAAAGAAAGGAGATAAGGTAAAAGCCAAAGAGCCTCTTGGCAAAATCTTCACCGATAGCAATGGCAAGACTGAAATGAAGTTCTTTATATATAAAAATACTACCCGCCTCAACCCCGAATTCTGGATACATAAAATGTAATAACATAACAAAATCCCTACAAAAGAAAGTAAACTTTTGTAGGGATTTTTATTAGAATAAACTCAACTGTTCCACGGGCAGTAACTGAAATGTTTTGCGGTGGTGCTTGGTGGCGCCGTGCTCGGCAATAGCTTTGCGGTGTTCGGGGGTGGGATAACCTTTGTTTTGTTGCCAATGGTACTCAGGGAATTGCTCGGCAAGGTCTTCCATATAGGCATCGCGGTAGGTTTTCGCAAGTATCGAAGCTGCCGCGATGGTTTGTATTTTGCCGTCGCCTTTCACCACACAAGCATAAGGTATTTTCTGGTAAGGCACAAACTTATTGCCGTCTACTGCAATAAATTCGGGGGTAGGAGAAAGCTGAGCAATAGCGCGGTGCATAGCCGTGATAGAAGCGCGGAGGATGTTTAGCTCGTCTATTTCGGCAGGGAGTACGTGACAAACAGCATAAGCTACTGCCTCACGCTCGATGATAGGTCGCAGGAGGTTGCGCTGTTTTTCGGTGAGTTGTTTAGAGTCGGTGAGGAGGTCGTTTTTGAAGTTGGGGGGTAATATCACGGCTGCCGCCGTTACGGGACCCGCCAAACAACCGCGTCCCGCCTCGTCAGTACCCGCTTCTAATGAAGAATGATAGAATAATTGCAACATAACTCATTACTTGTTATCTCTTACCTAAAATAAGCGTTGAGCAGTTCCCTCCAAAGCCAAAGGAGTTGGAAAGCACGTGCTGTATAGGTTTGTATTTCAGTTCGGTTTGTGGGCGGATAGGCACTTCTTCCATTGGAGTGCTGAAGTTGAGGTTAGGGAATACCACCCCGTGTTGTAAGGCTAAAATGCTAAATACCGCTTCTACTGCCGAAGCTACTGCCAAAGTATGCCCCGTAAAGGCTTTGGTAGAACTAAAATCGGGGACGTGCTCACCAAAGATACGCATTAAGGCGCGACTTTCGGAGAGATCGTTGTTTACGGTAGCGGTACCGTGTGCATTGATATAATCGATATCTTCAGGGGTTAATCCTGCTGTTTGTAGGGCTTTTTGCATTGCTAAAAACGCGCCTTCACCATCGGCGGAGGAGGCTGTTTGGTGATAAGCATCATTAGCATTGCCCCACCCTTTGATTTCTGCTAATATAGTAGCCCCGCGTTGTAGGGCATTTTCTTCAGTTTCCAATACCAAAAAAGCACCTGCTTCCCCTAAGTTTAAGCCCTTGCGATGTTGGTCGAAAGGAGTGCAGTCAGTATCGGAGAGAATCATCAGGGTATTAAAGCCATTGATAGTAAATTTAGAGAGGGCATCGGCACCACCGGCAATGAGGCAGTTGGCTCTGCCAGTACGAAGCAGGTTGATAGCTGTTATGATAGCATTTGCCGAAGAAGAGCAGGCAGTACTCACGCTGGTTACAACGCCTTTTATGCGTACATAATCGGCGATTTGGTGAGTTACCTCGCCTATGTTGTGAGTAGTGATATAGCGTCGCAGGGGTTCATCATCGCCATAGCGGAAGAAATAGTTTTCAGTCATATCCATACCCCCAACAGTAGATGCCATAATAAGTCCGCAGTGAGAGAGGTCTTTTTGGGTAAGACCAGCATTGGCAATCGCTTCTTGTAAGGCGATAATTCCTAAGAGAGAGGTGCGTGAATAGGCGTTCACTTCGGGTAATCGCAAAGCAGTAATAAGTTCAGCGTTCGTCCGTTTGATTTCGCCTACCTTGATGTGGTCGGCGTGAATGGTTTCTACATTTTCAATCTTGCTGATACCTGCCTGGCGATGAGTAAGGGCATAAAAATGCTCTCCGACAGTGTTACCTATCGAAGAGTTGATACCCATTCCCGTGATGACTACTTTTTTCGGCATTGCTATTTGGTGCGGTGAGCGGTGATGTAATCAGCCATTGTTTTCACCGATTGGAAGATTTCTTTCCCTTTTTTAGGGTCGTCTAAGCGGATACCGTAATTCTTGTCGAGTAGTACGATAAGTTCGAGAGCATCAATAGAGTCGAGGGCTAAGCCAGTGCCAAAAAGGGGCTCGTTTTCATTGATATCCTCAGGGGTTACTTCTTCTAAGTTGAGTACTTCAATAATTTTGTTCTTGAGTTCTAAAATAAGTGCGTCCATTATAAAAAGTTATTATTAGGGGGCAAAGATAGTGAAGAATTAGCAAATGAGCAAATTTGAAAATTAGCAAATTGTGCAATGAAGGTTATAAAGCATTTGTAATTCTGTTCTCTATGCTTTTAGCTAAAGAAACTATGGTTTCATCATAGTTTTGAGGTGTTTTTAAAATCTCGTTTAAATGATGCTTTATCTTCATTAATATTTCTGTTCCTATAGCACTATATCTTATACTATCGGATAATTGTGTTGCTATTTCAGTATGTCCTTTCTGCTTTAAAATGTTGATTAGAAGGTCAGTTTCTTTGTATAAATCCATAAATTCTTTATAAACGTGATGAAAAATAACTGATTGTTATTGTAAATAACTTAGCCAAAGTTAAAATTTAGGCTAAGTTTGTGATGCTACACATTTTCTAATCTGCTAATTAGCTAATTTTACTAATCTATTAAAGTTGCTATGGCTCTATAATCGCCCTCTAAGAACTCTACCCACGCCATTAGTACACTTTGGGCTTTGCCTTGGGCTAATAGAGCTTGGCTATACTGTTGTAGGAAAGGTTCAGCTTGCTCGTAGCTATCGAATACAAAAAAACTGTTTTCGGTTTTCAGCTGGTGGCGTATGCTTATCTCACCTAAACAGATGTTGGGTAGGGTGTAAACAAACACAGCGGGACTGGGGTAATATTCGTGTGGGTTCGAGATAGTAGCTTGATGTTTAAGGTCAGTATCGAGGCTGGCAGAACGATTGGCGAATACAAGGGCAACGCTATTTTTCTCCGACTGCGAAAACGGACGCAAGAGGACTTCGGCTGCTAAAAAAGCGAGCTTGCTGAGGTTATCCATTTTGAAGAACTTGGGATAATCCATTTGCAGGGCTTTGAGAGCTTTTTTGGAGAAATCGACGAAAGAAGTACTTTTATCGGAGAAAAGCACAGAGTCGTTGAGGGTTATGGTATTATTTTCTATCGTACAAGTTTTCATATTTTAAGTGATACTATATAAGGGAGCTCCTATGAGTTCAAAATCTTTCTTATTCAAGGTATAGATACTCATATCATAATAAATAGCAGTAGCTCCTATCAGTGTGTCGGCAACTTTTGAATGAGGTTTTTGGAAAACAAGTTTCATTGCGACGTTACAAATATCATCGTTGATATTAATTACTGGAATGCTATTTATTACTGTTTTTAGCTTCATTCGCTTAGCCCTTTCGATACCCTCATAGAAAGCGGGCCATTTCATCAATGGTTATCGTTATTTCTGCACTACTATTAAGAATATAACGGCTTATTACATTCGTATCGCAAATTACCTTTTTCATTTTATCGGATAGGGTCACAAGGAGCAATTAACCCTTTTTTATAAAGGTCGGCTCCCACTTTTTGGGCTTCTTTTATAAGAGTAGTTAGGTTTTCTTCTTGATGAGCGTCTTCTTTTTCTTCTTTTATAAGAGCAAAACCTATTTTTTTATTACCTACATCTAAGGTAGTTTGCTTTTTTTCTTTTCTAAAACATCTGTTCCCATAATATTCATTATTTTCTGCAAAGATACAAATATTTTGCTAATATACTAACGCGATTTGTAAACATTTCTTATGATATTTTGGAAATATCTAATCGTTAATCACTTTTATTGCTAATGCTGTGTTGCTTCCGCCGAAACCTGAGGCGGTTTTTAGGAGGTGTTTTACTTCTGTGTGTTGGGTTTGTTTTAGTACATTAATGGGCTGTGAAACGCCTAAGGTTTCATAATTCAGGCTCTTTAAGAGGATTTTATGGCGAGCAAATTCGATGGTGAGTACGGTTTCGAGCAAACCTGAAGTGCCTAAGGTATGACCGAAGTAACCTTTGTAGCTGTTTAAAGGAGGAGACAAGAGTCCGGCGCGCATAAAGGCATTACTCTCCATCTCGTCGTTATAAAGGGTGCCGGTGCCGTGAGCGTTGATGAGGTCTATTTGTTCAGGGCGTAACTTTGCCTCATCGAGGGCGTTTAGGACGCTTAAATAAAGCCCTTCGCCTGTGCGTGAAGGTCCTGAAATATGGTTGGCATCGTTGATAGAACTGCTACCCAAAAGTTCTGCTTTAGCGCCTGTTGCCTCACGGGTTACATAAGCCACTGCGGTAGCCTCGCCCAAGGTAATACCATCGCGTTGAGCATCATAAGGTCTGCAAGGTTGTGCACTCATCGCTTGAAAGGAATGAAAGCCCGAAAGCACAAATTCGCTTATCTCATCGCCTGCTAATACTATGGCATTATCGTAAGCATCGGCTTTTAGGAGTCTATCGGCTACCGAGAGTGCCATTGCTCCTGAGACACAAGCGTTGGAAACGACTATGGGAGTAGTGGTTAACCCTATGGCATTAGCCATTTTTTGAGCCAAAGTTGAAAGCAGAGGAGCGCTATCGCCATTGGCAAGCGCTGAAATATTGCCTTTGGTAGAGGAAAGGATAAGAGCGGTTCGAGGGGTGATTCTGATTTTATGGAAAATAGGTGCTATCGCCAAGAGCAGAAGCTTTTCTAAACGTGAAAAGTCATTGCGTTCTACCACCTGCTGAAATCGGCTTTCTATAGCTCCGTCGCCAATCTTAGAAAGGCAAACATCGGTGAGCTGTCCGTACATAGGATAACGGGCAATAGCTGAGCGTTCGCGCAGTAACAAACGGGCGGTGGTAGGGAGGTCGAAGCCTAAAGGGGTTACTATATTATAATGCTGGATATACATTTTTGGTGGCAGGAGCCTTACAAACTTTTGATATAAAATGCAAAGATACGACGTAATTAGCAAATTAGCAAGTCGTAGTACGATAAGGGTTGAAAATTAGGAGCGAGGCCTTAGGTCATAGGCACTAGGCACTAGGAATTGCGACGTAAAAGCGACAGGCAGAGAAAATGAGAAAATGGGGTGTGAGGTTGTATTAGAGGAATGAGGCTGTGCCTCAGAAATCAAACAAAATTTAAACAAAATCAAGGCTACGGGCTACGCCTTGTAAACTAGCGGAGGTTTTGTCAGATTATTCAACTTTACCAAAGGTGCGAGCCGCACAGGCAGTGTGAGCCACACAGGCAAATTTTGGCAAAGTGTATACCCCTAAAAGTGATACATCTGAGGGAGCGGAAGGAAACGAAGATTTTCAGAAGGAGACTAAGGGGATTTTTGGTGAAAAAAGGGTGTAAGAAGGGTGGGGTTAGCTTATAGAGAGCTTATAGGAAGCTTATACGAATCTTGGACGATTGGTATAGAAAGGGTATATAAGTGATTGACTCATAATATAATACAACAAGGCTAAAAATGGAAAAAACGGGGTTTCGAGGCGAAAGAAAGAGGAAGAGGTGATAGGCCTTAGGGCATAGGCAATAGGAGGGAGTGTGACGGAAAATCAAAAGGAACCTCCCCCTTCTCACATACTCCGCTCTCGCGGACTTCCTTAATGAGGGGGAATGTAGGGGCGGGAAAGGAAAGAAATGACGAGGAACGAATGACGAATGACGAGGGTAATAGGGGAGAGTGTAATACAAACATCCCCCTAACCCCCTTCGAAGGGGGAATGTAAAGACGGAAAAAGTATCAAGGGCTTTCCAAAAGAATGGGGGTGTAGTGATGTTTTCTTCTGTTTGTCAATTATCGAAAATGAACTTTTTGCCATCTTCGGCTAAAAAGACGTTGTTAAAGACTTCTTGTGCTTCCTGCTTGAAGAGATTGACATCGGGATATCGAGAGGAATAGTGCCCTAAAATGAGGGCATCGGCGTGGGCATTCTTAGCTGTGAGTCCTGCTTGATAGGCGGTAGAGTGCATTGTTTTAACTGCGAGTTCTTCGTTTATCTTTAAAAAGGTAGATTCGTGATACACGACTCTTGCACCTTGTATTTCGGTAGACAAAGCTTCGAAATAAAGAGTATCACTACAATAGGCATAGCTTTGCGGGCGGTGAGGGTCGAAGGTGAGTTCGGTATTGGCAATAGTTTTGCCGTTTTCTAATGTTATATCTTTGCCATTTTTGATGTTCTGATAGTCGCATGTTTGTATCTCGGGATACTCAGCAATTGCGTCGATATTTAGACGACGTTCGCCTTCTTTTTCTTGAAAGAGAAAACCATTGGTATAGACGCGGTGTTGCAACGGAATGGTGCGCACGAACACTTTGTCGTCTTCGTATAAGAGTTCGGAGGTTTTGGAAGATAGCTCGTGAAAATACAAGGGGAAAGGGGTATAAGCACCGCCGAGTTTGAGGATGAGCAAAACGGCTTCTTTGATGCCCTTAGGACCGTAGATGTGCATTTCGGCTTCGCGACCGAGGAGTTGGAAAGTAGAGATGAGTCCGAAGAGTCCGTAGAAATGGTCGCCGTGGAGGTGAGAGATGAAGATGTGCTTGATGCGGGAGAACTTAGCATTGACATTGCGGAGAGCGATTTGGGTAGCCTCTCCACAATCGATGAGGAACAGATGACCGCGCATTTCGAGCAGTTGAGCCGAAGGACGGGCATTGGAGCGAGGAGTCGCACTGTGACAACCTAAGATAGTTACTTCCATAAGTCGCGTTCTATTTCGTCGAGTTCAATAAGGTCGTACGCCTCTTGGAGGGTAGGAGCGATATGCAGGAGGAGTTCAAAATCTTCGAGCGCTAAGGCACGTTGCACCACCACCACTGATTTGTGATGTTGCTGATTGTGCTGTTGGGCAAAGACGACGAGTGGTTTGAGGTCTTTCTTTAACCAGTGTTCCTCTTCGGGCAGGGTAATGATGATGTGCTGTTTTTTAAGGGTTTCGTTGGTATTAAAATCGGCTATCCAAGAGGGGAGTTGCGTTTTAGTGAGAGTAATTACAGTAGTTTCTTTCATTGAGTAATATTTAGATTGTTAGATTATCATAACTTTCTTCTACTTTTTCAGATTTAGGAATAAAAGCAGTTTTGCGTATATTTCCTATAGGGTAATGTATTTCCTCATAGGCTTCAACAAGGTCAGTGAGAATCATCAACTCTATGTAATCGGGGTCATTTTCGTGAGTATCATCATTTACAACCTGCAAGAGCTCGTCGATACGCTTCATTATAGCGTTGTATTGTAGTTCATTTTTTATCATAATGTTATACTTTATTTATTTTTTCGATTTTATCATATTCTTTATGAGTGCCTATAAAACGGATATATACTATTTTGGGGACAAAAAGAATAAGAACAACCAATCTAAAGTGGTTTCCTTTGATATTGAAAACAAATCTGCCATTTCCTACAGCATCTACACTGTTAAAGTCGTTTTTAATATCTGCAAAACAAGACCATTCTGCCGAGATAGCTTTTTTATACCAGTCTTCTAAAGGGATTTTTGCTCCAGGATGCAATGTATAAAAATCAACTATAGCTTTCTTAGCGATGATTCTCATTTTAATCGGTTGTAAATTTAAGGCAAAGTTATGAATAATATTTAAAATACAAAATAATCTTTTCAAATAAATACTCTAGAAGGTTGTAGCACGTACAGGTAATAAAAAACTTTGCCAAAATTTGAAACTTTGGCAAAGTTGTATAATATGTAGTTCGTACTAATTAATAATATCGAAGCCTGTGTATTTTCTGAGAACTTCGGGTACTACAATACCATTGGGGGTTTGATAGTTTTCTAAAATGCCAGCTAATACGCGCGGAAGGGCAAGAGAACTACCGTTGAGGGTATGTGCTAAGCGGTTTTTACCGTCGGCGTCCTTGAAACGCAATTTAAGACGGTTGGCTTGGAAGGTTTCGAAATTAGACACTGAGCTTATCTCTAACCACTTTTCTTGAGCGGTGGAATATACCTCGAAATCGTAAGTAATTGCTGAGGTAAAGCCTAAATCGCCACCACAAAGGCGCAAGATATGGTAAGGGAGTTTCAACTCATTGAGAATGCCTTTTACGTGTTCTATCATTCCTTCGAGTGCTTTATAAGAGCGGTCGGGGTGTTCAATGCGTACAATCTCCACCTTGTCGAACTGATGCAAGCGGTTGAGCCCGCGTACGTGAGCGCCATAGCTACCGGCTTCACGACGGAAGCAAGGCGTATAGGCGGTACAGCAGATAGGCAAATCGCTTTCGTTGAGCAAAGTATCGCGGAAAATATTGGTTACAGGCACCTCAGCGGTAGGGATAAGGTAGAGGTTATCTACCCCTACGTGGTACATCTGTCCTTCTTTATCGGGTAACTGACCGGTACCATAGCCTGAGGCTTCGTTTACTACGTGAGGCACTTGGTATTCGTTATAGCCTGCTTCGGTGTTTTTGTCGAGGAAGTAGGTAATGAGAGCGCGTTGCAGTTTTGCTCCTTTGCCTTTGTACACAGGAAAGCCTGCACCGGTGAGCTTTACGCCTAACTCGAAATCGATGAGGTCGTACTTCTTGGCGAGTTCCCAGTGAGGAAGAGCGTCTTTACCTAAGTCAGGAATAGTGCCCGCCTCGAATACCACTACATTGTCGGCTTCGGAAGTACCTTCGGGCACTAACTCATTAGGGATATTAGGCACGCGGTAGAGCAAATCGTTAAGCTCCTCTACGGTAGTGTTGAGAGTATCGGTAAGGGTTTTGATATCTTCTTTAAGGGTAGCAGTTTGCTCTTTAAGGGTATTAGCTTTATCGGTTTCACCTGCTTTGAAGAGGTTGCCTATTTCCTTAGAAAGGTTGTTGGATTTCGCCAGTGTTTCATCTAATGAAAGCTGAGTGCTACGGCGTTTTTCGTCTAAGGCGATAATATCGTCTATGAGAGACAACTCTTTAAAGTTGCGCTTTTTAAGACCGGAGAGCACGCGGTCTTTTTCTTCTCTAATAGTGTTTAGTTGTAACATATCTTTTCAATTGACAATTGACAATTAAGAATTAACAAGGGAGGAGAGTGTAGTATTTTCAACTTTGCCAAAGTTTCGAGCCACACGAGCAAGAAACTTTGGTAAAGTGTGTGACAACCCAATTACAAAGCAGTTGCAAAGGCAATGAGACCGAAAATGATACCTGGAGCATTGGCAAGAGCTACGGGTATATCGCGTTTGGGCTTTTTGAGCAGTCCGTAAGTGACCCACAAGGCACAGTTAATAGCAGCTACCAAGGGCTGAATAGGATTGCCTGGTTTACCGTTGAGATTATCGTGAATCTGTGGTATGTAGGATACATACATACCAATGGCAGTAGCAGTAGCTACCCAACTGAGAATAGTAAAGAATTTCCCGTTCTCCATATATAATTATTTTTTAAGTTTATATACTATGATAAATTTGTAAATAGATAATTGCTCGTGCGACTAACATCATTACTCCGTAGGTGATAAGAAAGCAGTCTTATCAGCAATTTTTTGAGCAAAGGAGGCTATGGAGTTCTCGCTAAGTTCTCGCATAAAATTATCTCTGAAAGGCTGTACGGAAGCGTGTAACGGACAGGGTTTCTCTGATGAACACTCTTTGAAGCCCATCGCACAGGCGATAAACTTATCGGCTTCACCTATTTGCTCTACAACGGTCATTAAAGGAGCTTGTTTTTCCTCATCGGAGAGCCAAAAGCCTCCCCCAGGTCCTTTGTTGGAGCTAATTACCTTTTTGCGGGCTAAAGTTTGCAATATTTTTGCCAAAAAGGGCGTAGGAATATGTAGCGCTTCTGCCACGTCTTTGGGCGCTATTCTATGGCTTGCCGACGAGTGTATGGCAAGGTATATTACTGCATTGATGGCATACTTGCTGGAATTGGATAACATATTCGTTCGTTTTTAATTATGAGTTCTTATCTATTTGTCGACTGATGACTAATTTCTGTATTTCGGTTGTTCCCTCGCCTATGGTACACAATTTGGAGTCACGGAAGAATTTTTCGACTGGAAAATCTTTCGTATAACCATAACCGCCGTGAATTTGAATGGCTTCGGTAGCGACACGCACACACACTTCGGAGGCGTACATCTTTGCCATCGCCCCCGATAGGGTTACGCGCTGACCGTTGTTCTTTTGGAAAGCCGATTTGTGCAAGAGCAGTTCGGAAGCTTCTATTTCGGTAGCCATATCGGCGAGTTTGAAACCAACGGCTTGTAGGTCGATGAGGCGTTTACCGAATTGCATACGTTCTTTGGCGTATTTGAGGGAGGCTTCGTAAGCGCCTTTGGCAATACCCAAAGAAAGAGCACCGATAGAAATACGTCCGCCGTCTAATATCTTCATTGCTTGAATAAAGCCGTCGCCTACTTCACCCAAACGATTGGCATCGGGAATACGACAATCTTGAAATATCATTTCGGCGGTTTCGCTGGCGCGCATACCAAGTTTGTTTTCTTTTTTACCACTGCTAAAACCCTTCGTACCGCGTTCCACTACAAAGGCTGTGATGGCGTGTTTGTTACCCTTCTCGCCGGTACGAGCAATGACTACGGCTATCTGTCCTGTTTTGCCGTGAGTAATAAAGTTTTTAGTACCGTTCAGTATCCACTCATCGCCGTCTTTTACAGCCGTAGTAGCCATACCTCCGGAATCAGAACCGGTATTGTGTTCGGTAATGCCCCAAGCGCCTATCCATTCACCTGAAGCCAATTTGGGCAACCAGCGTTGTTTTTGCTGTTCGCTACCAAAGCTAAGGATATGATTGGTACAAAGAGAGTTGTGAGCTGCTATTGAGAGCCCTATAGAAGGGTCGACTTTTGAGATTTCTTCCACAATCGCGATATAATCGTGGTAGTCGAGACCTGAGCCACCGTAGGCTTCGGGTACTAAAACGCCCATAAAGCCAAGTTCGCCTGCTTTGCGGAATACCTCCACAGGAAATTCCTGACTTTCGTCCCATTCCATCACGTGTGGACGGATATATTTTTCGGCAAACTCTTTAGCCGCATCGGCTACCATTCGTTGTGTTTCAGAATAGTTAAAATTCATTCGTTATATGCTTATTCTAATACCAAGGGGCAAAGATATAAAATAATTACGAATTACGAATTACGAATTACGTTTTTTTTAATCAGAGGGTGAAAAGAAGAGTGTTAATTGTCAGAGAAGTGTTATTCAATAAAAATGGTGCATAGTGGCAATAAGATTGAAGAAAAAATGTTAAAGTTTGTTATATGGCTGCATTTTTTTCAGTATTAAACAAGGAAAATACTTTTAGGTATTTTATACCATAAAACATATTAATCGGCTGTAAAACAAATAAATAAGTGTTTTACGTTTTCTGAAGAACAAGCGAACCTACACCGAAGGTAAAGCGAAGCTAAGACGAACCTAAGACGAAGGAAAGACGAAGGAAGGACGTTAGTTAGTTGAATTTCAATTGGTAAAAAGAGGGAGTTTACTTATTGAAAAAAAAGTGTTAAAGAAGAACGAAATTCTTTTTAATTATCTTGAAGGCTACTGTTCGATATAGAGATACAACTGCAATCGGGCGATGCGTTGTTTATCAAAACCCTCTATTTGCAAAAGGTCATCAAAGGATTTGAGCGTACCGAGCTCGGAACGCAAGCCTACTATCTTCTTGCCTTCTCCGTATTTCACATAAGGAATTTTGCTGAGTTCGTACATATTGAGAGTATTGATGTCCTTCTTCTCAATCACGGGTGTTGTTTGTACCTCAAAGCGCTCGGCTACTCGTTCGTATACTTCCTTTTCGAGTCCGTAGACTTCCGCCACTTGGTTGATATAGGTAAAGCCGTGCAATTTGTTGCGGTATTTCAAGATGCGATTAGAAAAGCCTTCGCCTATACCGTAGATTTTCATCAGTTCTTCGGCAGTTGCGGTGTTGATATCTTGTTTGGGGTAGTGTTTTTGGGGGTATTTTTCATAGATATAAGAAGAAGTTCTGCGGTTTTTCACCCATTCGGGGAACTTAAAAGAAGGGGCTATTTTGTGCAGAAGACTGTCAGGCACACCGGTTACTTGTTGGAACTCTTCGGCAGAATTGACATACTTATTCTGTGCGCGAAAAGCTTGCAAGCGGTCGATTTGCTCTGGAGTGAGTCCGAGTTTGAAGCCTTTGTAGTCTGTAATAAAATTGGGATTGAAAGGGTAAATGGTATCTTTTTTAGGCAAGGAAACAAGAGCTCTTAGCGAGTCCATCTCCCGTTGAAGTACAGTAGTTTCAGTAGGGGCGAAAGTGCGGTTAAAACTGAGATTACGAAAGGCAAATTGTAGTACTATGATAAGCAATAGCAAAAAAAGGACACCTCGGGTTTGTTGGCGGTTCATCGGTTTTAGGAGATAGGGTTTGGAAGATTAGAGTCGTTGTTTGAGAGCTTCGTACAAGAAAACAGCACAAGCTACCGAAACGTTTAGCGAACTGATATCGCCTACCATTGGCAATTTGGCTTTGCTATCTACTACTTTGAGTACTGCTGGCGATACCCCGACGTCTTCCGCCCCCATCACAATAGCGGTAGGTACCGTAAAGTCTTCGGCGTATAGCAATTGACTAGTCTTTTCGGTTGCTGCCACTACCCTAATGCCACTGCCTTGCAGGTAGTAGACCGCATCTACAAGGTTTTCGACCTTGCAGATAGGCACGCGAAACACAGCTCCAGCCGAGGTTTTGACAGTATCGGCGGTGATACTCACACTGCCACGCTTAGGAATGATAATCCCCGAAACACCTGTACACTCTGCCGTGCGGATAATCGCACCAAAGTTGCGCACATCAGAAAGGTGGTCTAACACAAGGAAAAGTGGTGTCGCTCCGCTTTCGGTAACTGAGATTACCAAATCCTCAAAGTTGTGATAATCTACGGGGGAGAGGTTCGCCACTACCCCTTGGTGGTTTTTCTTGGTAAGGCGGTTCAGTTTCTCAACGGGCACATACTGCACGGGCACTTGGGCTTCTTGCAGTAGAGGCATTAGCTCTCTAAACAAACTACCTTGTAAGCCTTTTTGCAAGAAGACTTTATCGATGGTTTTACCTGCTTTGAGAGCTTCTATCAGGGCACGAATGCCGTATATTTGGGATTCTTGTTCTTGCATATTATAAGAAGTTAACTACACATTATTAGAACCAGTCATAGTTTTGTCTATTTTCTTTTTTAAATATGAAGCTTTATATGCACTATCGTAAAATATAAGATGAATAAAAAAAATAAAAATACAGAAATTGTATAACCTAAAATTTTAAATACTAAATCTCTTTCTGAGGAGTATTCATTAAGAAAAATAATTAAACAAAAAACAATTGGTGAAAAAATAAGAATTCCCCACAAAATAAATTTAAGTATTGCTTCTTGCCAATAATTGATATTAACTTTTATATTCCCATTTTCATCTTCTACCAAATATGGAAATATTTTCCTATAATAATCAAAAGTATATTTACCACCAATCTCTTTCTTAAACTTTATTAGTTTTTGAGCAAAAGCATAATTAGTTTTAATACCTGTAAGTCTATAAAAAATAATTTCAAATTCTATCTCTTTAAAATCATTTAATCCTTTCTCTTTTAAAAGATTAAATAATTCCGTTTCTTTTTCAATATCTTTTAATCTTCTATTGGTAGATTTATCCCAAAGACTAAGTATAAGTTCTGCTATTTTCTCCATACTCAAAGTTATTAATATCAATCAATAATTGAATTAACCTACTGATTATAAACATTCATCAGTTCTATTCAAAAAAGGGAAAGGACACTACTCAAAGGTAACAATATAATATAAATCAGTAAGAACTATTTTTCAACTATTGATCCATTTTAGTAATATTAAAAACACAACGCAAAGATAATATATTTTTATCAAAAAAGTCAATATTATACTTAGCTAAATGTATTTAGCACTAAAAGTATAAAAAACACTATCAGTGACCAAAATAAGCTATTCAAACTTTTATTGTAAAATAAAAATTTCTCATCTGCTATTTTTGAATTTATATATATTTGATTATTAATATCTTTTAAAAAGTCTTCTTGTGTTTCATTATCAACTTCTTTTTGAAAATCCTCAAACTCCTTTTTTGCTATTAGTCCAAAAAATATATTGGAATCTTTTGTGTTTGGCTCTACTCTTGCTTTTAAAGTTTTGAATATATAATAAAAAGTAGAACACAATAAAACAAAAAATGCCAAACAAATAATCATCCTAAAAAAATGAATAACATCTGAAAAAGAACCTCCTGTACACTCAAAATGAAGTATTTTATAAAAATCAAAACCTGAGGTAAATAAAATTGTTATTGCAACACCATAAAAAGTCAATACAAAAGAGATTTTGGTATCACAGTTAGAAATCCATTGAGTTACCATTTCTAACCTCTTAATTGCTATGTCTATTTTTATTCCCATTCCCATTCTAAATCTGCTCCGTATATTTTTGTTGAACTATTTTTTATATTTATACCTTGTTCCTTAAAAAGATCTCTAATACTTGGAGATAAATGATCATAAACATTCTTTGTTATAAGTATTGGAGGTATTGCTTGTTTTTCTTTTTTTAAATCTAAAATCTTTTCTCTAGAAAAATAAAAGTTTCCTTTTTCCGATTCAAATTTATTAAAAAATTCTTCATAATTCATCCTTTTTTCTACTGAAGGTGCACTCCCTAAAAAACCCTCATAACTTACACACACAAGATCTATTTCTTTATTTGCTATATCGGTTAACCTTGAAGCTATATTTGCAGGGTTTCCAATCCAAACTAAATTCTTATTCTCTACATTATTATCTCCCAGTCGTATTATACCTACTTTTATAACTCTCATTTTACCATAGTCAATGCCTATCCCGCATCTAAAATCAACATCGCTAAAAACCTCATTCATAATTTCTGAAATATGGTTAATAGATGCAGCACATTCGACTGCATTTTCAGCACAATTTTCTGTAGGAAATACAATCATTACTCTATCTCCTATTATATTTCTGACTTCTCCCGAATGATATTGTGCTATCTTTAACATTGACTTAGTAAAAGCAGTATATATCTTCCCCATCGTATTAGAAGAATGTTTTTCATTCAATTGTACAGAGTTTCTTATATCTACAAACAAAACACAAGTTTCTATCTCTTTACCTTTTTTATCTTTACCTTTTTCAAAGGTAAGAACAGTATCCCCTCTTGATGGAACTTCTTTAGCGCTTGTATAACTAAACCCTAAATTTCTTACATCCTTTATATCTAACTCAATTTCAGATAATTTATCTTTTATATTCATCCCTTTTTTATTTGAATCATCCATAAAATCATCACCAAAGATTTCTTCTAAAGAAATATCTTCTGTATTTTTCATTCTTTCAATTAATCTACTTTGTATAGTTATCATATTTATATGTTATTTTATAATTTTCGGCAAAAATACTAAAAACTTCTTCTTTCTGCAAATGAATAATTTTTAAATAGTAATGAGAGTAATGAAATAGAACAATATAATTAAATAACTAATTATAGATTTAAACTTTGCCAAAGGTCGTAGCGCGACGGGCGGGTAGAAACTTTGGCAAAGTTGATATTGCAAAAGAGACTTTATTTGCGATTTTTAATTACTTCTTTGATATCTTTTCTCTTGGAATAAGCTACAGGCTTCGCATAGCCGATGCGCAAGAGGATTTGTGGATAGGCTTTTGCAATGGGCAAATCGGCTTGCAGTTGCGCACGGAGTTCGGGCACTTCACACGGCTGATTGAGGTAAGCATTGGCAATACCTGCTTCGGTAAGGACGAGCAAAAAGCGTTCTAATAAACAACCTGTATTTATCCAGGTGCGGATATCGTCTTTCTCAGAAGTGATAAGCACTATATCGGAGGAAGATTGTATCTTCTTCAAGTCGGTTTTGTTTTGCTTATCGGCTTTTAGTGATGCCTTTACAATGGGCTCGGTTACCCAACGAGGGAGATTAGGAGCGCCGAGCACTGCGTAACTGAGTCCGTCGTGAGTGCTTTCAGAATGCTTTTTGTTGAAGCGTATCCACGAGAGGAGTTCGTTTTTGAAAGCGGGGTCAGCCATTTGCACTGCATTGCCTTGCATTACTGCTTCGGTGAGTGTTGCAAAAAGCGGAGAACCATTGGCGAAAGTGTAGAGCTTTGCGCCCGTATCGTCCATAGCTTTGCTTACTAAACTTTGGAGCAAAGGAGCGTCGATGCGTTTGCCGTCGTATACCGAACGGTTGGTTTGGCGTTTAGGAATGACAGCTGCTAAGGAACTGGGTGTTACATCTTCTCGTTTTTGCAAAAGCACGGTGATGACGCCTTCGCTGGTGAGTTGTACCTGAGTGTGATAGTGCAATTCGGTGGCTTTTAGGCAGAGGTTTTCCAGAGCACAGCCCAAGCTCATAAACAGTTCGCGGTGTTTGCCGTCTACCGCAGGGAGCGCTTTGGTAAAATCGGGCGTAATAATGATGCGGTTGTTCTCAACAGTGAAGAACCAAGGTTGAGAATTGTGACCTGAAGGGGCTTGTGTAGCCGCAGTGACCAATGTGAGGAGGTCAGGATTTTGACCGTTGGACTTTAAGGTAGCCAACGTCATAAGAAGTGTGATACTAAACATTTTTAAGTTCATTTTTAAGTTGTTTTTGTTTTACAGTGCAAAGTAACGGTGAAAAAGCGATGGAAAAATGAACTTGGGTTAAGAAATGCGTGAATGGCAATTAGAGAATTAGAAAATGAGGTGCGAGCCGCATAGGCAAAAACTTTGGCAAAGTGTATACCCCTAAAAGTGACATATCTGAACTATCGGAAGGAAACGGAGTTTTTCAGAAGGAGGCTAAGGGGATTTTTGGTGAAAAAAGGCTGTTAGGAGGGTGGGGTTAGCTTATAGAGAGCTTATAGGAAGCTTATACGAATCTTGGACGATTGGTATAGAAAAGGTGTATAAGTAGTTGATAGTGAATAGTTAAAAGTGAGTGGTTAGAGGGTGAAAAGTGAGAAGAAAATCGAAAGAAATCGGTATTTATATATAAAGATTATTCATAAGAAGTAAAAGGATTAAAAAAAGCTGCCTCATTTTAAGAAGCAGCTTTTTTGTTGATTGTTCATTATCAATTGTTTATTAAATTAAACCACGCCTTGGTCGAGCATTGCGTGCGCTACTTTCATAAAGCCTGCAATGTTAGCACCTTTCACGTAGTTAATATAACCATCTTCCTGACCATATTTGAGGCAAGCGTTGTGGATAGACTCCATAATTTGGTGCAACTTAGCATCAACTTCTTCAGCTCTCCACGCGAGGTGCGCTGCGTTTTGAGTCATTTCAAGACCTGAAGTAGCTACTCCTCCTGCATTCACTGCTTTACCTGGGGCAAAAGGCAATTTAGCATCTTGGAACACTTTGATTGCCTCAGGAGTACAACCCATATTCGATACTTCGGCTACGAGTTTTACACCATTTTTGATAAGCATTTGAGCGTCATTGCCGTCTAATTCGTTTTGGAAAGCACAAGGTAAGGCAATATCACAAGGGATAGTCCACGCTTTTTTACCTGCGGTAAACTTACTTTCTTTAGCAAATTTTTCGGCAAAAGGAGCTACGATGTTGCGGTTAGAAGCGCGGAGTTCGAGCATATAGTCAATCATTTCGTGAGTCATACCATTAGGTACTTCTACACAACCATCGGGGCCTGAAAGTCCGATAACTTTGGCACCCAACTGAGTTGCTTTTTGTGAGGCACCCCACGCTACGTTACCAAATCCTGATACTACTACGCGTTGTCCTTTGATGTCTTTGCCGAGTTTTTTAAGCATATGGTCTACAAAGTAGAGCGCGCCATAACCTGTAGCTTCAGGACGAATGAGCGAACCTCCCCAGTTGATACCTTTACCGGTGAGTACCCCAGTGTTATACTCGTGGGCTAATTTCTTGTACATACCGTACATATAGCCTATTTCGCGTCCGCCTACACCCACATCGCCAGCAGGCACGTCGGTATCAGGGCCTATGTATTTCCAAAGTTCGAGCATAAAGGCTTGGCAGAAACGCATAATTTCAGCATCGGATTTACCGGTAGGGTCGAAATCAGAACCCCCTTTAGCACCTCCCATAGGCAGGGTAGTAAGTGCATTTTTGAAAGTTTGTTCGAAGCCAAGAAATTTAAGCATTGAAGGGTTTACAGCTTTGTGGAAACGGATACCACCTTTATAGGGACCTATGGCAGCGTTGAACTGCACGCGGTAGCCGAGGTTGCTTTGCACTTCGCCTTTATCATCTACCCAATCCACGCGGAAGGTATGAATGCGGTCGGGCTCTACGATACGTTCTATAATTTTAGCTTTGGCAAATTCGGGGTGCTGGTTGTACACCTCTTGTACTGATTCAAGCACTTCGTGTACTGCTTGCAAGTACTCTTTTTCTCCTGGGTGTTTTGCCTCTAAGGAGGTCATTATTTTTTTACGTCCATAATATATTTAATTAGTTATGAATTATGTGTTAATGAATTATTTAGTTACGCAAATATATTAATGAGCGACAAAAGTAGTTAATATTATTGAAATGTGCAAAGAAAACGAAAGAAGTTTTTATTAAAAAGATTTATTTTCAAAAGAAAATGAAGTTTTACCTTACATATAAAAAGCCTTTTTGTTGTTCTTCTTTTCCGCGCTTGCTGTAACGAACGATATAGAAATAAGTGCCGTGAAGAGCTTTGCTATTCCCTATAAAACCTTTGGCATTGGCATAACCTCTAAAATAATCGCCATTTTTGCCATAATGCTCGTTTTCATATACTTTTAACCCCATTTCATCAAAAATGAGAAGATGAATAGAACTATTAGTATCTGCTCCTTCTACTGTGAAATAATTGTTAGTATTCTCGGTAGAAATGCCATTGTAGATAACAATGTTTTTCTCTGGCTCTTGCTGTGGTTTTTTTGCTATGGGTCTTACTATAATGGTTTGCTTGTGTACTGACTCATTAGCACAATCATCTTTGGCTACCCAAGTATATATTATTTTATTGCCAAGGGTTTCTTTGGTAGGAACGACTTGAAATGTACCTTTACAATTATCGGTAGCAGTAAGAGTAGCCCCAAGAAGTATTTTAGCTCCTTCATCAATCGTTGCATCTTGAGGTAAGCTCCCTACAAAAGTAGGTTTTTGGGTATCATTCACTACGATTGTTTGTTGATAAGTAATGGTTTCACAGCCATCGTAAGCCTTGAATGTGCGCTGAATGGTAAAGCTATTGGGACAAGTTCCAGCAAGCTTTTTATCTGTATGGGTAATAGTTACTGCTCCACAGCCCCCTTCGGTTATAGGGTTGGCAGGTGCAGGTATCTCATTAGCACATTGAACGGTTACATTTTTGGGTTTGCTATTCTCTACAAAAGTTAAAGGAGAGGGCGTTCCTGTTTTCTTTTTAATTTTAAAGCCTCCATTAGGCACTGATTTTCCGTTAGAGGTTTTATAAGGCGCTACATTGGTGATAGCAAAAGCGATATGGTCTATCACTTCCACTTTGATAACCCCCGCAGGAAGTTGGATTTTTGGTTGTTTGCCCCATTCTACTGTGCCTATCTCGATATTAGGAAGTGTAATCTCGCAAGTACCATCGTTTTCGGTGGTTTCTACCAAAGTATATTTAAAAGTTTTACCTAAATCATCGGAAAGGAAGATGCGCACTTTGCTATTGGGGTCAAAGAAGTTAGGATCTACTTGCCAATGAAGTGTTATTTTATCACCCCCTTGGTACTCGTCGTTCATTCCGTTAGTGATAGCGAAAGTTTTACCGTCGGCGATGTTCACCTTTACAGCTACCATATCGTAATTCACAAAGTGTTGGGGCGCAGGATTAGAGGTTGCCACCCAAAAGAGGTGTTCGCCTTTTGCATTGGGACGTGTATACTCTATAAAGCCTCCTAAATCGCTGTATTGTGTTTGGAAAGTGATAGGATTCCCTTCTGTTTTCCCCTTACGAGTGAGGAACTTAGGATCGTTTACTCCTGCCCTACTGGTGAGTTGCGCTGTGTAATAAATAGGAAGATTGTTAGTGTTTGTCGCCTTGATACGGAATTGGAAATAAGTGTCCTTAGGAATGGTATAGGTTTCTTGTAGTTTAGTGCGGTCGATTGTAGGAAAAGAGTTTTCGGTTTTGATACCATAAGCATAATTGAAATTACTCACATCATTCCCATTGCGGTCTACTAACTGAGTGCGCTGAGAATCTTTGAAATAAGACCTATTGACAATCCCGCTACGTATTTGATAAGCGGTAGGGAGTGAAAAGAAAGCTCCATCGGGAAAATCGTTGCTATAGCCCATCAGTGATTGACCGTATCCAGGTTCTGTATAAAGAGAGTTACCTGAGTAGACGTTTTTAAAAGTGTGATCGGCACCAAATAAATGTCCGATTTCGTGAGCGATGGTTGCATTTTCAGCTATTGCCGAAGCCCCTCCTTTTCTTACAAGACGAAATCCTCCAGAAAAGAAAGCGAGTCCTGATAAGGTAGCATCGGTGCCAGGACCGATTACAATTCCTAAATCATATTGTTTATCACCAATGAGTTCATTGATTTTTTCAGTTGAATTTTCGATGATATCTCGTCGTGATTTTTGATTGTACAACTGCTTAGTAGCTTCCTGAATAATGAGTCGGTTATCGTCTACGATGCTGAATTTCACTCCTATATCGCGTACATATACCTCGTTGAGAAAAGTTTCGAGGTTGAGCAGGAAGTTTTTTACTTGTGTGATATCACTGCCGAAAGTATGGGCAAAATCGTAGTAATCAACCAATACTGCCAAGCGATAGAGATAGAGAACCCCCTCAGGGTCGTTAGGCATTATAGATGTAGTAGTGGTGATAGGGCGTACTGTAGGGCTGTTTTGAGGAGAAGGAAAATGAGAGGTGTGCTGGTGAGTATCGGTACCACATTTTGCATTGGGGTTATGGCGGAGTCGCTCTTTTGCTGATAGCTTACCTTGCTGTGAGCCTATAAGTTGGTAAGTAGTCCCTTCCCATTGCAAGCTACCAGAAGCCTCTTTATTAGGGGGTACTACCAAAGTAGCCACAAACTGGTTTTGGCTGTAGCCTACAAAGGTGTGAATACCTTTATTTTGCTGAGAGTTTTCGCGCTCTTGCCATTGGAGATTAAGGGTTTCGCCATTAGGAAGGGCAATATTCCATTGTGCTTGAGCAGTAGTAAAACTGAGGTAGAGGAATAAATAGATAATATGTTTCATTTCTATTATTGGGTAATGTTTTTTAAGAGGGTTGTTAGTAGTTAGAGAAAAACTCCCCCTACTCAATAGTAAGAGGAGTTTTTAACATATATCATTTAAATATATAAATTACAAGGCTACGCGTTTGAAAGCTGTAATCTCTACATTTTTAGATTTTACAAAATCGGATACTTTTTTACTTTCATCGTAGATGTACACTTGGTCGAGGAGAGCTTTCTCTTGGTCGAGGGTAGTGTTATCGGAGATGAAGCGTTGCATCTTACCAGGAAGGATTTTATCCCAAATTTGTTCTGGTTTACCTTCAGCTTTCAATTCAGCTTTAGCATCGGCTTCAGCTTTAGCTAATACTTCGGGAGTGAGTTGTGCTTGAGAAACGTATTGAGGTACGTGTTTGAGCGGTTTGCCCAAACGGTGTAACTCTTCGTTTTCTTTTTCGATAATAGCGATGCGTGCTTCGGTTTCTTTAGCGATGTACTCAGGAGAGAAATCTTTGTAAGAAAGAGTTTCAGCACCCATAGCAGCGATTTGCATCGCCAAGTTTTTACCTACTTCGGCAGCATCAGCGATTGCAGCTGATAAGCCTACGATTGCAGCGATTTTGTTACCGTGGTGAATATAAGAACCTACAAAAGGCGCTTCTACTTTTTCGAAAGCCCCGAGTTCTATTTTCTCACCGATCACACCTGTTTGTTCAAGGAGTTTTTCGGCTACGGTAATACCTTTGTAGTTAAGGGCAAGAAGTTCGTCTTTGCTATTTACAGTAAGGGCGAGATCAGCTAAATCTTTAGCGAGGGCTACGAAATCGGCATTTTTGGCTACGAAGTCGGTCTCACAGTTGAGAGAGATGATAGCACCTACTGTGTGGTTAGCATTCACTTGTGCGATAGCAGCCCCTTCTTTAGAATCGCGGTCAGCGCGTTTAGCAGCTACTTTCTGACCTTTTTTGCGCAATACTTCTATTGCTTTATCGAAATCGCCTTCGGCTTCGATGAGGGCAGCTTTACAGTCCATCATACCTGCGCCGGTAGCTTGGCGGAGTTTATTTACGTCTGCGGCGGTAATATTTGCCATTTTTATTAATGTTTATCCTCTCCCCAGCCCTCCCCCGAGGGGAGGGAGAAGCCGGTGAAAGTGAGTTAAAAAATAATTTTAAGGCTTTGACAAAGTTTGGGACTTTGTCAAAGCTTATTTGATTTATTCAGTTGCTTCAGCTTCTTTGTTAGCTTCGGCTGTTCTACCTGAAAGACCTTCGTTTACAGCTTCGGTGATGTAAGAAAGTACTTTTTCGATAGCTTTAGAAGCGTCGTCGTTGGCAGGGATAGCAAAATCCACCTCACGAGGGTCGGAGTTTGTATCTACCATTGCGAAAATAGGAATGTTTAATTTTTGCGCTTCTCTTACAGCGATGTGTTCACGGAGTGTATCGACTACAAATAGAGCACCAGGGAGGCGAGACATATCGGCGATAGACCCTAAGTTCTTTTCGAGTTTTTCGCGCATACGTTCTACGTGTAGTTTTTCACGTTTTGAAAGGGTATCGAAAGTACCGTCTTTTTTCATTTTATCGATAGACGACATTTTCTTTACTGCCTTACGGATAGTTACAAAGTTAGTAAGCATACCACCAGGCCAACGCTCGGTGATGTAAGGCATTTTTACTGAAGTTGCTTTTTCGGCAACAACGTCTTTTGCTTGTTTTTTAGTAGCCACAAAAAGTACTTTTTTGCCAGAGGCTACGATTTTTTTGAGGGCTTCTGCAGCCTCTTCAATTTTAGCAGCGGTTTTGTACAAGTTGATTACGTGGATACCGTTGCGTTCCATATAGATGTAGGGAGCCATATTAGGATTCCATTTGCGGGTAAGGTGACCGAAATGTACGCCTGCATCTAATAAATCTTTAATTTCTATGTTATTTGCCATTTCTTTTTAAATAGTTTACGTTCCTACTATTAGCAATAGCTTGGAGAGATTTTATAAATTTTAGATAACCGCCTGAGCCATTTGGATGCTAAACTAAGGAGCAAATTGATATTAACGTTTAGAGAATTGGAATCTCTTACGGGCTTTTTTCTGACCGAATTTCTTGCGCTCAACCATACGAGGGTCGCGAGTGAGGAGCCCTTCGGGTTTCAATATGGCGCGGTTTTCAGCGTCGAGTTCGCAAAGTGCGCGAGCGATAGCCAAACGAACGGCTTCGGCTTGACCAGTGATACCACCACCATACACGTTTACTTTTACATCGTAAGCATCTTCAGCACCTACAAGGCTGAGGGCTTGTTTTACTTTGTATTGTAGTGTAGGGGTAGTGAAATAATTGTTGAGTTCGCGTTTGTTTACGGTGATAGTACCGTTACCTGCTTTAAGGTAGATACGCGCTACGGCGGTTTTTCGTCTACCAATGGTGTGAATTACTTCCATTATTTCAAATCGTTTAAGTTAATGGTAACAGGTTGTTGAGCTTCTTGTTTGTGCTCGGTACCTGCATACACTTTTAAATTACGTAAAACTGCTGCACCCAATCTTGTTTTTGGTAACATACCTTTTACAGCTTTTTCGATGATACGTTCTGGGTGTTTGTCGAGGAGTTGTTTTACTCCTGTGAAGCGTTGTCCTCCTGGGTAACCAGTGTGGCGAAGATAGCTTTTATCTTCCCATTTGTTCCCTGTAAGGTTGATTTTCTCGGCGTTGATAACAATTACGTTATCGCCACAATCAACGTGAGGGGTAAATTCGGGTTTGTACTTACCGCGAAGTAGCTTGGCTACTTTAGAGGCAAGGCGACCCAAAGTCTGTCCATCAGCATCTACCAAGACCCACTTTTTGTTTACAGTGGCTTTGTTGGCAGAGATGGTTTTGTAGCTTAATGTGTCCACTCTTTGTGATTTTTATTAAAAATTAAACATTCCTTAGTAGTGTCATCAAACGACACTTTTATTTTTAGGGCGCAAAAGTACGACAAATATTTGAAACTGCAAAATTTTTGAGAGGTAAGAGGTAAGAGGTAAGAGGTAAGAATGTGGTAATTAGCAAATTAAGAAATTAGGAAATTAGCAAATTAGCCAAAATTTAAATTAATACGAGTTCAGAGTGAGAAATTAAAATATTGCGTTTTATTTGTTAAAAACTCTATTTTATGATTTTTTCTTCAATAATTTATGAAGCACATTTCTTCTATTGATATTCAACATACTAACGTCTTTCCTTCGCCTTAGCTTCGGTATAGGTTCGTCTTAGCTTCGCTCTTCCTTCGGTCAAACTCCTATTAAACGACAAAGAAGGTGTTCTTTTCATTTTATTGATATGCAATGTTTTAACATTTTTAGACCTACAAAAGACTATCAAGTGTTCTGTTTTCTAAACTTTAAAATATTTGCAGGGATTTAAGAATCATTAACATTTTTCTAATATCTAAATTAGCAGTTAGGAAGATAAGAGTTAGTAAAAAAGAGGATTGTCTTCGTCGTAATGTTCGTTTACATAGTGAATGGTGATGCCTCTCTTTTTTTCGGGTTGACACACCATATATTTCTTTTATTGTCTTATTTGGACAAAAACTGAGATAAATTTAATGTTTTTGTTTGAAATATGTTAGAAAAAATATATTTTTGCCCTATAAAATTAAAACACCCTTCAAAATGAAACTTTGTTTTGCCATATTATCTCTTTTTACATCTTTGGCTTATGCGCAATATACCTTGCCATCTCAAGACATTGCCCTCATTGTTTACAATAAAGATAGTGACATAACAGTCTATAAACAAACCCAAAATGGCAAATATGTTGAAGCTTCACTACAAAAACACTACGATGAAACCTATCAGGGGTATTACCGCCCTTTTACCCTGTCGTGGAAATATGATACCAAAGAAAAAACGCTATCCGAATTATTAGAAAAGGGAGATAAACTCATCTATCCACGCGACATTCGTCCTACTGAATGGGCAAACTTTATAAACCACCCGCTTGTTACCTCTCATTTATTGTCTTTTTCTGAAGATAATGGCAAGTATAAAAAAAGAGCCAAAACCATTGTAAAGTTTTTAAATCCATCACTGGCAACTGTACAACTCCTGCAATACAAAAAAGCTGATTCAGAAGATGTAGGTGGATATTTCTATACTGAAGAAACCAAAATTAAGAAATGGCGACCTTATGAGGTGAGGTATTTTCCTCTAATGGCGCTCGATTTTGGTGAGGGTAAAAAGGTATATCTTTTAAAAGAATCGGATATGATAGTGCCTTTGCAGCATAAAACGCTATTTATATCAAACGGATACAGTGTTTGTACTTCTTTGAAAGCTGAAAATGGGAAGTCTATTGATACCTCCTACCTTACAGACTTTTACGATTTATCTGATTATTACGACTATCACAAGATAAATGAGTTTTTATATCTGCTTCCTAAAGGTGATAAATACGAACTCAAAAACCGATACCTTCAAAATGTATTGCCTAAAAGTTACGATACGATTCTCTTCAATCGCTGGGCTATTATCGGGAAAGAAGGAACTCAAATAGATATCTACAATTCTCTTTTTGAAAAACAACCGCTTACGGGAGTGCTATCGGCTTATCTTACGGATAATGGCTCTATAGAAATGCTTACTGATAAAGGGGTGAGCTATTACAATATCCAACAAACAAAGAAAAACTTAAGACAAATGATTTTTAGACAGGGGAATGATGTATATAGATCACCTAAATTGGGCTATCACATAGAGAAAGATTCCTTAACATATGAATACTATGTGTCGTATATAAGTGATAACTATGAATTAAAACTTCACGGACGAAATTACTACCTTACCGATCGCCTTGCAGAGGAACATCTTTCGTTTATAGGTGAACGAAAATACTTTTATGACTCTCATACGCAAAAACTTATAGCTACCCAGATTCCTATTTGTGTAGAAAGAGGTGATAAGTATGGTTTGTATCTCTATACTTTTTCAAATGTTTTTGCAGAAGAATATGAAAAAATACTATTCTCTTTATACGAATACGAGTTTGAACCTCCTGATAAACTAAAGATGTTTGACCCTCAGTATCTCACAGGAAAAGAAGTACTTCCTATAGCATTTGATACTATAGAAATTAGCAAAGATGACAAGCGGATTATTTTCTCTAAGGACGGAAAAATAGGTATCTATCCTCAGGCTACTGCTGAGTATGAGCTTCTCGAAAAGATATCCTCTTCATTTTACAAAATCATTAAAAATGGACGCAAAGGGTATTTAGACTTTCATTTGCTTAGAGAATATTTATGACAGCAACTCTTCTATGACCCTTGGAAAATACTCATATTCTAATAAGTGAATTTTTTCGGCTAAGGTATCGGGAGTATCGGTGGGGAGTACGGTTGTTTTGGCTTGGAAGATGATATTACCTTCGTCGTAATGTTCGTTTACATAGTGAATGGTGATGCCACTTTCTTTTTCGACATTGGTAATGACGGCTTCGTGCACGTGTGAGCCATACATTCCTTTGCCGCCGTATTTGGGCAAAAGAGAAGGGTGTATGTTGATGATTTTATGAGGATAAGCCTCAGTGAGATAAGCAGGTACTTTCCACAAGAAACCTGCCAGCACGATAAGGTCGGGGTGCTGGGATTTAAGGACATTGAGGACGATATCCGACTCATAGAACGCTTGTCGGTTGAAGACTAAAGAGGGAATGGCTAAGCGTTTGGCACGCGTGAGTACGCCTGCCTGAGGGTTGTTGCAGAGTATAAGGCTTACCTGCGCAGTGCCTTTTTGGTGAAAATAGGTAGCGATACGTTCGGCATTGGAGCCTGAACCTGAGGCAAAAATGATAATCTTTTTCATAGGGGGTAATTTAAACATCTACCTAACCCCTCTTCAAAGGGGGAAGGTGGAGCGCAAAAGCGATGGGTTATTCTTGGGTGAGTTGATGAGAAAAATCTTCTATAAGTTGGGTTACGGATTTGTAAATGGTGGCGTAATCGGTGAGTTCTTTCCCTATATAGAGAAAGGCAAGGGCATACTTTTCGGTTTTTACGGGCAATAGGTGTTTTTGGAGTCGGTAGCTTTCGCGCAGGCGTCGTTTTAGCAAATTGCGATGTACTGCGCGCTTGAAAGTGCGTTTGGGCACACTGATAAGCAGTTGGTAAGGAGCTTCTAAGCTACTAATAGGGGCGTACAACAACCTAAGCGGATAGCAGGTAAGTGCCTCGGCTTGGGCAAAGAGTTGCTGAATGGCTTCACGCTTGCAGAGTTTTTCGGTTTTGGGAAAAGTAGGCAAAATAAAACACATTAAATTCGACGGCAAAGGTAAGAAAGAATTAACAAATGGACAAATGAGAAGAGTGCTCTTAGCTTATAGAAAGCTTATAGGAAGCTTATACGAATCTTGGAAGATTGGTATAGAAAAGGCGTTAATTCATTGAATATCACGTGTTAAATAAATGTTAATAAGAAAAAGGAATAATCAAGGAAAGAGCTAAGAAACGAAAGGGTGGCAGATAGCTGAAAAATCTTTTTATTGTTATTTGCTATTTAATTTGTACATTTGCACCTTAATTGTTGAAATAGAGATATGAAGGCAAGTGTTATTTTATTTATAGCAGGTGTTGTGCTTATTGTTTTAGGAGCTCTTGCTAAGATATTGCATTGGGAAGTGCCTGTTAGCGGTTCTTTATTTATAGCATTAGGTTTTATACTGGAAATTATAGCTTTATGCTCACTTTTAGCGAGAAGTAGGAGAAGCAGATAGTCTTTCTTGATAGTTAGAGATTTTCTTTATAAAAGGAAGTAAAAAAGCACCAAAGGTAAGGGAGAATAGTTCTTCCTTACCTTTGGTGCTTATAGAAAACGGATTTTAGATTCTATTTTTTGCTATTTTGTTTGCCTAAATAATGGTCGAGTGCTACGGTCATTGAGGGGCTCTCAGGTGAGGGAGCTTTAATATCAATGATAAGACCAGCTTCTTCGGCAGCTTTTAGGGTCGCATCGCCATAGACGGCTATTTTGGTTTTCTTCTGTGAGAAATCGGGGAAACTTTTAAACAGCGCCTCTATTCCTGCGGGCGAAAAGAAAGTAAGAATGTCGTACTTATTTTCTTTAATGGCTGAAATATCGCAATATACAGTGCGATAGAACACTACGCGTTCCCATTTTATCTTGATATCGTTTAAAGCTGCGGTAGCCTCTGGCTTAGGGGCATCGGAACCTGGGAAGAGAAATTTCTCTTCTTTGTATTTTTTGAGGATAGGCAAAAGGTCAGCAAACTCTTTTTTACCTACGTATATTTTGCGTTTGCGATAGGTAATATACTTCTGCAAATAGTAAGCGATGGCTTCGGACTGACAGAAATACTTCATAGTTGTAGGCACCTTAAAGCGCATTTCTTCAGCAATACGAAAATAGTGGTCTACCGATTTACGGCTAGTGAGGATAACGGCTGTAAAATTAGTAAGGTCAATCTTCTGCATTCTGACGTCCTTAGCGGTCATTCCTTCCACCTTAATAAAGGGCACAAAATCCACTTTTACCTTGTGGTTTTCAATAATTTGTGCATAAGGTGAGCTTTCGGCTTTCGGTTCTGGTTGCGAAACTAATATCGATTTTACCTTCATAAATGTTATTTCTTTACACCTCCTAACGCCCTATTATGAAACAAATTGAGCCATTTTCTGCACTTCAATCAAGTATTTTGTTCCATAGATGAGAAAGATATAGGGTGCGATTTCGAGGGTGCAAAGATACAAAATAAAATAGAATAAATAAGGTTTTATTTCTTTTTGATTGTTTTTTATGATTTTAATCCATCCTAATACATTGATTGCTAACAATATGGATACTAACACAAAAAGTAATAAAAATAGCTGATTTTTATTGGTGAAAGGGATATAAACCCCAAAAAAGAGAAGTATAACCATTACAATTGCGGCATAAGATGAATAAGAAACCCTGGTGAAGATGTAATCTCTTGCGAAATCATAAAGGTCGAACAGGCTACTAATCCATTGTTGTAAGAGGAGTTTTGTGATTAACAATGACAAGACTATAAACACCAATTCCAGAAACATAAACTGAGGGTTGTAAAGTTCTGTGATGCCAAAATTCTTTAAAATAACATAGAAAAGAAGAGCTAAACACACACATTGCAAGAGAAAAAGCACTGTCATAAAGAGGTGCAATCGGCGTTCTTTTTTGCCGTAAATTACAATATATTTATTGTTAAACAGTAAGTTTTGATAATCGGCAAAGTGTTTAGGGTAGAATATACGCAGGAAAGCCACCAACCCAAAGATGAGTAGGAAGGCAGGAAATATCCACGAAAGATAAGACTGATGTAGTTCTAAGGCTTCCAAATACTGTATTTTATTATGGTTCGACTGTTGCTGGGTTCTCTTTTAGGGTCTCTAAGGGTAGCTTTCCAATGCTATCGCGTTGTTTTTTGAGTTTTTCTTCTACCTTTTTCACTATACGGTCATAGTCTTTAGGCAGGGAGGCATAATAGACCATATTTTGTGCGAGTGAAAGGCTATCGAGCTGATATTTCTTGTAGATGAACTGTTTCGAATTGAATTGTAAAGAATCTAGCATTTGGGCTTGTGAAACCTTCATAGATTCTAAAACAGCCAAATCGTAGAGCATACTTTCCATTTGCTTTTCGTCTAAAAACTTATCGGGTTTGGGTACGATGTTCTTTTTGCAGGCTACTACAATGAATAGCAAAGCGAATATATAAATAATTCTTCTCATAGTCTTATCTGTTAAAAGTGATGCGTTGCCCCTGAGGCTCTGCAATTACCTTGCCATTGTGGTACACCTCTTTGCCATTTACGAAGGTACTCACTACAGCCGAGTGGAATTGTTGCCCTTCGAGCGGACTCCATCCACACTTGTAGAGCAGGTTGTTTTTTTGTACCGTCCACTGTGTATCCATATCCACCAAAACAAGGTCGGCGTAATACCCTTCGCGTAAGAAACCGCGTTCTTTTACCTGAAAAAGGATTGCGGGATTATGACACATTTTCTCTACTATCTTTTTGATAGAAATGGTGCCTTTGTAGGCTTTTTCGAGCATTGCCACGAGCGAGTGCTGTACCAAAGGCGCCCCCGAAGGGATATTCAAATAGCCCTTGCGCTGTTTTTCTTCGAGGGTATGAGGTGCGTGGTCGGTAGCAATCACATCGAGACGGTCGTCTAAAAGGGCTTGCCACAACGCAGTACGGTCATCGGCAGTTTTTACCGCAGGATTCCATTTAATGAAAGCCCCGCGAGTAGTATAGTCTTCATCAGTAAACCACAAGTGATGCACACATACCTCAGCGGTGATTTTCTTGTCCTTTAGCGGAATATCATTGCGGAAGAGTTCGGTTTCTTTAGCCGTAGAGAGGTGGAACACGTGGAGATGTGCACCCGTTTTTTCAGCCAAAGCAATGGCGCGTGAAGAGGATAGATAGCAAGCCTCAGCACTGCGAATATGAGGGTGCATCGCAATAGGGATATCCTCGCCGTACAATTCTTGATAGTGGGCTAAGTTCTTTCGGATAGTTGCTTCATCTTCGCAATGGGCAGCAATTACTAAATCGACATTATTGAAAATAGCTTCTATGGTTTTCTCGTTGTCTACGAGCATATTCCCCGTAGAAGAGCCTAAGAAAAGTTTTACCCCTGCACAAGCGTTTTTATCTAAGCGTTTCAGTTCTTCGAGGTTGTCGTTTGTTCCTCCCAAAAAGAAAGAATAGTTAGCAAACGACGACTGTTTGGCAATGGCAAATTTCTCTTCCAAAAGCGGAATTGTTATGGTTTGAGGTACCGTGTTAGGTTGCTCAAAAAAGGTAGTTACGCCCCCTGCTAACGCAGCACAGCTTTCGGTAGCGATAGTAGCTTTGTGAGTAAGCCCAGGTTCGCGGAAGTGTACTTGATCGTCAATCACCCCAGGGAGGAGATATTTGCCTTCGGCTTCCACCACCTCATAATTTCCTTTGGGAGTAATGTGAGTGTCTATTTGTGCAATGCGCTCTCCCTCAATCAGGAGGTCGCCTTGAAAGAGGGTATTTTCGTTTACGATAATTGCGTTTTTGATGAGGGTTTTCATTTCAATTATTCATTGTACACAAGATGTTTATACATTCCGCCAGCGAGGGCTTGGTGGTTTACATACGTAAATCCTAAACGGGTGTAAAGGCGTTCGGCAGCGGGGTTTTGTACATCTACGAGTAAGCCTATGGGCTGAGTAGTGACCTTTTTGAGGTGGGCTACCAATTGTGAGCCTATGCCTTTGCCTTGAGCAGTGGGCAATACGCTAAGGGTATCTATATAAAGTTCACCTTCGGCGGTCTCGTCCTCTAAAACAATATCAATACCATAGCTACTGCGAATAAGCGCCAGCACAGGGGTACGCAAGGTATGCAACTGCGCTCCATCATAGGCAATAACCGACCCTATTACAGTGTTGTTTTCCTCGTATACCCAAGCATTCTGGTAGGAATACTGATTGCCTTCCTGCTCAAAGAGGTTTTGGAGTAGTGCAATAGCATCTTCTCTATGTTCTTTGCCAATCATCTTATAGACGATTTCTTCCATTGCCTGAAACATCAGAGGGGCAACGGCGGAGGCATCGGTAGGGGTTGCAGGTCGTATCATCAGTTTAAAAATATCAGTTTTTGAATGAGTGGTTCCCCTAAACGTTCGTTGAGGTTATCAATAATCTTGCTCTTGCCATAACTGAGCTCGTTACTGAGTGCAGGCGAGGTAAGACGGACGTATAATGTACTGCCTTTTAGCTCTACTGAGGAGGTATACTTAGCGATTGCTTTGCCCATCAGTTCATTCCACAGTTCCGGTAACGAGGCTTTCTGTAGTCCGTACGTTAAATGATTTTGTTTGACAATTTGCTGAATGACCTCTGAAAGAGTATTTGTATTTCCGTCCATAAATGCAAAGGTACAAAATAATTGCGAATAATGAATATTTCTATAGCTTTCCGTCTTTAAAATCTAATAATTTGAGTTCCTCACCATCGAAAACGGCATAGGTAAAGTAGTGTATCCAGTCGCCGGTGTTGATATAAGTACTTCCCTCCCCTACTTTGATAGTCATTGGTAGGTGGCGATGACCAAAAAGGAAATAGTCGTAATGTTGCGTCTCAAGTTTTCGTTTGCAATACTGTACCAACCATTCGTTATCTTCACCCAAGAAACGCACATCTTCATCACCTGAAATGAGCTTGTTTTTCACTGAGAGGTATTGCGCCAATCGCACACCTATATCGGGGTGTAACCAGCGGAAAAGCCACTTACAAAACGGATTGGTAAAGACTTTCTTCATCCGTTTGTAGCCTTTATCACCGGGACCTAAACCATCGCCGTGTCCTATCAAGAAGCGTTTACCATTACATTCCACTTCCAGCGGGCGACGGTATACGGGAATGTTCAACTCGGTCTGGAAATAATCGTCCATCCACAAATCGTGGTTGCCTACGAAAAAGTAAATAGGGATACCACTATCTCGCAGTTCAGCGAGCTTGCCAAGAGTGCGTACAAAGCCTTTGGGGACGACCATTTTGTACTCAAACCAAAAGTCGAAAAGGTCGCCTAAAAGGAATATTGCCCCTGCATCGGTTTTGATGGTATCAAGCCATTGCACGAACTTTGCTTCGCGGGGTTTACTTTCGGCAACAGTGGGTGCTCCGAGGTGATTATCGGAAGCAAAGTATATCTTTTTATTTTCGGGTAATTCTATAGATAACATTGGTTCTTTAAGTTATCATTGATACAAAAATGTTTTTTCGTATCAATGAGCAATTTGATATGGAAAAAAACAGCGTTTTTTTTCCACGTTATACTTTTTCTCTTTTAAGGAAAGGGTATTGATGAGAATTTGCTCATTGGGTATCGTTTTTACTACTCCTTTCAGTTCAGCTAAATGCCTATGTGATAGCGTGAGCTGTTTGAGTATCTCACGGGTTTCAATTTCTGGTGGAGGTGGTAATAAGGGTAATGTAAAATCTGTTTTCATTATCAAACATTCATCAGTTCAGTGAGGTCTTTTTCTAAAAACTCGGTATCAATATATACTTCTTTAGGGTCTTGAGGGTTGTAATACACATTGATATAGCCTTGTACATTAAGCTTTACTTGCGCTACACTGGCATCTATATCGGCAACAGTAGTTTGATATACTTTTACAGGAGTAGTAGTTTTGTCGTAACACCTTATATAACTAAGCTTCAATTTTTCTTCTCCTAATCGCAATTTACTGAATAACATTGTCTCAGTGAGAAGCATTGTTTCCTCGAAATCACTTTTCATACGATTGTCTTCTACGGCTTGCAAATCGAAGGTAGTATTTTCATTCATCACATCACAATGTTCAGCATCAATACGCTTTTCTCGCCAGTGTTTACGAATATAGTTTGGTGTATTCCTGTTTAAGGTCTTTTGAGTAAACGAATTGCGCAAACGCTTCTTGACGTTTGTTTTGTAAAACCAAAAGATAATGCTTAATATAATTATTAGTACAAGTGCCATAGTTTACATATTTGTGTTATGATTTTTTTTAAAGGGTTAATTGCCTTTAGCCCCTACAACAGAACGTAAAAGCAACTGATTGTCGATATAATCAAATTATCCAAAGGAGCGAGCCGCACAGGCAAAAACTTTGGCAAAATGTATAACGCCTTACATTTCTCTTAATTATCTGAGGCGAACCATTCGGCATAGGAGCTTTCGGTTTCGCATAGGCGTACTGAAAAGAGCTCGACCCCGGCGGGTAGTTGGTAGGCGATGCGTCGGGCAAAGTCGGTTACGAGGTTCTCGCTGGTGGGCTGATAGGGCACGGTGATGATGCGATGACCTTTGGCGCGCAGTTCTTCGGCTAATGCCTTGTGAGGTGAAAGTTCGTTGAAGACCATAGCGTGGTCGAACGCTTCGATGATTTGCTCCTGCACGATGCGTTTGAGGTCGCCAAAGTCTATTACCATACCGTTTTTCACGTTATGGGGGTCGGTAATAGGTTCGCCTATGACAGTTACGTAGAGCTTATAGCTGTGTCCGTGCAGGTTTTTGCATTTGCCATCGTAGCCGTAGAGCGCGTGTCCTGCTTCAAAATCGAATTTTTTAGTAATGCGAATCATAGTTTAGACATTAGGGTATAGGAATTAAAGTGCAAAGGTATGAAATAATTAGGAAATTAGAAAATTTGGAAATGAGAGAATTGGAAAATTAGCAAATTAGAAAATGAAAGAATTAGAAAAAGGGGAGGGTTGAGGAGTTCGGAAGAAAACGGAGATTTTCAGAAGAAGAAATTGAGGTAAAAGATAAAAGGTAAAAGGTAAAATGGGTGGGGTTAGCTTATAGAGAGCTTATAGGAAGCTTATACGAATCTTGGACGATTGGTATAGAAAGGGTATATAAATAGTTAAGAATGAGGAGTTAAGAGTTAAGTAAAAAAGGTAGTTTTGAGGGTAATAAATCGAAAGAAAAGAGAAGAGAAATTGGTGAATTAGTCAATGAAAAAGCGCGATGTTTATTATTTTAAACATCGCGCTTTTCTTATCACTTTGTCAAAATCTAGGGATATTCGCAAAGTGTTTAACAGCTTGTCGTGCTACGACCGACTAACGACTATTCTTGTTGTTACTTCGTCGAAGGCTATTTCTTCTCCCTCTGGCAGACTCTCTACAAAAGTGATACTATCGGTAAGGGTTTCGTTCTTGATATAGGCTTCGTTGGCTGTAACGGCTGCTTGTAGGGCAGGGTGCGCTTGAAGGCGTATTTGTATGCGGTCAGTGATGTCGTAATCATTGTCCTTACGGATATTCTGAATGCGGTTCACCAACTCACGAGCGATACCTTCTTGGCGCAATTCGGGGGTGATATGAATATCTAAAGCTACCAACAGACTGCCAGCGGTGGCTACCAACCAGCCTTCTATATCTTGAGTGCTGATTTCTACATCGTCCAAACTCAAAGTAACCGTTTTGTCGGGCAGTTGCAAGTTGTACGTTTGTGCTTTCTCAAACTGTGCTATTTCTGCTTGTCCAAACTCTTGTACCGCTGTGGCAATGGCTTTCATATCCTTACCAAATTTAGGCCCTAAGGTCTTGAAGTTTGGTTTGATTTGTTTTACCAATATACCTGAGGCATCTTCCAAGAGTTCTATTTCCTTCACATTCACCTCGTGCTTGATGAGGTTTGCTACCGCTTCTATTTCAGCGCGCTCAGTGGCATTGGCTATCGGTATCATTATCTTTTGCAGTGGCTGACGCACCTTGATGCTTTCTTTCTTGCGTAACGATAGTACTAAGGACGAAATAGTCTGCGCTTTCTGCATCTTGCTTTCCAATGATTTATCGATGTAGCTTTCATTGGCTACAGGGAAATCGGTGAGGTGTACACTCTCTTTGTTTTCTTTACCGGTAACGCTCACCAAATCTTTGTACAATCTATCGGCATAGAAAGGTGCTACAGGCGCCATCAGTTTAGCGATGGTTACCAGACAGGTGTAAAGGGTTTGGTAAGCAGCTATTTTATCGGTTTCGTATTCACCTTTCCAGAAACGACGACGTGACAAGCGTACGTACCAGTTGCTGAGGTTTTCTTGTACAAAATCGGAGATAGCACGCGTAGCGCGAGTAGGCTCATAGTCAGCGTAGAGCGCATCTACTTCTTTGATGAGGGTATTGAGTTCCGAAAGTATCCAGCGGTCTATTTCTGGGCGTTCAGCCAGTGGTATATCGGCTTCTGCATAAGTGAAGCTGTCGGTATTGGCATAGAGCGCAAAGAATGAATAGGTATTGTAGAGCGTACCGAAGAATTTACGGCGCACTTCGGCTACCCCTTCCAAGTCGAATTTGAGGTTATCCCAAGGGTTCGCGTTGGAAATCATATACCAGCGAGTGGCATCGGCACCATACTCGGCTATGGTAGTAAATGGGTCTACTGCATTGCCCAAGCGTTTCGACATCTTTTGTCCGTTCTTGTCGAGTACCAATCCGTTCGATACTACGTTTTTGTATGCCACGCTGTTGAATACCGAAGTAGCAATGGCGTGAAGTGTATAGAACCAACCGCGTGTTTGGTCTACCCCCTCCGCGATAAAGTCAGCAGGGTAAGCGGTGTGATTATCGATATAGTCTTTGTTTTCAAAAGGATAATGCCATTGTGCATACGGCATAGACCCAGAGTCGAACCATACGTCGATAAGGTCGGTTTCGCGGTGCATTGGCTTGCCCGAAGGCGATACGAGCACTATGTTATCTACGATATTTTTGTGTAAATCTACCTTGTCGTAATTGCTTTCGGAGTTGTCGCCCACTACAAAATCTTTATAAGGGTCGGCAGTCATCACTCCTGCCGCGATAGCTTTTTGTATTTCAGCTTTTAGTTCTTCTACCGAACCAATGCAGATTTCCTCTTGCTTATCGGCTGTACGCCAAATAGGTAACGGGATACCCCAATAGCGCGAACGCGAAAGGTTCCAGTCGTTAGCATTTTTAAGCCAGTTGCCAAAACGCCCTTCACCAGTAGCTTTAGGTTTCCAGTTGATGGTTTCATTGAGCTCAAACATACGGTCTTTGAAGTCAGTAACCTTTATAAACCACGAGTCGAGCGGGTAGTACAACACCGGTTTATCAGTACGCCAGCAGTGTGGATAGCTGTGTACGTATTTTTCTACTTTGAAAGCCTTATTTTCTTCTTTGAGGAGAATAGCCAAGCTCACATCCCACGATTTTTCAGGTGCTTGCCCTGCATCGTAATACTCATTTTTGATGTATTTACCGGCAAAAGCCTCAGGAATATTATGCCCTGTGATGAATTTTCCTTGCAAATCTACCAGCGGAATCAAATTGCCGTGTGCGTCTTTCACAAGCATTGGGGGCACGCCGTATTCTTTGGCTACACGGGCGTCGTCCGCACCAAAGGTTGGAGCGATATGTACGATACCGGTACCGTCATCGGTGGTAACAAAGTCTCCTGCAATCACGCGGAATGCTTGGTCAGCATTCTCGGCAGGAGCGCACCAAGTAATGAGTTGCTCATAAGTAGTGCCTACGAGGTCTGCGCCTTTGCATTCTCCTAATATTTGGTAAGGAATTGTCTTACTTTCAGGCGTATAAGCTGCTAAGGCAGCCGCATCACCTTCTACGAATTTCTTGCCGAACTGTTTTGCCAAAAGCGGTTTGCCGATGATGATAGTAATCGGCTCAAAAGTATATTGATTGTAGGTTCTTACAAGTACGTACTCAATCTCTTTACCTACTGCCAATGCAGTGTTTGAAGGCAATGTCCAAGGGGTGGTTGTCCAAGCGAGGATATGAATAGGTTCTGTAGGGGCACCCAAGGCTTTGGCTGCCGCTGCTGACAATGATTTCACTTTAAACTGTGCTACAACGGTAGTATCGCTCACATCGCGGTAGCACCCAGGTTGGTTGAGCTCGTGCGACGACAAACCTGTACCCGCCTTAGGCGAGTAGGGCTGGATGGTGTAGCCTTTGTATAGCAAACCTTTATTGTAGAGTTGTTTCAAAAGCCACCATACGCTTTCCATATATTTGGGTTTGTAGGTGATATAAGGGTCTTCCATATCCACCCAGTAACCTATTTTCTCGGTAAGGTCATTCCAGATGTCGGTATAGCGCATCACGGCTTCCTTACAAGCCTTGTTGTAGTCCTCTACGCTTATTTTCTTGCCTATATCTTCTTTGGTAATGCCGAGTTCTTTCTCCACCCCGAGTTCTACGGGCAAGCCGTGAGTATCCCATCCTGCTTTGCGTTTTACTTGAAATCCTTTCTGAGTTTTATAACGACAGAAAATATCCTTAATAGAGCGCGCCATCACGTGGTGAATACCAGGCACGCCATTGGCAGATGGTGGTCCTTCAAAAAACACGAACGGAGTAGCGCCCTCACGTGAGGCAATACTCTGCTCAAAGATGTTAGCGGCTTTCCAGAAAGCCAATATTTCTTCTGCTATCTTAGTAAGGTCTAAGTGTTTGTACTCGTTGAATTTCATATAAAACAATAATTAATGATGAATAGTAAATGGTTAATATTGGCGCAAAAGTAGAAAAAAAGTTTCAAAGTACCAAGTTGCTCTTCTAATCAAGATAATCGGGTGCTTTATAGCGACTCTTCACTTCCACCAACATTGTCCAAACATCTACGCCTCCTATTTTGGTTTGGTGGATTTGCTCAAAACCGTGTTTTTGGTAGAAAGATACATTTGTTTTGGTATTAGTAACCAAGCTGAGTTGGCTACCTCCTTCACGCGCTACTAAAGGCAAAACGGCTTCGTCTAAAAATCTACCTCCTATGTGTTTACCTTGCCACGCGGGACTCACTACAAAACTCTCTAAATACCACTTGTTTTCAGAAGTTTGTTTTTTAGCGTGTTCGCTACTTTTGTCTAAGAAAGGCAAAAAACATTGAGTAGGTTTGGCATAACGCCAAAGGGCAAAAGCCCCCGAGCGCAGGTAGTCCCAAAGGGTAATACGGGTGTGGCGCAACGATTGCATCACGGCGACGGCTATAATTTCTCCGTTTTCTTCGGCTATCAAGCAATACCCCTTACGGATATTGCTCATCACTTGCACATAATGCAATTTGTTCAGATAGTCTATATACTTACTATCGGTAGTAAAAAAAGAGTTGAGCACCTCGCGATACATATTGTAGTTAGCAAAAGCATCGGTGAGCACAGTGGCTACTTTACGGGCATCGGCGGGAGAGGCAAGACGGTAGTTCATAAGTGGACGATTTGTAGATGAAAGCACAAAGATATAATATTTTTGTTAATACACCAATTGTTCTCAGCTCTACCTCTACTATAAAAAACTTTGCCAAAGGACAAGAGCCTTTGGCAAAGCATATAAAAATAACAGCATCTAATTTCTATGTACTATTTTCTAACTTCTACTGAAATCTTTCCTTTTAGCGATTTACTTTTTGCCTCAATAGTAATTTCGCCTGCTTTTTCGCCTGCTTGTACCATCATCACTAATTTCCCATTGAATAGATGCATTTTAGGTAAATGGAATGGGTCGGTGCAAGTAGCATCGCCATTGGCAGATGCTTTATAAAAACCAGCACCTTTAACGCTGAACTGCACAAGGTCATTCACTGTTGGGCATAAATTGCCGTCCTTATCTACCGCTTCTACAGTGATGAAAGCGAGGTCTTTGCTATTAGGGGTGAGTTCTGTTTTGTACTCAGTGCTAAGGTGCAAAGCATAAGGCTTGCCAGCGGTACGTATTTCTTTTTCGGCTACTGCCTTACCATTGGTATCGTAGGCTACTACTTTCACAGTACCAGGTTCGTACTTAGTATCCATCCACATTAGGCGGTAACGCTTTTGGCGGTTGAGGTCTGACGGATTACCCTCTTGTTCTTTCTCTTCTAATTTCACCGAAAGGTCTTTACTGCGTTTGCCTTGACTCTTACCATTGATAAACAATTCGGCGGAAGGATAATTAGTATAAACGAAGATAGGAGTTACTTCACCCTCGCGCCCTTCCCAATTCCAATGAGGGAGGATATGCAAGGTTTCGGCTTCCTTATTCCAATGCGAGCGATAGAGATAGAAGCGGTCTTTAGGCAAGCCTGCCAAATCTACTGCTCCAAAATAGGAACTGTGGGAAGGCCATTCTACATAGTAAGGAGTAGGTTCGCCGAGATAGTCGAAACCTGTCCAGATGAACTCTCCTACGGTATAAGGCAAATCCTCTTGATGTATCCAGTCGTCTTCGGGCAAGTTCGACCAACCGCAGTGTTCTACGTCATAAGATGACGATTGCATATCGGGGTATTTAGCCATTGATTTGCGCTCTACGGGGAACTTATACACCCCGCGCGAACTCACCGTTGAAGCGGTTTCACTACCCAAAATAAGCTGTTGTGGCAACTTGCGGTAAGCCTCTTTGTACTTAAACGGACGGTAATTAAAACCCATTAACTGCATCGTTGCTGCCATATTGTTTTTAAGCACATCGTGAGGTCTATCCATACCATTGCTCACGGGGCGGGTAGTATCGTATTTTTTGATGATATCTTGCAAATAGCGCGCTACTTGCGAGCCACTTTCTACACTTTGCTCTTCCACTTCATTACCGATGAACCACATCAGCACGCTGGGGTTGTTGCGGTAGTGTTTTACAAGGGTCGTAAGGTCTTTTTCAACCCATTCTTTGAAGTATAGGTGATAACCATTTTCCACTTTTGGGATAGCCCACTCATCAAAGCTCTCTACGGCGAGTAGCATACCCATTTCATCGGCAGCGCGCACATATTCAGGGGCGGGCATATTGTGCGAAGTGCGTATGGCATTCACTCCCATATCCTGCATAATGCGTATTTGTCGGCGTATAGCACTCTCATTTACTGCCCCGCCCAGCGGACCTAAATCGTGGTGCATACACACCCCTTGTATTTTGATTTTACGTCCGTTGAGGTACAGACCATCATTAGGCTTGAGTTCGATAGAGCGAACCCCAAAAGTAGTGGTTACCTCATCTTTTACAGTATCACCTTCATAGAGCTTGGTAACCGCTTTATAGAGGTACGGCTTGCCGATGTCCCACAAACGAGGATTATCAATATACAGTTCTGCTGAAATTTTATCGGTAGTGTAAGGAGTCGCTTTGGTATTAGCATACGCTACTTTTTCACCTTGATTATTGAAAATAACAGTTTCTGCCGCAACTGAAGTCTTCTTATCAGCTACAAACTCGGTATTTACTACTACTTTGGCGAAGTTGTTTGTTATTTCGGGGGTGGTAATTTGTACGCCCCAAATAGGGATATGCGTCTTGTTTTTAGTGATAATATGCACATTGCGGTACAAGCCTGCCCCTGGATACCAACGCGACATCTGGGTAAGGTTGTTGAGTCGTACTGCCAAAGTGTTGTTATTGGCTTTTACGTAAGGAGTGATATCCAAGAAGAAAGTGTTGTAACCGTTGTGCCATTCACCCGCTTTTTGTCCGTTTACAAATACTTCGGGGTTACTCATCGCTCCGTCAAACTGTACAAACACTTGCTTATCGGACGTAAGTTCAGGTACGTTGAACTGCGTGCGGTACCAACCTACGCCTACAAAAGGCAAGCCTCCTGTACGCCCCGTGTGTTCAATAGCCGCTTTTTGTCCGTCCTGCTTGATGGCAGTGCGCTGGATATCGTTTTCCATATCAAAAGGACCATAGATAGCCCAATCGTGAGGCACGGTTACGCGTTGCCATTTGGCATCGTTGTAGTTAGTTTGCGAGAACGCTGGTTTGTCCTCACGGGTAAATTTCCACCCTTTTTCGAGGGTCTGCTGTTGTTGCGCCCAGCTTGTAGCAACAACGCCTAACAAAAGTAAAAGGTTGATTTTGTTCATTCTTATAAATCAGTAGTTTTTTAATTGGAGTTCTGGAAGCATCTCGCAGTTCTCATTTATCTTTTCACTCTTCACTTATTTCAGTTCACTTCAATTTTTGAAATAGTTACAGAGTTTGCTTTCATTTGTTTCCCATTCAGGAGAGAAAATGAAAATTCAAGGTAATGATTATTTCCAATCCAACGACTTCCAAATTCTGCACCTTGTCCTTGAATGCCATTGCTCCAAGGCTGCAAAACCTGTCCATCGGTGGTTCTCGCTTGCATATAAACTTTTCCTGTTGGTTTGGAGTTGGCATCAGACTTTGTCAATAACAAGTTTACATACAACACTGTGTTACCTCCATCTCCTCCCCATCGCTCTTGAGCTATTTTAGCAGTAATTCCATTTTGGGTAACTTCTCTAGTGCCTTCTGGGTACTCTTTACCACTCCCTTTATCATCGTCTTTTCCACAAGAGACTAAGGTAACTGCTGAGCAGAGTAGTAATAATGCAAATGTTACGTTAATTAGTTTTTTCATTTTATGATGTTTTTAATCATTAATTCTGCAAATATAAGGATTTATTTTGGTATTGGCAAGTTTATCTTTTATCTTTTACTTTCCGAAGCTTCTTAAAAAACGCTTCTTCTCTCTCGGCTATAGCGTACAACTGCTGTGAGAGAGCATTATAGACATCAGCTTGGGTGCTGCGGTTTTTGTATACGCGGGCTATGGCTACCGCAAAATCGCGCCACGCATCGCCTATATCCGTAATTTCTTTGGAGAGCTCTAATAAGGCATCGTTTTTCAGGAGTTTGCCTGCTTCTTGCAAGAAAGCACCGTAGATAAACCTAAAACCTGCCCCTCCAGTGCCTATCTCTTCCTGCATACGTATCAGCTGAGCAAGGTAGTGATTGGTAGTCTTCGCACCCAACTTGCGGTGCCATTTCACTATATCCTTACTAACTGTTTTAATACCTGCTGCACCCACTATCGGCACAGGAGCGAGCATCGTATTGCACGTCTGCTTAATACCCTTCCAAATTGCCTTTTCCAACTGAAACTCTTTGGGTAAATGAGTAGGGTAGTAGAGGTGTCCTTTGGGTGCCAATACCCCATTAGCAAAACGCACTTTGCTGAGTTCCTCAGGCGTAAGGGTCGTAGTATAAGGAATCACAGGGTCGCTAATAAGGTACTTGCCGTCTTCTTTGCCATAAACCACTAAGTTATGCGCGTTAAAATGAAAGCGGTACTCATCGGGAAAATAAGGTAGGTTGAACACCCCTACTTGCAAGCCCGTAGGGATACCCTTGGCAAGATTGTCATCGAGGGCTTGTTCTGCCTTTTCAGCAGAAGAGAATTTTTGGCGTTTCACCTTAAATCCTAAGCGTTTGGCTACTTTGCTAAAAATGTGTCCCGGCATTGTGCGGTAACTAATAGCAGGTGCTTCGTTCACTCTTATCCAAGGAAAGTAGAAGAACAACAGTCCCGACCCAATCCCAAAGACCATCGGTTCACTCAGTTCCACTCCATTGAAGTGCAACAAATTAGATGCTACTCCATTTTCACAGTGCGCCGACTGTTTATGTTCAAAATCTATTGTCATATTGAGTAATAAAGCGCAAAGGTAGGGCATAATTAGCAAATGAGCAAATTTCACAATTTGCGAAAGCGCACAAATGTAAGAAATTTATCAGTGTGAATCAAGGTTTTGAGGAATGATTGTCTCTGATTTACAACCTCATAGTCGTTTTCCCGTCCCCACATTCCCCCTCTTTGAGGTAGCCAGTGACAGCTGGGTATGTGCACTGTGAGAGCGGAGTATGTGATAGGGGTGAGGTTTGTCACCTTCTCCAGCTTGTCCCCCTTCCTCTTTCTTTCGCATCGAAACTCTATTTTTAACATTTTTAGCACTGTTGTATCATATTATGAACCAACCACTTATACACCCTTTCTATACCAATCGTCCAAGATTCGTATAAGCTTCCTATAAGCTCTCTATAAGCTAACCCCACCCTCCTTACACCCTTTTTTCACCAAATTTTCTCTCAGCCATTTTCCGATTTCTTCTGTTTTCTTTCGCTCTCTCTAACCTATCCAATTTGTCCGACAAGTCTGACCTGTCAAAAAATGATTTTTATCACTATTCATTTTCTCATTTCCCTGCCCGTGCGGCTCGCACCTCATTCTCTCATTTCCTCATTCTCTCATTTCCTCATTTCCAAATTTTCTAATTTTCTCATTTCCCTACCTAATGCCTCACACCTCCTTTTTGCTAATAAAAAATTATTTTGTACCTTTGCCCTTATATTTACATTTAATTAAAACAATATCAATATGAAAAACATATTTATTATTTTATGCGTGATGAGCATTAGCATAGCCTGCTCTCAGCAAGAAAAGGAAGACCCTTCAACAAAAGATAATAACGATTATTTAAAAAAAGGAGGATGGAAATTAGTTTGGGAAGACGATTTCAACCGCGATGATATCTTTGCTACCGGTATATGGTCAAAAATATCGGGGTGCCCAAATTCGGATGCCGATTGGTGCAAAACAATGAGTCGAGACCCCAGCTTGTTCGAGATAAAGAATGGCAATCTTATCCTCTTAGGCAAGCCTAGTACCAACCCCGCCAAAGACAAGTCTAAATATATCACAGGGGGTGTTTCTACCAAGGACAAAAAATACTTCGAAAAAGGACGCTTAGAAATCCGTTGTAAGCTCGAAGCCACTCAAGGAGCTTGGCCTGCTATCTGGATGGTACCCAATGCTACTTGGCCTACGGGTGGTGAGATAGATATCGTCGAACGACTCAATTACGAGCCTTTTGTACACCATACGGTACACTCCACTTACACCCAAGCGGGCAAAAAAGACCCTACCAAGCGCACCCCTAAAAGCACCGCTACAGCTCCTATCAACCCCGATGATTATAACATCTATGCCGTAGAGCTCGACACCGATGAATTGCGCTTTTATGTAAACGGCAAACAAACTTTTAGTTATGCACGTGTGCCCGGGAAAGAAAGTGAAGGGCAATTCCCATTTGCTCGCCCCTATATGTTGCGCATCGATATGCAATTAGGCGGTAGCTGGGTAGGCGAAGTAAAACCTTTTACCAAACCGGTAAGAATGTACGTAGATTGGGTGCGTTTTTATCAGAAATAATAATCCCAAATAAAAAAAATAACATTTTTATTTTGGTAGTTCTGAAAATAATAGTAATTTTACGCCCCAATTTTAATAAATACTATAATTTTTATGGAAGAAGGAAACATCAGAGTGCGCTATTCCGATAAGGAATTAGAAGAATTTAAAGCACTTATAGAAGAAAAAATCAAAAAAGCACAAACCGATTTAGAGCTTATCAAGAGTTCATATATGAACAGTGCCACTAATGGTACCGACGATACATCTCCCACTTTCAAAGCCTTTGAAGAAGGCTCTAAGGTAACCAGCAAAGAGGAAAATACCGCATTGGCTATTCGTCAAGAAAAGTTCATACGCGACCTCAAGAATGCACTTATCCGTATCGAAAACAAAACCTATGGCATCTGTCGTGTAACAGGTAAACTCATCGATAAACGTCGCCTTATGGCAGTACCTCACGCTACTCTTAGCATCGAGGCTAAAAATATGCAATAGCCATACCCCAAAAATGACGCTCACCGAGTACTTACACCAAGAAACTCAAATCAACACCGAGACACTTGCTTTTATCAATAGCCTATTTGAGCAACAAGAGTACAAAAAATACCACTTGTTGCTCAAAGAAGGCTCAAATTCTAAGCAGTTGTTTTATGTTGAAAAGGGGCTCTTGCGCCTGTTTTATAACAAAGAAGATAAAGACATTACCCACACCTTCCTTTTGGAACAAAAGTTTTATTTTCCTGTAGAAAATATCTATTTCTCCCAGCCTTCACTCTTCTCTTTAGAAACGCTGGAAGACAGTGTAGTATGGGTAGCTTCTTTCCCCGAAGTAGAACGCGTAATAAACGAACACCAAGAACTCGAACGTCTAATGCGATTCCTATTAGTGTCAGCTATCAAATCGCTTACTGAACGCCTACATACTATAAAATTCCAAACTGCCCAAGAGCGGTATGACCTCCTCTTGCACACTTATCCTCAAATACTTCTGCGTGCCCCCTTAGGACACATAGCATCTCTATTAGGTATTACTCAACAAACCCTCAGCGTTATTCGTGGAGCAACTCGCACAGGTGATAAAGGGGTAAAATAATTTGCTATTTCAAAAAATAGTTGTATATTGCGCCCATCAAACAGTGTAATAATACCCTATTTGCCTATGCAAACAAAAGAAAAATATCAATTAGAAGTTACTGTAAACGCCTCTCCGCAATTGCTCTATCAATACATCTCTACCCCAGCAGGTCTCGCTTCGTGGTACGCCGACGATGTGCGCGCTAATGAAGAAATCTACACTTTTGTATGGAATGGGGTAGAAGAAGCAGCTCAGATATTGCGCAAAAAGTTGGACGACCATATTCGTTTCCATTGGGAAGACGATAACGACGCTTCTACTTATTTCGAAATCAAAATCAATGTGAATGATATGACTCAAGAAGTCTCCCTTATCATTACTGATTTTGCCCTCCCTAATGAAATAGAAGAAGCCAAACAGCTTTGGGAGCTCCAAATAAACGACCTTAAAGCTAAAATAGGAGCAAACTGAATATGAAACTCAATTATAACGGTAACCTCATTACCGATAGCGATACCGTCTTAACTATTAAAAACTGTGCTTTCCTCTACGGCGATGGCGTGTTCGATACTTGCAAATACAGCTACCAAAAACTAATCTTTTGGGAAGAACACTACCTGCGCCTAATGGCAGGTATGCGTATCTTGCGTATGGATATCCCTATGGTATTCTCTATGGAGTACCTCGAAGACGAAATCCTTACACTTATTAAAGCCAATAGCCTCGAAAATAATCCAGTACGAGTGCGTATTACTGTTTTCCGTAAAGATGGGGGTAAGTATACACCCATTACCAATGAGGTAGATTATATCATAGAAACCGAAGTGATGAACAATCCTTTCTATGTACTCAACGAAGAACCTTACGAGGTAGAACTCTTTAAAGACTTTTTTGTACAACCCGACCTCTTAGCAAATGTAAAGCATATTAATCGCACGGTGAACGTGTTAGGCAGTATCTTTGCCGAAGAAAACGACTATCAGAATTGCATCTTGCTGAACAGCAACAAGAGTATTGCAGGAATGCTGAACGGCAACCTCTTTGTAGTGCAAGGCAATACCTTAAAAACGCCCCCACTAACCGATGGAGCACTCAGTGGTATTACCCGCAAGATGCTTATCAAAACCCTTAATAAAACTGAAGACTACGAGGTGATAGAGACCTCTATTTCACCTTTTGAACTTCAAAAAGCCGACGAGCTGTTCTTTACCAATAGTCTTGTAGGGATTCAGCCCATCAGTCAGTATCGCAAAAAAGCATATCCTTGTACTACTGCCAAAAGCCTTATCGGTAAACTGAATACTAGTGCCCGATTTGGAGTGGTATAAGTGGGAGTCACACGGGCAATTAAAAAGAGGTGAATAAATTATGAATGTTGAGATTAAAAAACTTAAGGAGAAAAAAATATTGGTTGCCATTAGTGGCGGTATCGATAGCGTAGTACTCACACATTTACTGTACACTCACGGTATAGAACTGCTTTTAGCACACTGCAACTTTCAATTGCGCGGAACAGAAAGTGACGACGATGAGGCTTTTGTACGCACTTTTGCTGCGGAACTTGGCGTTCCTTTAGAAGTAAAGCGTTTTGATACACATCAATATGCGAGTTCTCATCAGTTGAATACTCAGTTGGCTGCTCGCGAATTGCGCTATCAGTGGTTCGATGAACTGACAAGCACCCATTTCTGCGATGCTATCGCTACGGCTCATCACGCTAATGATAACCTCGAAACCTTCTTTATTAACCTTTCCAGAGGTAGTGGTTTAGAGGGGCTCTTAGGCATTCCAGAAGAAAAAGATACTATCATACGTCCGTTATTACAATTCTCTCGTCAGCAGATATACGAATATGCGCAAGCAAAACGCCTTAAATGGCGTGAAGACAGCAGTAATGAAACAAATAAATACGTGCGCAATGTAATTCGGCACGATATAATACCGAAATTAGCATTAGTACACCCTAATTACTTAGAGAATTTTAATCAAACGCAGGAATACTTACACCAATCAGCGCGATTTATAGACTTTTATATAGGAAAACTCAAAGAAACTTGTTTTGAAGGACATAATCCTATACAAATAGACATAGAAAAACTACAAGCTGTTCCTGAATTGGACTTTGTTTTACATAAACTCTTCTACCCTTATGGATTCGGCAATGTAAAAGACCTCAAAAACCTATTGCTGAATGCCGAAGCGGGTAAACAAGTACTTTCGCCTACCCATATCCTCATAAAAGACAACACTTGTCTTTGGTTAAAGCCCAATGAAGCAAAACGCAGTTTAAGTTTGCTGATTTCGGAAGATATGGCTGAGGTATACGACCCCGTTCATCTTCGTTTTGAATTTATAGAGGGCAAGGTGAAAGTGAAAAATCCAATCCCTACTGAAATATATGTAGATGCCGACAAATTGCAATACCCACTTATGTTGCGCTATAAGAAAGAAGGCGATGTGTTTTATCCTTTTGGAATGAACAGCGAGAAGAAGCTCAGCAAGTTCTTTACCGATGAGAAATACACCCAAATAGAGCGCGAAGAGCAAGTGCTTTTATGCAGTGGTGAGGATATTGTGTGGGTGGTAGGCAAGCGCTTAGACGACCGTTTTAAAATTACCAAAGATACCAAAAGAGCAGTAAAAATTAGCAAATTAGAGAATTAGCAAATTAAAAAATGAGGGGATTAGAAAATGGTGACGGAAAGTCGAAGGTAATGTGGAGGAAACTATTCTTTCGAGTGGGGTTTTCTTAAAGAAAATATAAAGGTATGACAGCTATAAATACTCTGTTTGACCTCTTGTAAAATAATTTTATTTCGTTTGTTTTGCTATTTCATTTTTTTGTTGTACCTTTGGCAAATATTTCAAAGAAATCAACCTCATAGTATTATGTTAAGGAAATTATATCTCTATGTGCTATTGTTCGTATCGGTTTCGGCGTTTTCGCAAGTGAAAGTGGAAGGAACAGTGATAGATGAACTAAGCAGCAAGCCTTTGCAAGGGGTAAAAGTGCGTGTGAGCACTTCTCCGCGCGAAGCAGTTACCAATAGTAAAGGTAAGTATACGCTTCAATTGCCAGAAGGGGAACACTTGCTACTCTTCTCCCTTAGTGGTTATAGCAGTGCTGAGCAACTCATTTCATTAGGAGGCACTCATCCTTACACCGTGCCTACGGTTTCCCTCTCGGGTGACTATCAACAGGAAGCTGAGCAATTGGCAGTGATTACTGAAAGCGAACTAGAAGACGACGAAAGTGGTGCTGATGCGATGTCGGGACTTTTGCAAAGTTCGCAAGACGTGTTTATGCGTAGGGCGGCTTTCGATTTCAGTTCGGTGTTCTTCAAACCTCGTGGTTATGACTCCAAAGACGTAACGGTGCTCATTAACGGTATCCCGATGAACCGACTTGAAAACGGTCGTGCCCAATGGGCGAATTGGGGAGGGCTTAACGACATTACGCGCAACCAAGAAATGAGCAACGGATTGGTAAAATCCGACTATACTTTTGGGGGATTGATGGGTTCTAACTACATCAATATACGTCCGTCGCTTAACCGTGCAGGACTTCGCGTAACGACTTCAGCCAGCAACCGCAGTTATACTGGTAGACTGATGGCTACTTACAACTCGGGTGTACAGCGCAACGGATTGGCGTATATGGTTTCGGCTTCACGCAGGTTTGCGCCTCAGGGTAGTTGGGTAGACGGTACGCTCTACAACGCTTATGCTTTTGCAGCAGGAATAGAATATCAGCTTAATAACCATAGTAGCTTTAACCTTATAGGAATGTTTTCTCCAGTGAAGCGCGGTAAGACCTCGCCACTGACTCGTGAGGTACTCGATTTGATGGGCTACCAATACAATCCTTTTTGGGGTAAACAAAATGGCGACAAGCGCAATTCGCGTAACCGTATCGTTTCAGAGCCTATCTTCGTTTTCTCTTATAACTATCTGAAAAACGACACGCGCCTGAATGTGGACTTGGGCTATCAGTTTGGCGAAATAGGTAATACGCGTATTAGTTATTCGAATGCTCAAAATCCTGAGCCTAATTACTATAAACTTCTGCCAAGTTATTACTTAAACCAAAACCCTTCTGACCCAACGATGGCAGCCTTACAGAAAGACTATTTCTTAACGCATTCGCAACTGGACTGGGAAGGGCTTTATCGGGCGAACTACAACACTACCGATAAGCGCAGTGCTTTTATTGTGAGCAATGATATCAATCGCGAATGCACGTTCTCAGCCAATGTGAACTTTTCTACGCCTATTCACGAAAACATTAAATGGACATCGGGTGTAGTGTACCGCAATGTTTCTTCGGATAACTTTGCTGAAGTAGACGATTTGCTTGGCGGTGATTACTTTATGAACTACGATTACTTTGAAGGAAATCCTTACAATGCCGATGAAACAGATATGAAGAAAAAGCAAGGCGACAAGTGGAATTACTTTTATGCGCTTAAAAGCAATGTGGCTGAAGTTTTCTCGCAGTTTGAATTTACGTTTAAAAACGTCGAGTTATTTGTAGCAGGACGTTACCATTATACTGATATCCAACGCGAAGGTAAGTTCAACTATCCTCTCTATGCTGATTCTTACGGAAAGGGTGCTATGCAAGTGCAAAACGGAATGAGTACTAAAGCTGGACTTACCTACGCACTTACCGGTCGCCATTTGTTACAAGCGAACGTGGGGTATTTTAATACACCACAATCGGTGCGCAATATCTATGCAAATGTACGCAATTCTAATCGCTTGTTGCCTAATATCAAGAACGAATTGGCTTACACTGCCGATGCGAGTTATATTTTGCGTATGCCTTACCTAAAAGGACGCCTTACAGGGTTCTTTACCGAGATAGAGAATACCGCAGAGACAAACTTCTTCTATACTGAAACGGCTCTTACTGATGAAATAGACAGAGACTTTGTGGCTCAAACGGTAGAAGGCATCAAGAAGCGCCATTTTGGGTTGGAGTTTGGAGCGGAAGCACAACTTATACCTACTCTTAAACTTACGGCAGTAGCTTCGGTAGGACAATATACTTACATCAATAATCCGTCGCTTTACATTTCATCAGGAGAGGTGAACAAGGCTATTGATGAGGTAACGATGAAGAATTACCACGTGCCCAGCGGTCCGCAACAAGCCTATTCATTAGGTTTGGAATATCGCCACCCTAAGTATTGGTGGATAGGAGCAACGGCTAATTTCTTGGCACAAAACTACGTATCGTTATCGGCTTTGAACCGCACTTCGCAGTTCTTTATAGACCCCAGCACGAAAGCGCCTTTTACTAATATTGATACTGACTTAGCTCGGAAACTTCTCAAACAAGAACGTTTGGACGATGTATTCTTGGTAAATCTTGTGGGTGGTAAGTCGTGGAGACTCAATAAAACCTATGTAAGCCTAATGGTGAGCGTGAATAACTTGTTTGACACTCAATTCCTTTCAGGAGGTTTTGAGCAATCGCGTACTGCCAATTATGGCAAGATGGTACAGGACAACGCACAAGGCGTACCTTCGTTTGGCAATCGTTACTTTGTGGGTTACGGACGTACTTATATGGTGAACTTAGCGGTGAGTCTTTGAAAAGGTAAAAGATAAAAGGTAAAGTTTTAAAAGTAGCCTTGCCTACTTAGTGGGCAATTATAGAGTAAGAACAAAACAAAACGTTGTTCATTTGAACATTAATAAATATAATGAATAAAAAATCTATTTTCAGAAGAGGGGCTTTGGCGCTCCTTGTAGCAACTACTGTATTAGTAGGTTGCTCTAAAGACAACAATTCGAACCCTGACCCCAACAATCCTCAAGGGACACCCTATATGATTTTTACCACTGATAAAAAGGCGGGGAGCGAAATAACGCTGACAATAAACGCCAAAGAAGCGGATAAAAAAGATGTGTGGGTAGACTTAAACAACAATGGTGTGTACGACAGTGGTACTGATGTTCGCCTAAGTGCTACTACAGCAAAGTATAGGCTACAGGGCGATACTGTGAGAGTTTACGGTAAGGTAACGACTTTCTATTGTAATGATAATGAAGTGACTTCGTTAGATGTAACTCGCAATACCGTATTGGAGAGATTGAATATGAGTCATAATAAAATAAAAGAAGTAAACTTGCACAATAACACTGAGCTTGTTTATTTGAAAGTATCGGCTTTGCCTCTTGAAGACTTAGATCTTACCACTAATAAAAAGCTGAAAGAATTACGCTTTAACCTTACCTTTTCTGGTCAAAAACTAAAGAAAATTGTGAGTACTATGCACGAAAATGGCGGGGGCACTGTTTATATGAACCCGAGAATTACCAACAACGAAAAAGAGAAACAAACAATGCAAACGTTGAGAAACAAGAAATGGACTATAGGGCATTGCGAATAAGCAAACCTTAAAATAAAACAAAAACACTGATAACTCATAACTGTAAACTTATAGCTATATGAAACTAAACGTATTAAAACCAGTGGCGATAGCCCTACTTACGGCATTCGCTATTGCATCGTGTGTAAAAGACGACGATTATGACATTCCCGATCCTAACGGGAAAAAGCCACTGCCTGACTATAGCGGTCAAGTAGTAAGCTTTGCTAACGTACTCACAAAAGTAACTGCCTCAGTGGCTACCTATACTGCTGATGAAGCTATTGAGGGGTATGTAATATCTAGCGATGAAGGAGGTAACTTCTACAGGAAAATCTACATACAGAACGCTGATAAGAATCAAGGACTTTCAGTAGCGATTGACAAAAAAGGTCTTTATACCGAGTTCCCCATAGGAGCTAAAGTACAATTGCGCTTGAAAGGCCTTGCCACTCAGCTTAACAACAGTGCTATAGAGGTAGGTTATGGCACTTATACTGCCAAAAGCGGAAGAAAGGGTGTAGCCGCAATGGCTGAGGCGATTTATAAAAAGCACTTGTTTGACACAGGTGAACGCAAGACTGTTGCCGAATTAGCCAAAGTGAGTAACTCTATACAAGAAGTATCTACCGAAGCACATGTAGACCAGCTCATTACCCTTAAAGGGGTACATTTTCCTACTGATGCCGTAGGTAAAACACTATTTGTAATTCCAGATGCCAATGCAAAAGATAAAAATGGCACTAATTACAAGCTTACCGATGCTAATGGGAAGACTATTATCTTCAGAACTAGCAGTTATGCTGAGTTTAAAGACGAAAAAGTGCCTGCCGGTGAAGTGGAAGTAACAGGAGTGCTTACTAAATTCAATAAAGACTACCAATTTATGATAAGCAATTATGCTGATTTGGTAGTAAAAGGAGGTACTTCTACCAGTACACAAACTGGTACACAAACCTCTACGACTGTTGAGACCTTAGAAGCGAGCAATGCTACTGTAGCTGATTATGTAGTAGGCAAAACCGTAAAATTGCACGGTACCACAGTAGTAAAAAGCGGAAGAACCTACATTGTTTTCAAAGATGGTACCGAAATACAAGTATTTTCAGCTAAGGGCGTAACTATTTCAGATGCAGCTAAAGAAAAATTGGCAACAGAAGGTTATGAAATAAACGTTACAGGAATCTTTACTGATTATGCCCTTAAAAATGGTACTGTTGTAAAAGAAATACTGTACAGCAAAGAAAGTGATATAGAATTTATAAAAGCACCTGCTGCGATTACTTACGTAGATGTAGACGCTACAACCGCTACTCTTGCTAGCGATTACCAAGTGGGTAAGCACGTAAATTTAAAGAATGCCACTCTAAAAGTTGAAGGAGGAAAATCTTACGTTGTTTTCTCTGATGGTAATAAAATACAGTTGTACTCTCCTAATCTCAAATCTTTTAGTAAAGACGCTCAAACTAAATTGGGTACTGACGGACAAAAGCTCACTTCAATTAAAGGAAAATTTGAAGATTATAGTGTAAATGGAAATACCGTACATCAATTGGTTTATGCTGTGGAAGGTGATATTGTATTTGGTGATACCCCAGTAGTACAGCTTCCTGAGCTAAATGCAGCTACCGCTACTGTTGCTGATTTCAATAAATATAAAGACAAAAAAGTGAAATTAGAAGGAACAATTACTGTAAAAGATTCTTCTTCTTTCATAGTTTTTACTACGGATAATACCGAAATACAACTATATGCTACTAGTACTGTATTTAAAGCGTTATCCAAAAAAACTAAAGCCAAACTGAAAACAGCAGGTACCAAACTTATTGTTACAGGCACTCTAGGAGAATATACCAATAAGAATAATGTAACCACTAAGCAAATTAAATACGAAAAAGAAGCCGATTTAGACTTCCAGTAGAAAAGAAGTTTTTTGGATTTATTCAAAAAGAGTGAGCCTTTTTGGAGGCTCACTCTTTTTTTGTCTTTGCTATTTCGCTTGAAAACATATTTCTTTCGTAATATTTGTATATTAAATAAAAAGCACTATCTTTGCCCTCAAAAGAAAATAAAAAAGAAACCTATGGCTTTATTTCTTAGCGTACTTCCGATAGTACTACTCATCTATTTGATGGTTAAAAAAAACGCACTTCCCTCGTATATAGTACTCCCGCTTATCGCAGGATTGGTGTATGTGTTGCACCTAACTTATTTTGAAGGCTCTTTTGTAGCCGTAAATGCTAACTTTATTAAGGCTATCATATCGGTAGCTACGCCTATTACGGTAATATTTGGGGCGGTGCTCTTCAACCGAATGATGGAGATGACAGGAGCAATGAATGTGTTGCGCCGTTGGTTAGGCAACATCAGTCCGAATCCTGTGGCACAGCTGATGATTATAGGCTGGGCTTTTGCCTTTATGATTGAAGGAGCCAGTGGTTTTGGTACGCCTGCGGCTATCGCAGCTCCTTTATTGGTAGGATTAGGCTTCAAGCCGTTGCAAGTTGCCATTCTCACACTTATTATGAACTCGGTGCCCGTATCGTTTGGAGCGGTGGGTACCCCTACGTGGTTTGGTTTTGGTACGCTTATCGGTAATGGAGCTATTTCTGACACTGAGCTTTCCGACATAGGTAGGATTACGGCTATTGTGCATCTATTTGCTGCTTTTGTAATTCCTGTGATGGCACTCAAGGTGATTGTATCTTGGCAACAGATACGCCGAAATATAGTTTTTATACTCATTAGTATTCTTTCGTGCACGGTGCCTTACGTGGTTATTGCTTGGTTTAACTACGAGTTTCCCGCTTTGGTAGGAGGAGCTATCGGGCTCTTTATCTCGGTGGGTGTCGCAAGCAAAGGAATAGGACTATCTAAAACTGATAACCGTGAAGTACATCACGAGAAGGTAAAATCTTCAGAACTCATCAAAGCCCTTTTTCCTACGGCTTCACTCATTATCATTTTAGCACTTACCCGCATTAAACAACTTCCACTAAAAGCACTTTTGAATGATACAACTGAGTGGTTTACTATAAAATTGGGTTATCTAGGCGATTTTGAGGTTACTAAAGGGCTCATTTTTTCACTGAATAATATTTTTGCTACGGGCGAAAACGAGAGTTATAAACTGCTCTACGTGCCCGCACTTATTCCGTTTGTCGTTACAGTACTCATTTCCATTCCGTTATTCTCGCTGAAATGGAAGCAGACCAAAGAGCTTTTTTTAGCCAGTTTTGTACAGATACAGAAGCCTTTCTTGGCTTTGGTAGGTGCGCTTATTATGGTAAATGTAATGCTGATGGGAGGTGAAAACTCTATGGTGCAAATTATCGGTCGCGGATTGGCTCAAGCCACAGGCAGTCACTGGACGATCTTCTCATCGTATTTAGGAGCGGTAGGGTCTTTCTTTTCAGGCTCTAACACCGTATCGAACCTTACTTTTGGAGCCGTGCAATACTCGGTTGCTAATACCACAGGACTTTCAGTGCCTCTGATACTCGCCTTGCAATCAGTAGGGGGAGCGATGGGTAATATGGTGTGTATCAATAATATTATCGCGGTATGTTCAGTATTAGGCATTGATAAAGCCGAAGGGAAAATAATGAAAATTACCGTTGTACCTATGATGGTATATGGAGTGATAGCTGCGCTGGTAGCATATCTTGTTATTCCGCTAATATTCTGATAGGTAAAGGGATATTGCTATAATTTATAACAAAGCTTTTTTGTTCTTAATTTTTTTTTAAATGTATATTTTTACTAGCCTATCGCGCTACTACTCCATAGATGAGTTTCTTGTAGCTCATATTTATCGTTTTTTCTTATCCGTGCGACTTGTATCTCGGATATTTTTAGAGTTTTTCTACGATTTTTTAGGTACTAATATAAAAATACATATCTCATTATCAGGTAACTAAAAAATTTCTTCAAAAAAAAGTGTATAAAAATTTTGGAGGTTAGGAAAAAGGTTATACCTTTGCACCCGCAAAAGAGGAGAGTAGTGCCTCTGGAGTGGAAAGAAACAACACGTACCTTGACATAATGTTGTACAGCACAAAAAAAGATTTAAAGAATTGAGTGAAACCTGAAGTCAATAACTTGAAGATCGGTTAGAAGATATAAAAGAATTTAACGATGAAGAGTTTGATCCTGGCTCAGGATGAACGCTAGCGGCAGGCCTAACACATGCAAGTCGAGGGGGAGGTTACTTTCGGGTAACTGAGACCGGCGTACGGGTGCGTAACGCGTATACAATCTGCCTTTCACTGGGGGATAGCCCGAAGAAATTTGGATTAATACCCCATAGTATAGTAATACGGCATCGTGATACTATTAAAGCTTAGGTGGTGAAAGATGAGTATGCGTTCTATTAGTTAGTTGGAGAGGTAACGGCTCCCCAAGGCGATGATAGATAGGGGTTCTGAGAGGGATGTCCCCCACACTGGTACTGAGATACGGACCAGACTCCTACGGGAGGCAGCAGTGAGGAATATTGGACAATGGTCGGAAGACTGATCCAGCCATGCCGCGTGCAGGATGAAGGTCTTATGGATTGTAAACTGCTTTTGTAAGGGAAGAATAAGGGCTACGTGTAGTTTGATGACGGTACCTTACGAATAAGCATCGGCTAACTCCGTGCCAGCAGCCGCGGTAATACGGAGGATGCGAGCGTTATCCGGAATCATTGGGTTTAAAGGGTCTGTAGGCGGGCTGGTAAGTCAGAGGTGAAAGCGCTCAGCTCAACTGAGCAACTGCCTTTGAAACTGTTGGTCTTGAATGGTTGTGAAGTAGTTGGAATGTGTAGTGTAGCGGTGAAATGCTTAGATATTACACAGAACACCGATAGCGAAGGCATATTACTAACAATTGATTGACGCTGATGGACGAAAGCGTGGGGAGCGAACAGGATTAGATACCCTGGTAGTCCACGCTGTAAACGATGGATACTAGCTGTTTGGACGCGAGTTTGAGTGGCTAAGCGAAAGTGATAAGTATCCCACCTGGGGAGTACGTTCGCAAGAATGAAACTCAAAGGAATTGACGGGGGCCCGCACAAGCGGTGGAGCATGTGGTTTAATTCGATGATACGCGAGGAACCTTACCAAGGTTTAAATGGGGACTGACAGGGGTAGAGATACCCTTTTCTTCGGACAGTTTTCAAGGTGCTGCATGGTTGTCGTCAGCTCGTGCCGTGAGGTGTCAGGTTAAGTCCTATAACGAGCGCAACCCCTGCCATTAGTTGCTAACGAGTAAGGTCGAGCCCTCTAATGGGACTGCCGGTGCAAACCGAGAGGAAGGTGGGGATGACGTCAAATCATCACGGCCCTTACATCTTGGGCTACACACGTGCTACAATGGCCGTTACAGAGAGCAGCCACTGCGTGAGCAGGCGCGAATCTATAAAGACGGTCACAGTTCGGATCGGAGTCTGCAACTCGACTCCGTGAAGCTGGAATCGCTAGTAATCGGATATCAGCCATGATCCGGTGAATACGTTCCCGGGCCTTGTACACACCGCCCGTCAAGCCATGGAAGCTGGGAGTACCTGAAGACGGTTACCGCAAGGAGCTGTTTAGGGTAAAACTAGTGACTGGGGCTAAGTCGTAACAAGGTAGCCGTACCGGAAGGTGCGGCTGGAACACCTCCTTTCTAGAGAAAACCGATAATTGACGCATAAGGAATCAACAGATTCTTTAAATCTTGCTGACAACAAAAAAATAAGGTACAGAGTAATTGACAAAGAGAAGAAAACCTCTTACCTAAAAGAACAAAGTCTCATAGCTCAGCTGGTTAGAGCGCTACACTGATAATGTAGAGGTCGGCAGTTCGAGTCTGCCTGGGACTACAAGCAAAAGAAGGAAATTTCTAGGAGTGAGCTAGAGGAAGGATCCTCTTACCTCTTACCTCATATCTCTTACCTAGAGACACGGGGAATTAGCTCAGCTGGCTAGAGCACCTGCCTTGCACGCAGGGGGTCAAGGGTTCGAATCCCTTATTCTCCACAACAAACGTACATTGACATATTGGGATAAAGAGCATAAGAGATCAATAATAGATTATTGATAATCTAACGAAAAATATTAAAAAGAATCAAAGAGAACGAGAGGTACCTAGATAATTGTCAATTATCAATTGTTAATTGTCAATTGACTAGGACTACAAGCGCGAAAAGTTATGTAAGGGCGTATGGGGGATGCCTAGGCTCTCAGAGGCGAAGAAGGACGTGATAAGCTGCGAAAAGTTGCGTGTATTGGCACATACGATATGATACGCAAATATCCGAATGGGGCAACCCAGTACATTGAAGATGTACTACACCGTAAAGGTGAGCAAACCCGCTGAACTGAAACATCTAAGTAGGCGGAGGAGAAGAAAACAAAAGTGATTCCCAAAGTAGTGGCGAGCGAAATGGGATTAGCCCAAACCC
>NZ_CP027232.1:2170000-2265000 GCF_002998835.1 Capnocytophaga sp. oral taxon 864
GAGATGACCACGTTGATAGGTTACAGGTGTAAAGGTGGTAACATCATAGCCGAGTAATACTAATCACCCGTAGACTTTTCGCGCAGTATTCTTTTTTATAGATAAGAGTTAAGAGATAAGAGATAAGAAAGTGTAATACTACTTATGTTTTATCAATTATCAATCTCTTAAGAAGTTGTTAGTTAAAAATATGTTTTTTATCCCTATATGTTAAAAATATAATTAGGAATAGGTATTTAAGTTAAGATACAAAAAGTAGTTTAAAAAAAGCTCTTATCTTTTACCTCTTACCTCTTACCTAAAACGATTTAAGGTGGTTATAGTCAAAGGTCTCACCTCTTACCATTCCGAACAGAGCAGTTAAACCTTTTAGCGCAGATGGTACTACACTTGTTGTGGGAGAGTATGTCGCCGCCTTCTTATAAAGAGCAATTCTTTATCAGAATTGCTCTTTTTTTTATTTGCTTATTTCTAATAATGCAAAAAAATAAGGAGTAAAACTCCTTATTCTACAATCTCTATATCTACCTGTATCAATCCTTTGTTTTTATTGTCAGTGATTTCCATAAAGGCGCGTTTAGAGAGGTCGAGTTCTCTCCCTTTGGTAAAGGGGCCTCTATCAGTAACAGTAACAACTACTGATTTGCCATTTATCCGATTGGTAACCTTTAGTTGAGTACCAAAAGGCAACGAGGGGTGTGCCGTGGTGAGCTTACTATTGCTAAATACAGCCCCACTAGCAGTTTTTCTTCCATTGAACTTATCGTGATAATAGGTAGCTGTTACATTCGTCTTATATATGCCTGTTTTTATATTCGCAGTTTTTGTAGCTGCTTTTTTCCCGTGAGGATATCTATGGCTATCTACAGTGCTACAAGCCTGTAAAGCTAATAGTCCTATAAGGCATATTGCTATTTTCAAAAAGTTACTCTTCATATATTTTCTTTTTTAGTTTATGTTTCTTTTCTATTGGTCGTATTTCGAGCTAGAAAATAAAAGCGAAACGCTACTAATATGTTTATTTTGTGTTTATCTGGTTTTTACTATAAAATATGTTTTATGAGTTTCTGCCAGCAAATATACAAAATAAAATGATATGTGCGTCCTTTTGCTTTGTTTTTTTATCTTGGGAGCAAAAATATAATAATAGGACGCAACAACTTGTCGTTTTGAAAAAACTTTATACTTTTGTTGAAAAAATATTGAAAATGAGTTTATCGAAAATGTTTTCAAGGCATCGTTTTATTGTTGAACGATTGCGTATCAAACCCTGTACTAGTGAAGAATTAGAGAATGCTTGGGAGAGAAGTATAGAGAATACAGAGGGGCAACCTCTTGCTAAACGTACTTTACAACGTGATATTCAAATTATTAAAGAAGTTTACCATATAATTATTAAGTTTAACAAATCTCTTAAAGCATACGAAATCACAGAAGATAATGACCCCTATACCCAAAATCTCTTCGAGGCATTTGATGTGTTCAGAGCTTTGCAAAATTACGGTAATCTTTCTAAAGTTATTCAGTTTGATAGGCGATTGCCTGCGGGAACGAAGTATCTCTCACCCTTGCTTAGGGCTATTAAAGAACATCGTCAGCTAAAGTTGCACTATTATAAGTTTTGGGATAAAAACCAACAACCGGTGGTGCGTACGATAGAGCCTTATTTGCTAAAAGAGGCGCAAAGGCGTTGGTATGTGTTGGCGTGGGATGTGGAGAAGAAAGCGCTACGGGTGTTTGGCTTGGATAGGATTACCCGTTTAGATGACAGCAAAGATATTAAATATCAGCACACTGTACCGGAGGGCGTAGAGCACTTTTTCGACGATAGTTTTGGGGCGTGGGTAGATAGTGAGCACGCACAAGCAGAAGAGGTGGTGCTTACCTTTAAAAAATTGCCCAATGATTCAGTTTTTATGCCTAATCCGGCGGAATACCTCAAAGCGATGCCTCTGCATTCTTCGCAAGAGGTAGTGAGAGAAACTGACAATGAAATTGTACTCAAACTGCGCTTAAAAATTGCACCAGACTTTGTTAGGGAGATACAATCGTATGGTGATAGAGTGAAAGTACTATCGGATAATGTGTTAATTTGCAAAGAATAGTGTGATTTCGATGTAAAAGATGTTAGTGAATGCTTGGAGGTAGGTAGGTGAGAGATTATGTCTCAGAATGTCGTAGCACGATAGGCAATGCGAGGCACACGGGTAGGTGATAATTAGCAAAAGGTGAGGAGAATTGGCAGGAGAATCTTGTACGATTATTATGGGAAAGGTGTATAATTAATTAATTAAGAGTTAAAAGTTTTTTGAATGGACAATGAATAGTAAAAAAATTGTAGGGTAGGAGAGGTATTTGGAAATTGAGGTTTATTCGAAGGAAAGACGAACAATGAACGAAGGAAAGACGAACTTAAGACGAAGAATGAACAAAGAAAAGACGAACCTAAGACGAATTTAAAGTGAAGCTAAGGAGAAGGAAAGAAGATGTAATGATGAATTTTTTGGCAAGGTAAGAAGGAAAATGTAAGTGGAATGCTTCTGCTGATGAGGAAAAAACAGCATATTAACAAATCTGATAGAGAAACTCAGAAGGGCTTGGAGAGTAATAAAAAAAGATATTTTATGAGAGTAGTTATTCAGCGTGTAACTCACGCATCGGTGGATATAGATAAGCAAACAGTAGCTTCTATCAATAAAGGTTTATTAGTATTGGTAGGTATAGAAGATAGCGATACCAATGAGGATATAGCGTGGTTATCGGCTAAAATGGTGAATTTACGCGTTTTTGACGATGAAAATGGGGTGATGAATCTTTCGGTAAAAGATGTAGGAGGAGAAGTGCTTATCGTGTCGCAATTCACCTTGCACGCTTCTACTAAAAAAGGTAATCGCCCCAGCTATATAAAGGCAGCACGTCCAGAAGTTGCAATTCCTATCTATGAGACGTTTATAAAGCAAGTGGAAAGTTTGTTAGGCAAGCGAGTGCCCACAGGACAGTTTGGGGCAATGATGCAAGTAGCCTTGTGTAATGACGGTCCTGTAACTATTCTTATAGATACAAAAAATAGGGAATAAAAAAGAACCCTATCACTAATATAATGATAGGGCTCCTTTAAATGTTTTCACAACGGAAAAAAATCCTTATTGTGAATTGCTTTTAAATTGTGCGACAAAAGTAGGTATAATATTTTTAATGTGCAAATATTTTTATATAAAAATATTTATTACATTTGTCCTTTCTAAAAACATTATACCAATGAAACATATATTAGGATTAGATTTGGGCACCACTTCAATAGGTTTTGCTCATATTGTAGAAGATGAAAACAAAGAAAAATCAGAGATTAAGGAATTAGGAGTGCGTATTGTGTCTTTAACCACAGATGAACAATCCGACTTTGAAAAAGGAAAATCAATAACTACTAATGCCAATAGAACCCTTAAACACGGAGCAAGACTAAATCTTGATCGCTATCAACAAAGGCGAAAATATCTCATAGATTTATTGCAGAAAGCGAACCTAATTACTTCCTCCTCTATTTTAGCTGAAAATGGCAAAAATACCACACATTCTACTTGGCAATTGAGAGCTAAAGCTGTTACCGAACGTGTCGAGAAAGAAGAGTTTGCTAGGATACTACTGGCTATTAATAAAAAACGAGGCTATAAAAGTAGCAGAAAAGCAAAAACTGAAGATGAAGGACAAGCAATAGATGGAATGGCTATAGCAAAGCGCCTTTATGATGAAAACCTAACTCCAGGACAGTTATCGCTACAATTACTTCAACAAAATAAAAGACTCCTCCCAGACTTTTATCGTTCAGATTTACAAAAAGAATTTGACCTCGTTTGGAATTTTCAAAAACAGTTTTACCCTGATATCCTAACAGATATTTTTTATAAAGAATTGCAAGGGAAAGGTAAGGATGCTACTTCAAAAGCTTTTTCTAAAAGATATCATTTTGACACAGCTGAGAACAAAGGTTCTAAAGAATCTGTTCGTTTGCAAGCCTATCAGTGGCGTGCGGAGGCTATATCTAAACAACTTTCAAAAGAAGAAGTAGCTTATGTCTTAACCGAAATCAACAACAATTTGAACAATGCAAGTGGCTATTTAGGCGCTATTTCCGATAGAAGTAAAGAACTCTATTTCAATCGTCAAACAGTAGGGCAATACTTGTATGCACAGCTTCAGGAAAATAGACATAATAGCCTTAAAAATAAAGTGTTTTACCGTCAGGATTACTTAGATGAGTTTGAACGCATTTGGGAAACTCAAGCTTCATTTCACAAAGAATTGACTGAGGAACTTAAAAAGCAAATCCGTGATGTGGTAATTTTTTATCAACGTAAACCTAAATCTCAAAAAGGATTGATATCATTTTGTGAGTTTGAGAGCAAAGAAATTGAGATAGAAAAAGACGGAAAAACTATAACTAAAAGCATAGGAGCTCGTGTTGTCCCTAAATCCTCTCCTTTGTTTCAAGAATTTAAGATTTGGCAAATACTCAATAACGTTATCTGCAAAAGAAAAGGTATCAGGAAAAAGAAAATCTCTGCTAAGACTACTCAGTTAGATTTGCTCAATGAATCTTCTCAAACGATTTTTAGTTTGGATATGGAATGCAAACAACTTCTTTTTGAGGAACTTAACTTAAAAGGAAACCTAAAATCGGATAAAGTACTGAAATTATTAGGCTATTCTCCTCAAGAATGGGAAATCAACTACAATCAATTAGAAGGAAATCGCACTCAAAAAGCACTCTATGAAGCCTATTTAAAGATTGTCGAAATGGAAGCTCACGATGTGAAAGATATTTTACAGATAAAATCTGCAAAAGACGATTGGTCTTTAGACGAATCTCCTCTTTCAGCTTCCGAAATCAGAGAAAAGGTAAAGGATATCTTCCAAGCATTAGGAATATGTACTAAAATCCTTTATTTTGACCCTCTTTTGCCTGTAAAAGAGTTTGAAAAGCAGGATTCCTATCAGTTGTGGCATTTGCTTTATTCCTATGAAAGTGATGATTCTACCTCTGGTAACGAAACTCTTTACCGAATCTTAGAAAAGAAATACGCTTTTAAGAGAGAACACGCTAGAATACTCGCCAATGTAGCCTTGCAAGATGACTACGGTAGCCTATCTACTAAAGCTATCCGCAAGATATACCTTAATATAAAAGAAAATCAGTATAGCACAGCTTGTGAAATGGCAGGTTATAAGCACTCTAAACTATCTTTAACCACAGAAGAATTAGAGGCTCGTGAACTGAAAAATATTATTCCACTACTTAAAAAGAACGCTTTGAGAAATCCTGTAGTTGAGAAGATTCTCAATCAGATGATCAATGTAGTGAACGCTTTGATTGAGAAAAACAGTGAACGAGATGCTGAAGGGAAAATTACAAAACACTTCCATTTCGATGAAATTCGCATTGAATTAGCTCGTGAATTGAAGAAAAATGCCCAAAAAAGGTATGAAATGAGCCAAAACATCAATAAAGCTAAATCAGAACATCAAAAAATTAGCGAAATACTTCAGAAACAGTTTGGCATCAAGAATCCTACCAAATCCGATATTATTCGTTATCGCTTGTATCAAGAATTGGAACACAATGGCTATAAAGAACTATATACTAATGCCCCTATAGCTCAAGATATGTTGTTTAGTAAAAATATTGAGATAGAACACATTGTTCCTAAGGCACGAGTGTTCGATGATAGTTTTTCTAATAAAACATTGACTTTCCATAGAATAAATAGTGACAAAGGAGAATATACTGCTTTTGATTATATTACTTCTTTAAATAGTGAAGAAGAACTCAATCAATATCTCACCAGAGTAGAGAATGCTTATAAAACAAAAAGCATTTCTCCTGCTAAATACAAGAATTTGCTCAAAAAAGCCTCTGAAATAGGTGATGACTTTATCAATAGAGACCTGAGAGATACTCAGTACATAGCTAAAAAAGCTAAAGAAATACTTTTCCAAGTAACTAAAAATGTACTTTCTACCTCAGGAAGTATCACCGATAGATTGCGCGAAGACTGGGGCTTGGTAGATGTGATGAAAGAGCTAAATATGCCTAAATATCAGTCGTTAGGACTTACTGAAATAATAGAACGTCGAGATGGTAGAAAAGTAGAAGTAATAAAAGATTGGACAAAGCGTAACGACCATCGCCACCACGCAATGGATGCCCTTACTGTCGCCTTTACTAAACCTTCCTATATACAATATCTCAATCATCTAAATGCTCGAAAAGATGAAAACAATAAACTATATACTGATATTTTAGGTATAGAAAGAAAAGAAACCATTAAAATACATGATGAAAATGGTAATGAAAAAAGAGTTTTTATAGAACCTATACCTAACTTTAGACAAGTAACCAAAAAACATCTCGAAGAAATATTCATTTCGCACAAAGCAAAGAATAAAGTAGTTACCAAAAATGTAAATAAACCTGCTGGTACTGATAAACAACAAATCACACTCACTTCACGAGGTCAGCTACACAAAGAAACTATATATGGCAAATACCAATATTATGTCAATAAAGAAGAAAAAATAGGTGTAAAGTTTGATAAAGAAACTATCGCAAAAGTCTCTAATCCTGTTTATCGCGAAGCATTGTTAAAAAGATTGCAAGCTAATGACAACGACCCTAAAAAAGCCTTTACAGGTAAGAACGCACTATCTAAAAAACCTATTTATTTAGATGAAGCAAAAACTAAAACTTTGCCAGAAAAAGTAAATCTCACCTACTTGGAAGAAGATTTTTCTATTCGGAAAGATATTTCTCCTGACAATTTCAAAGATTTGAAATCTATTGAAAAAGTAATTGACCAAGGAGTAAAACGTATTCTTATCAAGCGACTCCAAGACTACGATAATGATCCTAAGAAAGCCTTTGTAGACTTAGAAAAGAACCCTATTTGGCTCAATAAAGAAAAAGGAATTGCGATCAAACGCGTTACTATAAGTGGCGTGAGCAACGCTCAACCTTTGCACATAGGGAAAGACCATTTAGGAAAAACTACATTGAATAAAGAAGGAAATGAAATTCCTGTAGATTATGTAAGTACAGGCAATAACCACCACGTGGCTATTTATCGGGATAAAGAAGGTAATTTGCGGGAACAAATAGTTTCCTTCTTTGACGCTGTCGTACGAGCTCAGCAAGGGCTTCCTATTATTGATAAAACCTATAAACAAGCAGAAGGTTGGCAATTTCTGTTCACTATGAAACAGAATGAAATGTTCGTATTTCCTAATGCAACAACAGGTTTTAATCCCGCTGAAATAGACTTGTTAGATCCTAAGAACAAAAAATTGATAAGCCCCAATTTGTTTAGAGTACAAAAAATAGCTACTAAAGATTATTTTTTTAGACATCACCTAGAAACTAATGTAGAGACAGATAATGTTCTAAAAAATACAACTTGGAAGAGAGAAGGCTTGTCAGGGTTAAAAGATATCGTAAAAGTCCGTATTAATCACTTAGGCGATATTGTAAGCATAGGTGAATATTAAAACTCTTTTTAAAAACCAATAAACACCCTTTAAACTATGTTATACTAGGCAATCCTGCCCATTTGAAGTTATATGAGTCATTAAGTTGTTATCAATCGCAAAACTACAAAATTTGAAAGCAATTCACAACGGCGATACGGCTTTCAATCACTGAGCTAAGGTTGTTATCAATCGCAAAACTACAAAATTTGAAAGCAATTCACAAAATGTATAAGTAAATAATCTGAACAATAACGCCAAGTAAAGCGAGCGAATCCTCTCCCTTTTATGATTTTTATTTGTTTTTTTAGATGATAATTCTTACCTTTGTACCCTAATTTAATATTAAAAATTATGGATATTATTGTAACACTTATTATTGGAGCCATCGCTGGATGGTTAGGAGGAACTATCTACAAAGGTAGTGGATTAGGTCTTATAGGCAATATCATTATTGGTATTCTTGGAAGTATCGTGGGATATTGGCTTTTAGGAGATGTGTTTCACGTCTCACTTGGAGGAGGATGGATTGGTGCTATCTTGACAGGAGCTATTGGAGCTATTGTTATTTTATTCTTGATAAATTTGATATTTAAAAAGAAGTAATAAGGAAGGAAGAGCACATATTAAAAATGAAAAAACCCCGAAAATATATATTTTCGGGGTTTTTTAGTACTTCTTTTTTAGAATTACCTACTTGCGTTAGCAATCCAGGTTTTTCCATCTGTAGTATACAAAATGTTCAATGAAGAGGCGTTGATTCTAATGATTTTCACACCATCTTTCAAGTCGATGTTTACTAAAGTGTTATCTCCTTCTTTTTTGAAGCTAACACCTTTAAGGTCAGGAATACCGTCTGAAAAACGGAAATAATAGTCATTTCCTGTTTTAATAACTGTTACGGCTCCATTATCAGCGGATTTTTTCTGTTGACTATCGGAGTAAGAGATTTTACCTTTGTAGGTTCCTACAAAAAGGTCATTGTCTGCTGGGTCATCATTCTTGCTACAAGATATACAAGAAAAAGCTACTAGTGAATGTCTGTAATAAGAGTTAGTGTTTAGGCGAAATTATAAAATTTGGGTTCATTTCATATGTGTTTTGATATTATTGAATAATTGTAAAGTTTGTATAGAATCGCCATAATTCAAAAGAAGTATTTGATTTTTAGAGTGATAAATCTTAATGTAAGGTTTTGTATTAACACGTAAAGAAAGTTTATATACATCTCCTTTTTCGGTTTTAAAAAATCCCTTTTTGATGATTCCTACATCAAAACCGTTAGTTCTCAAAACAAATTTAGGTAATTCGTTAACAAGAGTTATTGAATCAATATCTTTCATTTTAATATTAAAATGATAAAGACCTGAATTCTCAATTCTTTCTTTGCTAACCTCAATATCACTTTCTCTCATTCCATAATAAAGAAAAATACACACAGCCCCGATTAAGAAAAGAACAATGTAAAAATCTTTTTAGAAGAAGCTTGTTTTTTTATAGGATTAAATCGTAGTACGGATAAAATGGGAATAAGTAAGCCTGGTAATATGGAAACACCAATGTCCCAGACAACGGAACGAGACAAAAAAGTTAAAAAAATAGAAGCTAATCCACAAATAATAAAGACATTACGCAGATACAGCGTATACCCTGTATTTTTTAAAGATTCTTTCTCTTCATCAGACAATGTGTTATAGCCTGATAATAAGTTAGGAAATTTTGAGATTAGAAATCCCATTGTTATGTAAAACACTCCTAAAATACAATTTATGGTATCCATAAAAGTTTAGTTTTATACGTTAATAATACGAGACAAAGATAAACATAACAAAATCCGTTTAAACTTTTGGCAAAGTTACAATAAATAATTAGAAAATGAGGGAATGAGAAAATGAGGGAATTAGAGAATTAAGAGATTAGCAAATGGAGTAAATGTCAATAATGCCAGAAATATCAATAATACCACCAAGGGGAATGGGCGGGGCGGACTTTTCAGACGGGTCGGATAGGTTAGAGGAGGGGCTGGAGAATTCGGAAGGAAACGGAAGAAATCACAAAAAGACTGGGAGGTTTTTTGATGAAAAAAGGCTGTGAGAAGGGTGGGGGTAGCTTATAGAGAGCTTATAGGAAGCTTATACGAATCTTGGACGATTGGTATAGAAAGGGTATATAAGTAGTTGATTCATACTATAATACAACAACGCTAAAAATGTTAAAAACGGGGTTTCGAGGCGAAAGAAAGAGAAAAGGCAATAGGCCTTAGGCCATAGGCAATAGGGGGAAGTGTGACGAAAAAAATAATGAAATGACGAATGACGAGAGACGAATGACGAAGAAAATGTGATGAAAATCTCTCGCGGTGCACATACCCAGCTGTCGCTGGCTACCTTCAAAGGAGGAATGTGGAGACGGAAAAGGGAAAAAATGACGAGAGACGAACGGCGAATGACGAGGGGGCGAGTGACGGGAAAGAGGGGATATAGCGAGAGAAAACAGATGGGTGAAGGGGGGAATGATAGGGTTTTCTTTTATGTATCTTGTATATATTACAAAATTCATTATTTTTGCGGTTCGAAGAATGCGAATAAAATACAAAAAAATATTGGCTAAATATAAATATATCAATTGTCCTTCGTTAGATGTTACTAAATACAACACCAAAACGAAAGAAGGAATGATACAGTTGGTAGATGATTATACAAAGACTTGTAAATAGAATGTTTTTGGGCAAAAAGTAAAATGTTTTGTAATATTTTAGGGTATAAGTATTGCCGATAACTAAAAAAATAGTATCTTTGCCCTTGTAAATATTATCAGAATAAGCAATAAAAAGGAATACCAATATGGAAATTCAAGGACGAATTATAAAGATTAGCCCTACACAAACCGTAGGACAAAACGGCTTTCAACGCCGTGATGTGGTGATTTCTACTGAGGAACAATACCCCCAGTATATCCCTTTTGACTTTGTACAAGAAAAATGTGTACTTCTCGACAACTTTCAGGTAGGGCAATTGGTACGCATCAGTTTCAATATTCGCGGTCGTGAATGGGTAAACCCACAAGGAGAAACTAAATATATTGTGAACTTACAAGGATGGCGTATTGAAAATGCTGAGGTGGCACAAGGAGCCTATCCCCCTCCGCAAGGGCAATATCCACCACAGGGGCAACCAGCTTATCCGCCACAAGGATATGCACAACCACAATATCAGCAAGCGCCATCGCAATATCAGCAAGCCCCACCACAATACCAACAAACGCCCCCTCAGTATCCGCCACAAGCCCCTCAACAGGCTTTTAGTGCACCAGACCCTGCACAGGGAGCTTCTGCCCCTACTGAGGAAGACGATTTACCATTCTAAAGAATGATATACTTAACGAACGATAAAACATCTTTTCCTTCCCCCGATACGGCTTCGGAGGAAGGAATTGTTGCTTTAGGAGGGAGTCTTACCCCTAAACGGCTTATTGAGGCGTATTCGGAGGGTATTTTTCCGTGGTATAACGAAGGAGAGCCGGTAGTTTGGTGGTGTCCTGACCCTCGCTTTGTACTCTTTCGGGAGAAATTGCATATCAGCAAGCATATGCGTAAGATGTTACGCGAAGCACCTTATCGCGTTACTTATAACCATTGTTTTACTGAGGTGATGCGACAGTGTGCTACTGTTCCGCGTAAAGACCAAGACGGCACGTGGATTCACCCTGAACTGATAGAAGCCTATACAGGCTTGCATAAAAGAGGGATAGCGCACTCGGTAGAGGTGTGGGAAGGAGATGTGCTCATAGGAGGTTTATACGGGCTAAAAATGGGCAAAATCTTTTGTGGGGAGAGTATGTTTAGCAAGCGTAATAATGCCTCAGAATACGGCTTTATCACCTACCTGCAAGCACACCCCGATATAGCATTGATAGATTGCCAAATATACAGCGAGTATTTAGAGCGTTTGGGAGCAGAGGAAATACCTCGCAAAGAGTTTTTAACGCTTTTAGGTAAGGCATATGAAGAAAGAGAAAATCGAAAAATAATAACTTAAACTGTATGAATATGAGACCTTTTACATTATTACTATTTACGTTGGCTCTTATGAGCTGGGGTTGTTCTAAAAAAGAGGAGGTTAATGAGAAACCTTGGAAATTGGTATGGGAAGATAATTTCGACAGAAATGATATTTTCTCGACAGGAGTGTGGACAAAAATGAACCGTTGGGGAGACAACTGTTGCAACACAATGAGCAAAGACCCGAGTTTGTTTGAGATAAAGGACGGTAAGATGATTCTTTTAGGGGTGACTAATAAAGATTTAAAAAAAGACCCTTCGCCTTACCTTACTGCGGGTGTTTGGACTAAAGAAAAGAAGTTTTTCCAAAAAGGGAAGATAGAAGTGCGTTGTAAGTTAGAAGGTACGCAAGGAGCGTGGCCTGCTATATGGTTGGTTACCAAAGACACTAAATGGCCTGAAGAAGGAGGAGAGATAGACCTTATAGAACGCTTAAATTACGACCCTTTTGTGTATCACACTGTGCATTCGCCATTTACACATAAAAAGAAAGCAGGACCAAAAAACTCTACTTCTTTCCCTATTAATCCTGATGACTACAACACTTATGCAGTCGATTTTGAAGGAGATGTGATACGGTTTTACGTAAACGGACTGCCTTCATTTGTCTACTCGCGTATGCCTGGTAAGGAGAGTGAAAAGCAATTCCCGTTTGATTTGCCTTTCTTTTTGATTATTGATATGCAACTGGGAGGTGAATGGGTAGGCGAAGTAAAGCCGTTTGATAAACCCGTGAGAATGTATATTGATTGGGTGCGGTTTTATCAGAGGTAAACGAGGTATAAAAATGATTGTTTTAATTACTGGAGCTTCACACACAGGTAAGACTTTTTTAGCTCAAAAGCTATTAGAAAAATATAAATACCCATATCTATCAATAGATCACTTAAAAATGGGATTAATTCGCAGTGGTTATACTAAACTTACCTTAGAAAATGATAAAGCACTTACAGATTATATGTGGCCTATTATTCGTGAAATGATTAAGACAGCCATAGAAAACAAACAAAATCTTATCATTGAAGGAACATATATTCCTTTTGACTGGGAGAAAGATTTTACAAAAAAATATCTCGAGGATATTAAATGTTATTGTCTTGTAATGAGTGAAAACTATATTAAAACCCACTTTGATGATATAAAGAAATATGCAAAAGTCATAGAAAACCGTTTAGATGATGATTGGTGTACAATGGAAAGTGTTTTAGATGATAATGCACAGTTTTTAGCTTTTGCAAAGAAACACAACACTAATTTTATACTGATTGATGAAACATATAAGGTAAATATTGAGCTATGATATTTATATTATATGTTAGTTGTCAATGGTGAATTATTTTATGGAAGCAAGCGCAGTAGTGAGATTTTTGTTTTGGAGAGACTTAGAGAGGCAGAGAAACGGTATAGTTATTTGCTAATGGTGCGACGGGCGACTAACAGCAAGTAGCTGAGGGCGCCTACTCCTATGCATATTGCCATTGCAAATACCATTGGGCGCTCGGAGGTGATGGCGAAAAGCGAGAGCACTGCCCCTACTACTGAACCGATGCCAAAACGCAACATTCCTGTGAGTGAATTGGCGGTACCTGCTACTTCGGGGTACATATCCAAAATGGCGGCATTGGCACTGCTGGACACTACTGATACTAAACCTACAAACATTGAAACGCCTGCTACCGTAGCCCATAATCCCAAATGGAAAATACCGCATATCACCAGCCACGCTCCTGCAATGAGTTGGATAGTTAGCCCCAACCGCAAGGATTTTTCTACGCCTATTTTGGTGACGAATTTGCCATTGAGTGAGGTTGCTGTCATCATTACAATTACATTGAGAAGGAAAAAATACCCAAAGTGTTGAGGGGCTACCCCAAAGAGTTTGGTGTACACAATAGAGCCCGTGGTGATAAAGCAAAACATTCCTGAATAGGAAAGCGAATTGCAGAAAATATACCCCAATACCTTTTTGTTGCTGAGGAGCTTTCCATAAATACGCAAGGTGTTGCCTATTTTCAAAGGAACACGCTTGAACTTAGGAAGCGTTTCAGGGATTTTATAACTCACTAAGAGCGCCGCCAAGAGTCCTAAAACCATCAGCACGTAGAAGATGATATGCCAATGAAACCAGTCGGTGAGGTGACCGCCCAATACGGGGGCGATGAGCGGGGCAATCATCGTGACAATCATAATCATCGACATTTGGCGGGCGAACTCGTTCTTGGCGAAAAGGTCGCGCAAGAGGGCACCCGTTACTACCGCCGGCGATGCTCCAAAAAAGCCTTGCACAAAGCGCAGTATATAAAAATGATGGATATGGTGAATTTGCGTAATCACTAACGATACCAATGCTGAGGTGATAATCCCAATGAGAATGATAGGTTTGCGCCCATAACTATCGGAAAGAGGTCCCCAGAAGAGTTGCCCAAAAGCAAAACCAAGGGTAAAGAGTGCTAAGGTTTGAGATATCATCTCTTCGGATACATTCAAATCGTTAGCAATCTTCACAAAAGCAGGGAGATACATATCGATAGCCAGCGGGGTGAGCATCGATAAGAGTCCCATAATGAGGATAAACAGTAGGTCGGGTTTTGAGTCTTTGAGTTCTAACACTATTTTTTAGGGTCTTTAATACGTTCTATTTCCTTTACAATTTCTTGGTAGTGTAGATGGTTAATAGATGAAGCAGGTTCTTTGGCGAGAGCTTGTTTGGCGAAAGCCTCAATCATATCCAAATGCTGTAAGGCAAAGAGTCGCACATCGGATACTTGCTGTATGCTCGCAGCTTTGCTGTTTTTAGCGTCGGCAGGTGCATTGATGAGCCTATCGATTTGAGAGAGGTACAAGCGTTCTATCCCACGGCGATAAGTGTTTTGACGCGCATCGGGGTGGTTGAGGGGTTTCCATACCGCTTTGAATACATCTTGCAGATATTCGTTTAGCGGATAAGGATTTTTGGAGGTGAGCGATTGGTTATAAAGGTTGTAGAGGGTTTGCTCTCCTAAAAGCACACTCAGGGTAAGGTTTTGCATACTGATGATGTTCTTATCGGGGGTTGCTCCTGTTTTTTCTACTATTTCCTGAGGATATAACCACAAAGGCGCTTCAAAAAGTTCTTTATCTAAATAGTTAATAGCTTCTTTTACCTTCTCTTTGGGTACTTCTTTATAGACTTCTTTCTCACCGATGATGCCCACATATCTATTGCCAATGTGTTTGAGCACGTGTTTTAAATAGCGGAAATACTGCATATAGGCAGCGGTTTGCATTTCGTTGAGATGTTCGTATTTATCGTTATTTTGCTTTGTCCATTCGGGGAGATGTTGCACGATATAGCGGAGGTTTTTCAATCCGTAAGTATTGGCTTTCATCACGTTGTCCGAAAGGTCTTCAGTTTGGGCACGAGGGTCTTCATCTTTGCCTTCCCCTCCGAACCACAATCGCGGATTGGCTTTGAGTTTTTGGGTAACCATTTCGGCAAGAGATTCTTGTTCAGCATACTCGTCTTTATATTTGTTGCCATAATAGCGATATCCCCATTCGATTGCCCATTTGTCGTAGATACCTATGCGCGGATAGAGTCCTTTGCTGCTGATGTTGTCTTCGGGCTGTGCCACATAGTTAAAACGCGCATAGTCCATAATAGAAGCGGTATGCCCATTGGCTTCTACCCATTTTTTGTCGCGGAGTTTTTCGACAGGCGTTTGACTGCTGGCACCCATATTGTGGCGCAAACCTAAGCAGTGCCCTATTTCGTGAGAGGAGACAAAGCGCACGAGGTCGCCCATTAGTTCCTCGTTGAACTCCATAGTACGAGCGCGTTTATCGACAGCGCCTGCCTGAATCATATACCACTGATTGAGGAGTTTCATCACGTTGTGATACCAGCCCACGTGGCATTCTATAATTTCACCACTGCGAGGGTCGGCGATGTTAGGACCGTAGGCGTTACTTTTTTCGGAAGGGAGGTAGCGAATTACGTTGAAGCGCGCATCTTCTAAGCTCATTGAAGGGTCGTTAGGCCAAGGTTTTGCGACAATAGCCTCTTTGAATCCCGCTTGTTCGAAAGCAACATTCCAATCGTTTACGCCTAAAATGAGGTATTTTTGCCATTGTTTAGGCGTAGCAGGGTCGATATAGAACACAATTTGCTTTTTGGGGCGTACTAACTGACCGCTGAGGTATTTTTTGATATCTTCTTTGCGAGGTTCTAAGCGGAAACGGTGGATATAATATTCAGTTTCGGTGCGCTGTTGCTGGTCGCTGAACTTGATGTATCGGGTAGCGAAAAAGCCCACACGAGGGTCGAAGAGGCGTTTTTGCATAGGTGTTTTGGGTAAAAGCACCATAGAGATATTCAGTTCTAAGGTAATAGCCCCTACCTTGTTTGCCGACGGAATGGTACTGGGTGAAGCGTTGAACGTTTTGAGAGTATTGACCTCTACGTTGATAGGATAAGGACGTATATCGTCTACAAAAGAACGATCGGTAGCGATAGCGCCTATTTTCATTTGGGTTTTTGTATTCGATGAAAAAGAGGTAACGCTGTTGTCTTGCTTGAAGAAATCGGTGATGTCGATGAGCTGTGCTTTGGTTTTGGGGTTGCGCCCGATAACGGTGAACGATGCCACCACAGGATTTGCACTCGAATTGGCTACTGCCACCGAGATATTATCGTCGGTATCGGCTTCTTGCAGATTTAGAAATGAGCGCAAGAGGAGTGTTTTATCGCCTTTCTGCTCGAAATAGACGGTTTGTTCATTCACTTTTTCGCCTGCATAGAGTCCGAAGTTATGAGGAGCCGCTTTGAGTCGCGTTACGCATAGCAAATAGCGATTGAGGAGGGAATCGGGGACTTCAAAGTACCATTTCTCTTCAATTTTGCGAATCGTAAAGAGTCCGTTGCGCTCAATACCCTTTTTTTTGATGAGTTTAGCGTACTCTTCGGCGCGCTTTTGCTCAGGAGTTTTTTCGGGTTTTTCAGTTGTTTTGGTTTTAGTAGTATCTTTAGTAATGGTATCTTTCACAGCAGGTATTTTCTGCGCGAAAATCATTGTTGTAAATGATAGGAAAAGTATAAGTAAGTGTTTTTTCATTATTAGGTGTCAGGGATTAGACTTGTTAGATACGTCTGATCTGAGAGTATTTGATTTTGGGGTGCAAAAGTAGAAAATAATTAGGAAATTAGCAAATGAGAGAATTAGGAAATTAGGAAATGAGAGAATTAGGAAATGAGAGAATGAGAAAATGGGGTACGAGCTACAAGCTTGTACCAAAGGAGATTAACTTTGCCAAAGTTTGAGATGAAAAAGCGATGTGTTGGGGTTGTTAGGACTATTCGGAAGATAACGGAGAAGAACGGAAGAGGGTCGAGAGAAATTTTGGTGAGAAAGTGCTATTAGAAGGGTGGGGTTAGCTTATAGAGAGCTTATAGGAAGCTTATACGAATCTTGGACGATTGGTATAGAAAGGGTATATAAGTGATTGACTCATAATATAATACAACGATGCAAAAAACGGTAAAAACAGGGTTTCGAGACGAAAGAAAGAGAAAAGGCATTAGGCCTTAGGCCATAGGTGCTAGGGGGGAGTATGACGGAAAAGGGAAGTAATGACGAATGAACGAGAGACGAATGACGAGGAGCGAGTGACGAAAAAGGGGGAATGTGGCGACGAAAAAGGGGAATTAGAGAATTAGCAAATTAGAAAATGAGAGAATTGGCAGATGAGAGAATTAGCAAATTAAAAAATTAGTAGATTGGTAAATTTGCTAAATGGAAAATTATTTATACTTTTGCGTCTTGGGAAAAACAAAAGAGAAATCGTATTACTGTATGATTATTGATAAAATAAAAGAGCATATTGCTAAGATAGAAGATTTTAGCGCGAAAACTAAGGAAGAACTTGAACAATTCCGCATTCAGTACCTCGGTAAAAAGGGGGTGCTTAACGACTTTTTTACCGCTTTTAAAGAGGTGCCTAAGGAGGAGAAAAAGACTTTTGGGCAGGTGGTGAATGAGCTCAAACAAAAAGTAGAAGCCAAAGTACAAGAATGGCGCGAGCGTTTGGAAGAACACAGTGAAAGCAAAGGTATATACGGCGATTTGAGTCGTCCTGCGACCCCTTCGCCTATCGGGGCGCGCCACCCTATTTCGATAGTTAAAAACGAAATTGTGAATATCTTTGCTAATATAGGTTTTAACGTATCGGACGGACCTGAGATAGAAGACGACTGGCATAACTTTACTGCCCTCAACCTTCCTGAATATCACCCTGCTCGTGATATGCAGGACACGTTTTTTATACAAACTAATCCGGATATTCTCCTACGCACCCATACCAGCTCGGTGCAAATACGCTATATGGAGGGACATCAGCCACCTATACGGACGATTTCGCCGGGTAGAGTATTCCGCAACGAAGCTATTTCGGCACGTTCACACTGTTTGTTCCACCAAGTAGAAGGCTTATATATAGATAAAAACGTATCGTTTGCTGACCTGAAACAAACTTTGTTGTACTTTACTAAGGAGATGTTCGGCAAGTCGCGTATACGTTTGCGTCCGTCGTACTTTCCTTTTACCGAGCCGAGTGCTGAGGTAGACATCTATTGGGGACTCAATAACGAGGTGGATTACCGCATTACCAAAGGTACTGGTTGGTTGGAAATTATGGGTTGTGGTATGACTGACCCTAACGTACTTAAAAACTGTGGTTTTGATAGTGAGGTATACAGTGGTTTTGCCTTCGGTATGGGAGTTGAACGCATTGCGATGCTTTTGTACCAAATAGGGGATATACGTATGTTCTATGAGAACGATATGCGTTTCTTGGAACAGTTTAAAAGTGCGCTCTAAGTGCGGATAAAAGATAAAAGGTAAAAGGTAAAAGGTGCGAGCCGCACGGGCGGATAGAAGGTAAAAGATAAAAGGTAAAAGGTAAAAAGGCCGAGCCAAAGCTAGCGAGGGCTCTCAGCTGGATATGTGGAGGCGGATTAATTAGGAAATGAGGGAATGAGAAAAATGAGAAAATGGGAAAAAGAGGAAATGGGGAGGTGTGAGTCCTTAGGGCACAGGGAAACTTTGCCGAAGTGTGGGAAGCAATATACGAATTGCATAATTTGCAAAGCGCGAATATTTACATATAAATAAACAATGCTAAACCTTAAAAATATATTCTTTGCTTATGAAGGGCAAGACCCTATACTGCAAGACATTTCTTTTGAGCTGGCGCAAGGTGAGCACCTTTCGCTGATGGGAGAAAGTGGTTGTGGCAAGAGCACCTTGCTGAAAGCTATTTATGGTCTTATTGATGTGCAAGAAGGTACTATACACTTCCACAACGAGCGCGTAAGGGGTCCTTCTTGGCAGTTAGTGCCTGGGTTTAAAACGATGAAATACCTCGCACAGGACTTTGGGTTAGGTCCTTATCACACAGTAGCTGAAAATGTAGGGAAGTTTATCTCTAACCTTGATTTAACCTATAAAAAAGAGCGCGTAATGGAGTTGCTCACCTTGGTGGGAATGGAACGTTTTGCGCCCCTAAAAGCACTGAATCTCAGCGGTGGTGAGAAACAGCGTGTGGCATTGGCAATGGCATTGGCACAAGAACCTCAATTGTTATTGCTTGACGAACCTTTTAGTCAGGTGGATAATTTTAGAAAGAACGAACTACAACGCACTCTCTTCACCTATTTGAAAGAGCAAAACATTAGCTGTATAGTGGCTACTCACGACGGTAAAGACGCACTTTCTTACTCCGATAAAACCCTTATAATGCGAGACGGGAAGCTATTGTTTTTTAACAATACGCTTTCGGTTTATTTCCAAAATACCGATTATTACACCGCTTCTCTGTTTGGTGAAGTGAGTTGGCATAACGGTAAACTCTTCAAACCCCAACAGATTACCATTACTGCAACCTCTGATTGGGAAGCTACCGTACAATACTGTTATTTTCAAGGAGCACAATACCTTATAGAAGCTACTTCGGTAGAAGGGGAAGTGTACTTCTACAACGATACCCCCATAGAGAAAGGGGAGAAGGTGTGGTTGAGGATATTGTAGGGGGCTGTATTGTCCTTTTCAAAAATATTTGTACCTTTGCACCATAACAATACTTGCAAAGTATGGAAAAGATTAAAGAATTCTTAAAAAACTCAGGAAAGAAACTAGCTTGGCAATTTGCTTTTGCCATAGTGGCGTGTATTATATTAGTTTGGTGTGTATTGCAACTCTTGCGCATCTATACGGCGCACGGAGAGTACATTACAGTACCTAATTTGAGCAAGAAAACACTTACCGAAGTAGGGGTGATATTAGATAAGCAACAATTGCGTTATGAGGTGTTGGATTCTACTGAATACGACCCTAAATACCCTCCTCTATCGGTAATCAGTCAGACGCCTGAGGCTACCGAGAGAGTAAAGAAGAACCGCAAAATATACCTTAACATCAATCCGTCGGGCTATCATAAAGTAACAGTGCCTAAGGTGATACAAGTAACGCGCCGGAATGCAGTAGCTACCTTGCAATCGGTAGGGCTTGCCATCGGGAGGGTTACTTATGTGAACAATATTGGGAAAGATATGGTATTGGAAATGCAACACGACGGTAAAACCGTACAACCTGGCGATAAGCTTATTAAAACCTCACGTATAGACCTTGTGTGTGGCAACGGCTTAGAGGCTCGCGATACTATCCCTACCGAAATACCTATTGAAGAACTGATGGGGGACTAGAGTGAGCCGCACAGGCAGTCGTAGCACGACGGGCGGTGTGAGCCACACTAGCAAGTGTGAGTCGCACGGGCAAGTGTGAGCAATGCAGGCTATTATAAATTTAAACTTTGGTAAGGGGCGTAGCACGCACGCTATTAGAAACTTTGGCAAAGTTTGTGGCGCAAATGTAAGGTAATGCGTGATATAGACGAGATAGAAGATTTAGACGATTTGGAACCAGACGGAGAGGGAGCTCCTTCTCTTTACGAGCATTACTCCTTTACGGCGGGCAAAGGACAAGAACCTTTGCGCGTGGATAAATTCTTGATGAACTTTGTAGAGAATGCCACCCGTAACAAGGTGCAACAAGCAGCCAAGCAGGGTAATATTTTTGTGAATGGTGAGCCTGTAAAGTCTAATCATCGTGTGAAAGCTAACGACGAAGTAAAGGTACTTTTTCCTCACCCTCCTCACGAGGATTTATTGGTGCCCGAGAATATTCCTTTAAACATAGTATACGAAGACGATAGCCTTTTGGTGGTAAACAAACCTGCGGGTATAGTGGTACACCCTGGTCACGGCAACTATAGCGGAACGCTCATCAACGCATTGGTATATCATTTTGAGAACTTGCCTAACAACAGTAGCAATCGTCCTGGGTTGGTACATCGTATCGATAAGGATACTAGTGGACTTTTAGTAGTGGCTAAAACCGAAGAGGCGATGTTACACCTTACTCAACAGTTTTTTAATAAAACTACTCAGCGCGAATATATAGCCCTTGTATGGGGTAATATAGAAGAAGACGAAGGAACGGTGTGTGGTCATATTGGGCGACACTTAAAAGACCGCCTGCAAATGGACGTCTTCCCCGATGGTTCTCACGGTAAAGAGGCAGTAACCCATTACAAGGTGTTAGAGCGTTTTGGTTATGTAACACTCATTTCTTGCAAGTTAGAAACAGGGCGTACGCACCAAATAAGGGTGCATTTAAAACACATAGGACATACCCTTTTCAACGATGAACGTTATGGGGGCGACAAGATTCTGAAAGGAACAACTTTTGCCAAATACAAGCAGTTTGTAGAGAATTGCTTTGCGGTATTACCTCGCCAAGCCTTGCACGCTAAGACCTTAGGTTTTGAACACCCGATTACTCACAAGTATCTTAGCTTTGATAGTGAACTTCCTAATGATATGCAACAATGTATAGAGAAATGGAGGAATTATAAGAAGTCAGTGGTAAGTGATTAAGGGAATAATAAGAGAGATTAAAGTATAAAAGACATAAAAATTGAGGATATAATAAACAAACAGCGGTATGAATGGTCTATTCATACCGCTGTTTGTTTTGTTAGTATATAAATGTTACTTGTTACTTAGGCTAAACAGATAACGTACTCCTGCAAAGGCTTGTACGCCTTGTGAAGGATAATACAACCATTTTTTATAGTGCTCACTGGTGAGGTTGTTGGCTTTTAAGAATACTTGCCAATGTTTGTTGAAAGTGTAATCGGCGTGGAAATTGATATCAAAATAACCTTCCAAAGAGAGCTTATCAGGAATAGGATTTGCAACAGTTACGTAATCGAGGTCATAACGTTTTCCTACATAAAAGAAGTCGAATCCAGCAAATAGATTGGGTAATATTCTAAAATCGGTGAAGAGAGACACTCGTGTGCTGGGCAAGTTCCAAGCAGTTTTATTTTTCTGTACACGGGCGTTATAGTTATTATATCTTCCTTCAAAGGTAAAAGAGAAAACATCTTTTATATTTCCTCCGATAGAAGCTAAAAGCTCCATATCGTTTACTTCGTCGTACACTAACTTAAAAGAGTTGTTATATTGATAAGGCAATATTTCGGTGGCGATAGTAGGGGTCTCGGAATTGGTAGTAAACAGAGGCATCTCTTTGTATTGGCGATAGCTTCCTTGTATGCGATAAAGCAAATCGGAAGTTACTTTTCCTTTAAGGGCTACAAAAGCATCGGCTTGCACATTGGTAGGCTTAATTTCTTGCATAGGTGAGAGAAAAGGATTCTCTTTGGTGAGTTTCTCTACTGTGTTTTGTTGCATAATACCGCGTATACCTGCGTGCAAAATAGCATCGGCAGTTAGCGGATAAGAAGCCTCTACATCGGGATAAGCTTTAAACTTGCTTTCATCGGACTGGTTTGCATCTACATACATCAAAGCAACGCCTAATTTTAAGTCCAAATTCTCAATAGATAGATGATAAGAAGGATTTACCCCAAAGAGCATCCAACGATTGTTAAGCTCGTTTACTAAGTTATTTTGACGGGTAAAACTACCATTGTAATAATCGAGAATTACATTGGTACGAACTTTTTGGTCATCGGTAAGAGGAATTTCGAAGGTGGGTTGTGCTTTTACATTCAATTCTTTACTATCGAAATGGTCGTAGAGCCCACGTACGCTGAAATCAAGTCCTTTAAAGTAAGGATTAGACCATTGGAGGTAACCTCCTACGCCATAATCGAAATAGGTTTGGTGTACATCATCTACTTTTCCAATCAACTGTTGTCTTGTATAAGAAGCGGGACGGATACCATACCAGTTGTGCAAACGGCGACCTATATCGGCATTGAGCCCCCAGAGTACATCTTGGTTCTGAAAATCATAACGCAACTCAGCCGATGAGAGCGCATAATTGGTATCGGTGTATACCTCGTCCATATCATCGTTGGCTGAGATGTGATTCAGTAAGAAAGAAGCGTTACTGTTATCAGTTACTGGGAGAGTGATATTGGCATCGGCATAAAAGGTATTGAGCATACCGAAACCACCACCGAGATAAGAATCTAAATAGTCTTCGCGAATTACTTTTGGTTTCACCGAAGCTGCTTTGCCTTTTTCGGGAACAAAAGTAGAGGCTACCGGTACCGAATAGATGGTATAGTTGATTTGCTTTTTCTTAACGGTAAGCGAATCTTTTACGTTTGCATCTTCACGCTTTTTGTAGGCGTCGGCGATTGTAGGAGCATATGATTTTACCACATCTACTACTTTGGTAGAGAGGCTGTCTTTACGGCTTTGAGCGACTGCCATTGTTGAGGCAGAGAACAAAAGCATTGTTAGAATATATGTGATGTGTTTGTTCATTTGTTTAGAAATTAGGGTTTAGGTGTTGTACTAAAACATCCCCCTAGCCCCCCTCAAAGGGGGGAATTGTAGAGACGCTTATATAATTTAATTAACCATTATTTTACTGATGAATTACTTTTAGCGGCTTCGGCTTTTACTACTGCGAGTTCTTTTTTGGCTTCGGCTACTATTTCAGGAAACTCTTTAAAGTTTTTAATTACACTTTCTAAGACGTAAGAGGCTTGATAAGCGTCTTTGAGTCCGTAGAAGTTTTTAGCCATTACGATAAGGCTCTTAGCAGCGAACTCTTTGTGTCCGCCATAGTCTTTAGCAATCTTTTGAACTACGTCATTAGAGGCTTTGTAGTTACCGTCTTTATTCTTAAAATAAGCATCGTAATACAAGGCTTCGGCAGCGAGGCTACCCGTAGCGGTTTTCTGTACCTCTTGGTAATATTTGCGAGCTTGGGTTTCATTTCCTGCTTGACTATAAGCACGAGCCAACACTATATAAGCATCGTTCTTGATACGTGTATCGATAGATTTTTCTTCTAATACCTTATTGGCATATTCAATAGCTTTATCGTACAGTTTTTCGTTATAGCACACGCGCATTAGGTTGCTTTGTGCATAAGTTTTGTTCTGTGCGATAGTAGCGGTTCGTTCGAGGTCTTCGAGATAAGGTTTAGCTTTTAGGTAGCTACCTGCTTCAAGAAGGATTTGACACACACGAGTAAGCGATTGCTCGCCGTATTCATTAGAACCGCTTTTGGTTACATTTTCGTAATGCGTAAGCGCTTTAGACTTTTGTCCACTATTGAAATACATTTGTGCTAAGTAAAACTCGGCATTGGTGCGACGCATACCATTAGGGAACTCTTTAAGGTATTTTTCAAAACCTGAAATAGCCTCTTTGGTATTGTTTTGCATATATTGTCGTTCGGCAGCTTCATAAGTAGCTCCTTCGAGTTCGAGGTCGGTTACCTCTACATATCCCAAACCTTTAGCCCACGATGCGTATTCGTTTACGTTACCCATATCTACATAGATGAGTTTTGCGGAAGCTACCGCTTGTGAGGCTTCGTTGGTATTAGGATAGTCTTTCGCGATAGTTTGGAAAAGCGTTAAGGCTTTTTGGTTTTCGTTCCTATTATAATACACTAAACCTTCGCGGAGCATTGCACGAGGTACGAGTACATTGCCTTTATACTCTTTGGCGAGTTGCTGATAGTACTGTAATCCCTTTTGAGTATTTCCTTTGGTTACATAAGCATTCCCTAATTCAAACAAAGCATTAGGGCGCAGATTAGAGCTTTTGTAGTTCTTAACGAAACGCTCTAAGTCTTCAATTTTGCTATTGAGGCGGTCTACGAACCCATAACTAATAGCCTTTTGGTAGGCGGCATAATCTTGGTCGGCTGATTTAGCTTCGATGAGTTTGTTATACCCTTCCATTGCAGGCCAGTATTTACCTGTTACGAAGTAAGAATCGGCGAGACGGAGTATAGCGTCGTGCTTCCAACTACTGTTCTTAGGGTTTTGTTTGAGGTACTTCTCGAAATTAGCGATAGCACCTGCATAGTTTTTTTGATTGAAATTAGCATAAGCTAAACCGTAGAAGCCTTTGGCATACTCTTCGGTTTTAGGAGCTGATGAATTATGGAGAAACTGAGTAAAATAGGATTCGGCACCTTTGTAATCTTTCAGCTGATAAGCAGTTTCACCAGCCCAATAGGTAGCGCGAGCTGCAAGTGCAGAATTACCACCGATGGCTTTCTGCAAATATTTTAACGCCTCGTTGTATTGCAATTCATTAAAAAGCTCTAACCCGCGATAGAAGGCCACTTTTTTATAGGTTTCTTTGTCCTTAGGGTCGTTAGACTTTTCGAGCAGACTGATAGCGGCTTGATAGTTACCAGATGAAATATAAGAGTCGACTAAGAGAGACTGTATTTCGTCCTTATGGTCGTTAGGATAAGCCGAAGCGTATGCTTGTAGCACATTGGGGACACTCTCGTAAGGGTTACCGATTTCATAACTGAGGCGGGCGTAGTTCAGATGAGCATCTTTTTTAATTTGCTTATCGAAATCCATTTGAGAGGCATTGCGAAAAGCGTTGAGAGCCTCTTGTTTTTGGTTGGTTTTCAAATAGCATTCGGCTAAATGATAATACGCATTTTGAGCGACGCTATCGTTTCCGCCTACGATTTTGTTAAACTGCTCGATAGCCGCTTTATAATCGTTATTTTTGTAATAAGCGTATCCGATATAGTAATAATCGGTATTGGAGAACCTACCTTTTTTACCTTTATAGTTTTGTAAGTAAGGGATTGCTTCTTTGTATTTTTTGAGGTTGAAGTAGCTTTCGCCTATAATCTTATTGAGCTCAGATACTTCTTGAGCATTTTTGGTTTTAGCGAGCTGTTTCTGTCCTTCGGTGATAGCTTCTTGATAAAGAGCTTGTTTGAAGTACATATTGGCTTGGAAGTAAGACACGTTTTTGGTGAGTGAAGCATCTTCTTCTTGTACCTCGCGGAAGTAGCTTTCAGCCTTAGAATAATCGTCTTTATCATAGGCGATATATCCTAAGTAATACTTGGCATTGGCACCGTATTCTTTGGTGTTTTGTACCGACTCGAAATAAGGTTTGGATTCGGCTTGTTTGCCGGTTTGGAAGAGGCAAAAACCTTTTTGGAAGTTGTATTTAGCTTTATCGCTACTGCTTATGCTTTGGTCGTCGATAGCCTCGTACCAAGCGAGCGCATCTTCGTAGTTGCCCTGCTGATAATAGATATTAGCCATTTGCAAATAGGCTTCGGAGCTCAGAGGAGAGTCGGGGTGATTGACGATAAAGTTATTCACCAGCGCATCGGCTCCGTCTTGATTGAGGATAGCGGCAATAGTGGCTACGTAGTATTCACTTTGGGTTTGGATAGCTCTATCGGGATTGGAGGTTTGTTCTTTTCGGAACAAGTTCTGTGCAGGCTGATAGAGCTTGCGATTGTAGAGTTCCACTGCCTTTTGGTATTGGCTTTGTGGATGGGTAATCATTTCAGTTTCTTGTGCCCATAACAGAGGGCTAAACGCCATCAGTGAGAGCACTGAAAAAAGTGTTTTTTTCATAATGTTTTAATAATTAGATGTTAGGATATGAGGAATAGATGGGGCAAAGATAAGAAATAATTATGAAATACGAATAAAAAGAGGAGAAATATTTGTGTGAAGGGGAGATTGGGAAATGAGAAAATGGGGAAATGAGGAAATAGGGATTGTTAGTTTATTCAACTTTGGCAAAGTTTTAAACTTTGCCAAAGTTTGAGATGAAAAAGCGATGTGTTAGGGCTGTTATGGAGATTCGGAAGGAAACGGAGAAGTTCAGAAGAGGGAAGGGAGAGGTTTTGGTGAAAAAAGGCTATGAGAAGGGTGGGGGTAGCTTATAGAGAGCTTATAGGAAGCTTATACGAATCTTGGACGATTGGTATAGAAAGGGTATATAAGTTATTGATTCATATTGTGATACAACAAGGCTAAAAATGTTAAAAATGGGGTTTCGAGGCGAAAGAAAGAGGAATAGGTGATAGGCCTTAGGCCATAGACACTAGGGGGAGTGTGACGGAAAAAAGAAGTGATGACGAATGAACGAGAGGCGAATGACGAGGAGCGAGTGGCGAAAAAAGGGGAATGTAGCGACGGAAAAAGGGGAATGTGTCGACGGAAAGATGAACTTACAGGGTAAAATTAGCAAGATAGGAAAAGACTACTTTGGGGAAGTGCCGTATCTTTGCCCCAGAAATTCAAAATAAATCTGTATGAAATCCATTACTCATAACGATTACACTCAGCGTATCAACAAAGTGGCGGAATATATCAATGGTCATCTTGATACTTCTATAAAGATAAAAACACTCGCCAATGTGGCTAACTTATCTGATTTTCATTTTTGTCGCATCTTTAAAGCGCTTAAAGGAGAATCGCCCATTGCCTTTATTGCTCGTTTGCGCATAGAAACGGCAGCTCAGCTGTTACGCTATTCAACGCTTTCGGTAGAAGAAATAGCTTTTAATATAGGGTATGAAACGCCCGCCTCTCTTTCCAAAGCGTTTAAAAATCAATATGGTATTACCCCCACTCAGTATAGAACAAACAGAGATATTTATATTATGAAGAAAGAAATAAACAATCCAGAAGTAGTGCTTAAAGCTCCAAAGATAGTAGAGCTTGAGCCCAAAAGTCTTATTTACGTAGCTCTTACAGGAGAATATGGTACACTTAACTACAACAAAGCTTACGAACAATTATGGGGCGTTGTAAAATCGCAAAAACTCTTTACCAAAGGCATTGAGTCGATATGCGTTTCGTATGACGACCCTAAAATTACCGAAGCCTCTTTGCAACGTTCCGAGGTGAGTTTGGCTATTCACAAGCCGGCTAAACCCTCAGGTGAAGTGAGTTGCAAAACCTTAGCAGGAGGCAAATATGCAATCTTTTTCTATCAAGGTAGTTATACTCAGCTCTCAGCCGTCTACGATGCTGCTATGCGCTGGGTGGTAGATAGTGAATACGAAGTGCGCGATGAACCTATGTTCGAGAAATACCTCAACGACTGCCGTCGTACCCCCGAAGAAAAACTGAAAACTGAGATATATATCCCAGTGCAAACTGCACGGGCAATTTCCTAACTTCTAAATTCTAACATTATGAATCTTACAAAAACAGAAAAAATCACAGGTATCGCTTTGGCGATTGTCTTATTATTGCTTACGCTTTCAGGGAGTGGTTACTTCTTTTTTACTCTGAAAGTAAACTTTGTGCAATGGTTGGCTTACAACGCTTGTTCTCCTAGTAGCTTGGTGTATTTAGGTTGCCTTATCGTCTTTTCGGTGACTAAAAAGACTGTTTGGCTTCCGCTTGCCTTCCTGCCAATGTACTATTTTGGTACGATGGGGCTCTTTACTTTTACGTGGAGTGGTGCTAACATCTTTGCTCAAATGTCACATATTACAATGACACTCAACCTGATTTGGGCGGGCTATGTGCTCTATCGCATTGGTGATTACAAAGCGTTTGCACAGGGTTTACTGTGGAGCATCGTTCTCTTTGTGCCTTACATTGCTTTTGTGATGTACTACTGTCGTACACACGCTGAGGAAATTAGTCAATTACTTGAAATGGCGTGAGCTATATAAGCAGTTTATATCAGATTTTAAAATAATAGCACAATGAAAGAAGCTTGTCCTGAGTGTTATGCGATAGATAGTCGTATCACGCCTTTGTTAAACCCCAAAGAGTGCTTGCTACACCACAGGCAGTATATTTGTAGTACTTGTGGCAGATGTATCTGTGCTGATGTAGATGATAAGGGGAAGTTCCGTGCTCTCTTCCCTTTTAAAACTCTTGCTATTGCTACCTTATATTTGCGTGTTGCTGAGGTAATATGGAAGCAAGCCTGTGGTATTTACGAAATAGAAGATAATAGAGGCAGAAAACAATACAAAATCTTTCCTTCTTTATCGGGATTGAAGAGTTATTTGAAGAAGAATAAGCAAAAGCGTAGCCTGCTGTCAGAGCCTTTATTGGTCACACCCCAGTATAAGACTTACCAACCTGAGCAGTTGCGAAAACTATCGACGGAGGAAGTAGCTATTTATATGGAAGAGAAGTTAGCAAAAATTTTGTAATCAAAAAAAGTAGTTGTATATTTGCACCAATAATAATTTAAAAAAGCAATATAAAATGAGAAAAGCAATTCTATTATTAGTAGCCTTTGTAGGAATGGTTGCTTGCGGAAAAGACAACGCCAATGGTACAGAAGAAGGGGACATCTCTACAGCAAGATTTATGCCTCCAAAGTGGATTCAAGGCTCTTGGACGACCAATAACAAGCAGTTCGGTTATGCCTTTAAAACCGATGACTTTTGCCAAATAACCTTAGGTAATACGAACTGTTTTAAGGAAAAGAATCTGCCGGTTACTAATATAAAAGACCTGAAAACAAATAATACTTATAAGGTTAGCTATAAAATCGGTTCCTCTGAACAAGTTTTTGTATTCGAAAAAGAAGGAGGTAACAAGATAAGAGTAACTCATAATGGTCGTGTTGAAGGAAGCTATACCAAACAATAAATTACTTGAAATAGCGTAAGCCACACAGTCTATTACAGTATGAAAAGTAATAGAACAAAGTCCTTTACTCTAAATGAGTAAAGGACTTTTATTTGTTTAACTCGCACAGTTCTTCCACAGTGATGCCGAACACCTCAGCATATTTTTGTAGCGTTTTAGAAGATAGTTTTTTGAATACCGAAGGTTTGGCGTGACGCTTGATAACCCATTGCCAGCGGTGCATAGCATCGGTGAGGACAGCCCAATCCATACGGTTGAGGAGCATATAATACACTATGGGGCTTTTGTGTCCTGCAAGCACATCGGCTTTTGCTTCGTCAATCTGCTCTTGCAAACGGCTGAGCGAGGCTTCTAAGGCAATGCTCTTCACCTCCCAGCCCCAACTGGATAGAGTGGTGTAGTTACCTTCGTCATCGGTTACATAGCACAGTTCTGTAAAGTCCTGTAAGGCACCTTTTTCCTGAGGTAGTTCGGTTTCTTTCATTCCGTTAGGTTTTTAATTACTAAGTTCATTTCAGCAGTTGCCATAAGAATATCTCCTACAAAGGCATTACAGCGCATCGAGCAGATGTAATACTCATCGGTATCGAAACGAGAAAGCAATTCGGCTTCGGTGCGCACCACCTCTTGTACCTTAGGCAAGGCGAAGAGTTCCAATTTCTTAATTGCACTGATGTAACCTATCACATAGTTCGATGTGTCTTCTATACCAAAGAGAAACTGCCCCACAATTGCCGAACAGGTTTGCGCCATATTCTCAATGAGTCCTACTTCGGCAAACTTCCCCTCTTCCACAAATATGCAAGTAGGCTTCACCTCAAACTCAGTAACTACGTGTTTATTACTGATGTCGGTAATGGTATCTACCATTTGCATCGGCGGACGGTGGGGGAGGTATTTGTGGATTGATATGTTCATATTCAGGTGTCAGGGTTCAGGGATTAGGGGCAAGTACGGTCTTCATTTCGCCTTGGGCGATGAGGGTATCACCTACAAAGGTTTGCATTGTTACGAGGGTAACGTCCATAAACTCTTGCTGGATAGTGATGTGTGTTTTGAGCGTATCGCCTACTTTGGGTAGCGATTGTATTTCTATGTTTTTAATCGCTCCTATATACCCCATAGGAGCAGGTTTTCCGTTGAGATAGTAGTAATAACCTTTGTGCAAGGCAATACTTTGGGCGATGTGCTCTATAAGTCCACTTTCTAAGAATATCCCTTGCTGTACAAAGAGGTTGCTGGGGACAATGGTGAGCCCTGCCACACCCTCGCTGGGGGTATACTCCCAAAGAGCATCTACCATTACAATGGGAGTGCGCTGGGGTATAAGAGTAAGAATTTTATTTTTATCTGTAATTGGTAAAACCATAGTTAAACAATCTTTAAAAAAGCATAAGAATAGGAGAATCTACCGCTCTCGGGCACTGATAGCAACACAGTATCGCCCGTTTTGAGTTTGCCTGAGTGCATCAAGGCTTCTAACATCAAATAAGCAGAAGCAGAACCTACATTGCCTACTTCGGGGAGGTTGATAAACCAACGTTCTAACGGAAGGTCGATACCTACTGTTTTGAGGGCTTCATACAAGCGTTCTTTGAAATAACAAGACGAGATATGAGGCAAGAAATAGGTAATATCATCTGCCGATAGTTGGTGTTTATCTAAGGTAGCGCGCATACTTTCAGCGCCTTTTAGTAAAATATTCTCATTGAGTAGCTTCACATCTTGCTTGATAGCAAAAATAGATTCATTGAGCCACGCTTCGGCAGGGTATTCACTCCAAGCCTTGAGGCTACCATCGGGGAGCTTGTCGCCACCGGCATACATACACGCTTCGAGCTCGTGAGCATACGAATAAGCGTCCATCCACTCTATTTGCAAAGCACCTTCACGCGGTTCGTTTTCTAACAGAAAAGCCCCTGCCCCATCGGAGAGCATAAAGCGCAAGAAATCTTTTTTAAAGGCGATAGCAGGGTGTGCTTCCAATTCGGCTAAGAGTTGTACTTCGTTTTCGTATTTATCGGCACGCAACCAAGCTGATACACGTTCAGAGCCTGTGCATACTGCATTGACACTATTACCTGCCTTTACTGATAAGTACCCAAATTTAAGGGCATTCATTCCTGAGTTACACACCCCTGAAGAGGCATTCAGTTCTACTGAGTGTCCGCCCAAGAGTCCGTGCACCATAGAAGTGTGCGAGGGCAAGAGCACATCGGGGGTAGAGGTACCACAAGAGAGCACCTCGATAGTATCCCAAGGCACTTCGCCGTCCAATAGGTTTTGTACTGCCAAAGCCGTAAGCTGGGCATTGTTATGTGTAGGGTTACCTTGCTCATCGAGAGCATAGTAACGGCTGAGAATACCATTATTGCGGAGCACGAGGCGTCGTGCTTTAGAGGCATTCTGGTTTATGAGACCTAAGAAAGTCTCCATTTGCTCATTGCCAATGGGATTGTTAGGTAAATATTTACTTGCTTTTGTTATATAAACGTTCATATTATTCAGGTAATAGGTTGTTATTGAAAACAACTACTACAAAGTTCCAGACCTCTTTGCTTGTTGTTCCATATAATCTTTTGCTTGTTCTGTTGTTAAAGAATTCATAAATTCTTTTGAACGTCTCGCCGCCAAGAGCCCGTCCATTGTTTGTTGTAGCCATCCAATACCGTAACTCTCGTAACCGTTCAGTAGCATATCGACTGTTAATAGGTCTTTGTGCGGTCCGAATTGCAGATTCTTATTTTCAGAAATATTTTGTTGTTCCATTTTATTATTTTCTTTGTATATGTTTATCAAAAATAGACTATATTACTCCTGATGAAATACTATTCTTCTATGTTCTTCTAAGTAAGGTTTGTTTTCATCATAAACCTTAAAGAGTTCATCATTAGGACTAATACCTAAAACTTTATACTCTTCTTCTTTTATAAGAGGAGAAATAATTATTTTGCCATTATCTTCAAAAGAAATAAGCCCTTTATCAAATAATTTATCATAGTTAGGTAATAGCAAGAGTCCATTATAACGGTCTAATCTTTCTTTATTAGTAGATTTTCTCCAAGGTTTTATGTGTGATGCTATTAATACATCTGTCATTTCACATTTAGAAACAGCACATTTCTTCCAAAGATTTATTAATTCTTCCCTATAATTCCCTTGACCTATTCTTGCAGATATTAACCGCTTTTTCTCTGTTTTAGGAATAATTTCATCTTTTATAATTGCTTCTATATCATCAATTAAATCAGATTTCGTAGCAATTAAATCAGATTTCGTAGCAATAAACTTTCTGTACTTATTGAGAGCAGCTTTAAAATCAGAATAATCATTATTGTTTTCATTTAGATATATACTTCTCTTCGATTTATTCTTTTCAAGATGATTTATAATAGTATCATTATCATCCATATCTCTTCCGATTCTAATTCCCTCTTTGGCTATAAAACGCAACCAACTAATATAATGAGCTTTTAAACCTTCTTTTTTCATAAAGGCTTTAAACTCATTTTCAAATTCTATATATTCCATATTCTTTAATTATCAATTGTAAATTATCAATTGTAAATTTTTTCTTGTCCCTCTCTACTTTCCAAAAGAACAATGGATAGGTGAGCCAATACAGCAACCATACTATGGGCATCAGCACCCAAATAGCGATATACAGATAGATACGGAAGCATTTCAGCAGGAATTTACGCTTCTTACTCCCGTAAATCATCTTTGCCCAAATGCCGAAAAGACGGTTGCCTTTCTTCTCTGCTGAAAGGAGAAAACGCTTGTAATGCACACCTCCGTGGGCTACTATTTCTTGTTGCAATCCTGTGTAATCACCGGTTTGCAGGTGAGGGGCAATGAGAGAGCCGTATACACTCGCACCTTGTACATCTTTATCAGCAACACCTGCTTTGGGGAACACACCGAGATAGCGTTTGTTCTTATCGCCCGAAAAGAGCCACTGTACAATGGTAATTACGCTGATATGGTTATGATGACGGTCGGTAAGGGCAATATTGCCCACTAACTGCGCTCCACACTCGGTTAAGAGTTTTTTTACTTTCTGGTGCGCCATCACCCACATATTGCGTGTGCCCGACACAGTAATTACAGGTTTGCCTTGTAACAGTTGCTTACCTGCTTCACTCTGCAAAAAGGAATTAAACGGAATAGAAGGCGACAAATACCACACTTGGTAGCCTAATATCACCAAATCATAATCGGTATGTGCCAGCTGAAAAGGCTTTAAGGGCAGAGGAATTTGCAAATACGACTCTGGGAAAGCTCCAAAAAACGCCTCGCCTGTCCACGGAAAAGGAAAAGGTTCTGCCGTATCAATAGGCAAAAAGTCGATAGTTACCTCCGTGAGTGGGGATAGTACACTATCGATAATCTCTTTGAGTTGCCCCGATTGGGTGTAATATACTACCAATATGCGTTTCATTGTTCATCCCAAAAGTTAAAATAGTTAAACCATTGTAGTGGGTACTTTCGTAGCATCTGCTCCATATTTTCGGTATAGGCATCGAGCAATGCTTGGGCATCGCGACTTTTCACCTCAGCTACTTGGGCGTAGAGGTGGTAATGTAACCTACTTTCCTTCATCACATAAACGAAAAGCACCGGCACTTTCAAGCGCGAGGCTATAAAGAAAGGACCTGCGGGGAAGGTAGCTTCTGCGCCCAACAGCGTTCCTTTGAGCGAACGCACGCCCTCAAAATATCGGTCTCCCGTGAAACACACTATCTTGTTGTCGCCAATAGCATCGTTGATTTTGAAGATATGCGACATATCTTCCTTCACATAGATAAACTGATTCGAGGGCTTATTTTTAGAAATCGACTCCAAATACTCCTTGATTACCGAGTGTTCCATATCAGTAGTTACGGTGCTTATTTTCAAATCAATATCTATTTTCCTGAAAAAAGGTTCAGCAATTTCAAAGTTGCCTATGTGTGCGGAAATAAGTATCCCGCTCTGTTGTTCGTCTAATAGTTTATGTAAGCTTTCTACTCCATCAAACTCATAAGTAAATTTCTCTTCCAAGCCTGCCAAGATAGCAATCTTATCAATAATAGTTTGCCCGAAAGTAAAATAATTTAAGTACAAGTTCACTACCGCTCTCAGAGGCGAATACCCCAAGCGGTGACGGAAATAGTAATACATATAGCCATTGGAGCGCCACTCAAACAAAAAGTAATAGAACGCTACAAAGATGAGCAAGGTATAAGCAGCATAAATACCCAAGTGTTTCATCAGCCACACAAAGATACGATAGCCTAATACAGTACCCTTAGATTTGCCCTGCCATTTCGTTTTGGCTTGTTCGTTAGCGTGCATTCACTTTATTTTCTAGGGTAGTATAAAAGTCGTTGAAGGTTACGATAGGCTTAAAATCGGCTTCTACCAATTTTACACCAAATTCTTGTTCAATCAGCACCACCAAATCCACATAATCAAGGCTATCTAATCCTAACGATTCGCGGAAGTTTGCCTCAGGGGCAATCACACTGGCTTCTACTTCAAATTCCTCAACAAAAATACGAGTAGTAAGGTCTATAATCTCCTGTCTGTTCATTCTTCTTTTTATTAGCTAATACTTTATAAGGGGCAAAGATACGAATATTTTGTCAATAACCAATTTTCCTAACAAACATCATCTTGCAAAAAGCCCAAAACTACATAGTTATAATCGAACAACCCTCTGAAAAGTCACTTTTGCGTCACACACTTTGCCAAAATTTAAACCCCCAGCCCCTCTCTTCCAGAACTTCTCCCCAGCCTATCCATTTTTCTCCAACAACCCATACTAATTTACTAATTTCCCAATTTGCTAATTCTCTAATTTCTCTCCCCTTTTTTCGTCACTCGCCCCTCGTCATTCGCCTCTCGTTCATTTGTCATTACTTCTTTTTTCCGTCATACTCCCCCTAGTGCCTATGGCCTAAGGCCTATTACCTCTTCTTCTTTCTTTCGCCTCGAAACCCCTTTTTTAACATTTTTAGTCTTGTTGTATTATAGTATGAATCAACAACTTATATACCCTTCCTATACCAATCGTCCAAGATTCGTATAAGCATCCTATAAGCTCTCTATAAGCTAACCCCACCCACCTAATACCCTTTTTTCATCAAAACTCTTCTCAATCCCCTTCTATTCTCCTCCGTTATCTTTCGAACTCCTCAATCCTCCACATTTCCTCATTCTCTCATTTTCTCATTCTCTCATTTTCTCATTTTCTCATTTTCTCATTCTCTCATTTTCTCATTCTCTCATTTTCTCATTTTCTCATTTTCTCATTTTCTCATTCTCTCATTTTCTCATTTTCTCATTCTCTCATTTTCTCATTCTCTCATTTTCTCATTCTCTCATTTTCTCATTCTCTCATTTTCTCATTCTCTCATTCTCTCATTTTCTCATTTTCTCATTCTCTCATTTTCTCATTCTCTCATTTTCTCATTCTCTCATTTTCTCATTCTCTTATTCTCTCATTCTCTCATTCTCTCATTCTCTCATTCTCTCATTCTCTCATTCTCTCATTCTCTCATTCTCTCATTTTCTCATTCTCTCATTTTCTCATTCTCTCATTTTCTCATTCTCTCATTTTCTCATTCTCTCATTTTCTCATTCTCTCATTTTCTCATTCTCTCATTTTCTCATTCTCTCATTCTCTCATTTTCTCATTCTCTCATTCTCTCATTTTCTCATTTTCTCATTTTCTCATTCTCTCATTTTCTCATTCTCTCATTTTCTCATTCTCTCATTTTCTCATTCTCTCATTTTCTCATTCTCTCATTTTCTCATTCTCTCATTCTCTCATTCTCTCATTCTCTCATTCTCTCATTCTCTCATTCTCTCATTCTCTCATTCTCTCATTCTCTCATTCTCTCATTCTCTCATTCTCTCATTTTCTCATTCTCTCATTTTCTCATTCTCTCATTTTCTCATTCTCTCATTCTCTCATTTCTCATTCTCTCATTTTCTCATTCTCTCATTTTCTCATTCTCTCATTTTCTCATTCTCTCATTCTCTCATTTTTTCCCCTGCCTGTGCGGATCGCACCTCATTTTCTCATTGTGATATTTGTAACATTCTATTGGTTATTTTGTAACAAAAACACTGTTTTTTTACTAAAATAATTTTGCATAAAAACAGTGCATAATAGGCATTTCTTTGCGTTTTCATCAAAGAAATGCCTATTTTATTGCAAAAAACGCAAAGAAATCGCGTTTTTATGATTTTTTTCTCATCTATTTTTTACAAGCAAAATGAGTAAATTTGTTAAGGATAAATTTGGAACTTAACAGAAAACTTTTCTACCTTTGCACCAGTTTATAAAATAATGTTATAGAAGATGAGATTAAACAAAGTATCTTTCGCACTATTTTTAATACTAATAGTGCAAGGCTTCTCGTGGGCGCAGGAACGAGAAGTGACAGGAACAGTACGCGATGCTAGTGGAACTGAAATGATGGGCGTAGCTGTAGTAGTAAAAGGAGAACAACACGGTGTTCAAACCGACTTTAATGGTCGTTATAGCATCAAGGTTGCTCCAGGTAAGACCTTAGAGTTCTCATTCTTAGGAATGAAAACCCAAAATCACAAAGTAGGCCCTTCAGGTCGCATTGATGTAGTAATGCAAGAAGAAGCCCAAGTGATTGACGAGGTAGAAGTAGTAGGCTACGTATCCGTAAAGAAAGACCAATACGTAGGTTCTGCTTCATCTATTGATAAAGAAGCTTTAAAGAAAAAAAGCGTTTCTAACGTTTCACAAGCCTTGACAGGTGAGGCAGCAGGTGTACGCGTGATTAACTCCTCAGGACAACCCGGTACTGTGGCTACTATTCGTGTTCGTGGGTTCGGTTCGGTAAACGGTAACCGCGACCCTCTATATGTGTTAGATGGGGTGCCTTTTGATGGATATATATCCTCTATTAATCCTGATGATATTGAGAGTATGGTAATACTCAAAGATGCTACTTCTACTTCGGTATATGGTTCACGTGGAGCTAATGGGGTGGTACTTATCACCACTAAAAAAGGACGTGTAGAAAAATCTCGAATCCAAATAGAATCAAAAATAGGTTTCAATATGCGTTTATTACCTCGTTACGAAACTATCAATAGCCCTGAACGCTATATGGAAATAAGTTGGGAATCATTACTCTACAGAGGTGCTCTTACACAAGCAAAAAACCCTACAGGATTCGCTGCTAAATACGCCAGCCCTGAAGATTATGCCAATAAAAATCTTTTTGGAGGAATAGGTATTAGCCCTGATTATAACATATGGAATACTACAGGTTCAAACTTAATAGATCCTAACACAGGAAAGATACGCGAGGGAGTAACACGCCGTTATGACCCTGAAAATTGGACAGATTATGCTTATCAAACTTCTGTTCGTTCTGAATACAATGTAAATATGAGTGGAGGTAGCGGTAAGACTACCTATTATGCGGGTATTGGCTATCTTAAAGACGATGGTTATATAGTAAACTCCGGTTTTGAACGTTATACAGGACGTTTAAATGTTTCTTATCAAGCAAAACCTTGGTTAAAAGGTGATTTTAACTTAGGTTATTCTCATACACAAACCAAAGCGAATGGTCAAACAGAAGACTCCAATAGTATTTTTTGGTTTACTGATAATATTCCTCCTATTTATCCGTTGTTTTTGCGTGATGCTAATGGCAATAAAATAAAAAATCCATACTATGGAGGCTATCAGTATGATTTTGGTGATAGTGAGAATGGTAGAGGATTTGGAGCTCTTACCAATGCTATCGGGCAAGCTACTTATGATAAAAGAAATAGAACTCGTAATGAATTGAATGCAAACTTTTTCCTAAGAGCAGATATTGTAAAAGGCTTGAGCTTCGAAACTCGCTTAGGAGGGCAATATTACAATAATAGCTATGATAACTATACCAATCCTTATTATGGTTCAGCTAAATCAACTTACGGAGCTTTATATAAAGAAAGAAGAGACTTTTTAAACTACACTTTTCTACAATTGTTACGTTATACGGAACAGTTTGGAAACCATAATGTACAAGCTTTTGTAGCTCACGAGAGCACAACATATGACTATAAAACATTAGAAGCGTCTAAAAGTGGCTTAATAGACCCCAATGGTTCAGAATTGAATAATGCTACCAAAATGACAGGGTTGGGTTCTTATGTCTATAATTATCGGTTAGAAAGTTATTTTGGTCAGTTTTTGTATGATTATGATGGTAAATACCTGCTTTCTACCTCTGCCCGTCGTGATGGTTCCTCACGTTTCTTAAATAACAAATGGGGTACTTTCCTGTCTGCTGGTTTAGGCTGGGTAGCCAGTAAAGAAAACTTTTTGAAAAATAAACAATGGCTACCTTATCTCAAGCTCAAAACAAGTTACGGTACGGTAGGTGACCAATCGGTAGTCTCTGGAGAAAGAGCAGAAGAACTTAATACAGGATATTATCCAGGTTATGATGTATACGACTTAGGTAACTTTATGGGGTTGCCTGCAGCTGTATTTAACAAAATAGGCTATCCTGACCTTACTTGGGAAAAAACAAAAATATTTCAAGTAGGAACAGAATTTACTTTATTAAAATCAAGAGCAATTGATGTACAAGTAGATTATTATCATCGAACTACTTCTGACCTTATTTTCGATAGTCGTTTAGCTCCTTCTACAGGTAATGGTATCAATAAAGTAAATGATGGATTACTTATCAATCAAGGTTTTGAGTTTAATGTAATGGCTCATCTTGTAAACAAAGGTGATTTCCGTTTAGATGTAGGAGTAAATGGCGAAATACTCAAAAACAAACTCACTCGTATGCCTTTTGATTATTCTACTAATGCTCCCAAAGTAATTGACCTTACATCTACCAATTATGCCAGAGCCAAAGATCACTCATTGTTTGATTACTATTTGCGTGAATGGAGGGGAGTTAATAGCCAAACAGGAGCAGGACAATGGACTATGCACTATCAAGATAAAAATAATAATAAAAAATATGATGATGGTGAACAAATTTTATCTTTATATGAGTTCCAACAGGCAAATCCTGATACTCCAGTGTACGAAACAATTACTGAAGACTATACTAAGGCTACTCAAAAATTTGTGGGAAAATCAGCTATCCCTGATGTACGGGGAGCTGTTACACTAAGGGCTGGCTACAAGGGGATTTCACTAAGTACACAGTTTTTATACAGCTTAGGAGGATATGCTTACGATGCTGCTTATGCTAATTTAATGCATAATGGACAAATAGGAACCAATAATTGGCATAAAGATATTGAAAACCGTTGGAAAAAACCGGGAGATATAACCGATGTTCCGCGTCTTTCTGCTCAATATGGTAATGATTCTAATTTCAATAGCCGTTCTACACGCTTTTTAACTAAATCTGATTATTTAGTGCTCAATAATGTTACTTTAGGATATGATTTACCTAAAGATGTTTGTAACGGGATAGGCTTTGAAGGATTAACCTTTACTCTCACAGGAGATAATCTGTGGATTAAAACAACTCGTAAAGGCTTTAATCCCACTACTTCTGAAACAGGAACTTCAAGTGTCTATCGTTATTCTCCTTTATCAACTTTTACTTTAGGCGTAAGAGCAACTTTTTAAATTTTAGTTTACTATGAAAAAAAATATAACACTCAGTATATTATGTTTGGTAGTACTTATGTTTACTGCCTGCCAAAAGGACTTTTTAAATACCAGTCCTACCGAAACACTCCCTGATGCCCCTGCTCAAACAAGGCTTAATGGTATGTACTTGATGATGATAAAAACGGGAACAGGAGGAACCGATCAACAAGATGACTATGGTCAAAAAAGTTATGATATCTGTATGGATATGCTTTCAGGTGATATGGCAATGATTCAGCCTAAATATGGCTGGTATCAAAGAACTGCTAATTTAAAAAATTCTAATGATTACACTAGTTTCTTCTTGTATGAGCCTTGGCGTTATTATTACAGAATGATATATGAAGCCAATAAAAGTATAGCACAACTTTCTTCTCCTCAAAATGATGAAGAGAAATATATTTTAGCACAAGTACGTGCTATGCGAGCTTATGCTTATTTTTACTTAATGCAACTTTTTACCACTAAGTATGAGCCCGATTCTGATACCAATTCTATTCCTCTGTATACCAAAGCGGATATCGTAGCCAAAGGGAAAGCTAAACAATCAGAAATATATGCGCTGATGGTACAAGATTTAGAATTTGCGGTTGCTAACTTAGAAGGTTTTACCCGTGCTAACAAAGGTATGGTAGATAAGTATGTAGCCGAAGGATTATTAGCTTATGTATATGGAGCAATGGGTGAAACTCAAAAAGTAGCCGATTTAGCTTTAGATATTGTAAATAATAGTGGCTACCCGCTTACCACTCGTGAACAAACTGTTTATGATGAAACTACTAAAAAAGGGGGTGGTTTTAATGATCTCAATACAGCAAGTTGGCTGTGGGGCTTTGATATCATTGCTGAAAATGGCTTAGACTTAATTTCTTGGTGGGGGCATATGGACTTGTTTACTTATAGCTATATGGCAGTAGGAAGTATCAAAGGAATAGACAGTAATCTATTGTCACAGATAAGACCCAATGATATTCGTAAAAAACAATTTGATGAAAAGAATCGTCCTACAGGTAAGTTTTTTGCTCCTGAAAGAAAAGTAGCAGGACAAAGAGACGTTCTTACTGATTATATCTTTATGCGTGTAGATGAGTTTTACTTATTGGCAGCTGAAGCCTTAACAAAGCTAAACCGCGATAGCGAAGCAAAAACTATTTATAAAAAACTTTTAACTTTACGTTATCCTGAAGCTACCGCAGCTACTGATATTGCCTATGTAGATACCTTAACAAATTCACAATTGTTAGATGATATCTATCTCAATACTCGTATTGAGTTATGGGGGGAAGGGAAATCCTATCTTTCACTTAAACGCAATAAAAGAAGTGTAACCAGAGGGGCAAATCATTTTGAAAGAGCTAATGAAACTTTTAATTATGACTCACCAGAATTGACATTCCCTATACCTCAGAATGAGATAAACAATAATCCTTTTATAACAAAGTAATTTTCTTTTTCTACAAAGAAAGCAGTTTCCTGCAATGCCGAAGGCATTGCAGGAAATGTTGTTATAATTTATACTACTTATTCAGCGCTGGCTATAAAGCATCATTACTTTATCCCAGTCTATTGCGTTAAAGAAATTAGTTAGTCACTGCTTTACCAAAAGCCATCTAAAAGTTTTTAAAACTACCAAAGTCACGCCTATGTTTGTATTACAATCTGTGTAAATCCAATAGCAAAGCTACTAATTCGTACCCATCACATTTGTCAATTATCAATTATCAATTATCAATTGTCAATTGAAAGACTATCGGTGTAATCTGTGTGTAGTCTGCGAGCTGGCATAGCAGAGTATGTGTCTAAAGGCAACTTGCTACCTATTTGTTTGATTTTAAAGATTTATAAGATTTCTGTAGCGTAAGCTACACCTTTCTTACGTCGGACTCACGTTAATTTAACGTTCGTACAGCTTACACCACGGGGATTTCATTTTCTAATATGCTAATTTTCTAATTCCCTAATCTGCTAATCTGCAAATCACTTTCTTATCGCCAAACTTCTCAGCGAGCCATTGTTGCAACTTTTGGCGATCCACTTCTTTGGCGACCTCTTTGCCTTTCACAGTTTCTTTTTTAGGTGTGTAGAGCATCACCGTAGTGAGAGAAGAGTTGCCTTTTCCCGAAAAATCTGTCAGTTTCCCAAAATAAAAACTCTCAATATTAGGGAACAATACTTTTATTTCTTTGGCAAAAGTCGGGTCAGTATATTTGTATTGCGCCAACTCTTCTTTTAGCTGATTTATCTTTATGTCTTTATTAGAGAGCGACGCCTTGTTTTTGTTGATTTCCGATAGCATCTCTTTGTCAATATCCGACTCTTTTTGCCTAATGATGAGTTCGGTATTGACTAATTTGAAGTTTTTGAGGTTGCTTTGTAGTGTTTTTACTTCTTCATCAGTAAATTTCTTGTCTAAAAAAGCCAATTCAATGGTTTTAGGCGAGGCATTGTAGTGTATTTTCTTGTAAATAATGGTATAACCGCTGTTTTCAAACTCGGCAGTGATATAATGAGATACATTCTCGTGGAATTCCTTCTCTTTCAAAAGGCTATATGCCAAATACAAACTAGGGGTAACAATGAGGATTACCAATGTGGTGATAACAACGCGCAAACGCTTGTTGAGCGCTTCGTTACCCGTGTTTTTAGGAGTGTATTTCAGGTATTTGATGATGAGGAAAGTAGCAATCCCAATGAAGAAACAGTTGATGCTATATAGATAGAAAGCTCCTAAAAAAAAACTAATATTGCCCGTAGCCAAGCCAAATCCAGCTGTACAAAGCGGTGGCATCAAAGCGGTAGCAATTGCCACCCCTGGTATAGGGTTCCCTCTGTCTTGACGGGTGAGGGAGATAGCTCCTACCAACCCACCTACAAAGGCGATAAGCACATCGTAAATGGTAGGCGAAGTACGCGCCAAAAGCTCTGACTGTACATCTTTAAACGGACTGATATAGAAGTAGATAAACGATACTATAAGACTCACCACAGTAGCGATGAGCAAACTCTTGCCAGTTTTCTTCAACAGGTCGAAATCATAAGTAGCCAATGCAAATCCTGCCCCCACGATAGGTCCCATCAAAGGAGAAATAAGCATCGCTCCAATGATTACAGCAGTAGAATTCACGTTTAACCCAATAGAAGCAATGAGGATAGCACAAGCCAAAATCCATAGATTAGCGCCACGAAAAGAGATATTGCTAAGGATATCTTCAATTACTTTTTCCTTTTTCTCTTCCCCCTGATGTAAATTGAAAAGTTTTTTTAAAAAACTCATAATGTAAGATATTAGATGTTAGTTTTTAGTCATTAGTACAAACTACTAATGCTTTTTATGTGAAGTGCAAAGATAAGTATAATTTATCAATTAACCAATATGTCAATTTGTCGATTAGTGGTGCAAAGCTATAAGATATTAAATGAAGTAGCAAATGTATTCGTCTGCTATTCAGTTTAATACCTATTATTGTTCGGTGTAGACCCACTGTAGACCCACTGTAGACCCACTGTAGAGCCACTGAAGGCTAACATATTAATTAGCACATTTGTAAATTTACTAATTTGCTATTTTTTCTTATCTTTGTACTTTCAAAACTTCTTCTATTATGACAAAGAACAAGAAGATAAATGTATGCATTTTTATTCTCGTTGCCCTCAGTTGTGGCTGGGTAGGCGTATGGGTAGATTCCCTTACGGGGGAAACAGCAGGCGATTTCAGCAATACCAGCAATGGTACTAAAGGAATGGGTATTTTTATAGCTGCCCCAGTGCTGACTTGGCTCGTGTTGCGCGCCTTTATGGGCGATGGTTGGCGCGATGCAGGACTGCGCCCATTTATCAAGAAAAACCTGCGGTGGTATGGGGTGGCTACGCTTATTTATCCTACGGTGATTGCCCTTATCCTGCTTATTGGAGAACTTTTTGGGTGGCTGAAAGTGCAAATCCATTGGACAAACTACTTCGCGGGTTTTGGTATTTTTGTATTAGCGGAATTTGTAAAGAATTTCTTTGAAGAATCGTCGTGGCGGGGGTACCTCACCGCTCGTTTGCTCAGTTTGAAGCTGAAAGATATATGGCTCTACCTCATTGTGGGGGTAGTGTGGTGTTCGTGGCATTGGCCTTACTTTTTCTACTTCATAAAACCCGAACGCCTATTTGCTTTATTCCCTTACGACAAAGTAACCTTTTGCGTGTTGGCATTAGTGAGCTGCACCTTGTGGACGGTAATGTATACCGAGATTTTCCGCCTTACGGGCTCTATCTGGCCTGGGGTGTGGATGCACGCTATTGAGGATACTACCATCTACAGCTTGATGTACGACAAGCATATTTTCATTGAGACGGGTAAAGATATACTCATTTCACCCGTTTCAGGGATTATTCCTTGTCTGTTGTATCTTGGTGTCGGTTTATGGTTACGCAAAATCAGGATTGCCAAAGAGAAACAGTAGGAATAAAACTCTCCGTGCGGTACTTATATACTACACAGGGATTATTATTATTGCCTGTCGTGCTACAACTGCCTGTGTGGCTCGCAATTTGCTAATTTAACGTCAGCTCGATATATGCAACATTAATTTACAATTGTCTTTCTGTTACTATTCCGTGAAAATTCCTCAGCTTTAGCTGAGCAATTCGTGTAATGTGTGTGTAGTCTGCGAGCTGGCATAGCAGAGTATGTGTCTAAAGGTAGCTTGCTACCTATTTGTTTGATTTTTTTTAAGATTTGTAAAATTTCTGTAGCGTAAGCTACACTTTTCTTATATTGAACTCACGAATTTAACAGTCCGTACAGCTCGCACGTGCTACGTTAATAGTTAAACAACGAAAAATCCCTTTCTCTGTGAGAAAGGGATTTGCTATTATTTATTATCCTGCATCGCAAACACCGATTTTAGTAGAGGGGTAGTGCGCGCCGCTATGTTCGTGCGTATTTCCTTCTCCTTATCGCCCACCTTCACAAATAACCCATTGATAGCCTGTTGGGTAACGTATTTAGTAAGGTTCGGTTCAACGGGCTTTACCAAAGGTATTTGGTTATACTTATTGATAATGTTCTCCCATACCTTATCGGCACCTACTTCACTAAGTGAGGCTTGCACTTTGGGAGCAAAAGCAGTCTCCAAAGAACTATAAGTGCTGTTTTTTAGGTAGGTAGTCGCTGCGGTATTGTCACCTTTTAAGATGTTCATCGCATCGGTGAAGGTCATATTTCGTATCGCCGATAAAAAGATAGGCTTCGCCTGGCTTACAGCATTTTCAGCTGCTTCGTTTAGTACTTTTAGCCCTTGGTCAGCCAAAGAACCTAACCCCACCGAACGCAAAGTTTTATCTACCTTCTGGAGTTCTTCGGGTAAGAGAATGCGCACCGCTTGGTCTTTAAAATAACCACCGTCTTTGCTCAGTAAATCCACCCCACTACTTACCCCCATTTCAAGGGCTTGTTTGAGTCCGCTGGCTACATTAAATCCGCTACCGCCTTGGGTAGTGTTGCCCATAACTTGTTGCAATTCGTCGCAACTGTTCAGAGTAAAAGAGCCCATTGTTAAGAGCCCCAAAAGCATTACTTTTTTCATATATTTGTTTTATTAATTTTTAACTGTCTTTTTCTTATTTCATCTGTAAAAGTAGCCTAAATTGTAGCAGAAAATTACTATTTACCTTTTATTTATTGAAAGATATATACTGAAAATGCTTCCAAAAAGTATCGGGAAGGTAATTACAATACCTATACCAAAAGAAAGAAAGCCTGCTAACACAAAAACACAACCCAAAAAGGTAATGATAAGGGCAGTGAAAGGTGCGAGCATTATTCTTCTATAACTCTCTCCCATAGCCTTGAAAAGAGGTTTGTTTTTCAAAATAATAATCGGGATAGTGAGCACAAATACTAACGAGATGATAGTGTTAAAGGCAAGTCCTAACGAGTACGTTCCTACGGCAGAAAAGCCTACTAATATAAAAGTTTTAAGGCACATTTGCAGAATAACGTGGCTTAAAATAGCACTTGTTTCAGGAGCGCGATAATAAGTGAATAGGTTGCTCAAAGTAGCGCGTTCCCCTTGGATTACCGTCGCGTAGTTCTTGTAAATACCTGCTGTAAAAGGGGTAATGATGCCATCTACAAGTAACGAGAAGAACCAAAATTTAATAACAAAACTCCGGCTACTGACTAAAGCGATGAGCTTTTCGGGGTTGCTTTGCAGAGCTATGATATCCTCTAAAGGCATTCCGAAGATAGTAGTAATAAGAGAAGCGTAAACTAAAAACACTACTGTAAATAAAATAAGAGAGCCCAAAAGGTGCACTCCGAAAGTACTTTGGTATAGTTTAAAAGTATTGCGCAATATGTTCAAAAATTTCATAGCAATAGGTTAAAAAGATTGGGTGAGCACAAAATTCCGACGAATGAGCTCTTCGTCCATTCCTGCAGCAAAATGTTCCTTATGGTATTTCAGGAGGTAAATATACCTCACATAACGCCTTACCTTATTATAAAACAGTGCTGTAGGTTCTACTTCCCCTGTGATATAAAGAGGCACTTGCTCAGTATCAATGTCCAATTGCTCAATAGAGAAAAGAATGTAATACAAGAAGTCTTCAATAGTTTCATAACTGAACCTATTGAAGTAATACAGTTTTTTACCTCTAAACACTACAAAGTAAAAAGAGCCTACTTCGGCATAGATATACATCACTTCGAAAGCGTGCGAAGAGTAGTGTTTGAGGAACATACGTAGTAGTGAGGTAGCAAAGTGTTGGTAGTCGAACCTACCGTAATAAGAAAGTAGTGAATTATTTACTATTGTATTGGGCAAATAAGCATTCACCGTTTCAATAGATATGATTCTATCAATTTCCACGGTATAGGGTTCCGCCTCCGATACATCTATACTGTATTTGAGGTATTCCAGCATTTCGTCTTTTCCGCCGTAAAGAGACTGTGGGATAAAAGCAAAGGAAGGGGTATTGTGTAAAACCTTAATAGTATCGAAATCTTGGCGGAGGTCGTCTTCACTTTGTATCACAAAATAGATTTGCCTATCGATATCTTCTTTGCTCTTATAGCTGAAGTTGATAGGAAAATTATAAATAGCCTCTACACACAGGAGCACAGGGTTAAACACACAAAAAGAAAGTCCATCCAAGTTTATTTGAATGGACAATTCCTTAAAGTACGTTTTAAACTGATTATTGCTTTGCAATTTTTGCGTCATAAGAAGTTGGCCAGTTACCGTTTACAGTAAGCTCTTCGAGTGAACCTACTTTAATATTAGGACCTCTTACATCTTCTACCGATGTTTTTGCAATTTCTTTTTCTACTAAGTCTTCATCAAGACCTTGTAGCACCACTCTCTTAGGCACATACGCTTCAAAAACGGAAGATTTTACATTGTTTTTGTCGGTAATTTCTCCTGTTTTCATTATAAACTGACCAGGAATTTTACCTTTGATAGGAGGTAAATCGCGCAAATGCAAATAACGATTATCGTTTTTAAACAATGAATCTTTTACTGATACGTGCCCCAAAGTATCAATAACTACACCTTGGCGCATTACCGTAATTTTAAAAGTCTCATCGAAAGCATTCCAGCTTGTGTCGCGTTGTGAAGTAATAGTAAATTGTGCAGTTTCGATAAACTTAGTAAGCTCATCAAAATTATCGGCATATTTGCCGTTGAGTCTCAAATAAGCATCTTGCGCTGCACGGATATCTTTCAGTTTCTTAATTACCTCGGTGTAGCGTTCCTCCTTAATTTTTTTGAACTCAATAGGGCCTGTGATAGACCTGTAAATTAGGTAGCAAAATACTAAACCTAATGCCCAAAATGCAATAGTTACAATTTTTTTCATCGTTTTAATTCTATAAATTAATAATAACTTTCTTGACTGGTATTGCGCAAAACTACAATCTTTTTTTGAAACAGAAAAATTATTTTAACTTTTTTTTATAATTTTGCTCTCAGAACTGTTTTTATTATGAACGAAAAAGCCTTTTTTAGTGCCCTTATTAGTGCCTTTAAACACGAGCCTACTCCTTCGCAAGATATTGCTTTACAAAAGATTACAGAATATCTGTTCTCAGCAGATGCTTCTGATAAACTTTTTTTACTAAAAGGTTTTGCTGGAACCGGAAAAACTTCTATCACCAACTGTCTTATCCGTACTTTACCGCTCATAAACCACCAATCGGTGTTATTAGCACCTACCGGTAGAGCAGCCAAAGTGATGACCTATTTCACCCAAAGACAGGCTTTCACTATTCACAAATATATTTATTACTCCAAAGCTGATGGTACTGATGTATCCTTCAAACTGCGTGCCAATAAGCTCCAAAATACTTTATTTATAGTAGATGAGGCTTCGATGATTGCTGATAACGACTATCAACTCTTTGAGCGCCCTTCATTATTAAACGACTTAATGCGCTTTGTGTATTCTGGGAAAAACTGCAAACTATTACTTATAGGCGATACTGCGCAATTGCCTCCTGTTAATACCCTCGAAAGTCCTGCACTCAATATTCCTTATTTAGAATATCAGTTTCAAAAAGAAGTACTCACGGTTACGCTTACTGAGGTGGTACGCCAGCGACGGAAGTCGGGCATATTGCGCAATGCTACTCGTTTGCGCAAACATATCTTTTCTTCACTTGCTGAAAAACAGTTCGCTTTTAAGATAAATCATCACCCTGATATAATACGACTTACTGACGGAGCTGAAATACAAGACGCTATCAGTGAGGCGTATGACGATTATGGTTCAGAAGAAACTACGGTGATAGTGCGCTCCAACAAGCGCGCGGTGGCTTGGAACAACCAAATACGCAGGGTAATTTTAGACGTTGAAGACGAAATAGCTGCCGGAGACTTGCTAATGGTGGTTAAGAATAATTACTTTTGGTGTAAGGATAATTCGCAAGTAAGTTTTATTGCCAATGGTGATACTATAGAGGTATTACAACTTTATGACTTTACAGAAGCCTATGGTTTCCGCTTTGCTGAGGTATCGGCTCAGCTTATTGATTATCCCGAAGTGCCTCCGTTTGATACGGTTATATTATTAGACACCTTAAACAGTGAAGCTCCTGTCTTATCACCGGCTCAAAGCAATCAGCTTTATGAAGAAGTACTCACTGATTACGCTGATGAACCTACGGCTTATAAAAGATATCAGAAAGTGAAAGAAAACCCTTATTTCAATGCTTTGCAGGTGAAGTTTTCGTATGCGATAACTTGCCATAAGAGTCAAGGGGGGCAATGGGACGCCGTGTTTGTGGAAAAACCTTACTTACCTGATGATATCATAGATGAAGGTTACTTGCGATGGCTTTATACGGCTATCACTCGTGCTAAAGAAAGGGTGTACTTGGTAGGGTTTAAAGACGAGGATTTTAGTTAAGAATTAAGAGTTGAAGAAAGATGAGTTTTTTGAGTGACTTCAACTTTGGCAATAATTAGTTTCTTACTCTTCCAAAAGGAGCGAGAGCTAATGCCTGAGCTAACGAAAGGCAAGTGCTGAACATCAGTCCGCCCCAGAAGCCGTGTACTACAAAGCCACCTACTAATTTGCTTGCCAGGAGCACAATTACAGTGTTGATGATAAATAAAAAGAGCCCAAAAGTCATAAAGGTAATAGGGAAGGCAATGAACTCTAATATAGGGCGTACAATACCATTGAGAAGTGAGAGCACAAAGGCTACCACGAGGGCTGTAAAGAAGTTCTCGATATGAGCACCTACATTTAGGTAGCCCAATACAAAAACAAGGGTTGCGGAGATGAATAGGCTTATAAAGTATCGCATAGAAAATGTATGGTTTTATTGTAAAATTCAGTAGGGTTTTGAGCGTGTAACCAGTGTCCTGCCTTGCTCACTGTATCGATAATAGCGTGCGGGAAGTGAGTGCGAATAAGGGCTTCGTCTTCGGGCATCACATACTCAGAATACTCTCCTTTTAAGAAGAGTGTTTTACCTTCGAACACGTTACTATCGGGGAGTTCAGCACCTATCTCGCTTTCATTCTCAATTAAAGCAGGGAGATTCAGGCGCAAGCCCAATCGGTCTTTGGTTTCCCAATAAAGGTTTTTCAGTAAGAACTGTCGCACTCCTATATCGCTTACATAAGCCGAAAGAGCTTTATCGGCTTCGGCACGTGAATGTATCACATCGAAATTTAAGGACGCTAAACCTTGTAAACAAGCTCCGTGATGCTCAGGAAAGTATTTAGGCGACATATCAGCAACGATGAGAGAAAGCACTCTATCGGGGTGTTCGGTAGCGAAAAGCATTGCTGTTTTGCCTCCCATAGAATGCCCCATCAGGTGAAAGACTTTTAATCCGTGAGCATTAGCATATACAAGCAAATCTTGTGCCATTAGAGGATAGCTGAAATCGGGGCTGTGAAAACTACGACCGTGATTGCGTTGGTCTACTAAATGCACTTGAAAGCCCGCTTCGGCATATTTGAGCCCCAAAGTACGCCAGTTATCTGACATACCCAAAAAGCCGTGCAGGATAATGAAGGGAGTACCTTCGCCTATAATTTGAGAATGTAACATAGTTATTTAGTAAGATAATTTAAAAGTTGTTAGGGACTTTCCATTCTTCTATAATTCCTTTTTCAATAGCTTTTTGCACTAATGATTTTGCTACTGCGGGATACCAAGAGCCTGCTTCAGGATCGCCATTGGCACAAGTACCATCGGATAAGCCAGGATGTTTAATCCACAAATAAGCGTCGGCGTGAGGAGCAGAGGTTTTGGTGGTAGGGCGTACTCCTAAAGCGGCGTTAAAATTGTTACAACTGTAATAATAAGCCTTATTGGTTTGTTTAGGGCTATCGATACCATTGCGGGAGGTGTCTATCACGTAGTATTTTGTGCCTAAGTTTTTCTTTTGGAGCGTTTGTACAAACTCTTCGCTCCACTTTTCAGCCCGAGGAGTCCCTCTATGGTCGGCGACGTTGGTAACAAAGCCACGCATATACCGGATACCGCCATCTATTACCGCTTGGGCAGCTTCTTCTTGTTTGAGTTCTGTTCCGCCAATATGCAAATACAGCAACGCATTTGGGTTGTTATCAGCAAAAGTTTTTCCTACATAAGTGAGGAGTTCAGCGCGTTCTTTGTATTTTGCATCGTTGTATTTCCAGCCTTTCTTTAAACAAAAGTTATGGGCATCGGGTTCTACAATCACTATTATAGGGGTTTTGCCAATAATAGCACTGGTGCGATTTATCCACGCTTTATAAGAAGCAGCCGTTTTATGACCTCCAGTTGAATACGAACCACAATCTCTATAAGGAATGCCGTAGAGTGTGATGATAGGTGTTTTTTGTTGTGCCTTTGCGCCTTCGATGAGGCGTTTTAAGGTAGTATCGTCGAAGGCTTTTACGCCTTCGAACCATTCAGCTGTGGGAGTAGCAGCTATTTGGTAATAGAGTTTCTTTAAGTAAGGGTCTTTTTCTTGCTTAGTCATTTCATAAGCCTTAGTTTCTGTAAAGAGATAGAAAGGCTTGGAATAAGCTAATAAAGAACTGTCTCCTTTTTTAGGTTCTTCTTTTTTAGGATTTTCTTTTTGCGGAATCTCCTCAGTATTATTATGCTTATCACAAGAAATGATTGCGAAGCATATCGCAAAGGTGAGATAAATGTACGTTAAAATAATATTCTTTTTCATTGGATAATATAATCAATGATTAATGGTTATTTGATGATTCTTCGGTTGAGGTTCGTCACATACTCAGCTGTGAGCTTTCGCTGGCTTCCTACAAAGGGGGGAATTAATGTAGGGCTCTTATCTGAAAGCGAATGTAGGTAATAGGTTTGTTTTGCTCCAAATAGAACTGCTCATAAAAGGTTTTAATTTCGGTTACTTCTTCGGGTACACCGTCGCTATTATAGATGTTGTGATTGGCATAGAGTACTTTATGCCCTGCTCCGTGTAACAATCCTAGCGTATAGCCGTGCATAAACTCACTATCGGTTTTTAGGTGGATATAACCCTCAGGTGCAAGAATATGCTGATACCGCGTTAGAAAATCGGCGTTTGTAAGGCGGTGCTTGGTGCGCTTGTATTTGATTTGAGGGTCGGGGAAGGTAATCCATATTTCGCTTACTTCCTCAGGGGCAAAACAACATTCGATGAGTTCTATTTGGGTGCGCAAGAAGGCTACATTAGTAATATTTTCGTCAGTAGCAGTTTTAGCACCTCGCCAAAAGCGTGCTCCTTTGATATCGATACCTATAAAATTCTTCTGAGGGTAGCGTTTGGCTAAGCCCACTGAGTATTCGCCTTTACCACAACCCAATTCTAAGACAATAGGGTGATTGTTCTTAAAAAAGAGTTCGTTCCACCGACCTTTATAGGCAAAAGCACCGTTAAGGAGCTCTTCGCGTGAAGGTTGGATTACATTGGCAAAGGTTTTATTTTCTTCAAAGCGTTTGAGTTTGTTTTTGCTTCCCATAGATTGAGTGAATAGTGAAAAGTTAGGCGATTACGCGTATGGTGTTCTTTACTTGTTCGGCTATTTGGCGTGCTTTGTTGATATTAGGGTTTACAATGGTTACGTGTCCCATTTTCCTAAAAGGACGTGTTTCTTTTTTGCCGTAGATATAGGGGGTTACGCCTTCCATTGCCATTATCTGTTCGATGTTTTCATACACTACCTTTCCTTGATAGCCTTCTGCTCCTACAAGATTCACCATTACGCCTGCGACCTTACTTTCGGTACTTCCTAAGGGCAGGTTTAAGATAGCACGCAGGTGTTGCTCAAACTGATTGGTATAAGCTGCCTCGATACTGTAATGCCCTGAGTTATGTGGGCGAGGAGCGACTTCGTTTACCAAAATCTCATCGTTTTCTGTTTGAAAGAGCTCGACGGCTAAGAGTCCTACTACTTCAAAAGCTTGGGCTACTTGTATTGCAATAGTACGTGCTTTTTGAGCGACAGCCTCTTCAATACGCGCAGGACAGAGCACATACTCCACCTGATTGGCTTCGGAGTGGAACTCCATTTCTACCACAGGGTAGGTGCACACCTGACCCTTTGCATTACGAGCTACGATTACTGCCAATTCCTTTTTGAAAGGCACTAAGCTTTCGGCAATGCACTGGTCGTTAGGTAAAAGATTTAAGTCGGTGAGCTGGCGGACGATTTTCACGCCATTACCGTCGTACCCGAAGCGTGCTGACTTCCACACGAAAGGTAAAGTGAGCTGTAGCTCATTGATTGCCTTTTTCAGACTTTCGGTATTTTGAAAGACTTGAAAAGGAGCGGTAGGGATACCGTGAGTGGCATAAAACTGTTTTTGAGTGGCTTTATTTTGGATATTCTTGATAGTTTGAGGGCTGGGATATACTTTTACCCCTTCGGTTTGTAGTTTCTCTAAGGCTTCTACGTTTACGTTTTCGATTTCGATGGTGAGTACTTCTACGTCTTTACCAAAGTTATACACGGTATTAAAGTCGGTAAGGTTGCCTTGCACAAAGGTATTGCAGGCAATGCGACAAGGAGCATCGGGGGAGGGGTCGAGCACCTTGGTGGTGATATCGAACTTGCGGGTTTCGGTAAGGAGCATCTTGCCTAACTGACCTCCGCCAAGGATTCCGAGTGTAAAATCGGAAGAGAAATAATGAGGCATATTGCTTTTAATGATTAGTGGTTAGAGGTTAATGGTTAATGAGGAGGCAAAGGTACGAAATTAATTTTTAATACCAAAAAAAGCGAAGAATGCCAATAATGCCAATAATGCCAGAAGTACCCAAAAACTAAATAATGCCAGAGGGGTAACTTATTGGGGTTTTCGGAAGATATCAAAAGGAATTAGAATAATATCGGAAAATACCGAGATGAAAGGAAACTATGGAAAAAGTGTACTTAGCTTATAGAAAGCTTATAGGAAGCTTATACGAATCTTGGAAGATAGATATAGAAATGCTATATAGATAGTTTATTTTCAATGGGTTATGAATTGTTAAAATTGTATAAAACATTTTGTCGTTTTTATACTTAGCGGTTATTTTATTATCTTTGCACCAAAAGTTATTTTTTTTCTTATGACAACCTCAGAATTAACTATTGATGAGTGGTATATGCGTAGGTGCATTCAGTTGGCTTATAATGGCTTAGGAAGTACCTATCCGAACCCTATGGTAGGTAGTGTTATCGTATACGAAGGGCATATCATAGGGGAGGGGTGGCACCAGAAAGCGGGTGAGGCACACGCTGAGGTGCGGGCGATTACCTCGGTGAAGGATAAGAGTCTGCTACCGAAAAGTACGATTTACGTGAGTTTAGAGCCTTGTTGCCATTTTGGGAAAACGCCTCCGTGTGCTGACCTTATCATTGCTCACAAGATAGGGCGGGTGGTGATTGGCACTACCGACCCTTTTGCGAAAGTGCACGGCAAAGGGATTGAAAAACTGCGCAATGCAGGGTGTGAGGTGACAGTGGGGGTGTGTGAGGCTGAATGTAGGGAACTGAACAAGCGGTTTTTTACTTTTCACGAAAAACATCGCCCTTATATTATCCTGAAATGGGCTGAAACGCACGATGGGTTTATAGCTCCCCTGCATAAAGAGGAGGTTGCTCCGCGCTGGATTAGCGACGTTTATGCGCGCCAGACAGCACACCAAATGCGCACTGAGGAACAGGGTATTGTGGTGGGAGTAGGAACGGTATTGGCGGATAATCCTTCGTTGGACAGCCGTAGCTGGTATGGGCGCAACCCTGTGAGGATAATAATTGACCCGAAGTTACGTAGTCCGAAGGAATTTGCGGTATGGAACGACCGTACAACTACTTTGTTTTTTACTGAAGAGACGTCTGTTCCGGAAATGATACACACTGATTTTTTACGATAGATTTTAAGCATAAACCTTTGGAACAAATTTGTGCTAAACTGTATGAAATGAATTTACAAAGTATGATTGTGGAAGGAGGGGCTTATACATTACAACAGTTTATCGACGAAGGTTTATGGGACGAAGCGGTTGTATTTACGGGGGATATTTGCTTTGGAGAAGGGGTGAAAGCGCCTATTTTCAGGTAAAAAGTGCGAGCCGCACAGGCGTAAAAGGAAAGGTAAAGTTAGTGAGGGCTTACAGTTGGGTATGTGAGTAAAAGGTAAAAAGAGGTAGAAATTGCCGGAGTTACTAAAAAACGGTGAAAGAAGGCTTGGGGTATACCGAATAAATGTTAAAAAGAGGTTGTTTTTAGGAGGAAAAGTGCTTTATGGCAAGATTTTTGATAGTAGAATTAGTATAAATATGATGTAAACAAGTGTGTCTTGCAGTGTTTTAGCACAATAGTTATTTTATAAGGAGTGTAACACGGCACACATATTAAAAATAGCGTATAAGTCTTTGGCTTGGAAAGACTCGCACGGATTCTAGAAAGTACGAGCATTACAAACATAGATAATCTTCAAAATAATTATATACAATGAAAAGAGTTATTTTATTACTTTCGACAGTTGGCTTATTCACAGCTTGTGATAAAGGCGACGATTTACCACCTTCAGATCCTATCTATTTTGCAGATAAGATAGTGGAGACGACCCTACCTGCACAAGGTACCCAAACACAAACTACTGAGCAACTTTTTGAGTATGTACAAAATGTATTAGGATTGGTACGCAAACACACAATAAAAGTGACAGATGGCACCGGCAGAACTGTGGAAAAAGTGTACGAGACTTCGTATGACGGTACTTTTCCTATCAAAACGGTTTATACAGAAGGCAATGTGAAAAAAGAGGAAGTTGTGTATGATAAGTATAGCAGTGAAAGAGGACGCTTGCTTAAGAAAACAACTACTGTGGTAGGCAAAGAGAGTTTACCAACCGTAGATGAGTATGAGTATGATGGTGGCAGGTTAAAAAAACATACTAAAAGTGAAAAGTTATCGGCTAATGTAACTAAGTATACAGTGGTAGACTACAATCGTGAAGTACGCGATGAGATAAAGGCTGTAACAAGCGAATACACTGAAACGAGTGGAGTGAAGAGTACCGCTACCACTACTGCTACAGATACTTATGTGTTGAACTACAACGGAACAGTAAGAGAACACACTCACACGGCAGGTAATAAAACTTCGGTAACAACCTACCAGTATGATGGTAGAACCAATCCTTGGTTTTTGCATTTGTCTTATAGAGCTACTCACCCCGAAGTATTCTTAGATGAACAATACGCTAGAAATAACATTACCAAGAAAACGGTAAAGGATTCTGGTGCAACAGGACGTAGTTACGAGCAAGAAACCACTTATAGTTACTTTAAAACTGAATATCCTCTTAAAGCTACTGTAAAGGAAAACGGTAAAGAAGTAAAAACAATAGAATTCACATATTAGTTAGATTTTACATTGTATTTGTGTTTGAAAGTTCTTTCAGAAAAAGCTCCTATTATAGGAGCTTTTTTCTTATTTAAGCCGTAGATCGCAACACGATAGGCAGTGTGAGCCACACAGGCAAGTGCGAGCCGTACGGGCAACAGTAGTACGGTAGACAGTTTATGATTTTGGGTTTTGAGAAACTCGGGAAAATCTTTTTGCTTGGTGAGTTCGTAACTTTATACCATTTGTTTTTCGGGAGCAAAGGTACAGTAGAGGGAAAGGGATTTGCATTGGACAAGTTCAATAAAGCATAGACCATAGTTTTTAGGGTATAGGGATATTTAGCAAAAGCTTGTCGTGTAAGGGTATATTATTTACTAATTATTACTATCTTTGGCGCAAAAATATAATAAAATGAAAACACTATTCCTTATCCTATTATTCACAGCTACTACCTTACCTGCCCAAGTAGCTGAGCTTATTCTACTTGATGCCACTACTAAACAAACTATTGCTAATGCCGAAGTGTATTATACCAACACGCTTAACGGCACTATTACTAACGAGGAAGGTAAGGCAAAAATTACCGTAGAAAATGATACGCTTACCTTAAGCCATATAGGCTATGCTACCAAAAAGATTTTTACAGATAAAACCTTTACTAAAGCAACTGTCTATCTCAATCCTCAGGAAATACAACTTGACGAAGTAGTACTGTATAATTTTGATTTGAAGAAGAAAATCAAATATGTGATAAATAATTACTTTAAATTATATGACACCAAAACTAAGATATTGGAGACTACATATAGAGAGAAAACGCTTAAAGATGGTCATATTATCCGCTTGTATCAAATACAGTTAGACTGGTGGACTAAGAATTATATTTTTCATTTTAAAGAACCTTTAAGCAAATTCTTACAGATACAGCTCAAGAATACTGATTATGCTAAAATAATGAGCAGTGAGGAAGATGTATCTAATGAATTAACTTTAGAGCAAAAAACTCTTATAATGTACCTTCACTTAAACCCGTATTTGGTGTTTTTATATAATGCTAAAAGTATCAACATTAAAAAAGTAGAAAAGAACAAAGAAAATACTATTGTAACTTTTGATGCTGATTTTACAAAACTAGACCTAATTCTCATTAATTCTGTTATTTATTTTGATAATAGTACTAATGCTATTAGGAAAATTATTTTCAGTCAAAAGCCCTCTACCAACTCAGGATTATCAAGAAAATCAAAAATACCTTACACATCAACTACAGAACAGGCTACTTGGGAAATTACTTTTACCCCTTATAAAAATAAATTGCTTTTAAGTTCTTTTTCTGTGGGAGCAAAAGCGACTGTTGAAATTCTAAGTAAAGTATATACCTATCAAATAGAGCAATCTTTCTTGCGTACAGGAGTAACAAAAGGACAAATAAAAAAGAATGATAGAATAGACGTAGGAAAACCTTTCTTTGAATACGTTACCCCTCACAAACAAGGTGAAGCCAAGTTTTTACTTACCAAAGAAGAACAAGATTTTATAAACCAATAACCATAATACCTACTACCTACTACCGAGAAATATAGGCATTATCCTGCGTTGTTTTATGCTTATTTTCCCGTAGTTAACAAGGAAACAAATAAAATTCTTACGAGTATTTACGGTTATAAATCGCTTTTTTGGGCTCTATGGCAACAGCGTAAAACGGAGTATTTTAAGGCTATACAGACCAAAAAACGCCTACTCACTACCCCTGAGGTGTCATTTGAACAATATAGTAGCTTAGCAGATGATAAGTCGGCTTTTGGCAAAATAGCTATAGATAGCCTTTGGATACAAAGCAACACTTTAACAGAATAGACAATTTGCAGATGGAATACTTTGTGGTTTTTTTGTTAAAAAAACACTTTTACCTGCATTTTGTTCAAAAAAAAATCATCCTTTTTTACCCATCTGATATTCAGTTTTCTAACGCCTTTCCTTCGCCTTAGCTTCGGTTTAGATTCGCCTTAGGTTCGTCTTACCTTCGGTTAAAGTAGCTAAAAAGTAAAATATAAAAATAAAGGCAATGTATTGACTATTATATATTTATAGTTTTTAAAAAGTTTTAAGATACTCAGCTCTTATAACTAAAAAAAACACAAGCATTTAACAAGTATTAACATTTTTATTAATGAATAGATTTGTCAGTGCACTATTTGCTGAATTTGCCAATTCACTAATTATTTACTACTTTTGCAAAAAATTACCTTGTAACTCATTATATGAAACATAGATTCCCCATACTGCTCACTATATTCATCGCCTTACTGCTGTGGCAGTGCGCCCGTCGTGGTTCGCCCACAGGAGGTCCCAAAGATACTACTGCACCTGTCCTTTTGCAGTCGGTGCCAAGGTCGGGAGCAATGAAGTTCCACGGCAAGAAAATACGTTTGCAGTTCGATGAGTTTGTGGTTACCAAAGATGTGCGCAAACAGCTTATCATCTCCCCTCCGATGAAAACCTTCCCTATTATTTCGCCTACTTCAGCTTCGAAATGGTTGGAAATAAACATTATCGATACCCTAAAACCCAATACTACCTACGTGTTGAACTTCGGTAATAGTATTCAGGATTACAACGAAGGCAATCCTTTGCCTGATTTTAAATACGTGTTTTCCACTGGCGATGCGCTCGACTCGCTCTGGTATGAAGGTGATATTGCCGATGCTATTGCCCCTAAACCCGATAACTTTGTAACGGTGATGCTCTACCCCTATAACGAGCAGTATAACGATTCGCTCGTGTATAAAACGCAACCTACTTACGTCACCAATACGCTCGATAGTCTCGATAGCTTTGTGCTCGAATACCTTAAAGAAGGCAAATACAAGCTCATTGCACTGAAAGAGAAGAGTGCGAACTATCTGTTCAATCCCAAAGACGACAAAATTGCCTTTATGGAAGAACCTATCACCGTCGCCTATTTAAAGGGGAATCCACAAGGTTTCTACCCCAAATTGCGCTTGTTCAAAGAAGTACCTCCTTATAAAGCACACCGCCCTACACAAGTGGCGGGCAACCACATACAGTTTGGCTTCGAAGGTAAAACCGATAGTGTGAACATCAAGCCCATATCACCGGTGAGTAAAGATTTTAAGTATATCGTCTCCAAAGACCCTAAGAAAGATACGCTCAACCTATGGTATAGCCCTAAACAGAAGGATTCTTTGGTATTTACAGTAGCAAAACAGAAAAAAATTGATACATTTAAAGTCCGTATAAAGGAAATGAAAAACGACAGTTTGCAGATAGAGAACCTTTTTTCAGGTGATTTGCCGATGTACAAAGACTTTGGTTTTAGGAGTAATATCCCCATAGTAAAGACCGATAGCACTAAGCTAAAAGTGTTTGCAGGCAAAGATTCTACGGCAGTAGCTGTTCCGTTTAAAACACAATTAGCGCCTAATCGCTTAGAATACTATGTGCTATTCGATAAAAAGAACGACGAGACCTACCGCATAGAAGCACTTCCTAATGCGCTCACCGACTTTTTTGGACATACGAACGATACGCTAAAAGTAAACCTACATACCAAAAAACTCGAAGAAGTAGCCATTTTTAAGCTACACCTCAACACCGATGAGAAGACCCTGCAATACCCTGTTATTTTGCAACTCACCAACGAAAAAGCTACCGAAGTAGTGAGAGAGCTTTATGTTGAAAAACCACAAGAGCAATATGTGTTCGAGAACGTAAACCCCAGTAAGTTCCGCTTACGGCTGATAGAGGACAAGAATGCTAACCGAGAGTGGGACACAGGTAGTTTCCTTGAACAACGACAGCCTGAGCGAGTCTGGTATTTCCCGCAACTCATAGAGCTTCGCGCCAACTGGGAAGTAGAAGAAACGTGGCGAATTGATAATTAGCATTTGCTATGTAGATAAAAATTATTATCTTTGTCCGAAAATAATACACACAGAATTATGACAACTGAACTCATACAATTATACGATACTGTAAGTGAAAAAATAGGTAAGGAAGGAGCTGCAGCATTAGCCAGTTATCTTTCTAAATTTACTGATGAACGCGTAAAGGCAAATATTGATAACTTAGTAACTAAAACAGAATTTCATAAAGAAATAGCAGAAATAAGAATGGATATAGCCGAATTGCGTTCAGAGCTCAAGCAAGATGTTGCAGAGTTACATACTGAAATAACAGAGTTGCGCTCAGAACTCAAGCAAGATATTGCTGAGTTGCGCTCAGAATTTAAACAAGATATTGCAGAGCTACGCTCTGAATACAAACAAGATATCGCCGAATTGCGTACTGAGATTGTAGCATTAAGAGCAGATTTACAAAATGAAATGAAAGACGGTTTTGCTAAGATGAATCGTATCTTTATACAATGGCTTATAGGATTCTTTACTTCATTAGTAATTCTGATATTAACACTTTATTTTAATAGGTAATAATGATAAATATTATAAAAAAGCCTCATTGCACAGCAATGAGGCTTTTTAGTGAGTGTTACTGAGATGAGGGGATAAGAAAGGAAAAGTTTCAGTGCTTTTACTTGTTAAAAAATAGAATACTATTAGGAAAGAACTGTGATTAACTGCTTAATTATAAAGTATTTTATTTGTTTCTAATATATTTTTCGTAAAAAAACTATTAAAAAATTTGCAGATTAGAAAAATAGCAGTACCTTTGCACCGCAAAAATGAAATGTGATTGGTCTATGGTGTAATGGTAACACAGCAGATTTTGGTTCTGTTATTCTAGGTTCGAGTCCTAGTAGACCAACGAAAGGCTTCCTATAAGGAAGCCTTTTTTGTCTTACAAGAAGGGTGAAAACAACCGCACGATACGTTCTATAAGCTGTTTGAACTTACTCCGCTTTTCCCACGCTTCTAACCTTAACAAACTTGCGTCTTCCAAATCCTTATAGAAAATCCTGCGCAAATCACCTGCAACTTCTTTGTTGTACACTAAGGCATTCACCTCAAAATTAAGGTCAAAACTGCGTGCATCGAGGTTAGCTGTCCCTACTGAGGCTACTTCGCCGTCTATCACAAAAGTCTTGGCGTGTACAAAGCCCTTTTCGTATCGGTAGATTTCTACCCCTGCTTTTAGCAAATCTTCAAAAAACGACTCGCTAGCCGTATGTACAAACACCGAATCCCCTTCTTTTGGTACAAGTAATTTCACTTCTACCCCGCTAAGTGCCGCAATGATGAGGGCTTCTTGCAGTGAAGTGTCGGGAATAAAATAAGGAGTGGTAATCAGGATTTCACGCTTGGCAGCGTAGATGAGTTGTACGGTAGCGAAGAGAATGTTAGATAGGTCAGAATCTGCACCGCTAGAGACAATTTGTGTAAAATAATCGGTAGGGTAGGGCTGTGTGACTATGGGGAAGTAAGGCGCATCGATAGCTACGTTTTCCTCACTGCAAAAATTCCAATCTTGTAAGAATACCGCTTGTAATACGTGAGCTGAGTAACCTCGTACTTTTAGGTGAGTATCCCGCCAATAGAGAGCATTAGGCTCATCGTTGTTGTACTTATCACTGATGTTGATGCCTCCTACGAAAGCGGTATAACCGTCCACCACCACTATCTTGCGGTGGTTGCGGTAGTTCATACGGTTAGCGAGTTTTACAAAGTTGATTTTGTAAAAAGGGAAAGCAGGCACGCCATTAGCTAAGAGTTCTTTTACTATATTCTTGCGAATGCCTTGACTTCCGAAATCATCATAAATAAAGCGCACTTCTACCCCTGCCCGCACTTTCTCAATAAGGATATTTTTAATGGCATTGCCTATGTGGTCATTCTCGTAGATGTAATACTCTATATGAATATGGTGCTTTGCTGCGCGTAGGGTATCGAGTAGTTCAGGGAAGAGGTTTTCGCCGTTGCATATCACCTTCACCTCTTCGTTAGGGATAATAGAGAGGCGTTCTTCTATGTTCGAGAGGAAACGTAAACTCTTTTCATAGGGAGTGATGAAGGCAGTATCAAGCGAGTTTAGATGGGCACGTATCTGCGGATAGATATGTTCTAATCGCTGACGAAAGGATTGGTCGATAGTGAGCTTTTTGTGGTATATTTTATGCTTGCGATAGTTGATACCAAAAGAGAAGTAAAAGATAGCTCCCAATATAGGCACAAAAATAACCAAGAGCAAGTACGCTAAGGCTTTACTCACCGAACGGGTGTCCCACACGATGCGCAAACAAATAACGATTATCAGTAGGACGTAGAGGATTTCATAGAGCAGAAGGAACTTCATTTTTCACTATTGTCAAGTAATTCTGCGATGTCGTATACTTTTACTTGTGTTTCTTTGTTTTTTGTCTTTATACCATCAGTCATCATAGTATTACAAAACGGACAAGCGGTAGCGATGATATTGGGGTGCACTTCAAGGGCTTGTTCAGTGCGCAAAACATTGATATCCTTATCGCCTTTTTCAGCTTCTTTGAACATCTGAGCGCCTCCTGCTCCACAACAAAGAGCACGTGCCTTGCAACTCTTCATCTCTACCAAATCAGCATCAAGTTTTTGTAAGAGTTCACGCGGGGCATTGTACACCTTGTTGGCTCTGCCCAGATAACAAGGGTCGTGAAAGACAATGCGTTTCCCTTTAAAAGCACCGTCCTCAATAGTAAGTCGGCCTTCCTGCACCAAAGCTTTGAGCAATTCGGTATGATGGAGGACTTCATAGTGTCCGCCTAAGGCAGGATATTCGTTTTTAAGAGTGTTGAAACAATGTGGACAAGCGGTTACTATCTTAGTAATATGGTAGCTGTTCAGCACTTTGATATTCATCATTGCCTGCATTTGGAAGAGAAATTCGTTACCTGCACGCTTGGCAGGGTCGCCGGTACAGCTCTCTTCGGTGCCGAGTACGGCAAAGCGCACCCCTGCTTTTTGCAAGAGATGAGCAAAGGCTTTGATAATGCGCTTGGCGCGGTCGTCAAAACTACCAGCACAGCCTACCCAGAAGAGTACTTCGGGGGTTTCGCCGCGGGCTGAGAGTTCTGCCATTGTTGGGATCATAATAATCTAATTTGGTGCGAGCCGCACGGGCTGTAATTTGGTAATTTGGCACGAGCTACAAGCTCGCGCCAGCGAAATGCTGTAGTTTATTTTACGATTTCTAAATCGCCATCTACAAAACCTACGGCTATATGTTGTACTACGTTAAAAAGTTTGATACTGTTTTCGGCTACTATTTCTTTAAGGATTTCGGTAATCATTGAGAGGGCTTGTTCCCAATGTACTTCTTCAGGGATTTCATCTAAAGGTAAAAAGCAGTCTTCGGGTACAAAATCGTCTTCACAAGCCCAATCGGGGTCTTCATCATCATACGAAGAAGAGCCTATAAGCTCCAATTCGTAAGGTTCGGAGATGTTGAAATTCAGTGCAACAATATCATTAGGTAAGGTTTCTTGACGATCAATCTCAAGTAACCATTTTTTAATCTTGTTTTTAACAGTTTCTTTCATTTTGTGGTGTTATTAGAGATTTATAGGACAAGTCAGACAAGTCGGACAGAATAGGCACGAGCTACAAGCTCGTGCCAGTGAAAGACGGCTCGCACTAATCGTTAAACACTTCTACGGTTTCTTCTTTGAGGACAAAATCGGTGAATTTGCCCTTATAGCGGGTAGCTTTTACGATGTGATTGTCTATCCAATGATAGTTGCCTCCGCGAGGTTTGCCAAAGATGATGCCGTGATACTTAAAGCCGTGCTTTTTGAGCCATTGCTCAGTAACTTTGCGGTGTGCTTCGGTGCGTGAGGTGAAAAAGTAAATCACGTGACCTTCGTCATACCATTTGTTTACTTGTGCTAGAGCATCGAGAAATACCTCAGCAGTAGCCATTCGCTCGGGTTCTTCATTGGGGATATCCTCGCCTACCGTACCATCAATGTCGATGAGGTAGTTTTTCACTCCCTCTGGCAATATAGGATTTTTATTGCCTTGAGCATCTTCTTTTAAGGTAAATTTTTCAGTCATAATATTGAATTAGCAAATTCTTAAGGAATCCATTTCTTTTCGAAGTTAGGTTTGCGTTTTTCGAGGAAAGCATCGCGTCCTTCTTTGGCTTCATCGGTCATATACGCTAAACGGGTGGCTTCACCAGCGAATACTTGTTGCCCTACCATACCATCATCGGTGAGGTTCATAGCGAATTTCAGCATTTTGATAGAGGTAGGCGATTTAGTCATTATCTCTTGCGCCCACTCAAAAGCGGTAGCTTCTAACTCACTGTGAGGGACTACGGCGTTTACCATTCCCATCTCGAAAGCCTCTTGAGCAGAATAGTTGCGCCCTAAGAAGAAGATTTCGCGGGCTTTCTTCTGTCCGACCATTTTGGCGAGATAAGCTGACCCATAACCAGCATCAAAACTCGTTACATCGGCGTCGGTTTGTTTGAAAATAGCGTGTTCTTTGCTGGCAAGGGTAAGATCGCATACCACGTGCAATGAGTGTCCGCCTCCCACTGCCCAACCAGGGACTACTGCAATCACCACTTTGGGCATAAAGCGAATAAGGCGTTGCACTTCGAGGATGTTGAGGCGGTGGTAACCATCGTCACCCACATATCCCTGATGACCACGTGCTTTTTGGTCGCCACCACTACAAAAACTCCATACGCCGTCTTTAGGCGAAGGTCCTTCGGCAGAGAGCAATACGGCTCCTATGTTGATATCTTCATAAGCATCTTTGAAGGCATCGAGGAGTTCGGAAGTAGTTTTAGGGCGAAAAGCGTTGCGCACTTCGGGGCGATTGAAAGCGATACGCGCTACACCGTCACATTTTTTATACGTAATATCTTCGTATTCTTTTACAGTTATCCAGTTCATTTGTTATTAGATGTTAGTGCTGATGACTAAATTATCCCAATTTCTTTGCATCGGATAAGAATTGAGCTAAACCGCTGTCGGTAAGGGGGTGTTTGAGAAGCCCTAAGATGGCGTTGAGCGGTGCAGTAATGACATCGGCACCTATTTTGGCACATTCGAGGATGTGCATTGTATGACGCACAGAAGCAGCAAGGATTTGAGTCTCGAAATTGTAGTTGTCGTAAATGAGGCGTATGTCCTCGATGAGCGAAAGACCGTCGGTTGAGATATCGTCGAGTCTACCGATGAAAGGCGACACGTAAGTAGCCCCTGCTTTGGCTGCCAAAAGCGCCTGACCTGCCGAGAATACCAGCGTACAGTTGGTACGGATACCCTTATCGGTGAAATATTTAATGGCTTTGATACCGTCTTTTATCATCGGTACTTTTACCACGATTTGAGGGTGAAGGGCAGCGAGTTCTTCGCCTTCGCGCACAATGCCTTCATAGTCGGTGGCGATTACTTCGGCAGAAACATCGCCTTCTACGATAGTGCAGATATCAGTATAATGTTTTAGTATCGCGGCTTTGCCGGTGATACCTTCTTTTGCCATTAACGACGGATTAGTGGTTACGCCGTCTAACACGCCCAAATCTTGGGCTTCTTGAATTTGCGATAAATTCGCTGTATCGATAAAAAATTTCATAATGTTATTAATAATTTATAATTGATAGTGTTTCATTAGCATTTTCTCGTACGATTTGCTCGGCAAGAGTCGTTTGAGGACAATGGAGAACTTCTGTAAGAAACTGCCTTGTTTATAATGCACTTTTGGGTGTTTGGCATTGATAACTTTCAGTATTTTGTCTGCCATTTCTTTGGGGTCGCCACCACTATCGACGTGCTTGTTCATTAGACGGAGTTGTTTTTCATAGACTTCGGCATAAGGAGAACCTTCGTTTACAGGGGTGTGGTAACGGCGAGAGGCAATATCGGTAGCATAATCGCCTGGGGAAATGGTACAGACTTCTATACCAAAAGACTTAACTTCCATACGAAGAGCTTCACTCATCAGGAGGAGAGCACCTTTGCTGGCTGAATAAGCCCCACGAAAAGGCAAGCCCATATAGCCTGCAATAGAGGCAATATTGATGATACGTCCGCTTCCCTGAGAGCGCATTGCTGGGAGGACTTGCTGTATCACAGTTATAGCACCATAGAGATTGGTAGCGAAAACGTTGTGCAACTGCTCGGTGGGGAGTTCTTCTACGGCACCCGTAATACCTACACCTGCATTATTGATGAGTATATCGATGCGACCTACTTCGGTGAGGATTTGCTGTACCGCTTCTTTGATAGAGGCTTCGTTTCGCACGTCCATTGGCAAGAGACGAAAAGGCAAGTTTTTGCCTTCTACATTGCGCGCTGTTCCGTAGACCAAAAAGCCTTTGGAGGCAAGTAGCAAGGCGGTTTCTTTGCCTATGCCCGATGTAGCACCAGTGATGAGAACAGTTTTGTTCATTCGTTTAAGAAATTTGTGCAAAGGTAGGAATAATTTGCCAATTAGCAAATAAGTGAATTATCAAAAAAAGGCTAAAACCAACGGAGAAGAAATCGGGCTAAATAGTAGCTACTTCGTCGTGAATATATTGTCGTCCTTCACAAAATTGAGCTAATTCCTCTTCTATAAACCATTTTACTTCCGTAGTAGAAGTTTTAGGGTATAACAAATGTACATTAGCCCCTGCATCGAGCGTAAAACAAAGCGGGATATTCGTTTCTTTACGGTATTGCCATATGCGCTGAATCACTTCTAACGTATTGGGGCGCATCAGAATAAAGTATGGAATACTGGTTTGCATCATTGCGTGCAGAGTGAGAGCTTCACTTTCCACTACTTCTATGAAACGCTCTACATCACCGGAAGCAAAACTTCTGACAAGTTTATTGATGTTCTCATTGGCTTGTGCAAAACGCGCCTCAGCAAAAGGGTGACCGTGCATTAGGTTATGACCTACGGTACTGCTGACTTGCTTCTGACCTCTATCGATGAGCAAAATAGTATCTTGATAATTTTGAAAAACTTCGTGAACGGGTAGGGGATAGGGTATACCATATTCATCGGAACTTCCTATAATGGCAGGGTGTTCGCCCCATACTACTATACTGCCTTGCACACTTCGGCAGGCACTACCCGAACCCAAGCGCGCCAAGAAAGAGGCTTTTTGCCAAAAAGCTTCTTCTGCATAAGTTTCTCCTAACTCTTTAGAAATCTGCATTAAGCATACCGAGAGAGCAGCCATTGCACTTGCAGAAGACGCAATACCACTGCTATGAGGGAAAGAATTATGTGAGGCAATGCTAAAATGATAGTCTTTTAAGAAAGGCAAGTAAGCTACAATCCGCTCGAAGAAAGTATGGATTTTAGGGTGAAAAGAAGGTTTGGGTTGTCCTTCAAAGCTAAAATCGAATGAAAAGGGTTCGCCTGAGGCAATAGAAGATTCACTCCTACGTTCATATTCAATAGAAGTTTCGGTATAACAATGCGTGAGTGTAAAGCTGATAGAAGGGTTCGCAGGGAGTTGTTCTCCCTTCTTGCCCCAATACTTTACTAAGGCTATGTTACTCGGTGCTTTGAAAGAAATCATATTTAGGTTTTAGGGAATCGAGCCTATCCGAAAAGTTTTGTTTTGTGAGGGCGATTTGCCAATCGCCCCTACGATGTAAATAAAAGAAATCGATTATCAAGAGAATCAACTTTGCCAAAATCTGAAACTTTGGCAAAGTGTAGCGACACAAATGCGATTTTAAGACTTTTCGGACAGCCTTATCAACTATTTAAGCTCTCACGGCGCGGTTCATCACCAAATCGATGTACAAATTCACTTTGTCTTTGAGCTCTTTGCGGTTTACGATAAAATCCAAAAAGCCGTGTTCGAGTAAGAACTCTGCTGTTTGGAAATCTTCGGGGAGGTCTTGCCCTGTTGTGTCTTTCACTACACGAGGTCCTGCAAAACCAATAAGAGCCCCTGGTTCGGCTATATTGATGTCGCCCAGCATCGCAAACGATGCAGTAATACCTCCCGTTGTAGGGTCGGTACAAAGCGAGATGTAAGGTAGTTTGGCTTCGTCTAACTGAGCGAGTTTAATAGACGTTTTAGCCATTTGCATTAGTGAAAGAGCGGCTTCCATCATACGTGCGCCTCCTGATTTAGAAATCATCAAGAAAGGCAATCGGTGTTTGATAGCATAATCAATCGCGCGACAAATCTTCTCACCTACCACACTTCCCATAGAACCACCGATGAAAGCGAAATCCATACAGCCTATTACAATAGACTTACCTTTAGAGCTTCCTACGGCAGTGCGCACGGCATCTTTTAAGTTTGTTTTTTGAGTAGCTTCTTCCAAACGTTGGGTATAGGGTTTTGTATCGACAAATTCTAAAGGGTCTTTAGAGCTCATATTGGCATCGAGTTCTTGAAATTCGTTGTTATCAAACAATATTTGGAAGTACTCTTTACTACCTATGCGCACGTGATACCCGTCGTCGGGACTTACATAGAAGTTGGAAGCTAACTCGTCCTGTTCGACGATGTTACCGCTGGGTGATTTAAACCATAATCCTTTGGGGATATCTTTCTTTTCCTCAGTAGAGGTTTGTATTCCTTTTGCTGTTCTTTTAAACCAAGACATAATTATTCTGTTTTAGTAAAGTGCAAAAGTACAAAGTTTTTTTGAAATAGCAAAAAAGAAGAATTAATGATTAATGGTGAAGATAAGATAGGTTTTTTGAGTGATTTTCAACTTTGGCAAAGTATGTAGCGACGGAAAGACGAAGATAAGGCGAACGATGAGTGGCTCTACAGTGGCTCTACAGTGGCTCTACAGTGGGTCTACAGTGGCTCTACGCTGACTAATAGATTAAGAATCAGTAGAGGAAAGAGGGACAAAAGACGGTGCGAGCCACATAGGCAGATGAAAAATGAACGGAGAATGATTGAACCTATGGAGAAGGTAAGGTGAAGAATAATTGGTGTATTGAGATTTGTTTTGTATTTTTGCACCGTTTTTAAGAAAAGCATAATGACGACCCATCACCAGCAACATCTTCTCAAACGCCTTTTGATATGGCGTGTAAAGCATATTTCGGATAGGCGTTTTATCCTTATTCTCAGTGGAATAATAGGTATTGCTACGGGATTGGCTGCCTTGGCAATGCGCTCGTTTACACATCTTATTCAGTGGTTGCTAGACGACAAGCTCGCTCAAACTATTACTTATAGTTTTTACTTTATCCTCCCAATGTTAGGCTTTGCCATTGTGTATTTGGTAAAAAAATACGTGATACGGCACGATGTGAACCACGGAATCCCTTCGATTCTTTATGCAGTAGCCCACCAAAAAGGAATAATGAAACGCTTTCAGGCGTATGGCAGTATCCTCACAGCACCTATTACCGTTGGTTTTGGAGGTTCGGTGGGGTTAGAAGGTCCGATGGTAGTAACGGGGGCAGGTATTAGTTCTAATATTTGCAGGTTTTTTCATATTAATCAATCTAACCGGATGTTGCTTTTGGCGTGTGCTTGTGCGGCGGCTTTAGCAGCTATTTTTAAAGTGCCTATTGCAGCGATACTGTTTGCTATTGAGGTTTTTGGGTTGGATTTGACGCTCTCGTCACTCATACCGCTGTTTATCGCTTCCCTTTGTGGGGTATTCACTTCCTATTTCTTCTTTGGCAGTGAAGTATTGATACCCATAACCATCACGCGAGCTTTTTCATTGCAAGGCATTCCTTTTTATATTCTCTTGGGAGTAGTAGGCGGATTGATGTCGGCTTACTTTACCTATGTTTATGAGAAAATAAATGCTGCTTTTAAGAAATTCACTTCACCTTGGCTAAAAATAGTAGTGGGCGGAGCTCTTTTGGGGTTGCTTATTTACATAATGCCACCGCTTTACGGTGAAGGACACGAGATTATCAATCACCTGAAAGAAGGTCACCCCGAACTATCACTGAGTAGTAATATTTTTGGTTGGGACTTATCGAATGCGTGGGTGATTATCCTACTTTTGGCTGCCCTTACCTTTGCAAAGGTTATTGCCACCTCGCTCACCTTTGGTGCGGGAGGGGTAGGAGGTATCTTCTCGCCTATGCTGTTTATGGGGGGAGTGATGGGGAACTGCTTGGCGCGCATCATTAACGAGTTTCCTATTTTGGGCTATAAAGCAGAGTTACCGAACTTCACTTTGGTGGGAATGACTGCCCTGATGACGGGGGTATTGCACGCACCCCTTACGGCTGTTTTTCTCATCGCCGAGGTAACGGGAGGCTATTCGCTGTTAGTACCGGCGATGCTCACTGCTGCGGTATCGTTTTCGGTAGCGAAATACTTTAATAAATATTCTGTTTATACGATGGAATTAGGCAGAAAAGGAGAGCTCATCTCGCAGAACAAAGACCAATCGATACTCACCCTAATGGACTTTGACCAAGTGGTGGAACACAATTTCACCCCCGTATATACCGATATGAAACTCCGTGAGGTGGTGTACAATGCTGTGCGCGAGTCGAACCGCAATATTTACCCCGTACTCGACCGGGAAAAAGGTACGCTACAAGGTGTGATACTGCTTGACGACATACGGCACTTGATTTTTGAAACGAACTATTACGACAAGATTCCTGCCGTAGAACTAATGCAAAAACCACCTGCCATCATAGAAATGGGCAAGGACAAGATGAGCACCGTAATGGATAAGTTTCAGCATACTGGTGCGTGGAACTTGCCCGTAGTGAAGGACGGTAAGTACGTAGGGTTTATCTCCAAATCGAAGTTGTTGAGCATTTATAGAAGGAAATTGATATATTTTACGCAGTAAGAGCTAAAAAGGTAAAAGATAAATCAAGATATAGAATTAAGCTAATACAAGTGTTTTTATAGTCAAACAAAAATAGATTGCGAATAAAAAGGCTTGTTTTTTGGAGGGACAAATAGCCTCTCGTACTCTGCTATCACAAGATTTACCCCTACGAATGCTGAAAAAGTAGTTGGTTATCAGTACAATCAACTTTGGCAAAATTTAAAACTTTGCCAAAGTGTGGCGCATAAATTTGGATAGGCTATAATATAGAGAAACAAAACAGAAAAAAAGTTCTTGTTATAGGTATCTTATACAAACCTTATACAAACCTTGGACGAATCTTGGACGATAGCTATATCTATACATTTCTACACAAACACTGTTTTTATAGAAAAACATTCCAAAAATCATCTTCATAACGAAATAAATATCTTTTTTAGTAATTTCTATGAGCTTTGAAAGTTGGAGCAGGGGAATTGAAATCGTTTTTAGAGAAAAGTATAAAGCAAAAAGAATTATTAGAATATATTATTGTATTTGTCATTAGTATTTGTAATTTTGCAGGCTCTATGGATATCATAACTCTTTTGAAAGCTGCGAGGTTGCGCACCTTACCCTTATCGGTTGCGGGGATTATCACGGGGAGTGCTTTGGCATTTCGCGAAGACCCTTACGCTTTTAGGTGGGAGATTTTTGGTTGGGCACTGCTTACCACTATTTTGTTTCAGGTACTTTCGAACTTTGCCAATGATTATGGCGATGGTGTAAAGGGCACGGACAATGAGCACCGCATAGGTCCTACAAGAGCTTTGCAGAGTGGGAGAGTTACGCGTAGGCAGATGAAGAAGGTTGTACTTATCACTGCTTTACTGTCGTTATTTTCGGCTATGGTGCTTATTTATACGGCTTTTGGAAGAGAAAATTTGTTATATATCTCGGTGTTTTTTGTTTTAGGAGTGCTGTGTGTGGTAGCGGCTATCAAGTACACTGTGGGGCAATCGGCTTATGGATATCGGGGTTGGGGTGACCTATTTGTGTTTGTGTTCTTTGGGTTAGTGAGCGTGGTAGGCAGTTATTTCTTATACACAGAGAGCTTGAATAAGGTTATATGGTTGCCCGCTATTGCTATTGGCTTGCTGAGTGTAGCAGTGCTGAACCTAAACAATATGCGCGATTATGAGAACGACAAGCGTTCGGGCAAACATACATTGGTAGTGAAAATGGGAATTCCGATGGCTAAATATTATCATTATTATTTAGTTATATTGGCGATGGTGGCAATGTTGGGCTTTTCGGTGATGCGTTTGCAAATGCGCTGGGAGCTTCTGTACTTAGTTGCTTTTCTGCCTTTAATAGGACATTTACTCACCGTAAAACGAAATACGGAACTCAAACAGCTTGATAAAGAATTAAAGATAGTAGCCCTAAGTACTTTTTTGCTTTCGGTACTCTTTTTTGTGGGGATTTTGATACATATATTTTAAGGAGAGTTAAACGAAAGAAGGAGATAGTAACGGACGTTATATATATTAAATAAATACACTAAAAAACATAATAACTATGGAGGTAACTTATTACGGACACTCGTGTGTGAGCATCAAAATAGGCGATACACATTTGCTTGTAGACCCCTTTATTGCTAATAATCCTTTGGCAAGCCATATAGATATCAATACGATTCCTGCTGATTACATCTTGATAACCTCGGCGCAACAAGACCATATATCGGACGTGGAGCAGATAGCTAAGCGCACGAAAGCGCAAATCATTTCGAATTTTGAAATCTCTAATTACTTTTTTAATTTGGGAATTGAAAATTCGCACCCTATGGACTTGGGAGGGTTGTACAGTTTCCCATTTGGGTCGGTGAAGATGGTACCAGCGTTGCATTCTTCTACCTTCGAAAATGGCACTGCCGGCGGGTGCGCTTGTGGGTTTGTGATTAAAACTTTGGAAAAGACGGTATACGTATCGGGGGCTACGGCTTTGTATTTTGATATGCAACTCATACCGGTGCGTTATAAGTTGGACTTAGCTATATTGCCCATTGGAGGTAACTTTACAATGGACGTGGAAGACGCTATTATGGCTTCGGACTTTGTGAAATGCAACAAGGTGTTGGGGTATCATTACGACACTTTTAACCTCATTAAGTTAGATGATAAGGATTTAGCAAAGAGGAGTTTTAAGGCAAAAGGCAAAGAGCTGATATTAACAGATATAGGACAATCTATTTTTGTATAAATTATGAGAAAAGCGACGTTTATTATAGTCTTGTTTTTTACAATATCTTTGTATGCACAACACAAGAAGGCATATCAGTTATTTGATAAGAATGGAAAGAAAGTCAGTTTTGAGAAGGTTGTAAAAAAAGCCAAAGAGAGCGATGTGGTGCTTTTTGGAGAGTTTCACGACAATCCGATTGCGCATTGGTTGCAGTTGGCATTGGTGAAAGAATTACAGCCTCAGGTTAACTTGATATTGGGAGCTGAGATGTTAGAACGCAATGACCAAGAGGTAGTAAACCAATATCTAAAAGACGGAGTTACAGAAAAGGCTTTGGATACTTTGGCACGATTATGGACGAACTACAAAACCGACTATAAGCCTTTGGTGGATTTTGCGAAGGAACACCAGTTGCCTTTTATCGCTACTAATGTGCCGAGGAAGTATGCGAGATTGGTGAACAAAAAAGGATTAAAAGCATTGGATACCTTGCCAGAAGCTGAGAAGCGGTGGATAGCCCCGCTACCTATTGTGTTTGATGAGAACTTATCACAGTATAAAAAGATGACAGAGTCGCTCCCCAATCACAAAGGGAAGGAGAATATAATAAAAGCACAAGCCGTAAAAGATGCTACGATGGCAGATGCTATTGTAAAGAACAGAAAGCCTAATAGTGTTTTTGTGCATTTTAACGGGACATATCACAGCGATTTTTATGAGGGAATTTACTGGTTTTTGAAGCGAGAAGAGCCAAAACTAAAAGTTATTACTATTGCTACGACAGAACAAGTAGACTTATCGAAATTAGCAAAAGAGGCTTATGGTCAAGCTGATTTTATATTGGTAGTAGATGAAGATATGACGAAGACCCTTTAGGGGAAGTAGATTTTGCTAATTCATTAAAATTGATTATTTTTGCACTTTATTTTAAGTGACAAACCAACAACTGTAATGGATAACATCAATCAAATTGGGGAAGCCCCATTCCTAAAACACGCCTACTAGAAGATGTGATATCATTTGAAAAAGTAAAAAGAGAAAAAAAAGAAATGAAAAATGAACTTGGAATATAGTTCTAAAACATTTCTAACAGCTAATGACTAAACATAACACCTAAACAATGGAACTGATAAAATTACACGATAAGACTTTTGAGCCTTACGTATCTGCCGAGGAACTCAACCAAATTACCGAACGAATGGCAAGTGAGGTATATCAAGATTTGCAAGAATCACGCCCTATTTTCATCGCCATACTCAACGGTTCTTTTATGTTTGCAGCCGACTTCCTAAGGCACTACAAAGGCGAATGTGAAATATCATTTGTAAAAATGGCGTCTTATAAAGGTACCCAGTCTACTGGAAAAATACACCAACTCATAGGGCTTTCTACCCCAGTGGAAGGACGTGATGTGGTAATCTTGGAAGACATTATCGACACTGGCAACACTTTAGAAGAAATTTACCGCATTTTCGAAGACAAAAAGGTGAACTCTTTCCGCGTGGCTACCCTCTTCTTCAAACCCGATGCCTACAAAAAAGACCTCAAAATAGACTATGTAGGCAAACCTATTCCTAACCGTTTTATCGTGGGCTATGGGTTGGATTTTGACGAGATAGCGCGTAACTTACCCCAAGTATATCAATTAAACACTTCATTAACTATGACAAATTTAGTACTTTTCGGCAAACCAGGGGCTGGCAAAGGCACCCAAGCTGCATTCTTGAAAGACAAATACAACTTAGTGCACATCTCGACCGGTGATATTTTCCGTCATAATATCAAGAACGAAACCAAACTCGGCAAACTCGCTCAATCGTATATGGATAAAGGTGACCTCGTACCCGATGAAGTTACTATACAAATGCTACAAGAGGAAGTTGAAAAGAACCCTAATGCCGAGGGCTTTATCTTCGATGGGTTCCCTCGTACTATTGCACAAGCCGAAGCTCTTGATGCTTTCTTAGAAAGTAAAGGAATGCGCATTCACGGTACTCTTGCCTTGGAAGCTGATGACGAGGTGCTCATCAAACGATTGGTAGAGCGCGGTAAAGTAAGCGGTCGCACTGATGACCAAGACGAAGAGAAAATACGCAACCGTTTCACTGAATATAACGAAAAAACAGCTCCTCTTATCACTTTCTATCAAACGCAAGGTAAATATCACACGATTAATGGTATAGGTACTATCGAAGAAATTACTACCCGCCTTTCTGAGACCATCGACAAAATTAAAGCTGAATAATCCCCAATGACCGAAGGCAATTTCACCGACTACGTAAAGATATACGTTGCCTCTGGCAAAGGAGGCGCAGGCTCTATGCACCTACACCGCGAGAAGTTCGTACCCAAAGGAGGTCCTGATGGGGGCGATGGCGGTAGAGGAGGGCATATCATCTTGCGTGGCAATAAGCACCTTTGGACACTCATACACTTCAAGTTTCAGCAGCACTTCCGTGCCGAACACGGAGAAGCCGGAGGAGCCAACCGTAGTTTTGGTGCCGACGGTAAAGATATCACTTTGGAAGTCCCCTTAGGAACCATTGTTAAAGATGCTGAAACTGGAGAAGTACTCTTTGAAATTACAGAAGACGGACAAGAAATCATCGCTTTGCGCGGTGGCAAAGGAGGGTTAGGCAACTGGCATTTCCGCACAGCTACTAACCAAACCCCGCGCTACGCCCAACCAGGTCTCCCTGGTGAAGAACGCGAGTTACTTTTAGAGTTAAAAGTGTTAGCCGATGTAGGTTTTGTAGGCTTCCCCAATGCGGGCAAATCTACACTGCTATCGGTAATTACTTCTGCTAAGCCAAAAATAGGTGACTATCCATTCACAACCCTCAAACCCAACTTGGGTATTGTGCAAAACCGCGATTACCAATCGTTTGTAGTAGCCGATATACCTGGGATTATAGAGGGAGCTGCCGAAGGCAAAGGCTTGGGGCATTACTTCTTGCGACATATAGAGCGCAACTCGGTATTGCTATTCCTCATTCCCGCTGACAGCAAGGATATCATTGCTGAATATCATATCTTGTTAAACGAACTCAAAGAATACAACCCTGAACTATTAGACAAAGACCGCCTCATAGCCATTTCAAAATCGGATATGTTAGACGACGAGCTCACCGAAGCCATTCGACAAGAAGTAGCAACAGGATTAGGTGGTACGCCTTTCTTGTTTATCTCGTCGGTGTCGGGCAAAGGCATTCAGCAACTGAAAGACAAACTTTGGGAAATGATACAATAATATAAAAAGTCAGCTTTTATAGCTGACTTTTTATATTATTCAATTCCTTATAACGACTGCTTTCACATCAATAAATTTTAGGGTTCCACTGCTCGGGGTATTTAGGAGTAATATCCTTATAAAAGTTCTGTATTTCCTCCATTATTTGCTCTTGTGGGAGCGTTTGTAAGTCCTCTAAGCTAATGGTCTTCCCGATGTATATCATTTTCTTCTTAAAATCACCAGCACCTAAAACTATGGGTACTTGGGCAGAAAGAGCTATATGATAGAAGCCCATACGCCACTTGTTCACCTTAGAACGCGTGCCCTCAGGGGTTACTACCAAGCTAAAGTCTTCTTTCTTAAAGAGTTCAGTAACAAATTCTATCAAGTGATTGCGCTGTGAACGATTGATACCAATCCCTCCTAACTTGCGCACTAACCAGCCGTACCACGCTTTAGTATGTGCGTCTTTTATAATGAGTTTAATCGGTTTTTCCATCTTCCAATAAGCCAAGATACCCAAAACAAACTCCCAATTAGTAGTGTGTGGTGCTACTACTAACACACAGCGGTTTAAGGTTTTCAAATCACCTTGTAATTCTATCTTCCACCCCATTAGCCATAGAGCAAAGGAGCCAATCCATTTTTTCATTTTTATTCTATTTGTAACACGCTTCTACGCGTAATATTTTCTATTTCACTACCACTATGGGTATATTATAATCACTACAAAATTGCCTGTCGTACTACGACTGCCCGCCGTGTTACGGCTACCCGTCGTGCTACGATCGTGTTACAACGTATCTTTCAAAAGTAAACCCATAAGCGTGCCGTTCGTCTTTTTCAAAACGCTCAGAGGCTACTAACTCCCATTCTTCACGGTTAAACTTAGGAAAGAATACATCAGCTTCGGCAAAAGTGTGATGTACCCGAGTGAGTTCTATCGCATCGGCAAAGAGGAGGGCTTGTGCATAGATTTCTCCACCGCCTATCACGTAAGGGTTAGGGTCTATTGCCAAAGCCTTTTCTATCGCCTCTTCAACTGAAGAAACCACCACAGCTCCCTCTTTCGCATACCCTTTCTGACGCGTAATAACAATATGTGTACGGTTAGGCAAAGGCTTCGGGAAAGTCTCGAAAGTCTTCCGTCCCATTATAATGCAGTGTCCCGTCGTGAGGCGTTTGAAATGCTTAAAATCTTCAGGCAAATGCCATAACAGTTGGTCTCCTTTGCCAATAGCATTATTCTCGGCAACAGCAGCTATAAGAGTTATCATATTTAGTGAATAGTGAAAAGTGAACAGTTAAAAGTTTGTAGACGACGTATTGGTTTGCTCGTTATCTTTCTCAGCCTGTTCAGCTGCCAATTCACGTTTTGCTTGTTCCTTTTGTGTAGCAAGCTCTTTTTCTACTGCGGCTTCCATTTTTATGAGTTTTTTCTGTTGAGCTGCTATCAGTTGTTCGCGTTGCTTTTCTTGCCATTCCTTCCCTAAGAAGCGATGCAAAATAAATACATTCATAGCGTGCCACAGCCAGATGAAAAGCCACAAGAGTATCGCCCACAAATACCAATTATACGTCGCTCCGTAGTCTAATACCTTATTGGCTACTACAAAAAAGATAGAGCCTAACACAAAGACAAAAAAGTGAAGATATAACAATCGTTTCTGTTTGAGGCGCTTTTCAGCATTTTTGAAAAGTTCATATTGTTCGGGAGTGAGTTGAGTGTCTGTCATTCTACATCTGTTTTTAAGATTTTGGTGCAAAAGTAAGAAAAATATGCTATCCACGAAAGAATTATACACTATTTATATTATTTTTGTCACTTCTCTTCTGTTCATCTGCTATTAATAAAACGCCTGTGTACCTCACATAAATTTGCTAATTAATTTACCAGCCGTGCTACGACTGCCCGTCGCTACTATAACCTCACATTACCTCCGTCATTCATCATTCGTCACTCGTCATTTCTTCCCCTTTTCCGTCGCCATATTCCCCCTTTGAAGGTAGCCAGCGATAGCTGGGTATGTGTAAAAAAGTGGTTTCTTTTGATTTTCCGTCGCCACATTCCCCCTCTCCTTGGGAGAGGGACGGGGTGAGGATTCCTCTTTCTTTCGCCTCGAAACCCTCTTTTTACCATTTTTAGCCTTGTTGTATTATACTATGAATCAATTGCTTATACACCCTTCCTATACCAATCGTCCAAGATTCGTATAAGCTTCCTATAAGCTCTCTATAAGCTAACCCCACCCTCCTAACAGCCTTTTCTCACCAAAACTTCTCTCAACTCTCTTCCGAAATTTTCCGTTCCCTTCCGATAGCTCAAATGTATCACTTTTTGCGACACACATTTTGCCAAAGTTGAATTATGGTATTATTGGCATTATTGGCATTTCCAGTATTAATTATGAGCATTGTTATATTTATAACATCTCCAACCCCCTTTGTATAAAACCTCTTTTTTATTTTTATAGGTGCAAAAATGCTCTTACTTTTGCACTTTAATTCAGTATATACTATGAATCAAAAAGTAAAACGTGATGCACCCTATTCTTAGCCAAAGTTTCAAACTTTGTCTAAGCAGATTGCCCTAATAATCAATTGTTTTGTCATATGTTATAGAGGTTAATTACAATTTTTCCTAAAAACAAACCTAAATATGCATCACCTCCTTTTGCAATAAAATTCTCAGAGCCTTTTCAAACAAATATTAAAAATAAATGAACTATGTCAGAAAATAAAAAATCCTTCGGTCAAACACTCAAAACTTTCTCACCCAACTTCTGGGTAGCAAGTTTCCTCCAACTGATGGAACGTTGGGGCTTCTACGGTATCTTTACCCTTCTCCCCTTGTATTTAGTAGCTTCAACTGACCAAGGCGGATTAGGTCTTTCGCATACCGAAAAAGGAAGTATCATAGGCAACGTAACCGCTATACAGTACTTTTTGCCTCTCGTCTTTGGCGTGATAGCCGACCGTATAGGCTACAAACTCTCTTTAGTCATTTCTTGTACTATAATGGCGATAGGCTATTATCTAATGGGTGAAGTAAACACCTATTGGTCGATGTATATGATGTTCCTCTTTGCTGCCGTTGGAGGGGGCTTCTTCAAACCCGTTATCAACGGTACCGTTGCCCGCAATACCGATGAAAGCACCAGTACAATGGGCTTCGGTATCTTCTATATGATGGTGAACGTCGGAGGCTTCTTAGGTCCTGCAATGTCGTCTTACCTACGCACTACCCTCGGTTGGCGCATTATCTTCCTGCAAGCTGCGGTGGTAATGGTTATCAACCTGCTGGTAGTTTTATTCTTTTTCAAAGAACCTAAAATGGCACAACGCGATAGTAAACCTATCCTCACCGAAATCAAAGAATCCATAATGCACATTATAGAGGCACTCAAAGACCGTCGCCTTACCATATTGCTCATACTGATGGTCGGCTTTTGGACGATGTTCAACCAGCTGTTCTACACCCTGCCTAATTTTATCGAAGATTGGGTAGATTCCTCCAAAGTAAGTGCTTGGATTAACCATCATTTGCCTTTCTTAGGCACTATTCTCACCGAAAAAGGACAAGTAAAAGCCGAATGGTTCATCAATATCGATTCGTTTATGATTATCTTCTTTCAGGTAGTTGTATCCTATTTCGTAACCAAAATGACTCACGTAAGCGCAATGATTCGCGGTACGATTATCGGAACCATAGGGGTAACGCTCACTTTTATGTTCAATAATGTGTGGTTTACCATTATAGGCACTATGATTTTCTCCATAGGCGAAATGGCTGCTAGCCCTACGCTTTCAGCTTTTATCGCTCAAATCACCCCTAAGGGGAAGGAAGCCCTCTATCAAGGCACTTATTTTTTGCCTGTGGCGGTAGGTAATTATATTGCAGGACTTATTTCTGGTGATTTATACGAAAAATGGTCTGATAAATATACTTTACTAAAAACCGAACTCACAAATAAAGCCATTGCAATGCCCGAAAACCTCACTAAAAAGGAATATTTCGATTTGGCAAGTCAGAAGTTAGGTCTCAGTCAGTCTCAAATCACCGATTTGCTTTGGAATACTTATAACCCCAACAAAATGTGGTATCTTATTTGTGGAATAGGGGTCTTTGCTGCCCTATCACTATATGCCTATAACAAAATAATGGTAAGAAAAGAATCAATTTAATAAATCTAACTTTTTTCTTACTCTTACGTTAAACTCCGCTCTCGTTGCCTTTACCTCTCTGAGAAAGCCATCGAGAGCGGACTTTTTTTTCGTCTTACCGTAGCCTTAGATTCAAATGACCTTCGAATAACCTATTGATTTTTAGCTATATTTCACCTGCCACACCTTTTACCTTTTTCCTTATTTGTTAAATTGCTAATTACGCCGTACCTTTGCACCTTGAAATTAAAAGTTAAACTTAAAAAACAAAACACTATGGATTTTTTAAAATTAGCACAAACCCGCTATACTACTAAACATTACAGCTCTCAGCGTGTGAGCGATGAGGATATCGCCAAACTCAAAGAGATATTACGCCTCGCTCCTTCGTCTATCAATTCACAGCCTTGGCAATTTGTTTTCATAAGCGATGAGGCTACTAAGGAAGCATTCGCTAAAGTATCGCTTACCAACGAAGAACGCGTTAGAAAATCCAGTCATTTAGTGGTGTTTATGGCGAATAGCGCTTTGCCATCATTTGAAGAAAAGCTCGTTAAAGCAGCTACTGAAATGGGACGACTTGGGTTTTATCAGAAAATGCAGAAACCCAAAGGTGATGTAGGACTCTATGCGTGGATAAACAACCAAGTGTACATCGCATTAGGCTTTTTTCTCAGTGCTTGTGCTTCTATGGGCATTGATAGTACCCCTATGGAAGGCATCATTAATACCGAATACGACAAGCTTCTGAATGAACCTCAATACACTACGCTCTTCGCTGTAGCGATAGGCTACCGCGACCCTGAGGACAGCAATCAGTTGCACTTGCGCCCAAAATCGCGCTTGCCGTTAGAAGAAGTAGTAAAGGATTTTAAATTATAATTAGAGTCGTAAACTTTGCCAAAGTTGAAGCCAACAACTTTAGCCATACTTCTTTTTTTGATTTGAATTGATTTGTAAGATTTCTGAGGCAAAGCCTCATTCTTAACAAGATTATATGCAACAAAAACGCGACATACGCGCACTGACCAAAGACGAACTTCGCGCTTTCTTCGAGAGCAATGGCGATAAACCTTTTCGTGGCAACCAAGTATACGAATGGTTGTGGCAGAAAGGCGTACATACTTTCGAGGAGATGACCTCCCTACCCAAAGCTACACGCGAGATGCTCAGCGAACATTTTAACATCAACCATATCAAAGTAGATGTGATGCAGCGCAGTAACGATGGTACGATTAAAAACGCTGTGCGTTTGCACGACGGGTTATTAGTAGAGTCGGTGCTAATTCCTACCGATACTCGCACCACCGCTTGCGTATCCAGTCAGGTGGGGTGTAGTCTCAACTGTTCGTTTTGTGCCACTGCTCGCTTAAAACGTATGCGCAATCTCCTCCCCGATGAGATATTCGACCAAGTAAAGGTAATCGATGAGCAAAGTCGCGCTTTCTTTGGTCGTCCGCTCTCTAACATAGTATTTATGGGAATGGGCGAACCACTGATGAACTATAATAATGTATTGAAGGCAATCGACAAGATTACTTCGCCTGAGGGCTTAGGAATGTCGCCTAAACGCATTACGCTATCCACTTCGGGTATCCCCAAATTGATAAAAAAAATGGCTGATGATGAGGTAAAATTCAAATTAGCTGTATCTTTGCACTCGGCTATCAGTAGTGTGCGCACGGGCATTATGCCTTTCAATGAACAATTTCCACTGGAAGAACTACGCGAAGCCTTAGCGTATTGGTATCAAAAAACCAAAAATCGCATCACCTACGAATATGTGGTGTGGAAGGGTATCAACGACCAGAAAAAGGACGTAGAAGCACTGATAAAGTTTTGTAAGTTTGCCCCTTCTAAGGTAAACCTCATTGAGTATAACCCTATTGACGATGGAGCATTTCAACAAGCCGACCCTAAAGCGCTTGAACTTTACCAAACAATGCTTGAAGAGGCAGGTATCACCGTTACCGTTCGCCACTCCCGTGGTAAAGACATTGATGCCGCCTGTGGACAATTAGCAAATAAAAAGGCCTTAGGCAATAGGCCTTAGGCCTTAGGAACATTATCTTAAAAACTGTGGCTTGAGGGCTAATACCTATGGTCTGACCTATGAATGATATTAAAGACTTTAAAGATTTAATTGTTTGGCAAAAAGCAATGGATCTTGTAGTTGAAGTTTATAACTTAGTTAAGAAACTACCTAAAGAAGAACAATTTGCTTTAAGTGACCAAATGAGACGTGCTGTTATCTCTATTCCAAGTAATATTGCTGAAGGAAGAGGGAGATATTCAATTAAAGAATACACTCATTTTCTGTCTATTGCTAAAGGTTCTAATGCTGAATTGGAAACACAATTATTGCTTTGTGTAAAAATTAATTATCTAAACAATTCAGATATTGAAAGAGCTTTTGGTTTAATAAAAGAAGTAGGAAAAATGCTTACTTCTTTACAAAAAAGTTTGACAATAAGTAATACGCAATAGTTATATTATCCTACCCCCCCTGTGGCCTAAGGCCTAATGCCTATGGCCTAAAAAAGAATGGAAGTATTTTTAATAAAAGCGGCTCAGCTGATTCTGAGTCTTTCAATTTTAGTAGTCCTACACGAGTTAGGACATTTTATACCTGCTAAACTCTTTAAAACAAGAGTAGAAAAGTTTTTTCTTTTCTTCGATGTGAAGTTTGCCCTTTTTAAGAAGAAGATAGGCGAAACAGTATATGGCATCGGGTGGCTACCGTTGGGTGGCTACGTGAAGATTGCCGGTATGATTGATGAGAGTATGGACAAGGAGCAAATGGCGCAACCTCCACAGCCGTGGGAGTTCCGTTCTAAACCTGCGTGGCAACGCCTTATCATTATGGTAGGTGGTGTAACGGTAAACCTGCTCTTAGGTTTCATTATTTACGCGATGATACTCTTCACTTGGGGGCAAGACCAGCTCAAACCCGAAGGTATTAAGGAAGGTTTTGCAGTAACCCGCACAATGCGTGCTTATGGGTTCCAAAACGGCGATATTGTAACCGCTATCAATGGCAAACCCTTAGAAAGCGTAGCCGATGTAAGTAAATATATCTTGTTGCGCAATACCAGTGAGCTTACCGTAAAAGGACAAGACGGAACTGTGCGTACTCTATCTCTCCCCGATTCTATTGGGAAGATGCTCTATTTACGAGGAGAAACAACTCCTTTTAGTGTAAAAGTAAAACCCATTATCGATACGGTAATAGTGGGAATGCCTGCTCAGAAAGTAGGTTTACAAAAGGGCGATAAGCTGTTAAGCATCAATGGAGAACCTATTTACTATTTCTCCGATGTAACACCTGCCCTTGCAATGGCTCCTGAGAACACTCCTCTCACTTTTGCTATTGAGCGCAACGGAAAGCCAATGACCCTCAGCGTCCTCCCCGACAGTAATAAAAAAATAGGTATCAGCGGTATGCAAACCGAAGGGGAGGTACAATTTACCCATAAGACTTACAGTTTAGGAGAAGCCCTCAGTCACGGAATTGCATATGGTTACAATGTGCTACACGACTATGTAGCTCAGTTTAAATTTATCTTTACTAAGAAGGGAGCGAGTGAAGTAGGAGGCTTTGGTTCTATAGGAAAGCTCTTTCCATCGTCTTGGAATTGGCTCGCTTTTTGGCATATCACTGCTTTCCTATCTATTGCCTTAGCCTTTATGAATATTTTACCTATCCCAGCCTTAGACGGGGGACACGTGGTATTCCTCCTCTACGAAATGGTAACGGGTAGAAAACCGAGTGAAAAAGTATTAGAACACGCTCAAATGGTAGGATTTGTTATTTTAATAGCCCTTTTACTATATGCCAATGGTAGCGACCTGTATAGAGCGATATTTAACAAGTAATTAGGTAAGACTTTGCCAAAGTTTTCTGCCCGTGTGGCTCGCACCTTTGGCAAAGTTGAAAAACTTATAGGCTAAATGAAACACATCTACTTCATCATATTATTCTTGAGTTTTGGAGCACTGCAAGCGCAGAGCCTTGAGAAAGTACGCGTTGCCTATACTACGGCTTCCGATAGCAAAGAAAACGCTGTAGCTTTTGCAGAGCTGATAGCTAATACTCCTACTACTGATGTGGTGCTAAGTGCTTATAAAGGCGCGAGTAAGATGATATTAGCAAAATTTGGAGGTAACCGTATTGCTCTGCTCAAAGAGGGCAAACCGCTCTTAGAAAACGCCCTCAAACAGCAACCTCAAAACGCTGAACTTCACCTGATACGCCTCAGTGTGCAAGAACACTTGCCCAAAGTAGTACCCTATCGCAACGACATCACTGACGATAAGGATTTTATACTCGCACACTACGCTCAGCAAACCCGTGAACTACAAAAGTATATAGCTGGTTTTGTAAAGAAGTCGAAAGTGTTTAACGATGAAGAGAAAAAGAAGTTAAATTTGCAATAAACTCATAAATATGGAACTTACTATAAATATCAATGCACAACCATCTAAAGTAGATGCTTTTCTAAATTTTATAAAATCTCTTGATTTTATAGAAGTTACTGATATTAAAGGGAGTGAAGAAACTTTAAATCCTCAACAGAAAAAGTTTAAGAAAAAACTCTTTAATGCTTTGAATGAGCTAAAAGAAGCAAGAGAAGGCAAAGTAAAATTAGGTAATTTAGACGATTTACTCAATGAAATATAAATTTGGATATATACCTTCTTTTGCAAAGGAATTAAAGACTTTATGTAAAAAATACAAAAGTTTAAAAAAGGATTTTGAGGCATTAAAAGAAGAAATTGAAACAAATCCTAATATAGGAGTATCATTAGGAGAAGGATTGAGAAAAATACGACTAAACATAAGCAGTAAAAACAAAGGGAAAAGTGGTGGAGCAAGAGTAATTACTCACGAAATATTAGTAGAAATAGACCATCAAGAAACTATGTCGGTGGCATTCATTTCTATTTACGACAAATCAGAATATGATACAGTTGATTTGGATATTGTTAAAAAATTAGTTGAAGAATATCGTGGAGAAGAATAAAATTTGCGTTTTAATTCCTACTTATAACAATGCTAAAACCCTCGCTCGTGTGATTGATGGGGTGCTGCGCTATACCTCTCACATTATCATAGTGAATGATGGTGCAACAGATGCTACTCCCGATATACTCGCGCGTTACCCCCAGCTCACTATTATTCATCTTCCTAAGAACAAAGGCAAAGGCAATGCCTTGCGCATAGGCTTTGACAAAGCTCGCAATTTAGGCTACGACTATGCCCTTACCATCGACTCCGACGGACAACATTACCCTGAAGATATACCTGTATTTATAGCTACTATCGAAGGGGAAAGCGAACCTACTCTATTGGTAGGTAATAGGAATATGACCCAAGACGGGGTGCCTAAGAAAAGTAGTTTCGGACATAAATTTTCTAACTTCTGGTTTCACCTCGAAACGGGCGTCGATCTCCCTGATACGCAATCAGGATATAGGTTATATCCTTTGCAGTACATTCCTAAGAAATATTACACCGAAAAGTTTGAGTTTGAGATAGAGATATTAGTGCGCAGTAGTTGGAATGGGGTACAACTGAAGAATGTACCTATACAAGTGTTGTACGACCCTGAAGAACGAGTTTCGCATTTTCGTCCGTTTAGGGATTTTATGCGTATCAGTGTGCTGAACAGCGTGTTAGTACTCATTGCGCTTTTCTATATCAAACCGCGTAATTTCTTTAGAGATGCTAAGAAGAAGAGTCTCAAACGTTTTATTAAAGAAGATATATTAGAGAGCGACAGTAGCGATAGTGTGAAGGCAGGTTCGGTAGCATTAGGTGTATTCTTTGGCATTGCGCCTTTTTGGGGATTTCAAACCATACTTACTATTACTTTGGCGGTATTCTTCAATTTGAACAAAACTTTGGCTTTTATTTGCTCGAATGTGAGTATTCCCCCAATGATACCGGTGCTTATTTTCACTTCTCTTAAAATAGGTACTTTTTTTGTGGGGGGCACGATTCTTCCGCAAGGCGACCTCACCGCAATGGAATACATCAAAAACAATTTATTGCAATACTTAGTAGGGAGTTTTACTTTGGCAATTACTGCTTCATTTGTTTTAGGAATGCTCACCTATGGTTTACTAAAAATAAAAAGTAAAAAAGCTTAGATTATTAGACTTCCCTTTTTAATTCTCTCACTACTTCGAGTTCTCTTATTATTTCTTCTGAGGAATCTAACGTTACTAATCGCTGGCGATGTTCTTTAAAATTAGGAATTCCCTTGAAATAATTAGCATAATGCCTGCGCATTTCCAACACTCCTTGTCGTTCGCCTTTCCATTCTACCGACCATAACAGATGGTTTTTAGCAGCTTCTACACGATCGGATATAGTAGGGGAGGGGAGAAGCTTTCCCGTTGCAAAATAATGCTTTATTTCATTAAATATCCACGGATAACCAATGGCTGCACGACCTATCATTATACCGTCAACACCGTAAGTATTGCGGTATTCTGAGGCTTTTTCAGGACTATCGATATCGCCGTTACCAAAAATAGGAATATGAATACGAGGATTGTTCTTCACTTTGGCAATGTAGCTCCAATCGGAGTGACCTTTGTACATCTGGCTACGGGTACGGGCGTGAATGGTAAGTGCGCTGATACCTACATCTTGCAGACGTTCAGCTACTTCTTCTATATTGATACTTTGCTCGTCCCAGCCTAAACGCGTTTTTACGGTTACAGGTAAATGGGTACTGTTTACGACTGCTTTGGTAAGGCGCACCATCAAATCGATATCTTTCAATACCCCCGCTCCTGCACCTTTGCTTACAACCTTCTTTACAGGACAACCAAAGTTGATGTCTACTAAATCGGGGTTTACAGTGGCAACGATTTTAGCTGAGAGCGCCATTGCTTCTTCATCACCTCCAAAAATTTGTATGCCTACGGGGCGTTCGTAATCGAAAATATCTAACTTTTGACGGCTTTTAATGGCGTCGCGTATGAGTCCTTCGGAGGAGATAAACTCACTGTAAAGCATATCAGCTCCGTGCATTTTACAGAGGCGACGAAAGGGAGGATCGCTTACATCTTCCATAGGTGCAAGCAATAAAGGGAAATCTCCTAAATCTATGTTTCCTATTTTAAGCAATTTTTTTAATGATTAATTGTTAATGATTAATGGTTAGTGATCAATAATGAAGAAACATCTTCTTGCCCTCTCTGCGGGGGAATTAGAGATGCAAAAGCGATACTTTGGGCGAAACTTTGCATATTGTTAAATGAATAAATATCCTATTCCCACCCCTACAAAATATTGAGGTTCTGGTTGCCAAAGGGTACGCCCTCCGCTGAGGTCTATTTGAAAATTAGGTTTTAGGAGATAGGCAATTCCTGCATTGATATTGTGCTCAGGAGCACGCATTCCATTATAGGAAGCGTAATACTCAACAAAGCTCCATAGCTTGTTGTTGGGAGCATAATTGACCTGAGCAGTAACATCTAAATTCTTAAATTGTTCAGAGCTACGAGCACCATAAGCTAATGAAAGCTGGTCGGTAAGAGAGCTTTCGAAAGCTAAACAAGCGTCGAAAGTATAAGTCTTAGCGTCTGTTTTGCTGTATTGTCCATAACCGATGAGTCCCACTGAGGGGATATAGCGCTGTTCCGATTCGTATAAACGCTGTTTTATGCTGAAAGTAGTACTGCTAAAATCGGGGGTACGGAGGTCGAAATCGGCTTCTAAGCGGAGTTCGGTGTTTGTGATGAGTCCGTAGCGTAACATTAGGTTATCACTGCTTTCTTCTTTGCTGAAAACTAAACCATTTTCTATTTGAAACTGACCTTTGGGCAGGGTGTATACCCCTTCACTTTGGTCGGGGCGATCGGTGTTGAGGTTTTCATCGTTTTGAGCAACTGCCAAAGAGGTGCAACATAAGGCTATCGTAGCCAATAGTAAATTGAGTTTATTCATCTATCTTTTCGTATAAAAAATTATTAAAAGGAAAGCGAGTGATGTGTATCTCCTTTACCTTTTCGTACACCACCTCACGGAATTCTTCGAGATTATTTTTATTGAGTGCCGAAATGAAGAGTACATCGCGCCCCATTCGTTGCATCCAAGTTTGTTTCCATTCATCAAGAGTGAAGTGTTTTTTAGTGCGCTCGGTAGCCAAATCGTCTTCGGCTATTTCTTCATTGGTATACGCATCAATCTTGTTGAATACCATAATGGTGGGCTTATCGGCGCTGTGAATTTCGGCTAATATTTGGTTTACTGATTGGATATGCTCCTCGAAGTTGGGGTGCGAAATATCGACTATGTGCAAGAGCAAATCGGCTTCACGTACCTCGTCGAGGGTACTTTTAAACGACTCGATGAGCTGGGTAGGTAGTTTGCGAATGAACCCTACGGTATCGCTGAGCAAGAACGGTAGGTTCTCAATCACAACCTTGCGCACGGTGGTATCGAGGGTGGCAAAGAGCTTGTTTTCGGCAAAAACTTCGCTTTTGCTTATTACGTTCATTAGAGTTGATTTGCCTACATTGGTATAGCCGATGAGCGCCACACGCACTAATGCTCCGCGATTACTGCGTTGAGTTGCCATTTGCTTATCGATAGCGGTGAGTTTCTTTTTGAGCAGGGCAATACGGTCGCGCACGATACGGCGGTCGGTTTCGATTTCGGTTTCACCAGGACCACGCATACCGATACCGCCTCGCTGACGTTCGAGGTGCGTCCATAATCCCGTAAGGCGCGGTAAGAGGTATTCGTATTGTGCCAATTCGACTTGTGTGCGCGAATAGCTGGTTTGTGCACGCTGAGCAAAGATGTCGAGAATGAGCCCTGTGCGGTCTAATATCTTTGCTTTGAGAATACGCTCGATATTCTTCTGTTGAGCAGGGGTGAGTTCATCGTCGAAGATGACAGTACCTACCTCATTTTCTTCAACAAATTGCTGTACTTCCTCCATCTTACCGGTGCCGATGAAGGTCTTAGGGTTAGGCACATCAAGCTTTTGGGTGAAGCGTTTGAGCACTTCACCCCCAGCTGTGTAAGTAAGAAATTCGAGTTCGTCTAAATATTCCTTAGATTTTTCTTCGGTTTGTATTTGATTGATAATCCCTACAAGTACTACTTTCTCGTAGGTAAGATTGATTTGTTCTAACATTCGTTAATCCCATTTGTGGCGAGTGGAAATAGCGTGTTTGCCACTTCCGGTAAAGAACAAAGCTAAAGCACCGAAAAGGAATAGTCCAGGGAGTTCAGGAGCCCAACCACCGTGAGCCGTAACTGCGGTAATTTGACCTCCATACGCCAAAAAGAGCGTACTAATTCCGCCGAGTACCATTATAAGAGCGGCTAAACGGGTTCGGAAGCCTAATACAATCATTATAGGAGCGATGATTTCGCTAAGATATACCCCATAGGCAATGAAGGTGGGAAGACCTTTGGCTACTAAGGTACTTTGAACATATCCAAAGGCATCGGCGTGTAATAATTTGTTGATGCCGTGAGGAAGCATAAGCAAGCCTATGGTGAGGCGGAGGACGAGGAGTCCAAAATCTTTGTTTTTCATTTTATAAAAGGGTTTTTAAGTTTACGGGGGCAAAGATAGAGAATAATTAGCAAATTAGCAAGTCGTAGCACGACAGGCAGAGAAAATTAGCAAATTAGAAAATGAGAGAATTAGAAAATAGAGGAAGATTGAGAGGTTCGGAAGGAAACGGAAGATTTCAGAAGAGAGTTGAGAGGAATTTTGGTGAGAAAAGGCTGTGAGGAGGGTGGGGTTAGCTTATAGAGAGCTTATAGGAAGCTTATACGAATCTTGGACGATTGGTATAGAAAGGGTATGTAAGTAGTTGATTAATAGCATAATATAACAAGGCAAAAAATGTTGAAAACGGGGTTTCGAGGCGAAAGAAAGAGAATCCTCACCCCGTTCACATACTCTCCTATTCGGAGACTTCTCCCAAGGAGAGGGGGTGTAGTGACGAGTAGAAAGCGACGAAAAAAGGGGAATGTGGCGACGAATGACGGAGGTAATGTGAGGTTATAGCGCGACGGGCAGGTGGAAAATTAGAGATTGTCTGATAATTGAAAAAAAATTACTACTTTTGCCGAACTTTTCACAGACGAATAATAGCAAAATTAAACACTATGCGAACTCTTGTTATAGGCGATATACACGGTGCTTTACGCGCTTTGGTGCAGGTGCTTGAAAGGGCTGATATACAAGCTGATGACTACCTTATTTTCCTTGGTGATTACGCTGATGGCTGGAGTGAGACTCCCGAGGTGATGGATTTTCTCATCGGATACCAAAAGAAACAGCGTTGTTTGTTCCTCAGAGGGAATCACGATGCGCTTTGCCGTGAGTTTCTTTTAGGGAAAGAGATGGATACTCTTTGGCGTTTGCACGGAGGAAAAGCTACTGAAAAGGCTTATCGGAATGTTTCGGCAGAGCGCAAAAAGGCTCATATTGATTTTATAAACTCGCTTGAAAATTACTACTTGGATAGCAAAAATAGGCTTTTTCTTCACGCGGGATTTACTAATTTGCGGGGGATTGCTCACGAGCATTTCGAACAGATGTACTATTGGGATAGAACGCTTTGGGAACTTGCTTGTAGCGTTAGTCTTCCTAAAACGGATAAGTACTATCCTAACCGTTTGAAACTCTATAATGAAATTTATATAGGACATACACCTACCACGCGCTTGGGTACTGATAAACCTCTTATTTTCAACGGGGTGGCAAATGTAGATACAGGGGCGGGCTTCAAAGGACGCCTTACGGTTATGGATATTGAGACGAAGGAATATTGGCAGAGTGAGCCTGTTTATAAACTGTATCCAGAAGAACAAGGACGCAATCAATAAAATATTAAAAAATGAAGAAGTTTATATACCTACTGTTATTACTGCCGATGTGTGGTGTAGCACAAGAACAATTGCAAAATGAAAGTGCTATTTTTAAAGCTATTGAGGCGAAATTTAAGCTAGACAGACGTCAGGTGTATTGGGCACTTTATACGGAGCGAGGGCTAAAAGAAGATACGATACATAAGCTCGTGGTTTTTCCTTTAAAGAAAAGAAGTAAGGACAAGATGCTTTATGATGCTTATGTTGTTTTGTACAATCTTCAGAAACAGATGATAGATAACTACTACATAGGTGAAGGTGAATGGGAAGACAGTGATAGAGGGCGCTTACAGGGTTTGGAAGTGGCTTCTCAGACGCCACTGTTGGGGAAGAAAGCGATTGCTTATCAGGTGAGGGTGTTTTTCTCGAATGCTGATAGAAATAAGCCTAAGGGCTCGGAGGTGCTCACCTATTTTATTAGTAAAGGGAAGAAGTTGCAAAAAGTTTTAAGCACTGATATATTTTCTTATACGGCTGATATTTCGGGGGGAGGAACTGCAAAAACTCCTTGTGAGGGAGAAAAAAAAGAGGTGAGTAGCAAATTGCATATTTCAGAGCATAAGGTGCGAGGTTTCTATACCATAGAGGAGGCACGTGTTACTAAGCATATAAAAATAGAGCGTGATGCGGAAGGATTTTGCGCTGAAAGGGTGGTTGATAGTAAAGAAGAAGTAATACAGATGCAATACAAAAAAGGAAAATATCAACCACAATAATTGCTATAACGATGAAAAAAACGGTGAGTTTTATAGGGCAAATAAAGAAATATTGAAAATTTATAAAGTTAGTAATCAACCACTTATCAAATTATTAAAAAAATCTTCAAAAAAAAGTGTATAAAAATTTTGGAGGTTAGGAAAAAGGTTATACCTTTGCACCCGCAAAAGAGGAGAGTAGTGCCTCTGGAGTGGAAAGAAACAACACGTACCTTGACATAATGTTGTACAGCACAAAGAAGATTTAAAGGATTGAGTGAAACCTGAAGTCAATAACTTGAAGATCGGTTAGAAGATATAAAAGAATTTAACGATGAAGAGTTTGATCCTGGCTCAGGATGAACGCTAGCGGCAGGCCTAACACATGCAAGTCGAGGGGGAGGTTACTTTCGGGTAACTGAGACCGGCGTACGGGTGCGTAACGCGTATACAATCTGCCTTTCACTGGGGGATAGCCCGAAGAAATTTGGATTAATACCCCATAGTATAGTAATACGGCATCGTGATACTATTAAAGCTTAGGTGGTGAAAGATGAGTATGCGTTCTATTAGTTAGTTGGAGAGGTAACGGCTCCCCAAGGCGATGATAGATAGGGGTTCTGAGAGGGATGTCCCCCACACTGGTACTGAGATACGGACCAGACTCCTACGGGAGGCAGCAGTGAGGAATATTGGACAATGGTCGGAAGACTGATCCAGCCATGCCGCGTGCAGGATGAAGGTCTTATGGATTGTAAACTGCTTTTGTAAGGGAAGAATAAGGGCTACGTGTAGTTTGATGACGGTACCTTACGAATAAGCATCGGCTAACTCCGTGCCAGCAGCCGCGGTAATACGGAGGATGCGAGCGTTATCCGGAATCATTGGGTTTAAAGGGTCTGTAGGCGGGCTGGTAAGTCAGAGGTGAAAGCGCTCAGCTCAACTGAGCAACTGCCTTTGAAACTGTTGGTCTTGAATGGTTGTGAAGTAGTTGGAATGTGTAGTGTAGCGGTGAAATGCTTAGATATTACACAGAACACCGATAGCGAAGGCATATTACTAACAATTGATTGACGCTGATGGACGAAAGCGTGGGGAGCGAACAGGATTAGATACCCTGGTAGTCCACGCTGTAAACGATGGATACTAGCTGTTTGGACGCGAGTTTGAGTGGCTAAGCGAAAGTGATAAGTATCCCACCTGGGGAGTACGTTCGCAAGAATGAAACTCAAAGGAATTGACGGGGGCCCGCACAAGCGGTGGAGCATGTGGTTTAATTCGATGATACGCGAGGAACCTTACCAAGGTTTAAATGGGGACTGACAGGGGTAGAGATACCCTTTTCTTCGGACAGTTTTCAAGGTGCTGCATGGTTGTCGTCAGCTCGTGCCGTGAGGTGTCAGGTTAAGTCCTATAACGAGCGCAACCCCTGCCATTAGTTGCTAACGAGTAAGGTCGAGCCCTCTAATGGGACTGCCGGTGCAAACCGAGAGGAAGGTGGGGATGACGTCAAATCATCACGGCCCTTACATCTTGGGCTACACACGTGCTACAATGGCCGTTACAGAGAGCAGCCACTGCGTGAGCAGGCGCGAATCTATAAAGACGGTCACAGTTCGGATCGGAGTCTGCAACTCGACTCCGTGAAGCTGGAATCGCTAGTAATCGGATATCAGCCATGATCCGGTGAATACGTTCCCGGGCCTTGTACACACCGCCCGTCAAGCCATGGAAGCTGGGAGTACCTGAAGACGGTTACCGCAAGGAGCTGTTTAGGGTAAAACTAGTGACTGGGGCTAAGTCGTAACAAGGTAGCCGTACCGGAAGGTGCGGCTGGAACACCTCCTTTCTAGAGAAAACCGAAAATTGACGCATAAGGAATCAACAGATTCTTTAAATCTTGCTGACAACAAAAAAATAAGGTACAGAGTAATTGACAAAGAGAAGAAAACCTCTTACCTAAAAGAACAAAGTCTCATAGCTCAGCTGGTTAGAGCGCTACACTGATAATGTAGAGGTCGGCAGTTCGAGTCTGCCTGGGACTACAAGCTAAAGAAGGAAATTCTAGGAGCTGAAGAGAGGCGAATATCGTGAAACGTAATTCGTAATTCGTAACTCGTCATTAAGCACGGGGAATTAGCTCAGCTGGCTAGAGCACCTGCCTTGCACGCAGGGGGTCAAGGGTTCGAATCCCTTATTCTCCACAACAAACGTACATTGACATATTGGGATAAAGAGCATAAGAGATCAATAATAGATTATTGATAATCTAACGAAAAATATTAAAAAGAATCAAAGAGAACGAGAGGTACCTAGATAATTGTCAATTATCAATTGTTAATTGTCAATTGACTAGGACTACAAGCGCGAAAAGTTATGTAAGGGCGTATGGGGGATGCCTAGGCTCTCAGAGGCGAAGAAGGACGTGATAAGCTGCGAAAAGTTGCGTGTATTGGCACATACGATATGATACGCAAATATCCGAATGGGGCAACCCAGTACATTGAAGATGTACTACACCGTAAAGGTGAGCAAACCCGCTGAACTGA
>NZ_CP027232.1:2267500-2654246 GCF_002998835.1 Capnocytophaga sp. oral taxon 864
CTAAGTGCGGATGGGATAAGTGCTGAAGGCATATAAGTACGAAACCCGCCACAAGATGAGATTTCTTTTAAGGGTCGTGGGAGATGACCACGTTGATAGGTTACAGGTGTAAAGGTGGTAACATCATAGCCGAGTAATACTAATCACCCGTAGACTTTTCGCGCAGCATTCTTTTTATAAAAATGTTATGTTAGTCACAACAATTGTTAATTATTAATTATCAATTGTCAATTGAGAAAATATGTTTTTTATCCCTATATGTTAAAATATCAAGGCATTAGGCCACAGGCACCAGGCATTAGTTCTGATTCGCACAACCTAAGGTCTAAAGATTTAAGGTGGTTATAGTCAAAGGTCTCACCTCTTACCATTCCGAACAGAGCAGTTAAACCTTTTAGCGCAGATGGTACTACACTTGTTGTGGGAGAGTATGTCGCCGCCTTCTTATAAAAAGAGCAATTCTGATAAAGAATTGCTCTTTTTTATTGTTTGAAGTTGTAGGACTGCTTGGAAGGGGAAGGACGATTTGGAGAGAAAGTAGGAGAATTAAAAAGAGCGGACTAAAAAAACAATATCTTGATTGCTAATTGCTAATAGTTTTGTATCTTTGCCCCAAAATCAATTATGCAATAATGTTGAAGATTAAATTACTTATTATATACTTACTTTTAGTTATCTCTCAAGCAGTAGCACAGGTGACCTCTCCTAATGCTACCTATAACAATGTGGATATCACTACTGTGAATGTGGATAACTTGAGTGATGCACAGATTAAAAATTATTGGGATCGCGCTCAAGCACAAGGTTATTCATTAGACCAATTCGTTGCTTTGGCTCGCAGTCGTGGTATGCAAGAAACGCAAGTAATGAAGCTCAGGCAGCGCATTATGCAACTCAGCACTTCTTCTGATATTAAAAACAAACTTAAAGAGAACACAAAAACAGGTAGGCGTCCGGCTGAAGGTGATGATATTTTTGGTTATACCGGTAAAGAAAACAAAGATTCTATCACTACTAAACAGAAAAAGGATTCTATATTTGGAATGAGTTTCTTCAAGAATCCTAAAATATCTTTTACTCCTAACCTCAATATGGCAACTCCCGACAACTATCAAGTAGGTCCTGGTGATGAACTACTCGTGGAAGTTTGGGGGGCGACAGAAGGTTCTTTTAAGCAAAAAGTAGATGCTGAGGGGAATATATTCCTAAATGGTATCGGGCGCATTCACGTGGGAGGACTTTCGTTCAGTGAAGTGAAGGCTAAGATTAATTCACAGCTCAAGCGCATATATTCTGGTATTTCGGCTCCTGAGGGTAGCTATGCGAAAATTTATACAGGGGTAACTATCAGTCAGGTGCGTACAGTAAAGGTGAATATCATAGGCGAAGTGGCAGTTCCTGGAACTTATTCGCTTAGTTCGCTTTCAACAGTGCTTAACGCATTATATGCTTGTGGAGGCCCTTCGGAAAGCGGTTCGTTTAGGGAAATAAACATCTTTCGTGGAGGTAAAAAAGTTGCTACTTTTGACGTGTATAATTTCCTAATAAATGGCTCAGAAAAAGGCAATATAGGTCTTAAAGACCAAGATGTGATTATTGTACCCCCATATAAAAACCGCGTATGGGTGGACGGGAAAGTAAAACGACGTGGTTTTTATGAGACTTTAGACAATGAGACGCTGGCGAACCTTATCACCTTCTTTGGAGGTTTTACCTCTGATGCTTTTACTAATACTTTGGTGTTGGAGCGGATTAAAGATGCTAAACGAGAAGTAAAAGAGATTCCTTTTACTGATATTTCAAAAGTAAAAATGCAAAATGGTGACCGCTTAAATGTACACGCTATTACTGATGAATACCATAATAGGCTCAGTATAGGTGGAGCGGTATATCAGCCTGGGGTATACGAGTTTAAAGAGGGGATGACGGCTTACGACTTACTCAACAGAGCTAACGGTGTGAGAAAAGATGCTTCCTTGAATAGAGGTCTTATCTTCCGCACTGAAAACCGTGTAGATTACCAAACACTTAGTTTTTCGGTAAAAGACCTCATAGAAAAGAAAAATGATATTCCACTAAAAGACAATGATAGTATTCATATTTTCTACAGAGATTCTCTTCAGTACAAACGCTTTGTAAAGGTAGAAGGAGCTGTAAATAAGCCTAAAGAATTACCTTTTATGGAGAATATGACGGTGGAAGACGTGATTTCGTTGGCAGGAGGTTTGGCTAATGGTGCAGACCCTTCTATGATTGAGGTATTTAGAGAAACTAACGATGGTAATTTTCAGAAACTAAGTCAAGCCTTTAAAGTATCGTCTAATCACCAGTTAGAGCCCCAAGGAGAACGGCTTACCTTGCAACCTAACGATGTAGTATCGGTACGTTATATCAAAGGATTTACTCCTATGCAAACTGTAACGGTAATGGGAGAAGTGCTCTACCCAGGTGTTTATAGTATTCAATCTAAAGACGAACGTGTTTCGGATTTATTAGAGCGTGTGGGCGGTTTTACTCCCTTTGCTTATAAAGAAGGACTTACGCTTGTGAGAAAGAAGACAGATGAAGGAGATATTCAGCAAGAAGATTTCTTAAAAGAGCTCATTGAGATTGAGAATGACACGAGCAGTAGCACTTCGAATAAAACACTGAGAAGAGTAGCTAAAAAAAGTAATGAGTATCGCATAGGGCTTGATGTAAAAAAGATATTAAACCGAAAACACAGCAAATATGACCTTTTGCTCAATGACGGAGATATGTTATTAGTCCCTTCAGAAAAACAAACTGTGGAAATTAGAGGAGAAGTATTAGCACCTTCATTAGTGCGTTATGAAAAAGGAGCTTCTATACATCAGTATGTAAGTAGTGCAGGAGGCTTTGCCAGCAGGGCGAAGAGGAGTGCTATTTATGTGATGTATGCCAATGGAGATATAAAGGCAACACGCACCTCTCTATTCTTTAAAAACTATCCCAAAATAGAGCCTGGGGCTATTATTATAGTACCTTCAAAACCCGAAAAACAACGTCTTACAACCGGAGAAACGGTGGGTATCATTTCGGCTATTACTACTATGGGGGTGTTAATTTACAGTGCTTTTAAAAAATAACTATGGAAAATAATCATCACAATACGATAAGAGAAGAAGATGAAATTGATTTGCTACAGCTTATTAATAAGCTTTGGAGAGCTAAGAAATCAATCGCTGTATTTACGTTGATATTTATGGTTATAGGGGTATTAGTAGCCTTATTTTCGGCTAAAGAATACACCGCTACCACTATTATGGTACCGCAAGCAACTGATAGCAAATCGACAGGAGGATTGGGAGGACTTGCTGCTATGGCAGGGATTAATTTAGGAGGGAACAATGCAGATGCTATTCCACTTACTACCTACTCCAAGATTATTGAAAGTGTTCCGTTTAAAAAGAAATTAGCACAGACGAAGCTTACATTTTCAGATATTCCTAATCCAATTACCTATGAGCAATATTGTAAAAGCTATGCAAAACCGAGCATTTGGAGCAGTGTGATAAGTATTTTCCGTTCAAATCCTTCTGAACCGTCTATTAAGATACAAGACACCACTCATATTACGAGTATTAGTAGAGAGGAGAGAGCTATCCTTAATAGTATCGATAATAATATCAAGTTGAATTTAAATGAAAAAGAGGGTTATATTACGCTATCGTATGCAATGCCCGAAGCACTTCCTGCGGCACAAATGTTGCAAAGTGCACAACAGTTATTGCAAGAAACAGTAACTGAGTTTAAATTGCAAAAAGCAAAAGAAGAGTTCGACTTTGTACAACAACGTTTTATCGAAGCTGAAAAAGATTTTAAGGCAAAGCAATACGCTGTGGCAGGTTTCCAAGACCGCAATCGTGACCTTTTTAGCAACTTGCCTCAAACGCGTTTGCAACAACTGCAAGCTGAGTATAACTTAGCTTTTAATGTATATACTGAATTAGCTAAGCAACTTGAAACCAAACGTATTAAGATGAAGGAAGACCAACCAATATTTACCATTATTGAGCCTGTGAGTGTACCTAACGAACGTTCTAAACCTAAACGAATGATGATTATTGCCATTTGGACGTTTGTAGGACTCATTATAGGAATAGGTAATGTTTTTCTAAAAGACTTTAGACGGCAACTCAAATCTAACGACTAATGACTAACAACTATATTATCTTTGATATGGATGGGGTGCTATTAGACAGTGAACCAATGCACCAAGAGATTATTTATGAGACTTTTCAGCTGAAAGGTATTCCGTTTGACAAGGCGTATATACAAACTCTCACGGGAATGTCGGCTTTCCCAATGTGGGAAAAGGTAAAACGCGATGCCCAGCGAACAGAAAGTGTAGAGGAGCTAATGCAGTTTCACCGCGATTACTTTTTCAAACGATTACCCGAAATGAAAGTACCTTTAGTGCCTCACGTAAAAGAAGTGTTAGAGAAGTTTAAGAATGAAGGAAAACACTTATCATTAGCTTCTTCTTCTGGACGCAAACTTATCGATATTTTTACTCAGCAAACAAATATAGCACACTATTTTGAAGTGATAATGAGTGGCGATGATGTGCAATACAGCAAACCTAATCCTGAGATATTCCTAAAGGTAGCCCAATGGTACCACTTGCCAGCAACACAATTTACAGTCATAGAGGACAGTACCAATGGCGTGAAAGCTGCCAAAAGTGCTAATATGCAGTGTATAGGCTTTAAAAATCCTCTTTCTGGCGGACAAGATTTAAGTCAAGCCGACCTACTTATCCATTCAATGCAAGAACTTTTATGACAAACACTAACATACAACTCATAGAATGTGTAACGATAGCCAATGAGGATTATTTACAATCTTTATTGACTGTTGGTTTTTATGGTCTTGCCCTCAAAGCAGAAGTACACCCTTTAGTTAATCATTTAGATTTTTCAAATACCCAAACTAAAATACTGCTTTTAGACGACGAACTACCTGCTATTGAAAAACAAGGTATTACTATTAGCAGTTTGGCTACTGCCTACCAAGCCGGCACTACCCGTTTTTACAGTGCTATCAAAGGTTATGGCGGCTATCTTCCTACTGAGAAACTCCTCACCTTCTTCCAAGCCCAACACCTCTCTACGGGTATGAACCTACTCGCTTTTGAGAGTGCTTATAACGAAGCGCTACATCAGGTAACAGATAACAACAAGTAAAGCTGGATATGAGAGTAAGTTTAATAGCTTTTATCAATTTTTTCACTTCCTCCCTAAAATCGAAATCCCTATAGCACAATCTAAACAGCGTTTGGATTGGCAATAGTGTTTGTACTGTTGTAGAAGTACTTGGGTATCGAAAGCAGTGGCAACAGAGACTCCTAATTGTTGGTATTGAGTGATAATGCTGTTGCTCTCAGCAGTCATTGTTTTGAGTTCTTCGATGAGAGATTCGCTCACATCCTTGCCTAAACTTTCGTAATAGGCATATTTGAGTGGAATGAATACATTTATCCAAATAAGTGTGATGAGACTCGCACTAATAGGCTTTTTTACTTTTTTAGAAGTCTTGGTAAAGGTATAGTGGGTTTCCCAAAAAGCGGAGACTGCTACGGCGAAGAGTTTTTGGATACTTTTGAAATCATTCACTTCAAGAATTTGTGAAAACAAACCTTCATTTAGTTCGTATAGCTGTGCGAGTTGCGAGAGCCGGATAGTAGGGAACCCTTGCGGACGCAAACCGGTGAAATGTATTTTTATTACGGGTGTAGAGAGGTTGTATTTCTGTTGTAGGTAGTGATAATTTTGCAAGAGTTCACGTAGGTAGGAGAGTTCAGTTTCTTCGGAGAGTAAGCCTGCTTGCCCCAATAGTAGTGCTTCTAAATGTAAGGGGTGTGAACGCTCTTTGCGAATAATACTAAAATCGAGATGTTTGCCCAATTGTAGGAAGGCTTCGCCGTTTACAGTGCCTCCAAAAGATTTGAGAAGCATACAAAAAAGTACTTTCTCCCAATCGAAATTGGCAGCTTTCCACAACTGGTTTACAGCAGTGGCTTTTTCTTCTAAACGTTCTACTAACAGACGCTCATTCCACGAAAGCAAAGTAATGGCAGGTACGGTGGTATATTCTTTTTCACAAGGAATAAACTGGTAGTGTGAGGCTACAGTCGTATTGTATCGCTCTAAGAGTTCGGGAGAAATAAGACCTCGGAGTTCTAAAGTAGGAATAGGCTGGTTGTTAGTATCGAATACTTCTATATCGTGTTCCCAAACTACGTGCAGAATCACATTGTGATAAGCGGGATCACTTTCGTGACCGTGCACATACCAATACGATGATTTGAGATGCATTTCTACATTACCTGCCCATTGCTGCTCACCTATAAGCAGTTGGGCACTTTGGAAATCGGGACCTGAAAGAGAATTATACTCACCAAATGAGAGAATTTGCAAGCGCTCTCCCGTAGTAAGTACAGTGTTGAGAGGTACTTTTTTGTATTTCCATAGGTAGTGTAAGAAATCTTCTTTCATTTTGTTTAGGTAAGAGATAAGAGGTAAGAGGTAAAGCCAACGAGAACTCAGAGCTGGATATGTGAGTAATAGGTAACAAGTTTAGGTGGCTTTTGAGAATTGTCCCCCTTCGGGGGTTTGGGGGCTTTTTAATTTCTTTTCCACAAATAGAAAGAGCAAATAATAAAGGGTAGCTAAAAGTGTACCGAAAATCCAACCTACCAATACATCACCTGGGAAATGCACGCCTAAATAAATACGGCTATAACTCACAATCACCGACCAACAGAGCAATAGAGTGACGATATATCGGGCATTTTTTCTAAGCAAGTAACTAAAAAACACGGCTATTGCCATTGTATTGGCGGCGTGTGCTGAAAAGAACCCATACTTACCACCACAAATCACCATTCGCATTTGGCCTATAAGACTCTCATCGTGACAAGGGCGCAAGCGCTGGAATCCGTATTTGAAAACGTTCGCCAGTTGGTCGGTAGTGGTGATGAGAAGGGCGATGAATACCAAGATGAGCAACACTCTTTTCCAATGAAAATACTTGAAACACAAGTATAACAAAAAAGCATAGAGGGGGATAGACGAGAGTTCATTGGTGATTACTAACCAAAGGCTATCGGCTTCGGGTGTCCCCCAACTATTGAGGGAACAGAGCAGTTGCTTATCTGTTTCTATAAGGTATTCTAACATTATTTACGTTTTTTCTTCTTTTTAAAAGCCTGTTGGAGGGCTTCAGCAGTCTTTTGTTTGCGACTTTCTCTTTGTCCTTTTTTGCGACTTCTACCCTCATCGTTGCCGTGTCTTCTACCGTCATCATTTCCGCGTTTGCGTCCGCCACGGTCTCTGCCAGCTCCTTTGGTAGAGAGTTCTACATTGATGAAACGACCGTCCAATTGGAAGTCGTTGAAGGTATTCATTACCAAATCGGAGAGGTCAGCATCGGTATTGAAGAAAGAGAAACTGTTCTTTACATCTACTTTGAAAACATCATCACGACCTAAATTAAGGGTTGCTTTGAGGAAATCTTTGAGAGATTTCCAGTCGTAGCCATCGCGTTCACCTATGTTGATGAAATAGCGCACTTCATCGCTATTACCCCCACTGCGGCTTTCGCGCTCGTTCTCTACCGATAAGTTTTCGGCATTTTTATAATAATTGAAGAAACGCGTAAACTCTACTGAGAATATTTTTTTGATAAGCTCTTCACGATTTACTTCTTGCAGTTCTTTATAGATAGCCGGCAAATAATCGTCGATGGCAGGGTTTACTTCTGTATTTTTGAGGTTGTTAGCCAAGTGATAGAGTTGTATCTCACAGATTTCCATACCCGATGGCAATTGTTTCTGCTCAAAAGGTTGCCCTATCATCTTTTCGATAGTTTTGATTTTCTTCACCTCACTTTTTGGCAAAATTACCATCGAAATTCCCGATTTACCAGCACGACCTGTACGTCCACTGCGGTGGTTATAGGTTTCTATTTCGTCGGGCAATTGGTAGTGAATTACGTGAGTGATATCGTCTACATCAATACCGCGGGCAGCGACATCGGTAGCGACAAGCATTTGTATTTGGCGTGCGCGGAAAGATTTCATCACCAAATCACGTTGATTCTGACTCAAATCGCCGTGAAGGGCAGCAGCGTTGTAACCGTCTTCAATGAGTTTTTCGGCTACTGCTTGTGTATCGCGTTTGGTGCGGCAAAACACTACCGAGAAGATATCGGGGTTAGCATCGGCGAGGCGTTTTAGGGCTTGGTATCTATGGCGACCGCTCACTATATAATACTCGTGTTGCACGGTGTTAGTAGCCTGATTGCGAGTTCCTACGGTTATTTCGATAGGCTTACGCATAAACTTGCGCGCTATCTTAGCCACCTCGTTAGGCATAGTAGCCGAAAAGAGCCAAGTACTTTTTTCTTGAGGGGTATGCGACAGAATAGCGGTAATATCTTCATAGAAGCCCATATTGAGCATTTCGTCGGCTTCGTCGAGCACACAATAGTTGATATGACTGATATCTACGAAGTTACGGCGTATCATATCTTGCATACGCCCAGGAGTAGCCACGATAATTTGTGCGCCTTTTTTGAGGCTACGCGCTTGTTCCTCAATACTTGCACCGCCATATACCGCCACTACGTTCACCTTAGGGAGGTACTTAGCATAATTGCGGAGCTCGGAAGCGATTTGCAAGCAAAGTTCGCGTGTAGGTGAAAGGATAAGACCTTGAGTTACACGGCTATCAGTATCGATAAGTTGGAGGAGAGGAAAGCCAAAAGCGGCTGTTTTACCAGTACCCGTTTGGGCTAAAGCTACCATATCAGCACCATTTGCCAAAAGAGTAGGGATGGCTTTTTGCTGAATTTCAGAAGGAGTTTCAAAGCCCATATCGCTGATGGCTTTGAGGATAGGTTCATTAAGACCTAATTGTTCAAATAAATTCATTAATACAATTTGTAAATTAGCAAATTTGCCAATTTGCTAATGTATTCTAAAGTGCAAAGGTACAACAATATTTTCAATTGACAATTGATAATTGACAATTAAGAAGAAAAAACTTTGCCAAAGGTGCGAGCCATACGGCTGGAAACTTTGGCAAAGTATGATATAATAAATAATTTATATTGTGTTTCTGCTTATTTTTTTATGAAAAAGGAAACAATCAAGAAAATTACTGCAATGGACATTATTGCGAATCCTGCTATGCGAAACCCCTTATAAAAAAACGTTTTATCTTTATCATCTACTATCTGGTGTTCACTGGGAGTTTCGGGCAAATAAGCTACTGTAATACTCTCGCCTGCTCGATAATTGGTTTGACGGCTACCACTATGAGCCCCAAAATAGGTTACACAAAAAGTATGAGCTGAATTAGCATATTTCAAGTTTATAGGGGCGTTTGAGTTTAGAACAAGAGGTTTTACAATATAAGTATTTTCTCCTACAGTATACTTATAGACTACATAAGTCCTATTATTAAAACCAATACCTCCTACACCTTGAGTGCCTGATTTGACAATTTCTAATACTTCTCCTTGTGCTTTCCCTTGATATAGTTTTTTGTTCTTTTCGGTAATTCTTTTGTTAATCTCAGCAGTGACCAAGAATACAAGCGCAAACAGAAAGAATATGCCAGAGCTTAGCAACATTCCTATTTGGTTGTTCATTTGGTTGTCCATTACCTTAGTGATCTATTTATTGGATACTAAAATCCATTCTCCGCTGTTTATTAGAGGGTCAGCTTGTTTGAACTTGAGCTCTTTGCGTTCACCGGTGCGGATGTTTTGGATTACTACCTTGTCGTTACGACCAATTTTAGGTTGTTCGCGTACGATGGTCTCTACTACCGAACGGCGCTGTGAGGCTTGTTGCCCTACTTCACGGGCGCGTTGTGCCATCTCATCGCTGTTGAGGGCTTCTTCCTTATTGGTTTGGTAGTGCTCACGAGTGCGTTGTGGCGCGTGGGCTTCCTGTACGGGTGGATTTTGAGTAGGCAATTCGGCTTTGAACAAGAAAGAGATAATCTCTTTGTTTACCTTATCAACCATAGCTTTGAACAACTGATAGGCTTCAAACTTATAGATGAGTAGCGGGTCTTTCTGTTCGTGTACCGCTAATTGCACTGATTGTTTAAGCTCGTCCATACGGCGGAGGTGCGTTTTCCACTCTTCGTCGATGATGCCAAGCGTAATATTCTTCTCGAAATCGCTTACGAGTTTCTTACCTTGGGTTTCGTATGCCTCTTTGAGGTCGGTTACGATGTTGAGTATCTTTTCACCATCGGTGAAAGGCACGACGATGCGCTCGTAAGTATTATTAGGATTTTCGTATACCTCTTTGATCACTGGGAAGGCTTGAGCGGCACTGCGTTCAGCTTTTTCCTGATAGTGTTTGAGCGCTTCGTGATACAAGGTGAAAGTAAGGTCGTTTGGCGATTGTTTGGCAAATTCGGCTTCTGAAATTTGTGTTTTCAGTGAGAAATATTTGATGAGCTCGAAAGTGAAATTCTTGTAGTTATTACCACCTTTGTTGTTTTCTACTATATTCTCACAAGTATCGAATATCATATTTGCCAAATCCACTTTTAGGCGTTCACCTTCAAGAGCGTGGCGACGGCGTTTATAAATTTGCTTACGTTGTGCGTTCATCACGTCGTCGTACTCTAATAGACGTTTACGCATACCGAAGTTGTTTTCTTCTACCTTTTTCTGAGCTGCCTCGATGCGTTTGGTCATCATAGAGTGCTGAATTACATCACCTTCTTTATGACCTAAGCTATCCATTAATCGGGCGATACGTTCAGAACCGAAGAGGCGCATTAGATTATCTTCAAGAGAAACGAAGAAGAGTGAGCTACCAGGGTCACCTTGACGACCAGAACGACCGCGCAACTGACGATCGACACGACGAGAGTCGTGGCGTTCGGTACCTATAATTGCCAAACCTCCTGCAGCTTTTACTTCGGGGGTTAACTTGATATCGGTACCACGTCCTGCCATATTGGTTGCGATGGTTACCACACCACTATGTCCGGCTTCGGCTACGATTTCAGCTTCTTTTTTATGCAATTTCGCATTCAACACATTGTGTTTCACCTTGCGCATTGTAAGCATACGGCTGAGGAGTTCAGATACTTCCACAGAAGTAGTACCAATCAATACAGGGCGACCAGCTTCGGAAAGTTTTACTACCTCATCGATTACGGCGTTGTATTTCTCGCGTTTGGTTTTATAGATAAGGTCGTTGTGGTCTTTACGAGCAATAGGACGGTTCGTAGGGATTTCCATTACATCAAGTTTATAGATTTCCCAGAACTCACCTGCTTCGGTGATAGCAGTACCCGTCATACCCGCTAACTTGCTATACATACGGAAGTAGTTTTGCAAGGTAATAGTCGCGTAGGTTTGGGTAGCAGCCTCAATTTTCACATTCTCTTTAGCTTCAATCGCTTGGTGCAAACCATCGGAATAACGACGACCGTCCATAATACGACCTGTTTGTTCATCGACGATGAGCACTTTGTTATCAATTACTACATACTCTACATCTTTTTCAAAAAGGGTGTAGGCTTTGAGCAATTGGTTAAGGGTGTGAATGCGTTCGCTTTTTACGCTAAAATCTTGGAATAACTTATCTTTTAGTTTAGCTTCTTCTTCAATAGGAAGACCTTGGTTCTCGATATTAGCAATTTCTACCCCAATATCAGGTAAAACGAAGAAATCTTTATCACCATCGTAGGCAATATCAGCAAACCCTTTATCGGTAAGCTCGATTTGGTTGTTTTTCTCATCAATCACGAAGTACAATTCGGCATCTACCTTTGGCATTTCGCGATTGTTATCCTGCATATAGTAATTTTCAGTTTTTTGGAGCAGTTGTTTTACCCCTTCTTCGCTGAGGAATTTGATGAGCGCTTTGTTTTTAGGCAAACCACGATACACGCGCAAGAGTTGGAATCCCCCTTCTTTGGTATCTCCTTCGGCAATGAGTTTGCGGGCATCGGCTAATACTTTGGTGAGGTAAGTACGCTGTTTGTTTACCAAATTTTCTACTAAAGGTTTCAGTTCGTTGAACTCGTGCAATTCGCCTTTAGGGGTAGGGCCTGAGATGATGAGCGGTGTACGAGCATCGTCTATCAATACAGAGTCGACCTCATCGACAATGGCATAGTTGTGAGCGCGTTGCACCAAATCTTCGGGGGTGTGCGCCATATTGTCGCGGAGGTAGTCGAAACCAAATTCGTTGTTAGTTCCGTAGGTAATATCGGCATTGTAAGCACGGCGACGGGCTTCGGAGTTAGGTTGGTGGTTGTCGATACAATCCACACGCAAACCGTGGAACTCAAATAAAGGTCCCATCCAGGCACTATCTCGGCGTGCCAAATAGTCGTTCACGGTTACCAAGTGTACTCCATTTCCCGTTAGGGCATTGAGGTAGACTGGCAAGGTAGCCACAAGAGTTTTACCTTCCCCTGTTTGCATTTCGGCAATTTTACCTTGGTGAAGGGCAATACCTCCAATGAGCTGTACATCGTAGTGTACCATATCCCAAGTAACATCTTTACCAGCGGCGTCCCAGTGGTTTTTCCACACGGCTTTATCACCCTCAATCGTTACATAATCGTGGGTAGCCGATAGTTCGCGGTCGTGTTCGGTAGCTGTTACGGTAATTGTTTCGTTATTAGCAAAACGACGGGTAGTTTCCTTCATTGTTGCGAAGGCTTCGGGAAGAATTTCGTTTAATACTTTTTCGGAGACTTGATAGGCTTCGCCGTTGAGTTTATCTATTTCGGTATAGAGGTCTTCTTTAGCGTCGATATCGTCGGTAGCGTTTGCTTGGGCTTCGAGTTCGGCTATTTTATTATCGAACTCGGCGCGAGCGTCTTTTATTCTTTGTTTGAACTCAATAGTTTTTGCGCGCAACTCATCATTAGAGATATTTTCTAACTGAGAGGCGTAAGTTTTTATTTTCTCAACGATAGGTTGGATTGCTTTTAGGTCGTTTTTGGCTTTGTCGCCAACGAAAATTTTAATAAGGGAATTGATAATGCTCATTATAATGATTAATGATTAATGATTAATGATTAACTTTGCCAAAGGTCGTAGCACGAGTCGTAGCACGACAAGCAGTTAGTCGTAGCACGACAGGCAATTAGTAACTTTGGCAAAGTTCATACCGTAAATTTGTCAATAAATATACCAAAAGGTGAAAACTGACAATTTGTCACTATATTCATTTGCTAATCTGCTACTTTGCTGATTTGCTGATTTGCAAATTAAAAAAAGTCTCCTCAGAGAGACTTTTTATTTTTGTTTTTAATATTCATCTTCATTCCATAGGTAATCTTCCTCCGACGGGTAATCAGGCCAGATTTCGTCGATAGATTCATACATATCACCTTCGTCTTCTATTTCTTGAAGGTTTTCCACCACTTCCATAGGAGCGCCTGTACGGATAGCATAATCGATAAGCTCGTCTTTAGTAGCAGGCCAAGGAGCATCACTTAAATAAGATGCAAGTTCTAACGTCCAATACATAAACTAATAGAATTTTATAAATTTTGCGCAAAAGTAATATATTTTATTTATTGGGCAAACAAAATGAGAAAAAAAGTGAGTTTTATTTGTTGGTTGTTTGAACGGAATCGCCATTTTTTAGAGTTTTACTTACAGCGCTGTAAGGTCCGGTGATAATAGTCTCGTCTTTGGCTACACCTGAAAGGATTTCGATATTCACATTATCTTGAATACCGGTAGTTACCGCACGGAGTTCGGCTTTACCGTCTTTGAGTACAAACACCGCTTCCTGCTTTTTGTCGGCTTCTTCCTTAGGGGTTTTAGGGTCGATTTCAGATTTCTTTTTTACAATAATGGCACTGATAGGTACTGCAACTGCGTCTTTTTTGGTTTGGGTGATAATATCTACCGTTGCGGTCATACCTGGACGGAAGGGCGAATAGCCAACCGGTTTGCTTTCTGAGAGGTCTTTATACGATGCTTCTTCGATGTGTATCTTGACTTTGAAGTTCGTTACTTGGTCTGCGCTAGTGGTGGTATTGGCGGTATTGGCGATATTGGTAACGGTACCTTTGAACACGCGTTTTAGGTAAGCATCTACTTCGACATTCACCGAGTCGCCTACACTTATTTTTACGATATCGTTCTCATTTACATCTACTTCTACTTCCATATTATGAAGATTTGCCACACGCATAATCTCGGTACCCGTCATTTGCATCGTACCTACTACGCGCTCGCCCAACTCTACGCTGAGCTTAGAAATGGTGCCATCGGTAGGTGAATAAATAATTGTTTTTTTGAGGTTGTCTTGGGCTTCGGAAACACTTGCCATTGCACTCTGTACATTAAAACGAGCTGACTCGCGAGAGGCTTTGGCTACCTCGTAGGCTGAAACAGCTTTATCCCAATCGGATTTTGAGATTACGCCCTTATCGAACAACACTTTGTTGCGCTTATAGCTCTCTTCGGCTTCTTTGAGGGTAGCGCTGGACTGTTGTAAGCTGGCGCGTACGGTTTCTAAACTTGCAGCACTACGCTTTACTACCGATTGGTAAATATCGGGGTTGATGCGCACCAAAAGGTCGCCTTTTTTTACCATTTGCCCTTCTTTTACAGGGAGTTCTATAATTTCGCCTGATACTTCCGACGATAGCTTGATTTCTAATTCGGGTTGTATTTTTCCTGTAGCCGACACTTTTTGGATGATTGTTGTAGGAATTACTTTTTGAGTTTCGACGTTTATGGCAGAATTTTCTTCGCCAAACCAACCTGCTTTTTTACCAATAATCAAAATGATAATTAGCAATATAACGGCTAAAATAATGAGAACGGTTTTTCTTTTCATAATAGTGAAGTTGTTTTCAGGTGCAAAAGTATAAAACAATTAGTAAATTAGCAAATTTGAAAATGAGAAAATTTGGAAATGGGGAGGAGTGAGGCCTTAGGCCATAGGCCATAGGCATTAGGGGGGAGCGACGGTCATTATTGTTGTATGAACATCTCCCCTTTCACATACTCCGCTCTCGCGGTGCACATACCCAGCTGTTGCTGGCTATCTTCAAAAGAGGGTAACATTCCCCTAGCCCGCCTCAAGGAGGGAATGTAGTGACAAAAAATCGACGGATAATTAACTTTGGCAAAGGTGCGAGCCGCACAGGCAGCCGTAGCACGGCAGGCGAGAAAAAATTAGCAAATGGGGAAGCGTAGAGGAGAATGAGGAAATAAGAGAATATTGTCAGTTTATTCAACTTTGGCAAAGTTTTAAACTTTGCCAAAGTTTGAGATGAAAAAGTGATGTTTTAGGACTGTTAGGACTATTCGGAAGGAAACGGAAAGGTTCGGAAGAGGAGAGGGAGAGATTTTGATAAAAAAAGGGTGTAAGTAGGGTGGGGTTAGCTTATAGAGAGCTTATAGGAAGCTTATACGAATCTTGGACGATTGGTATAGAAAGGGTATATAAGTAATTGATTTATAACGTAATATAACAACGTCAAAAATGTTAAAAACGGGGTTTCGAGGCGAAAGAAAGAGGAATAGGTAATAGGCCTTAGGCCGTAGACACTAGGGGGGAAGTGTGACAGAAAAGATAATAGTTATATATCAAGCAGACATCTATTTATCTATCGCCTACAACAAAGTGTTCCCACACAATGGATTTCTTTTGGTAATAATCAGTGATAAGCTGAGAAGGGCGCTTCTTTTTAAAGAAGTGAAATCTTTTATAGAAATGAAGATGTGCCTTCACAATCGCCCACAAAAAGCAGGGTTTGCCCTGCAAAAGGAAACGCACTCCTGCAATACCGTCCAACACCATACGGAGAAAGAGCGTAGTGTAAAGGCTTTTGGAAGGGAGGTTTTTCAGTAACATAAAAAGACTGTTACGGAAGTTGAGGTAGGTTTTCTTAGGGTTGGTAGCCGTGAGTGTTGCCCCTCCCACGTGATAAACGGTACTCTCGGCGCAATACACTACCTGCTTGCCGAGGTGATGTACCCGCCAACACAAGTCGACTTCTTCTTGATGTGCGAAGAAATCTTCGTCGAAGCCACCTAATAGGTGAAATATTTCTGCGCGAATAAAAAAACACGCCCCCGATGCCCAGAAGATAGGGGAGGGGGAAGGGGTGTTGTACTGACCTTTATCTTCTTCTACGCGCTCAAATACTCTCCCTCTGCAATACGGGAACCCGTACTTGTCGATAAAGCCCCCAGCTGCTCCTGCGTACTCGAAATAAGAGGGGCGTTTTTCATCTTTTATCTTGGGTTGTACTACGGCAATGCGTTCGTCTTCAAAAGTGCGTAAGATGGGAGTGAGCCAGCCTTCGGTTACTCGTACATCGGAGTTGAGCAGACAGTAGATATCAGCTTCAATGTGTTGTAAAGCGTGATTATACCCCCCTGCATACCCACTATTAGTAGGGTTTTCTAGGATAGTTACTTCGGGGAAGTGTGAGCGTAGAAAAGCGATGGAATCGTCGGTGGAAGCATTGTCAATCACATAGATTTGCCCTTCGGAAGTATATTGTACTACCGAGGGGAGGAATTGTTGCAAAAGTGTTTTGCCGTTCCAGTTGAGTATTACGATGGCGAGAGTCATAGTGTGAGGTCGTTATAATGAGGAAGGTCTGCTAAGAATATATATTTGTATTGGTTATAGTCTGTTTGGCAATAATAATGAGTAATGCCGTTAGTGACCATTAGGTATTGGGCATTGAGGCTGAGGTTATAGCGTGCAATCTGGTCGAATGTTTGTTGGGTGATAGTCACGCTAGGCGCTTTGCATTCCACTACCAAGAGCACTACTCCTTTTTTGGAATAGACTACCACGTCGTAACGCTTAGTGAGTCCGTTTACAGAGAGCTTTTTCTCGACATTGATAAGCGATTTTGGATAACCTTTTTCTTCTATGAGGAAATGTATTACGTGTTGGCGCACCCATTCTTCGGGTTGTAGTACCACGTACTTGCGACGAATGAGGTCGAATATCCACAGCTTATCGTCAGCTTTTTTCAGGCGAAAAGAGTAGTTTTTGAAATTTAGAGCTTCCATACTGCAAAAGTAGAATATTTTTTGTATTTTTGCACTATGAATGAAGTAAAAACTATTGTAGCTAACATAAAAAAAGGAATTATAGCCCCTATCTACTTCCTGATGGGGGAAGAACCTTATTTCATAGATATCGTTTCTGATTACATTGAAGACCACGTATTACAAGAAGATCAAAAGGGATTTGACCAGATAGTGCTCTATGGTCAAGATGTGAGTGTGCCGACTATTATCGACTATGCACGTCGGTTCCCGATGATGAGCGACCATCAAGTGATTATCGTAAAAGAGGCGCAAAACCTCAAAAGCACTATCGACCAACTCGTGCCTTATGTAGAGAACCCTACGCCTACGACTGTATTGGTGTTCTGTTACAAATACGAGAAGTTAGACGCTCGCAAGAAATTGTTGAAAACCTTGCAAAAGAATAAGGATTGCGTGCTCTTGGAAAGCAAAAAACTCTACGAGAATCAGATAGCTACGTGGTTACCTGATGTGTTGAAGAAGAAACATCTCAGCATTCAGCCTAAAGCAATACAGATGTTAGTAGATTTCTTGGGTACCGACCTGAGTAGGATACAAAACGAGGTAAACAAATTGGCGCTCATCGTCCCCGAAAATACAGAAGTAACGCCTGATATTATAGAGAAGAATATAGGGATTAGCAAGGAGTTTAATAATTATGAACTCAAGAGTGCTATTGCAGTTCACGATATGTACAAGATAACGCGTATCTTGAAACACTTTGCCGATAATCCTAAGGACAACCCTTTGGTGATGACACTCACGGTGCTTTACGGTTATTTCCAACAACTCTTAGGCTTTCACGGTCTTACCGACCAAAGTGAAAAGAATGTAATGGCGACCCTAAAAGTACCTATCTTTGGTATCAAAGACCTTCGTTCAGGCGCTCAACATTACCCAATGAAGCGCGTAAGCGCTATCATAGCTACCTTGCGCGAAATAGACCTAAAAAGCAAAGGATTAGGTGCTACTAATAACCTCACAGAAGCTGACCTCCGCAAAGAACTTATTATAATGCTTAGTACTCAATGATAAATCGTTACTGTGGCGTACACCAGTAATTTGTACATATAAAAAAGGCTGTCGAACAAACTTATCTGTTCAACAGCCTTTTTATTCTATGTCACACTGTGACTGCCTGCCACGCTATAGTCTACCAACGGATGATAGCACTTGCCCAAGTAAAGCCACTACCAAAGGCAGCAAGTACTACGAGATCTCCGTCCTTGATTTTGCCTTGTTGAACTGCTTCGGTAAGGGCGATAGGTATAGAAGCTGCGGTAGTGTTACCGTACTTCATTATATTGTTGAATATTTGTTCATCGGTGAGTTTGAATTGGTGTTGTACAAACTGTGAGATACGCAAATTAGCTTGGTGAGGAATCAACATATTAATATCTTTGTGAGAAAGACCATTGCTTTTCAATCCCTCTTCTATCACTTCCGCAAAGCGAACCACAGCATTTTTAAATACAAACTGACCGTTCATATTAGGGTAATAACTCACATCATCAGGGTCGTTTTCTGCCAATAATTCGGTTACCCATTTGGTACCTACCCCTGGGGTAATCATTGCTAATTGTTCGGCATATTCACCTTGGCTATGCAAGTGAGTGGAGAGAATACCGCGCTCGGGGTCATCAGAACGAGAGACAATAGCAGCGCCTGCACCATCGCCAAAGAGCACTGCCATATTGCGACCGCGAGTGGTCATATCCAGTGCGGGCGATTGGGTTTCAGCACCTATCACAAGGATATTTTTGTACATACCCGTTTTGATATACTGGTCGGCTACTGAAAGGGCATAAATAAAGCCCGAACATTGGTTGCGAATATCAAGAGCTCCCACAGTAGGCAAACCCAATTCTTTTTGTACCAATACCCCACAACCAGGGAAATAGAAGTCGGGACTGAGGGTTGCAAATACAATAAAGTCTATTTCTTCTTTATTGATTTTAGTGGCTTCAATAGCTTTCAAACTTGCTTTTACACCCATTGAGGTAGTAGTGTCACTACCTCTTAGTGCGTGATGACGCTGCTGAATACCGGTGCGCTCTTGAATCCATTCATCGCTGGTATCCATTAGTTTGGATAGGTCGTCGTTAGTAACTACGTTTTTAGGGACGTAAAATCCTAATCCCTTAATTCTTGAACGATATAACATATTTTTAGTTTTTAGTTGTCTAAATATATACTTCCAATAAATCCATTCCTTTGGTTTTTACCTCTAATTTGTGGCAAGAAGCAGGTAAAAGCACTGTTTCACCTTGTTTGATAGGTAATTCGGTAGTACCATCACCGATGGTTCCTTTGCCTTTTACGCACATATAGATATGGAAAGAATCGTCTTGTGAAAGTTGTTTTTCATAATCGGCGGTAAGCGGTAGCAAATTGGTAATAAAATAAGGACAATTCACCACTTTGTTTACCGTGTTAGAGTCTTTGGTATAAGCCACTTTAAAGTCGTCTTTTTTCTCGTAGTCGATAGCATCGAGAGCGAGTTCAGTGTGGAGTTCGCGCAGGTTACCATTTTTATCGCGACGGTTGAAATCGTACACACGGTAGGTGATGTCGCTGGTTTGTTGTATTTCGGCAATGATAATTCCCTTACCTATGGCGTGCACTTTACCCGTGTTGATAAAGAAAGTATCGCCATCTTTTACTTTTTCGTAGTTGAGAATATCGGTGAGAGTACCACTATTGAGATGCTGTTGATACTCCTCTTTGGTTACTGTTTTGTTGAAGCCTACAATCAGTTCAGCTCCTGCATCGGCGTGAAGCACATACCACATTTCGGTTTTACCAAAAGAGTTGTGGCGTTCTTTTGCCAATTTATCATTGGGGTGCACTTGTATAGAGAGGTCTTCGCGTGCATCTATAAACTTAATAAGGATAGGGAAATCGTGACCAAAACGCTCGTGCACGTGTTTGCCTAATAGTTCATTAGGGTATAAATTGATGAGTTCTTGCAGACTTTTACCTTCGTACTGACCATTGGCTACTACCGAGATATCGCCAGGTACGCCTGATACTTCCCAGCTTTCGCCTGTAATATCGCTTTCAATAGGTTTGTTGAATAATGTTTTTAGTTTAGTACCTCCCCAAAGGCGTTCTTTGAGGATAGGTTTAAATTTTATTGGATACATTTTTATTAAGGTTGTTAGTTAAAGTGCAAAGATACGAATATTTTTTTAATTAGCCAATCAGTTGTTAGCACATTTACTAATCATTTTAAGTTTTTCAGCATAAATTGTGTCATCATCTCTGCTGCTTGCGCTTCTTTCGACGTAAACAAATGGTCTCCCTTTTCAATGAGACTTACTTTACAATGTTTATAGAAATAAGGCAGATTTTCACTGTAAGTATAAGAGAGCATTCTATCGCCCGTACCGTGAATTACCAATACATTGCCTTTATATGCTCTCGCTTTCTGAATGAGTTTGCACCGTTGTGCTGAGAGGATATAGTCCTTCCCCACAGTTACCTTCCCTCCAAAAAAGGAAAGCTCCTCAGGTACATTCAATGGGTCGAAAGTGGCATCGAATAGTACCCCTTGTGATAGTATGTCGTGAATTGTAGAAGCAGGTGCTAACAAGCCTAATGCTTTAACGTTTTTCTTCCCTAATTCTGCACTCAAAAGCATCGCTATAGCCCCTCCTTGCGAGTGTCCTATCAAGCCTATCTTACCTACGAAAGGGAGTCTTTTAGTAAATGCCATTATGCGCCGTGCATCTTCTAACTCATTATCTAACGACATTTTCTTAAAATCTCCTTCACTTTCGCCGTGTGCGTTAAAGTCAAAGCGTACTGAGGCAATACCGTGTGCCGCTAAGCTATCTGCCAAAGTAGCATATAGCTTTTTGTCTTTATTGCTAGTCAGTGCGTGAAAGATAATCACAGTAGGGATTTTCTGAGACTTTTTCACAGTATCAGGAGTGGTTACCACTCCGCGAAGTGTTCCTACAGCTCCCTGAATAGTTACAGGCTCTGTTTTGGCATTTACCAAGTTAATAGTAACTAAAAAAGTAAAAATTATGTTCCTAAGTTTCATATATTTGAATTATTAAACAGTTATTAGTATCTAATCATTATTCATTAACCATTAATCATTATGTCTGTACACTTCCTCAAACGGCAATCTAAACCTTTCGCCCCAGATACCGCGCTGTTCACGAAGTCCACAAGTAATCACCATATTCACTTCTGCTCCGCAAGGCAAGTGTAACAACTTCTTAATGCGTCTGCTATCGTAACCCTCTAACGGACACGTATCGTAACCCTCCTCTGCCATTGCCAGCATAAAGGTCTGCGCTACGAGTCCACAGCTTTTGTGTACACTTACGCGAATATCGCCTTCCGAGAGCTGTTGCATCATAGGTCGAAACCAACTGGTAACCACCCCAAACGCTTTGCGGAAGAGCCCTAGTAGCCCAAAAAATCTACTATACACAAAAGGCATCAGCTTACTGTAATACCCCTCTTTATCCTTAATACGCTTGGCTTGCCTTTCGGGCGGACTGTTCCGCTGTACATTGCCACGTTCAAACTCCAAGATAGCACGAGCGTGGGTGCGGTGTTTGTCTTGACGAGTAACGAATACCACCATTTGTTGTGCCGTGGTAGCCGTACGCTGGTCGAGGCAGGCGTGTGCTAATTTCTCTAACAAAGCCTTATCAGTAATGTGGTATAGCTCGTACAACTGCATATTAGAGCTGGTAGGTGCCAATGTGGCGAGTTTAAGACATTCGCGCACCTTCTCCTCACTTATGGGTGTAGGCGCATAATAACGCACCGCTCTCCTAAAGTTCAATATATCTTTTAACATAGTTCGTTAGTTTTTAGTCATCGTAAGGGCGAAAGGCAATTCGCTCACATAATTAGTTCGCCAAAGACAAACCCTTCTGAATCGTTCACCCTGCCCAATTTGACTCTATTACTAAAATACAAAAGTACAACTTTTCCTCAATATAAACAATAGTAATATTTCTTTCATATCATTTCACATACATACTATCTATTACTGTCTTTGCCTTTTCTCTTTTACCTCCTTTTCTCAACTCCTCCGATATTCTCCGAAAGTACGCAACCAAACGCCTCCCCATTTCACTAGGCACAGCCTTGATTTTGCTTAAATTTTGTTTAATTTCTGAGGCACAGCCTCATTCCTCTAACTCAGGTTTCCACCTTTTACCTAACAAAAAAGAGACCACCTTCTTGGTAGTCTCTCTTTGTTTATTAAGTAAAATAATAACCTATGAAAACATTTCTTTTACTTTCTCAAAAAACGATTTCTCGTTCTTGTCGGGTTTAGGAGCAAAGTTCTCGTCTTCTTGCATTTCCTTAAAGAAGGCTTTTTGCTTGTCGGTGAGCTTTTTAGGCGTCCATACATTCACGTGAATGATAAGGTCACCGGCACCCCGTCCTTGCAAGTTAGGTACACCTTTACCACGCAAGCGCAATATCTTCCCTGACTGTATTCCCTCGTCTAGTTTAATGCGCACCTTTCCTGTAACCGTTTCAATCTCTTTAGAAGCACCTAAAACTGCTTCAGGAAAACTAATATAAAGGTCGTAATGCAAGTTGTCGCCTTCGCGTTTTAAGGTTTCGTGTTCTTGTTCTTCGATGAGCACAAGCAAATCACCCGCTACACCATTCTTCGTAGGTGCTTCATTACCCTTGTTGTTTATCTTTAACTGAATACCATCTATCACTCCTGCAGGAATTGTGATAGGGATAGTCTCTTCTATGGTTTTTAATCCTTGCGAATCGCTGTCAGCACCACGTTTGTCAATCACTTCGCCCGAGCCTCCACAAGCAGTACAAGTGGTAGCCGTTTGCATTACGCCTAGCATCGTATTCATTTGGCGTACTACCTGTCCACGTCCGTGACAAGTAGGACAAGTTTTATAGGTAGTATCTTCAGCTTTTACCTTACGGCGTACTTTTACTTTCTTCTCAGTGCCTTTTACAATATCTTCAAGCGTAACTTTCACCCGTATACGCAAGTTTTCTCCTTTTACGTACACTTGTTGCTGACCGCTTCCTCCTCCGAAACCACTAAAACCACTAAAGCCCGAGAAATGCCCACCAAAAATATCTCCAAACTGACTGAATATATCGTCCATCGAGAAGCCTCCGCCTCCCATACCTCCTTCAAAGGCAGCGTGACCAAAGCGGTCGTACTGGGCGCGTTTGTTATCATCGCTGAGCACTTCATAGGCTTCGGCAGCCAATTTAAAGTTCTCTTCAGCTTGTTTGTCACCAGGGTTCTTGTCTGGGTGATATTTCAAGGCTTGCTTCCGATATGCTTTTTTTATTTCAGCAGCGGTAGCCGTTCTCTGTACTTCTAATATTTCGTAGTAATCTTTCTTCATTCCTTCCTCCTTATTGTGCTACTACTACTTTGGGGAAACGTATTACTTTATCGCCTAATTTGTAGCCTGTTTGCACAACATCTACAATTTTGCCTTTGTCTTCAGGAGTAGGAGCAGGAATTTGGGTAACTGCATCGTGATGTTCACTGTCAAAAGTGTCGTTAGGGGCAACTTCTATTTTCTCTAATCCTTTTGATTTGAGAGTGTTTATTAGTTTATTATAGATGAGTTCCACCCCTTTAAGAGTATGTTCATCAGCCGATTTAGCCAATTCTACCAAAGCACGGTCAAAATCGTCTATTATAGGTAACAAGGCTGACAAAATGTCTTGTCCAGCAGTTTTAAAGAGCTCTGCACGTTCCTTCGCAGTGCGCTTCTTATAGTTTTCGAACTCAGCAAACAAACGCAAAAACTTGTCCTTCTCTTTTGCAAGAAGGTCTTCTGAAGTTTCTTTAACGGGCTCTTCGGGCTCTTCAACAGAAGTAGGTTCTTCAACTTCTTCCGAAGGAGTGTTATCAGTTGCCTCTTGTTCAAGTTCTAAGTCATCGTTTTTAATATCTTCGGTAATCATAATGATTCATTTTTAGTTTATTTCGTTAGTAGGTAGCAAATAATTTGCCAAAGACTAAAAAGGTGACAATTTGACAGAAGCCCCCCAATGAGCCTCTCCTCATTCCCCTTTTGAAGGTAGCCAGCGATAGCTGGGTATGTGTAAAGGGGGAGATTTCTTTCGCTTCCCCGCCACACTCCCTCCTAGTGCCTATGGTCTAAGGCCTAGTGCCTATTCCTCTTTCTTTCGCCTCGAAACCCTGTTTTTAACATTTTTAGCGTTGTTCTATCATAGTATTAATCAATAACTTACATACCCTTTCTATACCAATCGTCCAAGATTCGTATAAGCTTCCTATAAGCTCTCTATAAGCTAACCCCACCCATCTTACACCCCTTTTTCTTCAAAATTACTCTCAACTCTCTTCTGAAATCTTCCGTTTCCTTCCGAATCCTCCAACCCCTTCTCTGACCTGTCCGACCCGTCAGAAAAGACCGACCCGTCCATTTCCCTTGGCATTATTGGCATTTCTGGTTTTTCTGGTATTATTGGCATTATTGGCATTATTGGCATTTACCCCATTTTCTAATTCTCTCATTTTCTAATTATCCAATTTTCTTACCTGGCTCACCACTATCGCTCCCGCCATTGCCACATTTAAACTTTCCGTCTGTTGCAGTTTGCCAAAACGCGGAATGGTGATAATGCCATCAGCCAAGGCGCGTACTTCGAGGCTAATACCGTTAGCTTCGTTGCCTAAGATTAGCACACAATCTTCGGGAAATTCGGTAGTGTAGAGGTTCTCACCGTCCAAATCCATTGCGTATAAAGGTAGTGTACAAGTTGCCAAGAAACCTGCTAAATCCACGTAATGCACGGCAACCCTTGTGAGAGAACCCATAGTGGCTTGCACTACTTTCGGGTTGTAGCAATCCACCGTTTGGCTATTGCAGATAAGCGTTTCGATACCAAACCAATCGCAGAGGCGGATAAGCGTACCCAAATTACCAGGGTCTTGCACATTGTCTAAGGCGAGGATTACACCCTCTTGCAAGATGCCCTTATGTTGGCGTTGGTGGAAAATCGCCAAGCCCTCATCGGGATTTTTGAGGCTACTCACCTTCCGCAGTTCCTCTTTGCTCACTAAGGTAATAGGCTGACCGTTCAGCGCTGTGGCAAACACTTCGGTAGCGATAAGTAACTCTAAACGGTAACCCGCTTGCAGAAATTCCACAATGCTCTTTTTACCCTCTACTATAAAGAGATTCAGCTCATTGCGGTATTTCTTCTGTTGTAATTTCTGAATTAATTTTACTTGATTTTTGCTAAGCATAAAATAATTGTGTATTTTTGAGCCCTAAAAACAAAAACTTGTGAGAAAATCTCTTTCCCAACTAAGCGTTATCAGTCTGTTATTCGTGTTAGCCATTGCTCTCTTTTCGTGCGATGCTACCAAGCGTGTCCCTAACGACCGCCATTTGCTCCGTGAAAACCTCGTATATGTGAATGGTACTAAGACCGACGATGCAAAGATAAACAATTTTGTATTACAAAAGCCCAATTCGTATGTTTTAGGAATGCCTATCAGTCTATATATCTATAATTTAGGAAACCCTAATGCCGAAAAGGATTTTGTCCAATGGCTCGATACACACCCTCGTTGGCATAGGTTTTTAGATGGTTTTCTCTCTAAAAAACAAGTAGGTCGCTTACAGAAGTCGTTTTTCGTTTCAGGCATCGATCACCAGTTGCAGAAGATAGGCGAAGCCCCATCGGTTTTAGATACAGCACGCGTACACAAATCCACCAAGCAGTTGGGAGCTTATTTCAGAAGTATAGGCTATTTCAATAACAAAGTAACTGATAGCATCTTCATTCTCCCTAATGAAGAAAAACAACAAGCCAAAGTGGGCTATTATATCACTACCGGCGAGCGCTATTATATCGATAGCTTAAAGACCCATATCACTTCTCCTGAAATAGATTCAGTTTACCAACAAAACAAGGCAAAAACGTTTTTAAAATCAGGAGCCCCTTACCAGCTTACCGATTTTAGCAATGAACGTTCACGCCTCTACGAGCTCTTTCGCAACAACGGTTTTTATACCTTTCAGCAAAGCTCCATCAACTTCCAAATCGAGCGCGATACGGTTACAACTCAAAAAGACAACAAACTGCAAGTAACTACTGATATAGGCGACCTTATAGAACGCGATGGTGATGTAATTACCGCCAGGAAGTATAAGATGCACTACATCAATAAAGTACGTCTATATACCGATTACGACAACAAGGTAGATAAGAGCTCTTTAGATTCTTTGGAGTATCGCAATATGATTATTTATTACAAGGACAAGTTGCGTTATCGTCCACGGGTGTTGTATCACGCTACAAGCCTCAAAAAAGGACAAATCTACTCCGATTTAGAGCGCGGAAATACCTACCGACAGTTCAACAACCTACGCGTCTTCCGCTACCCAAATATGGACTTCAAATACGCTACCAATGACACCTTGCAAAACAAACTCGATGCGAATATCTACCTTTCGTCCTTAGATAAGTTTTCATTGCGACTTACCAATGAGGTAAAGCGTTCTGAGATTGAGGCGATAGGTTTTGGGGTAGGAACATCGTTTGCAGCACGCAATGTCTTTCGTGGAGCAGAAACCTTAGAACTGAACTTGCAAGGTACTTTTGCCTCGCAACCTACGCTTAAAGATACACGCTTTTTCAATACCTCAGAAGTCAGTGGCGATATACGTTTCATCTTTCCTTCTATCGTTTTCCCGCTGAATACGCGCAAGCTCATCCCTTATTATATGACCCCACAAACTATCTTGCAAACGGGTATGAGCTACCAAACAAATATAGGGCTCGACAAACGTACCACTTCGGGTTTGTTGCGCTATGTATGGAATCCGCGTAAGCAGAAGAACAAAGTCATTTTCGATTTGATAAACGTACAATACGTAAACAATATCAACCCAGGTAATTTCTTCAATATTTACCAAAGTACTTATGAAAGGCTGAACGATATTGCCAAAAAATACAGTTTAGGTAGCCGATATGTAGACGACAAAGGCAATCTTACCCCTACTGAGGGGACTTTTAACTTTATAAATGATGTATTCGAAAGGAATTTGGTAGTTCAAGGTGAAGATATTTTGCCTATATATGCTATTTCTGAACGCTATCGTCGTATTACAAATAATGACTTTATTGTATCAAGTAGTTTTACTTATATCATCAATAGCAAATCACAGTTTTTTGAACGCAATTTCTCACAATTGCGTTTCAAGATAGAAGGAGCGGGGAGTTTGCTCAATGCTTTGACAGCTACTTACAAAGTGGTCAATACCGAAGGGAGTACTAAGAATAAGATTTTTGGGGTAGAATACGCTCAATATGCCAAAGCTGAAGTCGATTTTATCAAGCACTTCCCCATAGCCAAACAGAGTTCATTAGCATTCCGTTCCTTCTTAGGGATAGCTATCCCTTATGGTAACTCCGATAATATTCCGTTTTCACAAAGCTACTTTGCCGGAGGTACTACCGATAACCGTGGTTTTAAAGCCTATCGTTTAGGACCTGGTTCAAGTGGTTCAATTTTAGATTACAACGAAGCCAATATGAAGATTACGCTCAATCTCGAATATCGTTTCCCTATCTTAGGGGCACTCAAAGGTGCCCTCTTCACCGATGTGGGAAATATCTGGAACGTAGCCGATAATACTCGTTTTGATGAATATAAGTTTAAAGACCTTTCTTCATTAAAAGATGTGGGGTTAAGTACCGGATTTGGGTTGCGTTACGACTTCAACTTCTTTGTAATTCGCCTCGATATGGGTATACCTACATATGACCCTGCCCAAGAAATGAGCAACCGATGGATAAAGAAATTCAGAATTAAAGAAACCGTGTTCAACTTCGGTATCAACTATCCGTTTTAAGTGTAAACCTATTTCAGGATATGACGCGTCATCTCTTTCTTTTACCTTTTACCTTTTATCTTTTACCTATTAAGAGAGTCCCGTGATAACTCCCTCGTCATCTATATCCATACCTTCGGCGGCAGGCACACTGGGGAGTCCCGGCATACGCACAGTATCGCCTAAGATTGGGATTACAAAGCCCGCCCCTGAGGCAAACTCAAACTCTCGCACGGTTACCTCAAAATCGGTAGGACGAGCGAGTTTCTTCTCGTCATCACTAAGCGATTTAGGTGTCTTCACTATACAAATAGGCATTTTATCAAAGCCTAATGTTTTGATTTGCTTCAACTGACTTACGGCTTTGCTGTTGTAATTCACTTTGCTCGCTCCGTAAATCTTAGTAGCTACTGCTGTTATTTTTTCTTCTATACTCGCTTCATTGCTGTATAGCGGACTAAAATGACTCTCACCACTTTGGGCTATAGCCACGACAGCGCGAGCAAGTTCCTCGGTACCTTTACCTCCTTCACTAAACCCTTTACTTACAATCGCTTCTACCCCTTTTTGAGCACATACTTCTTTTACATAGGCTATCTCTTCTTCACTATCGTTAGGGAAATAGTTAATCGCTACTACTGCTTTGAGACCAAAAAGTTGCACATTCTCAATGTGTTTTTCCAAATTAGCAATACCGAGTTTCACTTTTTGCAAGGAAGGAGTATTGTACTCTTCTTTTTTAGCCCCTCCGTGATGACGCAAGGCGCGAATCGTTGCTACAATCACCACTGCATCGGGAGCTAATCCTGCTGAAGTACATTTGATATTGAGGAATTTCTCAGCCCCAAGGTCAGCGCCAAAACCTGCTTCGGTAATCACGTAGTCACCCAACGATAGTCCCATTTTGGTAGCCAATACAGTGTTCGTGCCTTGTGCAATGCTAGCAAACGGGCCTCCGTGCAAGATAGCAGGATTGTTTTCAAGCGTTTGCACAAGGTTAGGCTTGATGGCTTCTTTGAGCAAAAGCGCCATTGCCCCTACCACCTTCAAGTCGCGGGCAAATACAGGGGTGCCGTCAAATTTCTTGCCTACATAGATGTTACCAATGCGCCTTTTTAGGTCAGAAAAACTTTCGGCAAGACATAGTATTGCCATAATCTCAGAAGCAGGAGTGATGTTAAAACCGTCTTCGCGAGGTACTCCGTGAGTAGCACCGCCTAAACCTACCACTATATGGCGTAGTGCACGGTCGTTCATATCCATTACGCGTTTCCAAACTACGGTGCGAGGGTCGATGCCTATAGAGTGGGTTTTGCTCTGGATATTATTATCAATGACAGCCGCCAATAGGTTGTTAGCCTTCTCAATAGCCGAAAAGTCGCCTGTAAAATGCAAGTTGATCTCCTCCATAGGTACCACTTGTGAGTATCCTCCACCTGCTGCCCCTCCTTTGATACCAAAAACAGGCCCTAACGACGGTTCACGCAATACGGCAATCGCTTTTTTGCCTATTTTGTTAAGCCCTTCCGTCAGACCAATGCTCACCGTGGTCTTGCCCTCACCAGCAGGGGTAGGGGTAATAGCCGTAACGAGCACCAACTTACTGTTTTTCATCTTCTCAGTATTGATGAGGTGCAATGGTAATTTCGCCTTGTATTTTCCATAAGGATCGAGGTCACCCTCACTGATGTTTAATTTTTTAGCTACCTCTCTGATAGGGAGCATCTGTGCCTTTTGGGCGATTTCTAAGTCGGTCATAAACAATGAACAATTGAGAATAATTAATAATTTTGTGGAATAGAACTTATTTTATTGGCAATTCTTTGGTAAATTGCAAAAGATGTTGTACTTTTGTACCCGGAGATGAGTTAAAGTCATAGACTCGCTGGGCTAATAACCCAGAAGCGTTATCGGGCGTGTTGAGTAAGGATTTTAACTCATCTTCTATTATTTTTTCTTCTGACTTAACGCTATTATACATACTTTTTAGCCGTAATTTATTATTTTTACTACCAAATACTTCGATAATTACAACTGTATTATCTTCATTCTTTTTCAAAAACAAATAAGTTTCAGCTTGATGTTTTTCTATATACCCTAATGAAATAAGTTTATCAGGTTTATCCAAAACATCTACCATAAGAGCAATATCTGTATCTGTAAGAGGCTTCCCTTGTTGTGGTGCCTTTTCATTTTCACCATAATGTCTATCAAAAATATGTTTTAGTTCTGAAGGGTTAACAGATACATAAGCTATGTTATACCTAAACTGAATATCTGATATTGATTGTAACACCACCATAGCATCTGGTGTAAGTTCTGCAATAAGGTAGTCTTTAGAAATTATCTTGTTTTGTTTTACACTGTCAAATAAATACATTATAAAGTCTTTGACTTTATCTTTTAAAGATTTCATTTTTTTGGTTTGTTTAATTTTGTGTGACAAAAGTACTGATTTTAGTTCAATTTTGCAAACGCCACACAAGTAGGTTTATCTACACTGATATTAAGCGACGTATCGGTGAGCTTACCAGTTGCTTCGTCACGCCGAAACACTTGTATCTTATTATCATCTCGGCAAGCTACTAAAAGAAATTTACCATTGGGAGTAATCGCAAAATTGCGAGGGTGAATACCTGTGAATTGGTATCCTACTTTCGTGAGAGTACCCTTCTCAGGGTCGATAGCAAAGATAGCAATGCCGTCTTTCTTTAATCTGTGTGAGGTATATAAAAAACGCCCATCCGGACTGATGTGTATATCGGCACTGCCTCGTCCGCCGCCTTCATCAGCCATTAAGCGTTGCACTTCTTTCAGTTTACCCTTGTGATAGCCCAGCACTACACACTCTCCGCCCAATTCGCCTATCAAATAAGCAAAACGTCCATCTTTACTAAACGTAAGATGACGAGGTCCTTGTCCGTCGCTCACCTCATAAGCTACTCGCTGAGCGGTGAGTACCTCAGCGTTTTTACGTGCTTTCTTGTTGTAACGAAAGCGATACACGCGGTCGTTGCCCAAATCAGTTGCTAATATATACTTTTTATCAGGGGTGGGAATAATGCAGTGGATATGTGCCACGCGCTTAGGTGTCTTTCCTACAAAAGCAATATGTTGTGTCTCTGCTTTTAATTTACCTTTTGCATCCAGCGGGAAAACACTGATGTCGCCCCCTGTATAATTAGCCGTAATTACATAGTTACCGTCAGTAACAATATGACAAGGGTCAGCACCCGCCTGTTTCGGTTCTTCCTTAGAATTCTCCTTAGGGACGGTGGATTGAAAAATGGGATAACTTAAATGCGCTTTATCTTGACTCAAATCAAACGAATAAGCTCCTTGTCGCCCGTCGTTATATTCGCTTACTGCGTACAGATGTTTTCCATCGGGCGATAACGTCAAGAAAGAAGGATTGGCAGCAGTAGCACTGCTCAGCAGTTCGAAAGTTCCATTCTCCTGATTAAAACGATAGGTATAAATACCTTTAGAATTGCCTCCTTCGGTATAAGTGCCTACAAACATCGTCAAGTTATTAGGTTTTTCGCCTTGTGCAAATATATGAAAGGCAAACATCGATAATACCAAAGAAAGAACAGTTTGTAATTTCAGCATAACTTTTAATAATTAAAAATTGAACAATTTTGCCCCAAAGATATGAATTAATTATCAATTATTCATTGTTCATCTCAAAAAACCTTATTGTGTGCTCTATTTGCTTCTTGAGGGTAGTTACTTCCTCTTCTGCCATAAAAGAGAGATATTCCTTAAATAAAGCTGAATGATGCTCAAATTGTTTCTTTTTCCACAGTGAAGTAGCCAAAATGAGTTCAATAGCCAATATTTCTTCTATATTCTTCACTACTTGCTCGCATTTAATAGCCGAACTACCACCCATTCCTTTAATGTCTATTGTTTTTTCAAATAAAATTGGACTCTCAATGCTCGCAGGAGTGGAAAGGCGACGGTTTTCGTTCAATATTCCTTCAATAATTCGTTGAAAAATGGGGTAATCTATTTCAGTTTCTATCTCTTTACCGATATTAGAAAGCAAGTAGAACACGCGTCGCTCGCTGATATTGCCCAAGCTGGTGAGGGTAATCGCCAAAAAGTCCATTGCTAATGAGAGAGGCAGAGTATGTGAATTACCTCCGAAGATAACTTCTTGAGTTTCGGGGAAGAGAATAGGGTTATCGGTAACTGAGTTCATCTCGGTTTTAATTACCTTACGAATAGCCGCAATCGACTCTCGGACGGCTCCGTGTATTTGAGGAATAGAGCAAAAGGCTTCGGGCATAGACGAGAAGGCTTGTGGGTGCTCGGAGAGGACACTGTCTTTCAGAAGCATACGAAGATGTTCTGCCGTTTCTACAAGTCCTTTGTGCGGACGTACCACTTGCATTGCTTCCGAGAATGCCGAGAGGTTGCCTCCAAATACTTGTGTGGAAACCGATGCTACAAAATCAGCCCACTGAATAAGTTTCAGCGATTTGCTAAGATTGTAGATGCCATAAGCGGTGGTGAGCTGGGTACCATTCAGCAGGGCATCGGCTTCGCATCCTTCTGACGATAGAGGTTGCCAACCGTATTTGCCTTCTAACTCTTGAGCCGAATAGACTTTGTGCTGTATGCACACTTCGCCTTCACCGAACAGAGGCAAGGCAAGGTGTGCTAAGGCAATGCGTTCATCGGGGATATCTTTGGAATAAACTACAGGGAAGACCCCGTGATTATAAAAGTCGATGAGACGTTGCACCAAAACTAATCGCACCCCACTATAGCCGTAGGAGAAGGATTGTATTTTTAGGAAAAGCATCAGCTTGACAATCTCGTTAGGAATGCGCTCTCCTATGCCACAAGCATAATGGCGCAAGAGTGACATAGAATCTACCGAGAGCTTGTTCAGAGCTTTGGGGTCTTTTTGGAGATAATCACTGAGAAAACGGTGACAAGTTTCGATATTAATTACAGCTTCTTCTGAGAGTTTCAGTTGTGTATCGCCTTCTATAATAGCGGTTAGTTGCTCAAGCAGAAGGACTTCGTTTGAAATGTAGTGTTCCATACGATTTACTCGTTAGTTTTTTAGTCGTTAGAAAAGTGATGCAAATAGAGGTATTCAACTTTGCCAAAATTTTTAATTGCCCGTCGTGCTACGACCTTTTTTCGCGTTTCCTCAATACCGCATACAAGAAAACAAAAAACGCCAAGAAATACGCAATGCGAGCGATGTAGTCGCCCATTTGAACGTAAAATGTGAGTTCGTCGTTTAAGGCGATGGTACCTTTCAAACTACCTCGGGTGCCGTAAGGAAGGGTTTTGAGTATCTCCCCCCTACCATTGATAAAAGCCGAAACGCCTGTATTAGCACTGCGGGCTACACTGCGACGGGTTTCAATCGCACGCAAGCGGGTGTAACTGAGTAGCTGTTTGTAACCCTGCGTATCGCGCCACCACGCATCGTTGGTAAGGATAGCCAAGAAGTTAGCCCCTTTCTTAATATAGCCCGTTACAAACTCACCATAGATAGTCTCATAACAAATGATAGGTGCTGCCTTGCCCTCAGTGTCTACTCCTGCAAAGGCAGTGCGTTCAGGCTGGGTAGTTTTCAAGGCTACTGTACCGCCAAGGTTGATAAGGGTTTCGCCTAAAATAGGTTTTAGCACCTGCTGATAAGGGAAATTTTCTACTGCTACCACCAGTTTGCTCTTGTGATATAGTGGTACTTCGGCATTGCGATTGAGCAAGAAAGCTGAATTGTAATCGTTGTACCAAAAACCATAGTCGGGTAAGTAGTTGCTTTGTGAGGTTGTCTGGGCTTTGTCTCTTACAAACTCAATCATAGAAGCTCCTGCTATCCAGTTTACATTAGGATAGTGACTGAGTAAAGTACGCAAAATAGATACTTCCCACGAAACAGGTAAATCTTGTAACTTAATGTTCTCAGCAAAAACCGTTTCGGGAGTGATGATAAAATTCACTTGGTCGTCTATATTTTCAGCGGCAAGTTGTACCAAGAGCCTACCTACTTCTTGATTGGAAAGTGCGTATTTTTCTTGATAAGGATCGATATTAGGTTGTAAAACAATAGCATTGATTGTCTTTTTGCCTGCTTCGCTATAATTGATATACTGGAAATACGAAATCACCACAGGAATAGCAAAAAAGAGCATTGCCACCCCCACTTTTCGGGCAAATGCTTTACGGTTTTTAGTAGAAAGATAATCAGTTAAGCCTATAAAAAGTACGATATTCACAAGCCATACCCATAGTGAGCCTCCGAAAGAGCCCGTATATTCGTACCACTGTATCCACGTAACTTGTTCGGAAAAGACGTTGCCCAAATTGAGCCAAGGCCAAGAAACGTCCCACGTGAGGTGGAATTTCTCAAAAGAGAGCCATATCGCTACTAAGAAAACGAGCGACACTTTGCGGTTCATACGTTTTGCTACGATATGGTAGAGGAAGAAAGTGAGCGTCATCAAGAGAGTGTTTGCCAAAATAGCAAAAATTGCTCCTATTTGGGTAGAGTACCATATCCACCAGGTGGTGGGGATATTCCAAGTGAGAAAAGCCAAATAAGAGAGTGCAAACACCTTGCGTTTGGTATGCTGGTAATCACGTCTAATGTGCGCTTCCATTAGTAAGAGAGGTACTAAGGCAATGAATATAAGGGCAGTAATGCCGTAAGTTACCCACGCACAGGCGAGTAAAGCCCCTGAAAGCAGGGCGAGGAGTATGTTTTTCTTCATTATAGACACTTAATAATGTGGCAAAGATAAAAAACAATTGCGAATGATAAATGATAAATGATGAAAAAATGTTGTCGCCAATCCAACTTTGGCAAAATGTCTCAAGCTCCTTTAAGCAAAAAAGCTTGAAGTCTTGTGGACTTCAAGCTTTTCTCATATGAAAAGTAAAAAATCTACTCTAAGATGAAATCTACGGTGCTTTTAATATCGCCTGAAGAGGTGCCTACTAACGCTTTAAAAGTTCCTTTTTCGGCTACCCAAGCGTGTTGGTTAGGGTCGAAGAAAGAGAGGTCTTGCTTGGTGATATGGAAGGTTACGGTTTTGGTTTCTCCTGCCTTCAAGAATACTTTCTCAAATCCTTTGAGCTCTTTGTACGGACGTAATACTGAGGCTTCTTCGTCGTGCAAATAGAGTTGTACTACTTCAGCGCCATCACGTTTACCGGTGTTCTGTACCGTTACCGAGAAGCTGATATCGCCGTTGGTGGTTTTCTTGTCGGCGGTGAGTTTGCCGTATTTAAAAGTAGTATAGGAGAGTCCGTGACCGAAAGGAAATAGCGGTTTTATCCCTTTGGTATCGGCGTAGCGGTAGCCTACCAAAATGCCTTCGTGGTAGGTAACATCTTTATCACCTGGGTATTCACCTAAGGCTATGGCTGCATTGTCCTCCAAACGTACTGGGAAAGTGAAAGGCAATTTGCCCGAAGGGTTTACATCTCCGAAGAGTACATCGGCGAGGGAATTACCTGCTTCGGAGCCTAAATACCAATCTTGTACAATAGCGGGTACACTTTTCACCCAAGGCATCGCCATTGCATTACCCGAGATGAGCACTACTGCCAAGTTTTTATTGGCTTTTGCCAAAGCTTCAATCACAGCATCTTGTCCGTAAGGTAAGCCGTATTGTTTGCGGTCGTTACCCTCACAATCCTGACCATCGTGTTTGTTGAGTCCGCCTATAAAGATAACTACATCAGCTTGTTTAGCGGTTTTTACAGCTTCGGCAAGGAGTTCCTGTGCAGGACGTTTATCGGTGATGTCGTTAGCAGCAAGCCCGTCTTGGTCTTTGTAATCGTCGCTAGCATAGCCACGTGCATAGAGCACTTTGGCTGTATTGCCCACACGGTTTTTGATTCCGTCTAAGGGGAGTATCTCGTGAACAGCTTTAAGTGAGGAACTTCCTCCACCTACGGTCATCATTTTGATAGCATTCTCACCTATAACGGCTATGGTTTTTACCTTTTTAACATCGATAGGCAATACATTTTTATCGTTTTTGAGTAGTACGATGCCTTCTTGTCCTATCTTGCGAGCGACGGCAAAGTGTTCTGGTGAGGCGAATGCCCCAAAGGGTCGATTGGCTGCCATATTGGTGCGGAATATAAGTCGGAGGATATTGCGCACCTTTTCATTTACAACTTCTTCCTTTATTTCCCCCGATTTCAGTTTTTCGAGAAAAGGTTGCGCAAGGAAGTAATGGTCGTAAGCATTCGAGCGGTTTTCAGCCATTCCGTCAGTCCAAGTACCAAATTCCATATCCAATCCGTGGAGAGCAGCACCATCGGTGTTGTTCACTCCACCCCAATCGGATACTACGGCACCGTCGAAGCCCCATTCTTTACGCAGGATATCTTGTAATAGGTATTGGTTTTGGCAAGCCCATTGGTCTTTGTATTTGTTATAAGACCCCATTATGCTCCACGCTTTTCCCTCTTGCACAGCGGCTTTGAAAGCGGGGAGGTAAATCTCATACAAGGCGCGGTCGTCTACCTTTACATTCACGGTATGGCGGTTGATTTCTTGATTGTTAAGCGCATAGTGCTTCACACAGGCAGCCACACCATTGGCTTGCACGCCTTGCACATAAGGCACGACCATTTTGGAAGCTAAATAAGGGTCTTCACCCATATACTCGAAATTGCGACCGTTGAGAGGAATGCGGTAAATGTTCACCCCAGGACCTAAGAGTACGTTTTTGTTGCGATAGCGGGCTTCTTCACCTATGGCTTTTCCGTAGGCTTTGCTGAGAGCGGGATTCCACGTGGCAGCAAGGCAAGTGAGAGCGGGGAAAGCGGTACATTTATCATTTGTCCATCCTGCTTGATTCCACTCGTCCCAGAGTACTTCCGGGCGTATGCCGTGAGGACCATCGGTCATCCAATTTTCGGGAATACCCAAGCGGGATACGCCAGGGGCACTGAACTTAGATTGAGCGTGGCACATAGCTACTTTTTCCTCTAAGGTCATTCGCGAGAGGGCATCGTCTATACGTTTCTCAATGGGTTGCGAAGCGTCTAAATAAACAGGCGTTTGCTGGGCTGAGAGCGTACCTACGACACAGCAAAGCAGTAAAGTTTTTATATTTTTCATATTAGTCATTTTTAGTTGTTAGTGTTCTTAGAATTGAGCAAATAGAAATACTACCTCTTAATAAAACAAATTTCATTTTCTTTCAGAGATAATATTTTTGCGTTTTTTTCGTCAAAAACTAATTTTTAACATATTTTCTTCAGATTTTCATACCTCTTTTTAGCCAATTGATTTTCAGTTTAGTAACGCCTTATCTTCGGTTTAGCTTCGCCTTACCTTCGCCTTAGGTTCGCTTTAGGTTCGTCCAAAGTGGCTGAAAAGTAAAACATAAAAAGTAATGTAATAAAATGATTATTAGTATTTTAGTTATTTAAGGTGAAAAATGAGTACCTCCTAAAAAAGTTTGTCTTTTTCTTGTCCTTTTAGCATACTTTAACATTTTTTCAGCAGTCTAAAAGTTCTATATCTCCTATATATGTCTCACTCTTCATTTACAATCTGTTAATCTGTTAACTTGCTAATCTATTCTCCTCTCACTTTTTTAATAAGAAGCGGTTTGAGAATGGCTGTCCAGAGCTTATAACCTTCGGCATTCATATGTAGGTTGTCTTCTTTAAAGATATCAGTGCGGAGGTTACCCGCTTCATCGTACATTACTTTGGTGATATCAATATAAGTATAGCCTTGTGCTGTGGCATTTTCCTCTAAAAGAGCGTTTACCAATAGCTGGTCTTTCAGCTGGTCGGCTTTGTGTTGTGAGGGTTTTAGCGATACCACAATCAGAGGCGTATTAGGATAATCTTTTTTGAGTTTGTCGATAAATATACGGAAAAGATCAAAGCACTTCACGGCATTTACACCTTCCTTATGATTGCCCAAATCGTTTTCCACGTATAGCAAAATGCTCTTAGGGGTATAGCCTTTGGCGATAGTGTTGTAATTGTAAATCATATCGCGCAAAGTAGCCCCTCCGTAGGAACGACGAATGAGTTTCAGTGGGGCGAAATCTTCATAGATAGTATCCCACAGATTGATAGATGAACTCCCCAGAAAGAGTACGTCGCAAGAGAGGTCTTTTAAGCGTTTATTCTCCTTCTGATAACGATTGATATCGCCTTGATAACGGGTAATCCAAGAAGTTTCGTCGCGTTGTTCAAATGGAATAACGGTTTTGATAAGGGTTGTAGGGGTTGCGGTTTGCGCACTCGCAAAGGTTGTTACTAATAGGAATAACAACAGTAATATTCTTTTCATTTGCTTAATTAATTTATTGATGTTCAACTTTGCCAAAGTTATTATAGCCTCTCGTGCTACGAGCTTTGGCAAAGTTTACAATTTCTGTTTATATTTTAGGTATCAAAAAGGATACCACGCTGTTAGCGGGTACTTCATAAGAGAAATAGTACTTGCCGGTGTTTAGGGTCAGATAGGTTGCTTCTTTCTTTTTATTCAACAACACACAAGCCAAAGAGCCATCGGGGTTCTCGAATGCAGTACATTGCACGTTGTCATCAGTGGTTTTCTCAACGCCTATACGGGTCGCACCTTGCTTGATGACTGCCGAAAGATGACTTATCACATAGTAGTGCGAATTGCGTTGCATCGTTTTATAATCGGATGTTTGGATATCAACCGCACCAAAACAAGTTTTGCAACCGCCTTCACGATTGGGAGCTCCCTGCTCGTCGAGCATCAAATTCCACACCATCACCGCCTTGCAATGATTATTGAGAGTTTTGATACCTAGCTCTTGCATATCTTCGGTGAGACGGCGTTCGAGGTTGCGACCATCGTTCCAAGTACCTATAGAGCTTTCTGTAAAGATGAGTTCTTTATTGGGGTATTGGTTATGAATGTTGCTCAATTCGTTAGGATTTCCCCCATAGTTATGGTAAGCAGCCCCCGCAACGTACTGAGAGGCATCGGCATCTTTATAGATATGCAAGGGGTATTGCTGTTGTGAAGGCTTATTATCGTAGTTGTAATTATGGTCGAAGAGGTAGATTTTAACCTCAGTGAAACCTTTGTCGCGCAGAGTTTTCCCTAAGGCGTTTTTGATAAAGGCGAGCTGCTCGTCCCATCCCATATACATAGAAGCCGAGTTGCCCCTGTTGAGGGGTTCGTTTTGTATAGTGATGGCTTTGACGTTCAATCCATTGTCTTTCATCGCTTGCAACCATTTGGCGAAATAGAGCGCATAATCCTGATAGTGAGCAGGGTTCAGCTGACCGCTTGTCCAATGGTTATGAGGTTGCAAATCGGTAAGATTATTAACTTTCATCCAGCGTGGAGGTGTCCAAGGAGAGCCTATGATTTGCACTTTGGGGTTGATAGCGAGAATCTCTTTGAGTATAGGAATCACGTATTGCGTTTCCTCTTTGGTGAGGGCAAAATGCTCTATTCCCTTGGTATCGCAAAGGGTGTATTCACTTAGAGAAAAGTCGGAACAGCCGATGGATATACGCACGAAATTCTGTCCAAAACCTTCAGTTTCAGAGAAGGTTTGAATGAGGAAATTTTTTCTATCGGCGGGGGACATCTGCATCAAGTTATAGCAGGTAGAACCTGTAATGGCAGCCCCGAAGCCATAGATAGTTTGGAATTTTTCAGCGGGTTTTAGGGTGATACTATAAGATGCGTTAGGATTTTTGATGAGCTTTAGGTCGGTTTGCTCTTTGTAAAGTTCTTTTTGGCGATTGGCTGTAGTCAGCAATACGCTCACTTTACCTACCGATGGCTCAACAACAGGAGGAGGAGTAGGTTCCTCCCCTGTGTTGGATTTTTTCTGACAGCTACAAGAAGCGATGCTCCAGAGTATTACAAGTAAAAAAGATGGGAATAATTTCATTAGTAACCAGGGTTTTGGGTGAGTTTTTTATTGTTTTCTAATTCAGTTTGTGGGATAGGATAAAGCACTGTGTTCTCGTTGAGCGGGTAGGTTTGTTTTAGTCTACCAGTATCTCTTGCGTTGAGAGAGTTCATTGTTTCAATGGCTTTATCGTTACGCACCAAATCGAACCAACGGAAACCTTCGAAAGCCAGCTCTAAACGACGTTCTTTAAGCACGGCTTCTTTCATTTGTTCTTGTGAAAGAGAGGTGGAAATAGCAGCAAGTCCTACCCTTGCACGGACTTGATTTACTAAGGCAGCCGCCTCGGCAGTTTGACCTAAAGCGGCATAAGCTTCAGCTTTGAGCAAGAGGATATCGGCTAAACGCAACTTAATGATACTACTGCCTCCTGAACGTATTTTGTACATAAAAGGATAGTGTTCAGAAGGGTAATAATTTTTCCAAGAAGGTTGCCCCCAAACGATAGCTTGATCTTTGCGCACGGTATCACCTTCGGCATCGAAAGCAGCGATGAGGTCGCGTGAAGGGGTTACCCATTTTGCCCAGTCGTAAGTGCTATTGGGGTTGGTGTAGTTTAAGCCGAAGAGACCTGGTAACCACGTTTGTCCGCCTTGAGAGTAGGTAATCTCGAAGATAGACTCAGCAGAATTACGCACTTTTACATCGGTTTTAGCATCGTTGATTTGAAATAAATCGGCGTAATTAGGCAAGAGAGAAAAGCCATCGGCTTCTACGGCTGCGCAATACTGAATGGTTTTGTTGTAGTCGCGTATAGGTTTCTCGGCATATACGTGAGCTAAGAGTGCATTGGCAACCGCGCGACTAAAGAAGAACTTATCATTAGCCTTCACAGCAGGAGCATCGACGAGAGCCTCTTCGAGGTTGGTGCGAATGATGTTGTACACCTCGGCAACTGAAGAGCGTTCAGGGAAGAGCAATTTGTAGGTTTCTTCTACATTTTCAGATGATATTTCAGGGACTTCGATAGGAGGAATAGGTACTGCTCCCCAAAAGCGCACCATATCAAATAAAAGCCACGCTTTGAGTATTTTAGCTTCGGCTTTCCACTGTTTGCGTTCAGTTGTTGTAAGCGAGGCATCGGGCACTTTATCTACATTGGCAATTACTACGTTGGCTAAGTTGATACCTTCTAAGTATTTTTGCCAATCACGTTTGATATTCCCGTTAGATGCATCTTGGCTGTTCTGTTCTATAGAAGTAATCTCGACGCCAGAAGTACCTGCATAAGCGTTATCGGCACGAGTTTCGGTATTTTGTAGAAAGTCTAACGTCCAGAACTCTTGCGCGCTACCTCGTACGAAAGCATAGATAGCCTCGTAGCGGGTTTGCATTTGTGCTTTGGTTTCTATGGCAGAAGAGCTTTTGCCCTCGGCAGTTGTGTTTTTCTCGTTGAACTCCGAAATAGGGTCTTTATCTAAACTGCACGCCGTTAGTGCTACTAACGAGAGTGCAAGGTATATATATCTTTTCATTTTTGTATAGGTATTAAAAATCAATGTTTAAGCCAAAGATAAAAGTTTTGGTTTGAGGATAAGTACCCCAATCGATACCCATCGTAGGACCTGAAAGCCCTTGGTTTACTTCGGGGTCAAATCCTTTGTAGTTAGTGAGTGTCCAAAGGTTTTGAGCGGTGAAATAAGATTGTATCTTGCGAATACCATATCTCAACAATTCCTCATTAGAAAGGTTATAAGCCAGAGTAAGTGTTTTGAGACGCAAATACGAACCATCTTCTACCCATCGCGAAGAGGCTTTGATGTTATCGGTACTTCTTACAGCACGAGGAATGTCGGTAATGTCACCAGGTTTTCTCCAACGATTGAGTACTGCTGTTGATTGGTTTTTACCATCGTACATACCTTCAGTTTCTATACGAGAAGCGTTGTAGATATCATTACCATAAGAACCTTGAAAGAAAACACTTAAAGTAAAGTTCTTATAAGTGAAGTCATTGGTAAGCCCAAAGGTGAAATCGGGATTAGGGTCGCCTATATAAGTTTTATCGGACACTGAGATTTTACCATCACCATTAAGGTCTTTGTATTTGATATTACCTGTTTGAGGGTCTACTCCTTCACTTATAAATCCCCAGAACTTGCCCAAAGGCTGCCCTTCGGTAATACGCACCACTTGTTCAGTAATAGCTTCGGAAGTGCTGGCGTAGTAATATACTTTTTGAAGGGTAAGTTTAGTTAGCTCATTGCGGTTGAACGAGATATTGAAGTTTGTATTCCATTCAAAATTACCTGTAAGGTTACGGCTATCCACAGAGAACTCTAACCCTTTATTGGTCATTTCGCCCTCATTGCGATAGATAGAAGGTACTGGTGAAGTAGCAGGAAGAGGCACATCCATCAATAAATCGGTAGTCTTTTTAAGGTAAGCGTCTACCGCTAAAGAGATACGATTTTTGAAAAGCGAAAGGTCAAGCCCTATATTGCTTTGAGTGGTGGTTTCCCAAGTGAGGTTAGGGTTAGAGAATGAATTAGGGCGCAAAGTTACCATTGCATCACCTTTGCCTGCCTCCCACCAGTTTTGACGAGTGATAGAAAAGCGTTGTAAGTAGCCATAATCGGATATACCAGCTTGGTTACCTGTTTGTCCCCAGCCACCGCGCAATTTGAGTTCGCTAAGCCATTCTACATTCTTCAAGAAGTTTTCTTGTGAGATACGCCAACCGACGGATACAGAAGGGAAGTACCCCCAGCGTTTTCCAGGTGCCAATTTTGAAGAACCATCGGCACGGAAATTAGCTGTGAGAAGGTATTTGCTATCGTAGTTATAAGAAATACGACCTAAATACGACATAATCGCCCATTCGGCAGCACTCGAACCACTACCTTGTTCTATTTTATTGGCAGCGTTGAGGGTTTTGATGTCGGGTGTAAGGAAGTGAGAGGCATACAAATAGCTTTCGTTCCATTTAGATACCGTTCCTGAAGTACCTGCCAAAGCAGAAAGGTTGTGTTTGCCGAAACTCTTATCGAAGGTAAGCAAATTGTCGTAAGTCATCACGGTGTTGTTAGTACGAATATCGTCGGCAGTACCGAAGATCTTACGTCCATATTCGGTGAGTTTAGGGTCAGTCCAATGAGTTTGAGTGCGTCCTAAACGGTCGATACCTACTGTAGATTTGAACTTCAAGCTCGGCAAGAAAGTTACGATAGCCGATACGCTTCCTACCAAGCGATTGCTCTTAGAGGTATTGTCGGCATTACGAGAGATATTCTCTACAGGGTGAGTGAGGTTTGCTCCATAGAAATTGTAGTAATACCAACCTTCCTCACCGGGTTTATCGCTCCATATAGGGGCGTATTTAGGAGTATTGATTACCGAAAGCACTACCCCTGCACGGTTAGAGCCCGTACCGGTAATAATACCATTAGACGAGTAATCGGAATAGGATAGATTGGTTTCAAAAGTGAGCCATTTGCGCATTTTGGTTTCTAAGTTGAGGCGCACATTATAACGCTCGAAGAAAGAAGAGCGAATAACCCCTTCATCTTTAGAGTTCCCTGCTGAAATGTAATACTTGGTATTTTCAGTTGCATTTGAGAAAGAAAGCTGTGTATTGCGGATAATACTCTTGCGGAAGGTCTCGTCGAACCAATCGGTTTTATCGGTAAGCCCTGAAGGAAGAGTAACAGCACCTGTTTCGTCCATCAGTTCCTTGTATTGAGCCGTATTTAAGGATTCTATGCGTTTGGCTACTTGCGAGATACCCACATAAGTATTAACAGATACTTTAGGCTCGTTACGTTTTCCGTGTTTGGTAGTGATAAGCACTACGCCATTAGCAGCACGTGAACCGTAGATAGCTGCTGAGGAAGCGTCTTTGAGCACTTGCATACTCTCAATATCGGTAGGGGCAATCCCACTGATGTCTTGCACAGGGATACCATCTACTACATATAGAGGGTCGTTAGAAGCGCTGATAGAGGTATTCCCGCGAATGCGCACTGCCAAGCCTGCACCTGGAGCACCACTAGGTTGTACTACTTGGATACCCGCAGCACGCCCTTGAATGGCTTGTGCAGCTGAGGTTACAGGACGTTGGTCGAGGTCTTGGGTCTTTACTGAGGTGATAGCAGTGGTTACATCACCACGTTTTTGAGTACCATAGCCCACTACTACTATCTCATCGAGGTCTTGGGCAACTTCAGAAAGTTTGACATTGAGCTGTTCACTTGTTACTTTTAAATCGAGGGTTTTGTAGCCTACAGAAGAAAACTCTAAAACAGCTCCTCGAGCTACTTCAGTAAGTGTATACTTACCGTCGAAATCAGTAGCTACGCCTTTGGTAGTACCTTTTATTACTACAGAAACACCAGGAAGAGGTGCTCCTTTGTCATCGGTTACGGTACCTGTTACTCTGCTGTATTGTGCTTGGGCAAAACCTACAAAGCCTACTAACAGTACCATCATTAGCATTAAATGTTCTTTGAGTACTTTCATAAAATAAAAACATTACGTTTGTTTAGTCGCTCCAAAAGTACAGCAAAAAAACACTTGTGTGCAATCGGGTATTAGAAAAGTACTGCTTTCAAAAAATATCGAATTGAATATTAGCTAATTGAATTGTGAAAAAAGCTTAAAAAAGTACTGAAATTTCACCTATTAATTACGTATTTTCTTCACTTTTTCTTCGAAAGTATCGCGTTCTCCTTTCGCTTTATTCCGTACTTTGGTGCGATAGTTGTACACTGTGCGAAGAGAATAGCGCAAGAATTCGGCTATCTTATTACTATCGGTGATGCCTAAACGAATGAGGGCAAAGATACGCAATTCGGTATTTAGTAGTTCGCCTTTTTTGGGTAAGATTTGTTCGCCTTCTTCTAAAAGAGCGTTGAAGTGGGTTACAAAATGCGGGTATATATTGAGGAAGATAGTATCGAAATTCTTGTAGAGTGCCTCTAATTCTTGTTCTACTACGGAGGTAGATTTTAGCACCTTGGTAAGGTCGTCAAACTGATGTTTAGAAGCCTTTTTGTAGAGTAGTTTTCGGTAGTTTTCAATCTTATCGATATAAGCAGAACAGAGGTTGAAGAAATGGGCAATATATTCTTCTTTGATGAGATTCGCCTCTTCGAGATTGAGGTTTGCCTCTTCGAGGGTTTGGTTCATCAGTTGTAGGTCAGTATTGAGCTTTTCGAGTTGCTGATTACTGTAAGAGAGTTCTTTACGTATCTTTATCAATCGCTTTACTTGTTTGTACACATATACCAAAGCGATAATCAGGGCTACTGATAACACACTGATGAGTACCAGATACAATTGTAATTCTTTCTTTTGTTTGGCTTCTTTCTCTTGATAGGCGGTGTTGATGATGGAATAGAAAGAGGCACCTTCTTCGGCGCGGTGTCGCACATTGCAGAAGGCAGCATCATCGATAGCCATTTTGATAAACTGATAGGCTTTGCTTATATTCCCTCGTTTGTAGTAAGTAAGCGCTAAGCTCTGCAAGGAAGCGTTATCTTTGATTGCATTTTTGATGTCGGCGATAGCAGAAAGGGCAAAATAGTATTCTTGAAGGTCGTCATTTCCTTTTTCTCGTTCTACAAGTCCTAAATAATAAGCTATTATAGCACGTTCAGGTTCCTCTTCGGTAGTTTGTGGCAATAGTTGCTGAAACTGTTGCATAGCGCGGTTCTTGTCTCCTGTAAAGAACTCATCGATAGCACTGTTTACTTTAAAAGTAAGCAACTGTTTGTCTATGCACAATAGTAAGGAATCGCGGTAGCGGTTGGAGGCACTCAAATAAGCGCTATTATTGATGCTTTGCCCATAATGACTGCACAAGGCATAACACGAATCGTAATATTCACACAGAGATTCCTTTGGTAATCGGTGTTTATCGATAGCTTTTAGCAGTTGCAACGCTTCTATGTACATTCCTTTTACCGAGTAGAGTTTAGAGAGTAGGATATGGGTTTCGTCTTGCTTTTCAGCATCGTTTAAAGCTATTGCTATTTGTTCGTTTTTCAGCAAATAGGCTACTGCCGAGTCTGCTTTAAATTTTCGGTATTCGGAATACAATTGTTTGTGCAGGTCGTATTTTTCTGTTGGTTGAGAGGCTATTTTAAGAGCCTTTTTCAAAGAAGTAATACGCTGTTCTTTGGCTTGTATATAAGTAGCACTCTGCTCAATGGTTTGGTTGAGCCGGTGGAGTACAGCTTCTTTGCTCTCTTGTGCCACCGCTACATTCCTTCCCAACAACAATATGATAAAGAGTGTAATATAGTTTTTCATAAGGTTTGTTTTTTAAAACTTCGGACATACTGCTCAATCAACTTTGCCAAAGGTCGTAGCACGACGAGCAATTAAAAACTTTGGCAAAGTGTAGCGACGCAAAAGCGACTTAATTATTCATCGTTATCTCAGAATTCTAATTCTGTTTGGGTGCCGTCACTATCATTTTCAGAGGGAGGAGGGACAATTTCTTCATCGCCGAGGTCTTCTACGGGTTCCTCTTCTTGGGGTTCTTCGTAGGGGAGAGATTCAAGGGTGTTGACAGTTTTCACCTTGTCGGTGGTAAGCTGGTTGCCCAAGGCTTTGATGCCTTTTACACTGATGAACTCTTCTAAATTCACAATGAGGTTCTCTTTCTCCTTGCCTTTTTCTTTGGTGAAGACTACCTCAGCCATAGGTCGCCAATCGGCAGAGACAAAGAGCAATTGCGATTTAGGATGTTCGGTAATGACTAACTCTTCACGGTTTTCGTTCTCTACCACAAAGCGTTTTACAAACACGCGTTCTTTCTCGCCATCGTAGTAAATCACCGAAATAGGTTTCTCGGGCACCCATTTCTCCATTACGGCGATATTGTTCTCGAAATGCAGACTCAATTCGGGGATAATGGTCTTCACGACGCCCTCTTTGGTAATGAGAAGCATACGGTCATCGCCTTTGAAAGCCCCCAGTAGCGTACCGCGCTCTTCGGTGTTGAGGCGTTTTACAATATCGTCGAACCATATCTTGCGCGGTTTGAGGGTTGATACGCCTTTTTCTTTTAGCTCGATGCGCTTGATAGCATATTTGCTTACGAGGTTTCCTTTCACGCCACGCCCTTTGATGAGGGTATCGGCAAAATCGATATCCCATCGCAGTTTGCGCAAAGTGCCTAACTGACGCAAGTTCACGGTTACTACTTCGGCTTCACCATTAGGGTTGGCAGTAAAATAGAGCACACGCGACTCTTTGTGTTGAGGAATGAGCTCGTACTTCTTATCGCGGGTAATACCCGTAACGTTGAAGCGCTTGATATAGGAGAAGCCTGTTTGTCCGTCCTTATAAATCATATTGTACACGGTGCGCTTATCGTCTTTCTTAAAGACCGCTACGTGTATGATGTTTTTCTCTATATATTGTTTATCGGATACTTTGGTAACGTACATCGCACCGCTTTCGGTAAATACAATCACATCGTCGATATCACTGCAATCACCTACATACTCATCTTTGCGCAAGCCTGTACCTACAAAACCTTCAGCTCTGTTCACATAGAGTTTGGTATTGCGCACCACTACTTTGGTCGCCTCGATGGTATCGAATACGCGCATTTCGGTTTTCCGTTCGCGCCCCTTACCATAAGTCTTTTTGAGTCGTTCGAAATGGGAAATCGCATAGTCGATAAGATTTGCGAGGTGGTTTTTCACTTCCTCGATATCAGCTTCAATTTTGAGAATATTTTCATCAGCCTTATAAGAGTCGAAGCGGGTGATACGAATCATTGGTATTTGGGTGAGTTTCGCCAAATCGTCATCGGTAATCTCACGGATCAAATCTTTTTTGAAAGGTTCAAAACGCTGGTACAAGTACTCGTACAAACTCTCTTTATCGGTGTAGTTCTTGAAGTCGATATACATCTCTTCTCTGATGAAAATCTTTTCGAGCGAGGCACTGTGCCATTGCATTTCGAGTTCAGAAAGTTCAATTTCGAGCTCTTGTTTGAGCAGACTTACTGTGCGGTCGGTACTGCGGCGCAACACTTCTGAAACGGTGAGAAAATGCGGTTTGTTGTCCTCAATCACACAGGTAATGGGCGAAATAGCCGTTTCGCAGGCAGTGAAGGCGTAGAGTGCATCGATAGTCTTATCGGGCGACGTGCCGTTGGGCAAGTGCACCAATATCTCTACATTGGCAGCTGTGTTATCGTCTACCTTTTTGATTTTTATCTTGCCTTTTTCGTTGGCTTTCAGTATAGAGTCGATGAGCGAGGTAGTGGTGGTAGTAAACGGAATTTCGGTGATGCAAAGCGTACTCTTGTCGAGTTGTGAAATCTTAGCACGCACCCGCACACGTCCGCCTCTTGCCCCATCGTTATAGCCACTTACGTCCATAATACCCGCAGTAGGGAAATCGGGGTATAACTCAAAAGGTTTATTTTTGAGGTAAGCAATGGAAGCCTCAATAAGCTCGATGAAGTTGTGAGGCAATATCTTGGTAGAAAGACCCACAGCTATCCCCTCGGTACCTTGTGCCAAGAGGAGCGGGAACTTCACCGGCAAGCTGATAGGCTCTTTCTTACGACCATCATAGCTGGATTGCCATTCGGTTACCTTAGGGCTAAACACCACATCGAGGGCAAACTTAGAAAGGCGAGCTTCGATATAACGAGGAGCTGCCGCATCGTCACCTGTGAGGATATTTCCCCAGTTACCTTGCGTATCGATGAGCAAGTCCTTCTGACCGATTTGTACAATAGCATCGCCTATACTCGCATCGCCGTGAGGGTGATACTGCATTGTATTCCCCACGACGTTAGCCACCTTGTTGTAGCGACCATCGTCTAATTCTTTAAGCGAGTGCATAATACGGCGTTGTACGGGCTTAAAGCCATCTTCGATTGCTGGTACAGCCCGTTCGAGGATTACGTACGAAGCATAATCCAAGAACCAATCTTGGTACATACCTGTGACTTTAATGATGCTATCTCCTTGTGGAGTAGTGTTTTGATGTGTATTGTCTTCCATCGGAACAGATGTTGTTTAAAGTGCAAAAATAGAAAATAATTAGCAAATGACAAAAAATGGGATTTATGTAAAAAGTAAAAGAAAGAGATGACGAATGATGAATGACGAATGATGAATGACGAATGACGAAGGTAATGCGAAGGGGATTTCAACTTTGGCAAAGTATGTAGCGACGGAAAGGCGAAGGTAAGGCGAACGATGAGTGGGGCTTCAGTGGGTCTACAGTGGGTCTACAGTGGGTCTACAATGACTAAAGAACGAACAAAAGACGGAGCGAGCTACACGGGCAGATGAAGAATAAACGAAAGAAAAGCGGAAATAGAAGGGAGAATAAAAGAAAAAGTATTGATATTACATCGCTCCAAAAAAGTATCTACCTTTTTTGGAGCGAATTTTATTATTGATTGTTAAAGCACTATTTTCTGTTTTTAATATTGTCGAGCATTGTTTTGAGTCTGGTGAGCTCTTCGGGATGGTCTTTTGCTACATTGTAGAGCTCCATTATGTCTTCTTTGAGGTCGTACAATCGGGGCTCAGGATAGTTGCCCAGATGTGTGCGAGTGAGGGGTTGATAAGAGGGGTTGTCGCTGGGGACTACATATTTCCAACGACCATCGGTGATGGAGAGCGCTCCCCCAGAGGCTATTACATAAGGGCGACCTTTCTTGTCCTTGCCTAAGAAAGCTTTGAGGTAATCTTCGCTATCGGTGGCTGCTCCTGCGGGTATCTCAGCACCAATAAATTTACTTAAAGAGGCAAAGAGGTCGATATGTGAAAGCAAAGCGTCGGAAGTACCTTTTTTCACTATCTTAGGATAGCGTACGATAAAGGGCACACGCGTACCCGCTTCGTAATTGCTGTACTTGCCTCCGTGGTTGTGAAAAGCTCCCCACGGACGATGTCTGCCTAAGAGCTCTTCGGCTTGATCTTGATAACCATCGTCTATCACAGGACCGTTGTCGCTGGTGATAATGATGAGCGTATTATCGTATAGCTTATTAGCTTTGAGGGCTTTTACGATTTCACCCACTGTCCAGTCGAATTGGAGAATTGCATCACCGCGGTAACCCATACCACTTTTGCCTACAAAACGCGGATTGGGGTAGCGAGGTACGTGTATATCATTAGTACCCACATAGAGAAAGAAAGGTTGTGATTTGTGATTTTCGATGTATTTTACCGTTTTGGCTACAATGGTATCGGCGAGATATTCGTCCGTCCAGAGCGCTTTGCCACCTCCTTTCATATAGCCGATACGCGAAATGCCGTTCACTATGGCTTGGTCGTGACCGTGGTGTAAGGAAGGTTTGAGTTTAGTGAGCAGTTCGGGGTTGTTCTTACCCGTAGGTTCACCTTCAAAAGGCAGGCTATAACTCACTTCGATGGGTGCTGAGGGGTCGTAATTGGCTACGCATTGGTTTTCTATCCACACGCAAGGTACACGGTCGGCTGTGGCAGCCATTATGCAGGAATATTCGAAGCCTATATCGGAAGGTCCAGGAGTGATAAAGCCGTTCCAATCCTGTTTACCGCGTTCGCCTCCTAAGCCCAAGTGCCATTTGCCAATAGCGCCAGTAGTATAGCCTGCTGCTTTGAACACATCGGCAATGGTGGTTTGCTCAGGACGAATGACCATAGCAGCATCACCAGGAGCAATACCGGTGTCATTGCGTCGCCAATTGTACAAGCCCGTGAAGAGTGAATAGCGCGAAGGTGTGCAAGTGGCAGCGGTGGAATGTACGTTCGTAAAGACCATTCCTTGTTTGGCGAGTGAGGCTACCTGCGGAGTATGAATTGTCTTTTCGCCATAGCAACTTAGGTCGCCATAGCCTAAATCATCGGCTACAATGATGATGACGTTAGGTTTTTGGGCATAAGTAGCCAAAATAAAGCTATAAAGGAGAAAAAAGATACAATGTTTCATAATTATAGGGTAGCGGGTTTTTGTAAAAGAAAAATACCTTGCAAAAGTACGAAAATAATTATACTTTCCAAAATATAATTATACCTATATAAAGAAAATCTATCATTAAAGTATCTCAACCAATTAACTTTTATAGTACTTTTGCTAAAAATTTAAAAAGAAAATACTATGTTTACATTACCTAAATTACCGTATGCTTACAATGCGCTTGAACCTTACATCGATGCGCGTACAATGGAAATACATCATACTAAGCACCACAACGCTTATACTACGAACCTGAATACGGCTTTGGCTCCAGCAGGGGTAGAAGGCAAAACTATTGAGGAAATTCTTACCTCACTTGATATGAACAATGCTGCTCTTCGCAATAACGCTGGCGGTTTTTACAATCACAATCTTTTCTGGGAAGTGATGAGCCCTAATGGCGGAGGTAAACCTACGGGAGAATTGGCTAAGGCAATTGAAGAGGCTTTTGGAAGTTTTGAAGCTTTCAAAGAAGTTTTTAGCAAGGCTGCGGCTACTCGTTTTGGCTCTGGTTGGGCGTGGCTTTGTGTACACAAAGGAGGTAAACTTGAGATTTGCTCTACTGCAAACCAAGATAACCCGCTAATGCCTAACACTGGTTGCGGAGGTTTTCCTATCTTGGGATTAGATGTGTGGGAACACGCTTATTACTTGCACTATCAGAACCGTCGTCCTGACTATATTGAGGCATTTTTTAACGTGATTAATTGGGCGAAAGTTGCCGAGCTTTACAACGCTCATAAATAAGTCGTAGCAGTCGTAGCACGACAGGCATTTAAAATGCTAATGACTTATGAATAACAAGCAAATATGAAAAAAGCCGTGTGAGAATTTCTCATACGGCTTTTTTCATTGTATTATATAAATTTCTATTTGCTAAGTTTTGTTTTAGTAATTTTAGCGGCTAAGATTACTGCATTTTTAGCATTTACAATAGTACCTGTAGTAGAAAGGTCGGCGAAGTTCATTTCTTTGCGTTTTTTACCTTCATCATCATCTTCACCTACGAATACTTTCATATCTACTTTTACACCAGACTCCATAATAATTTTCTTCACTTCGGCTGCACTGAGACTTGGGAAGTAAGAACGCAACAAGGCTGCAACTCCGGCTACTTCAGGAGAAGCCATTGAGGTTCCTTGCAAGAACTCGTATTTATTCTCAGGAGTGGTAGAATAGATTTTTACCCCAGGGGCAAATACATCGACATTGCGTTTACCATAGTTTGAGAAAGAGGCTACTAAATTCTTGTTATATTCATAGTTCAAAGCCCCTACGGTAAGGAAGTTATCGGAGATTTCTTTCTTGTTTACTTCGTCGTTAGGATAAGTATCTTTCACGTCGATATCTTGAGAGTCGTTACCCGCAGCGTTTACGATAAGAACATCTTTAGAAGCTGCGTATTTGATAGCGTCATACACCCATTCTTTGTGAGGAGAGAAAGCTTTACCAAAGCTGGTGTTTATCACTTTGGCTCCGTTATCTACTGCATAGCGCAAAGCAAGAGCGACATCTTTGTCGTACTCATCACCATCGGGGACAGCACGTACTGCCATAATAAGCACATTATCAGCAACCCCATTCATACCGATTCCGTTATTGCGTTCAGCACCAATGATACCTGCCACGTGTGTGCCGTGTAAGGCATCTTTGGTATTGGGGCCTATTACGTTATTATTGCCGTAATACTTTTTGGTAAAGTCGTTTTCATTATCTTTTAAGATAGTTTTACGAGGTGAAAAATCGGGGTTGAGGTGATATTTCAGTTTTGTATCGAAATACTCGATAGCGTCGTTGAGTTCTTTTTTGATATCACCAGAATTAGAGACATCTGCTAATAGCTGTTTCATAAACTGAATCATCTCGGTAGTGGGAGCATCGAAAGTTTTGCCTTTTGTAGCAGCATCGATGTCTTTGGCGGTATACACTTCTTTACCTGTGATTTTACGCAAGTTGTTATCGGCAAACTCAGTTATTTGGATAAGTTGCTCATAATAGCCTTTGCGTTTTTTAGTTTCAGCAGTTTCTTTATCGAATTCTTTTTTAGCATTGGCATAATCAGGATTTTTCTTATCCTTAGTTTTGTAAATACGAGTCATCTCGGTATTTTCTTGCGCTATATTACCGAGGAAGTTCCAGCCGTGTACGTCGTCTACATAACCGTTTTTGTCGTCGTCAATTCCGTTGTCAGGAATTTCTTTAGTGTTTACCCACACTACGTTTTTAAGGTCTTCGTGGTTGATATCCACACCGGAATCTACCACTCCTACAATTACTTTTTTAGGGGTAAGACCTTTGAGTAGGGCATAGGCTTCTTGCAAGTTCAGCCCAGGGAAGTTTTGTTTAAAACCTTCGTGAGGCCAACCTTTGAGGGTAGCATCATTGTAAGTTTTCTGAGCTGAAGATGTTGCGGGAGCTTTGTCCATATCGGCACTAACTTTAGTAGCCCGACAGCCCACAAATAGGAAAGTTGCTAAGGCAACCCAGATAAATGATTTTTTCATTCTATTAGTTAATTACGTATTTAAATTCTATAGATTTTCATCTTATAACAAAAACCGTGCAAAAGTACGAAAAATATTAATAACCAATGAATAATTAACATTTTTTATTTTTGTATTATTTTGCCGTTACCTCGTAAATACTGTCTTTGCTTACCTTGTAAAGGCCGTTTTCGTTTAACCATCTTCTTCCTTTTTGAGAAAAAAAGGTCTCATTAAGGGTGCGGACGTAAGTGCCAATAGGTACAAAAAGTTTTATTTTTACCTCTTGCCCCCGATATACATTTCCTTTGGCAATTTGGTAATAATAAGGAAAGCTAATGTGATTCCCTTTGATAGTGAGCGGGTAGATGGGACTTTGGGCATTTTTTTTAGCTTCCACAGTATTGCTCCCACGAGCCGTTCTGATATATTGCAAATAGGGGACTGCGCCTTGCGGAAGGGTATCTATGAAAAAAGAACAATCTTTTACCATTAGGGTATCGGTATTGATGGGTATTATAGGGGAATTGAAGCCGTATTCTTTACGTATCTTTTCCGCCACTAAGGTATCAGAAGGGGTGGTGAGGGGTATTTTTTCTTCCACATGTGTTTTTGTTATAAACTCCTTGCCCAATGTTCCTCCTACGGTTAGCAACCCGATGAGTCCTATCACAAGTGCCAACACATTGGCTATTACCCAAATTTTAGGAGTGCGAAAACTCTTAATAAAGAGTTTTAAACTGAGTAATACCACCACCGAAACAGGTAGCAAAAACAATAATATCAACGAGAGGTACAACAAAGAGCGTTGCCAAGTTGCCGTCACTATAAAGGGGAGAAAATCGTTAAGGGCAAGCAGACTAATGCTTCCGAATACAGTTATACCAAATAAGGAGAGCACTACGGCTACTAAGGATATAAACAATGGCAATAGTAATAGAATTGCGATAAAGTAGAGTATTACTTTTAGTAAGACAGGGAAGCCATTCCTTTGAGGTTTTAGGGTTTCTTTGCCCGTAAAAGAGAAGTTAGAAAGGGTATCGATGGTTACGGCTTCACCTTTCATTTCTAACTTCTGAGCGACTGTGCGTGCAGGGGGAACCACAGCCCAAAACGCAATATACAAAAGCAACAGAGCGGAGGTAAAAAAGTGAAGAATGAAGATATTCACCAGTAAGACCAATAGAAAGAAGATGCGTACCCAAGCAACGTCGTATTGAAGGTAATGGGCTATGCCTGAGAGTACGCCACCGATTTTCTTATCATCGATATCGCGGTATAGCTTTCGCCCTTTCAAAGAAGAAAAGGTAAATTTGGTTTCAGTAGGAGGGGTTTCTTCACCCTCGACGTATTGTTCGGGGCGACCTAATACTTCTATAAGATATTGTACGTCTTGACCGATTACTACTTCGCGCTCTTTAAGACGAACTTTGAGTAGTTCAGCCATACGCTGCTCTACATCGTAGAGAATTTCTTCTCTATCGGTATTTTGGTTCAAATGATTACGCACCTCATTGAGATAGTTATTGAGGGCATTGTAGGCGGTTTCTTCGATGATAAAAGAAAAACCACCCAAACTAATGTTTTTTACTTTGTCCATAATTTAAATAATTTTATCAATCATTGTTTGTAAATCACGCCAGGCTTTTACGGTTTCGTTTAGGAAGCGTCTGCCTGATTCGGTTAGTATGTAGTATTTACGAGGAGGTCCTGAAGTAGATTCTTTCCATTGATAGGTAAGTAGCCCGCTGTTTTTCAATCGGGTAAGCAAAGGGTATAACGTTCCTTCGACCACTATCATATCGGCTGTTTTGAGCGCCTCAATCAGGTCGGAAACGTAAGCTTCTTTGTTTTTGTCAATAATGGAAAGAATACACATTTCTAAGATGCCTTTGCGCATCTGTGTTCTTGTTTTTTCGACATTAAATTCTTCCATAGTTTTGATGTTTTTAAATTCGGGGCAAAGATACGACAAAAATAAGTATTATGCAATACATAGTACCAAAAATAATCAATATTTTTGTAATAGAAGTGCTTAAGTCACTGATTTATTGATAGAAAGAAAAGGTAAGAAAAAGATATATTTTTTTGGTGGTAGAGATGTATTTTGGGTATGGGGAGCTTATAGAGAGCTTATAGGAAGCTTATACGAATCTTGGACGATTGGTATAGGAAGGGTGTATAATGCACTATGTATGAGAGGAATAGAGGGCGAAGAAAAACGACATTAAAAGTAAGTTTAGTAGGGGGATAAAAGGTAAAAAGCTAAAAAAGGAATTGGTTTTTGAAGGAAGTGTAATAAAAAAATGCCAAAGGTGTGAACCACACAGGCGGTTAACATCTTTGGCAAAGTTATGATTATTTGTAATTAAATTAAGCTTGTCCGGTTACACCAAAGAGAGGTATGGCGTGACGGTCGTCGCTATTGGTAATAGTGCCATTGGCTTGTTCAAACTTCTGGATATTATCATCTAAGGCAAATAGCAGGCGTTTGGCGTGCTCAGGGGTAAGGATAATGCGACTGCGCACCTTCCCTTTGGGCATCCCTGGCATTACGCTTACAAAATCGACTACAAACTCGGTAGACGAGTGGTTGATAATTGCTAAGTTAGAGTATACTCCCTTGGCAATCTTGTCGTCGAGCTCAATGCTCAACTGTCCTTCTTTTTCTTCTACTTCGTCCATTGTCTATCTCGATTTTTTCTTTTCTACCACGGGTTCTAAATCGGCTTTAGAACCTACGATGATTTTCTCGTATTCTTTGAGTCCGGTACCTGCAGGGATACGGTGACCTACGATTACATTTTCTTTCAAGCCGTCGAGGAAGTCTACTTTACCACTTACCGCTGCTTCGTTTAATACCTTCGTAGTTTCTTGGAAAGAAGCTGCTGAGATAAACGATTTGGTTTGCAACGATGCACGAGTGATACCTTGTAGCACTGGCATAGCAGTAGCAGGAATCACATCGCGAGCGATTACCAAGTTCTTATCGGAGCGTTTGAGTAGTGAGTTCTCATCGCGCAATTCACGCAGGCTCACTATTTGTCCGGCTTTTAAGTTTTCGGAGTCTCCGGCGTCTTCTACTACTTTCTTACCAAACAAGCGGTCGTTTTCCTCGATAAAATCGTCTTTGTGAACTAACTGACCTTCGAGGTAAAGAGTATCACCTGGGTCTTGGATTTCCACTTTACGCATCATCTGGCGGACGATAACCTCAAAGTGTTTATCGTTAATTTTCACCCCTTGCAAGCGATATACCTCTTGTACTTCGTTTACTAAATACTGCTGTACTGCCGATGGTCCTTTAATACGCAAGATATCATCAGGTGTTACAGAGCCGTCGGAAAGTGGTTTACCTGCACGTACAAAGTCGTTTTCTTGTACCAAGATTTGGCTCGATAATTTCACCAAGTATTTGCGTTCTTCGCCCGAGCGTGAGGTAACGATTACCTCTTTATTACCACGTTTAATTTTACCGAACGATACCACTCCGTCAATTTCGGATACGATAGCAGGGTTCGATGGGTTACGTGCTTCGAAGAGCTCAGTAACACGAGGAAGACCTCCTGTAATATCCCCAGCTTTGGCAGAGCTACGCGGTATTTTCACAAGCACCTTACCTTCTTCAATCTTGCTGTTGTTGTCCACCATAATGTGAGCACCCACAGGCAAGTTGTAAGAGCGAAGCGTTTCGCCATTCTTATCAGTGATGAGCAAGGTAGGAATCAGCTTCTTGTTACGCGATTCTACAATCACTTTTTCTTGGAAGCCTGTTTGCTCGTCTATTTCCACTTGGTAAGTAACTCCCTGTTCGATATCTTCATAAGCGATTTTACCAGAGTATTCCGAGATGATTACCGCATTATAGGGATCCCATTGGAAGAGTAAAGTTCCTTTTTTCACTTCTTCTTTGTCTTTTACAAAGATGTGCGCTCCATAAGGAATATCGTGTGTTTGAAGTACCATTTTGGTAGTAGGGTCAAGCACGCGGAGCTCAGATGAACGCACTACTACGTCCACAGGGTTTTGTTCGTTGTCTTTACCACGAACTACCCGTAAGTCTTCTATTTCTAGTACACCGTCAAAACGGGCTTCAGTTTTATTTTCTTCTGATACGTTACCCGCAACCCCACCTGCGTGGAAGGTACGCAAGGTAAGCTGGGTACCTGGTTCACCGATAGACTGGGCAGCTACTACTCCTACGGCTTCCCCTTTCTGTACCATACGTCCGGTAGAAAGGTTTCGACCGTAACATTTTGCACAAATACCGTGTTTTGCTTCACAGGTAAGTGCCGAGCGTACTTCTATCATATCGATAGGAGCGGCTTCTATTTTATCTACTATTTTTTCAGTAATTTCTTCACCAGCACCCACAATAAGTTCTTCGGTGAGAGGATTGTATACATCGTGGAGCGATACACGTCCTAAAACGCGCTCGCCAAGAGTTTCTACTACTTCCTCGTTCTTTTTGAGGGCACGTACTTCTACCCCACGCAAGGTACCACAGTCTTCTGTATTAATAATCACGTCTTGTGATACGTCTACCAAACGACGAGTTAAGTAACCCGCATCGGCTGTTTTCAAAGCAGTATCGGCAAGACCTTTACGGGCACCGTGGGTAGAAATAAAGTATTCGAGGATAGATAGTCCTTCTTTAAAGTTCGACAAGATAGGGTTCTCGATGATTTCACCACCCCCTACGCTCGATTTCTTAGGTTTTGCCATCAAACCACGCATACCGGTAAGCTGACGAATTTGCTCCTTAGAACCACGCGCTCCCGAGTCGAGCATCATATATACTGAGTTGAACCCTTGCTGGTCTGTGCTGATGCGTTTCATCGCCAATTCAGTAAGCTGAGCATTGGTAGATGTCCACACGTCAATCACCTGATTATAACGTTCGTTATTGGTAATGAGCCCCATATTATAGTTCATCATAATACCATCTACGAGTCCGTTGGCTTCGGCTATCATATCAGCTTTTTCTTGCGGAATGATGATATCCCCTAAACTGAACGACAATCCGCCTTTAAAGGCAAAACGGTATCCCATATTCTTGATTTTGTCAAGGAAGTCTCCCGTTACAGGAATGCTAGTAGCTTTGAGGATACGACCGATGATATCACGCAATGACTTTTTGGTAAGTACCTCATTGATGTAGCCTACTTCCAAAGGCACAAGCTCATTGAAGAGCACACGTCCAGTAGTAGTTTCTACTACGGGGTAATACACATTGCCATTTTCGTCGAGGTCACGCACTTTCACTTTAATAAAAGCGTTTAAGCTGAGCTTTCCTTCGTTATAAGCGATATTCACTTCTTCTGCTGAATAAAAAACTGAGCCTTCCCCTTTAATAGGATATTCAGGGGTAGACTTACGACCTTTGGTAATGTAGTAAAGCCCCAAGACCATATCTTGTGAAGGTACGGTAATAGGCGAACCATTCGCAGGGTTAAGGATATTGTGTGAAGCCAACATCAAGAGTTGTGCCTCTAAGATAGCCTCAGGACCTAATGGCAAGTGCACCGCCATTTGGTCACCGTCGAAGTCGGCGTTGAACGCTGTACACACAAGTGGGTGCAACTGTATTGCTTTCCCTTCGATGAGCTTAGGTTGGAATGCCTGAATACCCAAACGGTGCAAAGTAGGAGCACGGTTCAGTAGTACAGGGTGACCTTTAATTACATTCTCCAAAATATCCCATACTACGGGCTCTTTCTTGTCAATGATTTTCTTAGCTGATTTCACCGTTTTCACAATACCGCGCTCGATGAGCTTACGTATTACAAACGGCTTATAGAGTTCGGCTGCCATATTCTTTGGCAAACCACATTCGTACATTTTGAGTTCAGGACCTACCACAATTACCGAACGTGCTGAATAGTCTACACGTTTACCGAGGAGGTTCTGACGGAAGCGCCCTTGCTTACCTTTCAATGAGTCAGAAAGTGATTTAAGCGGACGATTAGACTCTGTTTTTACAGCTGATGATTTACGTGTGTTGTCGAAAAGTGAATCTACCGACTCTTGAAGCATACGTTTCTCATTGCGCAAAATCACATCAGGCGCTTTGATTTCCATCAAGCGTTTTAGACGGTTATTGCGAATAATTACACGTCTGTAAAGATCGTTAAGGTCGGAAGTCGCAAAACGTCCCCCATCAAGTGGTACCAACGGGCGCAATTCAGGCGGAATCACAGGAATCACCTTCATTATCATCCATTCAGGCTTGTTCTCGCGGTTTCTTTGAGATTCGCGGAACGCCTCTACCACTTGTAAGCGTTTAAGAGCTTCAGTTTTGCGTTGTTTAGAACTTTCGTTATTAGCTTTGTGACGCAAGTCGTAAGAAAGTGCGTCTAAATCCAAACGTTCTAAGAGTTCAAGAAGACACTCAGCCCCCATTTTAGCGATAAACTTATTAGGGTCAGTATCTTCTAAATATTGGTTATCAGCAGGAAGACTCTCAGTAATAGCGAGATATTCTTCTTCTGAAAGGAAGTCTAAGTATTGTAAATCTTCACCTTCTGGTCCTTTGGCAATACCTGGTTGGATAACTACATAGCGCTCGTAGTAGATAATCATATCCAACTTTTTCGAAGGAAGCCCTAACAAATAACCTATTTTGTTAGGTAATGAGCGGAAATACCAAATGTGAGCGATAGGCACCACAAGGTTGATATGTCCTACTCTTTCGCGGCGTACTTTTTTCTCGGTTACTTCCACGCCACAACGGTCGCAGACGATGCCTTTATAACGAATGCGTTTGTATTTACCACAAGCACATTCATAGTCCTTTACAGGACCAAAAATACGCTCACAAAACAACCCGTCGCGTTCAGGTTTGTGAGTACGATAGTTGATAGTTTCAGGTTTAGTAACCTCACCGCGTGAAACGGCTAAGATAGATTCAGGAGAGGCCAAACCAATCGAAATCTTATCAAATTTAGGAACAGCTGTATTTTTTTCTCTTGCCATATTATTTATGGTGAATATAATAAATTTATCGGGCTTCATAGAGGTCTCCCCACGAAGCCTATTTACAAAATATCGTGCAAAAGTACAACTATTTTTTAAAATAGCAATTATTTTTTCGTAATATTTTTAGAAGAATATTTTAAGAGGTTGATAGTTAGTAGCATAAAATTTATCGAAGTCTTAAACTTTTACACTTTCAAAGTTTCTACTCGCCTGTCCTGCTACTATTTTTGCCAAAGGTTCTAATTTGCTTGTCGTGCTATGCCCTTTCTCAAAGTTGAAATTTCCTCCGTATTACCTTCATCATTCGTCCTTAGTCTCTCGTCACTTGTTCCTTTTTTTATCATACTTTCCCCTAGTGCCTATGCCCTAAGACCTCACACTTTCCCATTTACTAATTTTCTAATTTGCTAATTTTTTAATTATTTCTTCTCCTTTCCGTCGCTATATCCCCCTCTCCTTGGGAGAGGGACGGGGTGAGGATTCCTCTTTCTTTCGCCTCGAAACCCCGTTTTTACCATTTTTTGCATCGCTGTATTATACTATGAGTCAATCACTTATATGCCCTTCCTATACCAATCGTCCAAGATTCGTATAAGCTTCCTATAAGCTCTCTATAAGCTAACCCCACCCTCCTTACACCCTTTTTTCATTAAAAAGCCCCTTAGTCTCCTTCTGAAAATCTTCGTTTCCTTCCGAATTCTCCAACCATTGCCCAACGCATCGCTTTTTCATCTCAAACTTTGCCAAAGTTGATTATTTCTGATATTATTGGTATTATTTGGTTTTATTGGCATTTATCTCATTTTCTCATTTCCTAATTTTCTCTGCCTGTCGTGCTACGACCTTTGGCAAAGTGGACAATGCATATTAAACACTAAAATAGTGAAATACAAACTTAGGAAATTGGTCACTAAGGTTGTAATATCCTTTGATGACGGCAAAATATTCTTGATCATCCCACAAGTGAGCTTCTATTCCCACAGCGGTATCATCATTATTGAAGTTATACACCTTTAAATTCACCCCTCCACCTTCTTTTTTATCCATTTCTTCTATAGGAAAGAGGTGCAATACGCTTTTATCTTCTACAAAGTCAAACATTTCATAGATTTCTTCTAAAAATTCTCCCGAAATATCAAACTTTTCAGCTAATACTTGGGCATCTTCAGCTTTATAGGCTTCTAAAAAGTCGGTAAGGGTGTGGTAAATTTCTGTTTTAAGGGCTTGTGTAATTTCCATATAGTGTTATTTAATCTTTGCTATATCGTTTTTATAACTTGCAAAACTGATGTTTCCTTCTAAAACCAACTCGCAAAGAGCTGTTGGGTCATAACCTTTAAAGGAATGAAGGGTATAATAGCAATGCTTGTCCTCGCGCTCTAAATGAAGTACATAACCATCGGGTTCGTCTTGAAAAACAACGGTTGCTTCTTTGTACTTTTGTAAGGTTGCTACCGAGCGTATCAAATCTTGCCTACTATCGTGCAAGTGAGAGGCTACAAAGGCTATTTCGGCAGTGCCATTGCTAATAGTTACCGTTGCCCAGCCGTGTTCTTTTTGCGTATAACTAATCATTGTATTTTTTAAAGTAAGGGGGGGATATTTCAAAACATCGACAGTTTCATTAATATATCGGTTTGAGCATCAGAACCTAAGACGAAGGTGTGGGTATCAAAAGCTACAAATCCATTTTTTTGGTAAAAACGTAAGGCTCTTTTGTTCTTCTCCCATACCCCAGCCATACATAGGGTACTCTTCGCTCTTTAGCTACTTCAATAGCTTTTTGATAAAGCGCTTGACCTACCCCACTGCCGTGAAATTCCTTCAACACATAGATACGTTCTATTTCCATTGCATTAGGGTCTTGTGGTTCTGTTTGAGCAGAGGAAAAATTAAGCTTCAAATAGCCTATCACCTTGTTTTCTTCTTCAACAAAGAAGAAAAGAGAATCTGGATTCGATAGTTCTTGCTGTATTTTGGCTGTTCCAAAACTCGTAGTGAGATATTGCTCCATATCCTCTGGAGTATTAGTCTCAGCAAAGGTTTCGTAGAAAGTTTGCTTGCCAATAGCCTGTAATAAGGCTATATCAGTTGTGATGGCAGGACATATATTCATAATTGTTATATTACATTAAGTTACAATTCAGTATTATTATTATCCGCTAATAGTTTCTAAGCTAAGATGATAGCTATCATCAAGTTTTATATTCACCAAATGACCAAGAAAGTAGTCAGGGGCGGTATCTATATCAAAAGTGCAGGCTATTTCTTTGCCTACTTCACAATACAGATTGTGCAAATATACCGCCTCACAAAACTGCTCATCAGAAACTGCTTGCTCGCCTTCTTCTTCCCGTTCTTCTTGGGCTTCTTCAAAAAGTTCTCTTACCTCTTCATTTTTGAGGAGAAACTCTAAAACAGCTTCCTTGTGCTGTTCCAACCACTGTATTTTGGTTGCTACTTGCTGAAATACTTCTTGCTTTTCTCCTTCTGTAAAGTGGCGTTCAGCATCAAAACGGACTACAATTTCAGCTTCTTTTTTATGCCAAAAGGTAAAGAATGCTTGATACTCTATTTGGTTTTCAGTGATAAAATTCATATTCAATATAACAAATAATCATTGATAATGAGAGCAAAGATAAGATTTTTTTTAATGATATAACAATAAAACGTATAAATATACTTTTATAAGATAAAAAGTAATTTTGATTCTTATTTAATTTCTTAATTTTGTAGCCCAAAAGAATAATAATGAAAGAACTAAAAAATCTATTACAGCAAGTCGCTACTATCACCCAAAAGAACAACGAACTTTTGGATGCTACGGGAGGGCGCTAAATTGTAAAGAGTGAAGCTTTCTTCGAGAGTTGCAAACAAAGAGTAGAAATACTATTAGACGCCTTAAAAGGATTAAAATTGTAGCTCTTATGTTAGAAAAAGTTATATTTATAGCAATACTTATCACTCGCGATAAAGTTCGAAAAATATTAGTGCTCACACCCTCATTGCTCTATCTTCTGCTATTTGATTTCTAATTTTTTACAACTCATCTGTAAAAAAATAAATGTTAAAAACTTGCATAGTACAAAAAATTGTCGTAACTATGCACCAAAATTAGACAACCGAGAACAATTTAAACACTATTTAACTGCGGTTAAATAGCCATTTAAAGACATAAACAATATTAGCGTTTCGCTTTACATTTTCCTTTACAGAAATACGACCAATTTTTCTTTACACTACAGGAAAGTGAAGTGGAAGTGCCTGCGGTTACGTGGGCATTCCTTTTTACTTTGTAGTGAGCCTTTGGTCGGGCTTCTGTAATGGGTAAACAAGGAATGCACCGCGTTTTTTTGTCCTTATATAAACAACAAGGCGGAAACCGAAAAGCCTGAAGAGAGTAGGTAACCAAATAAAATTATTATACTATGTTTAAAGCACCATTTTCATTTAAAGGACGTATTAGTAGAAAAGAATACGTCATTACTTTTTTAATCAGTTTGGCATATTACATCATTCTGAGAGCTTACCTTATAGACCATATTTTTGAGTCTTTTGAGAATGTAAACACAGCTTTTTTAGTTTATGTATTAGCTTTTGTTCCGTTGATATTTTTTAACTTAACACAAGGAGTAAAAAGATGTCACGATTGTGGTAAATCAGGTTGGTATATGTTGATACCTTTTTATGAATTCTATCTATTGGGGGCAGATGGAGAATTCACAGATAACAAATGGGGTAAAACCTTAAGAAAATCAGCCATAGCCACTAAACAAGATGAAGCTGCTAAATACTTGGAAAATATGGAAAAAGCACAAGTAGATATTTTCGGAGGAAGCAAAGTTTTAGAAAAAGCAGAAAATGGAGATGCTGAAGCTCAATTTGAAATGGGATTCCGTTTCTTTGAAGGGAGATCTAACCCTCAATCTTATGAGAATGCTTTTTTTTGGTGGGAAAAAGCTGCTGCTCAAGGAGAAGCAAGAGCTCAATATAATTTAGGATTTTGCTACTTAGAAGGTATCTTTGTTGATAAAAACCAAGAGAAAGCTATCGAATGGCTTACCAAAAGTAGCAACAACAATAATAAAAAAGCACAAGAATTATTAGCTAAAATTATATAAACCAACGAAGTAGGTTGTAAAGCATACAATCTACTTCCTCAAAAAAACAACAAAATGAGGAATAGAATCATATTATTAATTAGTTTACTATTACAGATAGCTTGTGGGCAATCTGACAAGCAGACTGAAGATTTGCAAAAATATGAACTAAAAGGGAATGTAAAATCCATTGAGTATGCTACTTATAAGGCAGTAGAAGAGTCAGGAAGAATTGTAGCAGGGGAAGAACTTAGCTATGAAGGTACAAAAAAAATCTTGTTCAATAAAAAAGGAAATGTTACAGAAATAGCTACTTCAGAGCCATTACCCAATAGGTTTTTGAATACTAAAACTACTTATATTTACGAAGGAGATAGACTTGTAAGAGAAGAGTATGAGGAATACTACACAGATCACCGTCCTAAGGATAAAAGAATGTCTTATATTTATGAATATGATAATGAGGGGCATAAAAGTAAGAAGAAAATAATTTTGCCTAATGGTAGTACAAGAGATGAAATAATTTATAAATATAACTCAAAGGGACAATTAATCAGGACAGAAGAGAACATAGCAGGTGAGTATCTCGTTTTTTCTGAGAAAAATTATCAGTATGATGAGAAAGGTAATCTAATTGTTCTCGGAGCTGATGATAAAAAATTTAATGAGTTCTTTAAGTATAATGAAAATAATCAATTGATAGAGCATAGAACTCCTATCATAAGTGATGAGTATAGTAGCGACCCTATTCCTGATATAAAAGTAGGAGAGAGAATAGAATATTCAGAATATGACAGTAAGGGTAATCTTATAGGAAAACGAAATACTACTACAAAACTTGAAGATAAGTGGATTGAAGTATCTTATTCTCGTTATGAATCAGATAGCAAAGGAAATTGGGTAAAAAGAATTTACTTCCAAGATGCTACCCCTAAATCTGTTACCATAAGAACCATAGAATATTATTAACAAAATTCAAAATACAATGAAAAGAATGTTTTTAATAGGGCTACTATTGTTATTGGTAGTTCCTACTTTTGCACAACAAAAAACAGCTTATCAGAAAAAAGTAGAAGCCATAGAGAATAAATACTTACAGCAGGTAGGTATTCCTCTTTCTGAAATTAATCGGCTAAGAAAAGATAAAGACTTCGGTGAAGCTATGCTTAGAGGAATGTTTAACCAAAAACTCGCTACTTATAGCAAAAAACACGGTTCAATACAAGCATACGCACTTATCACTAAAATAGCAGACGAAATGAAAGCCGCTGAAAAACTCAAAACTCCTGCTGAACTCAAAAAAGAAAAAGAAGAGAAACAGCGACAAATAATTCAACAGCAAAAACGAGAAGAGCAAGAAAAATTAGCTAAGACTAAAAGAGAACAGGAACTACAAGAAAAACGCCTTAAAGAAGAACAGGAACGAGAAACAAAGAGGCTTGAAGAAGAGGAAGCAAGAATTAGAAAAGAGCAAGAATCTTTAAGAAACACTTCAGATATAGCAAAAATAAAAGCAAGAATTAAAGATAACTTCTTAAAATGGGCACAAAAAGGAGAATTTGAAACAACCAATGAGTTTAAGGAAAGACTACAAAACAATGGAAAAGAAAAAATTCAAGAAATTAGTTCAGATATAGTTGTTTCAATACTTCGTGAATTGAGATTCTATATTAATTTAGGTAAGTATAATGCCGACGAAGAGATTTATCCAATTACTATAGGTAGAAGTATTCCTATATACAGTTATAAAACAGAAGAAGAACTACATCGCATTCTAACTGCTAATGATGATTATAGAGGCTATAATGATTATACCGAAGATACTATTTCAGTAGAAAGTAATCTTAAAATAGGAAAAGAAGAAGCTATTCAATTGAAAGAAGAAATAGAAGACTATACTTCTTATTATAATGATCAAATGTCAGCAAAATACATTTATTATGATACATCGAAAATATTTTTCTCTAATGATATAAAGAGATGGATTTTAAAAGATGCTTATCTATTACCAATAGATATTAAGAACGTTGCTAAAATAGGAGGAGAAAATACACCTAAATTTATAATTAAAAGCGAGTATGATTTAGACATAAAAGAAGAATACCCTCTCCTTTCTGAACTACAGTTCAGTACCTCAGAATTAGAACTTTCAGAGTATTTCCCAGAAGAATATACTTTTACACTAGACAATGAAAAAATAAAAAAGGGCTTGAGAGAAGAATATTTTTAAAAACTATACAAAATGGAAAAAGACAGAATGGACGAAACAAAATCGTTCTTTATGCACGATGAAAAAAATACAGGCAGAAAAGAAAGTTTGGTAGACTTCTTCTTATCTTGGACACTTCGTTGCATTACTAATAGAGAAAGAGATTATCATAATCCTAAAATGGAGGAATACTGCAAAAGTATAACTTCTGTACTGCTTTTTGGTGATGCTGAAAAACTAAGTAAGTACGAAATTAAGCAAGTAAAAACTTGGTTACAATGGAAAAGTATAGACCTCTGTGCAGAGTTTTACTTGTTTAACAACGAAACACAAAAGGAAGAAAAGTACGCACTCCTTCTTGAGAATAAGGTTTATACCTCTATTCACAACAACCAATTGCAAAACTATAAGGAAACTTTTGAGCGATACTATAAAGACACAGAATTCAACCGTGAATATGTATTTTTTTCTTGTAAAAGTGAACTAAGCGATTGGGAAGAAAAGGAATGCATCTCAGCAAGTTATAGGGCTTATACTATGGATGAGGTACTTAACTCAGCAAAAAAGGAAAAAGAATGGGATTGGACAGGTAATACCCTTTTTGATGAATTTTGGCTAAGCACTTGGGGATAATCATCTTCCCTTTTCCTTAACCTCCTATATAAAAACAAAAATTCCAAACTACTGAATATTCAATAGTTTGGAATTTTATTATAATTTCAACAATTAATCATTAACCATTAATCATTATTCTTCAAGTCTGATATCCAATCCAAGACCTTTAAGCTCGTGCATCAATACGTTGAAAGATTCTGGCAAGCCTGGTTCTGGCATTGTCTCACCTTTTACAATCGCTTCGTAAGTTTTGGCACGACCTACTACGTCGTCAGATTTTACAGTTAAGATTTCGCGTAAGGTACTAGATGCTCCATAAGCCTCCAATGCCCATACCTCCATCTCTCCAAAACGCTGTCCACCAAATTGGGCTTTACCTCCCAATGGCTGTTGGGTGATAAGTGAGTACGGACCGATAGAACGAGCGTGCATCTTATCGTCAATCATATGTCCGAGCTTAATCATATAAATCACACCTACAGTTGCTTTTTGGTCGAAACGTTCACCAGTACCACCATCGTATAGGTAAGTATGACCGAAACGTGGTACGCCTGCTTCATCGGTAAGCTCATTAATTTGCTCAAGCGATGCTCCATCGAAGATAGGAGTTGCAAACTTCTTGCCGAGCTTTTGTCCTGCCCAACCCAATACAGTTTCGTATATCTGACCGATGTTCATACGTGAAGGTACCCCAAGAGGGTTCAACACGATGTCTACCGGAGTTCCGTCTTCAAGGAATGGCATATCCTCATCGCGAACGATACGTGCTACGATACCCTTGTTACCGTGGCGACCTGCCATCTTATCCCCTACTTTTAACTTACGTTTCTTAGCCACATAAATCTTAGCTAATTTGAGGATACCTGCAGGCAATTCGTCACCCACAGCAATGGTAAATTTATCGCGACGTAATCCTCCTTGCAGGTCATTTTCACGAATGCGATAGTTATGCAAAAGGTCGTCTATAAGACCGTTGATGTGCTTATCGTCAGTCCAACCTGCAGAAGTAAGATGAGCATAATCCTCAATGCCTTCAAGCACTTTTTTAGTATATTTCTTACCTTTAGGCACAATTTCTTCACCGAGGTCGTTTACTACTCCTTCCGAAGTCTTTTCAGCTACCAAACTGTATAGTTTTTCCAATAATTTAGAGCGAAGAGCTTCAAACTTAGCGTTGTAATCAGCTTCTAATTGTGCTACATCTTCTTTATCTTTACTGCGTTTGCGTTTGTCTTTTACCGCACGTGAGAACAATTTCTTGTCGATAACCACCCCGTAAAGTGAAGGTGAAGCTTTTAGAGAAGCGTCTTTCACATCACCTGCTTTATCACCAAAGATAGCACGGAGGAGTTTCTCTTCAGGGGTAGGGTCTGATTCTCCTTTAGGAGTAATCTTACCGATAAGAATATCCCCTGGGCGTACTTCTGCTCCAATGCGAATCATACCGTATTCGTCCAAATCTTTGGTCGCATCTTCCGATACGTTAGGGATATCATTGGTAAGTTCTTCGGCTCCCAATTTAGTATCACGCACTTCCAAAGCGTATTCATCAATATGGATAGAAGTGAATAAATCCTCACGTACAGCGCGTTCCGAAATCACAATCGCGTCCTCAAAGTTATAACCTTTCCAAGGCATAAACGCTACCTTCATATTACGACCGAGTGCTAACTCTCCGTTTTCAGTAGCATAACCTTCACACAACACCTGACCTTTTTTCACTCTCTCACCTTTTTCAACTATCGGTTTTAGGTTGATACAAGTGCCTTGGTTTGTTTTTTGGAATTTGATAAGGTTATATACTGTTTCATCAGCATCAAAGCTCACTAATTTTTGTTCATCAGTACGGTCATAAGTGATAATGATTTTATCAGCATCTACATAATCAACTGTACCATCACCCTCTGCATTCATAAGCACACGGGCATCTGAAGCTACACGGCGTTCCAAACCTGTTCCTACGATAGGCGCTTCAGGTCTTAACAAAGGTACTGCCTGACGCATCATATTCGAGCCCATCAACGCACGGTTCGCGTCGTCGTGTTCCAAGAACGGAATAAGGGAAGCCGAAATAGAAGCGATTTGGTTAGGCGCGACGTCTATATATTGTACTTCGTTAGGTTCAATTACAGGGAAGTCACCATCTTCTTTTACAACCACTTTTTCCTCAATGATATTAGCTTTATCGTCTAATGCGATATTAGCCATACCAATTTTGAGTCCTTCTTCGTCTTCGGCAGTGAGGTAGGTCATATCTTTAAGGTCTACCTTCCCATTAGTAACTTTGTGGTAAGGCGTTTCTATAAAGCCCATACCGTTTACCTTCGAGAATACCGCCAACGAAGATATCAAACCAATATTTGGTCCTTCTGGGGTTTCAATAGGACACAAGCGTCCGTAGTGAGTATAGTGTACGTCTCGCACCTCGAAACCCGCACGCTCACGCGACAAACCTCCAGGTCCTAAGGCGGACAAACGGCGTTTGTGGGTAATCTCAGCCAATGGATTCGTTTGATCCATAAACTGAGATAATTGGTTCGTACCAAAGAACGAGTTAATCACAGACGAAAGGGTCTTCGCATTGATTAAATCGATAGGAGTAAATACCTCGTTGTCACGTACGTTCATACGTTCACGAATAGTGCGCGACATACGAGAAAGACCTACGCCAAACTGAGCTGCCAATTGCTCTCCTACCGTACGCACACGGCGGTTAGACAAGTGGTCGATATCATCTACCTCTGCTTTAGAGTTGATGAGCTCAATCAAGTATTTCACGATGGTGATGATATCCTCTTTGGTAAGCACTTGCTTTTCCATAGGGGTATCCAATCCCAATTTTTTGTTGATACGGTAACGCCCTACGTCTCCCAAGTTGTAACGTTGGTCTGAGAAGAATAGCTTGTCGATAATACCGCGAGCAGTTTCCTCATCGGGTGGTTCAGCATTACGCAACTGTCGGTAAATGTGTTCCACTGCTTCTTTCTCAGAGTTTGTAGGGTCTTTTTGTAAAGTATTGTGGATAATGGTATAGTCGGTAGCCTGACTATCTTCTTTGTGAAGAAGAATGGTCTTTACATCAGCCTCTAAGATTTCTTGAATGTTATCTTCATCGAGTACAGTATCGCGGTCGAGGATAATCTCATTACGCTCGATAGATACTACCTCTCCGGTATCTTCGTCTACGAAGTCTTCGTGCCAAGTGTTGAGCACACGGGCAGCCAAACGACGACCGATGTATTTTTTAAGCCCTGTTTTAGAAACCTTTATTTCTTCTGCAAGGTCGAATATTTCCAATATATCTTTATCGCGTTCAAACCCAATCGCACGGAAGAGTGTTGTTACAGGAAGTTTCTTCTTACGGTCGATATAGGCGTACATCACGTTGTTGATATCGGTAGCAAACTCAATCCACGAACCTTTGAAAGGAATAATACGTGCAGAGTAGAGTTTAGTACCATTAGCGTGAAACGACTGACCGAAGAATACCCCTGGTGAACGGTGTAACTGCGATACTACTACACGCTCAGCTCCGTTGATAACGAATGTTCCGCTTGCCGTCATATAAGGGATTGTGCCCAAATAAACGTCTTGTACGATAGTTTCAAAATCTTCGTGCTCGGGGTCAGTACAATAAAGCTTTAATCGGGCTTTCAGAGGCACACTATAGGTAAGACCGCGTTCTATACATTCTTGGATAGTGTAGCGAGGAGGGTCTACGAAATAGTCGAGAAACTCTAATACGAATTGGTTGCGAGTGTCCGATATAGGAAAGTTCTCTTTAAAGGTATGATACAATCCCTCGTGCACTCGGTCTTCCGATTTGGTCTCCATCTGAAAGAACTCTTGAAACGATTTGATTTGAATATCCAAGAAGTCAGGATATTCAGGAACGTGTTTCACGGAAGCAAAATTCACTCTTGCGGTTTGATTCGTAAGCATTTTCTTTACTTTAATATTATTGTTTAATCGTTAGTAGTAAGTCGTTAGTCGTGAGTTTATCATAGTTAAGACTTTGTCAAAGTCCTAAACTTTTTTAAAGTTGATATGGCACAAATCTCTTGCCATAATATCGTTGTTGTATTGTTGCCTTAAATTACAAAATGGTTTAGGTCTAATTCCTACTGAAAAAGACCTAAACCTTATAGGGTTTATAAGTAAAATTATTTCAATTCTACTTCTGCACCAGCTTCTTCTAAAGATTTTTTAAGCCCTTCAGCTTCTTCTTTAGAAACACCTTCTTTTACTTTTGAAGGAGCGCCGTCTACTACTTCTTTAGCTTCTTTTAGTCCAAGACCAGTTAAGTCTTTTACTAATTTAACAACCGCTAATTTGTTAGCACCTGCTGATTTCAAGAATACATCAAATTCTGTTTTTTCAGCACCAGCTTCTGCTGCACCTCCGGCTACTGCACCTCCAGCGGCTACTGCTACTGCTGCAGCTGCTGGCTCAATGCCGTACTCATCTTTCAAGATTTGTGCAAGCTCGTTTACTTCTTTAACGGTTAAGTTTACTAATTGTTCTGCGAATTTTTTTAAATCTGCCATTTTTCTATCGTTTTTGTTTAATTGTTTAAAAATAATTTTGTGCGTTTAGTTTTATTTTTCAGATAAGGTCTTGATGATACCAGCCAATTTACCTCCTCCTGATTTAAGAGCTGAAACAACGTTCTTGGCAGGTGATTGGAGCAAGCCAATGATTTCACCAATAACTTCGTTCTTAGATTTGAGAGCTGATAAGGCGTCTAATTGATTGTCGCCGATAAATACAGCTGCATCTACATATGCCCCTTTCAAGATAGGTTTCTCTGATTTCTTACGGAACTCTTTAATGAGCTTAGCAGGAGCGTTCCCTACTTCAGCATACATCAATGAGGTATTTCCTTTAAGAATAGTTGGCAATTCACCAAACTCTTTTTCTGAAACTTCCATTGCTTTGGCAAGCAAAGTGTTCTTTACAACTGCCAATTTGATATTTGCTTTGAAACAAGCACGACGCAATGCGCTTGTGTCCTGAGCATTCAAACCAGTTAAATCTGTTACATAAATAACATTACTCTCAGCTAACTGTGCAGTTAAATTATCTATTACTAATGATTTTTCTTCTCTTGTCATAATTTCGGTTTTTAACTACAAATTAAACTGTTTTAGTATCTACTGCAATACTTGGGCTCATAGTAGATGAAAGATAAATCGATTTCATATACGCACCCTTAGCGGCAGTAGGTTTCATCTTTATTAATGTTTGAATTAACTCATTGGCGTTGTCTACAATCTTATCGGCAGTGAAGGATATTTTACCGATAGAGGCGTGAACGATACCTGTTTTGTCTACACGGAAGTCGATTTTACCAGACTTTACTTCTTGTACAGCTTTCCCGATTTCCATAGTAACGGTACCAGTTTTAGGGTTTGGCATCAAGCCTCGAGGACCCAATACACGTCCTAAAGGACCTAACTTACCCATTACTGCTGGCATAGTAACGATTACGTCTACATCTGTCCAGCCATCTTTTATCTTTTGTAGATATTCATCAAGCCCTACATAATCAGCTCCAGCAGCTTTAGCTTCTGCTTCTTTCTCTGGAGTTACTAAGGCAAGCACTCGCACGTCTTTACCTGTTCCGTGAGGAAGCGTAACTACGCCTCGCACCATTTGGTTTGCTTTACGTGGGTCTACCCCTAAACGCACTGCAATGTCCACAGAAGCATCAAATTTAGTGTAAGTGATTTCTTTGAGTAATGCTGAAGCCTCTTTTAATGAATAGAGTTTGTTTCTATCAACTTTTGCAAGAGCTTCTTTGTGTTTCTTTGTTAATTTTGCCATATTGCTTTGCGATTAAAAAGGTTTTTCTCCAGTTACTGTAATACCCATTGAACGTGCCGTACCAGCAACCATACTCATTGCAGATTCAATTGTAAATGCACTCAAATCCGGCATTTTGTCTTCTGCAATTGCTCTCACTTGTTCCCAAGTGATACTTGCTACTTTCTTACGGTTTGGCTCTCCGGAACCTCCTTTAACCTTAGCGGCTTCCAATAGCTGAACAGCAGCAGGCGCAGTCTTGATAACAAAGTCGAATGACTTGTCTTTGTAAACGGTGATAACCACAGGAAGTACTTTCCCTTGTTTGTCCTGCGTACGTGCGTTGAACTGCTTGCAGAACTCCATAATATTAACACCGGCAGCACCTAATGCGGGTCCAATTGGTGGCGAAGGATTCGCTTGACCTCCCCGAGCTTGTAGTTTAACTACTTTACTAACTTCTTTTGCCATTGTTTATAATTAATAATTTATTTAAATGCCTCTTTTATGAGGACTTTGTTACAATTTCTCTACTTGAGTGTAGCTTAGCTCTAATGGCGTTTTGCGTCCAAAGATTTTTACCATCACTTCAAGTTTGCGCTTCTCTTCATTCACGCGCTCTATGGTAGCATTAAAGCCATTGAAAGGTCCATCTATAAGTTTCACCATTTCACCTACTTCAAACGGAATCGCTACCGTCTCTACCGTCTCAGCCAATTCATCTACCTGACCGAGCATACGGCTTACATCAGCTTTGCGCAAGGGTAGTGGGTCACCTCCTTTGGTTTCACTCAAAAAACCTACTACTCCTGGGATAGACTTGATGATATGCACTACCTCACCTGCTAAGTGAACTTTTACCATTACATAACCGGGCATATGAACCCTATCCTTAGTGGTCTTCTTGCCATTGCGCACCTGAACCACCTTTTCAGTAGGCACTAATACTTCTTCCACATAGTCCGCATACCCCAATCGTGAGGTCTCGTTCTCTATGTAGTTCTTTATTTTGTTCTCCTGACCGGTAACGGTTTTAATTACATACCATTTTTTTTCTATTAATCCAGACATCCTCGCTGTTTTTATTTCATAAATTCAAAATACTTACCTATAAGGTATTCAAAAGAAGAATCCATTCCCCAAATTACTAATGAAAATAAGATGGAAAACACCACTACTACCACCATTTCTCTCTGTGCGTCCGAAATAGTAGGCCACGTAACGTGGTTCGTTAGCTCTTCATAAGACTCTTTAATGTATTGAATCATAACTTATTAGTGTTATAAGTGAGTAATATTACGCCTATTTATGTGCGCTTTTGGGTGGCAAAAGTACGGCGAATTTTTCAATCCGCCAAACTTTTCACATTATTTTTTTTAATATTTATTCTTCCCTACCTCATTCTTTTACCTTTTACCATTCCCGTCCACCTCATTACCTTTTACTCACATACCCAGCTGTGAGCCCTCGCTGGCTTTACCTTTTACCTTTTATCTCTTATCTTTTACCTTTTATCTTTTACCTTTTATCTTTTACCTTTTATCTTTTACCTCTTTTACCTTTTACCTTTTTTACCTTTTACCTTTTTTACCTTTTACCTTTCCCTCCCACTATTCCAAAGCACAATCTTTCCACCCTACCGCTTCTCTGTATAAACTTAGTGACCTATGTGGCACTACCACTTTACCGCGGTAGCCTATTTTATTTATAATAGGAGGTGTTGTAGCTTTACTGTGTAATTCCATAAGTCCACTATTCTCAAAGGCTCCTAAATCTATCTTTTCTATGGTGTTCGGCAAATTCAGCTCTTTTAAATTCGCGCAACCGTAAAACGCCTGCACCCCTATTGAAGTCGTAAACTTTGATAGTTTTACCTCTGCGAGGTTCGTGCAGTTGTAAAATACCTTCGAAGCAATTACGGTTACCGCTTTCGGTAGTTCTACCGTTTGTATATTCTGGCATTCACCAAAAGCAAGACCTCCTATATATTTTACCTCATCAGGCAAATCAATGTATTGCAAACTCTTACAGCCGTAGAAAGCTGCGTAATAAATATTGGTAAGAGCCAAAGGCATCTGCACCCGCACTAGCGAACTACAATTCTTAAAAGCTTGTATATTGATTTTCTCTACCGTATCCGGAATCACAGCAGCAGTAAGACTCGTACAGTCCAAAAAAGTATCGTTTAGGATATGGCGCAACCCGTAAGGCAGTTTCACCTTCATCAAACTGCTACAACTGTTGAAAGCACTTGCCCCTAAAAACACTACACTATCAGGGATATCAATGCTTATCAATCGTCTGCAATACTCAAAAGCATCATCACCTATACTCTCCAATTGCTTAGGAAATGTTACCGAAGAGAGGTTTTCGCAGTACGCAAAAGCACTACTTCTTATATTTTTCACGCTTTCAGGGAGCACCACCTTTTGTAACTGCTTGCATTGGTAGAAGAGTTGTGAAGAAATCACCGATAGTTTTTCCCCGAGAAAATTCACCTGTTGCAAGCTCGAACAATCCATAAAAGCCCGATTGCCCAACTCACTCACATTTTCCGGAATCTCTATCTTTTTCAGTGAAGAACATCCTCTAAACGCTTCTTCCCCTATATTAGTAACCGAATTAGGCAGATATATTATCAACAGTTTAGTACAATTCGCAAAAGCACGAGCTCCTATATAGGTTACCGAATTAGGCAATATTTCCACTTTCGTAAGGTTAGTACAGCCCGAGAAAGCCCCCTCTTCAATAGTAGTTACCGTTCCCGCAATGCTGATAGATTTCAGTGGAAGACAATCTTTAAAGGCTTCTTTGACAATTCTGTTTACAGTGCGAGGCAGTTCGATGCTTCCATCGCGGGGCAACTTACTGTTGTCGCATTTCAGCAGTACCCCATCACTGATGATAAGCGCCTCCAATCCCTTTTGTGCAAAGATAAACTGACTTAAAAAGAGAAACCCCAAAAAGAAGTGTTTGTAGATAGCGGTAGTCATTATTCTGATGTTTTTAGGGGGCAAAAGTACATATTTTTAGCAGAACTCACAAACACATCTCCTAATTCTCTAATTTTCAAATAGGCTAATTAAATTACCAGTCACGCTCTGCTCTCACATAACCTTCGTCATTCCTCCCTCGTCATTTCTTCCCTTTTCCGTCACTACCTTTTCCCTCTCTGAGGTAGCCAGCAATAGCTGCGTATGTGCCCCGCGAGAGCGGAGTATGTGAGAAGGGTGAGGTTTGTCACTTTTTCCAGCTTGTCCCTCTTTGGGGGTTCGGGGGCTTACCGAATAAATGACTCGCCACATTCCCCCTCATTGAGGTAGCCAGCAATAGCTGGGTATGTGCCCCGCGAGAGCGGAGTATGTGTAAAGGGGGATGTTATCTCCTAGTGCCTATGGACTAAGGACTATTGCCTCTTCCTCTTTCTTTCGCCTCGAAATCCTCTTTTTGCCATTTTTCGCATCGCTGTATTATACTATGAGTCAACTACTTATACACCCTTCCTATACCAATCGTCCAAGATTCGTATAAGCTTCCTATAAGCTCTCTATAAGCTAACCCCACCCTCCTTACACCCTTTTTTCACCAAAATCCCTCCCGACCTACTTCCGAACTTTTTCGCTCCCTTCCGAAAGCTCAGATGTCTCATTTTTAGGGGTATACACTTTGCCAAAGTTTGAAACTTTAGCAAAGTTAAAAGCCTGTCTTGCTACGACTGCCTGTGCGGCTCGCACCTTTGGCAAAGTTAATCTCCTTTGGTTCAATCTTGTAACTCGCACCTCATTTTCTAATTTTCTAATTCCCAAATTTTCTAATTTATCAATTAACCACTAACCACTAACCATTTAATCAACAGCCTTTTACCTTTTACCTTTTACCTTTTACTTAAATAATTTTCAGAATTATTTTTGCATTTCCACAAAAAGCATTACTTTTGCCGTTTGATTAATAACACCAAACAATTTTATATATGAATCAAGGGTTAAAAAATGGCATATTGTTTTATTGAGAGTTGTACTTTGTAGCTTGTCCCCCTTCGGGGAACGGGGGCTTTTAATGAAACATTTAAACATTCCTTAATCCAACCTGATTCACAATTTATACTTTTATAAACGATTTATAAACAATGGCAGTACTCGAAAAGATTAGAAGTAAAACCGTATTCCTTATTGCGATTATTGGGCTCGCCCTCTTCGCTTTCATTATCTCCGACTTCATAGGTAAAGGGCGCTTTAGCAACCATACGCCCAACGAAATAGGTAGCGTAAATGGCGAAGAGGTACCTATCGATGCATTCCGTCAGCAAGTCGAAAATGCTACCCGTCAAGCTAACGGACAAGTATCTAGCATCGAAGCCGCTAAATACGTCTGGGAACAAAACGTCCAACAAATCCTACTCAACCAACAAATCGAAAAATTAGGTCTCAGTGTAGAAAAAGACCAGATTTTAGCAATTCTTGCTAAAACACCGCTCGCTCAAAACCCTCAGTTTGTGAATGAGTACGGAGTGTTCGACGCAAATAAATTCACCAACTATTTGGCTACCCTCAAAAACACCAATCCACAAGCCTATGCTCAGTGGAAAATGCAAGAAGATGCTATTATCGAAGATGCTAAACAGCGAATGTATTTCAGCCTTATCCGCGCAGGTCTCGGCGTTACCAATACCGAAGCCGAAATGGAATACCATCAGGAAAAAGACCTCGCCGATATCAGCTATGTAGCGTTGCAATACAGCTCTATCGATGATAAAAGCGTAAAGGTAACCGATAGCGAGATACAAGATTATATCAAGAAACACGAAAAACAATTTAAACAAGAGGCTTATCGCAATATCCAATATATAGTAGTGAGCGAAAAACCATCGCAAACCGATATTGAAACCGAAAAAGAAAGCCTACTCAAGCTCTTGCAACCCGAAGTAGTGTTTAACAGCAAAACCAATAAAAACGATACTATTGCAGGCTTTGCTAAAACAAAAAACATCAAAGATTTCGTAGACCGTCATTCCGATGTGCCTTACGATAGCACTTTTGTAAATAAAGACAATCTTCGTTCTTCTTACGCCGATACTCTTTTTAACCTTCCGGTAGGCAAAGTGTTCGGTCCTTATGAAGAAGACGGAAGTCTCAAACTCAGCCGTATGATTGCCAAACAACCAGGCGGTGCTGTGAAAGCAAGCCATATTCTTATAGCCTACGCCGGCAGTCAGGCAGCTACGCCTAATACTACCCGTACTAAGGAAGAAGCTAAGGCAAAAGCCGAAGAGCTTTTAGCTCAAGCCAAAGCAGCAGGTGCTGATTTTGCGCAACTCGCTCGTGAAAATTCCGAAGAACCAGGAGCTGTTTACAGTGCAGGCGACCTCGGGTTCTTCTCCAAAGGCGCTATGGTAAAACCTTTTGAAGAATTTGCTTTCAACAATGCTGTAGGTACTATTGGGTTAGTAGAAACCGATTTTGGTTTCCACGTAGTAAAAGTAACTGATAAAGCCGAAGCAGTGAACATCGCTACTATCAGCCGTAAAGTAGACCCTTCCGAAGCGACTATCAACTCTCTTTTCTCTAAGGTAACTAACTTCGAAATGAAGGCAGCTCAAAATCCCAAAGAGTTTGCTAATATCGCTAAAAAGAGTGAACTTTCAGTGCTCCGTGCCGATAACCTACATAAGAACGACGACCAAATTATAGGATTGGGCTCTAACCGTTCTATCGTACAATGGTTGTTCCAAAAGGACACTAAAATAGGTGATATCAAGAAATTCACCAGTGGTGGTAACTATATTGTAGCCCAATTGGTAAAACAAGGCGAAGAAGGTATTAGCTCAGTACAAGAGGCTACTCCTATGGTAAAACCAATTCTCATTCGCGAGAAAAAAGCCGCTATCTTAAAAGAGAAAGCCAAAGGCAATAGCCTCGAAGCTATCGCTTCAGCTAACAAAACCGAAGTGAAAAGCGCTGCCAACCTCATAATGAAAAACCCAACTATCATAGGCGAAGGACGTGAACCTAAAGTAGTAGGTGCAGCCTTCGGACTCAAACAAGGTCAGCTTTCTAAACCTATCGACGGCGAAAATGCGGTATACGTAATCCAACTTACCTCAGCTACTGTAGCTCCTGCATTGGGCAACTACAAAACCTATGCTGAAACTGTTGAGAAACTCCGCACCGACCGTGCTGCTCAAGGTATTCTCAAATCATTAGAAAGCACTGCCACCATTAAAGAAAACCTAAGTGCTTTCTATTAATAAATAGAAATTAGGAAAATAGAAAACAGGAGTTAAAGATGTATGTCTTTAACTCCTGTTTTCTTCCATTCAGTAATTTTTCAAATTTGCTAATTTGTTAATTATTTTTTACTTTTGCCAAAAAAAGAAGATTATGCCCTACATAATTACCATTACGGACAACAATCCTCAAGCTTTAGCTTTTGTAGAATATGCCAAGAAACTTGACTTTACAAAAGTTTCTATGAGCAAAGAGGTTGACGAAATTATCTCTTACAACGATGATTTAGAAGAAGATGAATACGGTATACCTATCAAATACCGCGAAGAAATAATGGCTATGAGTAAAGAGTCAAATAGAAATATAGCCAGACGTTGGAGAGAAGATCTCGCTAAAAAGAAAGAGAAACAAGCAATATGATAGTTATTTCAGATACTAATATTATCTATAGTTGTTTTTATAAACCCAATGGAGTAATTGCTAATATTTTAAAAGATAAAAAGAAAAACATTCAGTTTATAGCTCCTGATTACCTTTTAGAAGAAATAGAAGAACACTTGCCTAAAATTATGAAGAATAATAATCTTTCTAAAAAGCAAGCGAGTATTCTTTTGGAAGAATTTATTCAGAACATTACTTTTTTTAAAGTAGATGATATTCCCCAACAATATTTAGATAAAGCAGAAGAAATAGCTAAGTTTGTCGATCCTGATGACTATCCTTTTATAGCTCTTCATTTTGAAAAAGGACACAAGATATGGACTTGTGACTTTGAACTAATTAAAGGACTAAAAGAAATGGGCTATGATATATGTGTAACGACTAAAGACCTTAAAGCCAAACGTTATAAAAAAACAACTGACTAACTATCCTCATTTCCTATTTTCCTCAGCTGGCGCGAGCTTGTAGTTCAGCTGGCGCGAGCTTGTAGCTCGTGCCCATTCTAATTTTCAAGTTTGTTAATTATTTTTTATCTTTGTATCACCAATTTTTTACCTTTTACTTTTTATCTTTTACCTAAACAAATGGATTTAAGCAACTACCGAAAAACGTACAACAAGCGTGCTCTTTTAGAAAGCGATGCTCCTGAGAATCCTATGCAGCTCTTTCAAACTTGGTTCTACGAAGCCGATGAGAGCAACAGTGTAGACGAAGCCAATGCAATGTCAGTAAGTACCATAGGGCTCGATGGTTACCCAAAGACCCGCGTAGTACTCCTTAAACAGTACACTTACGAAGGCTTTATTTTCTACACCAATTACAACAGCGAAAAAGGAAAAGCCATTCTCGCCAATCCTCACTTGTGTTTATCTTTCTTCTGGCCTTCTCTCGAAAGGCAAATCATCATCAAAGGTATTGCTGAAAAAGTCCCTGCCAATACCTCCGACGGTTATTTTGAGTCACGCCCTTTGGGTAGTCAGTTAGGGGCAATAGTATCGCCACAAAGCGAAGTAATCCCTTCAAGAGAATACCTCGAAGAGCACCTGCACGCATTAGAAAAACAATACGAAGGCAAAGAAGTACCTCGTCCTGAGCATTGGGGAGGTTTCTTAGTCCGACCACAAAGCCTTGAATTTTGGCAAGGACGCCCTAATCGTCTACACGACCGTCTGCGTTACACCCTTACTGAAGACTACGATTGGAAATTAGAGCGATTAGCACCGTGATAATTAGCCAATATACTAATTTTTTTATTTATGAAGGGTAGCAATGTGAAAGAGTCGCATACTTTGCCAAAGTTTCAAATTTTGGCAAAGTTGAATTGTCGATTATTTATGAATGTTCTCTCCGCTGGTGCGAGCTTGTAGCTCGCACCATAATAATACAACATAAAATTAGTAGTTATTAACGTCTCCTTTTTAAAAGTTAAAGACTAAAAACTAACACCTAAATCCTATGATAGAGAAAGATTACCTCAAACGGCAAATAGACCTTTTCTTTGAAGAGCTCACCGCACTATTAAGCAAAAAGCCCGCAAAAGAAGAGCAACTCAAATATTTGGACTACTTAGCCGAAAAATATACTCCACACACACTTACTTATTTCATCAATACTCCTACTGAAACAATACTTTTAGCCTATAAAAATAGTGAAGATACCTTAGAAATCATCTCAGAACTATTGTTTTTTTCGATGATAAAGCTACCCTCCAGAAAACCGCTGATATTATAAAATACCTCAATTGTAGTAGCAAAGAATATTCTTTCAGAAGAAATACTCATTTACAAGAACTCATACATAAGTTACAATAACCTTTGGTTAATTTGCTAATTTGTAACTATTTCTTATTTTTCACATTGGAAAAAACATTGTTGTACGATGTGATATTTTATTGTATTTGCTTAATAAATAACTATTTGCGTTAATAATAAGAAGAGAGAGTAAAAAATATTTTCACTTTCCTGCACGTAAATAGAAATAAAAATATTACCTTTGTAGCTCAAAAAAACTTTTTGATAAAAACCGATGACAGTAGAAGTAAAAAAAGAAGGTAAATTTTCATACATCGAAAAAGGTGAGGGCACTCCTATCATTATCTTACACGGATTAATGGGGGGGCTTAGTAACTTTGAAGAAGTAGTTTCTTTTTTTTCCCGCAAATATAAAGTGGTAGTCCCCGAACTGCCTCTCTTCTCTATGCCTTTGCTCACAACTTCAGTGAAAACATTGGCTAAATATATACAGAAATTTATCAAACACAAGAAGTTTGAAAAAGTAATCCTGCTTGGCAATTCGCTTGGTGGACACGTAGGTTTGCTCTATGCTAAAATGCACCCTAAAAACGTACTCGGATTAGTGCTTACAGGTAGTTCTGGATTGTACGAGAAAGCAATGAGCGATGGCTATCCACGTCGTGGTGATTATGATTTCATCAAAAAGAAATGCGAAGAAGTGTTCTACGACCCTGCCGTAGCTACTAAAGAAATTGTAGATGAGGTATTTGCTAATATCTCTGACCGCTCTAAACTTATCAAAACTTTGGCACTTGCCAAAAGTGCTATCCGCAACAATATGGCAAAAGATTTGCCTAAAATGGAGACCCCTACTTGCCTCATCTGGGGTAAGAATGACAATGTAACCCCTCCTAAAGTCGCTGAAGAATTCCACGAACTATTGCCTAATTCCGAACTGCATTGGATAGACAAATGTGGTCACGCCCCAATGATGGAGCACCCTCAACAGTTCAACGAGATTTTAAATAAGTGGCTTGAAAATAAGGAGGTAAGATGATAAAAAAAGCTGAATTTGTGATGAGTAACTCTCAGGTGAGTAAGTGCCCCAAGGAAAACTTACCTGAGTATGCTTTTATAGGGCGTTCCAACGTAGGGAAATCGTCGCTCATCAATATGCTTACTAATCACAAGAATTTGGCTAAAACTTCGGGTCGTCCAGGAAAAACCCAACTCATCAATCACTTCAAAATAGACAATAGTTGGTTTTTAGTAGATCTCCCTGGTTATGGTTATGCAAGAGTATCTAAAGAAACTAAAAAGGTATTTCAGCAATTTATTACTAAATATTTTGAGGAACGACAACAATTGGTATGTGCATTTGTATTAGTAGATGTGCGCCACGAACCTCAGAAGATAGATGTAGAGTTTATGCAATGGTTAGGTGAACACGGGATTCCGTTTGCTATTGTCTTTACCAAAGCCGATAAACTCAAACCTTTAGCTATTGAGCGCAATATAGCTGCTTATCAACAAGTACTCCTCGAAAATTGGGAAGAATTTCCACCTTACTTTATCACTTCAGCCGAAAACAAAACCGGCAAAGAAGAACTTACCCATTACATTGAACAAATCAATAAATCAATTGACAATTGTTAATTATCAATTGTCAATTGTTAGAATACTTCTGATATTACTTTCACTATATTATCCGATTTTCCCATTGAATAGTAGTGCAAAACAGGTACCCCAGTGGCTTTGAGCTCTTTGCTCTGCTGAATAGCCCACTCTATACCTACTTGTTTTACCTCGTTGTTGTTCTTGCAGGATTCCACTGCTTTGATGAGCTCTTCGGGGAAATCTATTTTAAAGGCTTGTGACAGTAGGTTGAGGTGCTTTTTAATAGCAATAGGTTTAATCCCTGGTATGATAGGTACATTGATGCCTGCTTCTTTGGCTTTCTCTACAAACTCAAAATACTTCTGATTGTCAAAAAACATTTGTGTTACCACATAGTCGGCACCGGCATCTACCTTTTCTTTAAGGCGTGCCAAGTCCGAGGTGAGCGAGGGGGCTTCAATATGTTTTTCAGGGTAACCTGCTACCCCTATACAGAAATTAGCCTTATGGTCGGCAGCAATGCCGTTGAGGTAAATCCCCTTGTTCAAATTGCTGATTTGAGTGACCAACTCGGTAGCGTAGGTATGTCCACCCTCAGTAGGCTGAAAGTAGCGTTGTTCTTTCATCGCATCACCGCGCAAAGCCATTACGTTGTCAATACCCAAGTAGAGGCAATCTACCAAAAGGTACTCAGTTTCTTCTTTTGAAAAACCACCACAAAGCACGTGAGGCACTGTGTCCACCTTGTATTTATGCTGAATAGCTGCACAAATACCCACCGTACCAGGGCGCATACGGGTTACTTTCTTTTCCAATAACCCATTAGGGTGTTCAATGTAATAATACTCCTCGCGTGAGGTAGTTACATCTATAAACGGAGGATTGAACTCCATTAGGGGGTCTATGTTTCGGTATAGTTCTTCAATATTATTTCCCTTTTTAGGAGGTACTACTTCAAAGGAGAAGAGCGTTTTTCCTTTGGCATTCTTAATATGGTCTGTTATTTTCATATTTTCCTTTAAATTCTTCTTTTGCTATCAGTGTATATTGTTTCACAAAGTCTGTTTTGTGAGCGGTATAAGCATCTCGGTCGTGCTCAAAAGGTTTCCAAAGTGATAATTTAAGCGTTTCATAGTCTTTGGCTACCGATGGGTGTGCTTGCAGTTCATCGCGAAAATATAGTTCGTCATTATTGCCTTCATAACGCAAGTGCAGATGAAATACACGTTCTGCAAAACCATTAATAGTATAGCCTTTATTAAAAGAAATCCTATCGTTTGTTTCATTCATACATAGATAACCTGATTGTAAAATGACTTCTTTTATCTTCTGAAATGAACTGTCTTTCTTCACTTCTAATAATATATCAACAATAGGTTTGGCTTGTATCCCTTCCACAGCAGTACTGCCTATATGGCTTAGCCGTATTATTTCGTTAGAGGGCAATTTTTTTAAAAGGAAACTGCGTTCTTCCTCATACCATTCTTTCCACAATGGGTTGTGCTGCGTAAGATTGATAGGGAACAGTTGCCACAATTCCTGCAACGACATTTTTAACAAAGGATTTTCTTCTTGATTCATAGTGCTAACCCCTAAAACCTACTTTTTTCTGCTAATCTTAAAATATCGCCAAATACCCCGCGTGCGGTTACCGAAGCGCCTGCACCTGCTCCTTGTATTACGATAGGGTTATCGCCGTAAGATTCGGTGTAAATTTCAAATATAGAGTCAGCTCCTTTTACCTGACCCAGGGCACTGTTGCGCGGAACCGATACTAGCGATACGTCTAACTGTACCGTTTCGGTAGAAGCTAAGTCGCCGTGAAGGTCACCTACATAACGCAGTACGTGGTCGGGGGCTTGTGCTTCTTTGATTTGCTGATAAGGCACATTGAACTCGTCTAAACGTTGCAAAAAGTCTTCCACAGAGCCTTCTCTCAAATGTTCGGGGATAAGGTTTTGTATCTTCACATCGCTGAACTCATTACCTAAATCGAGTTCGCGGGCTAAGATGAGCAGTTTGCGCCCTACATCATTACCACAAAGATCTTCACGAGGATCGGGTTCGGTATAACCACTGTTGATAGCGTGCTGGAGCACCTCGCTAAACGGCTTGTTTTCTGCTGAAAAGGTGTTGAACAGATAGCTGAGCGTTCCTGAGAATATCCCCTTGATACGGGTGATGTTCTCGCCCGAATGATGCAAAAGGCGAATAGTGTCTATCAGTGGTAAGCCTGCCCCTACATTGGTTTCGTAGAGATAAGTTTTTTGGTGTTGTTTGAGGGTTTTACGTAGCTCTTGGTAGAAGTCAAACGAAATAGTATTCGCTATTTTATTAGCTGAAACTAGGTCGTAACCGCTCTTGATAAGTGGAATATAGTTGTCTACAAAGGTTTTGCTGGCGGTTACATCTACGGCGATGAGGTTCTCTAAGTGATGTTTATCTACAAAGGCTTGCAGGGTGTCGAAGCTATAAGGAACGGCTTCTTTACCGAAGGCAGAGCGCCAATGACTGCCAATTCCTTTTGCATTGGTGAGTAGCTGTTGTGAATTGGCGATAGCAACGATACGCAAACTGATATTCTTGCGGTGGAGTATATTGTCGTGTGCGGCAATCACTTGGTCGATGAGGGTAGCCCCTACGGTACCTTTACCAAAGATTACCAAGTTGATACGGCGTGAAACCCCAAAGATTTCACCGTGAATTACGTTCAATGCCTTGTGGAGTTTTTTGGTTTTGAGTACCAAACTCACGTTTTTGCCCGTTACGGCATTGTTGATGAGCAAAGGAACGATTTGGTTGCGTATCAGTGCGTTATAAGGGTGGTGGAAAGTAGCAAGTGGTTGTCCTACGATAGAAATTACAGCTACATCTTCTACGATGCTCACACTGCTTACATCATTGGTGTAGAAATCGTGTGAGAATTCTTCGTCTATAGCAGCTTTGGCAAGTTTAGCATCTTTAGAAGCTACTACCAAGCCTACCCCGCGCTCCGATGACCCTTGCGAGATGATACTCACACTGATACCTTTTTGTGCGAGCGCTTTAAAAATACGCGCATCTACACCCACCTTGCCCAAGAGTCCGCGACCTTCCATCACGATAAGGGCATTGTCTTTAATTACCGAAATCGATTTGATGCCCTCTTGCACGCTTTCTTGGTGAATGAGTGTGCCGGCGTCCTCACTGTTGAAAGTGTTTTTGATACGCAACGGAATGCCTTTTTCAATGAGTGGGATAATGGTTTTAGCGTGGAGTATAGAAGCTCCAAAGTTAGCCAACTCATTGGCTTCTTCGTAAGAAAGATGACGTATAATTTTGGCTTCGGGTACTAACTCAGGATTGGCAGTGAAGATACCGTCGACGTGGGTGTAGTTTTGCAGTTCGGAAGCGTTGAGGTAGTTAGCCAAAAGCGCTGCTGAGTAGTTACTGCCATTGCGCCCTAAGGTAGTAGTGTCGCCTTTTTCGGTGGAAGCGATAAAGCCCGTAACCACTGCCACACAATTAGGAGGAATGGTTGCAAAGCGGTCGCGGGTGAGTTTTTCGGATATTGAGTTGATGATTTGCGCATTGCCTACCACAGCATCAGTTTTGAAGATTTCACGGCTATCCACAAAAGTACTTTCCAAGCCTTTGTGCTGAAGTAGTGCTACCACAAGCTTAGCCGACATCAGTTCGCCTTGTGCCAATACCAAATCTTTGGTCTTAGGGCTGTAGTCTTTCAGTAGCGAAACGCCTTCGAGGAGTTTTTCGAGCAACTGAAATTCGGGCTCAAACGATACACGAGAGTTATACTGCTGTTCGTCTTTCAGTTGTTGAAAGTCGGCAGTATAATCTTCGCCTTTACTTGCTTTTTCGAGCAAAGCCTCTAATTCATCGGTAGTGTTGCCTCGCGCTGAAACTACTACCGATAGAGGTTCTTTATGTGAAGTAATGATAATATCAATCACCTTTTCAATACCGTCATTGGCAAGTGATTTTCCACCAAATTTTAATATCTTCATAATAATTGACAATTGACAATTAACAATTCATAATTAATTTTCAACTTTGCCAAAGGAGTGAGCCACACAGGCAGAAAAACTTTGGCAAAGTGTAGTGATGCTTTTCTTATCTCTTACCTAACAAACACTTTCTTTAAATACTGTTCTAACTGTTTGTGTTCTATCAGGAAAGCATCGTGACCGTGTACAGAGTGGATTTCGTAATAATCTACAGGTTTGCCCATTTCACGGAGTTCGGTTACGGTATCGCGGTTCTCTTGAGGAACGAAATACAAATCAGAATCGGTGCTTACGATGGTAATGTGTGCGGTGATAGGCGCTACTGCTTCGGCAAAACTACCGCGTTCTTTTGAAATATCTATCGTTTTTACCAATTGGTTCATCAGTTTGTAGGCGGAGAGTGAGAAGCGCTTGTGCAGCTTGTCGCCGTGGTGTAAAAGCCACGTTTCTACATTGTATAACTGCAACGGAATGTTGGTGGTGCGCTCAAACTTCAGTTTCAACGATTGAGGCGTACGGTAACACAACATCGCGTGGAGACGTGCATCGTGCAAGGGGTGTGTAGAGTTTTTGAGTATCTGCTCTTGTAAGAGGCAGTTGCCTATAATCCAGTCGGTTGCTTTCCAATCGGCAGCTACGATTACCAATTCTTTGAAAAGGGTAGGAGCGAGGGCAGCCATTTCCCAAGCAATACCGCCACCTAACGAGCACCCTACAAGGGCAAATACTTCTTTAAGTCCTAAATGCTCGGTGAGTCCTTTGTTGAAAATACGCGCTATATCTATACCCGCCCAATGTTCATAGTTAGGAATCATATCTTCTTCGCGTGCTCCAAAACCATTGCCAGGGATATTAAAAGCTACTACCGTGTATTTGAGGGTATCTATCAATTTTCCTTCACCGATGGCTTCTTTCCACCAGCCGTTTTCACCCGTAACTTGTGAATTGCCTGTAAAAGCGTGATTTACTACCACTACCGGAGCTGTGCCTAAGGCTTTTCCAAACACTTGATAATACACCCTAAGAGCGGGAATACGCACCTCACAAGAGGTAACGAAATCAGTAAGAGGGTAATGTAGAATATCGGACATAAAGGCGTTGCGAAATAGTTTATATGAAAAGCATTTAGATATATTTAGAATTATTTTCTTTTTCAGATACTCTAATCGGAAAATAATTCTGTGTTAAAACGCTATTATTTTTATATTGATTTTGAAAGGCGCAAAAGTAAAAATAATTTTCTAAATAGACAAATAGTTTTTATTACATTTATTTTAATCATTCAGAAAGGCAAGAGAATTAGTAAATGAGGAAATGAGAGAATTAGGAAATGAGAGAATTAGGTGAATACCAATAATGCCAGAAATACTAGAAATACCAGAAATGTCAATAATACTAACAAGGGGAATGGACGGGTCGGTTTTTTCAGACGGATCGGACAGGTCAGAGGAGGGGGTGGAGGATTCGGAAGGAAACGGAAGATTTCAGAAGAGGGCTGAGAGGAATTTTGGTGAAAAAGGGGTGTAAGATGGGTGGGGTTAGCTTATAGAGAGCTTAAAGGAAGCTTATACGAATCTTGGACGATTGGTATAGAAAGGGTATATAAAAAGTTGATTCATAGTATAATACAGCGATGCAAAAAATGGTAAAAACGGGGTTTCGAGGCGAAAGAAAAGGAATAGGTAATAGGCCTTAGGGCATAGGCACTAGGAGGGAGTATGATGGAAAATCAAAAGGAACCTCCCCCTTTACACATACTTAGCTGTCGCTGGCTACCTTCAAAGGGGGGGAATGTGGCGAGTTATTTATTCGGTAAGCCCCCGAACCCCCGAAGGGGGACAAGCTGGAAAAGGAGACAAACATCTCCCTAGCCCCTTCAAAAGGGGAGTGTAGGGACGGAAAGAGAATGGGCGGATTTTAGGAAATTAGAGAATTAGAAAATTTGTTAATTTGCTAATTTGCTAATTATTCTTATCTTTGCCCAAAATATACAACAAAAAAGATGAACAAACTAAATAGGATACTGTTGCTTTTCGCTCTTCACTTTTCGCTCTTTACTTTTGCTCAAGAGAATAACGATGATGGAATGATAAGCACCCCACAAACGGCTACTGCTACCGATACGGAGGCAGACCTGCACTACCTCGAAGACCAATTTTACTTTGGTCTTACTTATGACTATTTGGCTGGTAAAGCAAATAGCGTGGTGCAACACAACCTTTCAAGGGGGATTCACGTAGGTTTCATTCGCGACCTACCTATGAACAAAGCGCGTAATGTAGGCTTTGGGGTGGGTATAGGCTATGCTTACGATTTGGTGTACAACAATATGGTGGCTAACAAAACGGTTTCGGGCGTGAGCTATGAGATAGTAGAACGTTTCAGCGACCGGAACATCACTCGTAATTTCTTCGAGACGCATTCGGTAGAAATACCCGTAGAGTTTCGCTTTCGCACCTCTACTCCTTACAGTCATAAGTTTTGGCGCGTGTATACAGGAGCGCGTTTTGCCTATATCTTCAGCGGTAGAAGTTTGTATACTGCCAATGGTGTTTCTATAGCTTTTCAGAACTCCGATATAGCTTATACGTTTCAGGTAAAGCCTTTTATTGCCTTTGGGTATAACGCCTTGAACTTCTATGTGCAGTACAATCTTACCCCTTTGCTGAAAGATGCTAAAACTACTGATGATACGAGCCTCAAATCGAATGTGTTACAATTAGGATTACTTTTTTATATTTTATAATGGACGACCTAATTACACGTTGGCGACTCATCTTGGGTCAGGATTTGAATGCTTTGGGTGAGGTATCGCTCAATGAGCAACAATCGCTGATGGACGCCACGCTGGCTGCCCTCTACGACGATACCGAAGGTAACGGTAATAATGGAGGCAAACGCTCGGCAGGCTTAGGCAGTTCGTCACCCAACTTAGCTAAGTGGCTCACCGATGTGCGCTCGTTCTTTCCTCCCGATGTGGTAAGTGTGATTCAAAGCGATGCTATTGAGCGCAAAGGACTCACCAAGCTACTATTTGAACCTGAAACTCTTAAAAACGTAAAGCCCGATATCTCTATGGTGGGCACTTTGATGGCACTCAAAGGGCAAATACCTGCCAAATCTAAAAATACCGCACGCGAATTGGTGAAAGAGGTAGTCGATGAGATTATGAAGCGTATGGAGCAAGACCTACGCCGCGCTGTTACCGGTGCGCTCAACAAAAAAGCGCATACGCCTATTGCCAACTTCTCGTCGACCGACTGGAAGCGCACAATTCAGCGCAACCTCAAGAACTACGATACCGCTACCAAGCGACTTATTCCTGAAAAGTTCTATTTTTTTGAACGCACCCAGCGCCAAAAGAACTGGACAGTGATTTTAGACATCGACCAGAGTGGTTCGATGTGTGATTCGATTATATATTCGTCAGTAATGGGGTCTATCTTTGCGAGTATGCCAGCCCTTGATACGCACGTGGTAGTGTTTGATACAGAAGTAACCGACCTTACGGAAGTCTGTCGTGAAGACCCTGTGGATATGCTTTTTGGGGTACAGTTAGGAGGAGGGACAGATATTAATAAATCGGTGGCGTATTGCCAAACACTTATTGAGAATCCGCGCAAAACGATGTTTATTCTCATTTCTGACCTTTATGAAGGAGGTGTACGCGCTGGACTCTTGCGTCGCCTGAACGAGATGCACCAAGAAGGCGTAAAGGTATTGGTGCTCTTAGCCCTTTCTGACGGCGGTCGCCCTGATTACGATGAGAAACTCGGTAAAGAAATCAGCAAACTCGGCATCGCCTGCTTTGCCTGTACTCCTGACCGCCTTCCCGAACTCGTAGAGAACGCCCTCAAAGGGAATGACCTAAAGAAATTTGAGAGTGCAAGTCGCACAGATAAGGAAGTGTAATAGCACTTTTGTACCCTAAAATTTAGTGAAAGCTATTAAGTAAAAGGAGTATAGCTAAAGCTATAGAAATTAAACAAAAATCAATAAAAAATTAAACAAATAAAGGCTTTGCCTTTTCAAAGGTAGCAACTTTCAATAATGAAACTATTCTTTTTATTATATATAATCACTATTTTCTCTTATGCACAAAATACTTGTACGCAGAAGGGCATTATAGACGCGATGACCCCTTTTAGCACTGAACAAGGCAGAAAATCTCCATTGATAAAAGCTAAAATAAATATCAATGAGAAAGATATCTCGCCTTTGTTAATGCAAAAGATACCTTATCTCGGTTTTATAGGGGCACACAAGAAGCGATTGAGGATTGACTTTACAGTACAAAAGCAAGGAAAGCGCACTTATACAATGAAAGGTAGCACTATGGTAGATAAGAACGAGCGCACTTTTGAAGGGAACATCACTATTGATACACTATATGCTTTTGCGCTACCTTCCTATGGAGTAGACGATGAGTACAAGGGGAAAGTGAAAGAAGAAGGCATTGTTATTGCTACCTATGAACTGAAAGAAGACCCTAAACAGAGTGCTACGGGTGTTTTTAAAGGAAAGCTATTCGTTAAATGGTATGTAGATAACAAAAACCGATTTTTGTATGACTATATAGATAACGATTCCGACGCTTATTTTAACAACAGCTTTCTGGGCACTTGGACGAGCTACAAAACGGGCAAAAGCAAGCCTTGTAATTGGGGATTACACCGCATTCCTTGCGCAGGCGATTTAGACGGTGGAGCTGCCGAATTTATGCCTACTGAAAAATATTACGAATATGGTTGGAAAAACTATACTCCTTAACTCTTAACTTTTAACATTTAACTCAATGAAAAAACATTCTAAAGTTTGGAACGAAACTAAAACGCACGACTCTTGGTCGATTTTTAAAATAATGGGTGAATTTGTACACGGCTATGAGCAGATGAGCTCCATAGGACCTTGTGTATGTATTTTTGGTTCGGCACGTATTAAGCCAGAGATGCCCTATTATGAACTCACTGTGCGTATTGCCCAAAAAATAGTAGATGAGGGCTTCGGTATTATTACCGGCGGAGGACCTGGTATTATGGAGGCGGGCAACAAAGGTGCGCACCTAAACAAAGGTGTTTCGGCAGGGCTGAATATTGATTTGCCTTTCGAGCAGGCAATCAACTCTTATATCGACCACGATAAGAATATTAAATTCAACTACTTCTTTGCGCGTAAGGTGATGTTTGTAAAGTATTCTAAGGCATTTGTAGCAATGCCTGGGGGCTTTGGTACCCTCGATGAACTCTTCGAAACCCTCACTCTCGTGCAAACTTATAAAATAGACAAAATTCCTATTATTTTAGTCGGTACAGATTATTGGAGCGGGCTTGTAGACTGGATAAAGAAGATATTATTAGAGAAATTTAATAATATTAGTGCTGAGGATTTGGATTTGTTTCACTTAGTAGATACTGAAGACGAAGTGATTAAAGTCATTGAAGATTTCTACAACAATAAACAACAGTTAAAACCAAATTTTTAGAAAATATTCCCTATATTTGCACTTTAATTTAAACAGTGACTATGAAGAAGTTTATCTCTTTATTACTTTTTAGCTTTTACTTGTTACCTGTTACCTTAACGGCACAGCAAGGCGGTATGTGGATTCCTTCGCTTTTGGAGGGTATGAATGCCAGAGAAATGAAGTCCTTAGGTATGAAAATGTCGGTGAGTGATATTTATAGCGTCAATAAGTCGAGCTTGAAAGACGCCGTGCCTCATTTCAATGGAGGATGTACTGCCGAAATGATTTCGGATAAAGGGCTACTGCTCACTAATCACCATTGTGGCTACGGACAGATACAAGTGCATTCCTCAGTGCAAAATGATTACCTTACCGATGGTTTTTGGGCTAAAAATCTATCGGAAGAGTTGCCTAACAAGAATTTAGAAGTTACTTTTATCGTACGTATTGAAGATGTTACCCAAAAAGTACTCGCCGATACTCAAAACCTAAGTAGTGAGAGCATTCGCACCTCTCAGATAGAACGCAATATTGCCTCTTTGGTGAAAAACTCGCCTAAAGAAGCGTGGCAAGAGAATCGGGTTCGTGCTTTCTACGAGGGCAATCAGTATATCCTTTTTGTAGTAGAAACTTTTAAAGATGTGCGTTTAGTAGGTGCACCGCCTTCGGCTATAGGCAAATTCGGTTCGGATACCGATAATTGGGTATGGCCTCGCCATACGGGGGACTTCTCGCTTTTCCGTGTATACGCCGATAAAAATAACCGCCCCGCAGCCTACTCCAAAGACAACGTGCCCTATCGCCCCAAACACTTCTTTCCTATCTCGTTAAAAGGCGTGAAAGCAGGCGATTTTACAATGATCTTCGGTTATCCAGGTCGTACTGAAGAATATTTACCTGCCGTAGCAGTGGAACAAATTGTGAATGTACTGAATCCTGCTAAGATAGGCATTCGCGATGTGGTGCTCAAAGTGCAAGACGGCTTTATGCGCAACAGTAACGAAATAAAAATAAAATACGCCTCTAAATACGCCAGCGTTGCCAACTATTGGAAAAAGTGGATAGGTGAAACACAAGGTTTGAAAAAATCGGATGCGGTAGCTATCAAACGCGCTCAAGAACAGAAATTTCAAAAAGAGATAGAAAAAGCAGGTAAAACTGCTGAATATGGTTATATTTTACCTCAGTTTACTGAAAAATACGCTCAAATACAAAACTATGCTTTGGCAGTAGACCTCTTTTCGGAGTTGGTACAGCGCAATATCGACTTGCTGGCAAATGGCTATAAAATCCTTCAACTGCAAAATGCGCTGCACGAGAAAGGAACACAATCGTTCAACGACCGCAAGAAGAACCTTTTAAACAACTTTGAAACGGTATTTAAAAACTACGATGTGAATGTAGATAAAGCCGTATTTGAAAAAGCGGTAGTGTATTATGCTCAGGCGATGCCTAAAACCCTACTCTCGCCTAACTTACAGCAGTTTGAGATACACACACTGGCTGACAAACTCTATAAAGAGTCGTTTTTGGCTTCTAAAACCGAAATGGAAAAAGTACTCAACCTACCCGATGAAGTTTTTGAAAGGCACCTCAAAAATGACATAGGCGTACAATTTGTACAGCAAATTGTCGCTCATTTCTACGGAACTGTAGTGCCTACTTACCGACAGTTGGATAGCGAGATTACCGCCTTACAGCGTACTTATATGAAGGCTATCTTGGAGTTCTCGAAACCTCAAGACCGCATTTTCCCTGATGCCAATAGCACTTTGCGCGTTACTTATGGCAAGGTAGCGGGTTACTCACCTTCGGATGCTATAACCTATGATTATATGACTTATTTAGACGGTGTAATGGAGAAATACGTGCCTAACGACTACGAATTTAATGTGCCCGCCAAACTGCGCGAGCTCTATGAGAAAAAAGACTATGGTATTTACGGCAAAAACGGCAAGATGCCTGTGTGTTTCGTAGCAACCAATCATACCACGGGAGGCAACTCGGGCAGTCCTGCGATAGACGCACAAGGTAACCTTATCGGTCTCAATTTCGACCGCGTGTGGGAAGGCACAATGAGCGATATCCACTACGACCCTAAAATATGTCGCAATATTATGGTAGATATTCGCTATGTGCTGTTTATCATCGATAAATACGCCGGAGTAGGGTATTTGCTAAATGAGATGAAGATAGTGAAATAATGGTTAATGATGAGTTGAAAACTCTGCCGAAGACTTTCTCTTACTGAAAAAGAAGATTGAAAAATTACCCTAAAAATACAGGTGAATATCAATCTAAAGAAAACGCACTCATCGATAAAGGCAAGGGCTTCTATTATTACAAAGTAGGAAATAAAGAAATTGTAGCTATGTATATTCCACATCTTTGAGCAACCAACTTCGATTATCAAACAGGTGTATAATGAATTAAAAGAAGCTTTTAATTTGTAAAATGGCTTGTTGTGTTACGACAAAAAAAACTCCAGTACAGTCTGTCACTATACTGGAGTTTCTTTATATTTTGCCTGTGTGACTCACACTTACAGCTCTTTTCTGAGGCGCGCTACGGGTATATCCATTTGTTCGCGGTATTTGGCAATAGTGCGGCGCGCAATGGGGTAACCTTTCTTTTTGAGGAGCTGTGCCAATTCATCATCGGGGAGGGGTTTACTTTTGTCTTCCTTAGCGACAATATATTGTAATATCTGCTTGATTTCACGAGTAGAAACGTCTTCCCCTTGGTCGTTCTTCATAGATTCCGAAAAGAAATCTTTAATGAGTTTGGTACCGTAAGGGGTAATCACGTATTTACTGCTCGCTACCCGCGACACGGTAGAGATGTCCATACCTACCTTATCGGCAATATCTTTGAGAATAAGCGGTTTTATTTTCAGCTCATCACCTGTGAGGAAGTACTCGCGTTGGTGCTCCATAATAGCGTTCATCGTGATGAGGAGCGTTTGTTGTCGCTGGCGAATGGCATCTATAAACCACTTAGCAGAATCCAACTTCTGTTTGATAAAGAACACCGCCTCTTTTTGTGAATTGCTCTTTTCCTTACTCTTCTTATAAGTATCGAGCATAGTGCTATATTCCTTAGAAACGTGTAGTTCAGGAGCATTGCGTCCGTTGAGGGAGAGTTCCAACTCATTATCTACCACTTTTACGGTAAAGTCGGGGATAATTTGTTCTATATGCACATTGTTGCCCACGTAGGAACTCCCAGGTTTAGGGTTTAGGCGCTCCACCTCTTGTACCGCTTCTTTCAGTTGTTCTTCAGTTACCAAAAAGCGCTGTTGCAGTTTGGTGTAATGCTTTTTAGTGAACGCCTCAAAGGCTTCGGTAAGCACTTCTATTGCCAACCCTATAGCAGGTGTTTGTTTTTTGCGGCGCAGTTGTATGAGCAAGCACTCTTGCAGGTCGGCAGCACCTACTCCTGCAGGGTCTAATTGAAATATAATCTGTTGGCGTATTTGTTCTACGTGTTCCTCTTCGGTATAGATATTTTGGGTAAAAGCTAAGTCGTCGGTAAGGTCTTGAATAGAGCGGCGTATATAGCCTATATCATCTATGCTACCCACGAGGAACTCAGCAATTAAGTAATCCTCATCGGAGAGGGTAAAGGTGTTCAATTGGTTGATAAGAGATTGGTGAAACGACACCTCTGCGCTGAAAGGAATATCGCGATCCTCATCGTCGTCGCTATAGTTATTGGTGTGCAAGCGATAATCGGGTATTTCGTCATCACTGAGGTATTCATCGATGTTGATATCGTCCATATCAATCACATCGTTATCGTTATATTCATCGGCAGAGTTATCGAACTCATCGTGAAACTCATCAAGAGCATCTTCTTCGCGCCCTGATTCTAAAGCGGGGTTTTCTTCCATCTCTTGTTTCACACGCTGTTCGAAAGCAAGAGTGGGGAGTTGTACGAGTTTCATCAGCTGTATTTGCTGAGGTGAAAGTTTTTGTGAGAGTTTAAGTTGTAAATTCTGTTTGAGCATTTCTTATGAGATAGGGCGCAAAGGTACGAAAATTATTTCTTTTTTATAATCCCCTTGACAATATGCCTTATTTTTTGTTTTTTCTTACGGATGTGATAGCTTCTGTTTACGTAAAAGAGAAGTCCTGCCAATCCTATAAAAATAACACCTAAAACAATTCCTAAATAAAGGGAAGATAAAAAAGTATTGAGATATAAAATCACCACACAAACGATTAAATTGATGAGTGCTAATAGTACACTTGCTTGTGAATGCGACAGTTTCATATAGTCAATCATCACGTGGTGGATATGACTGCGGTCGGCTTTAAAAGGTTGTCCGTGACGCAATAGGCGAGTGGTGAACACGCGGGTAGTATCAAAAAAAGGAATGAAAATAATTGCAAGAAGAACCCATATTTTATTTGTGGGGTGTATAATAGCACTTTCTAAGGCTTCAGTGTTTAGAGCAAAGAATTTAATAGCGAGAACTGCGATGAGAAAACCTGCAATCATAGAGCCTGTATCTCCCATAAAAACGCGTTTCCTTACCGATAGATTATAGCGTAAAAAGGCTAATAAAAAACCTATACATAGAATTGATAACAGAAAGTAGTAGTACAGTTGAGCATCGTAGAAAACATAGGCAAAAGCACCAAAAATTACAATACCTACCATTGCAGCTGAGCCGTTAATACCATCGATAAGATTGTAAGAGTTTACAATCATCATCATCATACCACAGCTCATAAAAATAGAAAGCCAATATGGAATATCAGTAATGCCTAAGAAATTATCGAGAGTAGTGATTTTAAGCCCAGTTCCTAAAAAAAGCATCAGGGTAGCTATAATTTGACCTATAATTTTAGTACTAGGATTTACACCTACAAGGTCATCTTTTAAGCCAACGAAAAAGAGTACACCTACACCAGATAAGATGTTAATACCTACATTGTCATTATCGAAAAAACGGAGTAAAAAGAGAGTAAAAACTAAACTTACGAAGAAAGAAATACCTCCTAAGGTAGGTGTTTTTTCTTTATGTGAACTACGTGCATTAGGTTTATCCATTAGGTTTTTGTACTTTGACACGTATATAATACTTGGCAAAGAAAAGTATGCTACTCCCAAAGAGAGTAGAAAAACGCATATGGTAGTAAACCCTAAATTTTCTGAAAAGAAAGTAGTTATCATATTATAAAGGCAATATTTTGGTGCAAAATTAATAAATATACTTTAAACGAGCAAGAAGAATACCGTTAGTTATTTACAATAGGTCAAGTACATCAAAATTAAACCTCAAAGAACCAATGTTTATAGTATCTAATTTGCATTATTGTTTTAGTGGTTCATATCTATGCTTCGCTACACCAGCGATGTTCTTCACGTCCCACTGTATAGTCCGCACAAAAGGTTTTTCTCTAAAGGAACAGTCGATAGCGCAAATTTCACACGAAAAGGGTTTGCAATAGTCTAAGTGAAAGTTGAATTCTATCGTTCTATCTACTTTTTCTACCAATAAATGAATCACCTTTTCCATCTCTTGGTGGGCTTCTTTTAAAGAATAATAGTAAGGCAGAGTGATATGGGCATCAATATGCAAGTGAGCCCCAAACTGCTGAATGCGCATATTGTGAATGTCTATCCATTCGGTTTTGCGGTTAGCTTGCAGTATATTTACGAGTTCGGCAAAGAGGGCTTCGTCGCGCTCGTCCATAATACCGCTGAGGGCTTTGCGCACTATCTTCCAGCCTATCACAATGATATAACTACCAAAACCAATAGCGATTAAAGGGTCGAGCCATAGCCAACCGGTGAAGTGTACCAACACCAAACTCAGCACAATAGCTGAGGTGGCAAAAGTATCCGATTGCAGATGTTTGCCCGCACTCATCAGTACTAACGAGTTCTCTTTTTTTCCTTTTTGGTAAGAAATATACCCCATAGTGTAATTCACTATGGCGGTAGACCCGAAAAGGGCAATCCCCCAGCCTAATTTATCAAGATGTATTCCCTTTATGAGTGATGAAAAGGCTTCGATGAGAATAAGTACCCCAGCGATAGCGATGAGCATTCCCTCAATGCCAGCGGTAACAAACTCTACCTTGCCGTGTCCATAAGGGTGGTCGGTATCGCGAGGTTTGTTGCAGAGGTATAGCGAATAGAGCCCCATAAAAGCGGCAATGATATTCACGATGCTCTCCATCGTGTCCGAAAAGATAGCGTTAGAATTGGTAATGTACCACGCTATCAACTTCACGATGAAGAGCAATATTCCTATAAAAGTAACGAGCTTCTGAAACTGAAAACTTTTCACCCTCTAATTTCTGATTTCTACTTTCTAACTTCTAAACTCTAACCTCCGCTGCCTCCAACAAGAAATTGTGCATATCGGTATTGCGCATAAAAGGTTTAAGTCGCTCGCTACCTGGTCCATACATTGCCAATTCGGTGTAATCCGATGAGTGATCCATACTTATCCAGCCTACCGAAGTATGTGCTTTTTGTATTTCGGCAAACAATCGGTAAGGCAGGTGTTTGTAGTTGTACAAGCCGTCTTCTTTTCTTTCGGTTTTAGCGTAATAACCTAAGAGTTCTTTAGCTTGTTCCTCACTGATGTTCATTCCACCGCAGTATTGAGCTACGTGCTCACGCACTTTGGCTACCGAGTCGTTAGCGTTGATTTGTTGTAAAATCCAATCGTTAGAATGGGTGAAGTTTTGCAATCTGTCAAAATTGTCATTACACTCTTTGCCGTAGATGAGCCCAGGGTTAGCATTACCGTGGTCGGAAGTAATGACTACAAGGGTGTTGCCATCGGCTTTTGCAAATTCTAGCGCTACCCCCACAGCCTCGTCAAAAGCTACTTGGTCATAGAGCAAAGCCCCTATATCGTTAGCGTGTGCAGCCCAGTCTACTTTACCCCCTTCTACTTGCATTACAAAGCCGTTAGGGTGACTTTTAAGTTGGTCGATAGCCTTAGCAGTCATCTCAGCAAGAGTAGGTGTTTTAGCTTGTTCTTCACTGCTTTGCGCGCGATCGATAGAGTAGGGGAGAGCTTCCTCAGCAAAAAGTCCATAGAGAGGTTTATTAGTAGGGGCTTTCTGCATTTCACCGCGTGTGCGAGCTACTGTATAACCTTTCTTTTTGAGAACAGCAAAGAGGTCTTTTTTGTCCTTGCGATGGGCAGGGTCGAAGTATTTACTACCGCCACCTAACATCACATCAAAACCTAATTCGGTGTAGTTGAGGGCAATCTCATCCATAGCATTACGGCTTTTGCTCCACGTACAGAATCCTGCTGGAGTAGCGTGGTTTACCATTACAGTAGTAACGCAACCTACTTTCTTACCAGCTTTTTTGAACTTTTGCAAGATAGGCATATTCTCTTTGCCATTGGGGCTTATATTAAGACTACCGTTGTTCACACGTACACCACCGCCCCAAGACGAACTTGCTGCTGAGGAGTCGGTTACTACCGAACTTGCCGATGCCATATCCATTACGGCGCGCTGTGCGAGGTTACTTTCGTACAATCCTATCCAGCTGGAAGGGCGACCGAATTTGCGTTTTAGGTACAGGTCAGCCATTACCAAAGTGCCGAAACTCATACCGTCACTCACCATAAAGATGATATTTTTAGTGCGTTTGTTTTTATGGGCTTCCCCAAGGGTTTGCGCTTGTAAATCGAATGAAGGAAGTACTAAGCCTCCTAAAGCTGCTAAAGCCCCACGTTTAAAAAATGCTCTTCTTTTCATATCTTGTTAATTTTTAATTATTAATTGTCAATTGTTAAAGCGTTCCACCCTTTCGCTATAATCGGTATAAATTGTCCTGCACGGGTGATGAGGTTTACCCCTTCGCTTTTGTCGGTAATGTAACCTATTACGCTAAAATTAGGATTGCCTTTTATCTTATCGTAATCTGCTTGGGCAATAGTAAACAGCAGTTCGTAATCCTCGCCACCACTTAGGGCTATGGTAGTGCTATCTAAATTGAACTCCTCACAAGTGCTAATTACTTGTGGGTCAAGCGGTATTTTGTCTTCATATAACCTACAACCTACCCCCGATTGTTTGCAAATGTGCAAGAGTTCTGACGATAAGCCGTCGCTTACATCCATCATAGCAGTAGGTTTTACGCCTAATTGTTTTAACAGTGGCGGAATGTCCTTGCGGGCTTCGGGTTTGAGCTGGCGTTCCAAAATGTAAGAATACATCTCTATATCGGGTTGAGAGTTTGGGTTTACCTGAAAGACCGCCTTTTCGCGTTCCAATATCTGTAAACCCATATAGGCACCCCCTATATCGCCCGTGAGTACCACAAGGTCGTTAGGTTGCGCTCCGTTGCGATATACTAAGTCCGATGCTTCCGCTTCACCTATCGCCGTTACCGAGATGATGAGTCCGCGTGTAGACGAGGTCGTGTCGCCTCCTACTAAGTCTACCTTATAATGCTCGCAGGCTAGGTGAATGCCTGCATAGAGTTCTTCTAAGGCTTCTAACGGAAAGCGATTGGACACCGCTATCGATACGGTTATTTGGGTAGCCGTAGCGTTCATCGCATAGATATCCGATACGTTCACTACTACCGACTTGTATCCTAAATGCTTCAGCGGTACATAGCTAAGGTCGAAATGTACACCTTCAATAAGCAGGTCGGTAGAGACGACAGTTTTTTTATTTTTAAAATCCATTACCGCCGCATCGTCGCCTACGCCTTTAAGAGTGGAAGGATTGTGGATTTCAAATCCCTTCGTCAGGCGGTCGATAAGTCCAAATTCACCCAAATCGGCTAATGAGGTACGGTGAGGCGTTTTATCTTCTATCATTTAGCAAAATAGTTTAAAGCAATTACCACTCCAAGGTGCATTCCCTCGTGAGTATTGTTGAAATGTATCGCATCTTCAATGCAGGTAAGCGCATAGCCATAGCTGGTCGTGTAAGGAGTAAAATTAGTGAATACCCCACGCTCGTAGTCGGCTTGCAGTTGTTTTTGGCTGCTGATGAGCAGACTGCGCAATTCTTGAATTTCCTCAGCGGTAGGAATGTGTCCATCGGGATAAGTACCTTTTTTATAAGTATCTACAAAAGTTTCGGGTACAACAAAATTGAGTCCTGATAGTTTGTAGCAGAGTATTTGTTGTTGTGCCACGCAGTGAGCGATGTTCCACCAGATGTTATTGTGAAATCCTGTGGGGATTTGCGCTAACTGTTCAGGACTTACATTCTCCAAATAAGTTAAAAGATTGTTGCGGGTTGCCACGTGTAAGGCAAATACTTGTTCTGTCATATAGTTGTTAGTTTTTTGTCGTTAGTTATTATCATTAGTGTCAATCGAGAGTAGGGGAATTAATGTATTGTTTCACTGTAAATTATATAACTCGTCTATAATGATTATCGCCAATCCCTCCTTTCGAGGGTTATCAGCAATTGCCAACTAAGTGAATTAGAGAGTAGGTTTCTTTTGATTTTCCGTCGCCACATTCCCCCTTCGAAGGAAGTTAGCATTCGTCATTCCTTCTCTTTTCCGTCATCACATTCCCCCTTTGAAGGGGGTTAGGGGGATGTTTTCCCTTATTGCCTATGGCCTAAGGCCTATTACCTATTTCTCTTTCTTTCGCCTCGAAACCCCCGTTTTTAACATTTTTAGCACTGTTATATCGTGTTATAAGTCAATTACTTATATATCCTTTCTATACCAATCGTCCAAGATTCGTATAAGCTTCCTATAAGCTCTCTATAAGCTAACCATACCCTCCTTACAGCCTTTTCTCACCAAAATCTCTCCCAACCCTCTTCTGAAATCTTCCGTTTCCTTCCGAAAACTCCTAACAGTCCTAACACATCGCTTTTGCGGTACGCACTTTGCCAAAGTTTCAAACTTTGGCAAAGTTCAATAAACTGATTGTCACCTCCTAAAAAAGGTTGTCATAATTAATTATTGTTTTATTAGTCAAATTCTCTAATTTCCTCATTTTCCAATTCTCTCATTTCCTCATTCGTCAATAATTCATAACTATCATCCAAAGGCAAAGGTACAAAAAATACTTTGAAGAAAGAAAAGAATTTCAAAAAGATTTGTATTTTTGCCCGCAAATTTATAAAGAATATTATGTATCAACTAATTAAACAGACACATTCACTATGTGCTTATTTAGTATTGGCAGTGCTTATCATAGCAGTTATCAATGCGCTTATGGGATTTTTTGGCAAAAGAAAATACTTTGGAATAAAGGACCTCCGCTTGAGTTTGTTTGCTTTGGTATTCTCTCATATACAATTATTATTGGGCTTATTAGTCTATGTAACTACCCCTCGTTTGCAGATGTGGAGTGAGGGGGCTAAAGTGGTGATGAAAGACAGCTTATTGCGCCAGTTATTGGTGGAGCACCCTATAATGAATATCATAGCAGTAACGCTGATTACTGTGGGCTGGGTAAAACTTAAAAAACAGACAGAAGTGCGCAAGATGTATGGAAAAATAGCCTTGTTTTACGGTATTGCACTGGTGTGCTTGCTCTCAATGATTCCTTGGAAGCTATGGTGGTCTGTATAAGAAAAAAAGTCCGATAATAATATCGGACTTTTCCATTAACCAACCAAAACTTTAAATTATGAAAACTATTATTTGAAGTTTTACAATGAGCTACCACCCTCATTGCGCTGACAAAGGTACGGCAAATTTTTGAATTACCAAAGAAAAAATCGATTTTAACAAAACTTTATTACTGTTTTAACGATACTTTTACACTGCAAAAAGAGAGCGTTAAGCGGTGATGTTGAGGTTTATATATTTAGAAATCAGTAATATATTTGCTCCTACCGGATAATAATAAGATTACATTAAATGAAACTCCTGAAATACACCTTTTGGCTCTTGTGGAAGAGCTGGTTTTACTTGCTTGTACTTATTCTTATTCTCCTGTGGTTGCCCTTGTTGTTTATTCTTACAGCACGGGCAGAATGGTATCGCTCATTTTATTGGGTAGCCCGGAACTTATGGGCAACGCCTATATTGTACGGTATGGGCTTTTTGCCGAAAATACACAGGGAATATACCGTGCCTAACGACCGCCATAGCTATATGCTAGTTGCCAATCATTACAGTATGATGGACATAATGCTGATGTTCTACTGTAGTAAAAATCCGTTTGTATTTGTAGGGAAGAAGGAACTGAGCAAGACGCTATTGTTTGGTTATTTCTACAAACGTGTTGCCATAATGGTAGATAGAAAGAGTCCGCAGAGTAGGAAGGAGGTTTATGCCCAAGCGATGGAGAGAATAAAGAAAGGCCTGAGTATTTGTATTTTTCCCGAAGGAGGTGTCCCCGATGATGAGAGTATAGTACTCGATAGTTTTAAAGATGGTGCTTTTCGCATTGCGATAGAATGCCAAATTCCCATAGTACCAATGGTATTCTACGATACTAAAAAACGCTTTCCCTTCCGCTTCTTTGCCGGCAGTATGGGCACGATGCGAGTAGATATATTGCGCTCTATTCCTACCCAAGGCAAAACCCTTGACGATAAAGAGTCCTTACGCGAAGAAGTACGTTCTCTTATTTTACAACGCCTTACCGTTGCATAAGTCGGGCGACATATTTACCAATCACATCGAATTCTAAATTTACAACACTACCTATTTGTAAGTATTGCAGATTGGTATGTGCTAAAGTATAAGGGATTACTGCTACACTAAAACTATGGGAAGTCGCATCTATTACCGTTAGGCTTACACCATTCACAGTAATAGAGCCTTTTTCAATTACCACATTGCCAGTAGAGGGGTCGTACTCAAAAGTAAAGCGGGTGCTACCTGCTTCTTCTTGGATAGCAGTACAAGTGCCCGTTTGGTCGATGTGACCTTGCACGATATGTCCGTCTAAGCGGGTGTTGAGAAGCATACCGCGCTCTAAGTTTACCGCATCACCTACTTGCAAACTGCCTAAGTGGGTTTTGGCAAGGGTTTCGGCAATGGCAGTTACTTGGTATACATCGCCGTCGATAGCCACTACCGTAAGGCATACCCCATTATGGGCAACACTTTGGTCTATTTTTAGTTCATTTGTAAACGAACTTTTTACGTATAAATGCAGATTCGCCTCTTCGCGTTCTATCTGTACGATTTTACCTATTTCTTCTATAATTCCTGTGAACATAAAGTTAATTAGCAAATTTTCTCATTTCCTCATTTTCTCATTTTCTAATTTTCTAATCCAGTTCTCCTGTCAATTCTGCAAATGCTACATTGGCTCTTTTGCCTTCGTATAACACTTTGTAGACGGCATCGAGTATGGGAGTGCGACTGGGTTTTTCTTGATTTTTGTTAATGAGGTAAGCGCTTTTGGTAGCGTAATAGCCTTCGGCTACCATATTCATTTCAGCCATTGTACTCTTTACAGTATAGCCTTTACCTATCATTGTGCCGAACATACGGTTCCGACTGAAAAGCGAATAGGCGGTTACGAGTAAATCACCTAAATAAGCGGAGTTGTTGATATTTCGTTTGATTTTGTAAATATGCTTGATGTAGCGTCGCATCTCGCGAATGGCGTTGCTCATCAGCACACTTTGGAAGTTATCGCCATAGCCTAATCCGTGTGCAATACCCGCAGCAAGGGCATAAATGTTCTTCAGCATAGCAGCGTATTCAATACCTACCACATCGTCGGATATTTTGGTCTTCACATAATGGCGTTTCATAGCTTCAGCCATAAAGCGCGCTTTTTCTTCGTCGAGACAGGCAATAGTGAGGTACGACAAACGTTCGAGGGCTACCTCTTCGGCGTGGCAAGGACCTGCTATAACGCCTATCTGTGCATAAGGCACGTGATGTATTTTGTTGAAATACTCACCTACTATAAGTCCGCTCTTAGGTTCGATACCTTTGATAGCAGAAAATATATTTTTATTAGATAGCGGTTCGGTGAGTTTTTCTAATTCGTCACTCAAGAAAGCTGAAGGGATAGAAAAGACGACATAATCGCTAAAAGCTACCGCCTCGTTGATGTCGTTGGTGAGGTGTAGCTTGCTGATGTTTAAATGTACATCGCTAAGGTAGTTAGGGTTGTGTTTGGTCGCTTTGATGTGCTCAATAGCCTGTTCATTGCGCATATACCAACACACTTGGTCGATATTGGCGGTAAAAATCTTAATCAGAGCCGTTGCCCAACTTCCTCCTCCGATAACTGATATTTTGGTTTCCACAATTGTTAGCTATTATTATTTTGGGGCAAAGATACGAAAATAATGCTGTATTACCAAAAAGTCCCTACTAAAACCACAGAGCAAACACACTAAAAGAGGAAATATAGCTTATGCTATATAAATTATGTGAAAATCAATTAAATCTGTTCCAATTTCTGTACCGCCAGGTGTATTTCTTTTTTTAAAGAAAATTTCGAGCCTTTGATTTAAGTTGTTACTTATTTTATGTCCAACAAGTTTAAACACTAGAACGAGTGATGTGAGGAGATAGAAGCACCATAAATTCAATCAATGTTCTATTATAATTCGATTAACCTTTATTGTAGAGCCACTGTAGAGCCACTGTAGAGCCACTGTAGACCCACTATAAAACCACTGTAGTTCCGTTTAAGGTTTGTTAAAAGTCCGTCATACGTCTCACAGAGCAACTGCGCGAAATTATGAAGTATAGGTCAGTTCGAGACTTTCAGGTAGCTTGCTACCTATTTGTTTGATTTGTAAGATTTCTGTAGCGTAAGCTACACTGTCCTCACATCGAAAGTACTTCTTTTTTAAAAAATTTCTTGCCTTTGGTCTAAAAACCTCACATTTGTCAATTCTCAATTGTCAATTGAGCAATGTATTCTCCGTTTTTTTCTTCGATGTTGTATTGATGTTTTTTAGGATAAAGAAGTGTTAGGCGTTTCTTTAAGTTTTCAATGCCAATACCTGAGTTATACAAACTTTCTTGTTTAGGAATTATAGTGTTCTCACTTCTAAATATTACCTTATTCTCTTCCACTCTCAAGCTAAACGACAATTCTGTTACCTCAGTCGCCGATACACCGTGCTTAAAGGCGTTTTCCACTAAGCTGATAAACAGCAAAGGCGCTATGGTGAGTGGGGGTAGTTGCTTCGGGAAATCTACCCGTACAGTAGTTTTATCAGTCAGGCGCAACTGCATTAAGCTGATGTATTGTTGCAAGAAATCTACTTCTTCTGCAAGACTAATCTGCTTTTGGTCACTGTTTTGCATAAAGTGACGCATCAGCTTGCTAAGGCTATGCACGCTCTGTTGTGCCTTTTGAGGATCAAACTCTATAAGCGAATAGATATTGTTGAGTGCATTGAAAAAGAAATGCGGTTGGAGTTGGTATTTCAATTGGGTAAGGTCGGCTTGTAGTTTGTGCGCTTGGGCTTCTTTCTGAGCGATTTCCAAAGAAAAGTTGCGTTGTGCATAGCGTATTGCCATTGCAAAGACTACCGGCAAGAGGTTCGATAAGAAATCGAAATAGACAAAAGCGTGGAAAGGAGGCATCCTGCGTCCATCTTTGCGGGGATTAAAGTATGAAAAAAGCTCATATTTGCTGTACGAAATACATAAAATGAGTACCACTGCTACCAATATAAAAAGTATATATCGTTTTTTAAACCACAGTTTATCAATAAGCCAATAGAAACTGATGTAGAACAAAAACATCAAAAAAGGCAATGATATGAGCGAACGGTAAAGAGCCTCCTCAAATCGGTGATTGCTTTCGGAGATAAAAATAAGGGCAGGCAGAATACAAACCACTGCCCAAGAGGCTATGTGTGTTAAGAATTTCATTCTTTATACTTTGATATTATTTTAAAATAACTTTCTGCGAAACTCTTGATGATTTCAGGGGAATAGTCTCCTCCTTTGGCATAAGAGATACCCATAACTTCTAAAGCTATAGCTTGGCACTGCTCATCATTAATAGTAATGGCTTTGCTATCTAATATTTCTCTAACAATAACCATACATTTTTGCAGGTCTTCTGTTGTAGCATAAGGAGGTAAAGTTATATTCATCTGTTTTTATTATTTCTAATTGCCTGTTTCTCTCGCACTACTCGTATCTCAGGGCGCTAATAGGTTCTAACTCGGCTGCTTTGCGGGCAGGATACCAACCGAAGAATACCCCTGTGATAGTACATACTAAGAAGGATATTACAATAGAATACAAGGTAATACTCACTGGCCAGCCTATGAACAGCGATACGCCTACGGTAGCTAATAAGCCAATAATTACCCCTAATACCCCCCCAGTAATGCTAATAAGCACCGACTCGATAAGGAATTGCGCCAAAATATCCTTTCCCTTAGCTCCAATAGCCATACGCAAGCCTATTTCCTTAGTGCGCTCTTTTACTGATACATACATAATGTTCATAATGCCTATACCGCCCACGATGAGCGAAATGCTGGCAATAGCTACCAACAACACAGTAAGCATCTCGCTGGTAGAGCTAAACGTACTGATGAGTTCTTGTTGTGAAAACACATTGAAATCATTCTCTTGTGTAGCCGAAAGATTATGAGTGCGCTCCAAAATTTTCTTTACTTGGTTTACTGCATTCTCCGACTGACTTTCATTGAGCACCGAAGCCACAATACTCTGCAAGAAAGTTTGTGCCAAAATACGCTTTTGTACCGTAGTATAAGGTGCGATAATCACATCGTCTTGATCCTGACCAAAGTTACTCTCACCTTTTTTGGTAAGTACGCCAATCACTTTAAACGGGATATTCTTAAAGCGTATGGTTTGCCCAATAGGGTTCTCGCCATTAGTGAAGAGGTTCTTAGCTACTGTTTGTCCTATAACGGCTACTTTGGCAAAGTTAGTAATTTCATCTTCACCAAACATACTTCCCTCTGCCACACTCCACTCCCGTATGGGCAAGTATTCGGTATTCACTCCGTAGATAGAGGTAGGCCAGTTGTTGCCCCCTGCTATACTTTGTCCATTGCCACTTACTACTGGCGATACATATTTCAGTAGGGTACCTTCTTTTTGAGGGCTTCGTAATCCGTCATTTTCAGCGATTGCATATCGCTCATACTCATACGTACCCCACCCATCATACCGGCACCCGGACGGATATTGAGCATATTGGTACCCATTTTAGAGATATTCTCCTTGATGCTCTTTTTAGAGCCTTCTCCAATGGCAAGCATTGTAATGACAGAGCCCACCCCAATGATGATGCCCAGCATTGTAAGCATAGCCCTTGTTTTGTTGAGCAAAAGGGCACGCCACGCTATTTTAAAAAGATTTTGTATATTCATAATATTAATTAGTGAATTAGAAAATTAGCAGATTAGTAAATTCTGTGAGACTAGAAAGGTTCTCCTATGATACGCGTTTTGTACTCGCCTTTTACTATTTGCCAGCAGACCTCATAATGTATCAAAAACAAAGCGGGATAAAGTTATTTTAAGTTCTTCTTACTTTTACCTCCCTCTCTTTCAGTAAAATTAGCTTGCGACTTGTTTTTATACTTTATTTTATTGAAGATTCTCACTAAAAAACGCTTTTAACTTATCAAACGGAATTACTCCAGCTTGATTGTCGTAAAAATCGGTGTGACGTGCATTAGGAACAATCAACAGTTCTTTTTTCTCGCTTCCAATTAACTTATAGGCATCTTCACTCATATAGCGCGAATGAGCATTTTCTCCTGCAATCATAAGGGTTGGCACTTCTATTTCGTTCGCATAGGCTAACAGGGGAAAATTCATAAATGAAAGCAGCGTAGTGGCTGTCCAAACGTGATTAGAAACTGAACGCTCGTGGAACCCTCGTGGCGTTTTGTAAAACTCAATATAATCATTCAAGAATTGAGGAACTTTATCTGATGGAGTATCGGGCATAGGGTAACCTGGAGTAGGGGTTTCTGTCTCGGCATCCTTCCAACGGATAGCATTGAGTGAACGCTTCATTTCCAAACGCATTTCGGGCGTATTGGCATCAAAATAACCTTTGCTAAAAACACGCGACATATCGTACATTACCATTGTGGCAACAGCCTTAATACGTGTGTCGATGGCTGTAGCATTCAGTGCAAAGCCACCCCAACCACAAATACCTATGATTCCTATTTTTTCTCTATCGACAAAGGGTTGAATTCCTAAGCAATCCACCGCTGCCGAAAAGTCTTCGGTATTGATATCGGGCGATGCTACATTGCGAGGTTCTCCACCGCTCTCTCCCGTATAGGAAGGGTCGAAAGCTAAGGTTACAAAGCCTCTTTCAGTCATTGTTTGGGCGTAAAATCCTGAGGCTTGTTCTTTTACAGCTCCAAACCCGCCGCAAATAGCAAGGGCAGCAAGTTTTTTATCTTCGCTGTTTTTCGGGAAATACAAGTCGCCAATAAGGGTGATACCATAGCGGTTTTTGAATGATACTTTTTTGTGTTCAACTTTATCGCTTTTAGGGAAAATCTTATCCCAAGAAGCAACATTTACAGGGTTTTCAGTGTTTGAACTCATATTATTGAAATTTTAGTTTATACGATTTATTCATTAGGATTGAAGGCGCTCTTTGCTTTTGCGTATTCTTCTTAAATACAAGCCTATAGCCAAGTATATCAACGTTGGAATAAGACCAAAAAGAGGGGATACTAAAAGTGTTTTATCGGGTGAAATAACAGTAAATCCTTCTGAAATGAGAGGGTTAAGAGCGTCTTTCATTGAGTGCGTCAAAACTACCAATAAAAGTGAACGCGATAGAAAGAAAATTTCGGTGTACATTATTGTCCAAACAGCAATGACTACAAAGCTCACCAAAACAAATAATACTTTGCTATAAGGGAAAAAGGTTGCCTGATAAGCATCGTCTAAGAATATGAGATTGTATGGCAGGTGCCATATTTGGCATACGAATGCCACCACTACATAAATCACCCATTCGTTTTTGGTGAGTTGTTCCATTTTTACGGTGAGATAGCCTCGAAAAGCCGTCTCTTCTAAAATATTTTTGATAAAAACGGGTAAGAAAGCAGTCGCAAAAACAGGGAGATAGGCAGTAATACTAAACTTACTCACATCTACCCAACCTAATAGCTTGCCAACAAATAGTGTTATACCAATAACCACGGGATAGACTGCAATGGCAAAGATATACCAGCGAGTGTTTTGCTTGAAACGAGGTTTTAAAGGGAAATCTTTCCAACCATCGCCACCCAAAAGGCAGAGCAAAATCATACACACAATAGGAGAAGCAATAAAAATCCCTGATCCCAAAGACTCTAAATTAGAAGGTTCGCCAAGTAACTGGTTTACCCCAACGCCTATCCATCCGCAAGAGATGGCTACCAAGCTAAATAGGATTATATTCCGAAGTGTTTTTTTATTGGTTCTCATATTAAGGTAGATTTATTTTAATATTTCTAAAATTTTATCTTCGTCGTAAACAAGCATACCAACAGCAACCAATGAGGCGATACCGTGTGCCAACATCCAACCTTTAGCAATGTCATTCTTCAGCTCTTCATCAGATAGGTTTTGGCATTCCTCGCTATTTTTCATTATTTCTACTACTCGCTCACTTTCGGGAAAAATGTCAGTAAGTTTTACATTGGTTACATTATCCATATAAAAAGCCTTGAATAGGGCGGGCTCGGTGTGTGCCATCCACACGTATCCGAGTCCTAAATCCAAAAGAGTATTGCCTGTTTTTGAGTAACTGAGCACTACACTTTGCAGGAAGGACAGTGCTTTTTTGCAGATTTCGGCTTTAAGGTCATCCATATTTTTATAGCACCAATAGATGGGCTGAGTGGAGCAACCTATTTGCTTGGCAATATTTCGGGCTGAAAGGACTGCAAAGCCTTCTTTTCGCACCATTTCAAAGGCGGTTCCTATAATTACTTCTTGCGTTATTGTTGTTGATTTCGGCATAAAACTTTGTTATAACATCTGTAATATAACACCTGTTATTTTTGCAAAAGTAGTACAAATTTTCAAACCTGCAAATTTTTAATTAAAAAAGATTCAGTCTGCGTCATTCGTATTTCGTAATTGTGCCAACTGTTCTTTGGCGTTTAGTCTATCGGTTACTTCCTTATCACTGATGATATGTCCGTCTTTGAGTACAACTGTGCGTTTGCTGAAAAGGGCGATGTCGTTCTCGTGGGTTACAAACCCTATGGTACTACCTTGGTCGTTAAGGCGTTGGAAAAGCTCCATTACCTCATAAGAGGTTTTAGTGTCAAGGTTACCGGTAGCCTCATCGGCAAGGAGTATCACCGGGTGGTTCACTAAGGAACGCGCAATGGCTACCCGTTGCTGTTGTCCACCCGAGAGTTCACTGGGCAAGTGGTTCAATCGGCTTTCCAAGCCTACGCTGATGAGAGCTTCAATAGCGCGCTCGCGACGTTCTTTAGCCGAGATTTTAGAGTTGTACATCAAAGGGAGCTCTACATTCTCGATAGCTGAGGTACGCGCCAAAAGATTGTACGACTGAAAGATAAAACCTATCTTGGTGTTGCGTACCGTTGCGAGTTCGTTCTTGCTCATATCTTTCACCGAGATGCCGTCCAAAATGTAATCGCCTGACGATGGACGGTCTAAACAACCTAATATGTTCAATAAGGTTGATTTACCCGACCCACTCGGTCCCATAATGGTTACGAACTCACCCTCGTGAATGGTGAGGTTAATGCCTTTGAGGGCGTGAACTGTCTCGTTGCCCATCTTAAACTCGCGTTTCATATCGCGTATGTCGATGATTGCTTTTTTCATTTATTTGGCTTTTGAGTTATCACGACGGGGGCGTTTAGGCATAAACGGACTACTGCTATCGTCGTTATTTTTCTCACCTTCTGCTACTTGAGGGCGATTGCTTTGCAAGTTGGTAGCTACTTTTTCTCCAACACTTAGTCCGCTTACTACTTGCACGTTGATACCATCATTACTGCCTATGGTTATCGCTTTTTGGGCAAGACTACCGTCGGTGTTTACCACCCATACGTATTTGTTTTTACCCTTGCTGTGCTGTACTTTGGGCATTGGAGCGTTAATGTCTTTCTGAGCGTAGTATTGCATCAGTAGGTCGATGTCTGGGGTGAAATTCATCGCTTTCGCAGGCACTATGGTTACGCCTTTCAGCTCATTGGTATAGATAGCGATGGTCGCGGTAAGCCCAGGTTTGAGCTTCTCATCGGGGTTTTCAGCCTCTACTATCACCGTGTAGGTCACCACGTTCGAAGTCGTAGTAGGTGATAGACGCACTTGGGTTACCTTCCCCGAAAACTCTTCTTGGGGGTAAGCATCTACGGTAAAGCTCACACGTTGCCCTACTTTCACTTGTCCTATATCGGCTTCGTCTACATCGGCTTCCACCTGCATACGCTTGATGTCTTTGGCTATCTTGAAAAGTGTAGGCGCACTCATCGAGGCGGCTACCGTTTGCCCTTCTTCTACCTCTTTGCTGAGGATAATCCCATTGATAGGCGAATAGATATTGGCATACCCCAAATTGGTTTTTGCCTGATTGAGGGTCGTAAGGCGTTGTGCTACATTTGTTTTTGCGTTGTTGAACTGATACAACGCTTGCTCGTAGTCCGATTTGCTAATCACTTGGGCATTGTACATTTTCTGTTGTCGTTCGTAATTCTGGCGGTAGTAATTCAGTTCGTTGAGTGCCGATTGGTAATTGGCAGTAGCATTTACAACCATTTCTTGTAGGTTCGTCTTGTCGAGTTCCGCCAGTAGCTGTCCTTTCTTCACTTGGCTGTTGTAATCTACGTAAATCTTGCTTACCAATCCCGATACTTGGGTACCTACTTCCACCTCGTCCACTGGCTGTACGCTACCAGTAGCAGTTACTTCGGTAGTAACGTCACCTTCGGTTACCTTATCGGTTTGCAGGACGATAAAAGTAGGTTTTTCCTTCATAAAGAAGTGATACACCCCATAAGCTACTATCGCTAATAGCGCAATAATAATAATTTTTTTGATGTGTTTTTTCATTGTATTTAGTCATTATTTGTTAGACAATATTTTATAGATTAGTTTTTAGAAAGATGAGCATCGCTACATTCCCCCTCCCAAGGAGGGGGTTAGGGGGAGGACTCCCATATAAAACTTCAGCAACTGTACATACAGCGCCTGCATATACTTATTTTGCAAATAGGTTTGTTCCGCGTTGAGGTAAGCGTTTTCGCTTACGAGAAGCTCGGTATTGGTAAGTCCACCGAATTCGTGCTTTTTTACTGCCAAATCGTATGCCAATTTAGCATTGTCACGAGCCGTGCGCGAAGCTGCTTGTTGCGCTTGGTGAGTGGTAGCATTCTGCCAAGCGGTTTCTATTTTGGTATAAAGGTCTTTTTCCGCTTGTTGTTCGTCGAGCACCGCTTGCTGTTGGGTAACCTTAGCCAGCTTTACATTGTTCTTATTTCTGAACTGCGAAAAGATAGGAATATTGAGCGATGCTCCTATGGTTTGACCGAAATTGCTGTCCAACTGCGTGCGATAGCTCAAATCGTTGAGGTTTGAATATCCTGTATTTACTCCTGCTTGTAGCGATAGAGTAGGGGCATAGCCCGCTCTGGCTATCTTGATATCTTTTTCAGCTATCTTTTGTTGTGATTGATAGATTTTTAGATTGGGAAGCTTTTGTTTGGCTTCCGCAAATACCACATCTTTATTAGGGATAATCGCCGTTTCATCATCTGCGGGAAGGTCGAGCGCAATGGCGAAATCACTATTAGGAGGAAGCTCCAACAGTTGTTTGAGGGTCAGTACCCTACTTTCGTATTCATTTTCTGCTTTGATAATAGCATACTCGTTGTTGGCGTGACGCGTTTCTATCTCAGCTAAACTCAGTTTAGCAATAGACCCATTGGCAAACTTACCCTGTGCTTGCTTCAATTCCTCACCCGAAGAGCGTGCCGTATTCTTAGCTACCTCTATGCCCTCATAGCTGTAAAGGGCTTGCAGATAGGCTTCAAGCACACTCAAAGTGATGTTATTTTTCGCCTCTTGCACGTACAGTTCATTCTGTTCGAGCAATAACTTACTGCGGTCTACTTGTAGGTTCAGTTTATTGCCCTGATAGAGTGGCATAGATGCCGATACCCCAAAGTTGTTGGAGAACGTACGGCGCGACACCCGTTCGTTAGAAATCTGATTGATTGCCGAACCGTAATTCTGGTTTGCCGAAGCCGAGCCACTTACCGTAGGCAAGCGGTTGCTCTTCGCCTGACTGTAATTGATTTCAGCCGTCTGCTGGTTCAGTTCCGTCTTCTTTACAGAAATATTGTTCTGTACCGCATAGTTGATACAGTCAGCCAGCGACCATTGTTTTGCTTGAGCCCCTGCTAACAAAGGACAGAGACACAAAAGAGATATGTACAAAGTTCTTTTCATCGTTTTTAGTTTTTAAGTAACTTTTTGTCATTTAGCTGTGACAAAGGTACTGCAATACGGGCGGAGTCCGCAAAAATAATCGACGAAAAGCCTTATTTTATCGACAAAAAGCAATATTTAGCAGTTAATTTTTAGTTATAAGGGGTTAATTTTAGTCGTCAGAAACGTCCAACTGCTCTGCCTTATCCACCTTGTCCGCTCACTCCATCTAGTCTACCCTATCTATCTCGTTCTCCTTCTCCGCCCCATCAGCCTCGTCCAACAACTGCCCGTACATCTCCTTCCTTCAATAACTATCGCAAGTTATCTTCCTTTTATCTTTATGTATTGCTCATTCAAAAATCTGTTATTCGTCATTTATCACTCGTCATTTGTCCCCTGTCATTCTTCATTTCTTCCCTTTTTCGTCGCTACATTCCCCCTTTAAAAGAGTATGTTTTGTCTCTAATTCCCCCTTTTCCGTCATACTCCCCCCTAGTGCCTATGGCCTAAGGCCTAGTACCTTTTCCCTTTCTTTCGCCTCGAAACCCCGATTTTAACATTTTTAGTGCTGTTGTATTATTCTATGAATCAACTTTTTACATACTCTTTCTATACCAATCGTCCAAGATTCGTATAAGCTTCCTATAAGCTCTCTATAAGCTACCCCCACCCTTCTCATAGCCTTTTTTCATCAAAATTCTTCTCAGCTCTCTTCCGTTCTTCTCCGTTATCTTTCGAACTCCTCAACCTTCCACATTTCCTAATTTTCTCATTTCCTAATTTTCTAATTTTTTCCCTGCCCGTGTGGCTCACACTGCCCGTGCGACTCGCGCCTTTGGCAAAGTTAATCCTTTTCGCTGGCGTTTCTTATAGCTCCCGCCCCATTCTCTCATTTCCTAATTTTCTAATTCTCTCATTTCCTAATTTCCTAATTTTCTAATTTCCTAATTCTCTCATTCTCCCATTTTCTCATTTCCAAATTTGTCTATTTGCTAATTATTCTATACTTTTGTCCGATAAATAAACGCAGATGTTAAACAGAATTTACCAATATATCACCACTCATAAACTCGCAACCTTCTCATTCTTCACCGCTTGGGCGCTGATTGCCATTTATGGCTTGAGTCAGTTGCGGTTTGAAGAGGATATTACCAAAGTACTCCCTCAAAACGACAAGACGAACCTCACTTCCAAGGTGCTCAAACAACTCAATTTTGCCGATAAAATCTCGGTAATGGTAACAGCCAAAAAAGGCGGAACACTCACCGATATGCAGGCAGTTGCCGAAACTTTGCACGATACACTCAATGCTTCTATGACGAAGTATATCACCAGTATTCAGGGGATTATAAACGAAGAAGAAATTGATGAGACTTGGCAGTTTGTAAACGACCACTTACCTCTTTTTCTAAACGATGAAGATTACGCTTATTTAGAACGCCGTTTAGCCCCCGATAGTCTCAAATCAATGGTGGAGAGTCAGTACAAAACGATGCTCACTCCTGCGGGTATGGTGGCACAACAGTTTATCCGTAAAGACCCCTTTGGTCTCACTTTTCGCGGTTTGCGCAAACTTCAAGAGCTCAATACAGGCAACGATTTTAAGATTGCCAATGGTTTCCTCACTACTAACGACGAGCAACATATCCTCTTCTTTATCAACCCTAAGTACGATGGCAACGATAGCGAACACAATGCCGCTTTCGTCGCAGGGTTAGACGAGTTGCAAGACCATCTCAACGCCCAGTATAAAGGAAAAGCGCGTGTAGATTTCTTTGGGGCTCCCTTTATCTCGGTGAGCAACGCCTCTCAAATCAAAACCGATATCCTCACCACAGTACTCATTTCGCTATCAGCACTTTATTTATTGCTTGTCTTCTTTTATCGAAGTGTCTATATTCCTTTTATCGCTTTTATCCCTTCTGCTTTTGGGGTGCTCTCCGCTTTGGCAACACTCTATGTGCTCAAAGGCAGTATTTCAGCAATTTCTATCAGTTTAGGAGCGGTACTCTTAGGGGTTACTATCGATTATTCGCTACATATCCTCACACATTACAAGGTAGCTAAAAACACCGCCGAGTTGTACCGTGCTGTAACTGTGCCTATATTGCTCAGCAGTATCACTACCGCTATTTCATTCCTCTGCTTGCTCTTTGTGCATTCGGAGGTGATGCAAGATTTAGGAATATTTGCTTTCGTGGGCATAATGGTATCAGCCATATTGTCGTTGGTGCTCGTGCCTCATTTCTACCGTGGCAATCGCACTATCGAGGTGCGCAAAACCTTTTTAGACCGCATAGGGGCTTATCCATTTCATCACAACAAGTGGGGAGTAGGGGCTTGCTTACTGCTGATAGCGGTGAGTTGTTTTACTTTTCATAATGTCCGTTTCAATGGTGATATTGCCAATATCAACTATATCAACGAACGTTATAAGGCAGCTGAACATCAATTAGAGAACATCACCGATAGCGAATACAAATCACTTTATGCTGCTGCTTATGGCAACTCTTTAGAGGAAGCCTTAGAGCGCAATTATACACTATATCAGCAGTTGCAAAGTTATAAAGCACACGATAGTATCAAGCAATTCAGTTCTATCGGGGGGATTGTATTGCCTAAAAAGGAACAAGAAGTGCGTTTGCAACGATGGAAAGATTTTTGGAATGCCGAAAGACAGCAATTTCTAAAACAACAACTGATAGGAAAAGGGAATGAGGTTGGTTTTAAAGAAGAAACCTACGCACCTTTCTATCAAAGTATAGCAGCTGATTTTGAAGTTATAAACAATCTTGATGCTTATAAAGCCTTTTCAGCCATTCCATTAGAAGATTTTATCACCGAAAAAGAAGGCTTTTATACCATTGCCAATCTCGTAAAACTCACTCCCTCCGAGCGTGACCCTTTTATTCATTCAGTAGAAAAACACACGCCTACCGTTGTTATCGACCGCAAGAACCTAAGTGAAACGTTTTTAGGCAAACTCAAAGACGATATATTGCTGTTAGTAAACTATTCATCTATCGCTATTTTCCTCATACTGCTCTTGTTCTTCAAGCGGATAGAGTTGGTGTTACTCACTCTTATCCCTATTGGTGTTACAGGGATAGTTACGTCCGCTTTAATGAACTTTTTTGGCATAGAGTTCAATGTGTTTAGTATGATTGTCTGCACTTTGGTATTAGGGCATTCAGTAGATTTTAGTATTTTTATGACTTGTGCGTTGCAAAAAGACTATACCGATGATAAAAATGAACTTCCTGTGTACAAAGTGTCAGTACTTTTGGCATCTATTACTACCTTTTTAGCTATCGGAACGCTTATTTTTGCCAAACACCCTGCCTTAAAGTCAATTGCATCGGTATCGGTGATAGGTATTTTCACTGCTTTAGCAATGACTTTTGTGTTTTACCCTACTATATTTAAGTTTTTTATCTTCCGTCGTCCAGATAGAGGGCGTTCTCCGGTGAGTTTGCGTCTTTTAGTGCAATCCATACTGCTAATTACCTATTACGGATTATCGTCTATTATTCTCTCCAATATAGGTTGGCTACTTGCCAAAAATACTCCCAAACGTACTATGTGGCTCAGGCATTTAGCTACTTGGCTTACCTCTTCGGTACTCTATGCCAATCCTTTTGTGCGCAAAAGGGTAGAGAACCCACGCCATATACAACTTACAACTCCTTCAGTTGTAATTTCCAATCATACCTCGTGGCTTGATACTTTGGCAATAGGGCTTTTCACACATCGCGTCAGTTATATGGTGAATGATTGGGTGTATAACTCAGTAGTATTTGGACGTTATATACAGTCAATGGGCTTTTTTCCTGTTTCTGAAGGCATAGAAAAAGGAATGCCTTTATTCGAAAAGAACTTGAAAAATGGTATTTCTGTAATGATTTTTCCAGAGGGCAAACGCTCTGATACCAACCAAATACATCGTTTTCACAAAGGTGCTTTCTTGATAGCCGAACATTTCCAAACGCCTCTTGTACCTGTGTATATTCACGGTTGTTCGGAAGTACAACCCAAAGGCGATATAATTGTTTATGATGGTGCTATTACGGTAGTAGTAGGTGAACCCATAGCTTCTAACGATGAGCGTTTTGGCAATACTCCACGCGAGCGTGCCAAACAGATAGGTGCTTTCTATCGCCAGCAATTCCTCGCCTTGCGCAAGCGATTGGAAGGAGTGGATTACCTAAAAAAGAAACTGTTTTTAAACTATTTATACAAGGAAAATTACGTAGTGCGCGCTGTAAAACAAGATTATAGGCAGCATCGCGAACACTATCACGAACTCGTGCATTCATTACCCGAAAAAGCGCGTATTTTGCATATTGCCGATGATTATGGTCAGTTAGATTTCTTGCTATTGCTCACTTATCCTGAGCGTGAAATAGTATCCGTTATCGTCGAAGACGAAAAGCGCGCCATTGCACAGCATAGTTACCTCACTAAAATCCGCAAAATACAATACGTAAAAGAGCGTCCAGAGGGAGATTTTGAAATAGTAGTTGAAGGGAGAGAAGTCGTAATAGGATAAGGAAGTAGTGCCTAATTAGGCTGAAAGATAGGGCTTATTCGAACCTAAGACGAAGGTAAAGCGAAGCTAAGATGAAGGAGAAGGTGTTGGTGAAGTTAATTGGTAAATTTTAAGTGATATTCTTTTGATAAAATTATGGTTAGTAGTCTTTTTCAAGTGTGAAACCTTAAAATTATACTAAAATAAGGAAATAAAGTAAAATTCATACTATAAATATTTGCACTTGCTATAAAAAATGAAGACTTTTGCCGATAGAATAATTTAAAAATACGTACATAACGATGGAAGAAAAAGAAATATTAGACAATGAAGAGATATTCTCAAAAGTTTTAAGAGCAGGCAGACGCACCTATTTTTTTGATGTGAGAGCAACGCGTGCTAATGATTATTACTTGACTATTACCGAAAGTAAGAAGTTTACTCACGATGATGGCTCATTTCATTACAAAAAGCACAAAATCTATCTGTATAAAGAGGATTTTGAAATGTTTAAAGATATTTTAAACGAAATGACTAACTATGTTTTTGATGAAAAAGGAGAGGAAGTAATTTCTGAACGTCATCAAAAAGATTTTAAAAAGAACTATTACAATGAGCGATTGGAAGGCGTAAGCAATAGTAATGGTGTTTACAAAGACCTTGATTTTGAAGACCTATAGTTAAAAATCTAATAAGGAAAAACTTCACTCATCTGTTTGTAATAGAGTGATGACATAATAGGCTATTGGGTAAAGTTCATCTTATGGCGTGGGTGGTATTTCACCAAAGCTTCCCTCAAATATGACTTCTCTACGTGTACGTATATTTCTGTGGTAGTAATATTCTCGTGACCTAACATCATCTGTATGGCACGCAGATTCGCACCGTTCTCCAATAGGTGTGTCGCAAAAGAATGTCTGAAAGTATGTGGGCTAATGGTCTTCTGTAATCCTATGTTTTCAGCTACTTGTCTTACAATAGTAAATATCATTGCGCGAGTAAGTTGTTTTCCTCTTCTGTTTAGGAAAACGTAATCTTCGTGCCCTTTTGTTATCTTTAATTGTTTACGCTGGTTATTGATATAATTGTTAATTTGTTTCTGCGTATAGCTTTCAATAGGCACTAAGCGCTGTTTGCTACCCTTCCCCATTACTCTAATGAAATCTTCTTCGAAAAACAAGTCGGATAGACGGAGAGAAACCAATTCCGACACTCGCAACCCACAACCGTAAAGTGTTTCTATAATAGCTTTATTACGATGCCCCTCATCGGTGCTGAGGTCTATGGAGGCGAGCATAGCATCTATTTCTTTTAAGGAAAGTGTATCGGGGAGTTTTACACCTATTTTAGGGCTGTCGATAAGGCTCATAGGGAAGTCTTCACGTCCTTTCTCAGAAATCATAAACTTAAAAAAACTTTTTAAAGCCGATATGAGTCGGGCTTGTGAACGTGCGTTGAGTTCTTTGGAGACTTCGTATACGAACTGGCGCAAGGTATCTACCTGAATAGTATCGGGGGGTTCAGTGATATTGTATTTTTCCAAATACCCTATGAGTTTCTCAATATCTAACCCATAAGACACAACAGTATTCTGCGATAAACCACGTTGTAATCGCAAATAATTCTGATAATCGGTATTTACTTTACGCCACACGTTTTTAGGTAAAAGATAAAAGATAAAAGGTAAAACCAGCGATAGCTGGAAATGTGAGTAAAAGGTGTGTTATTTATCAATTGATAATTTTTCGCTGTCGTTATAATGCTTTTTATCGATGATAGTACCCTTGGAAAGCACTATAAGTCCAGGATTAGAACGTATCATTGTTTTGAGGGTAGTAGCATCGTTATAATAAAAGTTGAAATTGAGTTCGTATTTCTTTACAATATAAGGAGCTTTCTCCATTTGTGAGGTAAGACCTATCACGGTATATCCGTTTTTAAGAGCTTTATCGGTTACTGTTTTGATTGCCTTAAAAGCCTCTTGGTCAGCAAGGTCGAGGCGATAAGAAACTACCATCAAGAGCTTTTCTTCTGCCATAAATTGTGGCAAATAGTCTGTTTCTCTATCTTTATCTTGAATATAAAAATCGTGTATAGGAGGCAATTCGGTAGTAGAGGTAGAGCTTACATATTCACCATCTACTTTTGGGAAACTTGCATCTTTAGTTACAATCACTTTTTCTTTGCCGTTTACTTTGAAAGTCCAATAATAAGTAACGGCATTGGGCGGTAATTCCATACCTTTGGGGATATTTGTTCCTATCTTATATGGGCGAAAATCTTTTATGGGTAAGTGATTGTACACGTAATATACAAAGCTTATGCAGAAAAGCACAGAGATTACTGTAATTAATAAAGGTAAATTGCCTTTGGTAATGGGTTGTACATATTTTTGCCCCCAAAAGACGATGAGAGCTAAAACTAATAGTACCATATCTTTGGTAAACGATTGCCAAGGTGTAAATTTGATAGCATCACCAAAACAACCACAATCAGTTACTTTGTGAAAATAAGCCGAATAGAAGGTAAGGAAGCCGAAGAATACTAACATAGCCAGCAAAAGCCACAAAGTGAGCTTCTTTTTATAGCCTACCAATAAGGTTACCCCCAAAACTACTTCGAAAATACATACCAAAATGGCAAAAGTTAAAGTGTATGGTACAAAAAAAGGCATATTGAGCACATCGGGAGCAAAATAGTCCTCCAATTTAAATGAAAAGCCCATAGGGTCATTGAGTTTTATCATTCCACTGATGATAAAAGTAACGCCTAATAATATGCGACAAAGCTGGATAAGATATTTCATATAAGTTGTTATTTAGTTGTTATGTTGATTGTTTAAATGTATGAGAGCAAACACTGCATAGTTTATCATATCTTGATAATTAGCATCAATGCCTTCACTAACTAATGTTTTTCCTTTATTATCTTCAATTTGTTTTACACGCAAGAGCTTTTGCAGGATAAGGTCGGTAAGAGAGCTTACCCGCATTTCGCGCCACGCCTCGCCATAATCGTGGTTTTTAGCTTCCATAAGGGAGCGTGCTTCGGCAACTTTGGCGTCGTATAGAGCCGTTGCCTCTTCGAGACTAAGGTCGGGTTGGGTAGCCACTCCTTTATTTATTTGAATAAGAGCCATCAGGGCATAGTTGATGATGCCTATAAACTCGGCTGTCTCGTCTTCATCGATTTTATGCTCGGCATTCTCTTGTAACCCTCGAATGCGTTGTGCTTTGATGAGAATCTGGTCAGTAAGAGAAGGGAGGCGCAAGATACGCCAGGCACAGCCATAGTCTTTCATCTTGTTGATAAAGAGCGTACGACATTGTTCAATAACCGTGTTATATTGTTTAAGAGTGTTCATTTTAATTAGGTGACAGGTAATGAAAGTGCAAAGGTACGAAGTAATTAGCAAATGGACAAATTTGGAAATTTGGAAATGAGAAAATGGGAGAATTAGGAAATGAGAGAATTAGAGAATTAGAAAATTAGCAGATTAGTAAATGGAGGCGGAGAAAAACGAAAGATATCAGAAGTGAGTTAAGCGGAATTTTGATGAAAAAATGCTATTAGAAGGGTGGGGTAGCTTATAGAGAGCTTATAGGAAGCTTATACGAATCTTGGACGATTGGTATAGAAAGGGTATATAAGTGTTTGATTCATAATATCATACAACAACGCTAAAAATGTTAAAAACGGGGTTTCGAGGCGAAAGAAAGGGAAAAGGCACTAGGCCTTAGGCCATAGGCACTAGGGGGAGTATGACGGAAAAAGGGGAATGTGGTGGCGGAAAAAATGATGAAAACTTCTTTCTATTCAGAATCTCCGCTCTGGCGGAGCACATACCCAGCTGTCACTGGCTACCTTCAAAAGGGGAGCGTAGCGATGGGGAAGCGAGAGAAACATCCCCCTAGCCCCCTTCAAAGGGGGAGTGTAGCGACGGAAAAGGGGGAATGTGGTGACGGAAAGGCGGAGAAAAAGAGGTTGATGAATGAAGAGATAATGAGCGGTGGGTGAAGGTAAGGCAGTGAAAAATGCTGTGAATTTTGAGATTTGATTTTAGTGATTGGGGATTTTTTGCGAAGGGTTGTACTGATTTTACCTAATAATTAGGCATTATTTATTGCTAATTACTTATAGTTTTGTACTTTTGCGCCCGAAATAACGAATATCATATGCTGAACGTTCACAACCTATCTGTTTCTTTTCAGGGCGAGTACCTCTTTGAGGACGTTGCTTTTATGCTCAATGCGGGCGACCGTGTGGGGCTTATTGGCAAGAACGGAGCGGGGAAATCGACGATGCTCAAATTGCTTTCACGCGAACTTAAACCCGATACCGGAGGCATTGCTACCGATAAAGATGTACGCATCGGATTTCTGAAACAGGATATTGATTTTGTGAAAGGACGTACCATTTTGGAAGAAGCCTATCAGGCATTTACTGAGATTAAGGCTTTGGAACGTCAGTTGGACGATATTCATCACCAGATAGAAACCCGCACTGATTACGAGAGCGAGGCGTACCACGATTTGCTTGATAAACTCAGCGACTATACGCATCGTTTCGACCTTATAGGGGGATACCAATATCAAGGTGAAACCGAGAAAGTGCTATTGGGGTTGGGCTTTCAGCGGAGTGATTTCGACAAGCTCACCGATAGTTTTTCGGGTGGGTGGCGTATGCGTATAGAATTGGCAAAACTGCTGTTGCAGAACAACGATATATTGCTATTGGACGAGCCTACGAACCACTTGGATATAGAGTCGATTATTTGGTTAGAACAGTTTCTCTCTACTTATAGCGGGGCGGTGGTAATTGTGTCGCACGACAGAATGTTTTTAGACAATGTGACCAATCGGACGATTGAGATTTCGGTAGGCAAAATATACGATTACCCGAAGCCTTACACTCAGTTTTTAGAGCTCAGAAAAGAGATGCGGGAACTGCAACTCGCCTCACAAAAAAACCAAGAAAAAAAGATACAACACACTGAAAAGCTCATCGAAAAATTCCGCGCCAAAGCTACCAAAGCCTCAATGGCACAGTCGCTTATCAAGAAGTTGGACAAAATAGAGCGCATAGAGGTAGACGAGGAAGACAACGCAGTGATGAACGTGCGTTTCCCCGTATCGGTAACGCCAGGGAAGGTGGTGCTGGAAATAGACGATGTATCGAAAAGTTATGGTGAAAAAGAGGTGCTCAGCCACGTGAGTTTGCTTATAGAACGAGGCAGCAAAGTAGCTTTTGTGGGACAAAATGGGCAGGGGAAAACGACCCTCGCCAAGATGATAGTGGGCGAAATACCCTATGAAGGAACTATCAGGCTGGGGCACAATGTACAGTTGGCTTACTTTGCTCAGAACCAAGCCGACTACTTAGATGGAGAACTCACTGTGCTTGATACGATGTTTAATGCAGCTAACGACAGCAATCGCACTAAAATACGCGACATACTTGGGGCTTTTCTCTTCCGTGGTGATGAGGTAGACAAAAAAGTGAAAGTGCTTTCGGGAGGGGAGCGCAACCGTTTGGCATTGGCAAAGATGCTCCTTTCGGACTTTAACGTAATGGTGATGGACGAGCCTACGAACCACTTGGATATCAAATCGAAGAACGTACTCAAACAAGCCTTACAGCAATTTGAAGGGACGCTCATCATTGTGTCGCACGACCGCGATTTCTTGCAAGGGCTTACCGATAAGGTATACGAGTTTAAGAACAAACATCTGAAAGAATATCTTGGGGACATCGATTTCTTCCTCGAACAACGTGCTGCCGTTAATTTTAGAGAGATAGAACAGCAGAGCAAAAGCACTCCTGTGCAGGTAGAAAAAGAACCGCAGAAAGAAGAAAAACTCTCGTTTGAGGAACAGAAACAGCAGAAAGCCATTCAGAATAAGCTCAACAAGATAGAGAAGAACATTACCGCTCTTGAAGACGAGCTTAAAGCGATGAATGAGCAGATGGGACAAGACGTACAGAACGATGTTTTTTACAAGGAATACGAACAGAAAAAACAGCAGTTGGAAGATTTAATGACCGAGTGGGAATTATTAATGAGTTAAGTTATGCAACCTAAAAAAATCTTACTCTTTATTGTGGGGGTGCTGGTAGCTCTCTTTACAATGACCCTTTTCAGCAGTTATCACACCACCGCCAAAGGAATGGTGCGGGAGGGTATAGTGTTTGGTGACGCGATGTTGCGTTATCCGACCCCTGATATATTGGGAATGCTCTTTAAAGGGGAAGAGGAAAATAATAAAGTAGACGAACTTATTAAAGATACTAAAACCATTGTAGACGAAAAAACCGAAAACTTAACAAAAAAGGATACTATTGTTAAGGACACGGTACAAACTTCGGAAACTAATATAGAAGGGAAAATATATTACCCGGGGAATCATACGGATTATATCAGAAGACTTAAAGAGAAACTGTGTCAGCCTACCTGCCAAATAGTGCATTATGGTGATTCGCAAATAGAAGGAGACCGTATTACCGGCTATGTGCGCAACCGATTGCAATTGGCATATACTGGCGGAGGACCGGGGTTTATCCCTATAAAAGTAGTGTACAGCCAGAACAGTGTGGACATTATTGCTTCGCCTAACTGGACGCGCTACGCTTTCTTCGACCGCAAACAGCGCAAAACGGTAGCGCACGATAAGTATGGTTTGTTCTCTACTTTCTCACGTTTTACTAATTATGTGAGCAATACTGCTGATACGACTGCCTTACCCGTAGCAAAAGCCAGCTTTACGATTAAGCCTTCGGATAAATCGTATGCACGTTTAAGAAACTACACACGCTTTGGGTTGCATTATGGCAATGCGATGGCAAAAGTGAAGATACGTGTGTATCAGGACGGGAATATTCTAAGAATAGATACTCTTATCTCAGATGGTAAATACCATAATTATAAGCTCAATTTCGCATCTACTCCTAAGGAGCTAAAAGTGGAATTGGAAGGCAAGATAAGTCCGGATTTTTATGGGATTACTCTTGATGCGTCCTCAGGAGTGCGAATGGATAACGTAGCGATGCGAGGGGAAGCAGGACGTATATTTACACGTATGAATTACGAGCATTTCAGACAGATGAGTGCTGACCGTAAACCCGATATATTTATCTTTCAGTACGGAGGAAATACAATCCCCTATATGAAAACAGACCAACAGCTTCAGGAGTATGTAAACGCGTTGATATTTAATATCAAATGGGTAAAGCGAGCCAACCCCAATGCAATGTTTATGCTTTTAGGTCCTGGAGATATGACAACTTCGCGTAATGGACAACTCATCACCTATCCTTTTGTGCCGAAAATGAACAAACTGATGAAGGAAGAAGCCTTGAAAAATGGGATTGCTTATTTTAGTATCTTTGAAGCAATGGGAGGAGAAAACTCGATGACAGCGTGGGTGAAAAAAGGAATGGCTGTTTCGGATTACGTACACTTTACGCCACAAGGGACTAAACTAATTTCGGAAGTGTTTTACCAATGCCTACTTAACGACCTTGCCACAGTGCAATAATAGCTATGATAGATTTCTTTAAAAACTTCTTTACCTTTGAGTCGGCTCACCCACTTACTTTTGTACGGATAGACTTTTGGATATTCTTTGCTTTAGTATATGCGGTGTTTGTGCTCATCTATAAGCGTAAGCACGTGCGCAACTTGTTTTTGTTGCTTGCCAGCTTTTACTTCTATTACAAGGCAAGTGGGCTTTTTGTATTGTTATTGATATTTAGTACTGTTACTGACTTTTATTTGGGGCATTATATCTATAATCAACAAGAAGAGCGAAGACGCAAAATAGGAGTTACTATTAGCGTTTGTGTGAACTTATTGGTACTTAGTTATTTTAAGTATGCTTATTTCTTTACTGATACTTACAATGCGCTATTTCACACTCATCACCAAACCTTTAACTATTTAGCCTATTGGGCAAATGGGTTTGACTATAACGGATACTTTTCAGTTGATAAAATTATATTGCCCGTAGGTATTTCTTTCTACACTTTTCAGACCATTAGCTATACAGTGGATATTTACCGCAGAAAGGTTGCACCACTGAAATCGATATTAGACTTTGGTTTTTATGTGAGTTTCTTCCCTCAGTTAGTAGCAGGTCCTATTGTACGTGCAGAAGAGTTTGTACCTCAAATTCTCAAAAAAACAGAGATTAGCAAAGAAGAGTTTAATAAGGCGATATTCCTTATTCTTAAAGGACTTATCAAGAAGATGATATTTGCTGATTTTATCGCGTTGCACTTTTTGGATAAGGTATTTGATGCTCCTGAAATGCACTCGGGCTTTTCTAACTTATTAGCTCTGATAGGTTACTCGCTCCAAATATACGGTGATTTTTCTGGCTATACCGATATAGCCATAGGGGTAGCGCTATTGATGGGCTTCCATTTGCCTGTAAACTTCAATTCACCTTATAAGGCTTTGAACTGTGGAGACTTTTGGAAACGCTGGCACATCTCGCTTTCTACTTGGTTGAAGGACTATTTGTACATTCCGTTAGGAGGTAACCGCAATAGCACCTTAGGAACTTTTGTGTTTTCCTTGCTTTTTGTAGTGATATTGGTAGTAGCGATTGGTAACCTCGCTTTTACTTTTATCACAGGGGGATTGCTGATAGCAGGTGCGGTACTAGCTTTTTATTACAAACCTTTTGAGCGTTACTTGACTACCAATATCAACATTATGCTTACGATGCTCATTGGAGGATTGTGGCACGGAGCTTCGTGGAAGTTTGTTATATGGGGTGGATTGAACGGTTTGGGTGTAGTAGCTTATAAGTATTGGCGCAAGGTGAGTCCGTACGAGCAAAGTAAGCTGTGGATCACTCGCGCTTGGAAGATAGCCTTTACCTTTGCTTTTATTACCTTTACACGCATATTCTTCCGAGGTAATGATATGGAGAGCATAAACTTATGGTTCGCACAAGTGGCGAACAATATGAGTTGGGATACTGCTACCGAAGTGATTAGACATAACAATATTCCATTAGGCGTTATCTTGATTGGTTATATTACCCATTGGCTACCACAGCATTGGAAAGACTATGTGGAACACGTGTTTGCCGAGAGCCATTACGCTGTGAAAATAGCGATAGCCTTAGTAGTAGTGCTCATTTGCTATCAGGCTTATTCTACCGATATTCAACCGTTTATTTACTTCCAATTTTAGTTAGGTAAAAGGTAGGAGTAAAAGATAAAAGGGGGAGAAAAACTATTGGGAATTAGTAGCTAAGAATACGATACAAGCAATAATGGCTATAAGCACCAAAAAAGTTACTCCAGAAATAATAAGCCCTGCGACGGCTAATGTTTTAGGCTTCTTGCTCATTCCGATAATAGATAATATCAATCCGGTGAGCCATATGATAAGGTTCACAATAGGGAGCAATACGAGGAATATTGCCACTACAGACGTTATGAACCCCACCAGACCTATGGGATTGTTATTTAGGTTGTTATCGTTATATTGCCTATTGTGAATAAACGACCAGTCGTTTGAGGTATTTTGCTTGAATTCTTCCATCTTTATTAAACAATAAATACTCGATTTTAATGCCACAAATATACAACAAAGAATTTATACTGCAAGTTAAAAAAACTTTTTTATAAGTAAAAGACACAAGCCACGCAAGTAGATGTAATTAGCAGATTTTAGAATTAGCAAATGGGAAGTGAGGCTTGAAAAGTTTTTATAGGAAAGAGAAGAGTTTAATAATTAAGGGCTGTTTGAAAGATGAGCGAATCTGAGGCGAAAGTAAGACGATGGAAACTTATGAAAAGTTTATAACAGAACAGTGTAAGAAGTGAAAAACAATTAGAGATTTAGCCAAACTCCTTTGTTATTTATTGAAAAGTTATTACTTTTGCCGTCAGAATTAGATAAGAAATAAGACGCGTTATGTATTCTATTAAAAAATTATTACAAGACGGAAAAAACATACAAGGAGAAATCACTCTTAAAGGTTGGGTGCGCACCTTCCGCAGCAACCGCTTTATTGCCCTGAACGATGGTTCTACAATCGACAATTTACAAGTAGTAGTAGATTTTGAAAATACCGACCCTGAATTGCTTAAACGCATTACCACGGGAGCAGCTATTGAAGTAAAAGGACGACTTGTGGAGAGTCAAGGTAAAGGGCAAAACGTAGAGTTACAAGCAAGTAACATCAGTATATTAGGTGATAGCAACCCTGAAGAATACCCTATCCAACCTAAAAAACACTCACTTGAATTCTTGAGAGAAAACGCTCACTTACGCGTGCGCTCTAGTACTTTTAGTGCGGTGATGCGCGTGCGTTCTACTTTAGCTTTTGCTATTCACAAATACTTTCAAGACAATGGCTTTTTCTACGTGAATACGCCTATTATCACGGGTAGTGATGCCGAAGGGGCTGGAGAGATGTTTCGTGTAACGACCTTAGATGCCAAAAATCCACCACTTAATGAAAACGGCGAAGTAGACTACAAGAAAGACTTCTTCGGTAGGGAGACAAACCTTACCGTATCAGGTCAGTTAGAAGGTGAGACTTTTGCGATGGCGCTTGGTAAGATTTACACCTTTGGACCTACTTTCCGTGCTGAAAACTCCAATACCTCACGTCACTTAGCTGAGTTTTGGATGATAGAGCCCGAAATGGCGTTCTATGACCTTATCGACAATATGAATTTGGCGGAAGATTTTATTAAATACGTATTGCAATATACCTTGGAAGTATGTCGTGACGACCTTGAGTTCTTGAACAAAAGATTTTTAGAAGAAGAGAAGACTAAACCACAGAACGAGCGCAGCACAATGTCACTCATCGAAAAACTTGAATTTGTGATTCACAATCAGTTTAAGAGGGTGAGCTACACTGAAGCGATAGATATTTTAAAGAATAGCAATCACAATAAAAAGAAGAAATTTCAATACCCCGTAAACGAATGGGGTGTAGATTTACAAAGCGAACACGAACGCTATTTGGTGGAAAAACACTTTGAGTGTCCTGTAATTCTATACGACTATCCCGCAAATATCAAAGCGTTTTATATGCGCTTAAATGAAGACGGTAAAACGGTGCGCGCGATGGATATTCTCTTCCCAGGAATAGGTGAAATTGTAGGAGGCTCACAACGTGAAGAACGTTACGATGTGCTCAAACAAAAAATAGCCGACCTTCATATGGACGAGGCAACCCTTTGGTGGTATTTAGACCTCCGTAAGTTCGGTACAGCAGTACACAGTGGCTTTGGTTTAGGTTTTGAGCGCTTGGTACTCTTTGCTACTGGAATGACCAATATCCGTGATGTGATACCTTACCCACGCACACCACAGAGCGCAGAGTTTTAATGTAAATTACATCAGGAAATATAAAAACCGAGTTACGAAAGTAACTCGGTTTTCTTGTGTAATTTTAAAAATAAAACAATGACTAAGTTGCCATTTGGTATTTGTTTACTTTTTCTTTAGCCTTGATAAGGTCGAGATTCAAGCTGTTAATCTTTTGTTCTTTGTTGAGGATTCTTCCTTTGAACTTAGCATCGTCTTGAGGAGACAAAGCTCCTTTGGCTTTCTTTAAATTATACTTGTTTTGTTCCTTAGCTAAATCAGTTTTAGCTTTGGTAATTTTAGCCTCTATTTTAGAAACCTCAGAGTTAGCTTTGGACAAGCGTTCTTGGTTCTTTTGAGCACGAGCAGCAGCTTTTTGTTGTTCTTTAGCGGCTTTTTCTTGCTCCTTAGCAACTTTTTGCTCAGCTTTCACAGCCTTTTCCTGCTCTTTTTGTAATTTTTGTTGAGCCTTTAACTGCTCTTTTGAGCTTTAAGTTCTGCTTGAGACTGAGCTTGAGTAGCTTCAACAGGAGCGGGAGCAACTACTGGAGTAGTGGTATCGGTCATAGTTCCCATTTCGTCTACTTGAGCAAATGACACTTGAGCTACGAATAGCCCAGCGAACAAAGTGAGTGTGTGTAATTTCATATCTGTCAAATTATTTAGTTTTCTTATAGGGTGCAAAGATAAGGAAAATATGCTTACCATTTGCATTTTTACAAAAGTTTAACACCAAAAAAGTCGCCTGCAAAGGAAAGAAACGCAGGCGACTAAGGAGTAAATTAAAATATAAATAGTTATGGATTATTGAACATTTCCTCTGATACGTAAGCCTTTTACAGGGCTTGATTTGGCATTGGAGGTAACAGTAATAGTCTTGCTGATAGGTCCAACACGATTAGTATCGTATTTTACTTCAATTTTCCCTTTAGCTCCTGGTGCTACGGGTTGGTTTGTCCAAGAAGGAACGGTACAACCGCAAGAAGAAGCTACGTTAGTAATTACGAGGGGTGCTTTACCAGTGTTAGTAAACTCGAACACACGCACACCGTCTGCACCTTGTTTGATGTTACCGTAATCAATTTCTTCAGATTTAAAAGAAATCTCAGCGTCTTGGGCATAAGCCATTACACCAAAAAATGCTAAAAATACAAATGTTAAAAACTTTTTCATAGTATAAAAAATTAAAAATATAAGTTTGTTTTTACGGTTATAAATAGTACAACAACCGTGCCAAAGAGTATTTTTTAAGGTAAAAATTAAGATTTAATAGTGTAAAGTAAAAAGGGGTTTGAGCGAAGAGAAAACATTGTAAGTCACACAGATAAATTATTAGTAGATTGGTGGATTTGGATATTACGGTTAGCTTATACAAGCCTTATACGATATAACGGGCAAGTGAAGCCAAGATAAATCTGAGGCTAAGAAAAGTATTAAACTTTAAAAAACTAAAAGACTTATTCTATTAAAAGGCAACTAAAAAATTGTACTTGATGGTGGAATTGACGTCGTGTTAAAATTATCAATGGTTAATTGCTAATTGTGAATTGTTTTGTATCTTTGCCCTCTCACTTTAAATCTCAATAAAACTCTTACATACATATCCAGCTAACGCTGGCTTTACCTAAAAATGTATTTAATATTCGATACTGAAACCACGGGTTTACCCCGCCGCTGGGATGCCCCCCTTACTGATAGTGACAACTGGCCTCGTGCCGTGCAGATTGCTTGGCAATTGCACGACCAGTGGGGCGCACTCATAGAACATCAGGACTTTTTGATAAAGCCCGATGGCTTCGATGTGCCTTATGATGCTGAAAAAGTACACGGTATTTCTACCCAATTAGCAGAAGCACAAGGAGTGCCTATCGCTGAGGTGTTCAAAGCGTTCAACGAGGCGCTTAGCAAGGCGCAATATGTGGTGGGACAAAACATCGGCTTTGATATCAATATTATGGGGGCTGAGTTTTACCGCTATGGGGTGGAGAGTCCGCTTACGCAAATGCCTGTAATCGATACTTGTACTGAGGCAACTGCCAACCTCTGTCAGATAGCTGGCGGAAAAGGAGGTCGTTATAAGTTGCCCACCCTCACCGAGTTGCACTCTTTCCTCTTTGGCGTACCCTTTGCTGAGGCGCACAATGCCACTGCCGACGTGGAAGCAACTACACGCTGTTTCTTTGAATTGATACGTCGTGGTGAAGGCTTCCAAGAAGGTACTTTCAGTAGCGACTATATCAAAGAATTTCAAGGGCATCACACCTCACCTATAGCTCTTATCGGACTCAAGCACGTGAACCTCAAAGAGGCTTCCGATGCCTTGCGAAAAAGCAGTAGCACTGCACAAACTACCGAACCTCACGTCGATGCTTCATTGTTAGAAAATGCGGTGTTTGCTCACCTGCACAACCATACACAACACTCTATATTACAATCTACTACGTCTATAAAAGACCTCGTAAAAATTACTGCCAAAGAGAAGATGCCTGCCGTGGCTCTTACCGATAGCGGCAATATGATGGCTGCCTTCCACTTTGTGCAAGCCGTACAAGGACATAACAAAGAGGCGGAAGCTAAAAACAAAGAGGCTGAAGAAAAGGGCGAAACCCCTACCGAAACACTCATCAAGCCTATTATAGGTTGTGAGTTCAATATCTGCGAAAATCACTTGGATAGAAGCCGACAAGACAACGGCTACCAAGTGGTGATTTTAGCTAAAAACAAACAGGGCTATCACAATCTTACCAAGATGGCTTCTATTGCTTCTACCAAAGGGTTTTACTATGTACCTCGTATCGACAAAGCAATTGTAGAGCAGTACAAAAGCGATTTGATAGTGCTTTCTGGAGGTATGAATGGTGAAGTACCTTCAAAAATACTGAACATCGGTACTAAGCAGGCGGAAGAGGCGCTTTTGTGGTGGAAAGAGCAGTTCGGAGAGGATTTCTATTTAGAGGTGATGCGCCACAACCAAGAAGATGAAAATCGCGTAAACGAAACCCTTGTAGAGTTCTCTAGAAAATATGGAGTGAAGCTCATTGCTACTAACAATACCTTCTATCTACATAAAAAGACGCCAATGCGCACGATATTTTGTTGTGTGTGAAGGATGGCGAAAAACAAAAAACACCTATTGGGCGCGGTCGTGGCTATCGTTTTGGGATGCCTAACAATGAGTATTATTTCAAAACTACCGCCGAAATGAAGACGCTCTTTAAGGATATACCCGAAGCAATTCTCAATATTCAAGAAATTATCGACAAGGTAGAACCTTACGGATTGTCGCGTGATATTCTGTTGCCTAAGTTTGATATTCCCGAGGAATTTCAAGTAAGTGATGATCCCACAGGTAAGAAAGGTGAAAACAACTATTTGCGTCATCTTACTTATGAAGGGGCTAAACGCAAATACCCCGAAATTACTGATGAAGTGCGGGAGCGTTTGGATTTTGAGCTTTCTATTATTGAAAAAACGGGTTACCCAGGTTACTTCCTTATTGTACAAGACTTTATCGCAGCAGCGCGACGTATGAACGTATCAGTAGGACCTGGAAGGGGTTCGGCAGCGGGTTCGGCAGTGGCGTTCTGTTTGGATATTACCAATATGGATCCTATTAAGTATGATCTCCTCTTTGAGCGTTTCCTCAACCCCGACCGTGTGTCTATGCCCGATATCGATATCGACTTCGAGGACTCTGGTCGCCAAGATGTCATCAACTATGTGATTGATAAGTATGGCGAGAGTCAGGTCGCACGGATTATCACCTATGGTAAAATGGCTGCCAAATCGGCTATCAAAGATACGGCTCGTGTGCTGGATGTACCTCTACAAGAGTCAAATAGATTAGCGGGCTTAGTGCCTAATGGAGTGTCATCTTTAGGGAAGATGTTCGGTTGGGACGATAAAACCCTCAAAGAAAAAGTGCGTAGTGAAGAACTGCCAAAAGTAGACGAACTGAAACGCCTTTTGGCAGGAGAAGGGGAGGAGGAGAGTACCCAAACCATTCAGCAGGCAAATATTATTGAAGGTTCAGTGCGCAACACGGGTATCCACGCTTGTGGGGTGATTATTACCCCCGACGATATCACCAACTTTGTGCCCGTAGCTTTAGCCAAAGACTCCGACTTATTTGTGACTCAGTTCGATAACTCGGTAGTAGAGAGCGCAGGGTTGCTGAAAATGGACTTCTTGGGGCTCAGTACCCTCACACTTATCAAAGATACTATTGAAAATATCAAACAAACGCATAATATAGAGCTCGATGCAGAGGCTTTTCCGCTTGACGATAAAAAGACTTACGAACTCTTCCAGCGCGGTGAAACGGTCGGGATTTTCCAATACGAGTCCACCGGTATGCAGAAATATATGCGAGAGCTTAAACCTACGGTCTTTGCCGACCTTATCGCGATGAATGCTCTTTATCGTCCAGGCCCATTGGAATATATACCTAGCTTTATCAAGCGGAAACACGGTATTGAGCCTATTGAGTATGACCTCCCCGATATGGAGGAATACCTCAAGGAGACTTATGGGATTACCGTATATCAAGAGCAGGTGATGTTGCTATCGCAGAAATTGGCAGGTTTTACCAAAGGTGAAGCCGACGTGCTCCGTAAGGCGATGGGTAAGAAACAAATAGCCGTACTAGCCAAGATGAAGCCTAAGTTCATTACCCAAGCCTCTGAAAAAGGTCACGATACCCAAAAACTCGAAAAGATATGGGCAGACTGGGAGAAGTTTGCCGCTTATGCATTCAATAAATCGCACTCCACCTGCTATGCTTGGGTGGGTTACCAAACGGCTTACCTCAAAGCCAATTACCCCGCCGAGTATATGGCAGCGGTACTCTCTAACAATATGAATGATATCAAAACGATTACTTTCTTCTTAGAAGAGTGTCACCGAATGGGTATCAGGGTGTTACCTCCTGATGTGAATGAATCGTTGTATAAATTTACCGTAAATAAAAACGGTGATATACGTTTCGGTATGGGGGCTGTGAAAGGGGTAGGAAAAGCAGCTGTCGATACCATTGTAGAACAACGCCAAGAACGTCCTTATACCTCTATTTTCGATTTGGCAAAACGCGTAGATTATAAGAGTATCAACAAGAAAGCTTTTGAAAGTATCGCTTTGGCAGGAGGTTTTGATTCGTTCACTAATGTACACCGCGCACAATACTTCCACGCTGAAGCTGACGGCGTTCCCTTTCTCGAAAAAGCTATTCGCTTTGGTACTAAATACCAAGAGAGCAAGAACTCCGCCCAAATGAGTCTGTTTGGTGGTGAGAGTGAAGTAGATATCCCTGAACCTGCTGTGCCTAAATGTGAAACGTGGGGTAACCTCGAGCAGTTGCGCCGTGAGAAGGAGGTGGTAGGTATCTATATCTCAGGGCACCCGCTCGACGATTTTAAGCACGAGTTACAAAACTTTTGCAATATCAATCTATCGGAATTGCAAGACTTACAACCTTTTATTAACCGTGAACTTACAGTAGCGGGTATGGTAGCTGACCTGCAACATCGTACGGCTAAGAACGGAAAAGGTTACGGCTTTTTTACTCTTGAGGATTACGACGGCTCTTACGAGTTTAAACTCTTTGGAGATGATTATTTGAACTATCAGAAATATATGGTACCAGGGGCGTTTTTGTATATCAAATTTAAGGTGGTAGAAGGATTTCTTAATAGGGAAACCAACCAAAGAGGCGAACCTCGAATACAGTTTTTACAGATGATGCAGTTGCAAGATGTGATGGAAACCCTCTCTAAAAAACTTACTTTGCATATGAATATAGAGGAGATTAACCAAGATTTGATTGCAAAATACAAAGATTTACTACAAAAGCACAAAGGAAAACAGTCTATTTACTTTGTTGTGCACCATCACAATGAAAATATTCACCTAAATATGGAAAATGGTAATCTAAAGGTGGCGATTACTAAATCTTTTTTAGATGATTTAGACGCTCTATTTGCAAAATATCATCTCAATGACCGCAGAATGGAGAAAATAGTTGCTAAAAAGACAGAAGATACTCACGACGACGAGGAAATGGCAATGGAGGATTTGGGATTATCGGAGTAGACAATTAGTTAATTTCTATTTTGACTGCTAACGCCTAACAGCTAAAAAAATCTTCAATCGTAACTCGTAGTTTACAATTATTTTGTACTTTTGCACAACCACTTAAAAGAAAAAGAAATGAGTGCATTGAGCGTTAATCACCTGTTGGGCATTAAGTATATCACCGAAAAGGATATACAGTTAATATTTGAAACAGCTGACCACTTCAAGGAGGTTATTAACCGTCCTATTAAAAAAGTGCCTTCGTTGCGCGATATTACTATTGCCAACCTCTTCTTCGAGAATAGTACGCGCACTCGTCTTTCCTTTGAATTGGCAGAAAAACGTCTTTCTGCCGATGTGATTAACTTTTCGGCTTCTCAATCATCGGTAGCCAAAGGGGAAACCTTAGTAGATACCGTGAACAATATCCTCTCGATGAAAGTGGATATGGTAGTGATGCGTCACCCGAACCCAGGTGCGGGAGTCTTCCTCTCACAACACGTGAAAGCCTCCATTGTAAACGCTGGCGATGGAGCTCACGAACACCCTACACAAGCTCTTTTAGACTCATATTCTATACGCGAACGCTTGGGAGATGTAGCAGGTAAAAAAGTAGTGATAGTGGGGGATATACTACACTCGCGCGTGGCACTTTCGAACATCTTTGCACTCCACAAGCAAGGAGCTGAAGTGATGCTATGCGGACCTCAAACACTTATTCCTAAATACATTCATAAATTGGACGTGAAGGTAGAAACCAATTTGCGCAAGGCTTTGAACTGGTGTGATGTGGCTAATATGTTGCGTATACAAAATGAGCGACTCGACATCAGTTATTTTCCTTCTACCCGTGAATATGTACAACAATACGGACTCACCAAAGAGCTATTGGATAGCCTTGACAAAGAAATAGTGATTATGCACCCAGGACCTATCAATCGAGGGGTAGAAATTACCAGCGAAGTTGCTGATAGCTCCCAATCGATTATTTTACAACAAGTAGAAAATGGGGTAGCTATACGAATGGCAGTGATTTATTTGTTGGCGAGCAAGATTTAATAAGGTAAAAGGTAAAAGATAAAAGGTAAAAGATAAAAGGTAAAGCCAGCGAGGGCTCACAGCTGGGTATGTGAATAAAAGATAAAAAAGCGCGATGTTTAAATAGTAAACATCGCGCTTTTTAATTGTTAATGTCAATTATTAATTGTTGTTATCTTCTAATTCTGATGGTGATAAGGGCAAAGATAAAAGTGGTGAAAAAGGAGAATATAGCATACACAAGGGCGGGTTTGGTCATATCGGTATTGCCCATAAGCGTACCAGCTACCAATATTGCCAAAGCAGTGTTTTGTAGACCTACTTCTATACTGATAGTCGTTGCTTGTACGCCCGGTAATTTAAAAGATTTCAGAGCGATAAAATAACTAAGTGTCATCGCGCTGAGGTGCATTAGAAGCGTAGCAGGCAAGAGTCGGATTATTTCATCTACTGAAATACCACTTCCTCCTGATTGTTCATCGCCGAAAAACTTGATAAAGAATACAATTCCTAACAATATGGTATTGGTTACCTTTAAAAGAAAACGCATTTTAAGCGAGGTGTTAGGGAAAAATCGGTTGAAGAATAAGCCCAACAAAGCTGGTATTATAATGATTTTGGCTACTTCCCATACCATATTAAATATAGGGAGCGACACTTCGGTATGACCCCCCATAAAAACAGCTACTGCCCAATTAGACAACACCGGAATGGTAAACAGTATGAGCAAGCTATTGATAGCGGTAAGGGCTACTGCCAAAGCGGTATCGGCTTTGATGAGATAACTAATGAAATTGGAGGTAGTACCCCCAGGACATATTGATACGATGATGAGCCCTACTTTTTCGGCAGGGGGTAAATTAGAAAACTCGGCAATGATAAAAGCACAGATAGGCAAGAAGACCATCTGCAAGAAAAGCCCTAAGTACAAGGGCTTTGATTTTTTGAATATGTTTTCGAAATCGGTGAAGCGCAACGAACTGCCTATCGCAAAGGTGATAAGCATAAGCACTGCCGAGAGGAGGTAATCTATAAACATCAGCGATTAGCTTTTCTAATAAGTATAGGTATAGGTAGCTTTATGAGCGTTGTTTTTCTTATATTCAGCGGACTTAGGAGTATTGTTGCTATTCCATTGATAGCTAAAAGTACGAGTGGCATTCTCTAAATCTTTATAGTCAGCTTGGGTGTTATTATGGAGGTTTTTAGTATAAGAAACTACATTGTGAGCGGCGGTTCTTATAAGAGGGTCTCTGTAATAATCGCCATAGTAGTTGTAGTTACTTATCAACTCTATTTCAGCTAAATATTTAAAGAGGTCTCGCTGATAGATATTCGGTTTATTATCGTATCGGTAAGTACAAGTGCCTTTGGTATTTTGGTCAGGAACTGCACCTACATAAGTTGCTTTTTCAAGAGAAGCTACTGTACCATCAGGATTGAGGGAATAAATATAATAGTCGTTAAAACCAGCGAACGAGCTATGAGCTATCATTGTTATTTTGTTTTTATCATAAGTATAACTATATTTTTTTGTTTCAGTTCCATCAACCGTTGTTTTACTCGCTACTTTGTTATTAAGATATTCATAAGTAATTTTTTGAACATTATCACTACGAATGATAGATTGTAAGTGATTTCCGTTATAAGTAAAGTTATAGGTATAGTTTCTGTTGCTTTGAGAATTGCTTTTAATACTGATAGCAGTTATCAACTCGCCGTTATAAGTGATGGTATAGACTTCATCAGTAGTGGGGGTACCGTTATCGACTACTTTTCTTTGAAAAGCAGTAATTTTATTACCACTTAACGTATAGGTTTCAGTGGTTTTAACAGTGCCTATACTACCAATAGTTTCCTCTACTATTGTTTTAGGAAAAGCACCGCCGAGGGTGGTTTCATCATTGTTGTCTTTTTTACAAGAAAGAAAGATAAGTGTAAGACCTATGGCTAATAATAATGTTTTTTTCATTGGTTATATACTTTTATGGCGACAAAGGTACGAAACATTTTTTAATTAGCAATAAGAAGTGTGAGGCACACGGAGGTAGAAAATTAGCAAATGAGGTGCGAGCCGCACAGGCAGTCGTAGCACGACGGGCGATTAACTTTGGCAAAGTGTATACCGCAAAAGTGATACATTTGAGCTATCGGAAGGAAACGGAGAAGAACGGAAGAGGGTCAAGAGGAAATTTGATGAAAAAAGGCTATGAGAAGGGTGGGGTTAGCTTATAGAGAGCTTATAGGAAGCTTATACGAATCTTGGAAGATTGGTATAGAAAGGGTATATAAATAATTGATTCATAATATAATACAACAGCGCTAAAAATGTTAAAAACGGGGTTTCGAGGCGAAAGAAAGGGAAAAGGCACTAGGCCTTAGGCCATAGGCACTAGGGGGGAATATGACGGAAAAGAGAGAGGAAAGAAAAAAGTAAGGTCGGGTAGGGAGAAGAAGAGTAATAGAAGTTTGGGGAGTTAAAGGTAAAGAAAATGAGGAAATAGGCTTAAAAACAAAAAGGACTGCCAGAGAGTTTCTGGACAGCCCTTTTTAGTTTATTATAAAAGTACTATTTTTTGATATATAACCAGCCTACTTCAGATTGTTTATTATTATTCTGATCGTAGTATTCAATCACATAATAGTAAGTACCTTGTGGGAGTTTATCGGCAGCTTCTACTGTCACACGACCGTCGGAGATACCTCTAAACACGCGGGTTACGTTGTCGTAGCCACTTACCTCAAATACTTTTACGCCCCAACGGTTGTAGATACGTACCACATTGTTCGGATAGTTTTCTATACCACCAATATGGAAGTGGTCGTTTTTACCGTCGCCATTTACTGACATACCGTTGTAAGGTATGAGCTTGTTCACTATATCAACCGTTACAGTAGCACTGCTACAGCCTGCCGAGTTACAGATTTCGTACACAAAAGTATCGGTTCCTACAAAGCCTGTGTGAGGTCTGTATTCTACCGTATTATCGGCATCTACAACTACTGTACCGTTTGCAGGTTGGGTTACTACATTAGGAGTGGTTGCTCCGTTGAGGGTATCGTTCGCTAACACGGCAATATTTACAGGAGTATTTAACGCTGTAGAAACCCTATCGTCTACCGCTACCGGAGTAGGTGTAGGTGTTGCTGTTCCCACTACTGTTACTACCAAGGTTTGCGTACCGGTACAGTTAGTAGGGTTCAAGACCTCACAATAGCTGTAAGTAATGGTATAGTTACCTGCTGGAGTATTACCTGGAATGGTTACCTTACCGGTGTTGGGGTCGAGTGTGGGTTTGTTGCCAGGATTGCTTGGGTTGTTAACTGTCATAGTTACATTACCACCAGGTCCAGCCGTTGGTGTTACTGTACCACCTATCTTATCGTTGTTTAAGATACTTGGGGTGGTTTGAGTGGTGGTGCTTGGTGTTACGGTCATTGGGTCAGGGACTACCGTAATGGTTGGTGTACCCACCTTAATTACCGCAGTAGCTGTTTTACAGTTACTATTTGGATTAAGCGCTTCGCACTCTTTATAAGTGATGGTATAAGTACCTGCAGGTGTATTGGCAGGGATTGTTACCACTCCGTTTTCTGGATTCAAGACAGGAACATTACCACCGTTGATAGGAGCAGCGGGTACTACATTGGTAATGGTTACTGTACCACCATTTCCAGCTGTTGGTGTATGACCGTTTAGGCTATCGTTAGCCAAAACGCTGGTGGTAGTTTGAGTAGCTAAACCGTTAGGTATGTTAAAGGTATCGTCGACTACTGTAAGAGTTGCAGCCCCTACTGTTACTACCAAGGTTTGAGTACCAGTACAGTTAGTAGGGTTCAAGACCTCACAATAGCTGTAAGTAATGGTATAAGTACCAGCTGGAGTATTACCTGGAATGGTTACCTTACCGGTATTAGGGTCGAGTGTAGGTTTGTTGCCAGGATTACTTGGGTTGTTAACTGTCATAGTTACATTACCACCAGGTCCAGCCGTTGGTGTTACTGTACCACCTATCTTATCGTTGTTTAAGATACTTGGAATAGTTTGAGTGGTAGTGCTTGGTGTTACGGTCATTGGGTCAGGGACTACCGTAATGGTTGGTGTACCTACCTTTATCACTGCAGTAGCTGTCTGACAGTTACTATTTGGATTAAGCGCTTCGCACTCTTTATAAGTGATGGTATAAGTACCTGCAGGTGTATTAGCAGGGATTGTTACCACTCCGTTTTCTGGATTCAAGACAGGAACATTACCACCGTTGATAGGAGTAGCAGGTACTACATTGGTAATAGTTACCGTACCACCAGGCCCAGCTGTTGGTGTATTGCCACCTAAACTATCGTTAGCCAGAACGCTAGTAGTAGTTTGAGTAGCTAATCCGTTAGGTATGTTAAAGGTATCGTCTTGTACAGTAAGAGTTGCAGCACCTACTGTTACCACCAAGGTTTGCGTACCGGTACAGTTAGTAGGGTTCAAGACCTCACAATAGCTGTAAGTAATGGTATAAGTACCAGCTGGAGTATTACCTGGAATGGTTACCTTACCGGTATTAGGGTCGAGTGTAGGTTTGTTGCCAGGATTACTTGGGTTGTTAACTGTCATAGTTACATTACCACCAGGTCCAGCCGTTGGTGTTACTGTACCACCTATCTTATCGTTATTTAAGATACTTGGAATAGTTTGAGTGGTGGTGCTTGGTGTTACGGTCATTGGGTCAGGGACTACTGTAATGGTTGGTGTACCCACCTTAATTACCGCAGTAGCTGTTTGACAGTTACTATTTGGATTAAGCGCTTCGCACTCTTTATAAGTAATGGTATAAGTACCTGCAGGTGTATTGGCAGGGATTGTTACCACTCCGTTTTCTGGATTCAAGACAGGAACATTACCACCGTTGATAGGAGTAGCAGGTACTACATTGGTAATAGTTACCGTACCACCATTTCCAGCCGTTGGCGTATTGCCACCTAAACTATCGTTAGCTAGAACGCTAGTAGTAGTTTGAGTAGCTAAACCGTTAGGTATATTAAAGGTATCGTCTTGTACAGTAAGAGTTGCAGCACCTACTGTTACTACCAAGGTTTGGGTACCAGTACAGTTAGTAGGGTTCAAGACCTCACAATAGCTGTAAGTAATGGTATAAGTACCAGCTGGAGTATTACCTGGAATGGTTACCTTACCGGTGTTGGGGTCGAGAGTAGGTTTGTTACCAGGAGTATTAGGGTTGTTAACCGTCATAGTTACATTACCACCAGGTCCAGCCGTTGGTGTTACTGTACCACCTATCTTATCGTTATTTAAGATACTTGGGATAGTTTGAGTGGTGGTGCTTGGTGTTACGGTCATTGGGTCAGGGACTACTGTAATGGTTGGTGTACCCACCTTAATTACCGCAGTAGCTGTTTGACAGTTACTATTTGGATTAAGCGCTTCGCACTCTTTATAAGTAATGGTATAAGTACCTGCAGGTGTATTGGCAGGGATTGTTACCACTCCGTTTTCTGGATTCAAGACAGGAACATTACCACCGTTGATAGGAGTAGCAGGTACTACATTGGTAATAGTTACCGTGCCACCATTTCCAGCTGTTGGTTTAGTGCCTCCTAAACTATCGTTGTCAAGTACACTGATTGTGGTTTGAGTAGTTAAACCATCAGGTACTGTAAAGGTATCGTCTTGTACAGTAAGAGTTGCAGCGCCTACTGTTACCACCAAGGTTTGCGTACCGGTACAGTTAGTAGGGTTCAAGACCTCACAATAGCTGTAAGTAATGGTATAAGTACCTGCTGGGGTATTACCTGGAATGGTTACCTCTCCGGTATTAGGGTCGAGAGTAGGTTTGTTGCCAGGATTGCTTGGGTTGTTAACTGTCATAGTTACATTACCACCAGGTCCAGCCGTTGGTGTTACTGTACCACCTATCTTATCGTTGTTTAAGATACTTGGGGTGGTTTGAGTGGTGGTGCTTGGTGTTACGGTCATTGGGTCAGGGACTACCGTAATGGTTGGTGTACCCACCTTAATTACCGCAGTAGCTGTTTTACAGTTACTATTTGGATTAAGCGCTTCGCACTCTTTATAAGTGATGGTATAAGTACCTGCAGGTGTATTGGCAGGGATTGTTACCACTCCGTTTTCTGGATTCAAGACAGGAACATTACCACCGTTGATAGGAGCAGCGGGTACTACATTGGTAATGGTTACCGTACCACCATTTCCAGCCGTTGGTGTATTGCCACCTAAACTATCGTTAGCCAAAACGCTGGTGGTAGTTTGAGTAGCTAAACCGTTAGGTATGTTAAAGGTATCGTCGACTACTGTAAGAGTTGCAGCCCCTACTGTTACCACCAAGGTTTGCGTACCGGTACAGTTAGTAGGGTTCAAGACCTCACAATAGCTGTAAGTAATGGTATAGTTACCTGCTGGAGTATTACCTGGAATGGTTACCTTACCGGTGTTGGGGTCGAGTGTGGGTTTGTTGCCAGGATTGCTTGGGTTGTTAACTGTCATAGTTACATTACCACCAGGTCCAGCAGTTGGCGTTACTGTACCACCTATCTTATCGTTATTTAAGATACTTGGAATAGTTTGAGTGGTGGTGCTTGGTGTTACGGTCATTGGGTCAGGGACTACCGTAATGGTTGGTGTACCCACCTTAATTACCGCAGTAGCTGTCTGACAGTTACTATTTGGATTAAGCGTTTCGCACTCTTTATAAGTAATGGTATAAGTACCTGCAGGTGTTTTAGCAGGGATTGTTACCACTCCGTTTTCTGGATTCAAGACAGGAACATTACCACCGTTGATAGGAGCAGCGGGTACTACATTGGTAATGGTTACTGTACCACCATTTCCAGCTGTTGGTGTATGACCGTTTAGGCTATCGTTAGCCAAAACGCTGGTGGTAGTTTGAGTAGCTAAACCGTTAGGTATGTTAAAGGTATCGTCGACTACTGTAAGAGTTGCAGCCCCTACTGTTACTACCAAGGTTTGCGTACCGGTACAGTTAGTAGGGTTCAAGACCTCACAATAGCTGTAGGTAATGGTATAATTACCTGCTGGGGTATTACCTGGAATGGTTACCTTACCGGTATTAGGGTCGAGTGTAGGTTTGTTGCCAGGATTACTTGGGTTGTTAACCGTCATAGTTACATTACCACCAGGTCCAGCCGTTGGTGTTACAGTACCACCTATCTTATCGTTATTTAAGATACTTGGAATAGTTTGAGTGGTGGTGCTTGGTGTTACGGTCATTGGATCAGGGACTACCGTAATGGTTGGTGTACCCACCTTAATTACCGCAGTAGCTGTTTTACAGTTACTATTTGGATTAAGCGCTTCGCACTCTTTATAAGTGATGGTATAAGTACCTGCAGGTGTTTTAGCAGGGATTGTTACCACTCCATTTTCAGGATTCAAGACAGGAACATTACCACCGTTGATAGGAGTAGCAGGCACTACATTGGTAATAGTTACCGTACCACCATTTCCAGCCGTTGGTTTAGTACCTCCTAAACTATCGTTGTCAAGTACACTGATTGTGGTTTGAGTTGTTAAACCATCAGGTATGTTAAAGGTATCGTCTTGTACTACTAAAGGAGTTACTCCTAAATGAATAGTAGAAGTACCTGTTTTTGTGTTACCAAAAGTGTCTTTGGCTACAAAGGTAACTGTAATAATACCGCCTGGTACTGTACAAAGGTCAGCAGGAGCATTATAGTTATTTGTAATAGTAGCTATCGCACCACAAGTATCGGTGGCGGTAGCTGTACCGAGCCAATTGCTGATAGCCGTAGTAGCCGTAGTTGAGTTGCACACTATATTTAAAGGAATAGGTGCTGTGAAAGTAGGAGCAGTAGTATCGTCTACTGTTAAGGTAACGGTTACGATACCACTAGTACAGCCCGCAGTGCTAAGAGCGCGTACATAAGCCGTTTGGGTAGTGCGAGTGGTTACGTGAGTATTGATAACAGGTGCCGTAGTGCTTGAAACAGTAGCTGTAGGGGCAGTGTACCAAAGCAAGGTAGTACCCGTAGGGACAGTTACATAGTTAGCAAACGATACTGTATTGTTAGTTGCTGTTGGGCAGAGAGTTTTGCTACCGGTAATGAGATTAGGTAAGGTTACAGAAGGCAATTTGGTAAGCGTTGCTTCTTGAGAAGTAGCTGTAACCACGATGCCTTGTGCAAACTGGTAACTATACACTACTCTATATTTATAGTTAGTAGTTCCAGCTATTGTTAAAGAGGCAGTTCCTCCACTTACGATAATTCCCTCAGAAGAAGCTATATCTGTCCAATTAGTTCCGTTATCAGACTTTTGTTGCCATTTGTACTGAATATTACCTGTAGCATCTTTCAATTGAGCTTTAGAGGTGAAAGTAGCCATCTTATCAGCACAAATAGTTTGGCTTTGCGGTTGTGTAGTGATACTAATAGTCTCGGCAGGAGTGATAGAAGCAGGACAAAGTTCTACTAATACTCCTGAAGAGTTAGTACCATTGATATCTTCTACTATTAATTCAGTAAAAGGAGTATTAGAGGTTACGCGCACTGCCACATCAGTTATAATACGATCCTGCGAAGTAACTATTCCATTACTTAAAGTAGCTCCTGCTTGTCCTTTCCCTTCGGCACAGTCGTACACTTTAGTAAAAGTAGGTGTACCATTGTTAGTTGAAAGTTTTACTTTATCATTCACAGTTGAAGGACTACCCATTATCATTAGCCATATTTCAGCATTAGTAATAGGTTGGCTAAAAGTATAAATCACTTTAGGACTAAAGGTAGAGTTTGTATGTATAATCGTATAATTATGATAAGTACTACCACTACAATAGGTTCCCATATCAGTATTGCCATATACTAAAGTATTTGCTGAGGGGTTTGAATAGGTACGTGTTACCGTAACGCCATTCATTACTGCTGTTCGTCCGTTAGGAGGAGTGGTAGGGAACTGAGGAGCAGGTTTAGTAGTACATTTAGCAGTAGTCGCTAATATACCCCCACTCTTGTCGGTATAGTTTTGCTCGCAAGCGCCTAATTTTACTTTGGTAACATTGAGAATGGTTGTTTGGTTTACGGTGCGAGAAGGCAACGTATAGGTACCACTTGAGTTGAGCGTTACCACCTGTGTACCTGTACCATTGATATTGTAGGTTACTTGCGCATTAGGTGTACCTTTAATTGTAAATACTACTGAAGCACTTTCTCCTTGCTTGAACGCCGGAGGAGTTGCTATGATTTGAGTAACTTCGGGAGGAGTAAGCACTTCTACTTTAGCTACGGTACTTGTAGCTACACTACAACCATTACTTACCACTGCATAATAATACTTGATACCCGCCACTGTAGTTTGTGGTTTATAGGTTTGAGTAGTTGCTACCTGATTGCCACCCGTAGTACTATTTGTAGTATTTTCAAACCATCTATAAGAAAGAGTACCGGTAGTAGTGGTAGCATTTATATTAAGAGCGTTGGCGATAGTTGTATTTTTACAATAAACGACAGAAGCTACCGGTTGAGTAGTGATAGTAGGGGGATTAGGATTTGCCTCTATAGTTATAGGAACTATCTGAGTAAAAGGGCAACTCTTAGAGGTTTGTGTTACTAAAATATTGTCTACACAAAGGTCATTTCCGCCACCATCCATATATATAACAAAAATAAGTTCACTATCAGAATCTCCTGCATTAGCAGTTATTCTCATATGTGTCCAATTGTTAAGATTTCCTCCTTTCTCTTTTTCTATAGTTTTTTTACCAGAAGACATAGGAGTATTTGATTTAAAATCAGCTTCTGAACGAAAGATTTTTAAATGTACATCAGGTTTATATCCATTGGGAAGTTCTGCATTATTGATAGGATTGTATACATAAGCTGAAAACTCTATAGGAAGTCCAGGAGTTACTTTTACTTTGCGTTTATAAACCGTTTTTGTTTCTCCAGGTGATGTTTGAGTAAGGTCTACATTATACCATAGAAACCTACCATTAGCATCTCCATCTTTATCATTAGGTAGTACCCATAAATGACTATAAGGCCACGTTCCATCATCCATCATATCTTTTCTATTACCAATGGCATAGTAAGAATCCGCTACAGTTTTATTACGTGTAGCCCCATCTGGTCTTACTTGTTTTGCCCCATTCATCGGGTCAAAATAAATATTTTGGTTTACATAGGGACTTTTTACAGATTTAACGTTTCCTGTTTTCTTTCCAAAATCATCATAGAAGATAATAGCTTTGGTAGTAGGAGGTACTGTATAAGTTACTGAAATACTATGAACTCCAGTGGTAAGATTTGAAAAATGTGGGTCTGTTTTCGTAACTCCTTTATAAGTATAACTATGCTGATAAGTAGGCTGGTCGTTGGTAAGGGTTACATTTCCTGTTCCATTACAGTTATAAATAATTTTAGAATTATAGGTAGGTGCAGTAGCCTTAGTAGGTACTGTAATAGATAACGTATGATAATACTCAGTTCCTTTTTTTACTTGAACAGTATAATTCCCTGCTGTAAGCCAAGCTTTATTGGTATTTACCCAGCCTCCTCCAAAATTATATTGGTAACCCGATAGACTTTCGTCTACACTTACAGCTACCTCTGCCTTATTAACATTATTACCTGTACCACAGCCTATTAATTGAGTAATTCCCACTTTGGGAGTACTTTGCGCATTCAGGTGGTTTACAGCAAATAAAAATGCTACCACAAAAATAATCCTATAAGCCATTTTCGCTATTAAATTATTCATCTTCTCTGTAAAAAACATCGTTAGTGATTTATTTTGGGCGCAAAATTAGTAAAGATTTTTTACATCTCTCTACACTAAGACAATAATTAACACAGTTTTAACAAACTTAGAGCTAAAAACAACTGTTTTTAATCCTTTTTAAATCTCTTTTTCTTTACACTTTCTACTCTTTACTTTTCCTTACTTGTGTAAAAAATAACACTGTTATATCTTCTGTTTCTGCTGTAATCTGTTTTCTCTTTCAAAGGTAGGTACGAGCTATAAGAAACGCACCAGCGGAGAGGAAAAAAGGTAGCTTCGCTACAAAAAGTCTCGCACAGATTTTACAGAAGTATACTGTAAAAAGAAACTGTAAATCAGAATTATATATTGAACGGACATTAACTCTTAATTTTGTGTGTTTGCTCTATTTGCTAATCGTTTTGCTTGTTGTGTTACGACTTTTTTTTGTATCTTTGTCCCCTCATTTCACTGTTAAAACTATGTTTCAAGGAGTACTTCAGAAAATGCTTACCGAATGGGCAGACCCTATACGATATTACTTGCCAATGGAAGGCGATTTTGTGCTGATGAACCAACTCATCGGAAAGGAGATAACGCTCCAATTTGTGCGCTTTCAGTGTATGAATTGTGGGGAAAACAAGCCTATTTTCCGTCAGGGTTATTGCAAAGAGTGCTTTTTTGAAGTCCCTCAAACCGCCGATTGGGTGATGCACCCCGAACTTAGCAAAGCGCATTTAAACATCGAAGAGCGCGATTTGGGTTATGAGCAACAAATGCAGTTGCAACCGCATTATGTGTATCTTGCCAATTCCAGCGACGTAAAAGTGGGGGTAACACGCAAATCACAAGCTCCAACACGCTGGATCGACCAAGGGGCGCACGAAGCCCTTATACTTGCCGAAGTACCCAATCGCTATTTGGCAGGCATTGCCGAAGTCGCTCTTAAAGCTCATATAGCCGATAAAACTAATTGGCGCAAAATGCTCACCAACCAAATCACTCCCGTAGATTTATTGCGAGTAAAATTAGAGGTGCGCGACTTTGTACCCGACCAAGTACAACCTTACATCACCGAAGATATCACCCCTTTGCACATTCATTTTCCCGTAGAAAAATACCCTACCCAAGTGCGCTCTCTGCAACTGGTGCAAACCCCTACTTATAGTGGTAAACTAATGGGCATCAAAGGGCAATACCTTATTTTTAGCGACAACACCGTCTTTAATGTGCGAGGTAACGAAGGACTGGTGATTAATTTACAAATTAGCTGATTTTTCAATTAATTTTTATACCTTTGCAAAAAAAGAATAATTATGTGTGTATTAGTATATCCAAAAGATGAAACCCAAAAAGCAGTGCTAACTTCGTTTTTAGAAGAGAAAAATATAGATTTTGACTATAATATTTCAGATAGTGAGACTTCTAATGAGTATTTGCAAGTGCTTTTGAAACGAGCTAATGAAATTACAGAAAATCCTGAACAAGCAGGAAGGGCTTTTGATGAATTTGATAAAAAAATGAGAGCAAGATATGGATTTTGAGCTAATGATTCATCGTCAAGCCGAAATAGACTTGGAAGAAATTGTAGTTTACTACAATAAAATAAGAGAAAATTTAGGATTTGAAGTATATGAGGAGATTTATAGCTATATACAAGAAATAAAAAGTCGCCCTTTTTCTTTTAGAAAAGAAATAGAACAAGTGCGGGTTTGCTTTACCAAAAGATTTCACTTTGGTATTTATTTTCTTATTGTAGAAGAATTGTCAAAAATTTGGATTATAGGAGCTATAAATGCTAAAGAAGACCCTAATAAATTATTGAGAAGACTTACTATTATCAATATTCCCCAAAAATGATTGATATCATACACTTTGCCAAAGGTTGTAGCACGACGTGCAATTAGAACCTTTGGCAAAGTTTTTTATCTAATAAAAACAAGTGTATTTCCTTTCGAGAACTTTTCTGAAAACGCATATCCATCAGTGTTAAACCCTTTCAAATCTTCTACTGAGCGAATCTCGTTTTCTGCTAAAAAACGCACCATACGACCCCGTGCTTTCTTCGCATAAAAACTAACGACTTTCAGCGTATCTTCCTTATAATCTTTGAAGATAGGTGTAATCACGAGCACTTTTAGCTTTGTGGTATCAATTGCTTTAAAATATTCTTCACTGGCAAGATTGATAAACAATTCTCCTTCTTGCAATTCGTCGTTCAATGCCTGAGTGATTTTGTCTTTCCAAAAAGCATATAGATTTGTAGCCTTCCCTACCGGTAGTTTGATGCTCATTTCCAACCGATAAGGCGCGATAAGGTCTAAGGGTTTAAGCAGTCCGTACAACCCCGAGAGAATACGCAAAGACCTTTGTAACTTGTCAATTTGCGTTTCGGAGAGTGAATAAGCATCGAGTCCCTCATACACATCGCCATTGTAAGCAAAGAGCGCCGGACGCGCATTTTGTGGGGTAAAAGGCAATGAGAGCTGTTGGTGTCGTTGCCAATTCAGGTCGGCGAGCTTTTGGGAGATATGCATCAGGTTTATAAGTTGCTTTGGAGAGAGTGCTTTAAGGGCAGTGCTTACCTCGCCAATTTCCTTTGGGAAAATAGCCGAAGAGTGTACGGTAGTAGGTAGGGCTGATGTTTCGTTAATGGTTTTGGCGGGAGAGATAACGATTTTCATAGTGATATATAATTAACGGGGCAAAGTTACAAAACAATTAATAATTCACAATTGATAATTGACAATTGAATAGGGGTGAGATGTTTGATAGACTTTAAACGAAACTATGATGGCTTTATAGTGGGTCTACAGTGGGTCTACAGTGGGTCTACAGTGGGTCTACAGTGGCTCTACAGTGGCTCTACAGTGGAGACTAACCAAAGATTAATAGAATACTAATAGAACTTACAATGTTGTTACTATCAACTGTATCTCTCGTTCTGTGGGGTCGAACTTGTCCGACCTAAAATAATTAACTACTATTTTTCATTGTTATTTAAAAAGAAATGCTTATCTTTGCGCGAATAAACATCCGTGTAACTTGCACTATGAAATACATTATTACCCTTATGGGATTATTTACTTTTGGAATGACTCACGCTCAGATTCAGCGTGTAGAACCGCCTTTTTGGTGGGAAGGAATGCACTACAGCCAAGTGCAGGTATTGCTCTATGGCAAAAACATCGCTCAGTACAATGTGGAGAGCGAGTTGCCTATTGTAAACATACTGAAAACAGAAAACCCTAACTATCTGTTTGTAACCGTCGATACCAAAGATAAAAAAGCGGGCAACTATACCATTTCGCTATTGCAAAAGAAAAAGAAAGTGGGCAGTGTTCGCTACGAATTAAAAGCGCGTCGTGAGGGCTCGGCTTACCGCAAGAGTTTCGACAGCAGTGATATGATTTACCTGATTATGCCCGACCGCTTTGCTAATGGTAAACCCGACAACGATTCGCACCCCGCACTTACTGATAAGCTCAACCGCTCAGATTCTTTCGGTCGTCACGGGGGGACATTCAGGGGATTATCGACCATTTGGATTATATACAATCCTTAGGAGCTACGGCTATATGGAGTACGCCCTTATGTGAGGACAACGAACCACAACATTCTTATCACACTTATGCCCAAACCGATGTGTACAAAATAGACCCGCGTTATGGTACGAATGAAGAGTACCGACAGCTCTCAGCGGCTTTGCACAAGCGCGGTATGAAGCTCATCAAAGATTATGTAACCAACCACTGGGGCAGTCAGCATTGGATGCTGAAAGACCTGCCTTGCTACAACTGGTTACACCAATTTCCTGGTTATGGACAGAGCTCTTTTAGGATAACTACTCAGATGGACAGCAATGCCTCGGAATGGGACAAAAAGTACTGCGAAAAAGGTTGGTTTGCACGCTCTTTGTCTGACCTCAATCAAGCGAACCCATTGGTACTAAACTACCTCACCCAGAACGCGATTTGGTGGATAGAATACGCCGACCTCGACGGTTTGCGTGTGGATACTTATCCGTATAACGACAAAGCAGGCATTGCCCAATGGACGAAAGCTATTACTGATGAATATCCTTATTTCAACATTATGGGCGAGGTATGGCTTACTCAAAGCGCACAAGTGTCGTATTGGCAAAAGGATAGCCCTATTAGTGCGATACAAAGCTATAACACTTACTTGCCTACGGTAATGGACTTCCCGCTCTTCGGTGCAATAGGTGAGGCTTTCCGTACCACACCTTCGTGGGACAAAGGGATGATGCAACTCTACGACAACTTTGCGAACGACTTTCTGTATAAAGACATCAACAATCTGCTCATCTTTGCAGAAAATCACGATACGGCACGTATCAATCACGTATATCCTAAGATAGAGGATTATAAGATGATTATTACCTTGCTAGCAACGGCACGTGGTATTCCGCAATTGTATTACGGTAGTGAGATAGCAATGGCAGGCGACAAGAGTAAGGGCGATGGAGATATACGACAAGATTTCCCTGGAGGCTGGGCAGGCGATACGCAGAACGCTTTTAGCGCTTCGGGGCGTACGGCTACTCAGAAAGAGTATTACGATTTTACGGCTAAACTCTTCAATTGGCGTAAGGACAAAGCCGTAATTCACTACGGGAAGACCAAGCAATACTTACCTGAAAATGAAGTGTATGTTTATTTCCGTTACAACGATACCGAGACTGTAATGGTAGTGCTCAACAACAGCGAAAAGAGCCAAACGCTCCACCTAAACCGCTTTGCCGAGAGTTTGGCGGGATTTTTGAGGGGGAGAGATATCATCTCGGGGAAAGAGATTGTTTTAGGGGATACTTTGGAAGTAGCAGGTAAGACAAGTCTTATTATAATGATGAATCATTAATGGTTAATAGTTGCTCCAAGATTGCTTTAAGTAACCTCTCTCCTGTGACTTTTTCAACTTTGCCAAAGTTCAAATTTTGGCAAAAGTTTGTGATGCAAAGATGATACTAATGCTATGGATAAAATACTGAATTTAAACTTATGAAGAACATCATTACAATAGGATTGCTAATAGGGTGTGTGTTCTTTGGGAAAGCACAGAGCGAGGCAGATAAATGGCTAAAAGCAGTATCGGCACAACAGGGTATTGCCATTGAGTGGCAGGAGCGCAAAACCTCTCTTGCCTCAGAGGGAATTCGCTCTTTTGTGGGTTACTACCAAGACAATTTTGTAGCGACCCTTTCGGTAGGAGGACAGAGCGTGTCGGGGAGTTTTCACTACCGAGATGCATCGTTTGAGATAAATGTGCAAAAAGGACAATTGGTCTTTTCGCCTAATAAAGATTTCCGATGTGGCACTACCGATACGCCTCATTCGCACCCAAGCCCTTCGACAGCACGTCCTACAATATTAGCCGAAGAAACCACTCCTACCATTGCCAACACACAAACACTAAGAATATACCGTTTGGCGATGCATATCCCTTATAGCACCTTCAGCACAGAACACTTAGAGAAAAACATACAAAAAGTAAAAACGTTTTGGGCAGATACTGAAAACTTCCTAAATGAAGTGTACATACGCGATTTGGGAGTGCGTTTTGAATTAGTAAACGATGAGCGTCTCATCATCAAAGACGAAAACAAAGAGACTTTTGCAAGCTTTCGCAATGCCGATTACGTTAAGGATCATTCAACAAAGGTTATCAACGGACTTATAGGAGAAAACAGTTATGACGTGGGTATCTCTCTTGCATATACCGCTTCCTTAAAAAAAGGAGTAAGAGGATTGGCTTATCTTAAAGGTGTTTATCAGGCTAATACCAAAGCTGATGCAGTAGCAGTACTTACCAAAGAAGTCATAGCTCACGAAATCGGACACTTATTCGGTGGTAAACATACTTTTGGTAGCTATAAGGGCTCAGAAGCCTACGATAGTGAAAAGACAGAGTATGACAGAGGTACTTCGGTGATGAGCTATGGCAGTCCGCGTGATTTCTTCTCGCTGTCGAGCATTCAGCGCATACGGGAACTATTGACGAAAGTACCCGTGAAAGCTCACGACAAGACTTTCACTACTCAAGCTCCTCGCATAGACCACAGCAAGATTAAAAGTCATTATACGATTCCCAAGGGTACTTTCTTTCAATTCTATATTCCTGCTATCGACCCCGATAGTGCAGAACTGCTATACGCCGTAAACCAACACGATGTGCGCAATGGTGCTGAATCCCCTATAACGCAATACATTATCTACAAACCTACTCCAGCTAACCCTGTAACTATTAAAACAGAGTATCACAAAGACTCAGGTAGTGTAATAGCCAATAGTGGCTTAGCACAACAAACTACGGGTACTTTTACCTTTTGGTTGGGAGTGAGCGATGCCCCACTCCAACCGTCAGCCGACTATATAGTACAATACGATTTGGCTGAAACCAAAGTAACGGTAAAAGACGGTATCCCCTTCAAAATTACGACTACCCCAAAAAACGAATACAAAGGAGGCGCTCAACTCACCCTTAGTTGGAACGTAGATAATACTATTTTCAAAGACACCAAAGTGCGTATCCTGCTCTCAGATGATTTAGGTAAGACGTTTAAACATATGGTAGTAGCAGAAACTGATAACAACGGCAGTAAAGAAATTACCTTGCCTAATATCAGCACTACTCAAGCCGTCTTAAAAGTAGAAGTAATCGATGGTTTAGCCTTTGACCTTACTAACTACAACCCTAAAAGCGGTGGTTTTACCATTGAAAAGAATTCAGCCCTTCCCGAACCTCTCCTTTGGGCATCACTTCCTAATCATCTTACCCTTTCTTGTGAACAATCTATTCCAGCGGTAGTATTGCCTACAGTTACAGGTGGTTGTACTCCTGTGGTTACTCTTCGAAAAGAAGAACGCATCAAAGGTAATTGTGACTATACTTATACTCTCAAACGCATTTTTATAGCTACCGACACTTGTAACCAAACGCTTACTTATACTCAAACTATTAACGTAATAGATAAAACTCGCCCCACTTTTGTAGAGGCTTTACCCCAAAATATGAGTATTAAAGAAGGTGAAACAATCCCTACCCAAGTAACGCTCACCGCTACTGATAATTGTGGCACCGCTACTGTTACGCCTTCTCATAAAGAAGTAAAAACTAATGGGAAAGTCTCTCAGCTTATCTATATGTGGGAAGCTAAAGATGCTTGTGGCAATGTTACTACCCACCAGCAAATTATTACCATTGTACCTAAAACAACTCCTATACCTCTCACTTGGGCAACACTTCCTAACAATATAACCGTTGATTGTGCCAAAGCTATTCCAGCTGTGCAAACCCCTACAACACAAGGAGGCTGTGCTAAGGTAGTGATTACTCGCGCCGATAAAGAACTCAACAAGCGATGCCTCAACAACTTCACGTTAGAGCGTACTTTTACCGCTTCCGATGGTTGCACAACTCTTACCCATACCCAGCGCATTGCCGTAGCCGATACCACTCCACCTACTTTTGTAGGGACTTTACCTCAAGACCTCACGATTAAAGAAGGGACACCTGTCCCTCAACAACAGAGTATTTCAGCAGAAGATACTTGTGCAGGACAACCTACCGTTACAATGTCTCCAAAAGAAGAAACCCTCACTAACGGAAAGCTCTCTAAAGTCGTTTATAAGTGGGTAGCGCGTGATGTGTGTGGCAACGAAAGAGTGTATACGCAAACCATTATCATTACCCCAGTAATACCACAACCACCTACACCGCCAATAGTACCTTCTGTTAAAGAAGTAGTGATTTACAATGCCGTTTCTACTGAAAAAGGCTCTGATAACTATTTCAGAATAGAAAATACAGATGAAAACCGACCTATTACCTTACTTATTTTTGATGAAATGGGCTTAAAAGTATATGAAAGTAACCATTATCAACAAAAAGGTGAATATTTTAGAGGCTATCCTAATGTAAGAGGAGTGATAGGTAGCAAACGCTTAGCAGGTACTTATTTCTATGTGGTTACCTACTATTTCAAAGGACAGCAAGAAACAAAAAAGGGATTCCTATATGTAAGATAACTTGTTAAATTTTGCTTGCTATTTGTTAATTGTTTTGTACCTTTGCGCCGTTTTTTTAAGCCAAACTAATGAAACATATACTACGCTACTTACTTTGGCTATGCCTAAGCATAGAGGTAGCCAATGCACAAACTAATATCCAAAGTGTTATAGCTCTTTTTGCTGAAAAACCTTCTGTAGAATGGGCACCCCCTATTCCTAACTCACCTTCTATGCTCGTACAATGGCAAGCGCGAACTACTTCTAAGGAATTTCGCTCGTTTGTAGGCTACTACCAAGACCATTTTATGGGCGTCATCAGCTTTGACAAACAGCAGTTAAGCGGTGAAGTGTTTTACAGAGGAAACTCCTATGTGTTGGGTACTTCCCCCCAAGGAATGCTTACTGTTGAGGCAGTAACCGATGAGCACGATTGTGGTGCGAGTTCTTTGGGAAAACAAGCACTCAGTGCACGCAATTTCTTTCCCGAAAGCGATGAAGATAAGAATGACCCTCCTATCGAGCAACCAGAGATTTACAATTCACTTTATCCTAAAGCGCTCATTCACACTGATGGGGTGTTTAGACATTACCGCTTGGCAATACCAGTAGATTATAGTTATTACAACTCTAAGCGTTTCAATAGAGAGATAAATAAAATCAAAACGTTTTGGTATGCTACTATTACCTTTTTGAATGAGTTATATCGGAATGATGTAGGTGTAGATTTCACCTTAGTAGACGATGAAGCGCTTATCATCACTACCCCCGAAAAAGAAATGTTCCGCCGAGGAACTCCTGCTAATGATGTGGTGAATGACGGTACTATCACTCTCAACAAACGTTACGATAAAAACAAATACGATATAGCGGTGATTATCACCGATTATCGCGAGAACTACAACGGTTTAGCAGCGGTTTATGCGGCTTATGAACAACACCAAAAAGCCAATGCGGCAGCACGCCCCATAAAGCCTTCTACCATTGCCCACGAAATAGGACATATGTTTGGTGCAGACCATACATTTTCTAACGGAGGACAGTATTCTAGCAAAACTGAAACTGGCTCGGGTCAATCGATTATGAGTTACGGTCACGAGCACCCTCGCGATTTCTTTTCGCTTATAAGTCTGCAAGAAATACGCAAATTCTTGGGTAACTCTATGGCTTATTACGCCGATGAAGCACGTACCCAAGAGGCAGGCAAGCGTGTAGAGGGAACAGGCTCTAATCTTGTTTATGGAGTAAAGAGTAACAACCGCCCCCCAGTGCTTGATAGAACGCACATTAAGAAAACCTATACTATCCCTGAAGAAACATATTTCCAATTCTACCTGAACGCTACCGACCCCGAAGGCGATGCGCTTACTTATATAGCTCACCCCGCTGATAGGCGTTTTCACTCTACCAAATCTAACGCTCGTTTTATGACCTACAAAGGAAAATCTGATGGTAATATATGCTTTGAAACCACTTGGTTTGAGAGTGAGCGCAATACCTTTGTACCTATAGGAGCTGCCGATTCTTACAAAAAAGGTACTTTCACCTTTTGGTTAGCTGCCGCCGATCATAACAAAGACAATAGCAACCACGTAGTGAAATACGATGTAGAAGAGGTACAAGTGAAAATAGTCAAAGGTAAACCTTTTGAAATACAAAATTTCGACAATGGTAGTTGGGAGCAGAACAAGACCTACAAAGGAGGTCAGACAATTTTGCTTCATTGGCAGGTAGACGAGGCTATTTTTACCAAAGATAGTAAGGTACGTATCCTTCTTTCAACCGACTCTGGTAAAACCTATAAGTATGTATTGAAAAAAGAAGTAGCTAATAATGGCACTTGCCAAGTAGAGCTTCCCAATATATCCGTAGGTACTACTCGCGGACATTTTGGCAAACAAAGAGGACAAGGCATCATCAAAATAGAAGTGATTGATGGCTTGGCTTATGCATTGTCTTGTACAAAGCCTTATCACGTAGGAGGTTTTATGATACAAAAAGACTCTACAAAACCTGAAACTACGCCAGAACCAGAACCTCAGCCCAACCCTCAGCCCAACCCTCAACCACAACCCAGTCCGTCAGACTCTTCTGACTCATCAATATTACCTAATGCAACAGCAATTATATACAATGCTGTCTCAACCACTAACCCCGAGAACTATTTTAAAATAGAAAATGCTGACGAAGATCGCCCTATCTCGGTGCTCATCTTCGATGAAATGGGACTCAAAGTATACGAGAACAATTATTACGGCAAAAACGGTGAAGTGTTTAGGGGCTACTCTAATCTAAAAACTATAAGTAACAAACCTCTTGCAGGTACTTATTTCTATATAGTTATTTATTATAAAGATGGTAACTTAGAAGAAAAGAAAGGATTCCTATATGTAAGATAATAGGAATTCTTACCTGTTAACTAATACTAACGACTAATAACTAACAACAAATGAAAATATCACGACTTTTACTACTCTGGTTCTTCGTAGCAGGAACCATAAATGCACAACAAAAAGCTACTGAGGTGATACGCCTTTTTGGTACAAACACCTCAGTACAATGGAATGTTCCTATCGAAGGAAAATCTATATCGCTCAACTGGCAAGCACGCCCCAATAGCCTTGCTCAAGAAGGTTTCCGCACTTTCGTTGCCTATCACAATGGCAATTTTGCAGGAACGCTCTCAATGAATAAAAATACCCTATCAGGTGAAGTATGGCACGATGGTCATTCTTATTTCATCAACACTGAAAACGGGATACTGAAAGTTACTACCGATAAAGAACACTTCACTTGTGGCACTTGCGCCGATGGGCAATGTTCTCAAGCTACAACGCCCACTTCCCAAAGACTACCTATGCAAATAGTACCTACTAATGCAATGACTGCACGTGGAGCAATTTTGCGCGAAGAGGCACTTCCGTCAGACGACAAAAGAGTGCTTTACAATACCAATGTACTCAGAACCTATCGTTTGGCAATGCTCATCGATTACAGTTTTTACAAGGAACGTTGTTATGGTGATATAAATAAGGTAAAAGAATTTATGACAAAAGTAGAGGCAGGGCTCAACGAGGTATGCGGTAGAGAGATTGGCTGTCAATTTGCTTTGGTGAATGACCCTCGTCTTATCATCACTACTAAAGACAAAGAAATATACGATCACCCTGTGGTGAGAGAGGTATTGAATAGAGCGACTTCAGATTTTAATAATCTTATAGGCGAAGAGAATTACGATGCAGGTATTGTCTTTTCTATATACAGTGATAACCGTGGTTTGGCGCATTTGGGTGAAATTACAGGAAAGCTAAAAGGAGGCTGTATCGCCAATCACGAGTTTTATATCATCCTTCACGAATTAGGACACTTATTAGGCTCCGCACACACTTTTACCATAGGAGGGGCAACAGCTTCTTCTCATACCGAGCCCGATAGAGGGAACTCTATTATGAGTTACATCAACGACCCTAATGGCACTTATTTCTCTCTTCCGTCTATATACACCATCCGCAACCGTACCAATTTGCACGATGCTTATTATAGCGATAAAGCTCGTACTCAGTTGGTAGGCTTGCCACAGGACAATATCCCTTACGGTGAAGTTTCTACTAACCGTGCCCCCGTGATCCAACGTTCTACATTAAAGAAGGAATACAAACTGCCCCCTAACACTTACTTTCAATTCAATATAGAAGCAACCGACCCCGATGGCGACCCCCTTCTCTATATGGCACATCAAGCCGATTTTAATCAATTTGGCAAAGCGCGTTTCCCTTCTAACCGTCCTACCGAGAGCAACCATATAGAGTTCTATCAACCCTATAGAAAAAATGGATACAATGAATGGGAACCTGTTCCTTATAAGTTCACAGATAAAAAAGAAACCGGAGTTTTTACCTTTTGGTTAGGCGTATGCGACGGTAAAATAGGAGCTTACAAAAACGGAAAACCTCACGTAGCGCTCTATGATGTCTATGAAACCAAAGTAAATATAGTAGAGGGAACGCCTTTCAAGATTACTTCTGTAAGCAAGAGTAGTGCGGGAAAATACAAACGTGGTAAAGAAGTTACCATTAATTGGAGTGTAGATAAAAATATTTTTGGCAACGATAGCAAAGTGCGTATACTCTTCTCTGAGGATAACGGCAAGACCTACAAATATGTATTAGCTGATAGAATACCTAACAACGGACAAGCTACGGTCATTTTTCCTACACAAGCCAAAGGGTGGAAAAATTATAATCTTTTTGTAGAAGGACTCTTTAAAATAGAAGTAATAGACCATATTGCCTATGCTGTGAGCACTGACACCCCAGGCACTTTGGATATGCACAGCCCTGACATTACCTTTAAAAATTTGCCTGAGCCTGTGATAACTGTTAAAAAGAATGCTATTCCCGAAAAACCTAACGTTACCGCCGAATCTCATTATTGTGGTGCTAATAAAAAAGCTGAGGTAACTTTCTCAGAAGAACACCATACTACCTATTTATTGCGCAAATGGGTAGCAAAAGATAAATGCAACTATTCTGCTACAGCACAGCAATTTATCTATTACGAAAAAGAAGCGCCTACTAAAACCTTGCGTTTTGTAGCTCCTCTTCCTGAGGATAAACACGTACAATGCAGAGGCGATATCCCTGCTAAAGCTGAAGTAAAAGCAGAGGGTGCCGATAACATTCACATAGACTATGAAGAAGAGTTTAGAGAAGGTGACCGTAAGTCCTACAAACTCACTCGCTCTTGGATAGCCTATGCCGATGGAGCTTTGCCTATCCGTTATACCCAACAAATTTTCCTCAAAGACACTCAAAAACCAGTACTCTCGTCTTACCCCCCAAGTATGACCGTAAAGAGCGACGCCGATGTACCTGTAAGAGAAAACCTCACTGCAACCGATAATTGTGATGGGGCTTTACAAGTAGTATCTAGCCAAAGCAGTGAAGACAAAGACGGTAAAAAAATAGTGCGCTACGTGTGGTTCGTAGAAGATAGCGCTCATAACGAAAACCGTTATGAACAAGTAATCACTATTGACCCTAACGCTCAAAATCCTCAACCCCAACCCCAGCCCCAACCTCAACCACAACCTCAACCCAACCCACAACCGCAACCTAATCCGTCCGACCCGTCCAAATCACCCTCTGCGGCACTTATAATATATAATGCTGTCTCAACCACTAACCCCGAGAACTATTTCAAGGTAGAAAATGCCGATGAAGATCGCCCTATTTCATTACTTATTTTTGATGAAATGGGCTTAAAAGTGTACGAAAATAACCACTATCAGCAAAATGGTGACTATTTCAGAGGCTACCCTAACGTAAAAGGAGTGGTAGGTAGCAAACGCTTAGCGGGTACTTATTTTTATGTGGTTACCTACTATTTTAAAGGACAACAACAAACCAAAAAAGGAATTTTATACGTAAAATGATACTACTAAAAATATAATTGATGAATGAATAAAATAGATATTTTATTACTGGTAATTCTGGCTTTCGGAGCTGTACGTGGCTTTATGCGAGGGGTTATCATCGAAATGGCATCACTATTAGCTATTGTGATAGGTATCTATGGGGCGATACACTTTTCGTTCTTTACTGCCTCGTTGTTAGACAAGATTCTACCTGCCGAAAAGCAAACCTTGGAGATTTTTGCATTTGGTATTACCCTCGTTGTATTAATGCTGGGGGTAATGCTCTTAGCTAAAGTCCTTACCCAGATGCTCAAAATTGCCGAACTCGGTCTTCTGAACCGTTTAGCAGGAGCCTTGTTTGGCTTACTCAAAGTGGCTGTAATTGCAGGGTCGATGTTCTTGTTTTTAGAGCGTACCTTTCAAACCGAAAAGTGGCTCTCAGCCTCGGCTTTGAGTGAATCTCTTCTGTACAACCCCGTAAAGAGTATCAGTCAAGTAGTATACGCCAATGTATTTCCCGAGAAAGAGAAAAAAGAAGAGAAAAGTGAATAATAAATGGAAGGGTTAGTCTATAAATCTACAGGAAGCTGGTACACAGTGAAGGACGTCGCTACGGAGCAGTTCTACGAGTGTCGCATCAAAGGCAAATTCCGCCTAAAAGGCATTAAGAACACAAATCCCATAGCCGTGGGCGACCGCGTACTCTTTCGTTTGGAAGAGAGCAACAGAGGCGTCATTACCGAGATAAAAGAACGCGATAACTACATCATTCGTAAATCGGTAAACCTCTCTAAGCAAACTCATATCATCGCTTCCAATATCAACCTCGCTTTCTTGGTAATAACCCTCAACAATCCACCTACCTCTACTACTTTCATCGACCGTTTTTTGGTAACTGCCGAAGCCTACGGCATCAAAACCGTATTGCTTTTCAACAAAGTAGATACTTATACAGAAGACGAGCTCTCCGAAGTGAAATACCTCGCTTCAATATACCGCAAGGCAGGTTATGAATGTATAGGTATTTCGGCTACTACGGGCAAAAATATCGATAAGGTAAAAGCTACTATGGAAGGAAAAACCTGCGTGGTATCAGGGCATTCTGGTGCGGGCAAGTCTACCCTCATCAATGCCATAGCTCCCAATTTACATCTCAAAACTGCCGAAATTTCTCAGCAACATCAGCAAGGTCAGCACACTACTACTTTTGCCGAGATGTTCGATTTGCCTTTTGGGGCACGCATTATTGATACTCCAGGTATCAAAGGCTTTGGTATGGTAGAAATCGAAAAAGAAGAACTCACCGATTATTTTCCCGAGTTTTTCGCTCTCAAACACCAATGTAAGTTCAATAATTGTCTCCACACCGATGAACCCCAATGCGCTGTAAAAGCAGCCTTAGACCGCGATGAAATCGCTTGGTCGCGCTACAAAAGCTATCTCCAAATCCTAAAAGGCGAAGAAAGCGTATACCGAGAAGGCGAAGGAGAGTAGCGCAAAAAACAATATTAAAATAAAACACCTCCTTCTTACAAACAACAGACCTCCAATAGGAGGTCTGTTTTCTTTCGTTTTATTTCTGTGTAAATGCCCTTTATAGCAGTTTGAAAATCAAATCTTTATATAGCTATCCTATACCAATCGTCCAAGATTCGTATAAGCTTCCTATAAGCTTTCTATAAGCTCCCTACTACTAAAAAAGGGGTTATTTAAAGAATAAATGCGGGAAAAGAGTTTCGATTGGTTTCTTAACGAAAGCTATTTTTAATGTTGCTCTGAGAAATCCCCAACCATAACTAAAAAACTGTACCAGAAGTGCCCAAACCGATAAAAATCCTATCTTCACACTGCGGTTCTCTCGGGCACTGTCCCACCCTATCAATATAAAATAAGAAGCGTATACAAGCAAGGGAGCGATGTGTCCAAAAAAGGCTAACAGTATAGCACCACAAAGTCCCAAGGCAAAGCAAGTAGGCAACCAAAAAGTCAGCTTGTGCGTTTGCGGGTGCCAATGGTTAAGGATAGCCCGCGTTTGTCCAAATTTGCTCACTTGGGTACGGAATTTCGCCCACGAAATGCGCCGTTTGTGAAACACAAAAGCGGTAGGAATAAAAGCCGAATCAAAACCCTTTTCCCAAAGGCGTATCACCAAATCAGGGTCTTCACCAGGGTGTATTTTCCCAAAACCTCCCGTCGCCTCAAAAGCTTTACGCGATAAACCCATATTAAAACTGCGAGGTTCAAACCGCTGAATACGCTTTTGGCTACCGCGAATGCCCCCCGTAGTCAGCAAAGAAGTCATCGTATAGTTAATAGCTTTCTGAATATCGGTAAAGTCATCGGTAGCAGTATCCGAGCCCCCAAAACAATCTACATAATGGGCTTGCAAGAAGTCATCTACCGCTTCCAAATAATGAGAAGGCAAAATGCAATCGGAATCTAAAATGAGAAAATAATCGTGCTGAGCGCGTTGCATACCGTAATTGCGCGAGTCGCCCGGACCTGTATTAGGCTTAGAAAGATAAGTAATCGATAAATCGTTTTGGTATTTTTTACATATCTGCTCTGAAGTAATAGTAGAGCCGTCCTCTATCACTACTACTTCAAAATCATCTTCGTAAGTTTGTGATATAAGGCTGTTTAGCAGTTCGTCAAGTTCCTCAGGGCGATTGTATATAGGGATAATAAAACTATATTTCATCTGTTAAAGTAATGTTAAAATTAAAAGATTTTGTAACATCTCTATAATACCATACGTATAATATGCGTATAAGAATCGACAAAATTAAGGATTTTTTCTGAATGAGACAACTAAAAATTACCAAACAGGTAACCAACCGTGAAACCGCGTCTCTTGATAAGTATTTGCAAGAGATTGGTCGTGTAGATTTGATTACTGCTGATGAAGAGGTAGAATTGGCACAACGCATTAAGGCAGGCGATGTAGCCGCCTTAGAAAAACTCACCAAAGCCAATTTGCGCTTCGTGGTATCAGTAGCTAAACAATACCAAAACCAAGGGCTTACCCTGCCCGACCTTATCAACGAAGGAAACTTAGGGCTCATTAAAGCAGCACAACGCTTCGACGAAACCCGTGGATTCAAATTCATTTCCTACGCCGTATGGTGGATTCGCCAATCTATTCTCCAAGCCTTAGCCGAACAATCCCGTATTGTGCGCTTACCGCTGAATAAAATAGGTTCTATCAACAAAATTAACAAGATGTATGCTTACCTCGAGCAAGCCAATGAACGCGTACCTTCAGCCGAAGAGATTGCACGCGAACTTGATATGTCGGTAAATGATGTGAAGGAATCTATGAAGAATGCAGGTCGCCACATTTCTATGGACGCGCCTTTGGTAGAAGGAGAAGACTCTAACCTTTACGACGTGATTCGCAGTAACGAGTCACCTAACCCCGATAAAGCTTTAATATTAGATTCTTTGCGCACCGAGATAGAGCGTGCGCTCGAAACGCTTACCCCTCGCGAAGCCGATGTAGTTCGTTTGTATTTCGGTCTTTCCGACCAGCACGCAATGACCCTCGAAGAAATAGGTGAAACCTTCGACCTCACCCGCGAACGTGTACGTCAAATCAAAGAAAAAGCAATACGTCGCCTTAAACACACTTCCCGTAGTAAAATTCTAAAAACATACTTAGGCTAAGTGCGAGCCACACAAGCAATAATATCACACACTTTGCCAAAGTTTCACACTTTGGCAAAGTTTTTTTCTTACCTCTTATCTCTTACCTAAATAATGGACTACACTTGGAACTTTAAACCACTACCACCGCAAGCCATTGTTGCTACTTTGCAACAAGAGCTCAACATCAGTGAGCCTTTGGCGATTCTTTTAGCACAACGAGGTGTGACTACCTTTCAGCAAGCAAAAGATTTCTTCCGTCCTACACTCTCACAATTACATAATCCTTTCCTGATGAAAGGAATGAAAGAAGCCGTTGCTCGTTTAGATCGAGCCTTAAAAAGTAACGAAACAATCCTTATCTATGGTGATTACGATGTCGATGGTACTAGCGCCGTTTCTTTAATGGAGCGCTATCTTAGCAACTTCACTTCTAAATTGCACACCTACGTCCCTGACCGATATACCGAAGGCTATGGTATTTCTTTTCAAGGAATAGACTATGCCGAGGCACAAGGTTGTACCCTCATCATTGCGCTCGACTGCGGTATCAAAGCCATTGATAAAGTAGAATATGCCAAAGGAAAAGCCATTGATTTTATTATTGCCGACCACCACCGTCCTTCGGAACAAGTGCCCGATGCTATTGCCGTGCTCGACCCCCAGCAAGCTGATTGTCCTTACCCATATAAAGAACTCTGTGGTTGTGGCTTAGGTTTTAAATTAGCCCAAGCTTATCACGAGTATTTACAACGCCCGTTCAGCGAACTCATCCCTCTTTTAGACTTAGTAGCCGTTGCTACTGCTGCCGATATCGTACCAATGGACGGCGAAAACCGTTGCTTAACGTACTTTGGTTTGGAAGTGCTCAATAATAATCCATCGGCAGGCGTAAAAGCGCTTTTTGGTGAGCACCAAGGTAAAATTACCATAACCGATGTAGTGTTCAAAGCAGCACCTCGTGTGAATGCAGCAGGACGTATAGAACACGGCAAATACGCTGTTGCTCTCCTCACCGAAACTGATGAAGAACAAGCTGTACTTAAAGCTAAGGAGATAGACGCACTTAATACACATAGGAAAGAGCTGGACAGCAGTATCGCCGCCGAAGCTCTCAACCAAATAGAGGCAAATGGCGAGCAAGAACACTATACGTCGGTAGTGTTTAATGAAGAATGGCATAAAGGGGTGATAGGTATTGTCGCCTCTCGCCTTATAGAGCATTATTATCGTCCTACGGTAGTCTTTACTAAGAGTGGTAATAAGTATGCTGCTTCAGCGCGTTCGGTACAAGGATTTGATATTTACGAAGCTTTGGAACAATGCAGTGAGTATTTGGAGCAGTTTGGTGGTCATAAATACGCTGCCGGACTCACTTTGCGCCCTGAACAGTATCCGCTTTTCAAAAATGCCTTTGAAGAAGTAGTAAAGCAAACTATAGACTCTTCGCTTCGTATTCCCAAACTCTCTATAGATACCGCTTTGCCATTGAGCAAACTTACCCAAAAGTTGTATAACGTACTCAAACAGTTCGAGCCTTTCGGTCCTCTAAATCTCCCTCCGCTTTTCTATGCCGAAAACGTAATAGATACCGGCTTTGCCAAACGTATCGGTAAAGATGAAGAACACTTAAAACTCATCTTAAAAGAAGTAGGTACTACCTCGTATTACGACGCAGTAGGCTTTGGCTTAGCACATAAACTCCCCATAGTAACCTCTGGCAGACCTTTCAGCATAGTATATTCAATAGAAGAAAATCAGTGGAATGGCAGAGTAAGTTTGCAGTTACAAATAAGAGATATAAAATAAAAAAGAGGTTATTGGAATAGTATTCTAATAACCTCTTTTTTATTTGTTCCCCTACCTATTTCAAAGCCTCTAACGCTTTAACGTAGTTAGGCTCGTCTGTGGTTTCAGCTACTTGTTCTGTATAAACCACTTTCCCTTGCTCATCTAAAACTATTACACAACGTGATAATAACCCTTTTAAGGGAGTATCAGTAAAGACAATAGGGTAATGCTTTGCAAAATCACCTCTAAAGTCTGAAAGCATAGTGAGATTATCTATTCCTTCAGCAGCACAAAAGCGAGTAAGAGCAAAAGGAAGGTCTTTAGATACACAAAGGATAGCTACATTACTGAGTTTAGAAGCTTCCACGTGAAATTTGCGCACAGAAGCTGCACATACCCCCGTATCTACACTCGGAAAAATATTTAGTACAACTTTCTTCCCTTGAAAGTCTTTGAGTGTTACTTCAGCTAAATCATTCCTTACAGCTGAAAAATTAGGAGCTATAGTACCCACTTTGGGAAGTTCTCCAACAGTATGAGCTGGTTGTTCGTGAAACGTAATATTTGCCATAAAATATAGTTATTATTAATAATATGGAAATAAAACAAAAATAGTGCCAAGTATTAAGTTTATAATAGGATTATTATTGAATACTTTCTGCAATGATATAACCACCCGTCCACGCATTTTGGAAGTTAAAACCTCCAGTAATAGCATCAATATCGAGTACTTCTCCTGCTAAATAGAGCTGAGGGTATAGCTTGCTCTCATAAGTCTTAAAGTTGATTTCAGAGAGTTTTACACCACCTGCTGTTACAAATTCTTCTTTGAAGGTAGCTTTGCCCTCTATGGGAAAACGATATTGGGTAAGAGCTTCAGCCAGCCGACGCAATTGTGGTTTGTTGAGTTCTGCCCACACTTGTTCAGGGGCGATTCCTGCATTTCCTAAAAGAGCAGACCATAAGCGTTTGGGGAGTTCAAAAAGTGAGAAGCTTTGCATTGTTTTGCGTCCGTTGTGTTGTTTAAACTCTTGGAGAACAGAGAGCGTTTCGTCATAAGAAAGCGCCTCTGTGAGGTTAGCGGTGAAATTTACTTCCATTAAGCATTGGTAGTTACATTCAGCTAGCACACGAGCCCCCCAAGCCGAAGTGCGCAATACCGCAGGTCCGCTAAAACCCGTATGGGTGAAGAGTAGTGGAGCAGTCTCAGTTATTTTTAGTGATTTTCCTTCTTTGCTAAGCAAACGTACAGAAGCATTTACAGCAATACCCGATAGTTCTTTCGTCCATTGGGTGGAAGTATGAAAGGTAAATAACGAGGGGACTGGTGGTATGATAGTATGCCCCAAATTAGCTAACAATTGCCACATTTTAGGATTACTGCCGGTGGTAATGACTACATTTCGAGCAATGTAGGTCTGCTTGGGCGTACTTACTTGCCAACCTTCGGGAGTAGGAGAAAAGGCTTGTACATTCTGCTCAGCGAAGAGCTCTATATGGTGTCTTTTTATTTCGTTGAGGAAGCAATTTACAATGCTCTCCGAAGTATTAGAAATAGGAAATACACGACCATCAGCTTCAGTTTTGAGAGGGACACCGTGAGCTTCAAACCAGTCCATTGTATCACCACACATAAAACGGAGGAAAGGACTGAGGAGTTCCTTACTGCCACGAGGATAGTTCTTTACGAGTTCTTGGGGAGTAAAAGTAGCGTTGGTGAGGTTACAGCGTCCTCCGCCCGAAATGCGCACTTTGTGGAGTACTTCTTTGCTTTTTTCGAGGATAGCAATCTTAAAGTTAGGGTGTTTTTCAGCAGTATTAATAGCGGTGAAGAAGCCAGTAGCTCCTCCACCGATAATAAGAAGGTCGTACATAGTTATTTTACCCCAATAAAATTGAACTTATCGTCGAATTTAAGTTCTTGATCGTCGGTAAGTTCTGCTTCATATTTCTTTTTACTAAGGTTGCGTGATACTTCTTTGATAGATTCAAAAGGGAAAGTGGCACGTACGTGTGCTAATATTTTTTCGGGCACTACGTGATCAGGCACTTTGCCGTGACGAGCTTTAAGCTCTTTCCAATCGCCATCGCCGTTAAACTCTATTTCAAGTCCATCGCGAAAGATGACGGTGTACTCTTCGTCGTTGTAATCGGTGTCTTTCCATACCGAAGCGATGTGGTCTACCAAGAAATGCTCGCGCACAAAGTTGATAGCATCAGCAGGGAGGTCGTTAAAAGTTACTTTTTTGTCTTGTGCTGAGGCTACGCTGAAGGTAAGTGTAGCAGCAATGAGTAATAAAAATCGTTTCATTTTAGTCGTCTATTTTTAAGAATTTACCATTTAAGTTAAAAATGAGTTCTACCCCGTTGGAAAGGTCTACTTCGTATTTAGTACGTTCTTTTTTAATTTCTTTAACGATTACATTAGGGTAGTTTTTGTACACATACTTAGTAATTTTTGTAGGAACAATCTTGGGCGAAACTTGTCCGTTGCGTGATTTCACTTCTTTCCAATTGCCATCAGCACGAAACTCTATTTCTGTGCCATCAGCAAAGAGCACGGTGTAGTCCTCTACTTTGCCTTTCTCGGTATCTTGCCATACCGAAACGATGCTATTAGCAGAAAAATGTTGCTTAATAAAACTTTGTGCACTGGCAGGCAAAGTACTTATAGGTACGAGACCTTCGTCTTGAGCGGTAGCCACTCCAAAAGCAAGTAAAGAGAGGACTACTGTTGATAATGTTTTGAATGTATTCATCTTTTTATAATTGATATGTTTAAGGCGACAAAGGTAGCTAAAAATAAAAAAAGTACCATTCATTTGGTACTTTTTATTAGTCGTCTATTCTTAAAAATTGTCCTTTAGCATTGAATTCCAAATCGAGTCCGTTAGCGAGTTCTACCTCATAGCCATAGCGTTTCTTTTGGATTTTGTAGATATCCGTTTGAGGGTAGGTTTTCTTTACGTACTGAGCGATACCATTAGGAATAAGTTTTGCAGGTACAGCCTGAGTGCGAGTTTTCACTTCTTCCCAGTCTCCATTGGCATAAAATTCAATTTGAGTACCATCGTTAAAATACACTTTGTAATCTTGGTCGTGGAAATCGTCGTCTTTCCATACCGATGCGATATCATTTACTTTAAAGTGTTGTTTCACGAAAGTTTGCGCCTTAGCTGGTAATTGTTCAAAAGTAATAGGAGTGTCTTTAGCTGATACATTTTGCACTGCTATTACAGTCAATAAAAAAGTGGCGATAATTGATAATAATTTTTTCATCGTTTAATCTGTTTTTAAGTTTAACGGGGCAAAGATACTACCTAATTTTGGAAAGAATTGGGAATAATTATCCTTCCGTCTACCATCACTAGCTTTCTATCTGCCATAGTAGCCAATTCTTCGTTATGGGTGACAATTACAAATGTCTGCTGGAACTCATTACGCAGTTGGAAAAAGAGTTGGTGTAGTTTTTCAGCACTTTCAGAATCGAGGTTGCCACTGGGTTCATCAGCGAATACTACCGAAGGGTGGTTCATCAGGGCACGTGCTACCGACACTCGTTGTTGTTCGCCTCCTGAAAGGGCATTAGGCTTATGGTCAGCACGCGAGGTGAGGTGCAAAAAGTCTAAGAGCTCCATCGCGCGCTTTTCGGCTTCTTTCCTGCCTACCCCTTTGATGAGTGCAGGAATACAGATATTCTCCAAAGCAGTGAACTCGGGCAACAACTGGTGAAATTGAAAGATAAATCCGATATGTTCATTGCGGAATTTTGCCAAGGCTTTGGAGGATAACGACAATATATCCGTACCATTAATCACCAACGACGATGGTTTATTGGTATCTGGACTGTCCAAAGTACCTAAGATGTGTAACAGGGTAGTTTTTCCTGCTCCTGAAGCTCCTACTATCGATACAATTTCGCCTTTGGAAACGTTCACCGATACGCCTTTGAGTACTTCTAAATCTTTATAAGTTTTATGAATATTGGTAGCTTGAATCATTTATTTGGCATTTTGATAGATATATACTTCGGTAGCGCCTATGCCGTATTTGGCATATTCGGCATCGTAGAAAGTAACATTAGAATAACGTCCCAACAGGAATTCTAATTCGGTGCGCAACACGCCTTCGCCTACTCCGTGAATAAACACTACCCGCTGGATACGCTGTGCAATGGCAAACTCTAACTGCCGACGAGCGGTTTCGAGTTGTAGGGTAAGCATATCGTAGTTGGTCATATTCCTAGTAGAATTGACTAGTTGCTCAATGTGCAAATCTACTTCCATTGGAGGGATATTACGCTCTTTTTTAGTGAGTGGCGATTTGTTCTTGCGCTTGCTCACCACATCTTTGCGCAAACTCTCTTCATCTATATTCGTAAAAGCACCTTTTAAAGGCGCTTCCTCTTCAATAACTATTATTTCCTCAGGGCGGTAAGTTAATTCAAACCCCTCAGTAGTAAGCACTGTTACCTGCTGAGGCGTAAGGCGCACGATGTGTCCTTTAATGGTATCGTCTAATACTTCTATGTAATCTCCTATGTTCACAGTGCGAGGTGTGAGCCGCACGGGCAGTTAATTTGTTAGTTTGTAAATTTGTAAATTGTCCCATTTTAGAGACACGAAACGTCATTCGTCTTCTGGGTTTCTTATTTTCGTCGCTGGGTCTTGAAAATCTTCCTCATTTTTAGAGGGTAGGTTGCGCGAAATGCGATAGATACCTATCATCAGTAGGCTTATGCCTATGATGAGTAACGCTTGGTCGTATTTTGGGAAAAGATAACGCGACAGTGCTACCAATATCCCTAAAATCATTAATATATAATTCATAAATTCGATTTATCAATTTGCTCATTGGTTAATTAGCTAATTGCCAATATTCCTTTTGCGAGTTCAATCATTCTTGGGTCGCCCGTGTGTTTGTTAGGCTCATCTGAAAGTTTTACAGTAGGTACCCACTCGTTATCGCTGGTAAGTACCCCAGTGAGCTTCATCACTATGTTCATCGGACGTAAGCCTACATCATTAGTGAGGTCGGTACCTATCCCAAATGAAATACCTATTTTACCTTTACAAGCTTCGGTGATTGCTTGTACTTTCTTAGGGTTAAGTCCGTCAGAGAAGATAATGTATTTAGAGAGTGGGTCTATACCCATCTTCTTGTAGTGTGCTATTGTCTTTTCGGCAAAGACTATAGGGTCGCCACTATCGTGACGCACACCGTCGAACAACTTGCTGAACTTCTTGTCGAATTGCTTGAAAAACACATCGGTAGTATACGTATCGGATAGAGCTACCCCAAGGTCGCCACGATACACATCTACCCAGTGTTCGAGAGAGAGTGCATTAGCCATTTTGTAGCTGTACTCAGCTGCGTGGAACATAAACCATTCGTGAGCGTGAGTACCTATGGGTTTTACCTTGTATTTCATCGCAAAATGCACGTTGCTAGAACCTATAAAGGTTTGGTTGTAGCCTTCCATTAAAGTGTGCATCACGATGTCGTGCACGTGATACGAATGGCGACGACGGGTACCAAACTCGGCAAATACCACTCCTAATTCTTTGTATAACAGTTCTTTTTCACGAGTATTAGCTATCACCTGCTCGTCTGTCCAAGCGGTCGCTTTGGTGAGTTTATAGAAGAGCTCGCTAATTATAGAAAGTAGGGGCACTTCCCAAAGTATCGTGCGATACCAGTAGCCCTCAACAGTTACCTGCAAGTCGCTACCGTTTTGTTCGATATGTACTTCCGAAGGGTCATAGCGATACCCTTCCAAAAAGTCTAAATACAGCGGACTCAAATAGGGGCAGTTATCTATCAAAAACTGCTTTTCGGCTTTGGTGAGTTTCAGTTTTGCCATATTGTTCACCTCTTCTCTCAAAGCCTCAGCAAAGCCATCGGGGAATTCGTGTTTGCCACGGTTGATAAAAGTGTAACGTGCCTTGTTTTTAGGAAATAACTGCACTACGCCACATTGCATAGTGAATTTGTAAAAGTCGTTGTCTAATAATGAGTTTAGGATTGCAGACATATATTTTCAATTAACAATTTACAATGGATAATTAGTAAGTTCAAAAAACTTATTTTGGGCAAAGATAATAAATAAATTGCAATTATAACCGATTGCTTCCTAATTCTATTCCACCTATTTTTCGTCTTAGCTTCGGTTTAGATTCGCCTTAGGTTCGCTTTAGCTTCGATTAAAAAGGAATTAAATATAGATAGTAATTATTTAGAATGTCTTCTCTACTTGATTCAATGCATCTAAGATAATATCACAGCCTTCTTTTATTTCTTCTTCTGTAAGAGTAAGTGGAGGAGAAAGTCGTACGGCGCGGTGTTCAAACAAGAGCCAATACACAATGAGTCCCCTATCCTGACAGTAATTCACTACAAAATCGGCGATTTCGGCAGTCTTAACGATAACTGCTAACATCAGTCCTTTACCGTTCACGCTTTCAATGAGTGGGTGTTGCAAATACTTGCGGAAGAGTTTTTCTTTCTCTAAGGTTTGAGCCATCAGGTCAGTAGTGAGTAACTGATTGAGAGTTGCCAACGAGGCTGCTGCTATCACGGGGTTGCCTCCAAAGGTAGTGATATGCCCCATTTTAGGACTGTTTGCCAACAGTTGCATACGCTCATACGACGACACGAATGCCCCTACCGGCATACCGCTTGCCATACCCTTGCCTATTGCGATAATATCGGGGGTAAAGCCATAGTTTTGGAAACCAAAAAGCTTGCCGGTACGTCCGAAACCAGGTTGTATTTCATCGATAATAAGGAGAGCACCTACTTCTTCACAACGGCGTTTTACCTTGATAAGATAGTCGTTTTGGGGTTCGATAAATCCTGCTCCTCCTTGGATACTTTCCAAGACTACCCCTGCGGTACGTTCGGTGATTTTGAGGATATCGGCTTCGTTGTTGAACTCTATAAAATCTACATCGGGAATGAGCGGGCGATAAGCGCGTTTGCGTTCTTCATAGCCCATTAGGCTCATCGAACCTTGTGTATTGCCGTGGTAGGCGTTTTTGGCAGCGATGAGTTGAGTTCTTCCCGTAGCGCGTTTGGCTAATTTCACCGAGCCCTCAATAGCTTCCGTACCGGAGTTTACCAAATAGGTAGTATTGAGCTCTGGTGGTAACTGCTCAGCAAGGAGTTTGCAGAAGTCTACCGCGGGCTTTTGTACGTACTCGCCGTATACCATCACGTGCATATAGGTAGCGCACTGCTCTTGTATAGCCTTCACCACCGCAGGGTGACAATGCCCCAAAGTGCAAGCCGATACGCCTGCCACAAAATCTAAATAACGCTTGCCATCGGTAGTATAGATATAACTACCTTCGGCGCGTTCTACCTCCAACAATCGCGGATAAGGTGAAGTGGGGGCTTGATATTTTAAAAAATCTTGTTGTTGATTCATACTTTTGATTCTTAACTTTTTCATTTTTCACTATTGCCCGTCTAATAATCTATCCAAGCTTACAATGTCTTGAATGAGCACTTGTCTTGCCTTACTGCCTTCAAACGGACCTACTACACCTGCGTGTTCTAATTGGTCGATGAGGCGACCCGCGCGGTTGTAACCTAATTTCAGTTTGCGTTGCAAGAGGGAAGCCGAACCTTGTTGCGCATTCACTACCACTTCGGCAGCTTCGCGGAACATAGGGTCACGTTCCGAGGGGTCGAAGTCTAAATCTACACCCTCTCCCTCAGGTCCTACATACTCAGGAAGCAAGTACGCATCGGGGTAAGCACGCTGTGCCCCAATAAAGTCGGTAATGTGTTTTATTTCGGGGGTATCTACAAAAGCACATTGTATACGTACGGGTTCATTTCCTTGCGAGTAAAGCATATCACCTCGTCCAATGAGCTGTTCTGCTCCTGAGCCGTCCAAGATGATTTTAGAGTCTATTTTAGAGCTTACCTTGAAGGCAATACGCGTAGGGAAGTTGGCTTTAATAATACCAGTAATCACATTGGTCGATGGGCGTTGAGTAGCAATAATCAAGTGAATACCAATGGCTCGGGCAAGCTGTGCCAATCGTGCAATAGGAAGTTCTACCTCCTTGCCTGCTGTCATTATCAAGTCGGCAAACTCATCTACCACCAATACGATGTAAGGTAAGAAGCGGTGTCCCTCGTTAGGGTTTAGCTGTCGCGCTTTAAACTTAGCATTATACTCTTTGATGTTGCGCACTTGGGCATTTTTCAGCAGTTCGTAGCGGTTGTCCATCTCTATACAGAGGGAGTTTAGCGTGTTCACCACCTTTTTGTTATCGGTAATAATTGCTTCTTCACTATCGGGCAATTTAGCGAGGAAGTGACGTTCTATACGCTCAAATATCGAGAGTTCTACCTTTTTAGGGTCTACTAACACAAACTTCACTTCGGCTGGGTGCTTCTTGTAGAGTAGCGAACTGAGCACTACATTTATCCCTACCGACTTACCTTGTCCGGTTGCACCCGCCATTAGTAGGTGAGGCATCTTGGTAAGGTCGGCTACAAAAGTTTCGTTGCTAATTGTTTTTCCGAAGGCAATAGGCAGTTCCATTTCGGCGTGTTGGAATCGCGGTGCGGTAATCATTGTGCGCATATACACCATTGTAGGCTTCTTGTTTGGCACTTCAATACCTATCGTACCTTTCCCTGGAATAGGTGCAATAATACGAATACCAAGTGCTGCCAATGAAAGGGCTATGTCGTCTTCTAAGTTCTTGATTTTTGCAATACGTGTCCCCGCTTCGGGTACAATTTCGTAAAGAGTAACGGTAGGACCTATGGTCGCCTTTATCTTCTCTATTTTAATTTTGTAATCGTTCAGCGTTTGTACGATTGTATTCTTGTTTTCCTCCAATTCTTCTTGGTTAATAACAATACCACTGTCTTTGGGGTCGTCTAAGAGGTCGAGTGTAGGAAAACGGTAATCGCTAAGTTCTAACGTTGGGTCATACTCTCCATAGTTCTCTACCAATTGCTTAGCCAGAGCCTCGGGGTCTATTGCCTCTGTTGGCTGAGTAGGCGTTACTGTAAAATCAGGTTGTTCCTCTTCGGGAATATTAGTGATTTCCAAACCTCCCTCTTGTCCATCAAGGCGCGGAATTTCCTTTTTATGAGTAAAAGGGTCTAACTTTTCGTTTTCACCTTGTGGAATGATAAAGTCTAAATCGCCCTCATCAGTAGTAAATTCTATGGAATTAGGTTCTTTTTCTATGCTTTCAAAGCTGTTTTCCTCCTCATCGCCTTGCTCCTGTTCTTCTTCTCCTTCGCGTTTCAGTTTAGAGAATGTATTTTGGAAGAAAGCAACAGCCTTTTCAGTAGTGAGATTTAGTTTGAAAATGCCATAGAGTACCACAATAAGTACCAAAAGGAGTATAGTGCCCAATTTGCCCAAATAGTCTTGTAGAAAATGGTTTAGTTCATAGCCCGAAACACCTGCTAATATGGTAGCTTTCCCTCCCAAAAATCCTAAGGCGGTTGAAGTGAATACCATTAACAGAATCCCCCAGAACCAGCGGTTTAGCAATGGCTTTTTCATATTTAGGATAAGTTTCATCCCTGAGAGAAATAGAAGCCACACAGGAAAGATAACTGCCAATCCAAAACCTTTATATACAAATAACTGCCCCAAATAGGCTCCTATCTTACTGCCTATATTGTCAGCAATTTCTTCCCGATTGCTCAAATCTGCCCATCCACTTTGGTCAGTCTGCCACGAGAAGAAGAATGACGAAAAGGTAAATACCAAATACAGCGATAGCAGTACTAAAAATACGCCAAAAGCCAATTTGCGCTGTTGAGGTTTATTAGTATCCTTCTTCTTCTTTTGTGTTTCTTGTGGTTGTTTCTTTTTAGCCATTTATAGTTAAGCGTTTTTTCAATTAAATTTTATGTAACGTCAGTTCAATTGCCTTTTATCTATTTGATTCTGAACCTCATTTATGCTAATTTCTGAGATGTAGTCTCACTCCTTGTATTTCACTTCTTCCAAAAATTGCACCTCATACAAGTTGCGGTAATAGCCGTTTTCTATTTGCAACAACTCCTCGTGATTGCCTATTTCCACTATCTTCCCTTTGTCTAATACTATTATTCTATCAGCTTTTTTTACGGTGGTAAGGCGGTGTGCAATGATGATGGACGTGCGCCCTTCGGTCATCTTATCGGTAGCCTCTTGTATGAGCTTTTCCGAATGCGAATCTACTGAAGACGTTGCCTCGTCCAAAATAAGAATTTGCGGTTTGTGTACATAGGCGCGCAAGAAAGCTATCAGCTGGCGTTGTCCTGCCGAAAGCATAACCCCACGCTCTTTCACGTTGTAATGATATCCCTCTGGCAAACTCATCAAAAAGTTGTGAACTCCTATGCTCTTAGCAGCCGCAATCACTTCTTCTTCAGTGATAGCAGGATTTTTCAAGGTGATATTGTTGTAAATACTATCGGCAAATAGGAATACGTCTTGCAACACGGTAGCAATGTGCTCTCGTAGCGAACTGAGAGTATACTCCTCAATGTTCACCCCATCGATGTAAATCGCCCCCGAAGTCAAGTCGTAAAAACGGTTTAGCAAATTGGTGATAGTGGTCTTCCCTGCACCCGTTGCCCCTACAATAGCAATGGTTTCGCCTTCTTTTACTTCAAAACTAATGCCGTGCAAGATTTCTTCCCCTGCTACGTATTCAAAACGGACGTCTTCAAACTTAATATTACCTTTCACCTCCTTCAACTCTCTCTCACCTCCGGTTTCAGTATCCGTTTCAGTATCCAAAATAGCAAATACGCGGTCAGAAGCGATAATGCCCATCTGCAAAGTGTTGAACTTATCGGCTATATGCCTAATAGGTCGGAATAACTGTTGTGAAAGCTGTATAAAAAGAAAGATATTCCCTAAGTCGTACACGTTATCTCCTATAATTTGCCGACCGCCAAACCAGACAATCAGCGCAATGGTAATCGATACACACAAGTCGCCAATCGGAAAGAAAATAGAGTTGTACCATATCGTTTTCAGCCACGCCTGTTTGTGTTTCTCGTTTATCTTTTTGAAATTCTCCAATTCTTCACGCTCTTGCGCAAAAAGTTGTAATACTTTAATACCCGAAATGCGCTCTTGTACAAAGGCGTTTAGGTTTGCCACTTGGTGACGTACCTCCACAAAAGCAGCGTTCATTGAACGTTGAAACCAACGCGTAAAGTACAAAATCAGAGGCATCGTAGCATAGCTGATAAGCGCCAATTTCCAATCAATCACAAACATTACAATCGTGATAACAAACATTTTCAGTATATCGCTTGCCATCTCAAAAAGCCCCGAACTGAAAATTTCGCCTATCCGTTCCATATCGTTCACCGCACGCGTTACCAATACCCCTATGGACGATTTGTCAAAATACCGCATCTTAAAGCGCAACAAGTGGGCAAAAAGCTTTTCGCGTACATCGCGTATTACCGTTTGTCCCAGCCAGTTAGAGTAATAAGAAAACAGAAACTGCATCGTTACTTCCGCACATAGCAAAGCTATGAGTATGTACACAATGCGCACTAAACCCTCATAATCCTTGGGAGTGATATAATTGTCAATCGCTACTTTTATCAAGTAAGGTTGTGCGGTCGAAAAGATAGACGATAGCACCGCAAAGAGAGCTACGGCTATAAATACCCCACGATAAGGTTTTACAAAGTGCGACAGCTGACGAAAAGTATGTTTAGTGCGAGATGTTTTTTCTGACATTGTTTTCTTTTAAGGTGGCAAAATTACGAACTAATTCCCAAATCCCCAAATTTAACACTCGTCATTTATTCCCTGTTTCTTCTATCTCACCTCAGTTCTACCTCGTCCCACCAGTTCTCATTTGCTAATTTCTAAATCTGCTAATTAAATTGTCTTTCGTGCTACAACTATATAAAAAAATCGCTACAACCTGTGTAGCGATTTTCCTTATAAAAATTTAATAACCAAGTTACTTAGTAACGTTTGTTACTTCTACTGTCCACTCAGCGGTATTGCCATTAGCTGCCTCAATCTTGTATTTATGTGGGTTTGTCCAGTCTCCTGGGGTACCCAATCGCGGTGCATCGCCTATCGGGAATACACGAGCAGCGGTGGAAACCGATAGAATAACAGTGAGATTAGCTTTGCTTACTTTATCTCTTTCCACAGTCGGGAAATCGCTATTGGCAGCAGGTACTGTTACTTCTATTCTTACAGTTTTATCGGTCTTGTTAATCTCCTTCTTGTTCACTGTTAAATTGATGAATTTCACAATCTTTTGGTTACTTGCCTTCGATATTTCATCGCTGATAAACCGATATTCCACTCTGTCTACATTGGTAACATCATTTTCTTCAAAGGCAGGCAACTCTTCCAAATTGCTTTTCAAACAACTGTTAAAGCCTATCGCTAAGATAGCAAAGAGTGCATATAATATATATCTTTTCATTTTTCTTTCGTTTTTAAGTTATTACCAACCTGGGTTTTGTGCGTCGTTTATACCACTTGCCGAGCGCTGGTCTAAAGTACCTTGTGGGATAGGCATCAAGTAGCGTTTAGTAGTAAAAGTGCGTTCCCACGCCCCGTTGCGGGTAATTTGGGCTACCATAAACTGCTTGCGGTCTTTGGTGATTTGTATTTTGTGCACAGGGGTGTTAAGTGCGTTTATCACTGCTCCTGCTGCAGCTCCGTCATTAGCATCGCCTCCGTATTGTCCCCAGCGCAAGAAACTCCAGTATAGGTCACCTTCGTAAGCCATTTCCACACGGCGTTCTCGTATGTAATCTTTCCAAGCATCGGCTAAGGTGGCTGCTGTCGAAGCAGGTAAGTTTCCGTGGGTTACGCGTGTTCTGTTAAGAGCGGTAACCGCTTGTGCCACATCTCCTTTTAGCAAATAGGCTTCTGCCAAGTTCATATACATTTCACCCAATCGCGCTATTACAAAATGGTAATCTGTATTATTGCTTACGTACACGCGGGGTTCAACTTGCACCACAGCTTTGCGCCAGTAGTACCCCGAAGCGGTAGTATACCAAGAGTCCGATTGCCCTTCACGCACTCCTGCCCATAGGTTACCGCAAATATTGGTTTCCACCTCTTCTTTTAGCCAATTGCTTTGGTCGTATACAACGGTTTGATAGAAACGGGCATCGCGGTGCTGATACATTAGCTTGCTGATGTTAGTCTCTGTGGCACTACTTTTTATCTTCCCGTAACGGGTGATGATATTCCCTTTGGCATTGGTTCCCAAATCGGCAGCCTCAGGTACATTGTGGCGCACGGTGTTTAAAGCGCCTTCAGTAAGCGATGAAATATCTCCGTTTTCCACATTGTTGAGGAACTGTGAAGTTTCATACCAAGGTTTAGCCGTGTGGTCTGCTTGGTCTACCACCAAATATTGGTCTATTAAATCTTGTGTAGGGAAGTAACTTGCCCAACCTTCAAACGAACGTCCTTTGGCATCGGCAAATTCTTTACCGCCTACAAATTTCACTTCGTTATTGTTGATATTCGGTACAACTCTTATCATCTCGTTAAAATTACCTACCGTTGTATTAAGGCTCAAGCGATAATGAGCTAAGATAATCTCCTTGTCATACTTGCCTGCCTCTACAAACATATTGCCGAAGTTTTCGGCCGAAGTAAGGACGTATTTGCCTGAGTTAATCACTGCTTTTGCCGATTCAATAGCGATATCTAAATAATGAGCGTCTTTGGTATAAGCGTAGGCTTGCAAGGCAGCACGGCTTCTAAAAGCGTGAGCTGCGTACTTGTTGGCTCTCCCTGGTGCCGAAGTCTCTGGCATTCCTTGGGTGGCTTTGGTCAAATCGTCCATTATATATTTGTAGCTCTCGGTAGGATTTTTGGTGTAGAGTGTCCTAAAAGCCTCTTTGTCTTTGGTGTTGAGCACCCTTAAAATGGGTACAAAACGTCCTTGCCAGCGTGTTTGGTGGAAAAATAATACCCCTCTTAGCAAATAACCTTCGGCTTTTAACGCTTCAGTAGGAGCTTTCTCTATAATCATATTGCACTCGCGCAAGTTGGCAAAAAAGTCATCAAGTCCTTGTGCCGAACCTGTAAATCTATCAAATCGCTCCACAGGAAACGCATCTAAGTTGTTTAAATCGCTGTGGATACCATTAGGCGTAATACTTTCTGAATAAGCATAACCCGTAAAGTTGGTAATAGTGCCGTTATAAGAGTTGATTACAAACGACTCAGCCGACTCTTTACTGCCCCAAACCGTCTCGTCGTCATAACTCTCAAATGGTTTGGTATCAAGTTCATTACAAGCAGTGAGCCCTGTTAGAACTACCGCTATACTGATATATTCGATATATTTTTTCATATACTCTTGTTTTTATAGTGCGACATTTAAACCTAATGAAAACATTCGCTCATTAGGATATCCAAAGAAATCACTGTTCACTATTTCAGGATCCATACCGTACTTAGTGGCTTCCGAAATAGTAAATACATTTTGTCCGCTAAGGGTAAGCTTCATAGCGTATATCCACTTGTAGTCCTTCAAAGCGGCTTTCTTCAAATCATAAGAAATTGAAAAGTCTTTCAATCGCAAATAAGCCCCATTGATGAGCCAATGGTCACTACTTGCCACGTTATTATTGCCGTTTACTGAATGCGAGGATACTAATCGTGGAAACTTAGCTCCTGTATTGTCGGGGCGCCAGTAATCCAATTGGAACTCGTAGAAAGGCGTAGTACCCGCATTGGCACTTTGCCCCAAAATAGTACTACCTAAATAAATATCAAAACGTGTAGCCCCTTGTAAAAGCACATTAAACGAAAAAGCTTTATAGCTCACTCCTAAATTGATTCCATAGTTAGCTCGTGGGAAACCGTTTTTACCGATACGTGCAAAATCAGCTCCATCAATCTTACCGTCTCCGTTGAAGTCTTCGTATTTGATGTCTCCTCCTGTTAAGTGATGTGAGTTCACGCGCTTAGGATTGTTGTACACATCGTTAGCGTCTTGGTAATACCCCAAGGTGCGATAACCTGTACCGTAGTAACCTACTTGTTGAGTGGTACGCAAATACGGGTTTTTACGGTTTTCCAAGCTCTCATCAGGGTTATTAGCCCACAATTGGTCAAAGAAAGTAGTGTTCACCGAAATACTGTATTTCAGTTCGCCTATGTTGTCTTTCCAACCCAATTGCACTTCGTAACCCGCACGGCGGTGTTCTTTGTTAGAGAGTACTTTAGGTAACGACTTTCCAAGAGGGGCGGTATACCCTACTTCCAATGGGTCTGGTGCGGTAAGATAACCAGTAGTTTTGTAGAAAAAGTAGTCAAACGAACCGTACAAGCGATTGCTGAGCGACTCAAAATCAAAACCTATGTCGGTTTGTTTGGTGGTATACCACGTAATATCGGACGAAGGAATATCGCCTTCCGAAAAACCTTGATAAAACTTGCCGTCAATCACATAGCTTGTATTATTCAGGTTATAAGAGGGCAAATAAGCAAAACGCCCTACACCACTGTCCAAACCCACTTCTCCATAAGAACCGCGTAGTTTAAGCAAGTCGAAAATATGGCGCTCTTTAAGTGTTTTCATAAACACCTCATCCGAGAGTATCCAGCCGAATGAACCTGAGAAGAAGGTACCCCAACGCCTATCCTTAGGAAAGAGGTCTGACGCATCGTGGCGCATACTGCCTTCCACAAAATAGCGTTTGGCATAATTGTATTTCACTTGTCCCACAACACCAGCTCTACCGTTTTCGCTCTCTCCACCGCCTCCGTCCATACCTTCTTTAGGTCCTGGATTAAATTGGTCGATAGGAAAATTGTAGTTAATTCGCTTATGCCATAGGTTATTGTTAAAACCATAAGAGGCTTCATAACCCGCAAGTGCTGAAATGCCGTGCTTATTAAAATCCTTAACGTACTCAGCAAAAGCTTGATAAGTATACGTATATGCATTGCCAACCGATTTGTTGAGTTGCGGTTTGGCTACAGCTGCGGGCGTAGTGCTATCCCAGTCGTACTGTTTAGCATCTTTACGCCAAGACTTATCTTCTGAGCTCATATAACGATAGTTGAAGTTACCTCTCACTTTCAAACCGCTTACCCAAGGCAATGCCCATTGCAAGCCTATCTGTCCGTTAATATGTTTGTAGTTTTGGCGTGAATACCCTGCATCTCTCGAAGTCTCGGCTACAGGGTTATCGGTAGTGTTTACATAAGGAAGTCCGTATTTATTCACCGCAGGAGTCAGCGGATTGTGGTTTACCAAGGTATGGCTAAACACTTGGTAATAGCCACTTGCAGTCGATGAATAAGGGTGTTCGTTTTCTTTTAAATAACCGTCGATAGAAGTATTACCCGAAAGTCCCGTACCGGGTATGTCGAACTCTTGGTTCACACGGAAGTTAATCGTCTCCATATGGTGCGTACCACTGCGGTAGAGTGAACCCTTATGCAAATAACCTAACGAAGCCAAATACTTGTTGTGTTCTTTACCTCCTGTTATTTGCAAATTGTGCCGATATTGCTGTGCAAATTCTTTTAAGATAAGTTTTTGCCAATCGGTATTGGGGTAATTCAGCTGGTCGCTACCGTCTAAAATCTTTTGCAATTTGTCATCGGTATAGGTAATGGGCAAATTGTCGTTCTGTTTAGCGATATTGTTTTGCACCGCCCACTGATAGGCATCTAAGCGTTTAGGAAGAAACGAAGGTTGTGAAATGGTTACAGAGTGATTGTACTCAATGGTAGTAATTCCCTCTTTACCACGCATAGTGGTCACTTGCAAAATACCATTAGCAGCACGCGCTCCATACACCGCCGTTGCCGAAGCGTCTTTCAATACCGAAATAGATGCGATGTCCTCGGGAAGCAGATTTACAAAATCGTCGTAATCGCGTATAATGCCATCAATTACTACCAATGGTGTACCTCCCCCGCGAATAGAAATCGTACTGCGGTTGTCAAGCCCAGCCGAGCCTTTCACTATTAACCCTGGTGAACGCCCTGCCAATCCTTGCGTGATATTAGTTACAGGAATTTCTTTTAACTCCTCTGTCTTAACAGAAGATACTGCAGAAACAAGAGATCTTTTAGTAGATGTGGTATAACCTACCACCACCACATCGCCCAACTCTTGTACTTGAGATTTTAGTAAAGTGTTGATTGTAAGGGATTTACCCCCCCCCATTTACGGCTACTTTCTTAGTCTGTGTTTCGTAACCTACTGAACTAAACTCCAATACAGCATTATTAGGTACATCAATGCTGTAATTACCGTCAAAGTCCGTTGCTACCCCGTGAGTAGTCCCTTTTATCAGTACACTTACTCCAGGCAGTGGACTTTTATGCTCATCGGTAACAACACCGGTTACCTTTATTTGAGCCCTACCTACTTGTGTACAGAAGACCAGCACAAGCAGTAACAAACAATAAATGCATTTGTTCATATAACAAGAAAAATTTTGGTTAACTAAATCAGGAAAATTTCAACGCTACAAAAGTATAACACTTTTTTAACACGTACAAGTTTTTTACCAAATATTTTTACGAAAACTTTCTCTATTCTTTCTTTATTATTCATTTATAAGCAATTATACGAACGCTTTTCTTCTTATTTATCTAAAAACAACCACTACCAAAAATCCTTTTTCCCGCCGCTATACCCCCATCTTAGATTCGTCTTACCATCACCTCATCGACGAGGTTTTCACCACATTACCCTCGACTTTCCCGTCGCTATATTCCCCCTTTGAAGGTAGCCAGCCACAGCTGGATATGTGCCCCGCGAGAACGGAATATTTGTAAAGGGAGATATTTTTCACCTCATTACCTCCGTCATTCGTCATTCGTTCCTCGTCATTCCTTCCCTTTTCCGTCATACTCCCCCTAGTGCCTATGGCCTAAGGCCTATTGCCTCTTCCTCTTTCTTTCGCCTCGAAACCCCGTTTTTAACATTTTTAGCCTTGTTGTATTATATTATGAATCAACTATTTATACACCCTTTCTATACCAATCGTCCAAGATTCGTATAAGCTTCCTATAAGCTCTCTATAAGCTCTCTATAAGCTACCCCCACCCTTCTCATAGTCTTTTTTCATCAAAATTCCTCTTAACTCACTTCTGATATCTTTCGTTTTTCTCCGCCTCCATTTACTAATCTGCTAATTTTCTCATTTTCTAATTCTCTCATTCTCTCATTCCCTCATTCCCTCATTCTCTCATTTTCTCATTTTCTAATTCTCCACTATTAATTACCATTATTTTAAAATTAAAAAAATCTATAAATCCAGTACCTCTTCTTTGCAAAAAAACTGCTATCTTTGCACCGTAGAATTTTTAAAATAACAAATTATGAGTTTAAATATCTTAGGGCTTGATAAAGCCAAAGTAGAAAAAGAAATCGGCTTGCTAAATGTACTGCTTGCCAATTATCAAACGTATTATCAAAACTTGCGCGGTGTACACTGGAACGTAAAAGGAAAACGCTTCTTTGAACTACACGTGAAGTTCGAAGAACTTTATAATACCGCACAAGAACAAGTCGACGAAATAGCTGAGCGTATTCTTACCCTCGGTGGCGTGCCTTTTCACACTCTCGAAAGCTATGTAAAGCACACTTCTGTTCCCGTAGGCGAAAACATTTTCGACGATGATAAAACCGTACGCCTGATAATCAATACCATTAGCACTTTATTACCTTTGGAAAGAGAATTGTTAGACTTCTCTGACGAAATAGGCGATGAAGGTACTAATAATCTAATGAGCGACTTTGTAACCGAACAAGAGAAAACCGTTTGGATGCTCAAAGCCTACCTCAATGAAGTAATTTAATACTGAATTTTGATTAAACGAGGAAGAGGAATTGACTAAAAATAATCAATTCCTCTTTCTTTTTTTGCCAATTCATAATTAATCCCTACCTTTGCACAACTCATAACTCTTAATTGATAACTCATAACTTTTAACTCATAACTAATGAAATATCTAATCACATCTATCCTATTCATCGCAACCACTATCCTCACCGCTCAACACAAAGCCCCTACCGATTGGGAACTCTCAGGACTCAAAGGAAAAGTGAAAAGTCAGCGCAGTATCCCTTATGAGGTAGTTACCCAAGGAAAAACATTCGTAAAAGGAGCTATCGACCGCGATTTGGATACAGTAGTCAAGATAGGTAACCTCGACAATATTCAAAAAGATTTCAACCCCAATGGATATCTCACTCAAATGCGTTTTTTCTTCAAAAACGGTGAGTTGTACAGTCGTATGGAATACTATTATAATCCGCAAGGGCAACTGTTTGAAACCCGTTACAATTCCGATAAAACCCTTTATGTCTACAACCCCGAAGGCTATCTTATCAAAGATGCGACCTACTCACCTGGGGGCTTCTTAAAAACACATTATAACTATCAAGTAGATACCAATGGGAAAGTGCTAAAAGAGGAAACTTATCACGCCAATCAGTTAGAGTCTACCATAGCTTATACTTACAACAAACAAGGCGACCCTGTCGAGATGCGCTACTACGATGCTCAGGGCAATCTGTTGCAAAGGGTAGAAAGCAAGTTCAATAAACAGCATTTAGCCGAACGCAATCGCACTTACGACAAAGACAATAAGTTGGTGAATATTACGACCAAAAAGTACAATAGTCAAGGAGATTGTATCAAACTACAAGCAGAAAATAAACTACCTCAAAAACAGAAGAATGTAGCGACTTACGAGTATAAATACGATAATCGAGGTAATTGGATTGCCAAAACGACTTTCATCAACGGTGAACCCCGACAAATTATAGAACGCACCCTCAGTTATTATGAATAACATTCACTTTTTCGGTGTAAGGCATCTGTCGCCTTCGGCAGCCTATCATTTAATTGCCTTCTTAGAGGAAAACAACCCCAAGTGTATTCTCATCGAAGGTCCTGCCGATGCTACCCCTCTGATGTCTCAAATAGCGCAAAAAGGGGTAAAACCTCCTATTGCTATGCTGGGCTATACTACCGAATTGCCTATCGAAACAGTGCTCTATCCATTTGCGTCTTATTCTCCCGAATATCAAGCAATATGTTGGGGAGTGAAGAAGAAGGTAACACTTCGTTTCATCGATTTGCCTTCGGAGAATATGCTGAAATTGAAGCAGGAGCAACGCACTGAGGAAGAAGCCGAAAAAGCCAAAGATTTTTATCTCTACCACAATACCCTCTACAAGCAAATAGCCGAAGAGGGGGGCGAAACCGACTATGAAGATTATTGGGAACGCCATTTTGAACACAATCTCAATCCTGATGCTTTTGCACCCACACTTGCCTTACAATCGGGTGAAATGCGCCAAATGGTCATAGATAAAGAATATGAAGACGCGCCTTTCGATTTCTCGTATAATCTCATTCGTGAGGCATATATGAAACGTGAGATTGCTAAGGCTTGCACCGAGTTCAAACCCGAAGAAATAGTAGTAATTGTAGGGGCTTACCACTTATCAGGTATCCAAAACAGCCTACCTGCAATGACTGATGACGAGCTTAAAAAGCTCCCCAAAGCTACCTCTCAACTCACCCTGATGCCTTATTCCTATTTGCGTCTCAGCAGTCGTACGGGGTACGGAGCGGGCAATACAGCTCCTTATTACTTTGAACTGATGTGGCAAGCGATGCACGAAAACACCCTCAATCAGCTCTCAGCTGTCTATCTTACTAAAGTAGCCAAAATCTTGCGTGCTCAAGGGCAAAATGCCTCTTCTGCTAGCGTAATTGAAGCGGTGCGTCTTGCCAATGTGCTTTCGGCTATGAAAGGCGGTACTTACCCTGTGTTGCAAGACCTCCACGATGCAGTGGTTACTTGTTTTGGTGGGGGAGACCTTGCTGTGGTAGCCGAAGCTATCAATAAGGTAGATATCGGTACGGCTATTGGGGCATTACCCGAAGGGGTGAGCCAGACGCCCGTACAAGAGGATATGAACCAAGAGCTGAAACGCTTAAAGCTCACCAACTACAAATCGGCGGTAGCGCAAGACCTCACCCTCGACCTGCGTGAGAACTTAAAGGTAAAGACCAAAGAAGCTGCTTTTATAGACCTGAATCGCTCTACATTCCTTCATCGCTTGGAAGTGTTGGACATTCACTTTGCCACCCAACAGCACGTACAGCAGGATAAAGCCTCGTGGGCAGAGAAATGGGTGTTACAGTGGAGTCCTGAGGTCGAAATAGAAATTGTAGAAGCTAACCTTAAAGGTGAAACGCTTGAAATAGCCACAGCTTTTGTACTCAAAGAACAGCTCAACGAAAGCACTGACCTTTCGGTGGTGGCTAAAATTATTAGGCAGGCTTGCGAATGTCAGCTTACGCATATTTTTAGCAATGCGCTCAGCACCTTGCAACGCCTTTTGGTAGATAGTAATAGTTTTGCTGAAACTGCCTTTGCTGCACACGAGCTCTCGGTGCTTATACAGTACGGCGACCTGCGTCAGTTCAATCTCGAACCGCTGAAACCTATCTTGCAACAGCTTTTCCTCCGTGCTTCGTTATTACTGATAGATGCTTCATCTTGTGATGACAAAGCCTCTAAGCAAATTGTAGAAGCTATCAATACTATGGAGTTCATAGCCGAACAGCAATACGAATTGGTAGATACCGAAACGTGGCAAAAAGAACTCACTCACCTTGCGTGGCGCGATGATGTGAACACCAAGCTCTCGGGGGTAGCCTTTGCTATATTGTTAGAGCACAATTTAGCTACTGAAGAACAATGTGGAAAAGAAGTGTCTCGTCGTCTTTCAGCAGGTGTCCCCGCCGATTTAGGAGCCTCGTGGTTTGAAGGCTTTTCTGGAAGAAATAGATACGCATTGTTATCGCGTACGATTATATGGCAAGAGTTAGACAACTATGTACGCCAATTAGATGAAGAGCAGTTTATGCGCTCGGTAGTGTTCTTGCGCCGTGCTTTTTCCGATTTTGAGCCCAACCAAAAGAACAGTATTGCTGAACTTTTAGGAGACCTTTGGGGTACTGGTAAAGAAGCTACTGCCGAACTCTTGCAAGAAGTGCTTACGGAAGAAGAGAATACTAAATTAGACGAACTCAACGACTTTGATTTTGATTTTTAAATATATGAAAGAAGTATTTACTTTATACCGAAAATTGCGTGAGCGACAACTCAAATTGCTCAATAGCTTTACCCCCGAAGAATTGGCAATCATTCCTGCGGGCTTTAAAAACAATATCTTGTGGAATCTCGCTCACTGCGTGGTTACCCAGCAAAATTATTGCTATGCCAATAGCGACCTGCCTACCTACCTCACCCCTGAGTTTGTAGAGCGTTATCGCAAAGGCACCATTCCTGATGAGCATATCCCTACTTCTGCCGAGATAGAGGAACTAAAAGACCTTCTCATCAGCACTGTAAATTGGCTCGAAACTGATTATCAAAAAGGAATTTTTAAGCACTATAATCATTATGTAACGGGCATAGAGTACGAACTCAATACTATTGAAGAAGCTATTTACTTCAATATTTCACACGAGGGAGTACATTTGGGAAGTGTATTAGCTTTAAAATGTGCAATTACAGGAAGTAAAAAGTAATTGATTATAAATTAAATAGATGAGTAACACGAAAAGCTATTTGATTTCTGATATTGAAGTAAGTTTCCCAATTAGAAAAAAAGTATTACCTTTGCAATCGCTATCAATAAAATTAGTTTATGAAAAAACGTACCATACTCAACCTACTACTTATTCTTTTTGTGCTCTCTTTCTTTGTAACTCCTTTGGGGTACGAAAGTAAGATATTACTACAGCGTGTCTTTGCCGGCTCGGTAGATATTATTCCCGCTGATAAAGCTCGTAAAATAGACTTCGATTGGCAACTAAAAGACCGCAATAATGTACAGTTTAACTACTCCCAAACCGAAGGTAAGAAACCATCATTTGTATACTTCTTCTCTTCTTGGCGTGAAATCAGTGTAGCCGACCTTTATGCAGTCGAAAAACTCTACGATGCTTATAAGGATAAAGTGGATTTTTACATCATCACCAATGAGCTCCCTGAGCCAGTAGATGAAATGATGCAAAAGCGCAATTTTCATTTCAAAGTTACCTACCTCATTATCGAAGCTCCTAAAAAGCCTTTTGACCCCGATAAGATTCCTGCAGGTTACATAGTAGATAAAAACGGTTATGTACGCGCTCAGAAAGACGGCATTGCACGCTGGAATAGTGATGCAGTACATCAGTTGTTAGACAGTCTTACCCAATAGCTTAACTATAGGCAAACTCTATCTCTCAAACAAAATAATTATAAAGATAGTATTTTAGATTCAATTTAAAGTACTATCTTTGCGCTTTGTAAAATCGCATCTCGGTATAAATAAGAGGAGTTTTTACCTCTTATCTCTTACCTCTTATCTAAAAGGAATTATGGCTAAATATACAGAAGAAGAACTTAAAGAAGAATTAGAAAACAGCGAATACAAATACGGCTTTTATACAGATATCGAATCAGAAACTTTTCCTAAAGGGCTCAACGAGGAAGTGGTAATAGCCCTTTCTAAAAAGAAAAACGAACCCCAGTGGATGACCGATTGGCGTTTAGAAGCTTTCCGTGCGTGGCAAGCGATGGAAGAGCCTCCTCATTGGGCGAACCTCAAGTTTGAAACTCCCGACTTTCAAGATATTGCTTATTATTCTGCTCCTAAACAGAAACCTAAACTTAACAGCCTTGATGAGGTAGACCCTCAGCTATTGGAAACTTTCCAAAAACTCGGTATCTCTCTTGAAGAACAAAAACGCCTTGCGGGAGTAGAAGATGAAAAACCTGCCGTAGCAATGGACGTAGTAATGGACTCAGTTTCAGTAGCAACTACTTTTCAAAAAACATTAGCAGAACGAGGCATTATCTTCTGTTCTATCTCCGAAGCGATACAAAAACACCCTGACTTGGTGCGTAAGTACCTTGGTACCGTCGTACCTAAAACCGATAATTTCTACGCAGCTCTTAACTCAGCGGTCTTTTCTGATGGGTCTTTTTGCTATGTACCCAAAGGGGTGCGTTGCCCTATGGAGCTTTCTACTTATTTCCGTATCAATCAAGCAGGAACAGGACAGTTTGAGCGAACCCTCCTCATTGTTGATGAAGGCGCTTACGTCTCTTACCTCGAAGGTTGTACGGCGCCCAAACGTGACGAAAATCAATTGCACGCTGCTGTGGTAGAACTTATAGCTATGGATAATGGCGAAATTAAATATTCTACCGTTCAAAACTGGTTTCCTGGTGATAAAGACGGTAAAGGCGGTGTATATAACTTCGTTACCAAGCGCGCTTTGGCTGAGAAAAATGCTAAAATATCGTGGACACAAGTAGAAACAGGCTCTGCTATTACTTGGAAATACCCTTCAGTAGTGCTCAAAGGGGATAATTCTATAGGCGAATTTTACTCAATTGCGGTTACTAACCACTTCCAACAAGCCGATACAGGTACTAAGATGATACACTTAGGCAATAACACCAAATCTACAATTATCTCTAAGGGTATTTCGGCAGGAAAATCACAAAATAGCTACCGTGGATTGGTGAAAGTAGTGCCTAATGCTAAAAATGCACGCAATTTCTCTCAATGCGACTCCCTGTTGATGGGTAACCTCTGTGGAGCGCACACTTTTCCTTATATAGAAGCTAAAAACCCTACTGCTCAAATAGAACACGAAGCTACTACCTCTAAGATTGGTGAAGACCAGATTTTCTACTGCAATCAGCGGGGTATTGATACCGAGAAAGCGATTTCACTTATCGTAAATGGCTTTGGCAAGGAAGTGCTTAACAAATTGCCAATGGAGTTTGCTGTTGAAGCTCAAAAACTCTTAGAGATTTCACTAGAGGGCAGTGTTGGCTAATGACGATGGTATACTAAAAATTGCTTTTGCTTCATAAAATAAATCACTAAACATTAATCATTAAACATTAAAAATATGATTCTCGCTCCTTCATTATTAGCTGCCGATTTCGGCAACCTGCAACAAGCTATTGGAATGGTAAACACCAGCGAAGCCGATTGGTTTCATATCGATATTATGGACGGTGTTTTTGTGCCTAATATCTCTTATGGTATGCCCGTGCTTTCAGTGATTCACAAACACGCTACTAAGCCGTTAGATGTTCACTTGATGATTATTGACCCCGACCGCTATATTAGCACTTTTGCTAAGCTCGGTAGTGATATTCTTACTGTGCATTACGAGGCGTGTACACACCTGCACCGCACTTTGCAAGCTATTAAGGCAGAAGGAATGAAAGCAGGGGTAGCCCTCAATCCGCATACACCTGTCGCTTTGTTAGAAGATGTTATTCAAGATATAGACGTACTCTTGCTGATGAGTGTGAACCCTGGATTCGGTGGACAGTCATTTATTGAAAATACTTATAAGAAAGTGCGTCAAGCTAAAGCACTTATTGAACAAGTAGGGGCACACGCACTTATAGAAATAGATGGTGGAGTGAGTTTAAAGAATGCCAAAGCACTTGTAGAGGCAGGTGCTGATGCCTTAGTAGCAGGCAGTTTTATCTTCAATGCTACTAACCCTACCCAAACGATTGCGGAATTAAAAAAATCAGTATTATAAATATCAATCAAGGATTAAATAACTTATTGATTATAAACCTCCCCCAGCCCCCTCCAAAGGGGGAGATGTGACGCAAAAAAGACTATGAAGTTGTAAATCAGAGATAATCATTTCTCAGATTTACATTATAAGAATACTTATTTTATGATACAAAATAGGCTATCAAGAAAGAAATCTTATCTTTTTGATAGCCTATTATTATTGTATTATTTCTTTTTAGAAGGGGCTTTTTTAGGTTTAGGCTCTTTCTCGGTAAGGAGGGCAAGAGCTTGTTCTTTGGTGAAAGTTGCTATATCGGTGTCTTTGGGGAGTTCTACTTTGGTTTTACCTTTGAGGAGGGTAAAACGTCCCCAGCGAGCTTTCTCTATACGGATAGCTCCTTCGTCCCATTCTTTCACTACCTTTTCCGATTCTTTTTTGAGTTTATCTTCTATAAGTTCTTCTACATCTTGCTGACTAAGATGGTCGAAATTGTACTTTTTGGTAACGTTTATATAGGTGTTGTTCCACTTAATAAAGGGACCAAAACGACCTACACCTTTGGTAACTTCCACTCCTTGATAGGTGGCAATAGGAGCGTCAGCTTTTTTCTTCTCGCCGATGAGTTGCTTAGCCCGCTCGAGAGTTACACTGAAAACGTCTTCACCTTTATCAAGTGATATAAAAGCATCGCCGTAGCGCACATAGGGTCCGAAACGCCCTACATTCACTTCTACATTCTTACCATCGACAATGCCTAACTGACGAGGAAGCTCGAAGAGTTTGAGGGCTTCTTCAAAAGTAATCGTTTCGATAGACATACCTGCCAATAGACTTGCATAAATAGGCTTTTCGGCATCATCGGGATTCCCTATTTGCGCCATAGCTCCATAACGACCTAAGCGTACGCTAAGAGGGCGCCCTGATTTAGGGTCGGTACCCAGCACGCGTTCACCTGTTTCACGACCTGTATGCTTTTCAACATTTTCTACTACGGGGTGAAAATGATTATAAAACTGTGTGAGCATCTTTGTCCAATTCTCAGTGCCTTCGGCTATTTCGTCGAAGCTATTTTCTACTTTGGCAGTGAAATTATAGTCCATTATCGTATCGAAATGGGAGACGAGAAAATCGTTTACTACACTACCTATATCGGTGGGGACAAGCTTGCCTTTATCGGCACCTACTCGTTCGCTAAGAGTTTGCGTTTTGATACTATTACCTGTAAGGGTGAGTTGCTGATAGGGGCGCACTTCACCTTCGAGTGTGCTACGTTCCACATATCCGCGGTTTTGAATCGTAGAAATGGTAGGAGCATAAGTAGATGGGCGTCCGATACCGAGTTCCTCTAACTTTTTCACCAGCGAAGCCTCAGTATAACGAGGTAGTGGACGAGTGAAACGCTCGTTAGCAGTAATATAACGATGCGTAAGAGCTTCTCCTTTTTTGAGATTGGGGAGCATTCCTTCTTGTTCTTCTTCCTCGTCGTCGGTACTTTCTAAATACACTTTTAAAAAGCCATCGAACTGTACCATTTCGCCATTGGCTACGAAGTGTTCTTTGTGCTTATCGGCTTCTATTTTTACGGTAGTGCGCTCTATTTGAGCATCTGCCATTTGTGAGGCAAGGGTGCGTTTCCATATCAGTTCGTATAGCTTATTCTGGTCGGGTTCAGTAGCGATAGAGGAGCGACTCATATCGGTAGGACGAATGGCTTCGTGCGCCTCTTGTGCGCCTTTGCTTTTAGTGGAGAACTTGCGCACTTGACTGTACTGAGCTCCGAAGAGTTGCACGATAGCGTTTTTGGCAGTGTTGAGCGCTTCTTGTGAAAGATTCACGCTATCGGTACGCATATAGGTGATAAAACCAGATTCGTAGAGGCGTTGGGCTACCGTCATTGTTTTGCTTACTGAGAAGTGCAGTTTGCGTGCGGCTTCTTGTTGGAGGGTGGAAGTAGTGAAGGGGGGCGCAGGCATTTTCTTGGCTGGTTTGGTTTCTAATGATTGCACTTTGAAATGCGCTCCGATATTCTGTTGCAAGAAGTTTTCAGCTTCGGCTTGTGTGTTGAAATTCTTAGGCAAAGAGGCTTTTACAACTTTGCCTTCTGAGGTGATAAATTCGGCAGTAATTCGGTAAGAGGATTGCGTTTTGAAGTCTTGTATTTCGCGTTCGCGTTCTACGATAAGGCGTACTGCTACCGACTGTACGCGTCCTGCTGAGAGTCCGCTTTTAATTTTTTTCCACAGTACGGGAGAGAGTTCATAGCCCACGAGGCGGTCGAGCACACGGCGTGCTTGCTGAGCATTCACCAGATTATAATCGATGCCACGAGGGTTTTTAATAGCGTTTTCAATAGCCGATTTGGTAATGGAGTTAAAAACGATGCGCTTGGTATTTTCCTTTTTTAGTTTGAGTGTTTCGGAAAGATGAAACGCAATAGCTTCTCCTTCACGGTCTTCATCGGAAGCGAGCCATACTACTTCGGCTTTGGACGTGAGTGCTTTGAGTTCTTTTACAAGATTTTTTTTGTCGTTAGAGATGAGGTAATTAGGTTTAAAACCGTGCTGGATATCTACGCCCAGTTCATTGGAGGGCAAATCGACAATATGCCCATAGCTGGATACTACTTTGTAGTCCTTACCTAAGAACTTTTCAATGGTTTTAGCCTTGGCGGGCGACTCTACAATCACTACATTCTTAGCCATACGCTTGTTTGTTTTTTGAGTTATTGGGTGCAAAAGTACAAAATAATTGCAAAATAGCAATGAGGGAAATGCCAATAATGCCAATAATGCTAGTAACCAACTTTGCCAAAGGTGCGAGCCGCACAGGCAGTCGTAGCACGACGGGCAGTAATGGAGTTCTCGGACGATTCAGACTTGTCGGACAGAAGTAAGACGAGATTAAAGGATTTATTGGAAAGAGCTAAGGAGATAGAAAGATATCGGAGAGATTCGGAAGTGGTGATTCAGGGAAAAGGTAAAAAATGAGCTGTAAGATGGGTGGGGTTAGCTTATAGAGAGCTTATAGGAAGCTTATACGAATCTTGGACGATTGGTATAGAAAGGGTGTGTAAAAAGTTGATTAATAGTATAATACAACAGTGCTAAAAATGTTAAAAACGGGGTTTCGAGGCGAAAGAAAGGGAAAAGGCACTAGGCCTTAGGCCATAGGCACTAGGGGGAGTATGACGGAAAAGGAGAAGGGATAATTAGGAAATTAGTAAATTAGAAAATTAGTAAATGGGGAAGTGTGAGATCTTAGGGCATAGGCACTAGGGGGAGTATGACGGAAAAGAAGAAATTAGGGACGAAAACATACTCCTTTAAAGAGGGAGTGTAGCGATGGAAAAGGGAAGAAATGAGGAATGACAAGGGACGAATGACGGAGGAGATGTGGAGAAAACTCGCCGTATATTAACTAATAGATAAAATGGGAAAAATGACTGATGAGTAAATAATTTTTTGTGTTTTGCTTTCTAATTAAAATAAAAGTTGTACTTTTGCCGAACTTTAATGAAAATTATATATGGCAACTTACAAAAAGAACAACAACCGACCTAATAGACAAAAAGATACCGAACATTTAGACGAAGCAAAACAGGCTCAATTACACAAAGAAAGTACTACTGCTGAGGTGTTTGATGCCCTCGATGCAGGCGCTACTCGCACCGAAGATTGGGTAAAACGCAATCAGAAGATTATTATTGGAACTCTCATAGCCGTAGCTGTGATAGGCTTGGGTTATTTGCTTTACCAACAGTTTGTGAAAGCCCCTAGGGAAAAGAATGCTGCTAATGAGCTTTTCTTTGCACAACAGTTCTTTGATGAAGCGATGGAAGCTACTGATGCTAGAGCGCAGGATTCCCTCTTTAAAGTGGCTATCAACGGTGGAAAAGGAAAATATGGATTTAAGCAAATTGCTGAAAACTACAGCGGTACCAAAGCTGCTAACCTGGCTGAATACGGTATGGGTATGGCTTATATGCGTTTGCGTGACTATAACAACGCAATAAATCACCTCAAAGAGTTCGACTCTACTGATGATATTTTCGGAGCTTTGGCTTATGGAAATATAGGTGATGCTTACCTTCAACAGAAAAATAACGCTGAGGCATTGAAATATTATATCAAAGCCTTTGAACATAGCAAGAATGACTTTGTAACTCCGTTATACCTAAAAAAGCAGGAATAGTAGCTTCTTTGCAAGGTAAAAAAGACGATGCCTTGAAATATTACGAGCGCATCAAAGACGAGTATCCTACTTCAGAAGAAGCACGTACTATCGATATCCTTATAGGGAAAATTAGTCAATAATTAATGGCAACAGAAAACAAAAACTTATCACAATACGATAAAAATATAATCCCAAATGCGGAATCTCTTCGCTTTGGGATTATTACTTCTCAGTGGAATGAGCAGATAACTTACGGAATGCGCAATGGTGCCATCGAAACCCTTAAAGATTGTGGTGCTATTGATGACAATATACTCTTATGGGAAGTGCCAGGGAGCTTTGAATTAGTGCACGCTGCCAAGCGAATGCTCGATACTACCGAGGTAGACGCTATTATTGTAATAGGCTGTGTGATACAAGGAGAGACTCGTCATTTCGATTTCGTGTGCCAGGGTGTTACCCAAGGTATTGCCCAGCTTAATGCGGAACAAAGTGAAGTGCCTATTATCTTCTGCGTTCTCACTGATAATACCTTCCAGCAGTCGCTTGACCGCAGTGGTGGTAAGCTGGGTAATAAAGGCGTGGAGGCGGCTATTACTGCAATAAAAATGGCGGTGTTAGGGAAGTGAAAAGAGAAAAGTGAAACGTAAAAGGTTGGAACAATTTTTGCAATGCAAATGTTGTTAAAGTCGTTAGATTTTAAAAATAAATAAAGAAAATCAGAATGAAATACATCATTGCACCTATACAACATTACCTTTTATTCTCTTACCCAGCTATCACTGTTTTTGTCTTTTACTTTTTACCTTTTACTTCTTTCTCGCAGAAGCGTGATACTATTTATATTTTTGACCAGCAATTTTATTCAGGAGATACTATTCGGCTTGCTGAGGTGAGTGTTTTTGGTAAAGAGCATTACTTTGGTGATGCAGAAGCTCAAAAGCGCTATTTGCTTCTCCGCAGTAGGGTGAAACGCGTGTATCCGTATGCCAAAATGGCTGCCGACCGGCTCTATACAATGGAACATACGATGGATACTATGCAAAATAAGCGACAAAAGAAGGTGTACGTAAAACGCACCCAGCGCTATATTGAAGACCACTTCACCGACGAACTCAAAAAACTTTCCCGCTCGCAAGGGCGTATTCTCATTAAACTCATTCACCGCCAAACTGGAAAAACGGCTTACGAATTGGTAAAAGACCTGCGCAATGGTTGGAATGCTTATTGGTATAACAAAACCGCGTGGCTGTACGACCTTTCTCTCAAAAAAGGCTATGACCCTATGAATGTAGAAGAGGACTATTGGATAGAGGAAATTATCTTGCGGGCTATCAATAGTGGAGAATTAGAATACCAAACCCCAGCTTTACTATATAACTTCTCAGACCTTGTAGAACAACGACAGAAAAGACTTCAAAAGCAATTAGCAAATTAGCAGATTTGCAAATTAGCAAATTATTTGTACCTTTGCCGAAAATAAAATAGTACTAATGGAGTTATACTACGCTTTTTCAGTAATTATCGTTTTAGCAGCTTTGTTTTCGTACGTGAATGTTCGCTACGTAAAACTGCCTATGACCATAGGTATTATGGTGATTGCTATGATGATATCGGTAGGCGTACGTCTTTTCGGAGGTGAAGTATTTACAGGGCTTGCACACCGTCTTGAATCGCTTTTACAAGGCTTTGACTTCACTGAAATACTGATGGGAGCAATGTTGAACTTCCTTCTCTTTGCAGGAGCTCTCCACATCAATATCAATGACCTTAAAAACTACAAAATCTCCATTTTTACTTATGCAACTATCAGTGTAGTACTTTCGGCTTTCTTTATATCAGTTTTGCTGTACTACATTGCTCCTTTGGTAGAAATCCATATTCCTTACGTTTATTGTCTGCTTTTTGGTGCGCTTATTTCTCCAACCGACCCTATTGTAGTGTTGGGAGTGCTCAAACAAGTGAAAGTACCTAAACGTATTGAAACTAAGATTACGGGTGAATCGCTTTTTAACGATGGGGTAGCGGTAGTAATGTTTGCCGTAGTGCTGAAATTGGCTACTAATAGCACTTTTGAGCCTTCGTTCTTCACTATTACTAAGCTCTTTCTCTTGGAAGCAGGAGGAGGTATTTTACTAGGAGTGCTCTTGGGATGGGTAGCCTCTCAAATGATGAAAAAAGCCGATGACTATCACGTGAGTGTACTTGTCACTTTGGCAGTGGTAATGGGTGGTTTTCTTATCACCAAAGCTTCTCACGTTTCTTCGCCTCTGGCAATGGTAATTGCAGGACTTTTTGTAGGTAATGTAGGCAAGAAAGCCAGCAGTGCAGAGAATAAAGATTACCTTGAAAAGTTTTGGGCAATCATAGACGAAATTATGAATGCTATCTTGTTCCTATTCATAGGATTTGAGATGCTACTGATAGACAATCTAACAGAGCAGTTCCTTTTAGGCGGGGTAGCTATTCTCGTATGCCTCTTGGGGCGTGCACTGGCGATTTATATTCCTGCCAAAACGATATTACGCAAGGTAGCTACCTATTCGCGAGGCTCGCTCATCACAATGGTGTGGGGGGGTATTCGCGGGGGAGTATCCATTGCCTTGGTACTTTCTATCCCTGCTGATAAAGGAGGATTTAAAGAAACACTGTTGCAAATTACTTATATTGTAGTATTGTTTTCCATTTTAGTACAAGGTCTTACCGTAGGCAAAGTGGCTACCAGAGCCTTGTATCGCGATGAGGTGATGACACGCTTGAAAAGAATGAAACAACTGCAAAGAGGGAAACAATCATAAGACTTTAAAGAAGAATGAGAAAGCAAAAAGATAAAGGATTGGTAAGTGCCAAAGAAGTAGCCAAAGCGATTAATATTGATAAACTTGGCTTCTTGGGTACTTTTGGAGGATGGGCACTGATGAAGTTGCTCCGTATCTCCAAGCTCAATGCTATTTACAACCGAAATAAACACTTTGAAGGGTTAGACTTCCTCAACAAACTGTTAGATGAGTTTGAAATAAAGTTCGAAATACCCGAAGAGGATTTTAAGAATATCCCCAAAGAAGGGGCTTTTATCACCATTTCTAACCACCCGCTGGGGGGAATTGATGGCATTCTGCTGCTCAAATTACTCTTAGAAAAACGCCCTGATTTCAAGATTATGGCGAATTTTCTCTTGCAACGTATTGAGCCTTTAGCACCTTATGTATTGCCGGTAAACCCCTTTGAAGACCGCAAAGATGCGAAATCTAGCGTGGTGGGTTTTAAGCATACCATTGCACACCTCAAAGAGGGCAAACCCTTAGGTCTTTTCCCTGCGGGGGAAGTATCGGTAACCAAAGAGGGGCAACTGATGGTGGATAAGCCTTGGGAAGAGGCAGCTATGAAACTTGCTAAGAAAGTGAAAGTGCCTATTGTGCCTATCTATTTTCACGCCAAAAACAGTAAGTTGTTTTACTTCTTGGCGAGCATCAGTGATACGTTGCGCACGGCTAAATTGCCCTCAGAACTGCTTACACAGAAAGAACGCACTATTTATATACGCATAGGTAAGCCTATTTCGGTAGCTATGCAAGATGAGCATACCGATTTGGAAGATTTTACCGAATTTTTACGTAAGAAGACATATATATTAGCTAATGCTTTAGAGCAAGATAAGAAGTTTTTACCACTCACTAACGTGTTGAAATCAAGCAAGAGCGGTAGCAATCCTCAACAGATAGAAGCGCCTATCAAACAAGACCTCATAGAGAAGGAAGTTGATAACATCACTAAAAAAGATTACCGACTGCTCAAAAACAACAACTACGAGGTATTCTTAGCACCTTATCAAGAGATTCCTAATATAATGAAGGAAATAGGACGCTTGCGTGAAATCACTTTCCGCGAAGTAGGGGAGGGGACTAACGCTTCGTCTGACTTAGATAAGTTTGACCTCTATTATCATCATCTTTTCCTTTGGGATAACGAAGCTAAGAAGATAGTAGGAGCTTACCGTATGGGCTTAGGGGCTGAAATATTCCCTAAATACGGTATCGAAGGCTTTTATACCCACGATTTGTTCCGTTTTGAGCCCGAATTATACGATATGATGAGTAAAACCATCGAGATGGGGCGTGCCTTTATCATCTCAGAATATCAGCAGAAACCTATGCCACTGTTTTTGCTGTGGAAAGGGATTGCTCACACCACTTTGCGTTATCCGGAACACTCATATTTGTTGGGTAGTGTGAGTATTAGTAACCAGTTCTCTGACTTTTCTAAATCGCTGATGATAGAGTTTATGAAGTCAAACTTCTATGACCCTTATATTGCACAGTATGTACGCCCTAAAAAAGAGTTCAAAGTAAAACTCAAAGACGAGGATAAAGATTTTATTTTCGACGAAACCAAAGCCGACCTCAATAAGTTCGACAAACTCATCGACGAACTCGAACCAGGTAACTTGCGTTTGCCGGTGCTCATTAAAAAGTACATTAAGCAAAACGCCAAAGTCATTGCCTTCAATGTCGACCCACTTTTCAACAACTCTGTAGACGGATTGATGTACATTCGCATCTCCGACCTCCCTGAAAGCACTATGAAACCCGTGATAGAAGAGTTTCAAGCCGAACTCGAAGCTCGAATGAAGAATAATGAATATGAATAAATATTAGAAACCAATGAAAAAGATATTATTTTTAGTAGCATTACTACCACTGACTCTTGTTGCACAAACTGTGATTGTGCCTAACCGTTATACTTTCCAAAAGGAGGATAATCAGTACCAGCTGAATGCACTTACGAAGTTTTTACTAGAAAAACAAGGTTTTAAAGCATATATGGAGAGCGAAGTCCCTGCTGAACTCCTCCAAAACCCCTGCGATGCTCTGAAAGCCGATGTGAAAAACCAATCGAATATGATGACCTCTAAGGTGCAATTTATCCTCACCGATTGTGCTAATAAAACCGTTTTCACTTCCGAGATAGGTAAAAGTCGTGAAAAGGAGTTCAAGAAGTCGTATCAAGAAGCCTTGCGCAATGCCTTTGAAGGGAATGCTTTAGCAACTTTTAAGTCGGAATACAAAGCACTTGTTACTACTCAAACGGCAATGGCAACGCTTACTCCTGCACAACCTACTACCATAACAAAAAGCAATACTCAAATAATAGAAGAAGACCCCTATATAGAATTTTTATATGCTAAAAAAGTGGATTTTTCATACGAATTGTATGATAAGAAGACTAATGAATTGCGTTATAAAATCAAACCGACTCTTACCCTGAATACATTCGTAGCTTATGATTTAAAAAATAATGAATTTGGAGTGCTTGAAAAGGACGGCTCCACATTCTATAAATTTACTTTGTTTAAAAAAATAGATGATAGAGGTCATACATTTTTAGCAAATATCCAATTCACACCTTAACCCCTTGTACAGCAAAGCTGAAGCAAAAAAACTACGCGAAGACTTCTGGATTTCCTTTGGCAAATCCTTTCCTCGGAAATGGACGCTTTACAATACCAAGATAAAGGATTTCAGCTTTAAGTTTTCATTCGACACTCGTAAAGCACGGGTGCTCCTCGCTGTGGAAGACCCTGACGAGGCAACACGTAGTTTGTACTATAACAAATTGTTGTCGCTGAAAACCATTCTGCAAGAACAATACCTCCCTGACGTTGTTTTCGAAGAGCACTTTCTCTTGAACAACGGTAAAGAAATCAGCTGTGTGTATGTAGAACTGCCAAACGTAACTATTCACAACAAAGCTACTTGGCAATCAGCGATGGAGTTCCTCTATCAATCGATGTTGCAGTTTGAAGCCTTTTGGGCAGAGTACAAAGACATAATACAAGAAGAAAAATAAGCACTACTTACCTCTGTATTATCCTTTGAAACTTTAAGAAAAGATTAACATCGAACCTCATTCTCACATAACTTTTTTGTCTTACCTTTGCATAGAATAAGGTAACACCCTCAAAGAGGAAGTGTTTTTTACAATAAAAGCACTTCCTTTTCTGTATTTAATATCTAATAAATTGGTAATTATGAAAGAAAACATCAAAGATAAAGTCGTGATTATTACAGGAGCCAGTAGCGGGCTCGGCGAAGCTACTGCTCTTTATTTGGCGCAGTATGGTGCTATAGTCGTAGCGGTTGCGCGCCGTAAAGATCGCTTGGAATCGCTAGTGAAACGTATCGGCTCTCAAGGCGGTAAGGCGCTTGCCATTGTATGTGATGTTACCAAACGTGAGGACTTGGAACGTGTTGCCCAAGAAACGCTCAAAGCTTACGGTCGTATAGATGTGCTGGTAAACAATGCTGGACTGATGGCACAGGCTCCTCTCGAAAAGCTTAAAGTAGACGAATGGGACAAAATGATTGATATCAATATCAAAGGGGTACTCTACGGTATTGCTGCAGTACTCCCAACGATGCAGAAGCAACATAGTGGACATATCATCAACTTATCCTCAGTAGCGGGTTTGAAGGTGGCGGCAGGTCGTGGCACGGTGTACAGTGGTACTAAGTTTGCTGTAAAAGCTATTAGTGAAGGTTTACGTATGGAAACCGCTAAAGATAACATTCGCGTGACTACTCTTTACCCAGGCGCAGTGGAGAGTGAACTTAAATATGGTAGCTCCGACCCCGAAGCTAGCGCAGGTATTCAGGCTTTTTATAAGGAATATGAGATTCCTGCCGATTCAGTTGCCCGTGCTATTGCATATGCTATTGAACAACCAGAGGACGTAGCTATCAATGAGATTACTTTGCGTCCTACTAAACAAGAATTTTAATTCAAGTATAACATCTAACTTATGATAAAAAACTTTATTAACAGACCCGTACTATCAACGGTAGTCTCTATCTTAATAGTAATTTTAGGGGTATTGGGGATTATCTCTTTGCCTATCTCTCAATATCCTGATATCGCCCCTGTAACGGTACAGGTATCGGCTAACTATGCAGGAGCCAACGCCGAAACAGTGCTTAAAGCGGTGGTGATTCCGCTGGAAGAACAAATCAATGGGGTGGAAAATATGGATTATATTACCTCATCGGCTTCTAATAGTGGTTCAGCAAATATTACTGTGTATTTCAAACAGGGTACCAATGGTGATATCGCGGCGGTAAACGTACAAAATGCGGTATCGCGTGCCAACTCTATTTTGCCATCGGAGGTAACCCAATCGGGGGTAACGGTACGCAAACAGAGTTCTGGTAACCTGATGTTCCTCAGCTTCTTTTCAGAGAATAAAGAGTTAGACGATGTGTTCTTGCAAAACTACTTGAGCATCAATGTGATTCCTGCAATCAAACGTATCAGTGGGGTAGGGGATGCCAGTGCTTTTGGAGGTAAAACCTATTCTATGCGCATTTGGTTGAATCCGCAAAAACTCCAAGCCTATGGGCTCAATCCTACTGAGGTAACTGCTGCAATTTCCGCTCAGAGTAGAGAAGCGGCTGCGGGTACTTTGGGGCAAAACAGCGGTAGTAGCTATGAATATGTGATTAAGTACAAGGGAAAATACACCCAAGTATCGGAATATGAAAATATAGTACTCAAAGCGTTAGATGGGGGTCGTATTCTCCGTCTTAAAGATGTAGCTAAGGTAGAACTCGACGCGCTCGGATATACAGGGTTTTCAGAAAGCAAAGGTCGTCCTGCTGTGGCAATGGGTATCTCACAAACGCCAGGCTCTAATGCTCACGAGATTATCCAAAATATCGAAAAGCTCTTAGACGAGTTGAAACCTTCTTTGCCCGAAGGGATTACTTATACTATCAACTACAACGCCAACACTTTCTTAGATGCTGCCATTTCTAAGGTGGTGTCTACCCTCTTGGAGGCTTTCTTATTGGTGTTCTTGGTGGTGTATATCTTCTTGCAAGACTTCCGTTCTACACTCATTCCTGCTATTGCGGTGCCAGTGTCTATCGTGGGTACTTTCTTCTTCTTGAATCTCTTTGGCTATTCTGTCAATATGCTTACCCTCTTCGCCTTGGTGTTAGCTATCGGTATAGTGGTGGACGATGCCATTGTGGTCGTCGAGGCTGTGCACGCCAAGATGGAACAAACTCACGAGAAAGCTAAACCTGCTACAATTTCAGCTATGAACGAGATTACAGGGGCGATTATCTCTATCACCCTTGTGATGGCAGCAGTGTTCGTACCGGTAACCTTTATGGGTGGTACTACGGGCGTCTTCTACAAACAGTTTGGGGTAACTCTGATTGTAGCCATCGTGATTTCAGCTATCAATGCACTTACTCTCAGTCCGGTGCTTTGTTCGCTCTTCCTCAAACCTCACGGCAATAAAGAATATGAAGAAAAGTCGTGGTTCGGCAAGTTCTTCCACAAGTTTAATATAGCTTTCAATGCCGCTACGCATAAATATGGGCAAACCTTTACCTTCTTCCTTCGTCATAAATGGGTAACCTTAGTGCTCTTACTTATGGCAGGAGGTGGTATCTATTTTGCTAATAAAAGTATGAAATCGGGGTTTGTGCCCAGTGAAGACCAAGGGTTTGTGATGATGGATGTATCGATGATTCCTGGTGCCTCTATGGAACGTGTAGCTAATATTATGCGTGAGGTAAACGAAAGTCTTTCCAATATCCCAGGTGTCGAAAATGTTACCTTTGTTACTGGTCGCGGTATGATTTCAGGCGAAGGTAGTAATAATGGTATGGGTTTTTTCAAGCTGAAACCTTTTGAGCAGCGTTCTAAACTTCCTGGTCAAGACATTCAGTCGATTATCAACAATGCCTTTCGTGCAGTAGCCAATATCAAAGATGCCAATGTGATTTTCTTCCAACCGCCTTCCGTGCCTGGTTTTGGTGTAGGAGGTGGGGTGTCGTTTGTACTTTTGGATAAATCCGGAAGTGATATCAGTGAGGTGAACAAGAATGCACAAGAGTTCTTGGGTGCCCTGATGCAACGTCCCGAGATACAGTTTGCCCAAACGTCTTTCAATGTGAACTATCCACAATACCAAATGGATATTAATGTAGAACGCGCTATGCAGTCGGGTATTACAGTGAGTACTATTCTATCGACCTTACAGAATTATATAGGGGGCTTCTATGCAACTGACTTTACCCTTTACGGAAAGCAATACCGTGTAATGGTACAATCGTTGCCCGAAGCGCGTAAAGACCTCAATAGCCTTAATAGCTTATTCGTGAAAACAGGTAGTGGAACAATGGCACCTATTACCGAGTTTGTAACTCTTACACGTACTTTCGGTCCGCAATCGCTCAGCCGTTATAACCTCTTTACTTCGGTGTCTATTTCGGCTCAGAACAACCCTGCCTATAGTACAGGTGATGCTCTGAAAGCGGTAAAAGAGGTGGCTGCCCAAACCCTCAATAATAATTATGGAATCGACTATACGGGCTTAACGCGTGAAGAGCAGAATGCCGGTTCACAAACTATTCTCATCTTCTTGCTCAGTTTGGTGTTTACCTATTTTATTCTCTCGGCACAGTATGAGAGTTACCTATTGCCACTATCAGTGCTCTTCTCTTTGCCTTTTGGTATCTTTGGAGCGTATTTAGGACAATGGCTTTTTGGATTAGAAAATAATATCTATTTCCAAATTTCCCTTATTATGCTGATGGGACTCTTAGCTAAAAACGCGATTTTGATTGTAGAATTTGCTGTGCAACGCCGTCGTATGGGTGAAAGCCTATCTAAGGCAGCTATCAATGCTGCAATGGCGCGTTTGCGCCCTATCTTGATGACCTCCTTTGCCTTTATCGTTGGTTTGATGCCATTGGTATTCGCCTCAGGAGTAGGTGCTGAGGGTAACCGCTCAGTAGCTACGGGAGCCGCTATCGGTCAGCTTATTGGTACCTTTTTCGGACTTGTTGTGATTCCGGTATTCTTTGTATTCTTCCAAGCGATACAAGAGAGTATTAGTGGTCATAAAGAAAAAGAAGAGATATTTGTAGAGCCTACGGGCGAATATTAAATGCCTGTTGTACTACGACAAAAAAGGCTGTCTGCTTTTTAGCAGACAGCCTTTTTATTTTCTATTACTAGTATATTATTTTTGCGTCGTTTTTGCGTTCAATACTTTGCCAAAGTTAGAAACTTTAGTAAATTTGATATCTCTTTTGTGTCGCAATCCGTACAAATCTTACTTCCTTAGTTACTAAATTCACCCTATAAACCTCGCAGATTTGTGGAATCTGTGTAATTCTGTGGGATTTTTTTAATTATCTGATGTTTTTCTTATTCTGAACTCAGAAAGTAGTAATATTGTTTTTATTTGTCAAAAACGCTATTTTAACACTTTTTCTTCAGTAAAGTTATAAGGGCTTTTTACCTATTGATATCCAATATTCTAACACCTTCCCTTCGTCTTAGATTCGTCTTAGGTTCGCCTTAGCTTCGCTCTACCTTCGGTTAAACTTCAATTAAAAGATAACAAAGGTTTTTCTAATATTTTACTGATAAATAATGTTTTAATGTTTTTGACATCACGAAATACTATCAAGTGTTCTACTTTCTAAACTTTAAAAAAATTGCAGGGTTTTAAAAGAGATTAACATTTTTTCAGCATTGACCTTGCCTCTTTTAATTCGAGTCAAACTCACGTAATAGAAAATAAAAAAGGCTATCCTAATTAGGATAGCCTTTTCCTTAATTTTTATTTGTAAGTTCTTATTTTGTAGGGTATTTGATTACTCTACGATATTAGCGATACTTACACGGTTCCAATCTGGTTCACTGAACATATCACCGATACCATTACCTTCAGCTTGGATTCTATCAGCTGAGATTTTGTAACGTTTAACTAAAAGGTTTTTAACAGCTTCAGCACGAGCGGTAGCTAATTGTTTGTTCTTTTCTAAGTTTCCTTCTGGTGAAGCATAACCTTTGATACTAACTTTAGCATTCCTATATTTGTTAAGGTAAGAAGCGATACGCTCTACGTTAGGCAATTGAGATGCATCGATAGTACTTTTAGCTACACGGAAAGTAACTACTGATTCCAAAGTTTTCTTGTTTTTAGTAACTACTTTTTCTACTACTTCTGGTTTCTTGTTGCGAGCTGCTTCTAAGTCATCTTGCAATTTATTAACTTGTCTTTGGCAGTCAGACAATTCTTTGTTTTTGCTGTTCAACTCATCACGAAGTCTACCCAATTCTGCGCTATTGTCAGGATTTTGAGTAGCTGTAGTGAAGTGGTGAGCACCATTACTTCCTTTGAAACGGTAAACCACACCAACAGTAGCTTGAATGAAAGAGTTCAAACTGTTTAAGCTGTTTACAGAACTTTTTTCAGTAGGAACGTCTACGCCATACACAATAGCAGGACTTAATTTAACTCCCCACGCTTTGCTTTCGCCTAAATTGAATAATAAGTTAGAACCAAACTGAGCAGACATACTATTGCTTCTGTAGTTTTCTCTGTAATTAGGAGCGATATCTTGTACATATCTGTGGAACCAACCAATTCCTGCAAAACCTTCTACTTCGAAGAAACGAGGAGTTCCTTTGTAACCAGCGATAAGGTTACTCAAGTTTACAGTACCTACCAAACTTACATTAGTTTTGTCTATAAAGTTACCTGCATCTACATCATTGTCAAGGTCTACTGGACGTACATACGCCATACCTTCAACGCCTAAACGGAAAGCAGGAGAGATTTGTTTACCAATCTCAGCTCCAAAAGTGGCACGGGTGTTTTTAATAAAAGCTTCTTGGTGTGTGTAAGAGAATCCACCACCTTTAACACCTACTTGCCAGTTGTCAAAAAATTTGCTCTTACTTAGCATATCTTGTGCGTTAGCACTTGTTATCACTGCAACGACAGTTGCAATACTTAATAAGGTTTTTTTCATATAAAAAAATGTTTATTACTTGTGTTTTTAAAATTCGGGGCAAATATACGACTTTTTTTATTTGTACAATCATTTTTAGTAATAAAATATATGCTTTTTGCATTTTAGCCCTGTTTTTTAACGTTTCATTTACAAACTGTTTGCATTTCTTTCACATTTCAAAGAGATAATATAGTTTTTGGGTGTAAAAATCAGGGAGAGTTTCATTGTAAACTCTCCCTGATTTTCGTGTTAATAAAATATGATAATAATGCTATGAATTTACAATTACATCATTCCTGGCATACCACCACCCATTGGAGGCATTGCAGCTGCTTTATCGTCTTTGATGTCTACCAAAGCACATTCGGTAGTGAGAATCATACCAGCTACTGAGGCAGCGTTTTCAAGGGCTACACGAGTTACCTTTTTAGGGTCGATGATACCTGCTTTAAACATATCGGTATAAGTACCTGTTTTAGCATTGTATCCGTAAGCATCTCTTGAAGCCTCGAGTACACGAGCTACGATTACAGAACCTTCAACCCCTGCGTTTTCTACGATAGTGCGCAAAGGAGCTTCCAATGCTTTGAGGATAATTTTAATACCTGTTTCTTCGTCGGCATTGAGAGGTTTTAGTTTTCCTAAAACATTTTTAGCACGAATAAGCGCTATACCACCTCCTGCTACGATACCTTCTTCAACAGCTGCACGAGTAGCGTGAAGAGCATCATCTACACGGTCTTTTTTCTCTTTCATTTCCACTTCCGAAGCTGCACCTATGTAAAGCACGGCTACCCCACCAGAGAGTTTAGCTAAACGCTCTTGTAGTTTTTCACGGTCATAATCAGAAGAGGTGTTTTCGATTTGTGCTTTGATTTGTGCTACACGCGCTTTGATATCATCAGATTTTCCAGCACCATTTACAATAGTGGTGTTATCTTTGTCGATACTTACTCTTTCGGCAGTACCAAGCATATCGATAGTAGCGTTTTCAAGGGTAAAGCCTCTTTCTTCGGCAATTACAGTACCACCAGTTAGGATAGCGATGTCTTCGAGCATTGCTTTACGACGGTCACCAAAACCAGGAGCTTTTACAGCAGCGATGCGAAGGGTACCGCGCAATTTGTTTACTACTAAGGTAGCTAATGCTTCACCATCGATATCTTCAGCGATAATCAAAAGAGGTTTACCAGATTGAGCTACAGGCTCTAATACAGGAAGCAAGTCCTTCATAGTAGAGATTTTCTTGTCGTACAACAAGATATAAGGGTGGTCGAGTTCTGCAACCATCTTTTCAGAATCGGTTACGAAGTAAGGAGAGAGGTAACCGCGGTCGAACTGCATTCCTTCTACTACGTCTACGTAAGTATCTGTACCTTTTGCTTCTTCTACGGTGATAACCCCTTCTTTACCTACTTTCTCGAATGCTTGAGCGATAAGTTCGCCAATAGTATCGTCGTTGTTAGCAGAGATAGAGGCTACTTGTTTTATTTTTTCAGAAGAAGAGCCTACTTCTTTAGCTTGTTTAGCCAAGTGTTCTACGATTTTTGCTACGGCTTTATCAATACCGCGTTTTAAATCCATTGGGTTAGCACCAGAAGCTACGTTTTTAAGACCTTCTTTTACGATAGCTTGTGCTAATACAGTAGCGGTAGTAGTACCGTCGCCTGCGAGGTCATTGGTTTTAGAAGCTACTTCTTTTACCATTTGAGCGCCCATATTTTCGAGAGCGTCTTCTAGTTCTATTTCTTTAGCAACGGTAACCCCGTCTTTGGTTACTTGTGGTGAACCAAATGATTTGCTAATAATCACATTACGACCACGAGGACCTAATGTTACTTTTACTGCATTTGCTAATGCATCAACGCCACGTTTTAAACCTTCGCGAGCGTCTATATCAAATTTAATATCTTTTGCCATTTCTTTAGTTTTTAGTTTTTATGTTTAGATAACTGCTAATACGTCGTTTTCACGCATAATAAGGTAGTCTCTACCTTCTAATTTTAGTTCAGTACCGGCATATTTGCCATAGAGTACTGTATCGCCTACTTTTAGGGTTACAGGGTTATCTTTAGTACCTGCTCCAACGGCTACAACCGTACCTTTTTGAGGTTTTTCTTTTGCAGTATCAGGGATGATAATACCTGATGCGGTAGTAGTTTCGGCCACTGCGGGCTCAATCACTACTCTATCAGCTAAAGGTTTAATATTCAATTTTGCCATTATTTGTTTAGTTTTTAGTTATTTTTTTTGTTTAGAAAATAGGAATTAGGTGTTAGGGAATTACATCGCCCGCGCCCCCTTCGAAAGGGGGATGTGGGGATGTTATCTAACCTTTTCATTCAAGTATTTTAATTCCTTTTATAAAAAATCGAAGAGGATATTTCAGAAAGTATGCCAATCTGTAAAAACTGACTTTTTGTCAGTTTAGTTACCTGTATTAGAAGATGTGGCAGGAGTAGCAGGCATTTGAGTAGCATTGTTGGCAGGTGCTTGTTGGTTAAGAGGGTTTTCTACAGGGGCAGTAGGGGTATTGCCATCGAGCAGTTTAGAATCGGCATTTACACCGGTATTGCCTTGTAGTAAGGTGTTAGCGATAAGGATAAGCACTCCTAAAGCAGTAGCAAACGTCCAAGTACTGCGTTCGAGGAAATCACCTGTTTTTTTCACACCACCTACTACTTGTGTATTGCCACCGAAAGTAGAAGAGAGTCCACCTCCTTTAGGGTTTTGTACCATAATTACTAAAGCGAGTAGCAAACATACTACCACGATAAGCACTAAAAAGATGTTGAATGTAGTCATTTCTCTATAAATTAAAATAAATTATTTTGTTGTAGTTTTTTGATATTTTCTATTTGGGCTGCAAAGTAAGCACTTTTTTCTGGATTTTTCAAAATTAATATTTCATACGCTTGTATAGCTTGCTTAAATTTGCGCTGATTTACATATACTTGTGCCAATGTTTCGGTCATTAATTGTTTAGGGTCTGAGTTTACATCATCGGCTAAATTTACGTTGGATACATAGTCTTTGGAGGCTTCAATCTTAGGATTGTTTTCCAAAAACTTATCAATGAGTTTGAACTTCTCGGCTACCTTGTCGTCTTTATAAGATACTTCGGTATGGTCATCGGAGATGTTTTCTAACCATTGAGAGATATTGTCAGTATCAGTTTTAGGTCTTTCCTCTGTTTTTGGTTCAAAAGCATCGGCTAACTCTTGGTGATTTACCAAATCTTCGGGGAAAATAGGTTCTTCGAAAATAGATTCGGGTACATTAGGGCGATACAAGCGCGGTTCGTGGTCGATGTAACTTACCTTAGGAGGTGTATTCTCAGTTTCTTCGGCTTCCTTGCGTTCTCTGGCTTTGCGAATACGTTCAAAATCACGACGTAGGGCTGAGAAATCAGGGATAATACTTTTAGAATTGATAAAGTCGAACAATACTGAGCGGTCGGTTACGTGTACCGCAGCGAGTTTTAAGGCTTTGTTGTACTTGTAGTTTTCTTCGGAATGCAATATTTTGAGTTGTAACACCCTTGCTGCTTGGAAATAAGGATATTCCTTCACTATCTCGTCGAGTTCATATACTTGATCATCGTTAATAGTGTAGGGATGCCTAATAATCTCTATGAATTGTTTTACTGTCAATCTTACCTTTTATCTTTACCTAATTGTTACCAATCTGCTAATGAGGCGTTGAAAATATCTTGGGTGATACGCTCGAATATCTGTGGGATAGCTTCGCCTTTTACTGAGTTGAATTGTGCAGCTGCAGGATAATCATAGTAAAAAGAAAAGCGTTTTTCAAAGTCTTTTTTATCTTCTTTATGATTAGTAAAGCGCACATTTACGCCTATGGTTACACGGTTTTGGGCAGCGGTTTGTCCTGCGGTAGCCGTCATAGGGGTAATGTTAAACTCTACGATTTCGCCTTCGTACACAAGGTCGCCATTGCGGTCGGTAAGGCTGAGGTTGGTTTGGTTGTTAATCAAATCTTGTAAGGCGATGGTAAAATCGCGGTCGAGTCCAGGTTCTACCAAGGGAGCATCGTTGCGAAAGAAGTTTACTTGAAAAGTCTTTGCATCGCCTGTACTTCCTCCTGTAAAGTTGTAGATACCACAACTTATAGCAGTGAAAGCCAAGAGTATATATAAGATATATTTCATTTTACCAATCAATTAGCGGGCAAAGATACGAAAATAATTACGAATGACAAATTACGAATGATGAAATTTTTTACAAGCGCTTGAGGGCTTGCTTGATGATTTCTTCTACTGAAAGCTCTTCGCTGCTTGATTTGATAATGATATTGACTACTTTTTCGGCTTGTTTGCGCATAAAGCCCAATACTTCTAAGGCAGCAAGAGCTTCTTCTTTGTGGGTGCTTACAGCGTTCATAGGCACCTCTTCAAAGTCTTGGAGCTTGAGCATTTTATCTTTTAAATCTAATATTACCCGTTGGGCTGTTTTAGCACCTATACCTTTTACTGCTTGAATGGTAGCTACCTCGCCATTGATGATAGCACTGCGCACTTGTGTAGCCGTAAGTGCTGAGAGCATCGTACGAGCAGTACTAGCACCTACTCCCGATACTGAAAGAAGCAATACAAACACTTCGCGTTCGGCTTTGGTGAGGAAGCCATAGAGTGTATGGGCATCTTCTTTTATTTGCAAATAGGTGTATAGTTTAATAGCTTCGCCTTCGGGTAGCGCTGAATAAGTATTCAAGCTGATATTTACGAAATAGCCCACCCCGTGGCAGTCGATTACTACGTGAGTAGGGTTCTTTTCTACGAGTTTTCCTTGTAATTGTGTAATCATTAGTTCAATTTGAAGATTGAGTAGTGCAAAGGTACAAAAAATTAGAGAATTAGCAAATTAGAAAATGAGAGAATTAGAAAATTAGTAAATGGGGTGCTAGTTACAAGCTTGAACTAGAAGAGATTAACTTTGCCAAAGGTGCGAGTCGCACAGGCAGTCGTAGCACGACGGGCAATTAACTTTGGCAAAGTGTGTGATTGTTCATTCTCAATTATCAATTGTGAATTGAGAAAGTAGTTCTTCCGAGCGTTTGCGTCCCGCTAAATAATGAGGGTCAAGCTCTATGGCTTTTTGTAGATAGGCAAGGGCTTGCGGGCGGTATTTGCGCTGAGGGTGTTGCTTTGCCCACGCCCAATACACAAAACTCATTATCTTCCACGAAGCGTACTCGGGATTTTGAGCCTCCTTGCGGATGATATTTTCAAAGTCGATTTTGGCTAAAGCACGCTTGCTGAAATAAAACCAAGGTAGGTTCTCGGCTACGCTACCGCGCATAAATTCAGGAAGATAGTGTACCGCTCCGTACTTTTTAATAGCCGTTTCAAAGAGTTTAAAACTCTTGCCGATAAGAGAGAGCTTAAAAGTTTCGCCGGCTACCAAAGCCATTGCCGAAGCCTCGTAAGAAAGGATAAAAGGCTGTAACGCCTCAGGTGTTTCGGGGTTGGCTTCGCATTCTGATAAAATCGTGAGACTCTTTTGTGCATAGCCTTTGTACTGCTTGCTAAAAAAGCCTAAATTTAAGGCTACTTCGTGATAAATAATCCCTAAGCGCACTTTGTTCAGCAAGGAAGGGTTTGCCTTGTAATCAGCTTCTACTTCAGGAAGTTTGGCTTGTAAAAGGTCGTTGTCGATGAATTCCATTACATCGTCTAAGGCGATTTGATAATCGTTGAGTGTTTTCATTACGCGTTCTTTTTTAAATTTGGGGCAAAGGTACGGCGCAATGAGCTTCTCACTCGTTGACTTAAGTTAAAATTTTTTAGTGTGCATACGTTTTTGCAATCGGCTTAAACTTTCGGGACTGATACCCAGTAGATTGGCAATGTACTTCTGCGGTACTCGCTGAAAGAGTTCGGGGCGTGAGTGCAACAGATGTTGAAAGCGCTCTTCGGGTTTATCGGCAGCAAGGTACATAGCGGTATCGGTGGCGCGCTGTAAGATTTGTTCCGCCATCAACCTGCCGAAAGTCTCAAAGTTGTGATGCAGGGCGTAAAGGGCAAAGAGCTGTTCTTTACTGATACTATAAACAGTGGTCTCGTCTAAGGCTTGCAACGACAGATTGGAGGGGGTACCGTTATTAAAACTCATAAAGGAGGTCGTCCATTGATTTTCAAGCGAAATATCACAGGTCTTTTCGGTGCCGTCCTCTTTGGTATGAAAGTGACGCACACAGCCTTTGACGATAAAAAAGAGATATTTACAAGGCTGAGGAGCTTCTAAGAGCATTGCTTTTTTAGCAAAGATGCGCTCTTCAAAAAAACTGTCTACCGCGCTGAGTTCTTCGTCGGTAAAAGGAAGGGCTTGCTGAAAATGTTTTTTTAAAGAATCGTACATTGACAAGGCTTATTACTTTAATACTGATGTTAAATTAACTATTAGGAGCGACAAAAGTAGGAGAAAATTAGCAAATTAGCAAATTAAAAAATAAGAGAATTAGCAAATTAGCGAGTGAGGGACAGAATCTTCGGAAAGAAACGGAGAAGTTCGGAAGAGGGGAGGTAGGATTTTTGATGAAAAAAGGGTGTAAGAAGGGTGGGGGTAGCTTATAGAGAGCTTATAGGAAGCTTATACGAATCTTGGACGATTGGTATAGGAAGGGTATATAAGTAGTTGACTCATAATATAATACAACAAGGCTAAAAATATTAAAAACCGGGTTTCGAGGCGAAAGAAAAAGGAATAGGTGATAGGCCTTAGGCCATAGGCAATAGGGGAGAAGCGACGGTCATTATTGTTGTATAAACATTCTCTTTACATATACTTCGCTCTCGCAGTGCACATACCCAGTTGTTGCTGGTTATCTTCGAAGGGGAAATTAGTGACGGGAAGGTTAAATGTATTTAACTTTGCCAAAGGTCGTAGGACAACAGGCAATTAGGGAAAGACGGATATAAATTGGTAAATTGATAAATTAACAAATTAGCAAATAAATAAATTGGGTTATCGGCATATAATGGTAATGGCTCTTTCTTCGCCTTTTTCGTTGATGATACGTAGGGTGTGATTACCTTTTGGGGCAAAGATATTCATTTCGTGAAAGGTTTCGGTGGTGCCGAGAAAAGCATCGTCTAAATACCAAAAAACCTTGCCTTCGCGATTGGCAGCCTTCGCTGTAAAGGGTTGTTGCTCGCCTCCAAAAGTTTTAGTGGTGTAGAGTACGCTTTGGTGTTTGGGGTAAACGAAATCCAAGCCCCTTTGCAGATTGCCTTGTGTGCAATCGGGACGTAGGGGGGAAGTGGCTTGTAGTGAATGTGTTGCTGTTTGTAATACCATTCCATTACGGGAGGTAACACGAACCACGCTTTGTTTACAATGTTTTGTGGAGACTCACACGAGGTGTTTACTTGGTACTGCTCGTCACGGTCGAGGTGTACGAGCTTATGATAAGGACATTGCCCCACTTCCTTAGGAGCGAGAGTGCTGAGTACTGTTTGCTTAGGGCATTCGGGTTTGGCAAGGAAACCAGAATTGGCACAGACGGATACCTCGCGCAGGTCGTCTAAGGGTTCTGAAAACCACGAAGTAGGAGGGAGGGCGTTGAAGATACTGAACATTACCGGAGCGGCATAGGTAGCCCCTGTGAGGGTGGGACGTCCTTCGCCTGTGGCATTGCCTACCCACACAGCCACCACATATTGAGGCGTAGCACCAATCGCCCAGGCATCTTTATTGCCAAAGCTGGTACCCGTTTTCCACGCTATCTTGCGCGACGACTCGTAGTAGCGCCACGCTATATCATCGGTAGGGCGGTTCACTTCCTTCATTGCACTAAACATCTTGTAGAGCGCTCCCGCCCTGAGTGTAGGTAGTTCGCGAGTGTTTTTTCCGAAATCTAAGGGGGCAGTATCGGTATAACGCAAGTGCTGAAATTCCTTAGTACGATAGTGCTGAGTGCGCGCAAAGACTTCCGTTTCCGAAGCCAGATTGGTATACGCCTGTGCCAAATCCCACAGATTGCTCTCGGCACCTCCGAGGATAATGGAAAGACCATAATGGTCGGGGTGGCGGTTGATGTTTTTCAGTTGCAAGTGTTGTAAGACATCGTAGAAACGATAGGTAGTAAACTGCTTTAAGAGCCATACAAACGGAATGTTTAGCGATTTGGCTAAAGCCATATCGGCAGAGACAGCACCTTCAAAACTATTGCTAAAATTCTGAGGTGAATAGCCTCCTATTTGAGTAGGAACATCGGGTACTAACTGGGTGGGCAAGAGTTCTCCCTCGTGCAACATCGCTGCATAGAGAAAAGGTTTGAGCACACTGCCCGTACTGCGAGGTGCGTGCACGATATCCACATCTTTTTGATGGTCGGTATCGGTAGGGGTATTGCCTACGTAAGCGAGCACTTTTCGTGTTTTCACTTCTACCACCAAAACTGCCATATTATAGATTTCGGATTGCGAGTAGTGGGTGTAATACCCTGCTACAAGGCTGTTTACTTTCTCTTGCAAGTTTAGCGACACCGTAGAGCTAATGCGCTCACCTTCTTGGGTTTTAGAAGCAAAAATAAGTAGGTGAGGCGCGAGTTGTGGAATAGGGTGAGGTTCAGCAGGAAGAGGTTCGAGAAGTGCCAAATCGTATGTTTCTTTATCGATGATATTTTTAAGGAGGAGTTTGTAAAGCAACGCATTGCGTTTCTGCAAGAGACGTTCTTGGTTCTTACCAGGAAAGATAAGGCTGGGTGCATTAGGGAGAACTGCCAGCGTAGCCGATTGTGCCCACGAAAGCTGATGAGGAGCGACACCAAAGTAACGCCAGGCTGCCATATCGAGTCCCACAACGTTGCCACCAAAGGGCGCGTGAGAGGCGTAGAGTTTGAGAATACTCTCCTTAGAATAGCGGAACTCCAATCGGGTAGCCCATATCATTTCGATGAGTTTTTCGAAATAAGTGCGCTGTTGGTGCTCACGAGCGATGCGTATCACCTGCTGGGTGAGCGTACTGCCCCCGCGCTGTACTTTACCACTGCTCACATTGCGATAGAGAGCCTTGGCTACCGATATGGGATTTACCCCCCAATGGTAATAAAAATGAGCATCTTCGAACTGCAATACCGACATTTTAAAGCGGTAGGGCACACTGTCTACTTCGGGGAAACGCCATTGTCCGTCGTCCGCAATCTTAGCCCCAAGTAATTTACCCTCGCTGCTTTCCAACACCGTAGCATAAGGTTGTGGGAAGAGCTGACGAGGCAGACAGAAAGCATACCACACAAGGCATAGCACTGCTATCGCTGTTTTGATAGGGTGGTGGCGGATATAAGAGATAAGAGGTGACAAGTAACGGGTAACAAGTGTGGTGTTCATAAAGACTACTAAAAAAACTTTCAGAAAATCGCGCAAATATAAGAAAAAGTTTTTAGTTGTCAATCACCAGGAAAGTCAAGAGGAGCAGAAAGAACCGATTCTTATGATATTCTCCTATCTAATCGCTAATCACTAACGGTTAACTTCCTAAGTTATTAAACTTTTAACACTCTTTACTTCTTTATTTTTACATTTATTTATAAACAGAAACTATTCTCTTTTAAAAGGAAAGAGTGTTGTTCTCTTAAAAAAGATTAAAGAAATTCCTTAGAGGTACACCTGTATTTTCGTTTTATTTATGTTTTTTGCAAAAAAGTATGTTTTTTAGCAAAAATATTTTCGATTGGTAATTAATAGGTTATAAAACAAGAAATGTTAAAATTTTAAGATTGTTAATAAATTTGTTAGTTAAAATTTGGCAGTTTATTAAGAACTCTCTACCTTTGTCGAAAATAAATTTTTAGTAAATGAAAGTAAAAGAATCAATGTTGCTATTCGTTTTGTTGCTATGCTGCACTGTAGCAATAGCACAAACGAGAGTATCTGTAACAGGTTCTGTTACAGGTAACGATGGACTGCCCCTCCCTGGGGTGAGTGTAGTTGTCAAAGGGACAACGCGTGGTGTTTCAACCGATTTTGATGGGAAGTACGAAATCCAAGTTGCTCCTAATGAAGTACTTGAATTTAGCTCTATTGGGTATGCTTCTCAGCTCAAAAAGGTTGATACGAAAAAAGGAACGTTTACTTTAAACATCGTTCTTAAAGAAGAAGCGCAACAGCTTGGCGAAGTAGTGGTTACTGCGTTAGGCATCAAGCGTGAACAAAAGGCTTTGAGTTACAATGTACAACAGGTAAACGCTGAAGAGCTTACTAAAGTGAAAGATGCAAACTTCATCAACTCACTCACTGGTAAAGTAGCTGGGGTTACTATCAACCGCAGTTCTTCTGGTGTGGGGGGTGCTACCAAAGTGGTAATGCGTGGTGCTAAATCTATTGAAAAGAGCAACAACGCGCTTTATGTGGTAGACGGCGTACCTATGCTCTCCACCACTTCTACTCAAGGTAGTGGTAAGTTCCACTCACAAGGGTCTACTGAAAGCATTGCCGACATCAACCCTGATGATATTGAAAGTATGACCGTACTTACAGGAGCTTCGGCTGCTGCGCTCTACGGTTCGGCTGCTGCCAATGGTGCAATCCTTATCACTACTAAAAAAGGTAAAGAGGGTAAAATGAACATTCAATTATCCTCCAATACAGAGTTTGGCAATCCGTTTGTCTTGCCAGAATTCCAAAATAGTTATGGCAGTGATGGCAAAGTAACTTCTTGGGGAGCTAAATTGCCTAGCGATGCCAGTCGTTACGATGTGAAGGACTTCTTTAGAACTGCCACTACCCTTACCAATTCGGTAGCGCTTTCTGGAGGTACTGAAAAGAACCAAACTTATTTTTCAGCAGCTTCTACCAATGCTGAAGGGTTGGTTCCTAACAACCATTACAACCGTTACAACTTTACAGTGCGCAACACTACCCACTTGCTTAACGACCGTTTGCGCATTGATGCTTCAGCGAGCTACATTCTCCAAAACCACCTCAATATGATTAACCAAGGGGAATATATGAACCCCTTAGTAGGTGCTTATTTGATGCCTCGTGGTTACGGTTTGCAACGCGCTCGTCAGTTTGAACGTTACAACCCTACTAATCATATCTATGAACAAGTATGGGGGGATTTTGCAGCTGGTTCCGACGGTACTTTCAACGGTAGCTTTGCAGGTGATTATACCTTGCAAAACCCATATTGGGTAGCTTATCGCAACTTGCGCGAAAGCAAACGCGAACGCAATATGCTCTCTTTGGGCGTTACTCTCGACCTCAAACAATGGAGCCCTACTGAAAAATGGGATATTTCAGGTCGTGTACGCACCGATAACACCAACTTCACCAGCACCGACAAACGTTATGCTTCTACTTTGTCGCTATTGGATATGAGCAAAACAGGTTATTTTGGCATTGCTCGTGGTTATGAAAAACAAACTTACTTAGATGTTCTAACGAACCTCAACAAGAATTTTGAATGGGAAGGTGTAGGTCGTTTCTCTTTAGTAGCCAATATCGGGGCTTCTTTGCAAGACACACGTTATGACGAATTAGGCTATAAAGGACCTTTGCGCAAAGACGGTATTCCTAACGTATTCAACGCTTTCAACATCGACCAAGGTGCTGCCAAAACTCGCCCTTACCAATCAGGTTATACCGAACAAACTCAATCTATTTTTGGTAGTTTGGAAGTAGGTTACAACAGTTGGCTCTACCTCACCCTCACTGGTCGTAATGATTGGGCTTCACAGTTAGCAAACTCTCCACAATCTTCTTTCTTCTATCCCTCAGTGGGACTTTCAGGAGTACTTACCGATTTGCTTTCACCTGAAACGAAAGCTAAATGGTACAACACCTTATCTTTTGCTAAAATGCGTGTAGCTTTCAGTTCGGTAGCCTCTCCTTTTGATAGAGAACTCACTACCCCTACTTTCACTTTCAACGAAGACACTAAAGTATGGAAAGCAGTTTCGTATTTTCCTATCGGTGAATTGCGTCCAGAACGCACCGATTCTTACGAAGTGGGTATCGCAACTAAATGGCTTAAAGGAACGCTAAGTTTAGATGCTACCGTTTATCAAACCAACACTTACAACCAAACAATTAAGGCAGAGATTTCTCCTTCTACCGGTTACGATGGTATCTACTTGCAAACTGGTGATGTACGCAACCGCGGACTTGAAGTAGGATTGGGTTATGATTTGAAAATCAAAGATAAATTCAGCTGGAACAGTTATTTCACTATGAGTTACAACGAAAACAAAATTATGTCGCTTGTAGAAGATTATATCAACCCTGTTACTGGAAAACGCGAAGGTCGTAGTTACTTAGAAAAAGGAGGTATCGGCGGTGCTCGTTATATCCTTAAAACAGGAGGTACCTTAGGCGATGTGTACGCTACTAACGATTTCAAACGCGATGCCGATGGCAACCTACTTGTGGATAGCAATGGCAAAGTGAATGTAGAAGAGTATAGCAATCGTGACAATTATGTGAAATTAGGTTCTGTATTGCCTAAATACAACTTAGGTTGGCGCAATGATTTCAACATTGGCAATATAGGCTTTGGTGCGATGTTCGCTGGACGTATAGGAGGTGTAGCCATCTCTATGACCCAAGCTGCCTTAGACCATTACGGTGTTTCTAAAGAATCGGCTGAGGCTCGCAATGCAGGAGGCGTAAATATCAACGGTTACAAAGTACCTGCCCAAAGTTACTTTGAAGAACGCGGGAAAGGACGTGTAGCTCAATACTATACCTATTCGGCTACCAACTTCCGCTTGCAAGAGGCTTACGTTTCTTATCATTTGCCACGCAAACTCGTGAATGATAAGGTAGATGTTACCCTTTCTGTTGTAGGTAGAAACTTAGCAATGCTTTACTGCAAAGCGCCTTTCGACCCCGAAGCGGTTTCATCTACTGGTAATTATGCTCAAGGTTTAGACTACTTTATGTTGCCAAGCCTTAGAAGCTATGGTTTTAGTATCAAAGCAAACTTTTAAATAAGCGCAAAGAATGAAAAAATATATTATCCCTGTATTAGCCCTACTTGCAGTAGGCTGTACTAAAGATTTTGAAACTTTCAACAAAAACCCCTACGGAGCTACCGATGAACAGCTCAGTAGAATCCCACAAGGAGGAAATGAACTCGTTGCCTTGCAAAAATTGGTAGTACCTCAGCAGGAAAACTCTTACCAAATGTGTTTTGACCTGCCCGCTACTCCGTATGCAGGCTATGCCTCACAACCTAAGTTCCAAGCCGATTACCCTGTGTATAACCCACGTACAGGCTGGACTGACTATGTGTTTGACGACACTTATACCAAGCATTTATACCCTGCTTATTTTGCTTTAAAGAGCTATTCTAAAGGCGATATAAGCAAATACTATTTTGCTTGGGGAACTGTGTTGCGTGTAGCCGTTACTCACTGGCTTACCGATACCTATGGACCATTACCCTACTCTCAAATGGAAGCTGGTAAAACCCAAACACCTTACGACAAACAATCGGATTTGTACAAATATATGGCAGAAGACTTGAAAACAGCTATCAACACTTTGAAAGCAGTAGATGCTTCCGACCGCCAATATGCCGATTTTGACCTTGTATACAAAGGTGATATGACCAAATGGGTGAAATATGCTAACTCTTTGTTGTTACGTATGGCTATACGTATGAGCGATGTAGACGAAACTAACGCTAAAGCGTATGCTCAATTTGCCATTAACAATGGTGTGATTACCGAAAATGCCGATAACGCTATACTCGAAACTAAAGATAATGCAGCTTTCAAAGTAGCAGTAAGTTGGGGCGACTCACGTGCAGGTGCTGATATTGTAGCCTATATGAATGCCTTTTCAGATCCCCGTCGCGAGGCCTATTTCACTGAAGTTGCAGGCTTAACTCAAAAGTACATCGGGCTAAGAAGTGGACTTACTGGTATCACTGTAAACCCAGCCCTTTTTTCAGCTCCAAAAATCACTAAAGAGTCACCTATGGTGTGGATTACCGCATCAGAAGTAGCTTTCATCAAAGCTGAAATGGCACTCAAAGGATGGGGTTTTGTAGGCGATACCGCCGAAAACTTGTACAAAAAAGGTATTGAACTATCATTCGCTCAACACAATGTTGCCATAGGAAATTACTTGAGCAACACTAGTGTTCGTGGTGCTTATACCGACCCTCGACAAAGTGCTTACAACAACCCTACTTTCTCTTCGGCTATTACCGTGAAATGGGATGACAGTGCTAGCAATGAAGTAAAATTATCAAAGATAATCACTCAAAAATGGATTGCGATGTACCCTTACAACTCACAGGAAGCGTGGGCTGAATGGCGCAGAACGGGTTATCCTAACCTAATGGCTCCCGTAGAAAACCGCAGCAATGGGGTGATTACTTCGGTAAACCAAGTAAATGGCAAAGACACTGGTGGTATGCGCCGTTTGCCTTTCTCTTCTAAAGAGACTACTAATAACCCTACCAATCGCAACGCTGCTGTAGGTTATTTAGGCGGTGCCGATAATGGTGCTACCGACCTTTGGTGGGTGAAGAAATAACTTAACCTTTAAATGTTATCGCAATGAAAAAATTAATATTCATAGCCTCGTTACTTGCTGTTGCTTGTAACGATATTGAACCGATAGATATAGAGGCTCCTAAACGTGAAATCAACACTCAGGCGCTTACCCAATACAAAGCCGACCTGAACAAACGCCCGATTACTATGGGAATGCTCTACAATTGGGGAAAAGAAGCAGGGGCTATCCTGATGAATACCCCCGATAGCTTAGATGTGATTGTTGTGAAAAACAACTACAACGCTATCGATGAAATACTCCAAAACGATTTGAGAGACGTACAACAAAAGAAAGCGACTAAAGTATTGCTCGGTATCGACTTTTCGGCAGCTACCACTACCGATACTACCAAGCTTACCAAACAAGCTAACGATGCTCTCGCTATTGCCAAAGCCAATGGTTTTAACGGTGTGAGTGTAGAGTTTCCGCAAGAAAGTAGCGATTACTTCTCTAAAGCAGCTTTTGATGCCGTACTTTCGGCTATCGTTGCTAACAAAGGCAATTTGCTTTTTGCCGTTGAAAATATGTATGGTGAGTACGGACTAACAAGTGAGGAAAAACCAATTGACAAAGCTAATTGGGTAATATTCCGCAAAAAGGACAATGAGCAATTCCGCAGTTTTACTGAGCAAGCTGAAAAGTGGAAAACGCTTCGCTATTTACCTTCAACCGATTTCACCGAAGAAGGTCTTGACGATGGCTATAGCGACTCTACCAATTTCAACCCCGATGGCAAAAATGGTCGCTATCCGCGTACAGTAGATATCGTTAATTGGAAAGCCTCCAACCGCGCTGGGGTAGCCCTGTACCACATCGAAAAAGATTACTACAACCTTTCGGGTAAAACTACTTTCAAAACCTTGAGAGGCATCATTCACAAAGTACAACAACAAAAATAGAAATAATGAAACGCAATTTAATCATAGGAATGTTCCTCGCCCTTGCGGCTTGTGCTCCTAAAGAAGATGTAGGAGGAGGAGCTAAAGCAGGAGGACAATCGGCAGTACTGCTCCAAAAAGAAGGTAATAAAACTGCCGAATTTTCCTCTCCAATAGCCCTTTCGGCGCAAGCGAATGAAGTAGGTACTCAAAAAAGTGTAACCTACCAAGTGCAATTGTTCAAAGAGAACAATAGTAATTTGGCTGCTTATGTTATCTTAGACGATAGCCAAGTAGCCAAATACAACAGTCTATACGGCACCCAATACACCGTGTTACCCGCTAAATACATTTCGTATACAAAAACCTTGAACATCAAAGCAGGTAATATACTATCAGACGAAGGAACTGCCAAAGTAACCGTCTCCGATGAATTGAAAGACAATACCGCTTATATGTTTGCCTTACGACTCTCCTCAGTGAGTGGAGCGAGTGTTACCCCTAACACTCAACTGCTAATGGTGAGCTTCGAAAAAGTGAAAGGCCAAATTAAAAACACCTTGGCGGTTACTCGTGATGAGTTTTTAGCAGTAGATAATGGTTTTTCCAATGTTAGTGATATCGGTTATACCTTCACTATGGAAGGACTCATCAATGTACAGAAATTTAGAAGTAATCCTGATGATTCAGGCGAAGCTGGTATTTCTACCTTTATGGGTACTGAAGGAAAAACCTTATTGCGCTTTGGTGATAATGGTGTAGAGCCTGACTATTTGCAAGCCAATGGTCAAAAAATAGATATGAAATTCAAAACCAATCAATGGTATCATATCGCTTTGGTAGTAGACGGCAGTAAAACTATCGTTTATGTAAACGGTAAAAAAATAACTGAGTTTGACAGTCCAGGAAGTCTTCGTACTTTCTATATCGGAAAAAGCTATAGCGAAAGTCGTGGTATTGTAGCGCGCTTTAGTGAACTCCGCTTATGGAAAATAGCTCGTACTGCCGAACAAATTAAAGACGGTATGTACGAAGTAAATCCTTCTGAAAGTGGCTTGTACGCTTATTGGAAAATGAACGAAGTGAAAGACAATAAAATACCTGACGCTTCTGGCAACAACCGCGACCTTATTCTATATGGTCAGGCAAGTAAAAACGGTAGACAAACTATCCAACTACACGAAGAAGAGAAAGGTGTAAAAATAACTGAATAATATGAAAGCAAAATACATCATAGCCAATATAATGATAGGTGCAGCATTGCTGTACGCTTGCGACAAAGACAAAATAGAATTGCCTCAACCCGGGAACAATACTATGAACAGCCAAGGCAGTGCCTTGTATTACAAAGCAGCCCCTCAAGAGGAAGTAACAACCCTCTCTGCCGACGGTGCTTACACTTTTGTAACCAAAGTAGGAAAAGCTGCTCCCGATGCAGGTGTGGTAACTTTGCTTACCAGCGCTATGGAGAAAATCGTAAAAGATTACAACATTTTCAAAGGAGCATTAGATTACAGTCTACTGCCTTCAGCCCATTATACTTTTGAAGGCGCTACTTATGCCAAAGGTGCTACTGAGGCTGAAGTAAAACTCACCATCAAAAATTTTGCTTCTTTGGATTATGGTGACTATTTACTCCCTTTGAAAGTAGAGATGGCAGGACAACAAGTATTCCATTTGGTAAAAGTGCATAAAGATGGAGAATTTTCTGCTCTTAGCGAAACCTCTAAAAAACCTATGCCTCCTAAAGCTTATAGCTGTTCCAATCGCAAAGAACCTATGAAAATGGTCGCTTATGTGGAGACTAACGACTGGGATATCCGCAATATGGGTCAGTTTATACTTAAAGATAGCAAAAAACCAGTGTTTGATATTGTTGTGCTTTTTGCCGCCAATATGAACTACGATGCCAAAAAAGGCAAACGCTATTTGTTCTTCAATGACAAGTTGCAACCTATCCTCAAAGACCCCGATAAGTATATCAAACCTTTAAAAGATAGAGGAATTAAAGTAGTAGTAGATATTTTGCCTAATCATCAAGGGGTAGGTTACTACAACTTCCAAAACTATGAAGAAGCCCTTGAGTTTGCTCGCGAATGTAAACAATATGCCGATAAATACGGTTTTGATGGCTACGATATCGATGAGGAATATGCTAATTATAACAAACTTCCTCAAAAACCTACAAAAGACAATGAATCCATCTTGTGGTTTATGCGAGCTATGAAGGAAGTAATGCCTGATAAACTCCTTACACTATATGACTACAACCATTATCTAACTCCTAATGATGTTGACGATCAAGGAAAAGGAGCTAAAGATTACTTAGATTATAGCTGGGCAAACTATTGGGAACAACACGGTTCTCACGCAGGACTTCCTAAGGAAAAGTACGGGCAGTATTCTATTGAAGCTAACTGGTCTACCTCTTCTACAACTTATTCCGCTGATTATAACTTACAAGGTTGTTATGGATTGGTAATGATATTCAACATCAATGGAAATAACATAGAAAATGGACAAACAACAGAAGATTTAAGTGCTGCTACTAAAAAACTTTACGGTGAGGAATGTATTTTCTCTGGTAAATACCATAAAGGTCCTAAAGACAGGTAATACTTAATTACTTTATAAAAAGAAGAGGCTGCCCTTGCATTGGGGGTAGCCTCTTCTTTTTTTTATGTAATGTAACGTCACTTCAATATAACAAAATACAATTTTTCAATTACTTTTGCGTTGTCACAATCCCTCTTACCTTTGTCATTCGTCTCTCGTCACTCGTCATTACACCCCCTCTCCCAAGGAGAGACGGGGTTAGGATTCTCTTTCTTTCGCCTCGAAACCCTGTTTTTAACATTTTTTGTATCGCTGTATTATACTATTATTCAACTATTTATACACTCTTTCTATACCAATCTTCCAAGATTCGTATAAGCTTCCTATAAGCTCTCTATAAGCTAACCTCACCCATCTAATAGCCTTTTTTCATCAAAAACCCTCCCTTTCCCCTTCCGAACTTCTCCGTTTCCTTCCGATAACTCAGATGTGTCTCTTTTGCGGTATACACTTTGCCAAAGTTTTTGCCTGTGCGGCTCGCACCTTTGGCAAAGTTAATCTCCTATAGTCCAAGCTTGTAACTCGCACTCCATTTGCTAATTTCCAAATCTGCTAATTTTCTAATTTCTAAATTTCCAAATTAATAAACCCTATTGTACTATAACTCTAAAAAAATGAGATGGAAGTCACAAGGCTGTTGAAAAATGGCACGTTAATTGCTCTTTGGCACATTAATTTATTGTCTTATTGACAGATTAACACGTTAATATATGAAACATTTAAGTATTGTTATTGTCTTTTTTTCGTTATTAGTAAGCCCTATAGTAGGGGCTCAAACTGCTGAACTACCTTTCAAAGGAGGAGAATGGTTGCGTTTTAAAGTAAAATATGGTGTATTTAACGCCAGCATTGCTACAATGGCAGTTAATGAAGAGATGTATAACGGCGAAAAGGTGTTTCACGCAGTGGGTAAAGGTGCCACTACTGGTTTGGCACGTATATTTTTCAGAGTAGATGATACTTATGAGAGTTATTTTGGCATAACAGATGGCAAACCACGACTTTTTATAAGAAATATTTACGAAGGAGGATACACTAAATACCTCAAAATGTATTTTAATCATACCAGCAATAAGGTAAAAATAAACAATGTAGAAAACGGCAATATTACCGAAATAAACTTTCAGCCAGGTTTACAAGATGTAATATCAGCGTTCTACGCACTTCGTCATCACCCTAATATCGAAAATATGAAAGTAGGGGGGCAGATATCTATGGATATGATTTTTGATGATGACGAGGTATACAAGTTCAAACTAAAACTATTAGGTCGCGAAAAAGTAAAGACACATTTTGGTACGGTTAATACCTTAAAGTTCTGTCCATTAGTACAAGATGGACGCGTGTTTAAGGAAGAAGAAAGCATCACGATGTGGATTACCGACGACAAGAATAAAGTGCCTGTGAAGCTAAAAGCTTCGTTGCGTGTAGGTTCGTTGGTAGCTGAGCTTGATGGCTTTAATAATCTTAAAAATGACACAAATTTGAAAAAAAAGAAATAATTGTGTAGTTAGTTTATTTTTTTTACGTATATTTGTCGCCTCAAAGCGGAAGTAATCAAAAATAAACAAATATACTATGAAAAACTTGTTTTTAGCAGTCTCTATTTTTCTTGCAACATTATCGTATGGGCAAGATGCGAATGTAAAAAAACTCATCAAACTTGCCGAGAAGGGAGATGTACAAGCACAAACTGAATTAGCTGATGCTTATTTTAGAGGGAAGGGCGTAAGGCGCTCTTATCAGGAAGCCGTAGTATGGCTTGAAAAAGTAGCCGAGACAGGCGATTTAAATGCACAATACCAGTTGGCACAATGCTATTTTAACGGTAAAGGCGTACCAAAATCACCACAAAAAGGAGTGGAATGGCTCACCAAAGTAGCCGATGCGGGGAACCCTGAAGCACAACGTGAGTTGGCACTATGCTACCGCGATGGTAAAGGCGTAGAGCAATCGAAAGAGAAGTATTACGCACTTATAGAGAAGCACGCTGAGAAAGAGAACCCTGAAGTGCAGTTAGACCTTGCTAAGGCGTACCACTCAGGTGAAGGAGTTACTAAAGATGTGAATAAGGCTAAATATTGGGCAGAACAAGCTTCAAAAAACGGCAATTCAGAAGCTGAGATGCTATTAGCTTCTTGGGCGTATGAAATCAATGCATCAAACCCAGAAGCTATAGAGCGTTTAACCCAAGTGGCAAATAAAGGCAATACCGAAGCGCAAAGAATGCTTGCCGATGCTTACTTAGAAGGTAAAGGCGTAGAAAAATCGGAAGCTAAAGCTATTGAAATGCTTGAAAAAGCAGCCAAAGGAGGCGATGCTGAAGCAATGTACCAATTAGGAAACTTTTACTTCTATGGCAACAGTCCGCTTATAGGGAAATACTACAAGAAAGCGATTAATTACTATACCCAGGCCGCTAACAAAGGCAATGCAGCAGCACAAGCACAGTTGGCACTTTGCTTCTACAATGGCATAGGCACCAATGCTTCCCCGAAAGATGCTTTCAGTTGGATACTCAAATCAGTAAATACCAATCCTACTCCTAAAGCGCAAAATAACTTAGGGGTATGTTATGCAGTGGGGATAGGAGCACACCCCTCAAATGCGCAAGCCTTAGAGTTTTTCCAAAAAGCTGCTGAAGCAGGTGATGTAACGGCGCAATACAACTTAGGGAATATGCTTTTGCAAGAGGGACAGTTAGACGTTAAAAAAGGCTTTGACTACCTCGAGAAAGCAGCTGCGGCTAATCATCTTTTAGCACTTAAGAAATTAGGTGATTTATACTTCAACGGGAAATACACCAATCAATCGTTTGAACGAGCCTTTGAATATTATACTAAGGCTTCTAAACAAACACCTACTCCACAAAAGGAAATGTTAGACTACTTCTACCAAGGACAAGAAGAAGCGTATGCCGATGTGTTATACAATCTTTCACAATGCTATGCCGAAGGTAAAGGAGTGAAGAAATCGATGAGAGAAGCCGGAAAGTGGGCAGTAAAATCAGCTCGGTTTTCTAATAAATACGCTTTTGATTGGCTTAATAAAATAGTTGAAAAGAATGACCCAAAAGAGAGTCCGGAAGTGATATTGGCAGTAGCTGATGGTTATTTCTATGCTAAGGGAACAAGAAAACAAAATGATAAAGCCTTTCCTCTCTATGAAAAATTAGCCAAACAACAAGATAATACCACTGCACAAAAACGTTTGATGGAGTATTATTTTGAAGTAAAGAATCCAGATAAGAACGATGAGAAAGCAGTTTATTGGGCAGAGAGAGTGGCTAAGAAAGGAGATGCTTCTACTCAATTCAGCTTAGGAAAATACTATATGACAATGGTACCCGATGTGAAGCCACAACCGGCAACTCCAGCTCCTAAACTAACCCCTAAAAAGCCAGCTGCTACCGCTACGCCTACTGTTGCTGTTACCTCATCACGTAGTATAGAGCCTAATAGTCCTGAAGCCGAAGCACGTGCTGAATTACTTCGCAGACAAAGAGGAGGCAAGAATGTTACCCCAGCTAAACAACAATATGCTGTGAGAGCAAGTACACGACCTGCCGTAGCACAAAACGCTCCGAAAACACCTATGAAACACCTCAATGAAACCAAAGGGGTACATTGGCTTGCTAAAGCAGCTGAACAAAACAATGTGGAAGCGCTTAATGAGTTAGGCTCTTATTATTTTGAGAAGCAAAACTTTGGTCAAGCATTGGCTAACTTCCAAAAGTCGGCACAACGTGATTACGCTCAAGGACAATACAACTTAGCTAACTGTTATTACAATGGGAATGGTATAGACCGTTCGTATGAGAAAGCCGCTAATTACTACAAATTATCTGCACGTAAGGATTATGCTCCTGCGCAATTCCGTTTAGGACACTGCTATTATCACGGTGAAGGCATAGAACAATCGGATAGTAGGGCTGCCGATTGGTTTGAACAAGCTTGCGATAACGGTGAGAAGAAAGCTTGCGATATGCTGAAAGTAGTTACCGCTAAAAAGTAAACTCTCCTTTTTCAAATAATAAATGCGGAAAGAGCTGTCTTATTAAGACAGCTCTTTTTGTTATTTAGCGAGAGTTTGATGTAAGAGAGAAGTAACTATCCAAAGGGATTATTTTGGTAAAGTAGTGTAACCGCAAAAGTGTTTGAATATTAATAAATCGTTACATTGAACTGATATTATTTTACAGTAAGTGCTACGCTGAATATGCCTGCTACTAATATCAATTTAAGCATATTGTGGAGCAATACATAATGTTTTTGGTCTTTACTTCGCCAAAGAAGACATACAAAAATACATAAATATATAAGCATAAACCATAGAAAATAGGTTAGATTCCCTATCGAAAAATAATTGAGCAATACGTAAATAGGTAAGGTGCACAACACGACGCTTAGGGTAATGAGCTTTTTGGAGAAGGACTCTCCATATACTACGGGTATAGTAGCGTAGTTATGAGCCAAATCTCCTTTAATATTTTGTAAATCTTTAATAAATTCCTTGATAAGGATAAGCAGAAAGATGAGTAGGGCGTGTACGAAAATTATCGCCTCGAAGTTGCGGTAATATACAAAGATGGCAAAGAAGGGTATAATAGCTAATACTGCTGAAGTGAGGTTGCCAAAAAATAATAACTTCTTGATACGGTGGGAATAGAGCCACATTGTGAAAATATATCCTGAGAAGAAAATTACTGCTCTGAACGATACATAGCTGGCTACAATTACTGAAAGGAAGTTAAGCAAAAAGTAAAGAGTGAGTTTAGTATTTTGACTTACTAGATGGTCTATCATTGTTTTGGTAGGCTTATTGATAAGGTCTTTTTCTTTGTCGTAAAAACCATTGATAATATAGCCCCCTGCGATAGCCAAGGCTCCTGCAATGACGAGCATCAGTAAAGAATCGTCAAAAATTACCTCACGCCAAGGTTTATGTGAAAGCACAAAGATAGCAGCTAAATATTGGGCGAGGCATACTATCATTATATTATAACCTCGTACAACCGAAAAAATTCCGATGAGCTTTAATAAGGTAGTTCTCCTCATTTATGCGTATGTTTTGTGCTTGTTAGCCGTTACCTATAGATAGAGAGCCGTTGTCCTACACGAATATTACTACCCTTGATACGATTCCAGCGTTTGAGATTAGAAACCGTTACACCGTGCCGTGTAGCAATCTTTCCTAAATTATCTCCTTTCTTTACTGTGTATATTGTTTTCTTAGAAGATCTCCCTCCTGCATATTGGTCGCCTTTTACTACTTGAGGGAGAGGTTGCTCACGGTTTGCTTTCTCTTCATTAAGGTAAGCATAGATAGCCTCTTCGTTGGCTACAAACTTACCTATCTCGGAAATAGGTAAGCGCACGGCGTAGTTACGACCTTCAACATAAGGGACAACATCTAATTGATAGGAAGGGTTAAAAAACTGAATATCTTTTACGTCCATACCTGTAATATCGGAAATATCTTTAAAAGATATAGCTTGCTTTACGCGGATAGTATCGGTTTCAAAAACGTGATTGGCGCGCTTTTGAGGTTTGAAGCCGTGTTCTTTGGCATATTCAAAAATATAGAGGGTAGCCAAGAAAGCGGGTACATATCCAGCGGTTTCTCTGGGGAGATAAGGACGCAGATTCCAATAGTTAGTCTTGCCATTGGAACGGCGAATGGCTTTGGTTACATTACCTGGTCCTGAATTGTAGGCAGCAAGAGCTAAATCCCAATCGCCAAATATTTTATAGAGTTCATTTAGATATTTTGCAGCTGCTTTGGTAGAGCGAATGGGATCGCTACGCTCATCAACATAGTTGTTTACTTCTAAGCCATAACCTTTGCCTGTGCTATACATAAACTGCCATAAGCCTGTAGCCCCTGCACGCGAACGAGCCTTAGGGTTTAGAGCCGACTCGATAATGGCTAAATACTTCATCTCCAAAGGAATCTTTTGATTACTCATCTCTTGTTCAAACATCGGAAAATAATAATCACTAAGAGTCATTAGGCGCTCTAAAGAAGAACGGCGATTTTTGAGGAACGACTTGATTACCTGTTCCAAGATAGGATTATACTCTACATTGAAAGGAGTTTTCTGGTTAAGTTTCTCTAATCGTTTTTTGAGGACTTCAGTGGGAAGTTCGTCGTAGGTTACATCGGTGGGGGTAGTAGCAATATCTTCACTCATTTGCTCGAATAAATCGGAATTAGAGAGTTCTTTTAGCCATTTTTCATCGTATTTTCTTGCCTTAGGGTTGTCATTTAGTTTGCGAAGAGCTTCGCGTTTGTTGTTAGCAATAGTTTGATTGATGGTATCTTTGGAGAACGAGCTCTGTGCTTCAACGGATAAACTACCGATTAAAAAACAAAAAAGAGTTCCCAATGTATATTTTTTAAGTGTCATATTATTGTTGAGTGTTTTTTAACTTAGATTTAGCAAGGGGACAAAGTTATTAAAAATATTGAAATGCAACAAATATATAGTTATTTTTTTCAAAATCCTCACTGAATTGACACCAAAAGTGTGCCAAGATTTGTTTGTTTTGTGTAGAGGTGTTTTTTAGATAAGAGGTAACTTATACAAAACTTATGTTAATTAGCATTAGTGATTTTATATTTGATACCAAAAGAAGAAAAGCATACTACTTTGTTATAAAAAGTTTGTCAGTTTAAAAAAAAGTATTACCTTTGCCCGCAGAAATCCTCAGAGAGACTATTTGAGGATTTTTTATTTTTATATAAACATAACAACATTAAAAGGATATTATGAAGAAAGTATCATATTACACTGCTGAAGGGCTGAAAAAGCTTCGTGATGAGCTCAATCAGCTGAAAGATGTGGAGCGCCCTCGTGCTTCTCAAGCTATTGCTGAGGCACGTGACAAAGGAGACCTTTCAGAAAACGCTGAGTACGACGCTGCTAAAGAAGCGCAAGGTTTATTGGAAATGAAGATTGCCAAACTCGAAGAATTGGTAGCTAATGCTCGCATTATCGATGAATCACAGCTTGATGTGAGTAAAGTGCTTGTGCTCTCTACCGTAAAGTTGAAAAATCTGGCTAACAAGATGGAGATTACTTATACCCTTGTAGCAGAAAGTGAAGCCGACCTAAAAGCAGGGAAAATATCGGTAAGTTCGCCTATTGGCAAAGGACTCTTGGGCAAATCAGTAGGTGAAATAGCTGAGATTAAGGTACCTAATGGCACTCTTAAATTGGAGATTTTAGAAATCTCAAGATAGATAAGAGGTAAGAACATATGACTAAATATAGTTTTTTATTACTAAAATATGATTTTACCCCAATCAGAAGATAAACTTGCAACAAAGCAAGATTTAGCGCAAGCTAAATTAGATATCATAAAATGGGTGGTGGGATTATTTATTACTCTTGCCCTTATGATTATTGGTTTATACTTAAAGATTGGCTAAGTCCTAAAACCTGAACTAACAAATAAAAAAAATGAGTATTTTTACAAAAATTATCAATGGGGAAATTCCTTGCTACAAAGTAGCAGAAGACGATGAGTTTATCGCTTTTTTCGATATCAACCCTAATGCCAAAGGACATACCCTCTGTGTGCCTAAACAAGAAATCAGCTATATTTTTGATATGGATGACGACCATTACTTGCGCTTGATGGCTTTCTCGAAACGTGTAGCCAAAGCTCTTGAAAAGGTAGTGCCTTGCGAGCGTATAGGCGTAGCAGTTGTAGGTCTTGAAGTGCCTCACGTACACGTGCACCTCATTCCTATCAGCGAGATGAAGGAAATGACCTTCCAACACAAAGTAAAACTTACTGATGAAGAGTTTAAAGCGCTTGCACAGAAAGTAAGAGAAGCGTTTTAGCCTTAAAGAAGACAATACAAAAAAGGCTATCAACAATTACAATAAGTTGTTGATAGCCTTTTTTGTTGTAACACGACAAGCAATTAAGACAATAATCCGTCTAATGCATCGGTGTAAGTCTTTTTAGGAGCTACTCCCACTTGGCGACCTACTACCTCTCCATTTTGAAATACCAATACGGTAGGGATATTGCGAATGCCATATTTAGCAGCAAATTCTTGGTTGTTATCCACATCTACTTTGCCTACTACTACTCTACCTTCGTATTCTTTAGATATTTCTTCTACAACGGGAGCGAGCATACGGCAAGGTCCACACCACACTGCCCAAAAGTCTACTAATACAGGCTGGGTACTTTTAAGTACCAAGTCTTCAAAATTTCCATCTGTTATTTCTAATGCCATACTAATATGTTTTTATATTGTAATTAAATTTGAGGCAAAGATACAAACTTTATTAAAAATACAAAACCTCACGGTGATAGTTTTTTGTTATACTACTATAACGTTTGTTATCTGCGCACTGATTGTAGGAACTCTGATAGTTTCTTTTTACCAGATGGGAAAGTGAATTTGGCTTGCAACTGGTAATAGTTTTGAGGGTCGACTACATTAGGATAGGCTTCTTGTGCGATGATGAGTTTATTATCGTCAAAAGAAAGTTCTTCCATCAGTTCACCTATTTGCTCAGTGGTAAACGATACGATATTCTTTTGGGCACGGAAGAAAGCCAACTTATCTTTATCGAAAGTTTCGTCCTTGTACATCTTAAAGAAGTTATTAAAATCACCTTGACGCATCATAGGAGCACCTCCATAGCCTCCACCGTATGAGCGATTCCACACATCATTCCATTGACGACCGTGATAGGAGGGCTGATTGTTGTTCAAGCTAATTTCGTCTAACAAATAAAGTCCTTCTCGTGAAAAGAAGTCCATTATCATACGGGTGTTGTTACGGGGATTGATAGTTACTCGATAAATGAGTGTACGTCCTTGCCAAATGCTGAGTGGTTGCGGGGCAGCTGTTACGTCGAAGAAGCGGTACATACCGGTAGTACTGGTGATTTCTTGGTCGCCTATACTCACTGTAAAGCGGTCGCGTTCAGGAATACGGATAAAGACTTCGGCATAACCGCCGTTATAGTCGTATTCCCAATCGATATTTACTGAGATACCACCACGCCCAATGACAGCGCGCGCTTGTTTGTTTGGGTGGTATTCGTTTTGCAACAAACGACCTGCTGAGCCTACTTCTTGTGCCCAGCTTATTGAGGTTAAAACCCCTAAGCAAAGTAATAATAACTTTTTCATAAGTGTATAGTATTTTATGAACTATGTGTAGCGAATTTCGTGCCAAAGTCGTAGCACGACAGGCAAGTTGTAGCACGACAAGCAATTTAAAACTTTGGTAAAGTTTGCTACGAACTTCCTTCCTTGAGAAAATGCAAAAATCACAGATTTACTTTTTTGGATAATATTAAATTATTAACTTTGCCACAAAATTAGGGACAGAATGAATTTATTAATTTATATTATTGCTTATCCTATTGTTTGGGGGATTTCACGATTGCCTTTTTGCCTTCTTTACAGAGTATCGGATTTCTTTTATTTTATACTTTATACTCTATTGAAATACAGGGTGAAAGTGGTACGCAAGAACCTCCATACGGCTTTTCCTTTTAAAACAGAAGCGGAACTTAGAACGATAGAACGCAAATTTTACCATCACTTTTGTGATATTTTATTAGAAATGGTGAAATCATACGGAATGAGTGAAAAAGAGATGAAGAAGCGTATGGTGTATCCTAATCTTGAAGTGCTCAAAAAGTATGAAGAAGAGGAGCGTAATATCCTCATTATGTGCAGTCATTATGCGAGTTATGAGTGGTTGTTGTCTTTGGCTTATTTTCTTGAACACAAGTCGTATGCGCTTTATACTCCGCTGAGCAATAAGTATTTTGACAGATTGTTACAAAAAATACGAATGAAACACCACAGTTACCTTTTGCCTCGCTATACGGCGCATAGAGAAATGAAAAAACACAAAGATGCGCACGGGGTGTATTGCTATGGTTTTGCTTCTGACCAGATTCCTAATAATAAGAAGAATTATCGACGTCCGTTTTTGGGGCTTAATGTGCCTGTATTTACAGGGGCGGAACGCTTGGGAAAGGCACTCAATACGGTGATTGTATTTGCTAAAATAGAGAAAGTAAAGCGCGGTTATTACCAAACGACCTTTGAAGTATTGGCGGAAAATCCTACTGAATACGTGGATTTTCAGATTACAGATATGTTTTTTGAACGTATCAATAGGCAGATTTACGACAAACCAGAGTTTTACCTGTGGACGCATAATAGGTTTAAGAGAATGCAATAAGAGTTGGAAAATGAGAAAATGAGGAAATTAGCAAATGAGGAAATGAGGTGCGAGCCGCACGGGCTATTAACTTTGGCAAAGTTTGAGATGAAAAAGCGATGAGTTGGGAGTGTTAGGAATATCCGAAAGATATCGAAGAAGTTCGGAAGGAGGAAGAGAGGGGTTTTGGTGAAAAAAGGCTGTAAGAAGGGTGGGGTTAGCTTATAGAGAGCTTATAGGAAGCTTATACGAATCTTGGACGATTGGTATAGAAAGGGTATATAAGTGATTGATTCATACTATAAGACAACAGCATTAAAAATGTTAAAAACGGGGTTTCGAGGCGAAAGAAAGAGGAAGAGGTAATAGGCCTTAGGCCATAGGCACTAGGGAAAAGTATGAAAGAGAGGGGGAGTGTGGTGACGGGAAAAGTGAAGGTAAAGAGCGGATGTATGACGATTATCATAACTCATTATAGACCATATGTTATTAATTTTTAATCCTTGATTCATATTATAAAATAACATCTAATTGAATGAAAATTATAATTATTAAGATGAAAAAGATATTATACTTTGTGTTTTTGTGTTTGATGATGGCTTGTAATAAGCAGGCAAACACTTCAAAAGAAGAAACTAAACAGGATACTACTTCGACAGTGCCCGAAACCTCTTACACTGAGTATGTAAACCCACTGATGGGTACGGACTCAAAGTTTAGTTTATCGAATGGGAATACTTATCCTGCCATTGCGGTGCCTTGGGGTATGCACTTCTGGACACCCCAAACGGGCAAAATGGGCGACGGCTGGGCATATCAATATCACGCTGATAAGCTTGTAGGCTTTAAGCAAACCCACCAACCGAGTCCGTGGATTAATGACTATGGGGCTTTTGCACTGATGCCGGTAGTGGGTGACTTGAAAATTAAAGAGGAAGAACGCGCTTCGTGGTTCTCTCATAAGGCAGAAACGGCTCAGCCTCACTACTACAAAGTGTATTTAGCCGATTATGATACATCGGTGGAGATTACGCCTACCAGTAGAGCAGCGCAGTTCCGCATTACCTTCCCTGAGAGCGATAAGGCTTATTTGGTTTTAGATGCTTATTTTAAAGGCTCGATGGTGCAAGTGTTGCCCAAAGAACGCAAAATTATAGGCTATGCCCGCAACAACAGTGGGGGAGTACCTGAGAATTTTCACAATTACTTTGTGCTTACTTTCGACAAGGATTTTGAGAGTGTACAGACGTGGAGCGACGGCTTTAAGCTGACAAAAAATGCTGAAAGCAAGGGCGAACACACAGGGGCAGTGATAGGTTTCCGCACGAAAAAAGGTGAACAGGTAACCGTAAGAGTAGCTTCGTCGTTTATTTCGCCTGATCAAGCCCTATTGAACTTGCAAACGGAACTGGGTAATGACACTTTTGAACAGACAAAACAAAAAGCATTTACCCTTTGGGAGAGTGAACTAGGCAAAATACAAGTGGAAGATGAGAATATAGACCATTTGCGCACTTTCTACTCCTGTTTGTACCGTACACTGCTCTTCCCACGCACTTTCTACGAATACAACAAAGAAGGTGAAATGGTGCATTACAGTCCGTATAACGGTAAGGTGGAAAAGGGGTATATGTTTACTGACAACGGTTTTTGGGACACTTTCCGGGCAGTATTTCCGCTTTTCAATCTGTTGTATCCTGAGATGAATCAACAGATGATGAAGGGATTGGTGAACGCTTATAAAGAATCGGGCTGGTTACCCGAATGGGCAAGTCCGGGGCATAGGGATTGTATGATAGGGTCGAACTCGGCTTCTATCATTGCTGATGCTTACCTGAAAGGGAATATAGACGAGGCTGATGCTGAAATTCTTTTAGAAGCGATGCTGAAGAACGCTACCCAAAACGATGGTAGACCAGTGAAATCGGTAGGGCGTGAGGGGGTGAATTACTACAATAGTTTGGGTTATGTGCCTTATGATGTGAAGATTAACGAGAGTGTAGCCCGCACATTGGAGTATGCTTACGCTGATTATTGCATTGCTCGTATGGCAGAAAAGATGGGTAAGGCGGAGGTTGCTAAACAGTATTACGAACAATCGAAACGCTATAAGAATGTGTTTGACCCCGAAACTAAGTGGATGCGAGGCAAGAATAAGGACGGTAAGTTCCAGTCGCCATTTAATCCGCTGAAATGGGGCGATGCGTTTACCGAAGGGAACAGTTTGCACTACACGTGGTCGGTATTTCAGGATATAGAAGGACTTATACAGCTAATGGGTGGCAAAGAGGCTTTTGAAAAGAAGATAGATGAAGTGTTTGAGATGCCACCGCTGTTTGACGATTCGTACTACGGTTTTACCATACACGAAATACGCGAGATGCAACTCATAAATATGGGGAACTATGCGCACGGCAATCAGCCCATACAGCACCTTATCTACCTATATAACTACGCTGGTAAACCCCAAAAAGCACAAGCTAAACTACGGGAAGTGATGGAGAAACTCTATACCCCTACGCCCGACGGTTATTGCGGTGATGAGGATAACGGACAGACCTCGGCTTGGTATGTATTTTCAGCCTTAGGCTTTTACCCTGTTACCCCTGCCAGTGATAACTACATACTCGGTAACCCACTGTTTAAAACGGTGAGCTTGCAACTGCCTGAGGGCAAGAAGTTTTTAATAAAGAGTGTGGCTCGCGATTCGGATAACAACTTAGTAGAGTACGTACAGCTCAATGGTAAGAAAATAGAAGGTTTTGAAGTGCCGTTTGGCGCATTTAGAGAGAATGGGACTTTGACGTTTTTCAGGTAATGAGCAAGTGTGAAAATTAGTAGATTAGCAAATTTGGTACGCTCTTTGATTTACAGACAGTAGTTTCATCAAAACCATTGTTTAGTAATGAGAATCAAGCATTTTTTATCAGCAACAGCTTTACTACTTCCCTTACTGCTAACCGCACAGAAATCGGTAGTGCCAGAGGTGAAGGTAGTGAATGAGCGCAATGCCAACCCGATGGTATTGCAAGACCTTTCAGTAGATATATTAGTGGTAGGACAAACGGCTGTTACTACTATGGAAATGACCTTCTACAACCCCAACACCCGCGTAATGGAAGGCGAGTTTCAGTTTCCGCTTGCCGACGGACAGCAGGTGTCGCGCTTTGCCTTAGATATCAATGGCAAACTGCGTGAAGGTGTGGTAGTAGACAAAGCCTTAGGGCGCAAAGCCTTTGAGGATATTGTGCGCAGGGGTGTAGACCCAGGCTTATTAGAAAAAACTGAAGGCAACAACTTTAAAGCGCGTGTATACCCTATGCCTGCCAAAGGCACTCGCCGTGTACTCATCGCCTTTGAACAAGAACTACACGAACGAGGCGGACAAGATTACTACTTCTTGCCTATCACGGCTAACGTAACCCTTAAAAACTTCAAGGTGCGTACTGAGGTAGTATCACGCTTTGTAAAGGCAGATATTCAGAACAGTCTGCAATTAGACTTCAAACAAGCGCGCAATAGCTATATCAGTGAGGTAAGCAAGCAAAACTTCACGCTCAACCAGAACATTGCACTTACTTTCCCGAAAATTGAGAAACCACAAACCATTAGCGCTACCCAAGGCAGTAAAAGCTATTTTTATGGCAATATAGCTTTGAGCGATACCAAAGCTAAAAGTAGCCCCACTCCTAAGGAAATAGGACTCTTATGGGACGTATCGCACTCAGCAATCCAACGCGATAGAGAAAAAGAGTTTGCTTTCTTAGATGCTTATTTTAAGGAACTTAAAGACACTAAGGTAGTGCTTAGTACTTTTAATATTCGTTCTGCTAAACCGCTTACTTTTGAGGTGAAAAACGGTAATTGGCAAGCACTGAAATCGCATTTAGAAAGTTTGCAATACGATGGTGCTACCGATGGTAATGCTATTGATTTCAACCTCAAAACAGATGAAATATTACTTTTTAGCGACGGTATTTTTAACTTTGGCAGTAAAGAATTTTCTGTAAACGAAGTGGTAAAACAAGCTAAAATACCGGTGAGTGTGGTGAATGCTTCGGCGGTTGCCAATACTCCAAAAATGCAATACCTCGCTAATGCTACGGGTGGTAGCTTTATAGATTTGACCACCCTCACTACCGAGCAAGCAATAAAAGTAGCACGCACTGTACCTTTCCAACTGCTAGATATAGAAGTGAAAAGCGGTAAAGTAACCAAAATCTTCCCAGAGAAAGGAGCTACTATTAGCAAAGGTAATTTCACCCTTGCAGGTGAATTGCAAAGTGAGGAAGCAACCTTAGTACTTAGTTTTGGTTACCCTAAAAAGGTAATGGTGCAAAAAGAAGTAAAATTTGTAGCAAACCCCGATGCTTCTGAAAGTGAGTTCAACCTTTTGCGCCGTATATGGGCAGAGAAGCAAATTGCACAACTGCAACGAGAAGGTGTTGAACAAAAACAAATAGATGCGGTAGGACGTGATTACGGCATTGTAACCGAAGGCAATTCGCTGATAGTATTAGAAACCGTAGAAGATTATGTACGTTACCGTATTACGCCACCTACCGAATTACAGCAGGAGTACTCCAAACGCTTAGCAAATGAGCAAAAGCAAAAAGAGGATACTGCTAAGCGTATTTTGGATAGAGTCGTAGAGCAATCGGAAAAGCAAAGTAAATGGTGGCATACCGAATATCCTGTGAAAGGCACTGAACCTAAGAAAAATGTTAATAACTCTAATGATACTCCTGTAAGAATAAGAGGGGTGGCTTCTGGGGTAGCACAGGAAGTTAGAAGTGAGGAGGTTGCTGCTATAGAAGCTGACGAAGGTGCAGAATTAAAAGAAGTAGTTGTAGTAGGTTATTCTCCACAAAGAAAAGCAGCTATGACGGGAGCTATAAATAGTAGAGTTGCTGATTCTCCTAGTGGTAACACTACTGCTAAAAAAGATGTTTCTTTATCACGCAACCCAGCAAGTCCTGTTCCTGTACCTGCCTCAAAAATAGAGCTCAACGCCTATAACCCTGATACGCCTTATTTAAAGGTAATGGAGTACACTGAGGAAGCAAAAGCGGTAGAAACCTATTACAAACTCAAAAAAGAATACGGTAACACACCTTCCTTTTATGTAGATGTAGCCGACTATTTCTTTAAGAAAGGTAATCGTGAGCAAGCTATCTTGATAGTTTCCAATTTGGCAGAGCTCGGTTTAGACGACCCTCAGTTGTTGCGTATGTTAGGCTACAAGCTCAGTAACTACAATGCTAAGAAAGAAGCGGTATGGGTATTCCGTAAGGTGGTAACTCTGCGTGAGGAAGAACCACAGTCTTTTCGTGATTTGGGCTTAGCACTTGCCGAAGAAGGTGCCTATAACGAAGCCGTGAAAAACCTTTATAAAGTAGTTACAAGCGAGTGGAGCAGTCGTTTTGGCGATGTACAAATCGTAACAATGAACGATATCAATAGCCTTGTCGCACGCCACAAGGGTATAGACGTGAGTTATATCGACAAACGTTTGCTCAAAAAAGAATCCGTAGATGTGCGAGTAGTGCTCAGTTGGGATACTGATAGTTGCGATATGGACTTATGGGTAACCGACCCCAAAGACGAGAAGTGTTACTACCGAAACACTCTTACTTACCTTGGAGGTAAAATCTCACGTGATGTTACTCAAGGCTACGGACCTGAAGAATTTATGCTCAAGAAAGCTGAAAAAGGCAAGTACAAAGTGCAAGTGGATTACTTTGGCACTCGCTCACAAAAGCAACTGATGCCTGTGAACTTGCGTATTACTTTCTATACTCACTATGGTACGCCTCAGCAAAAACAGCAAGAAACCACGGTACGCCTCAGTAATGCTAAGGAGGTGATTGAAGTAGGAAGTTTTGAATTTTAATAATTAATGCTTAATAATTAAAGATAAAAGGCTGTTCAGTAAATGCTGAACAGCCTTTTCCATTATGAAGTTGTAAAATTAAATTAATAATTAAAGGTCTACGGGGTAAGATTGGTGACCGAAACGAAGCCCAAAGAAGAAGTTAAACTCTTTAGCTGAGCGGGTAAGCACATTGCCTAAAATAGTGCTTGACCCTAATACTAATGGGCCTAAGCGCAAGGCAATTCCCACATTAGCTTTTGATATTTGGTTGTATGAAATAGGCAAATAAGCCCCAAAACTATTAGTATCGTAGTGAGGAGTGAGTGAAAGTTCATTGGCATAAGTAGCGTTGTAAAGCTCTTTGTCCTTTGTAGAAGCTATATTCACTTGTCCTGATAAGTTCAAGTAGAACGCATCAACTACGCGATAATCGGCGCTGAGGTTAAAAGTAGAAGGTAGTGATGACCTCAATTTAGAGCCTGTAGCCTTTGTTCCATCAAAGTGATTCTTCAAATTTTCTTCTGATAGGTCGTCTAGACTTAAAGTCGTGCTTTGTGTTGCAGGCATTCTGTAACGGTAAGAGTTCTTATTCGCAGTGTATTGTAAACGCCCGAGATCCATTAGCGAAATCCCTACACGCAAATCGTGAGGATTGTTGTGGCAACGAGGGCAACCGTCCTTGCGAAACTCATACGTAGCTCCTAAATCGAAAGCCAAAGTAGTAGCTTCTGAATTAAAATACAACTTGTTTACCTTTACATTGTCGAAATCAACCAAGTCCATTCCACCGTTAAGCACTTCCAAAGTTCCGTTAGCCGATTGAATATTCAAGTTTACTTTGTCCTTATCAGTGTTAGGCGTTAGTGTAGCCGAACCTTCAAAGTCTTTAAAACCTACGTAAACATTACCAGAGCCTTGTACCAATTTAGCACTTGCTCCTACTTTCACCGTGTTAGTACCGTCAAAATACACTTCACCTGACCACGAGAAACCTACTTCCGAAAAAGCATTTACCACTATCTCTTGGTCGTTAAGGTTCACTTGGTAAGGGGTTTTGAGTTCCAATTTATCTAAATTACTAACAAATGATTGTAACATTTTTGCATCTACGTTGCGTACATTGCCCAGAAGGCGCACACGAGAGAAAATCCCTACTGTATGCTGGTCGTTTATCTTCACAAAAGCCGAGGGTCCTAACACATCAACATTTATCTTCGCTTTGATATTGTTATAACCAAAAATAGCATTCTGAGTATCAACGCGTGTGTACTCGTTAAAGCTATCAGTGATATTAGGCGTGAGTTTAATAGCGTTGTTGCCAAAACCAAAGTTCACTGTAGCAATATTAGCGTCCCAAGAACGCTTACTACTAATCATATTCGCAGGATTAGAAGTTACAGGAAAAATACCCGAATAATTGCTTTCTCGAAGCCCTACATACGATTGCTGAGCTTCCACTGCTATTGTTGTTAGAAACAATGCTGATAAAATTACTTTTTTCATTCTATAAAAAACACTTGTTTAAATTGCGTGGCAAAAGTACAATATTTTATCAAATAACAAATAAAGAAGGTCAAAATTATTTGTAGAATTAATTTATAATCGTTATCTTCGCCCTTTCTATACTGCCATTTACCGCTGAGCTACCTCTTGAAAAACCATATACAGTCTTGTCTGCTTTGCATAGTTCACTACCTGAGTTTCGTTTTAGTTTCGTTTCACCTATGTTTTTAGTAGAGCATACATTCGTCTTTTCTATACCAATCTTCCAAGATTCGTATAAGCTTCCTATATCTAAGCGCTGATTATCAAAGGTATTAGTTACTTAAACACAACCTATTAACGGAAGTTCACGAAAGTTATAATACATAAATCGTAATCTTTATTTTGTAGAAGATTTTAAAATTGTTATTTCTTATGAAAAAGATAATTCTCGTAGGATTGAGCCTCCTTGCGCTCTCCTGTCTCACCACACAAAAAGTAGCGCAATCTTCCTCTTCTGAAGAAGAAATGCTTAAAAATATTACGCATAATCTTATTATTAGCTATCAAAATCAAAAAACATTGGTTCATTTGAAAAAAGAAGTACAAAAATATGGTGCAGAGATGCTTTATGAATACAAAATTATCAAAGGAATAGCTATCAAAGTACCCCAAGATAAAGATATTCGTCAGGCAAAAGCCTATTTTTCTAATCTTAAAGGCGTAACAAATGTGGAATACGACCAGATAAACCATATTGACCATTAATCACTAACCATCAATCATTAAAAGCTAACTTTAACAAAAGATTAACGTCTCACGGCACTTGTCTATAAAATTTTTTAGTGTACTTTTGCATTGTAAAAGCAGACCTCACAACGCCACAAAAACAAGGAAGTGTTTTTTGCAAACGCTTCCTTTTTAGTGTATTATTTTTAATAAAATTATCTCTCAGACCTATCCGACCTGTTTGATAACTAAAACCTCTAACATCTAAAATAACAAACATTATGAATAAAATCTTTTTAGTAGCAACCGCTATCGCAATGGTAGCTTGTAATAATGGAAACCAACAGCAACAGCGACCACAAGGTGCTGTGCCTTACCCTGTGATTATCGTAGGCGAACAAAATACCGTGTCTAACCTTTCTTACCCCGTGAATATCGAAGGCGTAGTGAACAGCGCCGTACAAGCCAAAATATCAGGCTATATTACCAAAGTATTGGTAGACGAAGGTCAGGTGGTTACCCAAGGGCAACCGCTCTTCAAGTTAGAAACACAAACCCTTAACCAGTCAGCTGCTTCAGCCAAAGCAGCCGTAGAGGTCGCTAAGGTAGAGGTAGATAAACTCGTGCCTTTGGTACAGAAAAACATTGTGAGCCCTATCCAGCTCGCCACAGCCAAAGCCAACTTACAACGCGCCCAAGCTACTTATAACGAGGTAGCCAGCAACATTGGTTTTGCCGTAGTAAAAGCACCTGTAAACGGCGTGGTAGGTGCGATTAACTACCGTGAAGGTGCTTTGGTAACTGCCAATAACACTGTGCTCACTACCGTATCCGACGTGAAAGAGGTGTATGCCTATTTTTCAATGAACGAAAAAGAATACCTCGACTTCTTAGACAATACCCAAGGCAAAACCACTGCCGAGAAACTTAAAAACTTACCTGAGGCTTCTTTGGTATTAGCTAACGGACAAGAATATGCCGAGAAAGGCAAAATACAAGCCGTAACCGGACAAATAGACCCTACTACCGGTAGCATACAATTTCGTGCTACCTTCCCTAACCCTAACAAGTTGCTTACCAATGGCAACAGTGGGACTATCAAGATACCGCAACATTTTAGTAACTCACTTGTAATCCCCGAAGTTGCTACTTTTGAGCAACAAGGAAAGGTATTTGTGTACAAAGTAGAGAACGACACCCTCAAACAAGCTATCATCACCCTTAAAAGCCGCGCCGATAACTATGCTGTGGTAGAAAGCGGACTTAAAAACGGTGATGTCATTCTCGCGCAAGGACTTAACAAAGTGCGTACGGGTACGGTTATCAAACCTCAACCTATCTCAATGGATAGCCTTGTCAAGAAAATACAACCGATATTTTAGTGAAGACTGAAAAGTCGCCTTTGCATCGTAAACCTTGCTAAAATTTTAGTGCTTACCGTGCTACGATTTGCTTGTCGTGCTACGACCTTTGGCAAAAGTCTATGTTAAATATTAATTGTCAATTGAACATTACTGTATGAACAGAATCATTTATAAATCACTGGCTATAGTAACCGTAGCCCTTACCCTTACCGCTTGTGCAGGACGCAAAGCCTATGAGCGTCCACAAGCCATAGACGAAAAACTCTTCCGTACTGAAAGCCCCGCTACCGATGCCCAAAGCGATGCTACCCTTTCGTGGCGCAATATCTTCACCGACCCGCTCTTGCAACAACACATCAGCAAGGCACTTTCCAATAACCTCGATGTGCGTGTAGCGATGCAAAATGTGGTTTCAGCACAAGCCTACCTCAAACAAAGTAAGGCAGCTTTTATTCCTACCCTCTCGGTGGGAGCTAACTATACTCGTAGCACCTCATCATTAAATGCTGGAGGTGGTGCTCCCGACCGTACTTACAACAATCTATTCGATATCACAGGTAACGCTTCGTGGGAAGCCGACATTTGGGGTAAACTATCCGCTCAAAAACGTGCTTCTTATGCCTCTTATTTAGCAACTTTGGAAGCCCAAAAAGCAGTACAATCCGAAGTGGTCGCTACTTTGGCAACCGCTTATTACCAACTACTGATGCTCGACGAACAGAAAAAAGTACTCGAACAAACTATTGAGTTTCGCACCAAAAGTTTAGAAACTACCAAACAACTCAAAAAAGCAGGTTCTACTACCGAAGTAGCAACCAAACAAATCGAAGCACTCGTGTACAACGCACAGGCGCAACTCATTACAATCAACAATAGCGTTTGGGCATTGGAGAACACCATCTGTGTACTCTTGGGTGAAGAGCCTCATACGATAGAACGAAGCACGCTTGCTGAGCAACAATTCCCAACACAGTTTCGTCAAGGGTATGCGGTAAGCCTGCTCGAAAATCGTCCTGATGTGGCACGTGCCGAACTGAACTTGCGCAACGCCTTTGAACTTACGAATGTAGTGCGTTCCAATTTCTATCCTACGCTTACTCTTTCCGCTCGTGGAGGTATCAGTAGTACCGAACTCGATACTTGGTTTTCTGCCAAATCAATGTTTGCTAATTTTATAGCAGGATTGGCACAACCTATTCTCAATCGCCGACAAATTCGCACCCAATACGAAGTGCAGAAAGCTGCTCAAGAAACCGCTTTGCTGAATTTCAAGAAAGCAATTCTTTCAGCGGGCAAGGAAGTATCCGATGCAATGCGTCAATTTAGTTCGCAAGACGAATTCATTCAACTCAAAACCCAAGAAATGAAAGCCTATCAAGAAGCTACCGACTATTCCAAACAACTGTTCGATAGCGGTATGGTGAATTATTTAGAGGTCATTACAGCCGAAGTAAACCGCCTCAATGCCGAGCTTAGTGTAGCCAACGCACAGTTTACCCGTATGCAGTATGGCATTACCTTGTATAAAGCCCTTGGTGGTGGCTGGAGGTAGGGGCGAATGGCTGTTCGCCCAACACTTTAGCAAAGTTTTAAACTTTGTCAAAGTCGTTATTTGACTCGTCTGACTAGTCTGATTCATCCGACAAGTCTTATAAATAACAAAATACTATGACAACAAGAGAAAACATTCAAGAATTAAACGACCATTTACAGGCGTTCCCAAAGGCAGAAGACATCTTTACGAAAGACCAACAGTGGCTCAAAAATCATTTTCTGCCCCTGATGAGTATCGATTTGGCAGAAATCAATCCCGAATGGGCAGGGCAAAAGGTATATATGTTATGCCCTTTTGAGGCGAATATAGGATATATGGGGGAAACACTACCGAATATCACAATGAATACACTGCCCCTAACTGGATAACATTCAAACTCACCGATGATAACAAGTTTGAGTTCTTAGGGAACGAAGGATTTTTTGAAAGAACTAAATATCATAACTGGGATTTCAATTCCGAAGAAGAAAAGGAATTTCAAGAAATGCAGAAAGGCTACGAGAAAAGTAAAGCAAATTTCGAGAAATACGGTTCATTGGTGAGCTTACAGTTTCCTGAATATGATGGGAAACCTAACTTTACTAAATTTTTAGATATATTAGGAGGACATATAATAGGAGGAAATTGGGTAGGTACAATTAGTAGCAAAGAATATCCAAAGGCTTTTGATATGAAATTAGATTATGAAGATGAAGATTCTGATAAATGGATTAAAATTTCCTATCAAGGAAACCCCTTTTACTTTGTAGCAAGTACTCCTAACTATAGTTGGTGTGATGGGCATATCGATGGTATCATTATGCTTTACGAGCCCGTGAGTCGTATCGTGCTATTCACTTTTGATTATTCATAACATCGTTTTTGTGGTATGCGTAGGGGCGAATGACAATTTGCCTTAAATTCATAAACCTTAAATAATTATCATTATGCAATCAAGAGAAAACATTCAAGAATTGAACGACCATTTGCAGGCGTTCCCTAAGGCAGAAGACATCTTTACGAAAGACCAACAATGGCTCAAAAAGCATTTTTTGCCCCTGATGAGTATCGATTTGGCAGAAATCAACCCCGAATGGGCAGGACAAAAGGTATATATGCTCAGTCCATTTGAGCCTTACGAGGTTTATATAGGCTATAATACTACTGAATATCATAATGAATATACTGCTACGAATTGGTTAGCCTTTAAACTGACTGATGATAATAAGTTTGAGTTTCTGGGAAAAGAAGGATTTTTTGAAAGAACAGCCATTCACGACTGGGATTTCAATTCCGAAGAAGAAAAGGAATTTCAGGAAATGCAGAAAGGCTACGAGAAAAGCAAAGCAAATTTTGAAAAATACGGGTCATTAATTAATTTATATTCTCCTGAATACGACGGAAAACTGAATAAAGTGAACTACTTAAACAGATTTGGGGGAGATATATGGGACGGAAATTGGACTACAACTATTGAAAGTGATGAATATCCGAAAGCATTTGATATGAAAATAGAAATAGGTAATAACCTCCCTAACGATGGGATTAGTATAACCTATCAAGGAAACCCTTTCTATTTTATTGCAGAAACGGCAAGTTACGATTGGTATGGTGGCGGTATCGATGCTATCATTATGCTTTACGAGCCTGTAAGCCGTATCGTACTATTCACTTTTGATTATTCGTGAATTGATTAAGCAATTTAAATATATTAACAATTTAATTAAATCATTAATTGCCCGTGCGGCTCATATCGAATGAAAACACTCATTATAATAACACACCCTCATATAGAGGATTCTCTCATCAACAAACGTTGGATTGAGGAGCTCGAGAAATACCCAGAGCAATATACCATACATCAGTTGTACAAAGCATACCCCGACGAACATATCGACGTCAGGAAGGAACAACAACTGATAGAGCAGTACGACCACATTGTATTTCAGTTTCCGCTCTATTGGTTTAGTATGCCCCCATTGTTAAAGAAATGGCAAGACGAAGTCCTTACCTACGGTTGGGCTTACGGAAGCAAAAGCGGCTATAAAGTAGGTGGAAAAAGGGTAACGCTTGCCATTTCGGCAGGTATTGATGAGCGTGAATATGCGCATAACGAAAAATATAAATACACCCTTAAGGAATTGTTGCGTCCTTTTGAACTCACGTTCGAATACATTCACGCCGATTATCGTCCGTTTTTTGCCTATTACGGCATCGAGATGAACAGTACAATCGAATGGATAGAGAGAAGTGTACCATTATATAGGAAGTTTTTAGAAGAATTTGCTAAACAATAATTAGTTTATATATCTTTTCAAAGTTTTAAATCTTAAAGTTTAACACTTCTGACGGCTAATTTATACAGAAAATCAAGGCTTTTGGTACGTTTGTTGTAGCATTATTTCTTAACAAATTATAACCGAGATTCATTATGAATAAAAGAATTAAAGGACTTGCTATTGCAAGTTTACAGAACCACGAACATTACGGGTTCGTAACCGAAGTGAAATTGGCGTTAGAACAAGCCAATATTGAATCGCTCGCTACCCTTTTGGGTAAGTTTACGCCTTTGGTAGAGGAGGAAAACAAATCGCTTGAGGTGGTTGCCAAGAGTGAGCACACGCATCGCTTGAAGGAATTAGACCGCAATCGCGACAATATGTTTCGAGGGCTTTCGGCTTGCGTGAACGAAGCCTATTACAGTCCTACGAAAGAGGAACGCGAGGCGGCAGTGCTTATTAAGATATTGCTCAAAACCTATGGCAATATCATTTCCGAGAGTTTCGAGTCGCAACACAGCAAGACACAAAACCTCATTCAAGACCTTCGCACCGATAAGTATGCGGCAGCGGTTAAGAAGATTTCGTTAGCGCGATGGGTGAATTGGCTTGAAGAAGCCGAGAACACCTTTATGGAGCTCTACCGAACACGCCGCGATGAGAGGGCTTCTACTATCGCAGGGACTCGCGCACTCAGGCTCATTCGCAAAGACATCGATGTGGTATATCGCGAAATCATTATGCATCTCAATGCTCTTGCTGTGATACAACCCACTGAAACCCTTAATCAGCTTATTGCACGTATCAATATTCATATTGATAAGCTCGTAGCGCTGAAAGCAAGTAGGTCTACACGTGCCAAAAAGAATCCAAAAACGGCAAGCAATGGCACCAAAGAGAGTTAAAAATAACTCATTTACACGTATCAACGGTACGTAAATTATTCAACAAGGAGTAATTTACGTACCTTTACGATACGTTGATTTTGTAAAAATAGTAATGAAATTAATACTAACAACAATATTATGTGGTGTTTTTTATCTTTCTATGGGACAAAATACACTATCGAATAACGAAAATGAAAATATGAAAAGATTATTTTTAACCTCATCATTCAGTTCAGTAGCCAAATTGTTTGAAGATTTTGCAGGAGAACCAGTAAATGGAAAGAAAATCGTATTTATTCCAACAGCAAGTTTGGTAGAAAAAGTGCGTTTTTATGTCGATGATGATAGAAAAGCCTTTGAAAAATTAGGGATTATCATAGAAGAATTAGAAGTTTCTACCGCTACTACTGAAGAAATAGCCACAGCATTAGAACGAAATGATTATATTTTCATTTCTGGAGGGAATACGTTCTACCTAATGCAGGAACTAAAAAAGAAAGGAGCTGACAAACTACTTATGGAACAAATTAATAACGGAAAGTTGTACATAGGTACTTCGGCAGGTTCTATCATTGCTTCTCCTAATATTGAGTTCGTTAGTGATATGGATGAAACTAAAAAAGCTCCAGAATTAACTGATTATTCAGGATTACATTTGGTAGATTTTTACTTTTTGCCTCATTATTTGAACTTTCCATATAAGGAAGTTACTCAAAAAATAGTAAATGAATATTCACAGAAAGTAGATTTGCGACCTATTTCTAACAATCAAGTAATTACGGTTTTAGGTAATGAAATAAAAACACTTGAAAAACCTAAACGAGCAACTAAGAAATAGAAAGTTTTGTTGTGTTAGTTTCTCAATATTCCCCTTTGAAATTTATTAGAGGAAGGTTTTTTAATATATTCCTTTACACTTTACTAAAATGAAAGCGTAGAAAAAAGTCAAAAATTGCTATTAAATAAATAATTTATATGAAAAATATATTATTAATATTAGTTTTAAGTGTCTTTTCTCTAAGTTATGCACAGAATAAAAATACTAAAAAAATGGAAAAACAAGTGTATATAGTACACGGATATGGCGCCACGACTGATAATCATTGGTTTAAGTGGTTAGAAGAAGAATTAAAAAAGCATAAAATTAAAGCTTATCGTATTGCAATGCCTTCTCCTGATAATCCAAACGTTGATGATTGGATAGCAACACTTAAAAAACAGGTGAATGTAACACCTCAAACAGTAATAGTAGCGCATAGCTTGGGTACGATTACTACTCTGGATTTCCTATTGGAGAGCAAAAAAGAACCTAAAGGTATCGTACTCGTATCGGGATTTTATGAACCAGTACCCAATTTCGAGAGCTTAAACTCATTTGTAGAGAAGTTTTCAAGTTTCAAACATTTGCCAATGGTAGGTAAAGCAGTGGTTATTTCAGCTATAGATGACGATATAGTACCCACTCAGCTAAGTGATAATCTCTCTCGCTTGCTCAATTGTGAGTTTATTCGTCTTCCACAAGGGAAACACTTTCTTGACCGAGGAGGATATACTGAATTTCCATTAGTGAGAGATAAAGTATTAGATATCTTTAAGGAGAAATAACAACAAATTATGCCCAACATCTTATTGCAACAATTAGAAAACGCACTTCCCGCAGGAATGCAAATCCCCGAAGAACTCCGCCAACTCTATCAGTGGATAGAAGGTAAAGGCTATTATGAGGACAGAGACGATGGTGTACGTTACGGATATCTGTATCCTAAAAATCCTTTTAGGAATACATACCTAGATGACGTAAACGTAGATATCGATATTGCCTTTTATATGGAAGAAGAAAACTTTCGTAAAGAACTCTTAACCATTTCTTTTGGTAAGAATGCCGACGATGCCGCTCAGCGTTTTTTGCAAATAGCCGAAAATATATATAATGGTTCTATGGTAGCTTTGTGGTTGGACTACAGAGGAACAACCCAAATAGTCCGTTGTGTGAATACGGTTGAAGAGACAGGCAACTGGGAAGTGGTAAAAAAGCAATTGAATTTCAATAAAGTATCTATTCGCGCAAAAGGAATAGATATTTTTGTACCAATGGGCTCAGAGGATAGTGGCTTAAATGATGATTTTGAAGGTTGGTATGATGCGATGATGTATGAACCGTAAAGAAAAATGAAAAATATTTTATTACAACAATTAGAAAATACCCTCCCTGAGGGAATGCAAATCCCTGAGGAACTCCGCCAACTCTATCAGTGGATAGAGGACAATGGTTATTATGAGGACAGAGATGGCGTGCGTTATGGCTATCTATATCCGTGGGATAAATTAGAAGAAAGCTGGACAGATGATGAGCGAGAAGGAGGTACCATTATTACTTTCAATGTAGATGAAGAATCCTATCGTAATGAGCTATTAGAAATACAATACAAACAGCACGCCGAGAAGATAAAGCGCCGTTTGCTCGTCTTTGCACGCAGTGGTGCCGATGGTTCGGAATGTGCCTTGTGGCTCGACGATGAAGGGCGTACCCAAATCGTGCATATCGGGTCGGGTTCAGGCTCTATGATGACCTGTATATTGGTGAAAAACGCCTTGGATTTCTTGCGCCTTTTAGCCATTGGCTATGATGAAATTTGTTGGGACGAGTATTATCCACTCCCTCCTAACAGTGATAAGAACGAAATGTTCGTCCACCCCAATACACAATACCAAGAGTGGGTGCAAAATACGTTTCATACCACTATCCCCGCAATAGGATTAGAAGTGGTAACCCCTCATAGTATGGACGACGAAGCGACCGATGACCCTTTTTTAAATTGGTTTTATGAGATGACAGATGAGTAATAAGAAGTGATTATGCATCTTTATGCTACCTATAATCAAATGAAAAACAGCTATGGAAGATAGAAATACAGAAAGAAAGTTATTTCGAGACAAACTTTTAAAAGGTTTAGACGTTGCTTACGAACGAATGATAGCCGAAAAGCGGAAGAATAATCAAAAGATTGTGGTGCGCCGTGAGGGTAAAATCGTTACTATTAATCCGTAGAGAAAAGCATTAAATACTAATTACAAACATCAATTATTTTTTATTATTGCATTCTTATTAAAATATTTTTAGTAATTTTGCCTTACCTTTACAATAATGATTAAGATTAAAATGCTATGGGACTAAAATTTTTAGAAGAAATTAAACAAGGCATCAGAAGCGCCTCATTGAAAAAGGATATTATCTGTTATTACATCAATAACGGAGATGATACACTTGCTGACCTTGGCAAGGAACTGAACTTCAGTGTTCCTACCGTTACTAAAATGGTGGGCGAACTGATAGAAGATGGTATAGTGATGGACTTTGGGAAGATGGAAACCCCAGGAGGTAGACGTCCTAATATCTATGGATTGAACCAAAGTTCGGGATATTTTATAGGTGTAGATATCTCTCAAAAACGCGTTCATATAGGGCTTGTCAATTTTAAGGGAGATTTGATAGATGAACAGATGGATATCTCTTTTGAGGAAGCGCATCCTCACGAGCGTTTTGAACGTTTATGTGAAATAATTGAAGATTTTATGAGCCATACAGTGGTTCCTAGGGACAAAATACTGAGTATTGGCATTAATATTTCAGGGCGTGTGAACCCTCAAACGGGGCATAGTTATAGTTTCTTTTATTTCGATGAACGTCCGCTTACTGAAATGTTTGAAGAAAAATTGGGTATAGATGTCTCTATTGATAACGATTCGCGTGCGATGGCTTATGGTGAATATATTAAAGGACGCGTACAGGCTGAAAAAAATATCATCTACGTGAATGTAGGTTGGGGATTAGGCTTAGGAATCATCGTTAATGGGCAGCTATATTATGGGAAATCGGGCTTTTCAGGTGAGTTTGGGCATATTACTGCCTTTGAAAACGAGATATTATGCCACTGTGGTAAGAAAGGTTGCTTAGAAACAGAGGCTTCGGGCTCTGCTCTTTATCGTAAATTCTTGGAAAAACTTCATAACGGTCAATCGTCTTTACTTACTCAACAGAAGGAAAATGAAGACGAAATTACACTCAACGATATCATAGATGTAGCTTTGCAGGAAGATATATTGGCTATAGAACTTATTGAAGAGGTGGGAAATACGTTAGGTAAACACGTGGCGGGTCTCATCAACCTATTTAATCCTGAATTGGTGATTATTGGTGGTACTCTTGCCAATGCAGGCGACTATTTGATATTGCCTTTGCGCAGTGCTATCAAGAAGTATTCTTTGAATTTAGTGAATAAAGACTCTTCGATAAAAGTATCAAAATTAGGTGATAAGGCGGGTCTATTAGGTGCAAGTCTCCTCGCCCGTAGTAAATTTATAGGATTGATATGAGAGAGCAACAACTTCAGGCTTTTGGGAGACTTCTCGATATAATGGACGACCTGCGTGCGAAATGTCCGTGGGATAAGAAACAAACAATACAATCGTTGCGCCATCTCACTATTGAGGAAACTTATGAATTGGGCGATGCTATCCTCAGTGGCAATCTGCAAGAAGTGAAAAAAGAACTCGGTGATTTGTTACTTCATATCGTTTTCTATGCCAAAATAGGTAGTGAAACGGGTGATTTTAATATTGCTGATGTGGCAAATGGTGTGTGTGAAAAACTCATTGAACGACATCCGCATATCTATGGAGATGTGAAAGTAGACAACGAAGACGATGTAAAGCGCAATTGGGAAAAAATAAAACTCAAAGAAGGTAACAAGAGCGTACTGGGAGGTGTGCCTAAAAGTTTGCCTGCATTAGTAAAAGCTACTCGTATACAAGACAAAGTGGCAGGTGTAGGCTTCGATTGGGATAATATAGACGATGTTTTTGCGAAGATAAAAGAGGAAATAGATGAACTACACGCCGAAGTAAAAGCGCAAAAACAGACAAATATTGAGAGTGAGTTTGGCGATGTTCTTTTTAGTCTTATTAACTATGCCCGATTTTTGAAAGTAAATCCTGAAGATGCCTTGGAGCGCACTAATCGTAAGTTTATAACTCGGTTTCAATACTTGGAACAACGAGCCAATGAAAAGGGAAAATCACTCAAAGATATGACCTTACAAGAAATGGAAACTTATTGGCAAGAAGCTAAAGGAGACGCTAAGAATAGTGATTGAATATTCTATGTTTGTTAATAAATCTTATCTTTGTATTGTGAAGAAAAAACTAAACTATGAACACTGATTTAGATAAAGAATTCAAAGCAAATGTACACTCAAGAGTGTTTTGGGACTGCCATTTCGATAAGTTAAGTCTTAAAAAAAGTAAGTACTTTATGATTGCTCGTACCCTAATGCGAGGTACAGATAAAGAAATACAATTCATCGAAACTCATTTTTCGTTAGAGGATATTTTAAAAGCAGTAGAGAAGTCTCCCGAAGCTGATGCCGTATGCAGAAATTATTATAGATACATTTATAATTATGTTACTAAAAGAAAGCAAAGCGATAGGAGAACCTCAGAAAAAATTGCTTAGAGAGTTAATGACATTAGATATCTTATCTGATGATTATTGTTTAGCAGGAGGTACTAATTTAGCTTTTCGGTATCAGCATCGCATTTCAATAGATTTAGATATATTTAGGTTCAATAAGAACTCTAATAAAGATGCCAATATGGCTCTTTTTGGTGAGATAAAAGATGTTTTTGGTGATTTAGTTATATTGAATGATATCTCTAAAATAGGTATTTTTATGTATATCGACGATGTTAAAGTGGATATCATAGAATATCCCTATTCTTTTTTTAACATAGAGACTATTGACGGCATACGTTTGGCTTCAAAAGAAGATATTTGTGCGATGAAAATAAATGCTATCATAGGAAGAGGTAGCCGAAAAGACTTTTATGATTTGCATCAATTATTGAAAGAATATACCCTTGATGAACTAATTGAGTTGTATAAGAAAAAATATCATATTGATAATATGCAAATGATAATGCGTTCTCTTATTTATTTTGATGATGCCGATGACAAAGAGTTTAAAAATAATGATGTAATTAGTCTTAAAGATGAAGATTGGGACACCATCAAAGAGAATATAGAAACAGTTTATAACGACTTATTAAAGAAAAACACTCCCCTAATATAATAACGATAATGGCAATACAAAAACCAAGCATACCTAAAGGCACTCGTGACTTTTCACCAGCCGATGTGGCCAAACGCAACTTTATTATTAACACTATTAAAAATACTTTTAACGCTTTTGGATTTCAGCCTATCGAAACGCCCAGCTTTGAAAATTACGATACATTGATGGGTAAATATGGCGAAGAAGGCGATCGTCTTATCTTCAAGATACTCAATTCAGGTGATTTTACACAAGGAGTTAAACAAGACGATTGGGAAACTAAGAATACTCAGAAGCTCACTCCCCAAATATCAGAAAAAGCACTCCGTTATGACCTTACAGTTCCTTTTGCACGCTATGTAGTACAACACCAAAATGAGCTGACTTTCCCCTTTAAACGTTATCAAATTCAGCCTGTTTGGCGCGCTGACCGTCCGCAAAAAGGACGTTTCAGAGAGTTTTACCAATGCGATGCCGATGTAGTAGGCAGTACCAGCTTGTGGCAGGAAGTGGAGTTCGTACAGCTCTACGACACCGTGTTCACAGCGCTCAATCTTAAAGGGGTGACTATTAAGATTAACAACCGCAAAATTCTCAGCGGTTTTGCCGAAGTGATAGGGGAGAGTGACAAACTCATCGACTTTACCGTAGCTCTCGATAAGCTCGATAAGATAGGCGAAGAGGGTGTTATCAAAGAAATGATGGAAAGAGGTATCAGCCACGAAGCTATTAGCAAGTTACAACCTATCTTTGTACTTAAAGGAGCTCTTGCTGAAAAGCTCACTGCTCTGAAAGAGATACTAAAGACTTCTGAAACGGGGTTGAAAGGTATTGAAGAGGTGGAGTTTATAGCACAACAAATAGAGCGGCTTACCTTACAAACAGCTATTTTAGACCTCGATGTTACCCTCGCACGTGGACTGAATTATTACACAGGAGCTATCTTTGAGGTTGCTGCTCCAGCGGGAGTACAAATGGGTTCTATTGGTGGAGGTGGACGTTATGACGACCTTACGAGCATCTTTGGATTGAAGGGGATAAGTGGTATAGGTATCTCGTTTGGTTTAGACCGCATAGGATTGGTGATGGAAGAACTGAATCTTTTTCCTGAATCACTAAGCAATAGCATAGAAGTGCTTTGTATAAATTTTGGCAATAACGAAGCTTTACAGAGTATGAAACTATTGAAAGAGTTGCGTAAACTCGGAAAAAGAGCAGAACTCTACCCCGATGCAGCTAAGATTAAAAAGCAAATGGAATATGCTAATAAGCGAAGCATTCCGTTTGTAGTGATGATTGGGGAAAGCGAGCTTACCAAAAATACTTTTGTATTGAAAGATATGTTTAAAGGCACTCAAAAAGAATATAATTTTAATGAGGTAAATGAAGCATTATTTCAATAATATGAATCATAGAATATATATAAAGGGACTGATATATCATCAGTCCCTTTTTTATTGTATGCTTTGTTTGATTGTTGTTTAAACAATAACTGATAATAAGAGGATAGATTTACTTTACTATTATCTGAACCGTATCTGAAGCCACTTGTTTAAGCAGCACTTCTTTGTTCATTTCCACTTCTTTAATAGCCTCTTCCGTAGCGTGGCGAATGGTATAAAGTGTTACGTTCTCAGTTACCGATACCTTAAAGCGTTCTTCCAACTTTTCTAAAAGTTCAGTTAAGGTATCGAATTTGTTGTCTACACATACTGAAAAACTAATAGCCGAGTTCTGTATCACACTTACTTTCATCTTAGTCTTATGCAAATTCTTGAAAATATAGCTAATACCCTCTTCCATTATAAATGAAAAGTCAAGTGAAGAGAGAGAAAGCAGTATTTGTTCTTTCTTGAGGATAAAGCAAGGCACCTTTGGAGATAATTCAGCTACGTTACACACAGCGCTTCCTTCAGCAGTAGGATTCAAAAACGAACGTACATAAAGAGGGATTTCCTTTTGTTGGAGTGGTTGTAGGGTTTTTGGGTGTATTACTGAAGCGCCATAAAAAGCGAGTTCTATAGCTTCCCTATAAGGGATTTTATGCAAGAGCTCTGTATGCTGAAAATATCGAGGGTCGGCATTGAGAACGCCAGGTACGTCCTTCCATATCGTTACACTTTCAGCGTTTAAACAATAGGCAAAAATAGCCGCTGTATAGTCTGAACCTTCACGTCCTAAGGTAGTAGTGAAAAAATTTGCATCGCTTCCTAAGAAACCTTGTGTGATGTTCAGTAATGATTTGTTAATATGCGTGCGAATGTTACTTTGTGTTTCTTCCCAGTCGATAGAGGCATCACGGTAATTACTATCTGTTTTTACGAGATTACGGACATCTATCCACGTGTTTTTAATACCATTGTCATTCAGATATTGACTGATAATAGTAGTAGAAATGAGTTCACCAAAGCCAATCACTTGGTCATATACAAAACTGTGTTTCGGCGATTTGTTGCGTTCTAAAAACGAAGTGAGTTCTGCAAATAAGCCATCTACTTTCCAATACACAGGGTGATTTTCATCGGTAAATAGTTCGCGAATGATATGGTAATGAAAGTCTTTTATCAGCTGAACGCTTTCCGAAAGTTTTTCTTGTTCCTTAAAATAGCTATTTACCACTACTTCTAAAGCATTAGTGGTTTTTCCCATTGCTGAAATCACGATGAGCGTATTAGCATAGCCTACCGTTTCTAATATTTTAGCGACATTGCGTACACCTGCAGCATCTTTTACTGAGGCGCCTCCAAATTTAAATATCTGCATTTCTTTTAGATATGAGGTAAAGTCTGCGACAGCAGAGTATGGTAAGAGGTAAGTAATAAACCTAAATACCCAAAATACCAAGATTAACAGTGCAAAGGTAGTGTATTTTAGTGAAAAGAGAAAAGTGAAGATTAAAAAAATGTCATTTGGAAGTGATATTGTTATATTTCTAACGTTCTTTTTTATCTCTCGTTTTAGATATTTAATAAAAATAATGAGTGTTGAGAAGTACTTCTCAACACTCATTTGTATAGTCAAGTATCAAACTATTTTTATTTGTTTCCAGCCTGTTTTTTAGCGTCTGCTTTCATCTTTTCATTAGGAACGATTACTACATTCACACGGCGGTTTTTAGCTCGTCCATCAGCAGTTTCGTTACTTGCAACAGGGTTTCTTTCGCCATACCATTTGGTAGTAAAACGGCTACCTGCTAAACCTTTACTTTTAAAATAGTTAGTAACGGCTTGTGCACGGCGTTGTGAAAGACCTAAGTTGTACTCATCTTTACCCACACTATCAGTGTGTCCGGCTACTATCACATTAGTATCAGGATATTCTTTAAGAATAGCAGATAGTTTATCAAGTGTTTGTCTTGATTTGTCGTTGATGTTATACTTATTAGTATCAAAGTATACACCTCCGTTATTTTCGTCGAAAGTAACCACGATACCATCGTCTACACGTTTAACATCGGCACCTGGGATTTCTTCTTCTATTTTTTTAGCTTGTTTATCCATTTGGTTACCGATAACAGCTCCTGCAGCACCTCCTACTACTGTACCGAGTACAGCACCGAGTTCGCTGTTTTGTCCGTTACCTACGTTGTTCCCTAAAATAGCTCCTAATAAGGCTCCACCAGCAGCACCAATTACAGCTCCGCGTTGTGCTTTGTTAGAGTTGTTGTATGCCTCGCAACCAGTAAGCAATACAGCTGCCGATAAGGCTAAAACTACGATTTTTTTCATCTTCTGTTTGTATTAATCTTTAATTATTTTACAAAATTCATTGAGATAACAAAAGGTTTGCCATCTACTCTCACGGTTTGTTCCCATACCATTGAGTCGTCAGAAATACTTGCTAAATGCAAACGAATACCTTGTCTAGTTTCTGAAACGTATTTTTCATTAGTAGGTTTCAAGAGAAAATCATAGTATCCTGTTGATTTATCTACTTCTTGTACAATAAAAATGAAGTTTCTTTGTCCTGTTGAACAACCACTCGCGTTGATAGTATAGTGTCCACGATTGTTATTCGGAACGAATTTCCAAGTGCTGCCTTCAAAGCATTCTTTGGAAGTATCGTTTAACAAGGTAACTTCATATTTACCTTTCTCGCTATATGTGATGGATTGCAATGTCCATTCACCTTTAATAGCTTTATTAGCTATATTTGTTTCTTTGGGTTTTGCAGTCATTGAGCCTGAAGAACTCTTACAAGCCATTACCAATACTGCCATTACAAGTAAAAGTGCAATTTTTTTCATCTTTAATTGTTTTTGATTACGAGGGCAAAAATAAACTTTTTTTTCTCGCCCACCTAATAATTAACTAAATATTAACATTCTATTACTAAGTTATCATATGCCAAAAATACGTTTTTAGGCAATCTTTTTTGTATCTCATCGTGAAAACCAAAGGTTTGGCTCACGTGTGTGAGATAGGTGCGCTTAGGTTGTACATCTCCTATAATTTCCAAAGCTTCCGCTAAATTGAGGTGTGTAGGGTGCACATCATCTCTTAGGCAATTCAATACTAAAACATCTAAATCTCGTAGTTTTTCTCTTTCGCTCTTGTCTATATATTTGGCATCGGTAATATAACCCAAGTCTTCTATCCGATAGCCTACGATGGGCAAATTGCCGTGCATTATGTGTATAGGTTCTACTGTTTTACCACACAAAGTAAAAGGTGCTTCGTCTATCTCGTGAGGTATTACCGAGGGAGCTCCTTCATATCGGTTTTCAGTGGCAAAGATATAACCAAAACGCACTCTCAGCTCATCGATTACTCTTTTTAGTCCGTAGATAGGCATATCGCCTTGCAAGCGTACAAAAGGGCGTATGTCGTCCATTCCGGCGGTATGATCGGCGTGCTCGTGAGTGAACAGTATAGCCTCCAAATGCTGTACATCGTTGGTGAGCATTTGCTGTCTAAAATCAGGACTGCAATCTATTGCAATATTGGTATCTTCCCAACTGATAAGTGCCGAAGTGCGCAACCTCTTATCTTTGGGGTTGGTACTTTGCCCCACAGGGTGGTTGCTTGCTATTACGGGAATCCCTTGTGAAGTACCTGTACCGAGGAAAGTAATCTTCATAATAATGATAAATGATTAATGGTTAATGATTAATTTCACAAGTCATTAATCATTAACCACTAATCTTTAAACAATTAAAATTGTTATTTTTTATGTCTTGGCTCAGAGGATACAGTAAGTTTTTTGCGTCCTTTAGCGCGACGGCGTGCTAACACTTTTCTACCATTGGCAGTTGCCATACGTTCTCTGAATCCGTGTTTATTTCTTCTTTTTCTCTTTGAAGGTTGAAATGTTCTTTTCATTGCTTGTTAATCTTTAAAATCTTATTAAAAATGATACTTTATCTCTCTATTTTATCAATAGCGCGGCAAAAGTACGTCAATTTTTTGGAATGACAAAATATTTTTTATTTTTTCTTGTGCAAAACCCTATATTCTTCGTAACACTGACTGATGGCTTCAAGCACTTGCAGGTCGTTTGCCGTCATTATAAAATCGTTAGAATAGTTGCAAGAGCGAATGATATCTTCTAATTCACTACGGTCTACTTGCAAAAGTTCTAATAGGGTTTCGCGGTCGTAACGGGTGGAAAGAGCATCGCTCAATTCGTTGTCTTTGCGCATCTCTCTCAGTTTGCGCATTTCTTTCCCTTTGGCACCAAACGAGCGACTCAGCAAGTCGGCAGGGTTCATTACAGCGCTTAGCACTCTACCCACAGCACTTGCACTAGCTCTACTTTCATAACCTATATCTAACCCCGAAATGCTATAACGCGTATTGTCATTGATAGGTGCATTTTTAGCGTCAATATCCAAATAACCTGTGAGTTTATAAGGAGTTACAACCACTTCTTGTAAAGTATAAGCAAGCTCTGTCATTCCTATTTTCAACCCTTGATATTTTATCATATCGTTTGTTATGCGTATCTTGGTAGATTTATACCCTAAAAAAGAAATGTATAGCGTGTCGTTAGCACTTACTCTGATACTAAAATCACCTTTGTCATTGGTAGTAGTACCTCTTACTTTATTGAGGTTTAAGATGTGTACATTAGGCATTGGTTTATTGTTTTGCACACTGTAAATATGTCCGTGCAACACTGTTTCCTGAGCTACAAGTGTCGTCACACATAAAAACATACAAAACCATAATATCTTCTTCATCATACTTACTTCTTTTAAGGGTAAAAAAATGGGTGTTCGAGGAGTGCCCTCGAACACCCTAATCATATTAAAACATTAGTTCTTTACATTGAAGGCTTTTTCTTTGGGATAGTAAGCTACTGAACCCAAAGATTCTTCGATGCGGAGCAATTGGTTGTACTTCGCCATACGGTCAGAACGTGAAGCCGAACCTGTTTTGATTTGTCCGGTGTTCAAAGCTACTGCCAAGTCGGCAATAGTGTTGTCTTCTGTTTCTCCTGAACGGTGAGACATTACGGCAGTATAACCAGCGCGGTTTGCCATATCTACGGCTGCGATAGTTTCAGACAAAGTACCGATTTGGTTTACTTTGATGAGAATAGAGTTGGCAATACCTTTGGCAATACCTCTTTCAAGGATAGATACGTTAGTAACGAACAAATCGTCACCTACCAATTGTACTTTTTTGCCCAATTTGTCAGTAAGGAGTTTCCATCCGTCCCAGTCGTTTTGATCCATACCGTCTTCGATAGAGATGATAGGGTATTTAGCTACCAATTCTGCCAAGTAGTCAGCTTGTTCAGCTGAAGTACGTACTTTACCTTTAGCACCTTCAAAGATAGTATAATCGTATTTGCCATTTTTGTAGAACTCAGAAGAAGCACAGTCTAAGGCGATTTTGATATCTTCACCCCATTTGTAGCCTGCTTCTTTTACAGCTTCTTTAATAGAATCGAGAGCGTCTTCGATATCTTTAAAGTTAGGAGCAAAACCTCCTTCATCACCTACGGCAGTGCTCAATCCTTTTTTGTGCAATACCTTTTTAAGGTTGTGGAACACTTCTGAACCCATTTGGATAGCTTGTGAAAAGTTCTTAGCGTTCACAGGCATAATCATAAACTCTTGGAAAGCAATAGGCGCATCGGAGTGTGCCCCAGCGTTGATGATGTTCATCATCGGTACAGGCAAAGTGTGAGCACTTACCCCACCTACATAACGGTACAAAGGCAACCCGAGCTCTTCAGCAGCGGCTCTTGCTACTGCCAATGATACCCCAAGAATAGCGTTAGCTCCTAATTTAGATTTGTTAGGAGTACCGTCGAGCCCAATCATTGTTTTGTCGATAAGGTTTTGTTCGAAAACGTCCATACCTACGATTTCTTCTGCGATGATATCGTTTACATTAGCAACGGCTTTGAGTACGCCTTTACCCATATAACTTTTACCACCGTCGCGCAATTCAACGGCTTCGTATTCACCTGTCGATGCTCCTGATGGAACAGCAGCTCTACCAAGGAAACCATTCTCGGTCATTACATCTACTTCTACGGTTGGATTTCCTCTTGAATCCAAAATCTGACGTGCGTGCACGCTTACAATAATACTCATATATTTTGTTATTTAATTATTTACTTTGTTTAGGGGTTAGGGATATCGGACTTATCGACTTTATAATGCTAATTGTCAATTGTCAATTATCAATTGTTAAAGCTTTCTCTTCCCCAAAAGAAAGGCGGTTCGATACCCAAAGCACGGAGGTAAGTATACCCTTGTCCGCGGTGGTGACTCTCGTTTTCAATGAAGTATAATATCCATTGGGCAAAGCTGAAAGTCATTTGATAAATAGTGAATGGTTGGGTATAATCACCTACTTTTTGCCATTCACGGTCGAGAATTTCAGTAGCTCTATCCCACAAAGTCAATACTTCCGCTTTGGTAGTAGGAAAGGCTCCTTCCAAGAAAAGCGTGTGTTGCTCCTGAAATCTTTCTTTAAAAAGATAGTCCATAACTCTCAAAAACTCTTCTACCATTCCTGAAAACGGACGCAGGTTTGCAATGTTGAACTCAAAGAGGTCTTTCTCGGGAAAAGCCTCAATCACCTTGCGAGTGAGGGCACGTACATCTTTTAAATTAGTGAGCAGTGCTTCGGGTGTAAGTAATTCTTTCATATTAATTGTTAGTGTTTAGTCCTTAGTTTTTAGCCTATATTTTGTACTCTTCTTATCCTTTTCACGGCTTGTCCCCCTTCGGGGGTTCGGGGGCAATTTTTACATTTTCTAATTCCCCAATTGTTCCACAAATTGGTCAAACAAATACGTCGCATCATTAGGACCAGGTGCGGCTTCGGGGTGATACTGCACACTGAAACACTTCTTGCCTTTCACTCGTAAACCCATCACAGTATTGTCGTTTAGGTGGGTATGCGTGATTTCCACATTAGGGTTAGCTTCTGCCTCTGCTCTATTCACAGCAAAACCGTGATTCTGAGAGGTAATCTCGTCCTTACCTGTAAGCAAATTCTTCACAGGGTGATTAATACCACGGTGACCGTTGTGCATTTTATAAGTGCTAATACCGTTTGCCAGTGCAATAATCTGATGTCCTAAGCAAATACCAAAGATAGGCAAATCTTCTGCTATCATCTGCTTTACGTGGGCAATTACCTCGGTGAGCGGTTCGGGGTCGCCAGGCCCATTAGACAAGAAATAGCCATTGGGGTTCCACGCTTTAAGCTCAGCCAAAGGCGTGTTGTACGGAAATACTTTGATGTACATATCACGGGCTGCCAAGTTGCGTAAGATGTTTTTCTTGATGCCGAAATCGAGCGCTGCTACTTTGTACTTCGCTTCTGGATTGCCAAAAAAATAAGGTTCAGTAACCGACACTTTCGATGCCAATTCTAAACCTTTCATATTAGGAATCTCATTTAAGCGAGCTTTGAGCAGTGCTAAATCGTCAGTTTCTGTGGAAATAACAGCGTTCATCGAGCCATTATCACGAATATAACTCACCAAAGCGCGAGTATCTACTTCACAAATGGCTACCAAGTGGTTACGGTCTAAAAAGTCTTTCAAGGTTTCCTCGGCAACAGCACGGGAGGCATCATAACTAAAATTTCTACATACCAGCCCTGCAATTTTCATACCATTCGATTCGTTGTCGTCTTCACAGATACCGTAATTGCCGATATGAGCATTGGTCATCACCATAATCTGACCAAAGTACGAAGGGTCAGTAAATATTTCCTGATAGCCCGTCATACCCGTATTGAAACACACTTCGCCAAAAGCAGTACCTTCATAGCCAACGCTTTTACCATAAAAGGCAGTGCCATCAGCAAGGAGTAATACCGCTTTTTTCTTTTGTTGATACTTCATTGTGCTATTTCCTTAAATCGACTGCAAAGGTACAAAATATTTTTGAAATATAAATAATCAATGATATTTTTTAGCCTAAACCTATTAAAATTATTTCAATATTACCCTAAAATACAATCAATATTCATCTTATCTCCATCTTATCTTCACCTTATCTCCATTCATCGTTCGTTCATTCTTCGTTTATTGTTCGTTCATTGTTCGTTGTAGAGCTACTGTAGAGCCACTGTAGAGCTACTGTAGAGCCACTGTAGAGCCACTGTAGAGCCACTGTAGAGCCACTGAAAGACCACTCATTGTTCGTCTTTTGTTCGTCTTTTGTTCGTCTTTTGTTCGTTCATTGTTCGTCATTTGTTCGTCTCACTTTTCCGTTACAACACTCCCTCTCCTTGGGAGAGGGTTGGGGAGAGGATATTTTGTTCGTTCTTTGTTCATTTGCCCGTGCAGCTCGCACCGTCTTTTGTTCCTCCTAGCTTCCAATAATCTTCAATTTGCAACCTTATTCCCTTCTTCTAAAAACTTTTCACACTTCATTTCTTATTTACTAATTTTCAAATTTGCTAATAGTACCTACCCTTGTACTACCCTTTACCTTTTATCTTTTACCTTTTAACCCCTTCATTAATCATTAACCATTATTTAAATATTCATAAAAAAAGTTCCTATTTCCAAAAAAATATTATACCTTTGTCATTATTTTAAATTCTAAAGCTATGAAACAACTATTTATTGCATTTCTCATTGTGTTAGGATTGAGTGCTTGTACCAATCCTGAAGAAGCTATAAAAGCGTATCAGCAACAAAAGGAAGCTATAGGTTTGCAAACTCCCGAAAAGCAAAATGAACTTTTAGGGCAGAACCCCGTTGCTTTTCAGCAGAACCTACAAGCGATAAGTAAACAATGCGCTGAGGTGTTAACTAACGCTAAAGGATTACCTTCTGATTTTATAGTTAAAGAAGAGAAAGAGAACCAATACGAACTTTTGTCTCTTACTTCTGCTTATTTACTGAATCATCGCAAATATACCGAAGAAGAAGCCCCTGCTATCAAAGCCTTGGAAGAATCTCTTAAAGATGTAGATTTAGATAACGCTACCGATTTCGATGCGTATAATGCTTATAAAACCTTAGTGCATAATTGCTTCCAACTGAAAATCTATCGCTATCAAGTGCAGTATGAGTTCAACGACCCGTGGGGTAAGATTTTAGCCGATTTCAATACGCTCAAATCACAAAATATTAAAGAAGACCTCACCCCTTTGCTCATCGAAGGCGTATCGGCTACCTCCGCTGAGACTACCAATGAACAGATTATAGCCTTAGTGCAAAAAGCAGTGAAAGATAACGAACTGTTAAACGCTCTTTCAGGACGCATTGCTACAGTAAACCGACTTAAAGCAGGACAACCTTTCCCTCTTTTTAAAGGTCTTACCGACTTGAACGATAAAGAAGTGAAATATGAGAGTTTACCCCTCAAAGGCAAATTGTTATTTGTAGATATATGGGCTACTTATTGCCCTGATTGCCGTAAAGAGTTGCCCGCCTTAGAAGCCTTACAGCAATCCTATAAAGGTAAGCCTATTGTCTTTCTCAGTATTTCAGTAGACCGTGATAAAGAAGCGTGGAAAGAGATGGTAAAGAATGATAAACTAAGTGGTATTCATCTGTATACCACCCCAGAAGTGAAAGATACTTATAAGTTTTTGTACGACTTGCGAAGTATTCCTCGTTATATGCTTATCGATGCGCAGGGTAATATCATCAACAGCAATGCACCAATGCCTTCCGATAAAAACTTGAAGGAATTGATAGATGTGAGTTTAATGGCTCTTACCAATCCCAAAGCTAAATAAAAACTTTGCGTTAAGAATATATTTTTTAAACCAATATTATACCATAAAATGAAAAGAATTCTATTTTTAGTAGCTTTATTGATGGCAATTCCTGCCTCAGCTCAGTTGCTTCGTCATAATTTCGATGAAGAAGGCGACACTTTTATTCAAGGTATTGTGCGTGGACAGTTTTGGGCTCGCCTTACCGAAACAAACCCTGGTACTACCGTACAAGGTGAACCTGCCGATAAGGTATTCGACCTTTCTGTAAGGCGTTATCGCTTAGGCTTCTTCGCCCAAGTAGAAAAGAAATGGTTGTTCTATATCCTAATGGGAAATAACAATCTCAACCAAAGTACCCTCCAAAGCTCCGATTTTCGTCTGCTTGACGTGCTCGGTCAGTATACTTTTAGTGAAAAATTGAGCATTGGGGTAGCCAAGACCACCTTTGCAGGAGCTGGTCGTTTTTCCAACACCTTCTCTAATGGCTCTATGCTCACTCTCGACCCTTCCGTTTATTACCTTAACACCCTTAATCATTTCGATGATATGGGGCGTAGGATAGGTGTTTACGCCAAAGGTCAGTTAGGAAAGATTGATTATTTCGTGTCTTTGCAAAATTCACCTGCCCCCTCTGATAATGTTCGTACAGCTTTTAATTATAGCAAAGGGCAACCCAAAGTGCTTACTTCCTCTTACCTAAAATATGAGTTTTGGGACGATGAGAGCAACAAATTGCCTACTAGCGGAGGTAATGGCACTTATTTAGGAACTAAACATATAATGAATCTCGGTATTGGCTATGAATATCAAGCTAAAATGAGAGAAATCACTGATGGAACTAATACTTCCTATCGCGATTACTTCAATTTAGGAATCGACTTCTTTATAGATACTCCTATTTCTGAACGCAACGACGCTATTACCGCTTATTTAGGCTTTAACAGCACTCATTTTGGTAGTGATTATGTGAGAAGTGTGGGTGCTAATAGCATTTTTGGAGGAGGAACCTCTCTTAATGGGGCTGGCAATGCTACTCCCGCCATAGGTACAGGTAGTACCTTATTCTTGCAATTAGGCTATCTGCTTCCTAAATGGGAAAATTGTAATATCCGTGTACAACCCAATGCAGGCTGGCGATTTGCTAACTATAAAGCCCTCAACAGCAACGTGAATATCTATTCAGTAGGTGTGAATACTTATTTTAACGGACAAAAGAGCAAACTCTCCTTAGGCTATGAGAACCGCCCTATCTTCGATGCTACTGATAAAAAGGTAAGTACTCGCTTAGGTACTTTTGTATTGCAATACCAAATAGAGCTTTAAGAGAGAATATTGGATAGTGAAAAGTCGCTTTTCTATCAAACTCTTCACCCTTCCAACTATTTAATTTGCATTGTATATCATCTTCTAAACAAATAAAAGAAGGCTGTCTGTTTTCTATCAGACAGCCTTCTTTATATTAATATTAACATTAACTGCTAATCATTAATCATTAAAAAAAGTGGTTTTTACTTTCTCTACAAAGTCTAACTTTTCCCAAGTAAAAAGCTCTACTTCTATCTTTTTTGTCTTGTGATAAGGTGATGAGAACACTTTGGTTACTACCTTAGGAGTACGTCCCATATGTCCGTAAGATGCTGTTTCGCTATAAATAGGATTGCGTAGTTTCAAGCGTTGTTCTATATCATACGGGCGCAAAGGGAAGATTTCTTGTATCTTCTTCGCTATTTCACCATCGGTGAGGTTTACCTTAGCTGTACCATAAGTATTTACGTACACGCCCGTAGGTTCGGCTACCCCTATGGCGTAACTCACTTGCACCAATATCTCATCGGCTACTCCTGCGGCTACTAAGTTCTTAGCGATGTGTCGCATAGCATAAGCTGCACTGCGGTCTACCTTGCTCGGGTCTTTGCCGGAGAAAGCGCCTCCGCCGTGAGCCCCTTTACCGCCATATGTATCTACGATAATTTTACGACCAGTCAAGCCTGTATCGCCGTGAGGACCTCCTATCACGAAGATACCCGTAGGGTTGATGTGGTAAATAATCTTGTCGTCAAAGAATGGCGCATATTGAGGATACTTTTTAATCACACGCGGTATGAGAATGTTCACAATGTCTTCTTTTATCTTTTGAAGCATCTTCTTTTCCGTGTCGAATTCGTCGTGTTGGGTAGAAATCACAATCGTGTTCACGCGCACCGGTTTGTTGTCATCGCTGTATTCAAGGGTTACTTGGCTTTTCGCATCGGGGCGCAAATAGGTAATCTCTTTGTTTTCACGACGTAAATCAGCTAATTCTCTCAGCAAAGCGTGCGAGAGGTCTAAGGCAAGAGGCATATAGTTTTCGGTTTCGTTTACCGCATAACCAAACATCATTCCTTGGTCGCCAGCCCCTTGTTCTTCGGGGTTACCGCGGTCTACCCCCTGATTGATATCGGGCGATTGTTCGTGAATTGCCGAAAGCACACCACACGATTTGGCTTCAAACATATAGTCGCTTTTAGTATAGCCAATTTTCTCAATTACGTTGCGCGCAATTTGCTGTACATCTATGTAGGTGTTCGATTTTACTTCCCCAGCCAATATTACCTGACCGGTAGTAACTAAAGTCTCGCACGCCACCTTCGAATGAGGGTCGAAAGCAAGAAAGTTGTCGATTAGAGCATCGCTTATTTGGTCTGCGATTTTGTCGGGGTGTCCTTCAGAAACGGACTCAGAGGTGAATAAATATCCCATTGGTAATTATGATTTAGTAGAGGACGCAATTGTAAAGAAGAATGGGGAACCGACGTGAAAAGCAAGTAAAGATTACTGTTTTAGCATTTTTCGGGGAGTACCCCAAGAGGTTGCAATCAGTACAAATTTGTCCTCTTGTTATGTTTTTCGGTGCAAAGGTATAAAATAATTATAAATGAACAATTATAAATAAATAAATTTCTCTACTGTTCATTCGCTCACACCTGTTTGTCGTGCTAATTGCCTGTGCGACTCGCACTTCACTGTGTGGCTCACACTAAAGTCCTATCACTATCCCAACACTCGGTATAAAACCACTGCTGAAAACACTTTTGTCCTTCTTGTAGAGCACATTGTAGCTCACACCTATCTGTATATACACATTACCCCCCACATTTTGCATATAACCAGCTCCCACATACAAGACATCTTCCTCAGTATTGTATTTGTAATTGGAGCTTTTATGCTTCTGAGAGATAAAATAATGCTGATAAGAACTACTCACATACGCCACCCTACCTATGTAATAGGTTAAAGCAGGACCTACGCCCACTAGCAAACTACGGTAGTATTCCGAGTTTTGAAAAGAACCATTCACTACAGCAGCAAGCTCCAAATCCTCAGTGATTTTGTACCCCAAGCGTGGCGATACATCAATTCCCAATCCATAAGTAGAGTAGCCAATACCTATATTTCCCCCATAAGTCCAAGGGCTAGGACGGCTGTTTTGGTAATCAGGGTCTAAAATATTAGGATTTTGTGACCAAGCTAAGTGACTCATAACAAGGAGTGTGATGGCTGATAAAAAGCGCTTCATATTCATATGTTTATATTTTTCGGCAAAGATAATAAATAATTGCAAATAGCCAAATCTTACCTTATCAATAAGCAATGGCGTATTTTTCTATAAGATAATACTTTTTTAGAAAAACCAATAACAGAACATAAGTGTAACTACCTTATAGCGCTCAGCCAAGGTGTACAAAGGCTTTCATTAACATTCCTATATCTATCGTCCAAGATTCGTTTAAGTTTCCTATAAGCTCCATATAAAAATTTTTTTACCCAAAAAAACGCTCATAAAAAATATATTCATCACATTTTCAGTATATAAACTCTCAAAGTTCTAAAAACGCCATTTTGTCAATAAAGAGGCTATAAAACATATTTATTTTCTGTTTTGAGTTCTATTTTTAGAAAAATATTCTAAAAGAGGAATCTCTTTTTTCTTTTGTTTGTTTTTCTCATTTTTTTTTAGAAAACTTTGCACTGAAAAATAAAGCGATTTATGAATTTGAAAAATTTATTAGTTTTTGTAGGTATTTTCCTTTGGGTATTACCTTCCTTAGCGCAAAATGTAACGATTAAGGGCTCGGTGAAAGACACGAAGGGTGAACCTATGATGGGTGCTTTTGTCTTTATAAAAGGCACCCAACACGGTACTTCTACTGACTTTGATGGCAACTATACTCTCAATGCCCAAGTAGGCGATGTACTCAAATATTCATTCTTGGGAATGAAATCTGTCGAAAAGAAAGTAACGGTAGGTGTAACCCAAATAGATATCGTCCTTGAAGACGATATTCAGCAATTAGAGGGTACAGTGGTAACTGGCTATGGAGGCAAGAAAATAGCCAGTCGCACAGTGGCTTCGGTAGCTACTGTAAAAGGCAAAGATTTTGCCGAAACCCCTAATGCTAATATCACCGATGCGCTACAAGGTAAAGTGGCAGGTATGGTGGTAACTACCGAGTCCGGAAGACCTGGGGCAAGCTCTTCGGTACTCATTCACGGGCTCAACACGTTTATGTCAGTTTTTGATAAGACGATAGTCTCAGAACCTTTGTATATAATAGATGGTGCCCCTGTAAGTGGCGATATAATGACGATGTATAACCCTACCGATATAGAAAGCGTAACAGTACTCAAAGACGCTGCTTCTACTTCTATCTATGGAGCTCGTGCTGCCAATGGGGTGATTTTAATTACTACCAAAAGAGGTAAACGCAATGAGCGCACTCATATTACTATTAATCATCAGTTGGGCTTCTCAATGCGCACCAATGTAACTCGCAAATTCTTTGATAATATGGCGAGCCCACAAGAGTATATGGACTTTTGGGTAAAAAAAGACCCCAATGCTATTGTGGCTTTCGGTAGGCGTTCGGGCTACACTCAAACTACGGCAAGAGCTATCGCCGATAGTATCTTGGCGGCAAATCCTTATAATACACGTTGGGATAAAGTTTTCTTTCGCGATTTCGCTCCTATCTCACGCACCGATGTGTCTATTTCGGGAGGAAGTAATACGACCTCTTATTACATTTCGTTGGGCTACTTAGACCAACAGGGTATCAAGGCGCGTTCGGACTACAAGCGCTATAATCTCAATACTAATTTAGACACTCAAGTAACCGATTGGCTTAAAGCAGGGCTTTCAATCTCCTTAGGAACTACTACTGCCGAAGGAGTATCGAATGCTGGTAGTGAAACCGATATATTGTCGCTCCCTATTTATTCTCCCAAAGAGAGCGATGGGAAGAGAAAGAATTACATTCCTTCTTTTATTAATCGTCAAAATGGCTTTTTTCACCCTGATTATATGGCTGAAAAATACCCTTCTATTGATTATACTGAGGATATATTGCCTATAGGGTATTTATTAATAGAACCTATCAAGAACCTGACATTTAAAAGCCAAGTAGGGATACAGTATAATGTAAATGAAACTGAAAGCAAAGGGCCTCTACCTTCTTATATAGATTATCGTTATAGTAATGATAGTAGCAAAACGGTAGCACAAACCTTTCGCTATCTCAATAAATACATACAGCGTACTTATACTAACCTATTGCAATACAAATGGAATATAAAGAACTTACACGATTTTGATTTCTTATTGGGGCAAGAATCTATCGAAACGCTGTGGCGCTCATTCAACGCATCGTCTAAGGGGCAACCTTCTGATGCTTTATCAATGCTCAGTCACGGAACTAAAGAATATAATGTAGGAGATAGTCAGTCTGAATCAGGATTTAATTCCTATTTTGCCCGTTTGGAATACTCTTATAAATACCGTTATTTTATAGACCTATCAGCACGCCGTGATGGTTCATCAGCCTTTGGCTCAAATAATCGCTATGCCAATTTCTGGGCGATAGGAGGAATGTGGAAACTCAAAGAGGAGAAGTTTTTGCAAAAGGTAAAATGGCTTACCAGCTTAGATTTGCGTTTTAGCACTGGTATTTCGGGCAACTCTTCTATTGGTGATTATCGCAATAGAACCTTGGTAGATGCTTCAAAATTATATAAACAAACCCCAGGTTATTTTATCGCGATGCTCGGTAATCCCGATATTATGTGGGAAGAACAACAGAAAACAACACTCGGCTTGCACATCGGTATCGCCAAAGGTACTACTATCAATTTTGAAGTGTATGAGCGCAATACCCATAAAACTCTTGCACAACGTTATATAAACTCAGCGTCGGGCTTTACTTCTATTCCGGATAATATAGGTGATATGCAAAATAGAGGTTTTGACCTTACTATTTCAACGATTACATATAGAAGTAAGAACAATGATTTAAGCATACGTCCTTATTTCAATATGAATTACAATGAACAGAAGGTAACTTCGCTATTCTTGAGCAAAGATAATTTTGTGAATAGACTTTTTAATAATGGATATAGGCTAAATGAACCATTACAATGGGCATTGCCAATATTTAAGGGTATCAATAAAGACGGAGATGCCGAATGGTATCAACGAAACGAAGATAACCCTATGATACAACAAAAAGACGACTCCAAAGTTACAACCCAATTCAGTGAAGACCTAATACAAACTACAGGTAAGAAAATGTTTGCACCTATCAATGGTGGTTTTGGGCTAAGCGCTGCTTATAAGAATGTATCACTCGATTTGGCATTTTCTTATGCTTTGGGCAAATGGCTTATCAATGAAGACCGATACTATACTTTAAACCAAAGCACTTTTGGAGGTAAGAATTTTAATAGAGAATTGTTTAACTATTGGAAACAAGAAGGTGATGATACAGAGTTGCCTAAACTCAGCAGTGCTTATTATATGCGCAAAGACACTCGCTTACTCGAAAATGCCTCTTATATGCGCTTGAAGAGTATAAGTTTAAGTTATGCGCTTCCTCAGGAGGTAATAGACCAAATGAGATTCTTTTCAGGAGTGCGCCTATATGCATCGGCACGTAATATTTTTACTATTACCAAATATTCAGGAGCCGACCCTGAGTTTTCTAATACGTTATCAAGAGGAGGTTATCCGCCTGCTCGTCAATTTACTATAGGTGTAGAACTTAAATTCTAAAAAGGGAAAATGAAAAAAATAATATATATATCACTTTTATGTTCTTTTTTGGTGTCGTTGCCTACGGGTTGTGCTCGTTTGGACTTAGACCCCTATAATTACGCCAGTGAGAATACCAGCTTTAAGAATAAGCGCGATGCCGAGATGTGGGTAAACGGGATGTATAACGCTTTGCGTGATTACAATCAGGGGCAACAGATGTATGCCTCAGACCTCCAAGCCGATTATCTCAACGCAGCTGCGGGAGCGATGGAAAAGTTGCCCGATATGCATCGGTGGTCTACGTTTGCTTCTTCAGAGCACGCTACTGCCTCTATATGGAAAGAACGCTTTCTTATCATTCAAGATATAAACACGGGTATTAAGGGCTTCCCTAATATACCTGAGCAATCAGAAATACAAGAACTTACAGGAGCTCTCTACTTAGGGCGAGCCTATTGCTATACCTATTTGGTTACGCACTTCTGCAAGCCTTATAACAGTAGTACAGCAACTACCGATTTAGGTTTACCTCTGCTTACAGCTCCTACGCTCAAGAACTTCCCTCCGCGCAGTAGTGTAGCCGAAACCTATGATTTTATACTCAGTGATATTCAGAAAGCCGAAACCTTATTGGCAAACCAAACAGGAGCAGCAGGAGCTGATACTTTCACCCTCGATGCTGCCAGAGCTCTCAAAGCAAGGGTCTTGCTCTATAAAAATGATTGGGCACAAGCCTACCAAGTAGCAGTAGCACTTATCAGTACTAATCGCTATCCATTGGCTGCCTCTGCCGATGCTTTCAAAAAAATATGGACAGAAGATGATAATGCCGAAAGTATTATTCAGTTATACGCAGCTGTTAATGCAGGAGTTTATGAAACTTCTGATAATACCAATGAGCTCTATTTAGGCGAAAGTGAAAGTTTCTTTTTCCCAGGACAGATAGACGCCAATCCTAATGTATTGCCCACTCAGGATTTTATAGATTTATTTACTACTGACGACTGGCGAAAAGATGTTTTCTTGAAAGAAATAACCGTAGGGTTTAGCTCTCTTTATGCTGTAAACAAGTACCCTCGAAATAGAGAATTAGAACCTATTGATAGTTATAATTTTTATTATGGGCATAAGGCTAAGCTTTTTCGCATAGCTGAAACTTACCTTATAGCAGCCGAAGCTGCCTATAAAAACAATGATGAAACTAATGCTAAAAAGTACTTAAACCTATTACGTGCTGCAAGAGGGCTCAGTGCTATTACTACCTCAGGAAGCAACCTTTTTGCCGACATACAAAACGAGCGCAATAGAGAGTTAGCTTTTGAAGATTTCCGCCTGTATGACCTTAATCGCTGGGGATTGCCTGTAAAAAGAGGCACTCCTCAGGATGTAACGGCTATTAGGAATACTCCTGCCTCTGATTATAGTGAACTCAATATTCAGGTAGGAAGTAATTACTATTACAAAATAGTATGGCCTGTACCAGTAGATGATATAGACTACGAACAAGGCAATTGGAAACAAAATCCTAATTGGTAATCCTATAATTAGCAAATTAGTAAATGTGGAAATTTGCTAATTTGCTAATTTTCTAATTTATAAAAATATGGAATATTGCGAATTATACAAAAAACTAAAAACAGTTTTCGATACCCAGCGTGATACCGAATTACCCGAGCTGGGTATTCGTATTTTGCATAATAGCTTCTTCTCCGAAGGGGCTAAGTATTACTTGCCAGGAAGTCCGCATTTGTTTTGTCAAGAACATAACTTATCGTTTCCTTCTCAGCTTAATGATGCGCAAGACGACCTCCATTGGGCTGACTATGATGTGGATTGTAATATTCATTTTCAGTATCATATAATACAACCTTTGGGTACTCCAAAAGCTGAAGGGGTGATTATTGTATTCCACGGACTGAACGAAAAGAAATGGGATAAATACTTACCGTGGGCTTATGGATTGGCAACACAAACAGGTAAGGCAGTAATGCTCTTTCCAATAGCCTTCCATATGAGTCGTGCCCCTGAGCGATGGAGCTCTCGCCAAGAAATGTACATTATTGCACAAAAGCGTATGAATGAGTTTCCGGATAATTCGGAAACCTCTTATGTGAATGCGGCGACTTCTACGCGTTTAGATGCCTTTCCTCAACGTCTCTTTTGGTCGGGTTTGCAAACGTATAACGACATAGTACAGCTCATCACCGACCTGAAAGCGGGCTTGCTCCCTACCATTGCACCTACGGCTACGGTAGACCTCTTTGGGTATTCCATAGGTTCTTTCCTTTCTGTAATATTGATGATGGCAAATCCCAAAGACTATTTTACTAATTCCAAGCTCTTTTGCTTCTGCGGAGGTATGACTATCGACCGTATGTTCCCCATCTCTAAATACATAATGGACGGACGTGCAGCGATAACAATGCAGAAAACCTTTGCCGAACTGCTCAGCACCAATTTCAAGAACGACGACCGCCTAAGACATTATCAAGACAGTAACCTTCATTTTGGTGAAGGTTGGTTCAAAACGATGTTGCGCTACAACTATTACCAGAAAGAACGTGAACAGCGCTTTTTGCAGTTGGAGAAGCAAATCAAAGCTTTAGTATTGGAGAAGGACGAGGTAACACCTCCTATTGAGGCACTCAACACCCTTAAAGGAGGCTACAGAAATATCAATATAGAGGTACAAATAGAAGATTTTCCTTATCCGTATACCCATATGAGTCCGTTTGCCCTCACCACCAAGAACGCTCCTCAAGTAACCGAGGCTTTTGAGAGGTTTGTAACATCGGCAGTAGCGTTTTATTTAGGTAAAAGGTAAAAGGGAAGTACAGGAATAACGAATGACGAACAAAAGACGAAGGGAAGGTGAACGAAGAGTGGGTCTACAGTGGGTCTACAGTGGCTAAAGGACGAACAAAAGACGAAGGAAAGACGAACAAATGACGAATCTATACCGAAGATAAGGTGAAGAAAGATTATAGAAATATAGGCTATTAGGAGTTGCACTTGTGATGTATTTAACCTATATAATTGTAAATAACTACTAAACACTAACGGCTAACAACTGATGATAGATACACATACACACTTATATTCAGAAGAATTTGACGCTGACCGTACCGAGATGATCGCACGAGCCAAAGCAGCTGGCGTAACCCGTTGTTTTATCCCAGCTATTGATGCGAGCTATACCCAGCGAATGTTTCAGCTGAAAAACGATTATCCTGACTACGTTTTCCTAATGAACGGTCTGCACCCTTGTAGTGTGAAAGAAAACTATCAGGAGGAACTTGCGCACGTTGAGAATTTGATGCAATCGCATTTCTTTTGTGCTATTGGCGAAATAGGCATCGACCTTTATTGGGATAAAACTTTTCTCAAAGAGCAACAAGAGGCTTTCCAAAGGCAAATACAGTTGGCTAAAAAACATCAGTTGCCTATTGTTATTCACTGTCGAGAGGCTTTTGACGAAGTGTTTGAGATTTTAGAAACTGAAAAAAGTGACGAACTTTTTGGCATTTTTCACTGCTTTACGGGTACAGAAGCGCAAGCTCAGCGCGCTATTGGCTACGGCTTACATTTAGGTATTGGCGGAGTGGTAACTTTTAAGAACGGAAAGATAGACCAGTTTTTAAAAAATATAGATTTACAGCATATCGTTTTAGAAACCGATTCACCTTATTTGGCACCAGTACCTTACCGCGGGAAACGCAACGAAAGTGCTTATATAGTGAAAGTTGTAGAGAAATTATCGGATATATATGCTTTGCCCGAAAGCGAGATTATACGCCTTACTGACGAAAATGCTACAAATATATTTAAGATTTAATTAGGTATTATCAAATATATTTCGTTACTTTGCCTTTCGTTATCCAAAACAAGAGAATATAGAGTATCTGAAATGACCGATTATTTCAAGTCCATACGTCCGTTTAACGACAACGAAGTAGCACGTGCCTTGTCGCAAATTAAAGATAATCCTTTGATTCGAGCGATGATGGCTTATGCATTTCCTGATGAAACTCCCGAGGAGCGAGAGCGACGACTGCTTGCTTGCCAAAAGGTGTCCGATTTTCAGGAGGATATAATGTATCAAGTGGTTACTAAGGCGATTGAGAAAAGTATTTCGGAATTTACCTGTGATGGGTTTGACGGTTTAGACCCCCGCAAAGCTTATGTATTTGTTTCCAATCACCGCGATATTGTTTTAGATACTTCCTTATTAAACGTTGCCCTATACGACAATCACCTTTCGATGACGGCTTCGGCGATGGGCGACAATTTGCTTAGGAAAAAGTATTTGAAGATATTGGCGATGCTCAACAGAAATATTATTATATATAGGAGTCTGCCCCCACGAGAGGCTTTGGAGCATTCTAAATTGGTATCGGAATATATTTACCACTGCATTACAGAAGAGCATCGCAATGTGTGGATTGCGCAACGAGAAGGGCGTACTAAGAACGGCGACGACCGTACCCAGCAAGGGGTTTTGAAGATGCTCACCCTTAATGCTCCCGAAGATATATCACCTTTGCAGTACCTGAAAACACTTAATTTAGTACCGATGTCGATTTCCTATGAGTTTGACCCTACTGATCTGTTGAAGTTGCCTGCTCTTATTGCCCAACATAACGGGGTAGAATACGTGAAATCTAAAAAAGAGGATTTTGAAAACATCATTCAAGGCTTGTTGGGACAAAAAGGGCGTGTGCATATTTCGGTAGGACAACCGCTGTACGACCAGATAGACACAATAGAAGCCATACATCAGCATCTTAACAAGCAATTGCAAGCCTTAGCTGAATGTTTGGACAGAGCTATTCATCAACAGTACAAGTTGTTTCCTGCGAATTATATTGCTTATGATTTGCTGAACGACACCTCTATATATAAGGAATACTACAACGAAAAAGATTTTCGACGTTTTGAACGCCGAATGAACAACCGAAGCAATTCTGAAGACCTTTCACAAAAGAAGTTCTTAGAGATGTACGCTAATCCTGTAAAGAACAAACTCGATGGAAACCAATAATTCAAAAGTGCTCCTCATCTATACGGGGGGGACTATCGGGATGATAAAGGACTACCAAACAGGAGCCTTGCGTGCTTTCGAGTTTGATAATCTTTACAAGCGTATTCCTGAGCTCTCGCACTTAGATTGTGAAATCTCGGTGCACTCGTTTGAGAAAGTGATAGACTCCTCGGATATGAACCCCCAGCATTGGATTGAAATTGCTGAGGTGATTGAAAGAGAGTATAATCACTACGATGGTTTTGTAGTGTTGCACGGCAGTGATACGATGAGCTACTCGGCTTCGGCTTTAAGCTTTATGCTACAAGGGCTTACTAAACCTGTAATATTTACCGGTTCGCAACTGCCGATAGGCGATTTGCGCACCGATGCCAAAGAGAACCTCATTACCTCTATACAGCTGGCAGCGTTGAAAGAGAATGGCGAGCCGGTGATACAAGAAGTAGGACTCTATTTCGAGTACAAGCTCTACCGAGGTAACCGCACTACCAAAATAAATGCCGAGCACTTTCAAGCTTTTGCCTCGCTGAACTACCCGCTGTTGGTAGAAAGTGGTGTACATTTAAAGGTAATGAAAGAGAACCTTTTACCCCGTAAGCAAAAGCAACATTTAGAAGTGTGGAAAGATTTTGAAACTAACGTAGCGATTATCAAGATGTTCCCAGGCATTACTGCATCTATACTGAATGGTATTTTCAATATCCCAAATCTGAAAGGGGTAGTGTTAGAAACCTACGGTTCAGGTAATGCTCCTACCGATGCGTGGTTTGTAGAGAGTTTGCAGAGTGCTATTGATAAAGAAATACATATAGTGAATGTTACCCAGTGTTCTGGAGGTAGTGTGATGATGGGCAAATATGAAGCGAGTGAAGCCCTCAAAAAGATGGGAGTGATAGACGGAAAAGACCTCACAACCGAGTCGGCAATCACAAAATTGATGCTTTTGCTTAAAAAAAATATTTCTCATAAACTATTCAAAATCAAGTTTGAAGAAAATATAGCTGGAGAAATTTAGCAAAAAATTAAGAAAAAACTTGTGGGATAGAAAAATAATTTGTTACTTTGGCATTCAGAAACAGCATAGAGAGAGGTGTCCGAGTGGTCGAAGGAGTACGCCTGGAAAGTGTATATACGCCACAAGCGTATCGAGGGTTCGAATCCCTTCCTCTCTGCTTCTTTCTAAAAAAACAGAATAATTATTAAACATTAAATTATTAACTAACAATTTAAAAAGATTAAACAAATGAAAAAAATGTCATCTAAGCTACTTCTAGTAGCAATGTTAATTTTAAACGTGGCTATGGTTAGCGCTCAGGAAGCAACTGAAGCGATGCAACAAAGCAAAGGCTTCCACCAAGTATTTAAAGAGCGTTTCATTGAAGGGGGTCCTGCCTATATGGCTCCAATCTTGCTCTGCTTGATTATTGGTTTGGCAGTAGCTATTGAGAGAATTATTTATCTCAATATGGCGACTACCAATTCTAAAAAGCTAATTGCCAATATTGAAGAGGCATTGGATAGCAAAGGTATTGAGGCAGCTAAAGAAGTGTGCCGTAATACAAAAGGTCCTGTTGCATCTATTTTCTATCAAGGTCTTGACCGTTCATCAGAAGGTATTGATATGGTTGAAAAATCAGTAGTATCTTACGGAGGTGTACAGATGGGTCAATTAGAAAAGAACGTATCTTGGATTTCGCTCTTTATTGCTATTGCACCGATGTTAGGGTTTATGGGTACGGTAATTGGTATGATTGAAGCGTTCGATAAGATTAGTTCAGCTGGTGGTTTGGACGCATCATTGATTGCTGGTGATATCAAGGTTGCCTTGCTTACTACAGTGTTTGGTTTGATTGTAGCGATGATTCTACAAGTATTTTACAACTACATCATTGCTAAAATCGACGCTATCGTAAATGATATGGAAGATGCTTCTATCTCATTGATAGACCTTTTAGTAGCAAGAAAAATGAAATAATTTATTCACCCATTAAACAACTTTAAGTATGTATAAAATAGCAAAATATGGAGCTCTTGCTTTGGGCGTAATTGGGGTAGTTCTATGGATTGTTTTGTCTTTCTTTACAAACGCAGAGGATCCCAATAACGGTACTATGCAAGCTTTGTTTGTGCTCACATATGTTCTTTTAGGAATAGCTTTGTTAGCAGTAATCATATCAGCGGCACAAAACATTTTAGCTTCACCAAAAGCACTTAAGAAAACGCTTATCTATACAGGAGGATTTGTGGTAGTTCTTCTTTTAGCTTATATCTTCTCATCAGGAGCTGTAGAAGCTAATGCCAGTGACGAAGTGAAGAAAGCCAGCGAATCTGTAAGAAGATGGGTAAGCACAGGTTTAATCGCTTTGTACATATTGGTAGCGGTAGCCGTAGTAGCTCTTATAGCTTCCAATGTGAAAAAAGCACTAATGAAATAAGAAATTATGGCAAAACGTTCCGCACCCGAGGTAAATGCAGGTTCAATGGCTGATATTGCTTTCTTGTTGTTGATATTCTTTTTGGTAACAACAACTATTGAGAGTAACTCAGGGATTACTGTAAAGTTACCTCCTAAACCACAAGAAAATACGCCACCACCTCCACCAGTAAAAGAGAAAAACGTATTGGTAGTGGTAGTGAACAAGTACAACCAGTTGTTAATAAACAACGAAGTTAAGGAACTTAAAGACGTAAAAGAAACAGCGCTTAATTTCTTGGATAACAATGGAGATGGTTCTTGTACTTACTGTAAAGGTAAAAGAGACCCTCTATCATCTGACAACCCAGATAAAGCAGTTATTTCTTTGCGCAACGACCGTGAAACTTCATATCACACTTATATAGCTGTACAAAATGAATTGATTAAGGCATATAATGAGTTACGTGAGCGTGAACGCAGACGTTTGTTCCCTAACGAAGTACCTTACGTTCAGATAGAGGAAGAATTTAACGCAGCTCGTACTCCTAAAGACAGGAAAGATGCGTTAGAACCTAAAATCGTGAAATTACAGGAGCTATTCCCAAGAAAATTGCTTGAAACAGCACCTAAGAAACACTAAAATTAGAAGGATATGTCAAAATTTACAAAAAAGAAAAGTGGCGAAACGCCCGCTGTTTCTACGGCTTCTTTGCCAGATATCATCTTTATGCTTTTGTTCTTCTTTATGACAGTAACAGAATCTAAAGACAGTGATTTGATGGTACAAAATAAGTTGCCAGTGGCAGACCAGGTACAAAAATTGGACAAGAAAGACCCAGTTGTGTACATTTATGCAGGGAAACCACTTCCTAAGTATCAGGCTAAGTTTGGTGTAAACGCTAAAATCCAAGTGAACGATAAATTCATTGATGTTTCGGAGGTAAGCCACTATATATTGAATTATAGAGAAGGTTTACGCGATGCACTAAAAGATGTATTTATGACCGCTTTGAAAGTAGATGCTGATACCAATATGGGATTAGTGAGTGATATTCGTGAGAAATTGCAAGATGTTAATGCCTTGAAATTGACTTATATTGCTCGTGAAGGTTCTCCTTTAAATCAAAAATAAATAAGAAACATATTTCTGTGTTAAAAAGACTACCCTAATTTTTAAGGTAGTCTTTTTTTGTTATTATCAATAAAAATATTACCTTTGCATTATTAAAACAAGTTAATAGTAATTATTTATGAGAAAAATCGTTTTACTTTTTGGATTACTCCTCAGTGTAGGAGTAGCTTCAGCACAGTCGTTTGGGGCTGGTGATGTACAAATTAATGGAGGTCTTGGTGTTTCAGGTCCAGGAGCTATGATATATGGTTCAGTGGACGTTGGAATTAACGACCGAATAACTGTAGGAGGTGAGTTATTTTACCGTGGTAGAAACTACAATAGCGTAAAATACAATAATATAGGTGTTTTAGCTACGAGTAATTACCACTTCAATAAACTTATAAGAAGACTTCCTTCAAACGTAGATTTGTACGGTGGTTTAAGTTTGGGATATTACAATTGGAATAATGACCGAGATAATTGGTACAATAATAATCCCGAATATGACTCAGGGCTTGCAGTGCGTCTTCAAACAGGAGGGCGTTACTTCTTTACAGAAAACTTCGGTGTGAATGCTGAGTTATTTGTAGAACACAACTCTTTTGCAACAGGAGGTTTTAAAGCAGGTGTTACTTATAGATTTTAATAACTTAAAAATGAAAAAAGGGACTTCTGAGGAAGTCCCTTTTTTATTATGCTTTTTTAGCTTCTTTTAGTAAGTAGGCTCTGAATAAACGCAATTCGTCCCAACTGTATCTTTCTTCTGTCTTTTCATAAAGACTTTTCAGGGTAGTAAGTTCTTCGTTTTCTTTAAAAATTGTATTCAGTTCATTGATAGTTTCCTCAGGAAGTACCTCAGTAATAGCAATTTTGTCTTGTTCTATGCATTTGGCTATGTGAGAATAGATAGTAGCCTGTGATAGTGTACGCTCTTTGGCTATTTCGGTTACTGTTTTGCCTTCTTTCCAAAGCTGGAGTGTAATATCATAAGTAGAGCGTTTTTCCTTCTTGGGTTTATCATCTTTGGAGAGAGGATATTCGCCTATAAAGAGTTTTTCGTTCTTTAAAATATTATTAATTTTTCCGGTGAGTTCAGTATACAAAGTTTCTAATTTGGCTGAATGTATCTTTTCTTTATCAAAAGGTTGGTCGGATTGTGCTAATTGTATCATTTGTTCTAAGCGGAAGAGCTTCTTTAGCGTCTCGGAAAGGCTATTGTCTAACTCTTTTAGTTCGGTGAAAAATTGCTTGACTTTTTTCTGATTAGCTATCTTTCCTTCAACTAATAGCACTTCATACCACAATTGTTCTAAGAGCGGTGTAAAATAAGTGATACCTTTGGCTACGCGTTCGAAAATATGCTGAACATCGGTTGCATTATTGAAAAGTGTTTTGAGTTGCTTGATGAATTTCTCGGAGACGGTAACGAGTTCTTGCACTCTTACCAACTGCTGTGATGCCCAATCTTTATATAGGTTTTTATTGCCAATTTCACCTGAATAACTATTGCGGTGTAGCACCCATTCTTCTAAAAGAGTATTCCATTGGAAAGTGTTTAGAATATTCTCCTGCAAAAATTCGGTTTTTCCTGTATAACAAGCGGTTTGTACTTCTTTTTCGGAGGCTTTGTTCTCGGCATAACCTATCACTTCACCATTGTTGTTGATACCATTAGCACTTACTGAGGAAAGCAAAATCAAGCCGTCTAACGAGCGCAGGCGCGAAAATGCTACATAGGCTTGACCTGAGGCAAATACGCTTGCCAAATCTAAGATGGCTTTCTCGAAAGTGAGCCCTTGACTTTTGTGTATGGTAATTGCCCACGCCAAACGCAATGGGTATTGGGTAAACGAGCCCAGGCGCTCTTCTTCTATATCTTTGGTTGTTTCATTCAGTTTATATCGTACGTTTTCCCATTCGTAGCGTTCGACGTTTATGACCCTTCCACCGTCTAATTTCACGGTAATTTCACCTTCGGAAAGAGAGACTACTGTACCCATCTTTCCGTTGAAAAACAGATGTTCTCCTGAAATGTCATTTTTGATGAACATTACTCTTGCGCCTTCTTTTAGCTGAATGACTTTTTCGATAGGGTAGAGGTATTCCGGAAAATCATCAACAATATCAGCCTCGTAAGAGAATAGGGGAGAAGAGAGTTTACTCATTTCGCGTTGGTTCATTGCATCGGCTTTGGCGTTGTGAGTGGTGAGGGTGATGTAATCTTTTAGGTGTTTTTTAGGGAAATCTGGCTGTACATACTTTTCTAACTGTTTGATATCCTCAGAGGTAAGTTGGTTTTCACGCAAGTGGTTTAAAATGGAAATAAACAGCTTATCGGTTTGTCGGTAAATGGTTTCGAGTTCTACATATAGCAAAGGATTTTGAGTTATGACTTCGGACTGAAAGAAATACATTCCTTTATAATAATGTTTAAGCACTTCCCATTCCTCTTGTTTTACTACGGGGGGCAACTGTAACAAATCGCCGATGAAGAGTACTTGTACGCCTCCGAAGGGTCGTTTGTCTTTTCGGATAAACTGCAACATATAGTCCATAGCATCGAGCACATCGGCACGGAGCATACTCACTTCATCTACAATTAGCAACTCCATATTGCGGATAACCTGCTGTTTATTTTTGTGCATTTGGAAGTGTTTCCGCAAAGAAAATCGGTTTTCAAAGCGCAAGAATTCATTCACAATAGGGGGATTGCTCAGTGTTGGTAAGAAAGAAGCGAAAGGGAGTTGGAACATCGAATGAATAGTTACCCCGCCAGCATTGAGAGCAGCAATACCCGTAGGGGCAACTACCACCGTATTTTTATAACAAGTATTGATGATTTTGTGTAGCAGAGTAGTTTTACCTGTTCCTGCTTTCCCTGTGAGAAAAATATTTCTATTTGTTTGATTTACAAGTGTAAGTATGTACTCTTCCATACCATTTGTTTGGTTGTTATCATTTAAAACGCAAAGATACGAAACTTATTTTAATTAGCAAATTAACAAATTAGGTGTGAACTACACAGCCAAATTTTGGTAGGAAGGAGGGTAGGTTTAGCTTATAGAAAGCTTATAGGAAGCTTATACGAATCTTGGACGATTGGTATAGAAAGGGTATATAAATAGTTGAAAGTGAATGGTTAAGAGTGAACGTTTTTTTGTAAAAAAGGTACTGAAAAGTAATTGTAAAGGAGTGGATAAATAAATCTTTTTTACTTTTCTTTTGTTACTATTAATTTTTTTTGCTACTTTTGTCACATTAATAATCAACCTTTAAAAATATTCACAGCTATGATTAAAAAAATCTATCAAGTAGCCATAGGCATTGCTGTATGTCTTGGCTTTGTGGCTTGTAACTGCAATCAAGCTACTTCTAATGAGAATAAGAGTAGAAGTTCTTATCAAATTAAAGTAACTACCCCCCTCGTCCAGCTGGACAAACAGATGTACTAAACCTTACTACACCTAAAATGGATACGGTGCGTATAGGAATCATCGGTCTTGGAATGCGCGGACATAGTGCGGTAGAACGTTATATGCACGTGCCCGGAGCGAAAGTTACAGCTATCTGTGATATACGTCCTGAAATGGTAGAAAAAGCGCAACAAGTAATTGAAAAAGCAGGGCATAAGCGTGTAGCCCAGTACACAGGTGATGAAAATGCTTGGAAAGCGCTATGTGAGCGCAAAGATGTAGACCTCGTGTACATAGTAACTGACTGGAAACACCACGTACCAATGGCGCTTTATGCTATGGAACACGGTAAACACGTGGCGATAGAAGTGCCCGCAGCTCTTGATATGGAACAGATTTGGACATTGATTAATATGAGTGAAAAGAAACGCCTACACTGTATGATGCTTGAGAACTGCGTGTATGACTACTTTGAAATTACTACTCTTAATATGGCACAACAAGGCCTCTTGGGAGAAGTGATTCACGGCGAAGGCTCTTATATTCATAACTTAGACGACTTTTGGACTGAGTATTGGAACAACTGGCGTTTAGACTACAATGCTAAAAATCGTGGAGATATATACCCCACGCACGGTATAGGTCCTGTATGTCAAGCACTTAATATTCACCGAGGAGACAAGATGAACTATTTGGTTTCATTTGATACGCACGCTTTTAGAGGTAAAGAAGTGTACAAACGCGTAATGGGCAAAGAAGATCCTAACTTCCAAAACGGCGACCTTACTATTACAATGATTAAAACTGAAAAAGGGAAAACCATACAAATACAACACGATGTGGTAACACCACGCCCATATTCACGTATGTATCAACTTACTGGAACGAATGGATTTGCGAATAAATATCCAATAGAAGGTTATCTTATTCAACCAGAAAGTATAGCAAAAGACGAAGTGCCTAACCACGAAAATCTTTCGGCACACAGCTTTATGCCCGAAGAGGCTAAAAAAGCAATGATGGAAAAATACAAACCACGTATTCTTAGAGAATTGGAAACTAAAGCCAAAGAAGTGGGTGGTCACGGAGGTATGGATTTCATTATGGACTATCGCCTCATCTACTGTTTGCGCAATGGTTTGCCTTTGGATATGGACGTGTATGACCTTGCTGAATGGTGTTGCTTAGCTCCTCTTTCTAAACTATCATTAGAAAACGGCAGTGCTCCTGTAGAAATACCTGATTTTACTCGCGGAGCTTGGAATAAACAAAAAGGTTACAAACACGCGTTTGCTAATTAGAATCCCCACCCCTTTCCCTCCCCCAAGGGGAGGGGGTAGGATAATATATTTTTCTAACTATTTATATTGCATTCTTTCTTCCTTGGGAGGGGGCGAGAGAGGATTATATAACTTATGTCAAACGTATTACGTCTTCCTGCGGAACAACTATATGCAAAAGAATTAGAGGCTTTAAAAGAAGAGGATAAAAAACAAGAAAAGCCCATAGGCTGGCAATTGTCGCCTAAAGCTGTGCTGAAATTTGTAACTGGAGGTACTGCCAGCGGGGTAGAGATTACCCCTAAGTACATCGGTCATAACCGCTTGGTGGAAATCGCTATTGCTACACTCCTTACCGACCGCTCTCTACTGCTTATAGGCGAGCCAGGAACCGCCAAATCGTGGCTTTCCGAGAACCTTACAGCAGCCATTTGTGGTGATTCTGGCAAAGTGATTCAAGGTACTGCGGGCACCAGCGAAGAACACATTCGCTATTCGTGGAACTACGCAATGCTCTTGGCTAACGGGCCATCGCACGAAGCCTTACTTAAATCACCTATTTATCGCGCGATGGAAACAGGAACTGTCGCTCGTTTTGAGGAGATTTCACGTTGTGCCTCCGAAGTACAAGACGCACTGATTTCTATTCTATCGGAGAAGAATATTGCCATTCCAGAACTCAGTGAAGAATTACCTGCTCAGCGCGGTTTCTCTATTATTGCTACAGCTAATACCCGCGATCGTGGTGTAAACGAGATGTCTTCGGCACTTAAAAGACGTTTCAACATCATCGTGCTACCAGCTCCTGCTACTTTAGAAACCGAAGTATCTATCGTAACCAAGCGCGTAGCCGAGATTTCTAACAACTACAAACTGAAAGCTGCCTTGCCAAGCAATGAAGCTATAGAGAAGATTGTAACTATTTTCCGCGAATTGCGCAAAGGAGCTACTTTAGACGAAAAACAGAAACTCAAATCTCCTAGCGGAGTTATTTCTACAGCAGAAGCTATTTCGCTTATCACCAATAGTATGGCATTAGCAGGCAGTTTTGGTAACGGCACTGTTACCGATGAAGATTTAGCATCAGGATTGCAAGGAGCTGTAGTAAAAGATGAAGATAAAGATAAAATGGTGTGGAAGGAATACCTTGAAAATGTAATGAAGAAACGCGGAGCATCGTGGCGTGAACTCTACAACCAATGTTCAACAATGAACAATTGATAATTATCACATTGGCAAATTGGCAAAATTGCACATTTCCACATAGTAATAAATAAGCGAATTGTATTCAGGGTGCGCTTGAATCCACTGATGCAAGATAGGTATAAAGGTGGCGATAATCTCTTTGTCGCCACTTTCTAATATACGTTTGCTATAAGCGATATAGATTTGCTCTGCCAAAGGCATTATAAGTATACCTTGGTATGACTTAGGTGCAAAATCCTCAGCGCGCAGAAACGGCATCACGTCAGTAATTACTTCCAAATATTCCTCACGATCTTTATACGCTTTGTGCAACTGCTCTGCTAAGGCAGAAAACGCTTTTGAAGGCATCGTGAAATACATACCTTTCAAATTCTCGTACAGCACATCAATAAGCGCTATTTTTCCCGTTTTGCGCAACTGTGCGAAGAACTTCACGTATTGCCAAAGCAGTTGGTCAGTGATGAGCACTTCTTCAATGCTAAAACGCAGGTCTTTGAGTGCTTGCACATATTGCAGAAAAGTGTCTAAGTCGTTTTCGACTACTGCCCTCTTGCAAAAATCGTAATACACCCAGCCCAACGAATATTTGTTGATACTGCTATCGTTTTCCTTAAATTCCTCAAGAGCGATGCGCAACGCCTCTTCTAAGTCACCTGCTTTGCGCAAAGCCGTTACCTCACTTATCATCATTTCTTTACAACTCTAAAAAGGGTGATTTTCTCATTGCCCGAAGCAACCATAGTTTGCTCATCTACAAAAAGTAGCGCGTGATAGACTTTATCTGAAAGTTGTTGCCAACTCCTACCTTGGTCGTTAGAGAAGAAAAGACCATTAGGCGAAGTTGCCACCAGAGCATTTCCCTCACTATTAGGAATGTATTGCACACAACTGGCATAGCCAATAGCCTTGTCGGTCGCGATAGGCTGCCAAGTTTTACCCCCATCAAAAGTGAGTGCGCCAGAGCCTTTGCGCTCTGTAGGTTGTTCGTAATCGCCGCCGAGAACAATACCCTGCTGGTCGTTGTAGAAAGCTATGGTGAAAGCCCCTTGAGTAGCCGAACCTTGGGCGAGAGGTAGGGTAGCGAGGTCTTGCCATTTATAGCCCTTGTTGTCCGAGAACAACACTCTGCTCTTACTGCCACCTGTTACTACCCATAGTTTGTTGCCATAGTGCGCCAAAGCCGAGTTGCTAGCGGCAAATACACTTTCACCCTCTTCGAGTTTGGGTGATTGTGACCACGTGAGTTTCGTCCATTGTTGTCCGCCATTGTGCGTTGTTACTACCGATAGGCGATTGTCGATAGGGTCGCCAATAGCGATGCCAAATTGGTCGTCCGTAAAGCGCAATACATCGTAGAATATATCGGGGTGTTCCTCGCGATACACTTCTTCCATACCACTTTGTTCTGCTTTGTAGAGCAATGCAGGGTTGCCGATAGAGAGCATAAAAAAGTTCTGAGTCGTTGCTGCCACCGCGCGGAAATCCGAAATCACCCCGCGATTCTTCAAGTTAGAAGTCGCAATGGTTTGGTTTTGCGTGTTGATAAAACCAAAGGTAGCATCGGAGCCTGCAAAAGCCACGTTTTTATCTAAGAGCACCATTGCTCGCACGCTTATCTTCTCCAACGGAAAAGACTTTACCTCCATCAATTCAATAGTAGTGTCCTTATAAGGATTAGAGTGCTTACACGCCCCAAGGCAAAGCAATATAAAAATAATAGCAATATGTTTCATATCTCAGTGATAAACAAAGGCAAAGATAATGTTTTTGGTTCAAATAACAAAGAAAGGATATATTTTTTCTCAACACTGACACGATTTGTCACAGTAACGCCCTATTTTTGCACTGTGAAACCTAATTTGCTCATTGGTAAATTGACAAATTGACAAATCAATAAGTTAGCATTATGGCAAACTACAAATACCTCCGTTTCCAATTTTTATTGGAGCTCCTTAAAAACAAAGGCGAAAAAGGAGCCTCTTTCGCCGACATCAAAAATTATGTAGAACACCGTTTTGATAGTAGAGATATTCCTTTCGACTACAAAGAACGCACCTTCGAACGCGACAAATGCGACCTCCTTAGTGAACGCGATATATTATTGGTGTACGACCGCACCAACAATGTCTATACTATCGATTGGAGTGAACTGAGCGAAGAACAAAACCTTCAAATGGAAAACGATTGGCTACAAGAAGCCCTCCGCCAGAGCCCGTATCAAAAGCATTTTATACACTTTGAAAAACGCCCCACACGCGGACTCAACTGGCTCTATGGACTTATCTACGCTATTGAGAACCACCATCGTATTAGCTTCAGTTATCATAAGTTTCGTGAAAACACTCATACACCGCATACAGTGCAGCCCTATGCCCTAAAAGAATTCGATTATCATTGGTATTTGTTGGCGCGCGATATGGTTAATAATGCCGAAGAAACCGCTATAAGCGTTTTTGCCCTTGACCGCATTGCTGAACTCGATATCCTCAAGAAAACATTCACCCCCACACCTTTTAATGTAGAGGAACACTTTTGCAATGCCTTTGGTATCATCGCTCTGCCCGATGCACCTGAGGATATTATTCTCCGTTTCGATCGTCATCAAGGCAATTATGCCAAAGTACGCCCTTTGCACCCCTCCCAAGAAATCCTTACTGACAACGCTGAAGAGCTCGTGATACGCCTACATCTTACCCCCTCCTACGATTTCGACCAAAAGTTATTATCGTTGGGTAACCGTGTACAAGTGATTGAACCACAGTGGTATCGAGAGCATATTATAATGCGACTCAAGCAAGCGTTGGATAATTACGAATGAAAAAAGATAAGTTAAAATTTTAAGAAAAATTTGGTATTTATATAAATAGTGTTATTTTTGCCCTATTATTATAATAAAAATAGTTAGAGAATAAATATAATCGAATATGAAACTGACTCAAATAGATAGATGTACAGATATTAGTAAACTGATATCAGATATTGGTCTTAGTGATTCAATATCTGAATCAGCAGTCTCTGCTGATGTGTTGATAGTACCTTTTGGATATAACGATGCTCCAAACGTCTTTCCACAGCATATAGATGAGTTGTTCCGCTTCTGTAAGGACAATAAGTTGAAAATTGAGATTTTGGTTGACGATGATAAGTATGAAGAAATAGTACTCAATTCACATGTAATGCGACTAGGTAAAATCATCGTCAAGGATTTAGCCTTACCTCTTTTTATCAGCGTTCTCGGAGCGTACATTTATGAAAAAACGTGTAATGATTTAGATACAGATAGAGTAGTTGAATCTGTATCTCCAACTAAGGTGGAATTTGAGATAGAAGTCATAGATTCACTCCAGCAACGGAAGTCAATGACATTCAAATTTGAAGGAGAGGCTAAGGAACTCACTAAAGCAACAAAAGAAATAAAAAAAATCTGGGATGGACATTGAACTGAATAAATATGATCTTGCTTTTTTGACTTCTAATACTATTGATTATAAGCAAGAACTATCTGTTGTAGAAAATGAAAAGAATATACAACAACTACAAGGAAATTGTCAAGTTTCCAATATGTTATGGAGAATTCAGAGCCGTATTTTCATATTTGCTGAATATAAGGAAATATTTCAACTACTCCATAAGGGTGAGTATTTCAAAGCCTGGTGTCAGGCAGAACAAGCAGAGATTGCAATTAACTTTCTTATAAAAAATTTTCCTGAAGACAAAAATCTTGTGGAAAATATAAGGGAACGCATTCAAAAGCTACAGCAGCTATACCCATATAGACTATTTACAAGCATAGTGATGGTGGTCAAAAGTGCAAAATGCAATATTTGTGGTCAAAAGCTATCACCAAGATATAATTGTGGACACAAGATAGGAAAAGTTTATAAAGGAGAAATATGTTGCAAGGAGGTTACAGATTTTGAACTAAAAGGCATTGATATAGTGCCAAACCCTGAGCATAAATATACTGTACTTTTCATGACAAATGGGAAAGGGGAACATATTGATAATTATGACTATAGTGGGTTACAAGAGTTGATGAAATTGTGGCTAACACCTTTTCAGGATTGGGATTATGAGGTTACAAAATCTTATCAACCCAAACAAAGAGTATATAATGATGATGAATTTTGCCCATGTGGTTCAGCTCTATTCTATAAAGACTGTTGCAAAGATAAACCAGGAATTAAGCATACACAATTTATTATTCGTTAATTTACTTAATTTCTGAGTACTACAACTACCCAAAAAACGAAAGAGGGTATCAGAGTAATTGAATAATAGATGAATAAATAAACTCAAAAGAGATGTCTCAATATAGTTTCTCATATAATTACGATTCGCTGAATGATGCGTTTAATGCAGTAAATAGGAAAGGAAAGATGCAGAAAAGATATCTTTCTTCTCAATATTTAGATGCTGCTCAAGAGTATCGTGAGATGAGAAAGAAACTAAATGAGATATTGAGAAAAAAAAAGACAGAGCGTACAGAGGAAGAAACAAATCAGGTTGATCAGTTGAAGCAATTGATGAAGGATAATGCTCAGAAGCAGAAAGACTTATTACAAATGCATCTTAACGAAGTATCTTCAAAGATTTTATCAAGTAGTTTTCGTTTCACCCTCACTCCAGATGCGTCAGAAAATCCACAAAAACCTGTTTACTCTATAGGAGATACACCTGAAGAATTTTTTGCAATGCAAGCCCTTTGCAGAAATGTGAAGAAATTATTTAAAATCTCTATGTCAAGTCGTGATGAGATACTTTCTCAGTTAAAGATGTTGTTGAAAGAGGATAAAAGCAGATACTATATCATTAGAACTGATGTTTGTAATTGTTTTGAGTCAATACCCCATAATAAGTTGTTTGAGTATTTGGAGGGCAACAATCTGCTTGATGTAAAGAGTAAGAAACTCTTACGTGGACTCATCCAAAAGGAGTTTGAAGACAAGAACCGGCGCCCAGTTATAACAACTCCACAAACGGGTATTCCAAGAGGTTGTGCTATCAGCTCGCTACTGTCTGAGTTCTATTTATCTAAGATAGATGAGAAGATTAGGTATAAATTGCCAGGAATAGTGTTTATGGCAAGATATGTAGATGATATTATTATTGTCATACATCCTGATTTAGATGATGAACATCAGTGGTCATTGGATAAATATATCGATGTTTTAACAAATACATATATTGAATATGGTTTAACAATTCACACGCCTGCGGACGGAACAGATAAATGCTATATATATGATTCTGATGATAAAAAGAGTCTAAAATTTGATCTTTTAGGATATACTATACGGTCTATCAAAGGAAAAAAAGAAATGCAAGGCTTTTTCTCTTTGTCTAAGAGCAAAATGGATAGGATGCAAAATCGTATAACAAAGACATTTGAGAAATTTGATAATTTATTGCATACTATGTCTTACGATGTTGCGGCTAATTATTTGTTTGATGCATTACATGTATTGACATGCAATATCAATCTGTATAATGCCAAACGGGGAGTGAAAGTTGGTATATTTTACTCTAACCAATTGTTAGATAATAAGGAAGGCTTGGAGGGCTTAGATAAGTATCTTGAACATAAATGTAATCAAATATCTTTATATGGTAAGGCAGCTGTTGCTCGGACTAAACAGCCACAGATTGAACTAATCCTAAAGAAACAGCTTAAGCAAGTGTCTTTTATCAAAGGTTTTGAAAAACCTCATAAACGATATAAGATAAAGAAAAATAGACTGCAAATGATTAAACAATCGTGGATATGAGAAAGAGAAAAAAGGTAAAATTAAGTTATAGTAAAGAGCGAGTCCTCTTTTCTGATGTCTTGCCTTACGAGTGTCCAATTATTTTTTCAAATAGGTATTTATACAGATTTCTCACAAAATATCTATGGGTTCGTGAAAAAGGAGGTAATAAAGAAACACTATTAAAACAAAAGAAGCGAACTGATGAAAAGGATGTGAATGCTTTTGTAGCATTACTTTTTGGTTGTTATGATCATAATAAACCAATAGGTGATTTAAAACACAAGAATAACGCTCTATTCTATCCCTATCAATTTAATATCGCCCACAAGCCGAATAAGAACAGAACGTTGTCAATTATACATCCTTATAACCAATGGCAGGTAGTAGAGTTTTATGAACGATATAAGTATTCTATACTCTATCTTTGCAATCAGAGTAAATACTCTCTTCGCAAACCACACAAAATAGCGCAATACTTTTACTATAGAGACCGACTTCACCATAAGTTGTCTGGTCATGAAAATGATAAAGTTGAATTGTTTTTCAAAGAATATGAGAACTTGAAGACTTACTTCAGTTACGAGAAGTATTCAAATATATATAAGTTCTACGAGGGCTATAGATATCAGCGAGCTGAAAAGAAGTTCAAACATCTTATGAAGTTTGATCTTCAGAGCTGTTTTGATAGTATTTACACCCACACTATAAGTTGGGCAACTGCTGGGGGGGTAGATAAGGTGAAGGTTTTGCCTAACTATCATGGTTCATGGGTTGGTGATGCGTTTGATCATCTAATGCAGTCCGTTAATGCTCGTGAAACGAATGGTATCGTAATAGGTCCAGAATTTTCTAGAATCTTTGCAGAGATAATACTTCAGTATATAGATCAGAAAGTTGAACAGGAATTATTTAAAAAAAATCTTTGTCAGAAATCTACCTATGAGTGCTATAGGTACGTTGACGACTATTTTCTCTTCTATAATGACGAAAAAGATAGGGATCTCTTCATAGAAACTCTAACAAAATGGTTGAAAGAATTCAAATTACAAATTAGTCCTTCTAAAACAGAAGAGTTTGAAAGACCTTTCATAACAAAGGTGACTATAGCCAAACAGCGAATAGAAGATTTGCTTAATGATATATTTTCAATTCCACTTTGGGAAGAAGTAGAGTCAAATTTGGGAACAGAGAAAGATGAGGATGCCGAAAATGAGAATTGGGATAAAGATAGGGAAATACTAAATAAAAAATTCAATATATATCTATCTGCAAATAGTGTAAATGTTCAAATAAAAGCAATAGTAAGGGAATGCGGAATCGAATATCGTGATATAGCAAACTATCTACTTGAGAAAATGAGTCAACGTCTTGATAGTTTTCTCAATCGGTACGAAATGGGATTCAAGAAGTATGAACGCTTGATGTCAAAAGAAGATACTAATAAGGAGCAAGTTGAGCTTCTGGCACAACGAGCACAAAGGAAGCTTACAAGCTATCTTGTATCTCTAATTGATGTGGCGTTCTTCGTATTCAATAGCAACAGGCAGGTAAACACTACATTGAAATTGCAGAAGATAATGAATTCCATCGTTATCTATGCAAAACGGCGTGGGGATTTCAAATCTAATCCAGAAATTAGATTCCAAACGATAAGCAAGGATATTATCTTTAAGAAGATCCAGGATGAAATTGCCTTGGTGCTGATTACAACAGATCCACATCGAAACACATTGCATGAAAGTCTCTACTTGTTTATTCTGTCGAAAGAATTAGGATCTGCATATCTATTTGCACCTAAAGTTATCAAATCATTCATCGAGAAGAGTGAATTGCAGTATAACCTATTCGCATGCATTATACTAATGTATTACTATGCGAACCACAAGTGTTATGATGAACAAAAGTCCTTATTGAAAAAAGAGATTTCGAAAAAGTATCGTTTTGTTGCGGAGTCGGAACGAAAACGCAATGCGGAGCTTACGATCCTCACGGCGGATATGATGACTTGTCCCTTTGTGGATGATACATACAAGCAAAGCCTTCTTAAATTGATGGGCATTACTGAGACAAAAGACCAGCAGATGATAATACGCTTTGCTAAAAAACAAAAATATATTTTCACTCGCTGGACAAAGTTTAATTTGAATAAAGAATTACAAGCAAAGATTTCACAGGAGGTATATTCGTAGCTTTTGTATAGTTGTTGGTCCGACTACACTTTCACACACATAACCTTCAGCTAGCAGAAATGACGCACGAAGTTGCGATTTCCGAAATGGTTGGTTAGGATTAATATTGAATGTGAAATCTTGCTTTTTTCAAACCGATGTATCTAGCTTCTTCATTTGTCTTCTTTTATAATATCTACCGCAATATAGGCAAGGTCTATGGCGAGGTGTTTGCCAAAGGAGATTATCCACAAGCGTTGGAGTACATAGCTTTTGGTAATTACTTTTTGCGTCCGGCTGAGGTGTGTGGAGAGAGTATTGTCATAAACGGCTGGGAGGAAGAAGTGCGTAGCTTTCAACAGTTGGTAGCCTTAGAAAAACGGCTACAGCCTGCCCTTATTGTTTTCGTGAGTAAAAAAGCCTACGAATCGTTTGTGCGGGTGGCACAAGCAGAAAGGGCTACAGCCTTACTTAGCAAAGCCAAGAGTGTACCTCATCCCAATAGTGCGTGGTGGAATCGTTCTATTACACAATATGAGGGACGTAGTGGTAAAGAAGAGATGAGGAGAATTTTATCAGATAACAGGTAACAAGTAACAGATAGCGTAAAATTTAAGGACTTTGACAAAGTTTTTTTTGTTTTTCTAACTATTTAATTACTAATATTTCTAAATCTTTACCACTTCTCCTAAATCCAAATACACTAAATATTTTCCTTTTACTTGCCAGCCTATGGCTGTTAGGTTTTGTTGGTAATGCTGTAGTTGGGTGCGGTATTGGTCGTTGGGTTGTCCGGTTTTGTAATCTATGATATAGACTTCGCGACTGCTTGGGTTGTAGGCGAGTCTATCGGGGCGGAAATAGTTGCCGTTAGCGTCTATAAATTCACGTTCGGTAAAATATTCGTAGTCCTTGCTAAAGAAAGGTGCTAAAGTGCTGTCGCTAAGCAATCGTGCCATTTGAGGTTGCAATAACTCGTATTGTTCGGCAGTGAGTGTGCCCTCTTGTAGTGCATCGTTGAGCACAGCGTCGAGGTCGGTGGCGTAAGTGATTTTCGAGAACAACTCGTGAATGAGGTTGCCGCGCTCCAAGGCTTCTTGTTGGTGAGTGTCCCATAGCAGGGAAGCCCCTGTCGCAATCTTGTAGTTCGGATACTGCCAACCTTTTTGGAAAGGAATAGGTGATTCTTCTGTAGTTTCTTTCTCTTTCTTCTTAGGAAATACAGCACTTCCAAAGGTATATTCCACTATATCGCTATTCCACTGTCCGTTTTCTTCTAAAAACTCTTTAAAGAGTGTGCCATAAGTCTCGGCACTGCTTTTGGAGAGTGAGGTGATTACATAAAGAAATGATTCGGGACGCGTCATCGCTACATATAATACATTTAGCTGGTCGAGGAGGTTTTGTTCGTGTAGTTGCATCATAAGCTCTTCGGCTTGTGCGTCGTAATTCACTAAGCTTTTATTGCTGTTTACCAGCAGATAGTCAAAACCGTTAAACTGCTCGTGGTCTACGGGAAACCAAAGTTTTTCAGTATGTGTATCGATGAGTTTGCTATCGGCGAAAGCGTAGATAATCACGGGGGCAGAAAGCCCTTTGCTCTTGTGTACCGTCATCACGGTAATAGCGTTTAACCCTTCGGGCGAACTGATACTCAGTTTTTCTTGCTGGTCGTCCCAAAACTCCAGAAAATCGGATAAGCCTCCTTTGCGCGCATTCTTAAAATCGAATACAATATCCATAAAGTGAGTGAGATAAGCATCGGAAGAGCGAGCGAGGTCAAAACAATTCACCGCCAAAGCTACTCCTTCGTATAAAGAATATTGGTTGAACAGCTCTATAGAGAAGTGAAAATCGGCAAGGAAAGTATTTACGGGTTCCTCTACATATTTGCTGAGGAATAGGTGAGGGTCTTTAGTTTCTTTAAAACGAAGATAATCAAAGAGCAATTGCAGTTTGAGTTCTTCACTTTCAGGGTGATAAAGCAGACGTAATAGGGTGACGAGAAACTGTACCGATGCGACGTTTTTCAGCAATAGTGAATCAGGTGAAATCACATTTCTTTGCTGTTCTGAAAGGAAAGAGGCAACGGCTGCTCCTTCGCGGTTGGTGCGCACCAATATAGTAATATCCTTATCGGCTGCCCCTGCTCGGTTAGCGTGTTCTATTTTCTCTAAAATCGCTTCACAATAACTCCGTTCGCGCGGTGAAAGTGCTACAACATTGCTATTGTCTTCTTCTGTAGGCACTTCTTCTTCTCCAACTTCTATAAAGGAAAGATTGAAATAGCCCTCGGGTAAGGATTGGTCTTTTTTGTTTTTGGGATATTCCTGTGTAGAGTTTTTGTAAAGTTCTTTGTAGGTCTCACTTTGGAAAAGGTCTGCTGCAAACTTAAAAAAATGGTTGTTAAAATTGATAATGGCTTCTAAACTGCGAAAGCTTTCATTGAGGTCTTTTACTTCTCCTTTGATGCGGAAAGGGTTTACTTCATTGTTATACAAACTCATAAACTGTTCCGCTTTTCCTCCTCTCCAACGGTAAATCGATTGTTTGGCATCGCCTACAAGTAATACCGACCCGCACTTATTGTTCACCTCACTTTGCACTGCATTGAGGATAAGCGGTATAAAGTTTTGCCATTGCAGTACTGAGGTGTCTTGAAACTCATCGATAAAATAGTGGCGGAATTTCTCACCTATACGTTCGTAGATAAAAGGTGCAGGCTGGTTGCTGAGCTCTGAGGAAATCACTCCGTTGAACTCCCATATAGGCAAGATGTTTTCTTCTTCTTTAATGGTCTCTATTTCTTTTTGTATGCGGTTGAGCAAAGCCAAAGGTACAACGTATCTCAGCGCGTTGTTCGCAAAGGCAAGGGCACCAAAAGCCTCTTTGATAGCCAAAAACAAGTTGGCAATTGTCTCTTGCAAACTGTCGATAAGGGCAGTATCGTATTTCTTACCTGCTGAACCAGAATAAAGAGGTTCGCCTTCTAATAGATTGTTTTGCCAACCACTGCCCCACGAAGGCTCCTTAGAGTTGTCGGCAGTGAGGTTATCGAAGAATTTGTATAAATGTCCTCCATTAAAAGCGCCTTTATCCAAACCGTGCTCGCACATCAGTTGCATAAAGTCTTGGGCAGAAGTTTTAATGCTTTTCAGGGCATTGTTGCGTTGTTTGAGTAAGGTATTTTTAAGAATTAGAAAATCAGGTATTTCCTTGTCTTTCAGCGATTGTAATTGCTCGTAATGGTTCTCATTGGTGAGCATTTCGGCTACGCCTAATAATTCTTTAGTAGTATCCCAACTCTTGTCGTCTTCTATCTTTTCATTGGCGAAATCGATGAGCAATTGGGTAAGCTCGGGGTCGTTTCCTGCCTGATTCATCAAATTATCAACCGCTCGCTCTAGTAAAGCCTTGCTGTCCAACTGTACTTCAAAGAAAGGATTGAGATGCAAATCCTGTGAAAAGTGGCGTATCAGTTGGTGATTGAACCCATCGATAGTACTGATATTAAAAGCCGCGTAGTTGTGCAGTATATGCTCCAAAGCCTTAGTCGAACGCGTTCTCAATTCTTCGTCGGGGAGATTCAATTCCTTTGCTAATTCACTAAACATAGCGTGAGGTTGGGTGAGCATTCTGTCCTCACTGAATACCCCCAATAACTCTATGATGCGATTCTTCATTTCAAAAACCGCCTTATTGGTAAAGGTAATAGCGAGTAACTGCCTAAACAAATCGGGTTGCTTACTGCCGAGAATAATTCTCAGATAGGCTTTCACCAGACTGTAGGTCTTTCCAGACCCTGCCGAAGCGTTGTATATAGTATAATTTGCTGAAGGTGTATTCATTTTTTACCTCTTACCTTAAAACTGCGCTGCAGGAGCGGTATCGTTGTTGAGCTTCTTGTCTACCGAATTGTTCTTTCCTTTGGAGAAATCGTAGCTAATCCCTAATACAAACATATTGCGGTTGTTCTCTATGTAGGTATAACTATGCTGGTTTACCAAACCTTCGTAACTGCTCTTCATCTTGTATTCCGAAGGCATTCCTAACCAAAACACACCACCTTTAAGTGTCCAACTACCTAACTGGTATTCTATAAAAATATCATTGTTATTTTCATAAGTGCTCATAGTGTTGCCGTCTATGTAATAAATAGGAAAGTTGAAACTGTAATCTACCCTCAAATCTTTATAGGTAAAAGTAAGTGATAGGTTGTTGTCGATATAATCATTGCGAGCGCGTAGTCCAACATCAGTAACCAAAGTCTCACGTGTAGGGGCTATATTAGCTGAAAATACAAATAAATCATTCCTTAATGGTTTAAAAGTACCATCTAATGAAAAGCCAAACTCCTCGTGATATTTACTGTTTTCATAAGTGCTGAGTAGTCCATTGCGTACGGGGTCTTTGATATAAATATCAGTAATCACACGTTGGGTATTTTTGTAGAAGGGTTGAAGGTTAAAATCGGTGTACTCATTGTTGAAAGTATAAGAGAGTCCAGTCCAAAATATATGTTGTGATTTTAGGTAAGGATTTCCTGTCTCCAAGATGTTCGGCGCTTGTTGTGCTATATTGCTACTGAGTTCTGCACTACGCGGACTGCGGGGTACATAGTAACTTGTGAGGCGCAAACTCTGGTTATTAGCGAGTTCATAACCCAACACTACCTTCGGCGTAAACACCCATTCGGTAAAAGTGTTTTCGGCACTACGGTTGTGGGTGTGGGTAAGCCCAGCACTGGCTTTGTACATAAAATTAGCCTTTTTGCCTACAAACTCGGTGTACAAATACTGATTGGTATAGGTAACATCGTAAGCCGAAGTACCTGTCAAGTTACGTAAGTCGTTGTCGATAAAAGTACTGCTAATGCGGTAGCCCGAATTGAGTTTGCCTATAGTAAACTGATGAGTATGAGCTACTTCACCTACCCAACCGCGTTGTTTTACTTTCAAATCCATATCATCGTCGTACACATTCTGCTGGGTTGCGGTCTCCCATTCCTTTGAGAGGTTTTCTTTGGTAGTGTTGTAATAACTCCCTACGACGTTCACGCTCAATTCATCGCGTTTGCCTAATTTTTTAGAGAAGTATAGGTCTACTTTGGGGCGCAACCAGTGGTCGTGACTTTTACCTGATAATGTGTGATGGCTAACCGTTGTGCCTTGTGTAAATAGGTTTATGCCATTGCTATGTGCAGAGCGATTCAAAAGTTCCATTTCGGCTTTAGCTTGGAAACTATAGTTTTGTGGTACTACTGCGCTATAACGCACTGAGGCGTTGTGCGCATTATAGCTAAACCCTGATTTTGACAGTTGGTCGTTTGCATAACGGACACCCGATAGTTCATAATCGGAATGTTCTTCATAATGTCTGTCGTTGTAATTGCGAAACTCCAATTTGTATTCCACTCCCAACGTATGCTTGCCTTTGGTGTAGTTACCATAAGCCGAAGCATCTACAAAACCCGTAGTAAGTGCCGAAAGCCCATCCACCCCTACCGAATACCCCTCTTCAGCCGAACGTGTGATGATGTCCACCACTGTGTCAGCCCTATTGCTCCATCGCGCAGGCGGAATATCGTAATAGTCTATGCGTGCTACGTTTTGAGGAGCGATACCGCGTATTTGTAGGTCGGTTGCCTCTACACCGTTTACCAATACCAAGAGCGTACCCCTTTTAAGGGTAGCAATCTGGTTGGTTACAGGATTGAGGTGCAGGTTAGGCAAACTGCGCAAGAGGTCTTTGGCATAGCGTGCTTGTTCCACAGCTTTCTTTTCAAAGGTAAAGCTCGCCTTATCGGTATATTGTGTTTTGCGCTGTGCTTTTACAATTACCTCATTGAGCACAATCGTATCCAAAGGTGTTTCAGGCACTACTTCTTGCGCTGTAGTGGTCATAAAATAAACTAATAGTAAGCTGGTTAAAAGGTGCTTCATAGTGTTAATCTTTCTAATTTTGTAGGGTCATTTCTATTATCCCAAAAAGAAAGTATTTCAATTCTGTCGGTTATGCGGTAAATAATAGAGAAGTTTTTAAGAACTAATAGACTCCTTATCTTGAAATATGGAGTGCTCAAATAATGCTCTTGTCCAATAAAGGGATTATATATAAGCAAATCCTCACTTTTCTCCACTTCATTCATAATTTTTATAGAATAAGAGTTTGATTTATTATGGTTTGTCCAATAAGACAAAATATCATAATACTGCATTTCTGCTTCTAGTGTCCATTCTAATTCCCACATACTATTTCACGTGCTTTTTTTCTAACTTCAGTATAAGGTTTTAACAATCCATTATTAGCTTGTTCAATACCTCTTTCTATGGAAGTTAATTGTGCTTCAGTGAAATGTGTTTCACTCCTTTCAAAAGAGATTTGTTGTTCCTTGAGCCATTCTTCTACTAAAAGTTGCTCTTCTGTGTTTAAAGGTTGTACTAATATATTCATAGTTTTTTAGGTATATTGTTAAGGATAATTAGTTGTATAGTTCCTTTTATCCTGCAAACTCGTCTAACATATCCAAAGATGGTACAAAGAAAAGTGTCCCTGTTTCGGCAGTGCTGAAATCTAATAGACGGTCGTAATTGCCAGCGGGATTGCCTATAAACATATTAGTAAGCATCTTTTCTACCGTGCTAAACGTATTGGCATAGCAGATGAAGTAAGTGCCCATTTGGTGACTTACGGGGTCGTGGAAAGGCATATTGTCTCTCACTACTTTCAAATCATCACCTACATTGGCAAGTGCCGAGTGCGCGTTCGATGGCTTGGTATCCTCGTCCATTTCTATGTCCATTTCTTTGCTACGCCCTATTACTTTTTCTTGTTCGCTAACGGGGAGCGCACGCCAAGCGTTCATATCGTGCACGTATTTTTGTACGAATAGGTAGCTTCCTCCTTGGTAATCGGGGTCTTCTTCACCCACTACGGCAAACTGTTCGCGTTCTGCGCCACGCGGGTTTTCGGTACCGTCTACAAAACCGATGATAGCGCGCCCGTCCCAATATCTAAAACCTTGTACGTTTACAATACCATTGGCGATGGGTTGCATTACCTCGCTAATGGCAGCTGCCATATCGTAAGCCAAGCTGGGGTTGTGTGCGCGGATATGAAAGTGTAAGTCGCCTTCGGTGGATACAGCAGTGTGTTTACTACCTCTGATGGGCTCAAAATCTTTGAGTTCTTTGGGGAGCGGTTTAGGTAACCCTAAAGTAAGCCACGCTCTATGGCTAATGCCTATGGTTACACTGGCACGACCTTCAGGAAAGCGGTCGGCTACCGAGTTGTTGAGGTTCCCTACCAAACCACATACTTTTGCAAAAGTATTATTAAGCAATGTCTTGTCTATATCTTTTTTAAATGCCCATACCAAAAATATGGTATTGTTATTAGGCAAGTCTGTTACATTCTGATAATTCATTATATTAAGTATTTTTAATTTTTTAGGGATATTTCACGTGCTCTTTTCTTAACTTCAGTATAAGGTCTCAACAATCCGTTATTAGCTTGCTCAATACCTCTTTCTGTGGAAGCTAATTACCCTTTTGTGAAATAAGTTTTTCTTCTGTCAAAAGAAATCTGTTTTTCCTTGCACCATTCTTCTACTAATAATTGCTCTTCGGTATGTAAAGGTTGTGTACTATGATGTTCATAGTTCATTCATTTTATAACTTCCTAAATTCACTGATGTTCTACCGAATAATCGTTTGAGTTCTATCAGGCCCCACCGATACTACTTTGATGGGCACTTCGAGTTCTTTCTCTAAGAAACTGATATAATCCAAAAGTTCTTTGGGGAGTTGCTGGTAATTGGTGAGTTTGGTAAGGTCTTGTTGCCAGCCTTTGAGTTCCGTATATATGGGCGTTACGTTCTGTTCTTCTATATTGTAAGGCAAGTGCTTGATTTCTTTTCCTTTATAAAGATATGATGTACATACTTTTAAAGTCTCAAAACCGCTGAGCACATCGGCTTTCATCATTGTAAGTTCGGTAACTCCGTTTACCTGTACAGCGTATTTAAGGGCTACCAAATCAAGCCAACCACAACGGCGACGCCTACCGGTAGTGGCTCCAAATTCGCGACCTACTTGGGTCATTGTTTCGCCCACTTCGTCGAACAGTTCGGTAGGGAAAGGCCCACTGCCCACACGGGTAGTATAAGCCTTAAAGATACCTATTACCTCACCAATACTGCGAGGAGCTACACCTAAGCCCGTACAAGCTCCAGCAGCCGTTGTGTTCGACGAGGTTACAAACGGATAGGTACCAAAATCAATGTCCAACATAGAACCTTGTGCTCCTTCGGCAAGTATTTTTTTACCTTTTTTGAGGGCTTGGTATAGGTATTCTTCACTGTCGATAAGCTGAAACTCTTTCAGCACTTTTATCGCTTCAAAAAACTCGGTTTCCAACTCTTGTAGGTTATACTGAATATCCACTTTGTAGTTAGCGAGCATTTCTTCGTGTTTATCGGTGAGGTTACGGTAACGCTCGTTAAAGTCACTGAGCTCTATATCGCCCACGCGCAAGCCGTTACGACCTGTCTTATCCATATAGGTAGGTCCTATACCTTTAAGAGTAGAACCTATTTTAGCTTTACCTTTGGAAGCTTCCGAAGCAGCATCTAAGAGGCGGTGGGTAGGCAAGATAAGGTGTGCTTTGCGAGAGACGAGCAAATTCTGTTTCAGGTTTACCTCGTAAGGAGCGAGTGCCTCTATTTCTTTTTTGAAAATGATAGGGTCTATCACCACCCCATTACCGATAATATTTACAGCACCTTTGTGGAAGATTCCCGACGGAATAGTGTGTAACACGTGTTTAATACCGTTAAATTCAAGAGTATGACCTGCGTTAGGACCTCCTTGAAAGCGTGCGATAATGTCGTAGTTTTGCGTAAGGACATCTACTATTTTCCCTTTTCCTTCGTCTCCCCACTGAAGACCTAATAATAAATCTACTGCCATTTTTGTTTCTTTTATTTAGTTGCTTTCTCTTCTTTTGGGGCATCTGCTTTGCGTGTACCGTAAAAATAAAGAGAGTGATTGCTAATATTAATGTTAAAAACTTCTTCTATGGTTTTCTGTATTGCTTGAATACGAGGGTCGCAAAACTCCACAATCTCACCCGTATCGGTGAGGATTACGTGGTCGTGCTGACGGTCAAAATACGATTTCTCGTAATACGCTTGGTTTTGTCCAAACTGATGTTTGCGCACCAAACCACATTCCAGCAAGAGCTCAATCGTGTTGTAGAGGGTCGCTCTACTCACCCGATATTTTTTCTTTTTCATATTTTCATAGAGGGTCTCTATGTCAAAATGGTCGTTGTATTCGTAAATCTCCTTCACAATCGCATAGCGCTCAGGGGTCTTACGGTGTCCATTGTCTTCCAAATATTTGGTAAGCACCTTTTTTACAATCTCCAAGTTCTCTTCGGAGGTGTTTTTTTTATCTTTCTCAGCTATATTTTTCATATATTAAATATGTTTTTCAATAAAGGGCAAAAGTACTATTTATTTTTCAGAAAACAAAACACTACTATTATTTTTCAAAGCAAACACACCTCAGCCTCGCTACATTCGCCCTCTTAGCATTGCTTCAACTCCTCCTTTGAAGATATCTTTACCACATTACCCTCGTCATTCGTCCCCCGTCATTTGCCATTTCTTCCCTTTTCCGTCCCTACAATTCCCCCTCTCCTTGGGAGAGGGACGGGGTGAGGATTCTCTTTTCTTTCGCCTCGAAACCCTGTTTTTAACATTTTTAACCTTGTTGTATTATATTATGAATCAATAATTTATATACCCTTTCTATACCAATCGTCCAAGATTCGTATAAGCTTCCTATAAGCTCTCTATAAGCTAACCCCACCCTCCTCATAGTCTTTTTTCACCAAAATCTCTCTCAACTCTCTTCCGAACTCCTCCGTTTTCTTTCGCTCTCTCTAACCTATCCGATTTGCCCGACAAGTCTCACCTATCAATAAACGATTTTTATCACTACTCATTTCCTCATTTTCTCATTTCCTCATTTTCTCATTTACTAATTTCCTCATTTTCTAATTTCTGGCATTATTGATATTAAAAAAATATTTCCTACCTTTGCAGTCTAAATTCACTGAACAGCATATATGAAACTTCAAAACATCATCATTACCATAGCCTCGCTATTCACATTGCAAAGCTGTATCAAAAGCGAAGCCCCAAATACCGAAGCCGATATCCTAACCTGTGAGGTCGACGGCAATCTGCTCATTCGTGAGCCCATAATCCAAAACACTGAGGTAAAACTCTACGTAACCGATTTAGATAAAGTAAAAAATCTCGCCCCTCGCTTCACCCTTACACAAGGGGCAACTATCAGTCCTACCAGTGGTACAGCACGCAATTTTTCTACCCCTCAAACTTATGTGGTAACCTCTGAGGACGGTAATTGGCAGAAAACTTATAAAGTGAGTTGTCTTACTAATGAAATTATCGCTCACTATCACTTCGAAAACGCTCGTATTACTGATGGCTACTACACTTTTTACGATACCTCAGTAAGCGGACAAGAAATCGCTTGGAGTAGCGGAAATGCAGGTTTTAAATTTACCAACAGTAATGCTAAACCCGATGAGTTTCCTACAAGTCAGAGTGAGAGTGGATACAGAGGGAAATGCGTGAAACTCGTAACACAAAGCACAGGGGTTTTAGGAAAAACTTTTGGTGCTCCTATTGCAGCTGGTAATCTCTTCACAGGAAGTTTTGAAATAGATTTGTTCACCCCTGCAAAATCTACCCATTTCGGGATTCCTTTCAAAAGAAAACCTACTCATCTCTCAGGATATTACAAATACAAAGCTGGTGAAAAACTTACCGATAAAAATGGCAATGTAATACCTAACCAAAAAGACAAATGTGATATTTATGCAGTGTTCTATGAGGTAACTTCTCAAGTACCTCATTTAGATGGCACTAACATCAAAACGCACAATAATATAGTGTTAATGGCACAACTAACCGACAAGAGAGAAACCGATAATTGGGTACAGTTCTCTATTCCTTTTAAAACAATAAAAGGTCGCTCTATCGATGCTAAAAAACTAAAAGAAGGAAAGTATAGTCTCGCTATAGTGCTTAGTTCCAGTGAAAAAGGCGCTGATTTTACAGCAGCCGTAGGTAGTACTCTTTATGTAGATGAAATGCAATTGTCTTATGAATAATGAAGTTATGAAAAAGAATATCGTTATTGTATGCTTAATGCTATTGAGCTGTTTTTCATACGCGCAAAACGAACGTACTGAAACGCTTGTACAATCAGAAGCTAAAGGTTGGGAATACGAACTAAAAGCTGGCGTAAATATAGGAGGTGCAAGCCCAATACCACTCCCTAAAGAAATAAGGAAGATAAAGGGATATAGCCCAAAGTTTAATGGCTCATTTGAAGGGACTGTAACCAAATGGCTTACTCCTAAATGGGGTATCTCAGCTAGCTTACGATTCGAAGAAAAGGGTATGGAAACCGATGCAAATGTAAAGAACTACGGAATGGAGATTATAGAACAAGGTAACCACGTAGCGGGCTATTGGACGGGTGATGTACATACTACCTACAAAAGTTCATTTGTTACCCTGCCCATATCACTGAACTATCGCCTTGCTAATCGTTGGAAACTGCGCTTAGGTACATTCGTTTCTTATCGTATGGACGGCAATTTCTCAGGCTATGTTACCGAAGGTTATTTACGAGAAGGTAGTCCTATCGGTGAGAAAGTAAGTTTCACTAACGGACAGATAGCCTCTTATGATTTTAGCAATCATCTCCGCCATTGGCATTGGGGCACACTGATAGGAGGCTCTTGGCAAGCGTTCAAGCATTTCAATATCAATGTTGAATTATCCTATACAACAAACAATATTTTCAAAAAGGACTTTAAAACAATTACTTTTGATATGTATCCTATCTATATGAATATAGGTTTTGGGTATCGTTTTTAAACTTTCTACCTTATGGAATACAATATAAAAGGTATGGGGTGCACAGGTTGTGCCAATACCGTACAAAAAAAACTCTCTGAAGTAGCAGGCGTAACAGCCGTTACCGTAGATTTCGCTACTAAAAAAGCTATTGTAGAAACCGATAGAGAAATCCCTTTTGAAGCTCTTGAAAAAGCCTTAGAAGGTACTCATTATAGCATTCACGAAAATACTCTTTCTCAAAGCGTACCAGAGCACCATCACCACGAAGAGTCTCCCAAAAAAGTTAAAGGCAATGGTGTTTTCTATTGCCCTATGCACTGCGAGGGCGATAAAACTTACGACCACCCTGGGGATTGTCCCGTATGTGGTATGGATTTAGTAGAGCAAGTAAGCACAGAGGCTCCTGAAGGTGAAAGTGCGGAAGAGCAAAAGCGCAAAAAGTTACGCCGTCACTTTTGGGGTGCCGTAGCTTTTACACTCCCTATCTTTATCATTGCAATGAGCGGAATGTGGCACGACAATCCGCTGTATGAGTTAATGCCCGTAAGTGCTTGGAACTGGGTGCAGTTTGCATTATCACTACCCGTAGTGTTTTATTTCTGCTGGATATTCTTCGAAAGAGCTTGGCGCAGTATCAAGACTTTGCGCTTCAATATGTTTACTCTCATAGGGATAGGTGCTGGTGTAGCTTGGCTTTTCAGTGTAGTAGGACTGTTAGTCCCTGATGTGTTTCCTGAACAATTCAAAGAACACGGTACAGTACACTTGTATTTCGAAGCTGCTACCGTGATTCTCACTTTGGTACTCTTAGGGCAAGTCCTCGAAGCCGATGCCCACAGTCGTACCCAAAGCGCTATCAAAAAACTATTGAACTTAGCGCCTAATGAAGCTACTAAAATTATTCACGGCAAAGAAGTAACCGTCTCTGTAGAAGAAGTGAAAAAAGGCGATTTGCTTCGGGTAAAACCTGGGGAGAAAATTCCCGTAGATGGAGTAATTACCGAAGGCAGTGCGAGCATAGACGAGAGTATGATTACGGGCGAACCTATTCCTGTGGAAAAAGAAGTGGGCAATAAGGTGTCAGCAGGTACGCTCAACGGTATGCAGTCCTTTGTGATGCAAACCAAAAAGGTAGGTAGCGATACCCTGCTCTTTCAAATCGTACAGTTGGTACAACAAGCCAGCAGTAGCCGTGCTCCTATTCAAAATTTAGCCGACAAGATAGCCTCTTACTTTGTACCTATTGTGATAGGTATTTCAGTGCTTACCTTTGTGGTATGGTCGGTTTTTGGAGGTGAAAATGCTTACGTATACGCCCTGCTCAATGCCGTAGCAGTATTGATTATCGCTTGCCCTTGTGCACTCGGTTTAGCCACCCCTATGTCGGTAATGGTAGGCGTAGGCAAAGGAGCTCAAAACGGTATCTTGATACGCAATGCCGAAGCCTTAGAAGTGATGAACCGTGTTAATACTTTGGTTGTAGATAAAACGGGTACCCTCACCGAAGGTAAACCTAGTGTGAGTCGTGTGCTCACTTTTGGCAATACTACCGAAAAAGACTTGCTACAAACGCTTTACAGTCTTAACAAGCATAGCGAACACCCGCTTGCCAAAGCTACCAATACATATGCTCAAGCACAAGGCATTACTTCCTTACCTTTCACCCACTTTGAAGCCTTAGCGGGCAGAGGAGTAAAAGCTACTTTTGAAGGAAAAGATTATTTCTTTGGCAACGAACGCCTAATAGAAGAACTCAATATTGCTTTGCCCGAAGAAGTAAGCACTGCTGTAAAAGCGGAGCAAGCGCAAGGGAAGACCGTTTCGCTCGTAGTCGTAGGAAATCAAGTAATAGGGGCAGTCGCCATAACCGATAAAGTAAAAACTTCTACTGCTGAAGCGATACAAGAGTTGCAAGACTTAGGGGTAGAAATCGTGATGCTCACCGGCGATAATCCGCTTACAGCTGAGGCAGTAGCCAAAGAAATAGGTATCACTCAATACAAAGCGGGAATGCTTCCTCAAAACAAGCAAGAGGAAGTAGCGCATTTGCAAGCGGAAGGTAAAATCGTAGCAATGGCAGGCGATGGTATCAACGATGCACCTGCTTTGGCACAAGCCAATGTGGGTATTGCAATGGGTAATGGCACTGATATTGCCATAGAAAGTGCTAAAATCACCCTGGTAAAAGGCGACTTGTGCGGAATTGTAAAAGCCAAAAAACTCAGCAAAGCGGTGGTGAAAAACATACGCGAAAACCTTTTCTTTGCGTTAGTGTATAACAGCGTAGGTATACCTGTAGCAGCAGGGGTGCTATACCCTATCTTTGGTATCTTGCTTTCTCCTATGTTGGGTGCCTTAGCAATGAGCTTTAGTTCTGTAAGTGTTATAAGTAATGCTTTAAGATTGAGAAGAACAAAATTATAAAGAACAAAAAAAGCAATACAAAATGTTAATCTCCTCTTAATAAATCAATTTCGGCTACTAACTCTTTTCTTCTTCTTTAAACCGAATATAAATTAAGGTTTTTGTGTAATTTTTGTTGTATAGGTAATAAAAATGCCTTACTTTTGTAGCGAAATTATTTAACGTAAATATATAAAAAAAACTATAAAACGAATGGCAGGATTATTTAAAACATCTGTTGCAAGAAAGGTGGCGATGGCTCTCTCGGCACTCTTTCTCATTCTCTTTCTAATCATTCACTTTGCGGTAAACATCACCTCTGTGATTAGCGAGAGTACTTTCAACGAGCTATCTCATTTTATGGGCACCAATCCTCTTATTCAGTTTGCTTTGCAACCTGTATTGCTCGCTGGGGTGTTGTTCCACTTCATTATGGGATTTGTCTTGGAAATCCAAAACAAAAAAGCTCGTGGTAGTGAGGCATATTACAGCTATAATGGGGGTGCTAACTCCACTTGGATGTCTCGTAATATGATTATCACAGGAGTGGTGATTCTTCTCTTCTTAGGGTTGCATCTCTATGATTTTTGGGTAGGCGAAATGAACTACAAGTACATCGAGCAATTACCTCCAAACCCCGACCGCTACTACGGAGAATTAGTAGAGAAATTCCACAACCCTGTGCGTGTGGGTATTTATGTGTTAGCCTTTATTGCTTTGGCTTTGCACTTGCTACACGGCTTTCAATCATCTTTCCAATCTATGGGCTGGAAAGACGATGAGCGCAAAAAGTTTATCAGCTGCGTTGGCAATTGGTATTCTTACATTATCTGTGGAGGCTTTATCTTCATCGCCCTCTTCCATTACATTAAATTTTTAACAGCTTAATCTTATGAGTACATTAGATTCTAAAATTCCTGAAGGTCCTATAGCGGACAAATGGACGAAATATAAAGACCATATCAACCTCGTAAACCCTGCTAACAAGCGTAATATCGATGTGATTGTGGTAGGTACTGGCTTGGCAGGAGGTTCGGCTGCAGCTACCCTCGCTGAATTAGGCTACAACGTGAAAGCATTTGCTTACCAAGATTCTCCTCGTCGTGCGCACTCTATCGCCGCTCAAGGGGGTATCAATGCCGCTAAAAACTATATGGGCGATGGCGACTCTATCTATCGCTTGTTCTACGATACTGTAAAAGGGGGTGACTACCGCGCTCGTGAGGCAAACGTATACCGTCTTGCTGAAGTATCTGGCAACATCATCGACCAATGTGTGGCGCAAGGCGTACCTTTCGCTCGTGATTATGGCGGACTCTTAGACAACCGTTCTTTCGGTGGGGTATTGGTTTCTCGTACTTTCTATGCCAAAGGTCAAACAGGGCAACAGCTCTTGCTCGGTTGCTATGCCGCAATGAACCGCCAAATCGCTCGTGGTAAAATTGATATGTACAACCGCCACGAAATGCTCGATGTGGTAATCGTAGACGGCAAAGCTCGCGGTATCATCGCTCGTAACCTTGTTACCGGCGAAATTGAACGCCACTCTGCTCACGCTGTGGTTATTGCCTCTGGTGGTTATGGTAACGTATACTTCCTTTCAACCAACGCGATGGGCTCTAACGCTACTGCAGCTTGGAAAATCCACAAAAAAGGTGCTTACTTTGCTAACCCTTGCTTCACTCAAATTCACCCTACTTGCATTCCTCGTTCAGGTGACTATCAGTCTAAATTAACTTTGATGTCCGAATCATTGCGTAACGACGGACGTATTTGGGTACCTAAGAAAATGGAAGATGCAGTAGCGATACGCGAAAAACGCAAAAAACCTACTGAAATTCCCGAAGAAGACCGCGATTACTACTTGGAACGCCGTTACCCCGCTTTCGGTAACCTCGTGCCTCGTGACGTGGCTTCACGTGCTGCTAAAGAGCGTTGCGATGCAGGCTATGGTGTAAACGAAACAGGTGAAGCTGTTTATTTGGATTTCTCCTCTGCTATCGAACGTTACGGTAAAGAACAATGTAAAATCCACGGTGTAGAACCTACTAAAGAAGAAGTTACTAAACGCGGTGAAAAAATCGTAGAAGCCAAATACGGTAACCTTTTCCAAATGTACGAAAAGATTGTAGCCGAAAACCCTTACAAAACACCAATGATGATTTATCCTGCTACTCACTACACTATGGGTGGTATTTGGGTAGATTACAACTTGATGACCACTATTCCTGGTTGTTATGCTATTGGTGAGGCTAACTTCTCCGACCACGGAGCTAACCGCTTAGGAGCTTCTGCCTTGATGCAAGGTTTAGCCGATGGTTACTTTGTATTACCTTACACTATTGGCGATTACTTAGCCGCTGATATCCGTACCGGTAAAATCCCTACTGATACTCCTGAGTTTGACGAAGCAGAACGCATCGTAAAAGAGCGTTTGGCTTACTTCATCAACAATAAAGGCACCCACTCTGTAGATTACTTCCACAAAAAACTTGGTAAAGTGATGTGGGATAAAGTAGGTATGGCGCGTAATGCTGAAGGCTTGAAAGAAGCTATCAAAGAAATACGCGAAATACGCGAAGATTTCTGGAAAAACGTAAAAGTACCTGGTGAACTCACTGGTATGAACGTAGAGCTTGAAAAAGCGGGTCGTGTAGCCGACTTCCTTGAACTTGGTGAGTTATTTGCTAAAGACGCTTTAGAGCGTAATGAGTCTTGTGGTGGTCACTTCCGCGAAGAGTATCAAACTCCTGATGGTGAGGCCCTCCGCGACGACAAAAACTATGCTTATGTAGCCGCTTGGCAATACACTGGTAATCCTAAAGAAGTAGTGAATACCTACAACCCTAGTGAAGAGGTAATGCATAAAGAACCTCTTGTATTTAAAGATATTGAACTTAAACAACGTAGTTATAAATAGAAAGATATGGCAACGATGAACCTAACACTCAAAGTGTGGCGACAAAAAAACTCGCAAGAGAAAGGTCGTATGGTAGATTATAAAGTAACCAACATTTCAGACCATATGTCTTTTTTGGAAATGTTGGATGTACTCAACGAACAACTCATTGAAAAAGGAGAAGAACCTGTAGCATTCGACCACGATTGCCGTGAAGGTATTTGCGGTATGTGCTCACTCTTCATCAATGGGGAAGCTCACGGACCCGACCGTGGGGTAACTACTTGTCAGTTGCATATGCGTATGTTCAAAGATGGTGATACCATCACTATTGAACCTTGGCGCGCTACTGCTTTCCCCGTTATCAAAGACTTGATAGTAGATAGAACCGCTTTTGAACGCATTCAACAAGCAGGGGGATATATCTCTGTGAACACTTCTGGTAATACGCAAGATGCTAACGCTATTCCTATCCCTAAACGCGATGCTGACCGCTCTATGGACGCTGCGGCTTGTATAGGTTGTGGAGCTTGTGTGGCTACTTGTAAAAACTCTTCAGCTATGCTGTTTGTAGCTGCCAAAGTATCGCAATTTGCCCTCCTTCCTCAAGGTCGTGTAGAGGCTACCGAGCGCGTACTCAATATGGTAAACCAAATGGAACACGAAGGTTTTGGTAACTGTACCAACACAGGAGCCTGCGAAGTAGAATGCCCTAAAGGTATTTCACTTGAAAATATCGCACGTCTCAATAGAGAATACCTCAAAGCTAGTATTCGTTAATTAGCAAATTTTGAAAATTAGCAAATAAAAAACTGCCTCAAAATTTTTGAGGCAGTTTTTATTATCTCTTATTTACTTCCTCTCAGTACTGGGTTCAACTCATCATCATTGTACATCTTCATTTGTTTATAGACTTTCATATACTTGCGACCAGCGGCTATATCGTCTAAAAGCTGGTTGAGAGCGGTAGAGAGGTCTTTTTTCTGTTCGAGGAGAACATTCAGTTTTTCTTGGCATTTAGCGCGATGTTCAGAAGTGGCATCGGGGCGGTTTACTTCTTCCTCCATATGGTAAATTTTCAGTGCTAAAATCGAAAGCCTATCCACTGCCCAAGCAGGACTTTCAGTATTGATAGTAGCTTCAGGTAACGGTTTTACTTCTTTGTAAAAGTCTAAAAAATAACTATCTATATACTCTACCATATCAGTGCGATCTTGGTTAGAAGCATCAATTTTGCGTTTGAGGTCGAGGGCAGCCACTGGGTCGATATGTGGGTCGCGAATAATATCCTCGTAATGCCATTGCACGGTGTCAATCCAATTCTTGCGATAAAGCAAGTGATTGAGCAAGTCGGTTGACGGATAAGGGTTTACAAAAGGCTGATATACATCGTCGGCAATGTGGTATTGCGCAATACTTTCTTCAAATATTTTAAAAGCTTTTTCTGAAAACATAGTCATTAATTTTTGGGCAAATATAAAGTTTTTCTTTAATAAATCAAACCTTTTACGTAACTTTGCCACAAATTTTAATTTTTCTATGAAATACTTCATTTTTATTATCACTTTATTGACCCTTACTATGGAAAACCTACAAGCACAAAACAACGCTGATAATCAAACTATTTATCAGTTTACTGTAGAAGATATCAATGGCAAACCCTTTGCTCTTGCCGACCTCAAAGGCAAGAAAGTAATGATTGTTAATACTGCCTCAAAATGTGGTCTCACCCCTCAATATAAAGAACTCGAAACGCTTTATCAGCAGTATAAGAAAAAGGATTTTATCATTATAGGATTCCCCGCTAATAATTTCTTAGGACAAGAGCCTGGTAGCAACGAACAAATCGCTTCATTTTGCAGTATCAACTATGGAGTAACATTCCCGATGATGAGCAAAATATCGGTAAAAGGAAAGAATATGCACCCTCTATATCAGTTTCTTACCCAGAAAGCGAAAAACGGTGTAGAAGATTCTAAAGTAAAATGGAATTTTCAAAAATATCTCATTGGTAGAGATGGCAAGTTAGAAAAGGTAATCGACCCTAAAACCTTACCTTCTAGCGATGAAGTAACACAATGGATTGAAAAATAACACTGATAACAATGCTAAAAAAACTATTTGAAAATTACCGCTTTATCACAATACTATGGTTTGCTCTTGCGCTGGCAACTGTGGTACAGAACGTTTGGATAGCTGGCAAGTTCAACAACTACCTAATTTTTGACGGGGTATTTTGGCATACTCTCAAGCAATTGCCCTTATACCTCCCCTATCCTGACGAGTATTTTGATACAAACCATTACGGTATCTTATTCAGTGCAATTATCGCTCCGTTTGCCTTGTTACCCAAGTGGATAGGTTGTACTTTGTGGATAATGGCAAATGCAGCTTTCTTATATTGGGCAATTAGGCAATTGCCTCTCTCTAAAAAGGCAATTATTGCGGTACTGCTTATTGCTGCTCACGATATGTATACCGCTGCTGCTATGCAACAGTTCAATATCAGCGTGATAGCACTATTAGTAGGTGCTTTTGTGTTTATAGAACGCAGGCAGAGTCATTGGGCAACCTTGCTCATTGTAATAGGCACACTCACTAAACTCTACGGCATTGTAGGTCTAGCATTTTTCTTCTTTGCTAAGGACAAATGGCGATTTATTTGGTCAGGGTTATTTTGGCTCATCGCTTTATTTTGTTTGCCAATGCTCTACTCTTCACCCGATTATGTAGTTTCACAGTATTTTGATTGGTATGCTTCTTTGGCTGAAAAGAATGTATCCAACCTAAATACCACCACTTACAACTTACAAAACCTATCACTTTTAGGCTTTTTGCAACGCACAGGCATTTATAACAACAACAGTATAGTCATTCTCATCGGGTTAGGGCTATTTGCGCTACCTCACTTGCGCATTCAGCAGTATAAAAATCTCAATTTTAGATTGCTTCTATTTTCAGTGAGTATTTTCCTCTGTTTGTTTAGTACAGGTACTGAAAATAGCACTTATGTAGTAGCTTATGTGGGAATTGGGATATGGTTTATGGTAAGCGAGCTCCATCCTAAACTCAAAATCACTCTATTGGTATTGGCTATGTTAGGCTCACTCTCCCCTACTGATTTATTCAAACCACTGAAAGAGCCCTATATCATTCGGTATTCACTAAGAGCTGTTCCCGTAATGCTGATTTGGCTTGCGATTATATACGAACAACTCAGTTGTCAGTTATCAGACATTTAGTAGACTAAGAAATTAGAAGATGAAAACAATAGAAATAATAGTACCATGTTATAACGAAAGTGAAAATATACGTCCGTTATATGAAGCTATACAGAGTGTTTTTGCTGAAAAACTCTCTGATTATAGCTATACTTTACTTTTTGTAAACGATGGCAGCAGCGATAATTCTCTTGAGGTACTCAAATCTTTGGTTGAAAGTGATGTTCGTGTGAAATATCTATCGTTTTCGCGTAACTTTGGTCACCAATTAGCACTAAAAGCAGGATTAGACCACTCGTTTGCTGATGCTGTTATCTCTATGGATTGCGATTTGCAACATCCCCCTACTCTTTTACCCGAACTCATTGCTAAATGGGAAGAAGGCTATCAAGTAGTGGCTACTTTGCGCACCTATCCCGCCGACACCCCTAAAAAGAAACAAAAAGGCTCTCAACAGTTTTACAAACTTCTCAATCTGCTTCCAGATATAGAAATCAAGGAGGGTTCAACTGATTTTAGACTCTTAGATCAATCGGTAGTAGAGGTAATTCGCTCGATGAGAGAAAATGAACCTTTCTTGCGGGGTATGGTACCTTGGGTGGGATTCCGCCAAACTTATATCCCTTACACTGCAGCTTCTCGTTTTGCAGGTGAAAGTAAATACACTGTTAAGAAGATGCTACAACTAGCGATTACAGGTGTTACTGCTTTCAGCATCAAATCCTTATATTTCGCTGTATTTTTAGGCTTTGCATTCTCTGCTCTATCACTATTGTACATTCCTTACGTGATATATACCTTTGCAAGTGGCACTGAAATATCGGGCTGGGCTTCATTGATTATGACGATTGTTTTCTTTGGCGGGTTACAACTCATCATTTTAGGTATCATAGGTATTTACATAGGAAAAATCTTTAAACAAACTAAAGACCGACCTTGTTATATTATTCAAGAAGAAAAATTATAAATAAAAACATATAAAAATGAGAAATACAATTCTAATATTGCTAATATTTTTTAGTTCATTTATTCAGGCACAAGAAAAATATCAATTGTCAAGTCATATTTTAGATATTTCACAAGGTAAACCTGCTCCAAATGTAAAAATAGCTCTATTTAAGCAAGATAAAAGTCAAAATTGGATATTGATAGATGAAAAATATACGGATACCAATGGGAGAATTAAAGATTTTTTGAAAGAAGAATCTGATAAAAATAATAACGGAGTCTATAAACTCACTTTTTATATCACTCCTTATTTTGAAAGATTGAAACAAAAAACTTTTTATCCTTTTATAGAAGTAGTTTTTGAGATAAAAGATAATCAGCATTATCATATTCCGATTACATTATCTCCGTATGGTTATTCTACTTACAGAGGAAATTGATAATTATAAAAATGATTTATTTAAGTTTCGACATAGAAGAGTTTGATATGCCCAAAGAATACGGCTACGACATTGCTTTCGAGCGACAAATAGCTATATCACGCGAGGGGCTTACCGCTATTAGACCTACTCAAAAAACACAACGCCAAGGCTACTTTCTTTTCGACGGTAGTCTTTGCCGAGCAAGTCCCTGACCTTATAGAGCGACTCCTCCGTGAGGGACACGAATTAGCCTCACACACTTATATTACCATTCCGAATTTGAAAATGCGCACCTCAAACGCTCTAAAGAAGCTTTAGAACAACAATTTGAGGTAACTATTGAGGGATTGCGTATGTCCAGAATGCTTGAAGTAAGTGCTGAGGAGGTAAAAAAGGCCGGTTATCAATACAATTCATCGGTAAATCCTACATTTTTACCAGGGAGATACAACAAATTGCACGTGCCAAAACGATTTTTCAACGAAAATGGCTTATGGCAAATCCCTACAGCGGTAAGTTGGTTTAGAATTCCGCTCTTCTGGTTATCTTTTCACAATTTTCCTTTGTGGATTTATAAGTTTTTGCTGAACAGATGTGTAGCCTCTATGGGCTATGCTACTTTGTACTTTCACCCTTGGGAGTTCACCAATTTACACCAAAAAGAATTCAATTTTCCAGCGTATGTAATGCGTAACAGTGGTGAGCAGATGATAGAGCGTTTTGACCAATTGTTGCAATATATTGATAAAAAAGGCTGGAAAACGAGCCTCTATAAACAATTAACAATCGAGAATTAATGACGACAAGAGAACTACTACACGATGCTTTAGCTTTGACAGAACATAGTTTTGCCAACGAAAATCCTAAATACATCAAAAAACAAAAGAACAAGATACTCTTCCACACCTTGTTAAACATCCCATTTGCTAAAAAATGGTTCAGTTTGATACAATCAGAAGAGTATAAATGGGTGCTTTCACACCGTCCTCGTATTTATTTTAAGCCTTTTAGGGTGTATATGTCTACCAAATGGGGCAAGAAAGAACGAACTAAAGCCTTGCTGAGTTGTTATGCTTTTATCAAGCAACAGCCTTTTTTGACGCGTGTTATCCAAGAAGAAAAGCCTATCAAATTGGCTGAGTTCACAATGAAATACAACGGCGAAAAGGGACAAATATACCTCGGATACAATGAACGTTTCCGCAAAGAAGGGGAATTAGTGGTCTCGTTGCATTGTGATAGTTATCAGGAGGCTATCTGTGAAGCTTCTTTTGTGATTGATAAAGAAAATGAGGGATGGGTATGTCGTATAGGCTGTGTGCAAGGTAACAAAAGTGCCGAAACTGAAAATGCTATCAAGGAATTACAAAAACAAATGTATGCTCTTCGTCCTAAAGCCCTGATGATATTTATCATTCAGGAACTTAGCAAGCAATTAGGTTGTACCGCTTTGTATGGAGTAGGCAGTAAAATTCAGGCACATAACAAAAAACACTTTATTCATATAGAATGGTTGCACAAACTCAGTTTTAGTTATGACACATTGTGGAAAGAAGCCGATGGCACTCCCGATAAAGATGGGTGGTTCAAGCTCCCTATTGAAATGAACCGCAAACCAATGGAAGAAATCAAATCGAGCAAGAGATCACTCTACCGCTATAGGTATGAGATGTTAGACAAAATTGCAACAGAAATAAAAGAGACAATTAACAAATAACAAGATGAAATTAGATATATTAGCTTTTGGGGCACACCCCGATGATGTAGAATTAGGGGCAGCAGGCACCATTGCCAAAGAGATTAGCTTAGGCAGAAGTGTAGGCATTATCGACCTGACACAAGGCGAATTGGGTACACGTGGCAGTGCTAAAATACGCCATCAAGAGGCAACCAAAGCCAAAGAGCTATTAGGGGTAACTATACGCGAGAATTTGAAGTTCCGTGATGGTTTTTTCATAAATAACGAAGCTCACCAAATGGAGATTATTAAAAAAATACGTCAATATCAGCCCGAGATAGTACTTTGCAATGCTGTAGACGACCGTCATATCGACCACGGCAAAGGTAGCAAACTCGTGAGTGATGCTTGTTTTCTCAGCGGTTTGCGACGCATCGAAACTACTCTCGACGGTGTAGCACAAGCGGCTTGGCGTCCTAAAGTAGTGTATCACTACATTCAGTGGAAGAATATAGTCCCTGATTTTGTGGTAGATATCACAGGATTTATGGAAGCCAAAGTGAATGCTGTGTTGGCGTACAGCTCTCAGTTTTACGACAGTAATAGCAATGAGCCCACTACTCCAATTTCTGACAAGAACTTTTTAGATAGCGTTACTTACAGAGCACGCGATTTGGGTAGGCTAATTGGTACAGATTTTGCGGAAGGTTTTACGTGTGAGAGAGTCCCTGCCGTGGAATCTCTTTTTAATCTTAAATAACTGAAAAATGAAATTAATATTATTAACTATTGGTATATTACTGCTATGTGTAGCAGGTATGGCAATTAAGATTTGGGGTAAAAAAGGCGGTAAATTTGCTGGTACTTGTGCGAGCCAAAATCCACATTTAAACCCTGAAGGGGAACCTTGCAGTTTCTGCGGTCGCTTACCCGACGAACAAGAGTGCAGAAATAAATAATGGCAGAAGCACTTGCTGAAAATATAGTCGCTGCAAAAGCAGGTAAACAACGAGCTTTTAGTTGGTTGTTGGACGAGTTTTGGACTGATGTGTACAACTTTCAGCTCAAGCGTGTGAATGATGAAGTTGAAGCAGAGGATATTAGCATACAAACATTTGCTAAAGCATTCGATAAGCTTCATACTTACGACGAGCGATACTCTTTCCGCACTTGGTTAATTGCTATTTCTAAAAATATTCACATAGATAACCTGAGAAAGCAAAATGAGTCGCTATTGCACTTAGATCGAGAGGAAAAGCAATCTAAAACGCTGATAGATGAGACCCCCATCATAGAGGATAGCCTCATTATGGAACAGCAGTTCGACTACTTGTTAAAGAGCATAAAACAACTAAAAGAGCCTTACCGAACGGCAATACAACTGCGCTATCTGCACGAAAAAAGTTATAAAGAGATTGCCGAAGAGATGCAATCACCGATGAGCAGTGTGAAGATTACTCTGCTAAGAGCTAAGAAAATGCTGGCAGAGATATTAAAGAAAAACAGATGAAACCTTTATGTTTCATCTGTTTTTTTATGCTTGTTTTATAAAGCTACGTTCTTGCGGTGGATATCTATGACTTCGGAGATTTGGTATTCATCAAAAAGACTGAGAAGCTCATCTACACCTTCTTCTAATTTTAAATCCATTTCTTCTGGATAAATAGGCAAAATACAATAGAAATTGATAATCGTACCGTCTTTGGTGTGTAACTTTAAGAAGTCCTGTGGTGCCGATAAGTAAGGGGGCATTAGCAGTATACAACCGAAATCGGTATTAGCAATAGGCTCGGCATCGGGACCATTGGGGATAGTGTGCCCTTCAGCCATCCACGTTTTGTACTGATGAGGAAAACGCGCTATCATTTTAAGAAAGTAGATAGGCCAATAGTTATCGTCGTCTTTAAAAGCCTCATCGCTGATAGGCCAATTGGCGGGGAGGTAGACCATTAGCTCAGCGTGGCTGTAGTCGTTCGGGTCATCCAAGCCTTCGGGCAAATACATCGGGTAGTCGCTCATACCGGTAGTAAAGAGCACGTGGTAAGGCGTTTCTGAAGTAGGTTTGATCCAATGTACATCTATATGCACGTATTCTGAGAGGATTTCGTGGAAAACGCTGTCTATTTTGCCGATATATTTTTCAAAATGGTCGCAAATTTCGTCCATATACACACAAGTACGGTCGGGCAATACAAAATCGCTTCTGTCTTTTTCGGAATAGTTATAGACGTTAGAGCCTCCTTCCGATACATAATCGGGGGTAGGAGCGAAGATATTAGGCAAATCGTTTTCTTCGTCATAAGAAACGGCATCAATGAGCGAGTGTGTCTCGTTGTCGTAGTACACAATTCCCTTTTCAATATCATCAGTAAGGAATTCTAGCCAATCTTCCATAGAGTCGTGGTGCAAATCCATAAAAGAGGCTTCTATAGAATCCAACACCAAATCTATTTCTCCTATCTGACCTATCACGCCTTCTTCATCGGGATCGAGGTCTATGAACATAAAGCGCGCCCCATTGGAGAGGAACGGAATCCATTTAGGATTATAAAATTGGTTTTTCACTACCTTATCCCAGCACATATCAATCGCCTCTTCTTCATCAAAGCGGAGTGACTGCCAATTAGGCACACTCTCCAATTGCTCAAGCCAGTGTTCTTGGGTGCGTTTGATTTCTTCTAAGGGGATAAAGCGCAAACCATTTAAGAAGAATATATCGTTTTCGCCTTCTTTTTGTCCGTTGAAAGTCTGGTATAGTTTTCTCACCTCAGAAGGCAAAGTAATACCCATTTCCGCCTCAAATACCGCTATTTGGGTATCCGAAACACCTTTGTTGAGACTTGCAATAAGAGGAGTTGCTTGTTCAAGTATTACATCTAAAAAACGTTTGACAGTTTTTTCCATAGTCATTTTATACAATTAGTTTTTCGCAACAAATGTACGACTTTTCTATTAAAAAAACAAATATCATTTTATATTTTTCCGTTTTTTCTTTTTAAATATTAAAATATTGCATATCTTTGCGCCAAATTTTAATAAAACAAAAGACGTATGGACAGTAAAGTTACATCAGTTTTGAGCTATTTTGGCTTACTTTGGCTTATTGCCTTTTTTTTCGGTAAGAAAGATGAGAAATCTATCTATCATTTAAAACAAGGATTTGGGTTATTCGTTGTAGGATTCCTCTTCGGTATTGTACTCCAAATTTTATTTAGTGTTTCGCCTACTATTGCTGGAATTTTTTCTCTTCTTGGTATCGTTCTTTTCGTATTGTTTATCATTGGGGTAATCAATGCTGTAAAAGAAGAGCAAAAGCCACTTCCTCTTATTGGTAAATCTTTTGAAAATATTAGCTTTATCAAATAAGTAAGGTATTTAAAAGTACAAAAGAGGCTGTTAGGAAAGATCCTAACAGCCTCTTTAAATCTTCAGAAGGGGATTCAAAAACAATAATAATTTACTGATTTAAAATTAATTAAGCTCTTTGATAGTTCCTAATTTCTTCCAATTAGGAATGGCTTCATAAGCACTTTTAGCATTTTTGGGAACGTACACAGTAACATCTGTAACTTTAAAGAAAGTAGAGTTAGCAATAGTAGGAGGTGTTGCTGTTTCCAAAGTAATTGTTTTCAATGCTGTACAATTAGCAAAAGCTGTTCCTGCTATGTTAGTAACCTTACGCATTGTAACAGCAGCTAATTTGGAAGCTCCCCAAAAAGCACTGCCTTCTATTTTAGTTACATTATTAAAATCTATTGAAGTAATTTCACTTGCATTTCTAAAAGCTCCTGCTCCTATACTTGTTCCTGCATCGGGTATTTTGATAGCTCCTTTAGCAGTAGCTCCTGCTTTGAGGGTTACTACACCGTCATTACTTACTTCAAAAATATCATCTTTAGCTTTTACAATTACAGTGATGGCTACTGTTTTGTTTTGGTTGTCTTTAAGGGTGATAGTGGCAGTACCTGCAGCTACTCCTTTGATAATCACATAGTGGTGAGTATCCTTTTTACCAGCTACTTTTTCAGTTTTCTCTTTTACTTCAGCAGTTGCAATATTATCAGCTGAGGAAGTAATGGTATAACTAGGGTTACCAGTGTTGATACGGACTTCGGTAGTAGCTTCGGTTTCTACCTCAGCAGTAGTTTTAGCAATAGTAAGCTCAGCGGCAGTAACAGTTACTTTGAAAGAGGTAGTTTGATTGTTAGTATTATCTTTTACCACTACTTGAGCAGTCCCTACATTGAGGGCTTTTACACGTAGGTTTTTACCGTCGGGGTTACCATTTACAATACGGTCTTCTACAGTGATACTCACGCTTCCCGCAGGACTGATTGTGAAAGAAAGATTGTATGCTCCATTGTGTTCAGCGTTGAGGATTCTGTTCACATCATCTTCTCCGTTTACAAGGGTGAGTGTTTGTTTTTCTACCGAAAGTCTTTCGCTAGGGTCAATATTGCTTTCAACAGTTACAGCTATAGCAGCTTTTTGTCCTTTAGCATCGGATACTGTGAGAGTGGTTTGTCCTTCGGCTATTGCTGTGATTTTCACGTTGTTTTGCTCGATTGCTGCTGTAGCAATGTTTTTATCGGCACTCTCTACTTTATAACCGCCATTGCCCGCTGTGATACGCACGATAGCGCTTTCAGTTTGCTTTACGGTTACTGCCGATTTCTCTAAAGTAAGTCGCTGAGGGGCTTGTTCGCCACCGTTGTTGTCATCTTTTTTACAAGCTGTAAAAAGAAGGGCTACTAGGGCAAGCCCTAAGGTTAAAAATCTGAGGTTTTTCATAAAAAATATATATAAAATTAAAATTAGACTCTATGGGTTAGTTTTTTGTCAATTGTAATAGGGCACTACTATTTTTAGGGTTTTACCGCGCAAAACCACTTGTTGGGTAGCGGTGCGCACTTCTTCTACGTAAAATTTAAGATTTTCGCGAGTAGCTACTCCTCCTAACTTCTTGTATTCGATGAGCAAATTGATATGAGTACCCGCTACTGGATTCTCAATAGGTGGGATTTTGTAATACCAATTGTTAAGCGCATTGACGTTAGCACGCCCCGAAAAGAAAGTGCCTGTAGTGCGTTCACTTATAATACGCGCAGGGTTAATAGCTTGACTAAGCGAACGGCTGGTATTCTGGTATACGCCTAACTGATTGAGAAAGCCTTTTTCGTCTATACAACGTACTTTTACTTTCAGCTCTTTAGGGGCGAGTCCTGCCGAGGTAGTGGTGAGGGTGGCTACTCCTTCGGCTTTGCCTCTTATCTCTACAATCCCACTACTGCCGTTCCAAGTAACTTTCATCACCTCATCGGGGTCGGTAGTGGTGAGACTCACAATATCACCGCCGCCTAAGCGTATAGTTTTATTGATATCAGTAGGGGCAAGGGTTACTTCATCAGCTGAAAAACTGAGTTCGTTAGGGCGGACGCTAATCTCCAAACGTGCAGTTTGGTTGTGTGAATGAATGATTGCGTAAGTAGTTCCTTGTTCTTGAAAACTCTTTATCTTCAGGGTATCCTGACTGATAGAAGCACTTGCCAAACGACTGTTAGCAACATTCACTGTGTACTTGTGATTACCCCCTGAAAGCAATATATCGTGCTGACTCTGAGGGTAGAGTGTGAGCTGAGTGAGCGAGCTGCTCTCGGTGCCTATTTTGATAGGCTCGGTGGTATCTGTTTTGTCTTCACAGGCACATAGCACTATGGCAAAGAGACATAAAAGTATATTTTTTGTCATAATTGGTAACGTTCAGCGATTTGTTGTGTGATGTTTTTAAGTGAACCTACAATTTCGGCAGGCGCTAACAATCGGGATTTATTCCAAAGTCCGGTGCCTGCTACAAGTTGATTTTGGAGGGCTTTTACTTCGTCGTAAGTAAAATAAAGACTGCCATCGGGTTTGCGAGTGAATTGCAACGCGTATAGAAATCCATAACCTTGCGACAAGTATTTGAAAGCCTGCTTGGGCGATTCGCTGTAATTGGCAAGGGTATTTGCCCCCGTAAGGGTGTGAATGGTGCGAATAGCCATCACTTTGGAGAGTTCTTTGCGAATGATATACATTTGCTCATATAAGGCTTCATAGCGATAGCGCCCTAACTCTATGCGCCCCTGTACAAAAGCATTGCGAATTTTGCGTTGGGCACCTGCCAAAGCAGCTACTCCATCGGATTGGGTGAGTGATTGCAGATGCAGGAAGTAGCCATAAGCCAAATCCCAATGGTGTTCAAGTTGGGTGTAGTTCTCACCGGCAGGCAAGACTACGTTTTGGTGTTCACGGCGCAGGGTAGCATCGGAGAAAAAACGCTCGTCTAAATGGTACAAGAGGATTTTATCTAAATAGAGAGCTCCGTTTATAGTGTATATGAACACTTGTGCAGGGGCAATGCCCTTTTCATCTACATACACACGATCGGCATCGCCTATTCTACGACCTGCATCACCAGAAACGCCTTGTTGGGCTTCGCGTAGCGGAATATTTTTGGCTACGAGAAAGAGATTTTTTACATCTTCTCTCACTTGAGCAGTAGCTGCCAAAGGTGAGGAGGCTACTTCATCAGCGGGTTTTACGTATGAAGTCCCCTCATTGTAATAACGCAAAATTTCGTCGTAAGTGAAATTAGAAATAGCACCGTTGAGCAAACGCCTTTCGATAATATCCAAAGGTTCGCGCAACAAGCTCACGCTATGTTCATCAACACTCGACTGCCCATTGCGGCTGAAAGTGTAGGGGATATCAGCTTGCGGACGCAAGATATTAGCAGTCTCCACAGTCTCGCCTTCGCCTTTTTGGCAAGCTATGGCAATCAACAGCAGTGAAAAATATGATAGTATGTGTTTCATTTTAATAGATTAAATAGGCAATTGTAAGATAGCCCCCGTTCCCCCGAAGGGGGACAATCCGCAAAAAGTAACTTTTTATGATACAAAAGTCATTATAATAAGTAATTTAATATTTCTTTATCACACTTTAAGGCAATACTATATATTCGCAATAAGGGGTTATATTATCGGTACCATCGGTGTTTTGGGCTGCGATGTACTGCAAGGTGGGGATATTCACCACTCCTTGGGTATCTACCGCAGTGAGCTGGGCACTCACGCGCGATTCTCTTTCTCCTCCTCCATACACGCCGAGATACAGCGGATAACCTGAAGGGAGGGTAAAGGTAAGCGTTTGTGCCGTAGTGGTGGCACTGAGTACCACACGCTCTTTATTGGCATTTACATAACACACATAATAACGTGGGTCACGAACATTGCCTTCTCCTCGCTGGCATTGATAAGTGAGGGTTACAGTATACTCACGTGCTTCTTGGGAGGCATCAACCCCTGGGTACACATAATGAGCGATATCGCATTGTTTATGCACGAGGTCTTCGTAGTTGATGGTAGGTTTTTCAATTCCTTTGAAAGGAAATAACTTTTGGTAATCCTCTGGAGTAGGATCTTCTTCTTTGCTATTGCAGGCTATGAGCAGCAAAAGCGCAATGATACTGTTTATATGTTTCATTCCAATTAATTAATTTGTCAATTTGGTGCGAGCCGCACGAGCTTTTATTTGCTAATTTGCCCCCGAACCCCCGAAGGGGGACAATCCTCAAAAATGGTTCTAATTTGGCGATTAGATACAAGCATACTCTGCTGTCGCAGACTTTCCTGAAAGAGGACAATCTACACTCATTAGCTAATTTACTAATCTGCTAATTTTTTAATTTTCAAATATTTCAGCAGTGTAGCCAGTGGTAATTCCTTTGCTATCACGATGATGAGCTACAAAGCGGTTGCCTTCTCTTACAAAGTCGTAGAATATAATCGACTTGTTGTAGCGCAAGCCTGCTCTAAAGGTGAGTCCGCTTTCAGTGCCTACATAGCCCGAGCCTATAAACTGACTTTTATACCTGCCTGTGGAGGGGTCTTCCTGCGGATTGGTGCGGTACTCAAACACGTAATACCTATTGGCAACAAATCCCTCTAAGAAAGGTGTGTTGAGTCCAAAGCTATTGCCTTTTAAGTATACATCACTTTGGTAGTAGATTTTGCTACCTCGCTTAATGACTATTTGAGGGTTTTGCATCTGCTCGAAAAAGAGTCGGTTGTCATAGGCTTTTTGCAAGAACTGTTGTTTATCGCTGGCTGTTTTGAGTTTTTCAAACACAATGTACTCGCGGGCAGGGTCGGCATACGAGGCTGTTTTGAAGACCATATTCTGCAAGGTGTCTTTGCCTACATAGAGCCAATCGGCAGCCGCGCGAAAACGGTTGTTTACCAATTGGTGAACGTAGTTATAGGTAGTGAACGAGAGCTGTAACTGCGCTTCTTGGCTAAGGGTGTATTCACTTGTTTTGACGGTTTGCAGCGTTTCGCTATGGGTATCGACTTGTATAGCTACTGTATTGTCTTTGTGAAAAGTCATCAGGAAATAGAAGCCACCAAAACCTTGGTTTAAGAGTTTTTCTACATAGCGCGAATCACTTCGTTTTTCTGCTTTAGTGGGGGTAGCAAACAGCAATGAATCGGTGCGGGGGAAGTAGAGCACTTTCCAGCCGTAGGGCGCTTCGGTAAGTTCTTTTTGCAAGGCAATGCGCTGCTGAAGCATTCGCTCTGAGGGCGATTGCTCAAAAATATTGTAGTCTTTTTGGCAAGATGCCAAAAGAAGCGCAATAAATGCTGTTGTTAAAAGATATTTCATATATGATTCATTTATTTTATAAACTCTTCACTTTTACCTATTATTAAAACGATTGAGGCGTTGAAGGCTTAAGAGTTGTAAACGCTTCAAGCTGAACCCTACTTTTTTATTGAAATAATCGGCGATGAAGGCTTCTTTTTTCAGTAGGTTGTTATATGATAGTACTGCGCGTTGTGCTTCTTCATCACTGCTATCGGTAGGGGTCTTAGCAATATTTTTGGCTATCTCTATCTGGGTGTTGAGATTGGTGAGGGGAACGCTTATCATCTCGGCAAAGTCATTTTCGGCTGAAAGCATTGCTTGAAAGGTGATAAATCCGTTGTGATTGGGCGTGCTTTGGGTAAAATTACAATAGTAGCATTCCTCATCTATACCTGCTTGGCTGTGTGCATTTTGGCATTGGGTAAGCGATGCAAAATACTGAAAAGGTAAGGCACTGGTACAGATATTCCTATCGCGCTTTTTGGGGTAATACTGCAAGGCATAAAGGGCAGTATCATCATTAGGAAAGCCGTATAGCTGTTTGTTAGAGCTAGCGCGATAATCCTTCTGACTGATATTCAAAAACGCCTGACGGTCGTAAGGGTATAGCTCATCGCCTAATAAGCGGGCGAATTGGTGATGTACAATGCGCATTAGCACATATACTTTATTCTTGTCGCGGGGGTCGAAATTATTGATGTTATACAAATGAAATTCACGCCCTACCGCACTGCTATTGATGAGCTCTTGTCCGTTGCCATCGATATTTTTACCACCGTAGAGGTATATTTTTAAAGGAGCTTTCCCTTTCCAGAAATTAGCCCCCCCTAAAGAGGGCTCACTATAAAGTTCGAGCCATAGGTATTTAATCGTCTCGAGTACTGGTTTTACTTTGCTTACTTCGGGTGGATAGGTATAGGTACCTTTAGGGGCAGTATTTTTGTCCCAACGGTATTCCACAGCAATGCCATAAGGCAAGGTGATATTGGTTTCTATCCACTTGTCTAAATCGGTATAGGCTCGCTGAGCGGTTTCGGTATCTACAACGCTCTGTGTAGAAAGTTTTTCACGCTGACAGCTCACTGTGAGGATTAATACCGTAATGAGTGTTATTTTTAAAAGGCTTTTCATATAAAGGGGGTATTTTTCGTATGAGGCTGTCCCAAAAGTTTTTCTTGAGAGGGCGTTTGCAAAACGCCCCTACACAACATACTCTAAAAACAATGTAGCACTATTCACTATTCACTTTTAACTATTCACTTTTAACTATTCACTTTTAACTTACCTCGGGTTTGCAGGCAAACCGCGGTTGATGGCTTCTATGGGGAGTTGTATCACTTTGCGCAAATCCTCTTTTTGTAGGGGTTCACTGGTGCGATTTACGGGGGTGTAAAAACGCCTGATGTCTAACCAACGCATTCCCTCGTGCATAAATTCCCATTGGCGCAAAAAAGCGATATTCTTGATAGCCCCTAACTGACGAATGCTAAGCCCATAGAAAGGCGAGTAGTTGCGATAATCATCATCGGTAGAGGCAATAAGGTCTTCCACGGTGATATTGCGAGGATTATCGAACTTTATTTTCTGAAATTCGCGATATTCTAAGAGCAGTTGGTTGTAGTTTTTAAGCATTGCGTATGCTTCCATACGGTTGAGTATCACCTCATCGGTAGTAAGTAGTACATTCGATACGTACAAATCAGTAGGTTTGCTACCAGTACTGCCAAAGAGCGACAACTCATCAAACTTGGCGATATACATCCCATTGTACACGGGAGTGGGTGAGGTCGCTGGCGTGTAGTAGGCAGCGTTATTGTTCATCAGTTGGGTGGTAAAGCCGTACTTAGCCGTAGGGAGCTCTCTTGCCCAACGCGATTGCACAGTGGTGATGAGTAGGTTAGCTTCTTCCTCTGGCTGGGTATAACGCTGGTAGAGATACGGACGGTTGTTAAAACCATACACATCGTAATAGTCCTTTTTCCAGTGGCGCAACTGCGTTTTAGGTTGCGTAAGTACATAGTTAGCATAATCTATCACGGTTTGCCATTCGCCTTTAAACAGATAGAAACGAGAGGCAAAAGCATAAGCAGCACGCTTGTTGAAATGAAACTTAGGTTTGGCGTAATAGGCATCACTCACTAAAGAAATACCCAACTTGAGATCTGTTTCTATCTTCTGATAGACCTCATACACAGTGCCTCTATTGTACTCCACCAAAGCGTTTTTCTCGGGTGTAGTGAGATAAGGAATCCCCATATCGTTTTTAGAGGCTTCGCCTTTGTAGGGCTCTGCCCAAATATTCACGAGCATAAAGTGCAGGTAAGCTCTGAGCAAGAAAGCCTCGCCATAAAGCGCTTTTACACGTTCGGTTTTGGGGTAGCGGGCTAAAAGTTCTAAGGCTTTATTAGCTTGTGCGATGCCTCGGTAGCAACTATTCCAATAAAACAAAGGTGCATCAAGGTCTTCTTGGTCTTCATCTTCCCAGCGGTACATTGCTTCGTTCAAACGGGTATGTACGCCATTTTCGCGTTCGGCTACATTGTCGGTACGCGTTTCGAGGAAAGGGAAATAGCTCGCATCGGGGTAAGCGCCAGTAAGGAGTTCAGCTATTTTCTCTTCCGAATCGAGGGGAACATTTAGAGAGGCATCAGGGTCTTTGTCTAAATAGTTGCAACTTAGCAATAACAAAGAAAATATGTAAATTAAATATCTCATTCAGTTTTAAACTATTAATTGTCAATTGTTAATTGTTAATTAATTAAAATCCTATTTGGAATGACAAGGTATATTGTTTAGGGGTAGGTAATGACACACCGCCAGACTTGTAATACTCAGGGTCTTGACCGTTGAGTTTGCTATCGGAATAAATAAGGAATGGATTAGTAGCTTGTGCTCGCACAGTAAGGCTGCTCATACCATAGCGTTCCAAAGCCTTTTTAGGTACGCGGTAGCCCAATGATATACTTTTCATACGCACAAAGCTACCATCGGCAACACGGTTTTGAGAATAGTTGTATGTATTATAAGCGCGCTCTATATTCTCCTTGCCAATGAGATCAATAAGACTCTGTGAAGGCAATGAGGGTACCTTGGTACGGAGCTCGTCGTAAGGATGCAACCAGCGGTTGTAATATTCCTTAGAAAAGACATTTAAATCGCCGAAAGCGGGATCGAAAGTAGGGTTCAAACGGATTTTATTCCCCGCTTGAGCCGAGATAAAGAAAGAGGCTTCCCAATTTTTATAGGTAAAAGTATTAGAGAGCCCTGCAATCACATTGGGTTCTACCGATCCGTGATAGATAAGGTAGGATTTTGAGTACTTTGTATCAAGAAAATCAGCACCTACTACATTAGCATTCGGGCGGTTGTTGAGCGGATACAATCCGAAATCGAAAGTAGGTAAGCCTTGGTGGTTCACTCCTTGATAGTTAAACGAAAACAATGAGCCTTTAGGGTAGCCCACTATATTGCCGCGCCCTGTACCCGATACCATATCAAAAGTGTTAGGGGTGTTGAGCAAACGGGTAATCTTTTGGTTCATATAGCTGAACGAGATAGTAGTTGCCCATTGGAAATCTTTCTGCTGTATGTTTTTGGTATTCAGAGATAACTCTATGCCGCGGGTGCGCATATCGCCAAAATTGGCATACTTATAGTATTCACCGCCTATGCCCGAGGTGCGAATCAGGTCGATGAGGTCGAATGAATTACGCTGATAAATATCTACCGACATACTGATGCGATTATCAAAAAATCCTGCATCGACACCGAGGTTCAGCTCATACATCTTCTCCCAAGTGAGGTCGCGGTTCTCTAAGTGCAGCAAGCGCAAAGCGTTCTCTCTATCGCTAAAGCGGTAGCGGTTTTGCACATAGTTTTGGAATACACTATAAGAATTTATCGCTTGCTCGTTCATTTTAGCAGTAAGCCCATAACTGGCTCTCAGGGCAAGGGTACTAATATTTTTGCTGTTGAAAAAAGGTTCACGGTCTATATTCCACTTCGCACCCACATTCCACGTAGGCAACCAGCGAGAGCGCGTACCGCGACCAGCAGTGTTAGAACCTTCGTAGTTCAGCACGGCATTGGCAATATACTTGCCTTTATAGCCATACGTACCACTGGCAGAAAAGGTGATGCCACGGTCGTACTTCTCGGTAAGTGCGAAATAGTTGTTGCCCTCGTTGAGGAGCTTTTGAAAGATAAGCGGATTGGTAAATACCTGATTACCGCGATCATACTGAATGCCGTAACCTTGGAAAGGCGTAACAGTGCGGTCGGCATAGCGAATTTCGGCAAAACCAAAGGCTTTAAGATCGTGGTCTTCGTGCAAGGTGCGGTGGTAATCAACCGCCAAGCGCCCCATATAGCTTTTGAGAGAAGTTTCGGTTTTATTGAAAATACCGCCATTGGTGAGCGCTATTTGCGGAGGCGCTAAAGGATTGTCCTTATTTTTGAGCAAATAGATATTATCATTGGCTACCTGAGGGGTTTCATTAGCACGAAACGCCTTGATAACATTAGAATTTTCGGTGATGTAATGCGATGATTGTGTTTGCGCTTGGCGCGCTGATACTAAGGCAGTAACTTCTAAATGTGGATTGACCTTGTAAGAGGCTTCAGCTTGTATTTTGAAGTCGAGCACATCGATTTTCATATAGTTGTTGCGATATTCCTCCAAAATATTGAAAGGCGCCCAATTGTTGCGATAGTACTCTAAATTACCCTGCGCATCTTTAGGTCGCAAGGTGCGCGACGTACCTAAAGCATACGAAAAAGGATTGATATCAAAATCACGCTCGAAAGCACCTACAGCTGTGTTTTTACGCTGTGCAAAAGTGCCAGGGGCTTTCTGACTGCGTAAATTCCCCACGGCAGTAAAGGTAGCTTTCAGTTGGTCGTTGATATAAAAAGTATTTTTGAGGTTGGCAGTGATGCGTTTCACATTATCAGTAATCGTCCAGCCACTGTCGTGATAATAACCTAACGAAGCATAACTCGTACTATTCTTGCCGCCACCGCTGAAAGTAATAGTGTGGCTGCGTATAGGGTTGATAGAAAAAAGATGTTTGAACCAATCGGTATTGGCGTATTCGCGTTCTTTCATAAAGGCAGCCTGAGCTGCTGGCGTATTGGGGTAGTAGTAATTGCCGGTATTAGGGTTGATGGTACTCACGTCCTTATACCACTGGTAGTAAATGCCGCTGCGCCTGCCGTAAAGGGTGTTTTGCAAATTGAAATAGCCTTTGCTGTTCATCTCTTGCAAGAGCGACATCGTTTCTTGCGAGTTCAGCAAGTCAAAATCTTTATATGACGGAATGGTGCGGAAGCTCTGTTCGTAGCTATACGTAATGTGGTTAGGCGTATCGCGTTTGCCTGATTTGGTTGTAATAACAATCACCCCATTGAGGGCGCGCGCTCCATACATAGAAGTAGCCGATGCATCTTTCAGCACTTGTATATCCTCTATATCGGTAGCGTTGAGTCCGGCAATAGCCGAGCTCACTAAGGTAATCGCATCACCAGAAATCAACTGGTCAAGACTGAGGGACACCAAATCTTCATAAATCGCCCCATCGATTACCCAAAGCGGTTGTACATTACCTATGATAGAAGCCCCCCCGCGAATATTGATGCGCGGTGCTGAGCCAAAAGACCCCGTTACATTTTGGATAGAAAGCCCTGCTACACGCCCTTCAAGCATACGCGATATATCGGCAACACCTTCCATTTTGATATTGTCCATCTTCACCGAAGCAGCTGCCCCTGTAAATACGCGGTTTTGTATTTTCTGGTAGCCCGTAAGTACTACTCCCTCTAAGGCTTGGGCTTCTTCTTGGAGTACGATTTGCAGGCTCTCTCCTTTGATTTTGAAGCGTTGGGTTTTCATTCCCACATAACTCACTTCAAGAGTTTGCCCTATCTGCGCTTTGATGCTAAAATGCCCCTCCATATCGGTACTGGTGCCTATATGTGATTCTTTCACCACTATCGTCGCGCCCAACAGCGGAGTGCCATTGGTTTCTTTTACCGTTCCTTTGAGGGTAAAGGTTTGAGCGCTAGCAGATAGGCTTACGAGGAGAAAAAGGAATATGTATGACAGTTTGTTCATCGTTAATTTACTTTGTAAATGATACCGCCAAAAATACCTAAAGGATGCCCTGGGCGCAATCCTGAAGGGTGACGGGATACCAAATAAGTGCGATTGGTAAGGTTGATAGCATTTAGGGTGAGGGTAAAATGGCGTGCAAAATGCGCTTTAGCAGCAACATCGATAATGGTATAGGCAGGAATTTTATGGCGTTCGGCGATAAGTCCTTGCCCTGGTTCAGTGCGCACAGCGCCATTATAACGAATACCTATATTCAGTTCGTATTTTTTGTACTCAGCTCCTATACTCAAGTTGAGACTATGGCGATTGATATAAGGGATTTCGTCGCCTGCAATCACTCGCCCCCAAGAGTTGCTCTCGAAAGAGTTTTTCATCTCGGTATCGGTAAAAGTGTAGGAGAGTTGTAAGGGGGTTTTTATAGGAGATTCCTCAGGGAATGGCTGATATTGTGCGATAAACTCAGCTCCTTTCACGACAGCTTCCCCCACATTGAATTGTTCGAGGGTACCTGTACCGCCCATAGCCGCAAGGTCACTGCCCAACATATTGCTGTAGTTATTGTAAAAACCTATCAATTCAGTTTTTAGTTGTTTGTAATTCACACGCAAGCCCGCCTCAAAGTTGATACTGCTTTCGGGTTTTTGGTTTTCGGTGAGTAGGGTAATATTGCCATTTCTGTCCATCACACGCTTTTCTTTACTTACCCCTGGGGGTGAAAAACCCTTGTGTACACCAGCAAAAGCAGACAACCCATCGGAAAGATTGTAGTGCAACCCCAAACTGGGTATCACGGCATTGGCTACATTGGTGGTTTCTATGCGTTTTTGCCCTGTACGGCGGGTATCAGCAGTAGTGTAATCTTTTTCTAACAATTCTATATGCTCAAAACGCAAGCCCACAGTTACGGTAAGCCGTTTGTAAGTCAGTTTAGAAAGCCAATAAGCCGCTAAGGCATTGGCACGAGTAATTTTATTCGCCTGACTGCCCTGCAGCCCTTTCCAGAGCAATTGCATTTGCTGGTTTTTCATTGCATAGATATCGTCCCACTGGTTGCGGTCTTCCTCATCGGTGTGGTAACGCAGCCCCCACTCGTTGTCTAAATAACAATTGCCCCATATCGCTTTGTATTCAGCTTTGGTTTGCACACCACGAGAGAAATAGTTACGGTAGTTGGCGCGCACAAAGAGTCCAGGGTTGTTTTTAAGGCGCTCGTAGTCGTTGTAGAACACGCGGCTATCGGTTTTACCTGAAAGTATATCAAAATAAGGAGCATTAGTTTCGGGGTCGGACAGAATTTGCCCAATGGTGCGTTTTTCGTTGGCTGAAGTGCCGTATTTCACCGATTCAAGTTTGTACCAATTGCGGAAGAAGGTATTGTAATAGAAGTGAGTAGTAAATTTTAGTCGGTTAGAAAACTGAAGTAAGTAAGTGCCCACCCACTGAGTGTGGCGAGTTGTGAGGTGGTCTTTTTGAGAACCTACATAGCGCAGGAAAGGCGTTCGGGCAAAATCGGATTGCGTAAGACCTACATAAGTTTCATTAGAATCCTCATCGGCATAGCCCGCTTTCAGCTCAAAAGAGTGGTTAGCCCCTTCGGTTTTAGCCGTATTCACTTTGAATTTAGCGACCCAATCGTTGCGTTTGAAGCCTGCATTTTGTTTGTTTTCAAAATGTTTAAAACCATCGGACTGGTAGCGGAGGTATTCCACCATATAGCCGAAGTGTTTTTTGCTGTCACCAGCGTTGATATGCGTTTTAAGGGTATTATTCGTGCCGCAAGTAGCGTTTAGTTTTGCAGAAAATTTAGTTGGGATAGCCGTAGACACCATATTGATAGCCCCACCGGTAGTAAACGGACCGTATTGCACTTGGCTACTGCCTTTCACCACCTCTACTGCTTGCATACGCGCGGCATTAGGAAAATAGTAAGCCGCAGGGGCAGCATAGGGAGCAGGGGCAGCCAAAATACCATCCTCCATTAGGGTGATTTTCTCACTTCGTTCTGCCTTAGTGCCTCGCAAGCTGATATTAGGACGCAAGCCATAGCCATCTTCTTCGTACACATTCACACCAGGGACTGCTTTGAGCATACGGTTGACATCAGTATAGCCCATTTTCTGAATTTCTTGAGGAGAGATGTAATACGCCGAGCCCGTGCGGTTGCGTGCCTGAAACTTGCTACCCAATATTTGCTGCGCCGATACGGTAACCTCTTCTAAGTAGTGTACAGAATCTTTTTCTTGGGTTCCTTGTTGTGCTACAGCAAAGGAGGTAAAGAATAAGAGTAAAAGTATAAAAATACTTATTTTTTTCATAAGGTATCAAAAAATCGGTGCAAAGGTATATATTATTTATAAACAAACCAAATAAAAAAGATAGATAATTTACTTTTTGGAATCATCTTCACTTTTCACTCTTTACCACTCTCTCCTGGCGGTTGATAGATTCTTGGTGAATTGCCTTAAATACCTGAATCACTAAATCCTCACTTAGGTTGCGTTGTTCGCCTTCTGATATCATTTTGCCAAGAATTTCGTGCCAACGTTGGTTTTGCAAAATCGCTACATTATTCGCTTTTTTCAGCATTCCTATCTCATCGGCTACCTCCATACGTCTTTTGAGTAAATCCAATAATTTGTTGTCCAGTATATCAATGCGCGAACGTAAATTACTTAACTGACTCACATAGTCTTCCTCAGCTACCGAAGCCTCGCGAATGCGCAAATCTCTCATTATTTGTATGAGGCGTTCAGGGGTAATCTGTTGTGCTGCATCACTCCACGCAGCATCAGGGGTACAGTGCGTTTCAATCATTAAGCCATCGAAGTTCAAGTCGAGAGCCGTTTGCGATACATCAAAAATCATATCGCGTTTGCCGGTGATATGCGAAGGGTCGCAAATAAGTGGCAAGTCAGGGAACTTGTTTTGCAGTTCAATTACCAATTGCCATTCAGGAATATTGCGGTATTTGGTCTTTTCGTAAGTAGAAAATCCGCGATGTATCACCCCCAAGTTTTTGATGCCTGCGCGTTGTAATCGTTCCAAAGCTCCTATCCATAACGGAAGATCGGGATTTACAGGATTTTTTACCAAGATAATCTTATCAGTGCCTTCTAGCTCATCGGCTATTTCTTGAATAATAAACGGACTCACAGTAGAGCGCGCTCCTATCCACAACATATCAATATCGTGCTCCAAGGCAAGCTTCACGTGGTCTTTATTGGCTACTTCGGTAGCCGTTTTGAGTCCCGTTTCTTCTTTTACCCGTTGTAGCCATTTGAGCCCTAACGCTCCTACACCTTCAAACATACCTGGGCGGGTACGAGGTTTCCAAATACCTGCACGGAAGAAAGATACATCAGTATCTTTTAGGCTATGTGCTATTTTCAGCACTTGTTCTTCAGTCTCAGCACTGCAAGGTCCAGCAATTACTACGGGGTGGTTAAGGTGTAAATCATCGAGCCACTGTCTATTTTCTTTGGTTATTTCCATTCTATGGGTCTTATTCTTTTAGTTGTCAAAGGGCAAAGATACAAAAAACTAAAGAATAAGTAATGAAAAACCAAAAAACTCTACATTATCAACTGATAAATCAGCGAAAAAGTAAAACATACCCATTTTCAAATCTTTAACAATTATCTTTATAATCACTTACCTTTACCTTAGTTTTTTCTTACCTTCGTTCATTCTTGATTTGCCCGTGCCACTCGCACTCTCATTTACTAATTCCCAAATTCGCTAATTTGCTAATTTTTTCATTTGTCTGTGTGGCTCACACCATCTGCCCGTGTGGCTCACACCATCTGCCCGTGCGGCTCGCACTATCTGCCCGTGTGGCTCGCACCTTTGGCAAAGTTGAAATCCACTAATAACCTTCTTTTTATCTCTACCTTAGCTTCAACTTTCCTTCTACTTAGGTTCGTTATTCCTTCGTTCATTCTTCGTCTTTTGTTCATTGTAGAGCCACTGTAGAGCCACTGTAGAGCCTCTGTAGAGCCACTGTAGAGCCACTGTAGAGCCACTGTAGAGCCACTGTAGAGCCACTGTAGAGCCACTGTAGAGCCACTGTAGAGCCACCCTTTGTTCGTATTACCGTCGTTGTAGTTTCTCCTCAGCGAGAGGTGATAAGGAGGGTAGGTTCCCTTTGTTCATTAATCATTTTCTTTAAGATTACTATAATTTTTAAATACACAAACGAAAATAATAGAAATTTCCTCCTATCACTTTTTACTCATCTGCTATCAAAAATATTTAAATATATAATAGTTAAGCAATTAACTTTTATATATTTTTCTTCATTATCAAAAATTAGCCACAATTTTGATAGTGTTTGACCGATTTTTGATAGTACTATGCTTTCTTTTGCCTTACCTTTGCCTCCGAAAAAACATCGCATTTTCATCAATGCGAAGAAAATTAAACCAATTGTTAAAAAACAAATACCAATATGATGAGTAGAAAGATAAACAAGCGCATTTTACTATCGCTTTTGCTCTGCAATTGTTCGGGCGCTCTTTTCGCCCAACAAGTAAAAGGGGTGGTGAAAGCAAAATCCGACAACAGCCCTATGATGGGTGTAAGTGTGGTGGTAAAGCACAAAACAGTAGGTGCTTCTACTGATTTCGACGGGAAATATACCCTTCAACCCGTTGCAGCCACCGATAGTTTGGTCTTTTCTTATATAGGCTACAAATCCCAAACCGTAGCCGTGAAAGGACGCAAGGAAATAAACGTAAGTTTAGAAGAAGAGGTGACGACTCTCGAAGGAGTTACCGTTTCTGTAGGGTATCGTACCGAACGTAAAACCGACCTTACCGGTGCAGTATCAGTAGTAAAGGTAAACGAGATGATGTCTACTGCCGAAAACAACCCTATGAAAGCCCTCCAAGGTCGTGTAGCTGGTATGCAAGTAACCGATAACGGTGGTCCCGCTGGTAAAGCTACCATTCGCATTCGCGGTATCGGTACACTTAATAACAACGACCCTCTTTATATCATCGATGGAGTACCTACTCAGGGCGGTATGCACGAGCTGAACTCTAACGATATCGAGAGTATACAAGTGTTGCGTGACGCTTCGGCAGCAAGTATCTATGGGTCACGTGCTGCCAATGGGGTTATCGTTATTACTACCAAAAAAGGTAGAAACGGAGTGTTAAAGGTAGATTTCGACCATTATACTACCGTTTCGATGTTTCACTCTCGTATGAAGATGCTCAATGCTAATGAGTATGCACAAGTGCTTTGGAAAGCAGCTGTAAACCGTGGTAACGACCCTAACCAAAACGCTTTAGGTATTCACTACGATTATACTACCGATGCCAATGGTCACAGCACCCTTAATAATTTGTACTATCCACGTCAGTATTTTGATAAAACAGGAAGCCCTATGCTCCCTTCTAATACCGATTGGTTCAAGGAAATCACTCGTATGGGGGTAACTGAATCTTATAACCTTTCGGTTACCAATGGTACTGATAAAGGTAACTACTTCCTTTCGTTAGGCTATTATAACAACGATGGTTTGGTAAAGAATACCGATTTCTCTCGCCTCTCTGCTCGTATCAATACCGATTACAAACTCTTTGGCGATGTAGTAACCATAGGTGAAAACTTCACTGTAAACCGTACCAGCGAGGTAGAGCAACCTTACCAAATTACCGAAGCAGCAATGATAGCCGTACCTTTCATTCCGGTACGTACTCAAGACGGTAAGCACTGGGGAGGTCCTGTAAATGGTTTACCCGACCGTCAGAACCCTGCTCGCTTAGTAAACGACAATAAGAATAATCGTTATAACTACTGGCGTATGTTCGGGAATGCTTTTGTAAACATTAAACCTATTGATAAGCTCAATATCCGTTCTAACTTTGGGGTAGATTACGGTAATTTCTATAAACGTACACTCAACCATTCGTATATTTCCGGTTTTATGGAAGAAGGCAAAGAAAAAACCTTCTCTCAACTCGAACAATCTCACTGGACAAAATGGAACTGGGCAAATACAGCTACCTACGACTTCGAGCTTGGCAAGAGTCGATTTGAAACCTTAGCAGGTATGGAAATGTTCTCACAAGATGATATAAACTTCTCTGTAAAAGGAACTACTCTTGCCTTAGAAACTCCTGAATATATGTGGCCTAATCTCGCTACAGGAGGTATTACAGGAGGTGGTGGAGCTACCGGTTATAAGTTGCTTTCTTTCTTCGGAAAAATCAACTATGCTTTTGATAACAAATACCTTGCTTCAGCTACCCTTCGTCACGATGGTTCTTCTCGCTTTGCCAAAGATAACCGCTGGGGTACTTTCCCTGCTTTCAACTTGGGTTGGCGTCTTTCTCAAGAAGCCTTTATGGAGAATATTCGCAATACCGTTTCTGAAATCAAATTGCGCTTCGGTTGGGGGCAAAACGGTAACCAAGAAATCGGCAACTACTCTATTTACGATATTTACGATCCTTACTATGGGGTAACAGGCGACTATATTTGGTCTGGAACAGGTATTTGGAATACCTCTTACGATATCGAAGGAAAAGGCTCTGGTCAGTTAGCTTCTGGTTTCCGTCGCAGTCGTCTCGGTAACAAAAATCTCAAATGGGAAACTACCACACAAACCAACTTCGGGTTAGACTTCGGTTTCTTTAATAACAATCTCTACGGTTCAGTAGAATACTATATCAAAAAGACCAAAGACATCTTGGTAGAACCTCCTTATGCAGGTATCAAGGGTGAAGGTGCTACCCAATGGGTAAATGGTGCTGGTATGGAAAATAAAGGTTGGGAAGTATCAGTAGGTTATCGTAACGAGACCAAAGGCGGACTCAAATACGATATCAATGCCAACGTTTCAACCAATAAAAATAAAGTTACTGAATTACCAGAATCTGTAGTCAATGCTTACGGCGGAAATGGTAAATGGGATAATATCTTAGGTCGTCCTTATCAATCTTATTACGGTTATGTAGCTGATGGTATCTTCAAAACCCAAGAAGAACTCGATCAGCACCCTATACAAAACGGTAAAGATATTGGTCGTATCCGCTACCGCGATTTGAATAACGATGGAGTAGTAAACGAAGACGACCGCACTTGGATTGGGTCTCCTTACCCTGATTTTATCTACGGTCTCAATCTCAACTTAGAGTACAAAAACTTCGATTTTACCCTCTTCTTGCAAGGCGTACAGAATGTCGATATTATCAACGATGTGAAAAAACATACTGACTTTTGGAGTGTGGTGGATACCTACTCCAATAAAGGTCGCCGTTTGCTCGATGCTTTCGACCCCGTTACCAATCCTGATTCCGATATTCCAAGTGTAGCTTACACCGATGATAATAACGAAGGGCGTATGTCTACTTACTATGTAGAGAATGGCTCTTACCTAAAACTTCGTAACGTACAGTTAGGCTATACTTTACCTAAAGAAGTATCCGAAAGAATTAAGCTCAGCAAGTTGCGCTTGTATGTAAGCGGTCAGAATCTCTTTACTATCAAGAGCAAATCGTTTACAGGTAAAGACCCTGAAAACCCTAATTATGGCTATCCTATCCCAATAACATTCACTATGGGATTGAATGCTAGCTTTTAAATTATCAATAGTCTGACGTCTGATAAATAATAATAAAATGAAAAAGATAATATATACCACCACAATATTTGCAACTCTACTTACAGGTTGCAACTTCTTAGACGATAATCCACAAGGGATTATGACCGAGAAAGAAGCTATCTCTAAAGCCGATGAGTTGGTAACTACCGCTTATTCGTCTTTGGGTAACGACCACTACGATGTACCTTTTAGTCTTTGGATTTACGGTAACGTACGTGCCGATGACGCTTATAAAGGCGGACAAGACGTGAGCGATATCCAGCATTTCCATTTCTATGAAATCGCTCAGAATATCGACCCTACTTTTGGTGAAGCTGACCGCTTTTGGTTTATGTGTTATATGGCTATTTCGCGTACCAATACCGCTCTGAAAGCCTTGCAACAGGCTTCCGATGCTGAAGTAGCAAATCGTCAATCGCGTATGGGCGAAATGTATTTCTTGCGAGGTCATTTCTATTTCGTGTTGAAAACTATCTTTGGGCATATTCCTTTTGTAGATGAGAATACACCTGATAGTGCTTACGAAACCACCCCTAACACTTTGCCTAATGATGAACAATGGCAAAAAATAGTAGCCGATTTCAAAAAAGCTTACGATTTATTGCCTAATACCCAACCTCAAAAAGGTAGAGCTGATAAATATGCAGCAGCAGCTTATTTAGCTAAAGCCTATTTGTACAAAGCGTATCGCCAATCAGAAAACAATAGTGTAACAGGTATCAATAGCCAAGATTTGCAAGAGGTACTTACTTATACAAGTTTTGCATTAGGTTCTTCTTATGGTTTGGAAGATGACTTTGCGTTTAACTTCCTCCCCGGTGGCTATGAAAATGGTAAAGAATCTATGTTTGCGGTACAATACTCAGTGGACGATGGTACTCAGTACGGACGCCTCAACTGGGGTGATCAACTCTCTGCTCCACAAAAGTTAGGTTGCTGTGATTTCCATAAACCAAGTCAGAATTTGGTAAATGCCTTCAAAACAGTGAATGGCTTGCCCGATTTCGATAACTTCAACAACAACGATTACAACGCTACTAGTGATAAAGCCGACCCTCGTTTGTTCCACACTGTTGCCTTACCTGGTTTGCCTTATAAGTACAATGCCGAGTTGATTTATAAGAATGATTGGAATCGCAATAGCAATGTGTACGGTTTCTATGCATCACTCAAAGAGAACGTAGACCCTTCTTGCTCTTGCTTCCGCAATATCAACCCTTTCCGCGGTAACTCTAAGAATCGTATTCTTATCCGTTACGCCGATGTACTCCTAATGCGTGCCGAAGCTCTTATCGAACTCAACCGTAGCAATGAAGCCTTGTCACTTATTAACCAAGTGCGCCAACGCGCTAAACAAAGTACTTCTATGATTCCTTACGCTACCAATACTGATATAGCTGTATATCAAAATGGTGTAAACTGTACTTGGAATCAAGAATTTGCTCGCAAAGCACTCCGTTGGGAACGCCGTTTAGAGTTTGCTATGGAAGGCTCTCGTTTCTTCGACCTTGTACGCTGGGGTATCGCCGACCAAGTACTCAACGACTATTTCACTAAAGAGAAAACACGTCGTCCAGCGATATTCAGCAGTGCTTATTTCACTAAAAATAAAAATGAGTATATCCCTATTCCACAAAACCAAATAGGGTATGTAAAAGGTATTTACAAACAAAATGCAGGATTCTAATATGAAAACAATAGTACACAAACTCGCCCTCAGTGTAGTAGCTTTGCTTGGCTTACTCAGCTGTGACGAAAAGCACGAAGGCGAACTTATTAACGACAAAGAGGCAAAAATTAATGCCTTTCAAGCCGATGGTATCGATGGGATTATAGACGAGGAGAAACAAACTATCACGGTGTACGCTCCTTGGAATACCGATCTTACCAAAATGACCACCTCTCTCTCATTGCCCGAGGGAGCTACCTCAGTGCCTACTGCGGGAACGAATGTCGATTTGAGCAAAGGTGCCAAATACCGCATTTTTAATGGTAACCTCTATTGGGATTACACTGTTACCGCTCAATATCCACAGTTAGAGAATTTTGCTATTGGCAAATACAAAGCTACGATTGACCACAGTACGGGTAAGATAAGTGTGAAATACCCTAAGGGTGAAAGTCTTACTGCGCTTACCCCTACCTTCAGCACAACACCTAATGCTACTGTGAGCCCTGCTTCGGGAGTTACCCAAAACTTTACTCAAAGCGTTACTTATACTATGAGTTATCGTGAGAAAAGCTTTGTGTATAGCGTAGAGATTATCCCTACTAACTTTGCACCTATTGCCTTTGTAGGTACAGCTAACAGTGCATCTGCTATAGCCGATGAAGACGAGAAAGCAGCTTACACTTGGCTTACCGAAAATTACGACACTGCTAAATACATTTCGTTTAGCGACATCAAGGAAGGCAAAGTTAATCTCAACGACTACAAAGTGATTTGGTGGCATTGGGATAACAACAAAGAGTTGCCTGCTGAAGCCAAAGCAGATGCTGTCGTAAACAAGATGAAACAATTCTATGCTGCCGGTGGTTCGTTCTTATTGTCTTCTTGGGCAGTACAATATGTAGTCGATTTAGGTATCGCCTTAGACGGCAAGGTAGTAAATAATATGTGGGGAGAAAATAACGTTCCATTTACAGTAGGTGAAGATTGGTCACTTTGCTACAAAGGCAATGAAAACCACCCATTGTTTAAAGGATTGACTAAAAAGTCAGGGGTTGATTATATATCCTTCTTTCTTTCTAAAGGAACAAATACAAAAGGACATAATGCTATTTGGAACTTCGATTGGGGAGATTATGAACATAATGCTGCAGGTTGGCAAACTGCTGCAGGCTCTAAAATATTAGCAAGTTTGCATTGGGACGTAACGATGAGCAATCGCGCTGTTATCTTTGAATACCTCAAACGAGGCAATGCAGGTCGCACTATTTGTATAGGTAGTGAAGCTTACGACTGGTATAACGAAAACAATTCACCTGCCAATGCTTATAAGGGCAATATAGAATTGCTCACTGCCAACGCCTTAGAATATTTAGCAAATTAATAGAAACATAAAATACCTCTTTTCATACGTATATGTGATAACCGTCCTTTCTTCCCCCTTAAAAAGGGGGAGTAGGAGGAGGTTAAATAATTAAAAAGGGGTTAAAATTAAATTAATAAACAATGAAAAAGACACTTACATTGGCACTTTGTGCTACCGCTTTAATAGCTTGTGAAAAAAAGGAATATTGTAGTAACGACCCTAATGCGGCTCCCGATGCTTCTACTTGTTATGCCGTACAAGATTATGGTCGCACTTATAAGCACTTCTTTCAGCCCAAGAACGCTTGGGTGGGAGACCCTATGCCGTTCTATGACAACGGTAAGTTCCATATCTTCTATCTCTACGACCAACGTCCAGCACCTGCAACCTTCCACCCTTGGTATAGTGCTACCACTACTGATTTGGTGAACTATACCGATAATGGTGAAGCTATCCCTTGTGGTGCTGATGGTTCGCACGAAGATGCCCTCGGTACAGGTTCAGTATTCAAAGATGGGAATACCTATTACGCTTTCTACACAGGGCATAACGGCGATTTAGACCCCAAAGAAATCATCTATTGGGCTACTTCTACCGATTTGAAAACGTGGACAAAGGATACACAACACTCCTTCCGAGCTCCTGATAAGTACGATGCCAATGAGTTCCGCGACCCTATTGTATTTAAAGAAGGAAATGCCTATAAGATGCTCCTTAGCACCCGTGCCGATATAGGAAGCGGTGTATGGAAAGGTGTCGTAGCACAATTCACTTCTACCGACCTTAAGAACTGGACAAAAGACCCGAACACTCCCTTCTTCTATACTGACCCCAGTGCTTTTATGGTAGAGTGTCCCGATGTGTTTACACAAGGAAACTATCAGTATTTAATATTCTCTAACATCGAAGAAAGCGTGCGCCGTGTGCAATACAGATACCGTCGTGTGGGTGACAAGAATTGGATTACCCCTGCACAACAAGACTTAGACGACCGTGTGTTCTATGCCGGAAAAACCGCTACCGACGGCACTCACCGCTATATATGGGGCTGGAATCCGTCACGTATCAACTACGAAGATAATTCCGCCTATCACTGGGGAGGTTCTTTGGCTGTTCACGAGCTCACTCAAAACAGCGATGGTACCCTCAACGTAAAAATGCCTACCGCTTTTGATAGCAAACAAGCGGTATCTGCTTCTTTGGGTAGCATTTCGTTAGATAATAATACTCGTGTGTTCGACCGTCTTAGCAGTGGTTTCAACAAGATAGTTGCCAAAATAAAAGCCAATACCGCCACCGAGTTTGGGGTGATGTTTGGCGCTTGTGGTAACCTTTATGAAACCTACCGCGTAACGCTTAACCTCAACAAAGGAGAGTTACAACTCAACCGCGTGATTAGAGACGGAGGTACTGCTACCATTAATAGCATAAAACTCCCCGTGAACGCCAACAAGGAATACACCGTGAAAATAGTGCAAGAAGGCTCGGCTGCAGCAATCTATGTAAACGACGTAGTAGCCCTTTCTATCCGTTGCTATAAGATGAACCAAAACCCTTGGGGTATCTTTGCTAACGGAACAGCAAACTTTACTTTTTAGGTAAAAAGTAAAAGATAAAAGGTAAAAGGAGGAAGAGTGAACCTAAGACGAAGGAAAGACGAACAAAAGACGAACAAAAGACGAAGGAAAGACGAACAAAGGACGAAGAAAAGACGAAGGAAAGACGAACAAAAGATGAGTCTAAGGCGAAGCTAAAGCGAACCTAAGGCGAAGGACGGGTATAAACATCTTATCTTTTACCTCAAAAACAGATACTTTCATTACTTTATAAGTCTCAGCTTCCTCCCTCTCCTTAGTGAGAGGGAATGAAGATGAGGAATTAGTTTACTTATTTGCTAATTCAAATAAAAATAATGTATATTTGTACCATCTTTTAATTAAAAGAGATATAAAAAAGTATATGAATAACAAACTAATAGCAGGATTAGGAGTCTTAACGCTCACTGCCTGCCAGCAAAACACTGATGACCTCATCATCGAGGACTTCGAATCGGGTACTTATGCCAATTGGACGGTAGAAGGCGACGCCTTTGGTGCGACTCCCGCCACGGGTAGCTATACCGGTCAGCAGCCCGTAACAGGCTTTGAAGGGAAATACCTTGTCAACAGCTTCAACAACGGCGACGATTCTCGTGGAGCGCTTACCTCAAAAGAGTTCACCATCGAGCGCGATTACATCAACTTCCTCATAGGAGGAGGTACCCACGCCGATACCTACATCGAGCTTTTGGTAGACGGAAAGAGTGTGCTACAATCGCGTTCTCTCTACGAAACAGAAACCCTACAATGGCTCACTTGGGACGTAAAACCCTATAAAGGAAAGAAAGCCACTATCCGCATTGTCGATAACCAACGCGGTGGCTGGGGGCATATCCTCATCGACCAAATCGAACAAGGCAACAAACAAAAAAGCGTTTTTATGACTGATTACACCCGTACCTTTGAAGCCAAAGACAAATACCTGCTCATTCCTGTAGAAGACCAAGCAACCGAAAACAAAGTCCAACTATCGGTAGACGGTACCCTTATAGGCGAGCCAATGACCATTCGCATTGCCCAAAACAAAATAGACTACTGGGTGCCTATCGCTATCGAGGCATACAAAGGCAAGAAAGTAACCCTTACTTTCGCTGTTGCCAAAACTACTGATATGGGATTAGCCGAAATCAAACAGTCGGCTGAATATAACTTCAACTACAACGAAAAATACCGTCCGCTATACCACTTCACCCCTCAATATGGCTGGATGAACGACCCTAACGGAATGGTATACCTCGACGGAGTGTTTCACCTCTTCTACCAATACAACCCTTACGGAGCGCGCTGGGGCAATATGCACTGGGGGCACACCGTTTCCAAAGACTTGGTGAATTGGGAATACAAGCCTTTTGTATTAGCCCCCGATAAGTTAGGAGCGATTTTCTCAGGCAGTGCTGTGATTGACCACGAGAACACAGCCGGCTTTGGCAAAGGTGCTATGGTGGCTATTTTCACTTCAGCAGGCGACCGCCAAACACAATCTATTGCTTATAGCCTCGATGGCGGAAAGACCTTCACCAAATACGAAGGCAACCCCGTACTCACCGATGCCAATATCATCGACTTCCGCGACCCGAAAGTATTCTGGCACGCACCCTCTAAACAATGGGTGATGAGCCTTGCCACTACCCAAACTATCACCTTCTATGGTTCTAAAAACCTCAAAGAATGGACACGCCTCAGTGAGTTTGGCGAAGGTTTAGGCGGACACGGTGGCGTGTGGGAATGCCCCGATCTCTTCCCGCTTACTTATGAAGGAAAAACCAAATGGGTGCTCTTCGTGAGTATCAACCCTGGTGGACCTAACGGCGGAAGTGCTACTCAGTACTTTATCGGTAATTTCGATGGCAAAACCTTCACCCCCGATACTATGAACTATCCGCTTTGGTTAGACTACGGACGCGATAATTATGCAGGCGTAACGTGGAGTAATGTCCCCGCCACCGATGGTCGCCGTCTCTTTATAGGCTGGATGAGCAACTGGGATTACGCCAATGAAACCCCTACTCAAAATTTCCGTAGCGCGATGACTGTTGCCCGCGTTTTGCGTTTGGTGCATAATGGCGAGCACTTGGTAGTAGCCAGTGAGCCCGTAAAAGAGTTGGAGAGCTTGCGTCGTGAAGCAGTGCTTTTAGGTGATAAAACACGTACCAACACCTCTGATGCTATAACGTTCGAAAACTTCTTGCCCAATAATCAAGGAGCTTATGAACTCACTTTCACGGTAACCCCTAACGAGACCGATAGCTTTAGCTTTGCTCTCGAGAACGCCAAAGGTGAAACTATCAAATACCTATTTGATGGCGCTAATAAAACTCTATCGGTAGACCGCAGTAAGAGCAGTGTAGCTTTCAATGCCAATTTTGCTGAAACGCCTATCAAAGCCCCAATGGTAGCTAAGAAAAGCTATACTGTACGCTTGTTAGTAGACAAAGCCTCAACCGAGCTCTTTGTGAACAACGGCGAAGTAGTACAAACCAATGCGGTATTCCCTACCGAAGTATACAATACTCTCCGTTTCAACACCAGCAAAGGTACCCTCACTCTTAAAAATGTAACTGTCTATAAATTGAAATAATAAACCTCTCCCTCTGCCCCTCTCACAAGGAGAGGGGAGTGTGTGAGACTAATAATATATTCATAGTATGCAACAGAATAACAACTATCTAAAATATTTATTACCTGTACTCCTATCATTCTTCTGTATGGGCTTCGTAGACCTTGTAGGCGCCGCCTCTAACTTTGTAAAAGACGATTTTGGCTTGACCGAAACCACCGCCAAAGCGCTCCCTGCAATGGTATTCTTTTGGTTTCTACTTTTCTCAGTACCCACAGGCGTACTGATGAGCAAAATAGGTCGTCGTAAAACTGTACTCCTCAGCTTGGTGATTACCATCTTAGCAATGGTAGTGCCCTTTATCAGCTACAATTATACCACTATGCTGGTAGCTTTCTCCTTGCTTGGTATTGGTAACACACTGATGCAAGTATCGTTAAACCCGCTAATGTCAGCCATAGTAAAAGGCGACAAACTCGCAAGTTCACTCACTTTTGGTCAGTTTATCAAGGCAATAGCCTCGTTTTCTGCCCCCTTGCTAATGAGTTTTTGCTTTGATAAATTCAATGATTGGCGACTCTTCTTCCTGCTCTTTGTAGCTATTTCGGTAGTAACCCTCTTGTGGCTTGGAGCTACCCATATTGAAGAAGAGAAAAACGACAGCAAGAATGCCACCTTTGCCGAGTGTTTTGCACTGCTTGCTAACCCTTATGTACTCTTGTGTTTCATTGGTATTATGTGCCACGTAGGGATAGATGTAGGAGTTAATGCCTCAGCACCTACAATCTTTATGGAACGTTTAGGGCTTACCACTACCCAAGCCTCTTTTGCCACCAGCTGGTATTTCTTGTTCCGTACCATAGGATGTTTGTCAGGAGCTTATATTCTCACCAAAGTATCACCTAAGAGTTTCTTTACCCTTAGTGTGCTTTGTATGGTAGCCTCAATGGCGATACTGTTCTTTTTCAGTGATAAGACAATGCTCTACACTGCTATTGCTTTGGTAGGTTTTGGCAACTCCAATGTATTCTCAATCATCTTTTCGCAAGCCCTCTTGCAGAATCCTACTAAGAAAAACGAAGTATCAGGCTTAATGATTATGGGACTCTTTGGCGGTACTATCTTCCCTTTTGCAATGGGCTTAGCCTCCGATGCGATGAGTGGCTCACAGATAGGAGCCCTTATTGTCCTCAGCATAGGAGTATTATATCTGTTGCTAATGAGCACCCGACTCAAAGCAAATGCTAACAATTAGTCGTTAGAGAGTCCTACAAATTGTATAAGTCGGATTAGTCAGAAAAGTTTGATGACTGATAGTATTTATTACTATTAGTAGGAAATCTCAAAAAGAATTTATAACTTTGTACGCTGAAAAAGAATTAACAACAACACTTTCGCCTCCTTCCCCCCAAGGGAAGGGCAGGGGAGAGGATAATATACAATACAATGAAAAATACAGTAGTAGGATTGGGAGAAATCCTTTGGGATGTCTTCCCTGAAAGAAAAGTATTAGGTGGTGCGCCCGCTAATTTTGCTTACCACGTGTCGCAATTTGGTTTCAACGGCTATGCTGTGAGTGCCATTGGAGGCGACCTCCTCGGTAAGGAAATACTAAAAAGTTTAGAAGAAAAAGAACTCAACTACATCATTGAGAAGACTGATTTCCCCACAGGTACTGTAAAAGTACAGTTAGACGGTCGCGGGGTGCCTACCTATGAGATTAGCGAAAATGTAGCGTGGGACAATATTCCATTCTCTTCGCGTATTGAGAACTTAGCAAAGAACACTAATACCGTGTGCTTCGGGTCGTTAGCGCAGCGCAGTGAAATATCGCGCGCTACTATCCACAAGTTCTTAGATTTAATGCCTGCCGAGAGTTTAAAAGTATTCGATATCAATCTCCGCTTGAAATATTTCAGCAAAGAGATAATTGCCGATTCGTTAGACAAGGCAACCGCTTTAAAAATCAACGATGAGGAGATAGTGAAAGTGGCTGAAATGTTCAATTTGCAAGGAACTGATGAGGAGGTATGTAAGCGCCTATTGGAGAAATACAATCTCAAATTCCTCATCTTAACGCAAGGTACAAGAGGTAGCTATGTGTTCACGCCTAATGAAAAATCGTTCTTAGGGACACCTAAGGTTACCATCGCCGATACGGTAGGAGCTGGCGACTCGTTCACGGCTGCCTTTGTAGCCTCTTACCTCAATGGTCGCAGTATTGCCCAATCGCATCAGTTGGCGGTAGAAGTATCGGCTTACGTATGTCAGCAACACGGTGCGATGCCTCGCCTCGCCGATGCTCATTTGGAGTTGTTTAGATAAAATGACTTTTAGGAAGTATCATATACTTTTTTTATATTTCGCTCTCTTTGCTTGCCTTGCTTGCCAAAGGGAGCGAAACCCCCGTTATGTAATAGGGGTGTCGCAGTGCAGTGAAGACCTTTGGCGACAAACGATGAACGAGGAGCTCAAACGTGAAGTAGCCCTTTACCAAGCCAATACTGAGCTACTGATTCGCAGTGTGAAAGACGATACTCCTAAACAAATTGCCGATATAGAGTGGTTCATAGAACAAAAGGTAGATGTGCTCGTCGTTTCGCCTAACGAGTCGGAAGCGTGTACACCAGTTATTGAAAAAGCTTACCAGCAGGGTATTCCTGTGATTTTGGTAGATAGGAAAATCGCTACTGAGAGTTATACTGCCTATGTGGGAGCTAACAACTACCAAATAGGTAAAGAAGCGGGACACTATGCGATAGGTATTCTCAAAGGTAAAGGCAATATTGCCGAAGTGCGTGGTACCAAAGGCTCAACCTCCGATGCGGAACGCCATAAAGGCTTTGTAGATGCCCTTAAGAATGCTCCTGAGGTGCGAATAGTAGCCGAGACCTGGGGCAACTTCCTCAAAGCAGATGCCAAAGTGCAAATGCAACAACTTTTTCAGCAACACCCCAATATCGACCTTGTGTTTGCGATGAACGACCCAATGGCAGCGGGTACTCACGAAGCAGCGATGCAATTCAACGGTAAAATACCCTTTATCATAGGGGTAGATGCACTACAACAAGAAGGAATTAGCAATATAGAGAACAATGTGCAAGACGCTTCGTTTATCTATCCTACGGGAGGAGAAAAGGTTATTGACCTTGCAATGAAAATACTCCATAAACAACCTTTTGAGCGCGAGAATATTCTCAATACCGCTGTGGTGGACAAGAGTAACGTGCGTATTTTACAGTTGCAAACAGAGCAAATTGCTCAGAAACAAGCTAAGATAGAGGATATCAATCAGCAGCTGAGTGAGAGCCTTATTCAGCATACTACTCAGCGTACACTCTTCTATATTTCTATTATTGCTATTGGTTTGATTACCATATTTTTGGCAATAGCTATCAGAGCATATCGCACTAAGAGTCGTGCTAATAATCTGTTAGAAAAACAAAACGAAGAAATCAAACGTCAGGCTACCGAATTGCAACAACAGAAAGAACGCTTGGAGGAAATCTCGGCGCAATTAGAAGAGGCGACCCAAGCCAAATTACTTTTCTTTACCAATATTTCTCACGAGTTTAAAACACCGCTGTCGCTTATCTTAGGTCCTGTGCAGACGCTTTTGGCTCACAATTCACTTCCCAAAGAAGAACAAGACTTGTTATTCCTCATCAAAAAGAACAGCAACCGACTTTTGCATCTCATTTCCGAAGTAATTGAGTTCCGCAGTTATGAGAATGGCAAGATGCAAATGTACTTCACTAAGGGCAACCTAAAACGGTTTCTTACTGAACTCAATTCTTTTTTTAGTGACCGTATCAAACAAAAGAAACTCAACTTTCAGTTTCTTGCCGAAGATACTTCTTTTGAAATGGCTTTCGATAAGGAAAAAGTAGAGAAAATCTACTTCAACTTGCTTTCTAATGCACTGAAATTTACACCTCAAGGAGGAAGTATCACCGTGTCGTTAGAAAAAGAAGACCTTCCCCTAACCCCCTCCAAAGAAGGAGTAGCTGTGCTACGTGTGTTCAATAGCGGTTCATATATTCCGAAAGACAAACAAAGTGAGGTATTTGAACACTTCTACAAAATAAATCCCGATAGCGAAGGTTCGGGTATAGGTTTGGCTTTGGTACAAGCCTTAGTAGCCTCACACAACGGTACCATCAGCGTAGAGAGTACAGAAGGGGAGGGGACAACCTTCGTCATTCGCCTGCCTTTCACTCAAGAACAAGTATCGGTAAAAGCGGTATACGACAGCAATTACATAGAAACCCATCTCGACTTATTGCCTTCGTTGCCCGCACCTACCGAGAAGCTCAAACTACCGGCTTCTCCAACGGCTTCGGAGAAACCTACTGTACTGATTGTGGAAGACAACGAGGATATGCGTCAGTTTATTCGATATATCCTCAGCGATGACTATAACCTTATCGAAGCTGAAAACGGTGAAGAAGGCTTTGAAGTAGCTAAAAAGCACCTCCCCGATGTAGTAATCAGCGATGTGATGATGCCCAAGACTGATGGCTTCGATTTATGTCAGTTGATAAAAACTAACGTGGCTACTAATCATATTCCTGTGATTTTGCTCACCGCTTATGCGTTAGACGAGCAAAAGCAAGTAGGTTTTGAGAGTGGTGCCGATGCCTATATTGCGAAACCTTTCAACATAAAATTACTGAAAACACGGGTGCGCAAGCTCATAGAAAACCGTAAGAAGATACGTGAGAGTTTTAGTAATTTCCTCTTGAACGAAACTAAACAAGAGACTTTAGGTAAGGTAGAACAGCAGTTTATCACTGATTTTACGCATTACGTAGAGAACTCTATCGCCAATCCTGAACTGAATATAGACGAAATAGCCGACGCCTTAGGTTTGTCGCGTTCTAACTTATATCGCAAAATTAAATCGCTCACTGACTATTCGCCTAATGAGCTTATTCGCACTATACGAGTAAAATACGCTAAGCAGTTGCTCAACAGCAAAGCCAAGAGCATCTCGGAAGTTGCTTATGAAGTAGGATTTTCTTCTCCTTCCTACTTTGCGAAATGCTTTAAAGATTTTTACAACGAGAGTCCGACAGAGTACTTGGAACGGATTAGGTAGTGTTATAGACTGCTTTAAAATCTTGCACTGATTTTTCCCAGATAATTTTTTATTAATGCGAGTTTGATGTAAGGAAAGTGTAGCTTACGCTACAGAAATCTTACAAATCTTTGAAAAAATCAAACAAATAGGCAACAAGTTGCCTTTAAAGACATACTCTGCTATGCCAGCTCGCAGACTACACACAGATTACACGGATAGTTTTTCAATTGACAATTGATAATTGACAATTGATAATTGAAAAATATGGTGGGCACGAATTGGCAACTGCGTTGCTGGATTTTACAGATTACAATGTAAACATAGCTGTAAATCAGTATTATATATAACTGAGATTAATTAGCAAATGAGAGAATTAGCAAATTAAAAAATTTGGAAATTAGCTAATGGAGAGGTGTGTGTCGCACGGACAAAAACTTTGAGATGAAAAAGCGATAGGTTGGGACTGTTAGGAGTATTCGGAAGAAAACGGAGATTTTCAGAAGGAGGTTAAGAGAATTTTTGATGAAAAAAGGCTGTGAGGAGGGTATGATTAGCTTATAGAGAGCTTATAGGAAGCTTATACGAATCTTGGACGATTGGTATAGAAAGGGTATATAAGTAGTTGATTTTTACTGTAATACAATAGTGAAAAAAATGTTAAAAGCGGGGTTTCGAGACGAAAGAAAAGGGAATAGGCACTAGGCCTTAGGCCATAGGTACTAGGGGGGAGTATGACGGAAAATCAAAAGAAACCTCCCCCTATTCACATACTCCGCTCTCGCGGACTTCCGTTCAAAGGGGGAATGTGATGACGGAAAAGGGAAGAAAAAATGAATGACGAGTGATGAATGATGAGGGTAATGTGGTGAAAAACTTCTCTTGGAAAATTGTTATAAAAAAGGTATGAAGCATTGGTTTTAAATGAGATTTTTTTGTGTATTCGCGATTGATTTTCTACTTTTGCGCCTTATTAAATATATGCTTAAAAACGATGAAACGATTACTTTATATGTTATTGGCGCTATTGTCTTCGGCTTCTGTCTATTCACAAATGCTTTTTTCTGAAAACCTTACTATGACGATAGACAGCACCAAAACTCTGCAAGGGAGCCTAATGCCTATCTTGGATTTTAAAACCGAAAAAGAAGATGTCTTCACTTTTAAAAATACGGCTAATCTCAACTTGTTTATCAATCGCAATAGGGTTATTAATGTAATTAACAAGTTTGAATTATCTACTTATGGTAGTCAAGTAATATTAAGTGGTGGCTATGTGCATATGGAGTACCGCTATCTGTTAGACCACGCTTTTGAGGTGTATCCTTATGCTGAGTCGCAATGGGCAGAGAGCAGGGGAATGAACCACAAGATTTCTACCGGCTTACAATCGCGTTATCGGTTGCTGAATACTCAATCCTCGCTGATGTTTGCTGCGGTGGGCTTCTTCTTTGAATACGAAAAATGGGAATATCCTGCTCCCGATAACGTTGAGGCTACTTATGCTTACAGTCGCAGTATCAAAAGTCATTTGTCGCTCAGTTATAAACTTCGAATAGGTGAAAAATGGGAGCTTACCACTACTGCCATTCATCAAACTAGACCTGATAGTACTTTTAAGGAAGCGCGCTATGGTGGGGCTATCGACCTCAAATACAATATTACGCCTACCATAGGTATACTTGGTACCTACCGACTTATTTACGACTCTGCCCCTATTGTACCTATAAAAAAAGATTATCATTCGCTTGAAGTAGGGCTTAATATTTCTTTCTAATTTCCCCATTTGCTAATTTACTAATTTTCTGATTAACATTATGTATACAATTCCTTATATTGAATCCGAGGAGTTTTTTTATTTGGATGTATTCCTAAAATTGCTTTTAGGATTGTTAGCTCTTGCCTTAATCATCAACAAATCGGGCAAGGGTAATTTGGCACCGAGTTCGGCAATGGATCAGGTGCAAAATTACGTACTTGGGGGTATTATTGGAGGTGTGATTTACAGTCCATCGGTGAGTATCTTTCAGTTTGCTATCGTATTGGCTATTTGGGCATTTCTTATCATAGGATTACGTCAGTTAAAAACTAAAAACCAAGCTTTTAGGAGGTTTATAGACGGCGCTCCTGTGATTGTTATCAATCGAGGTAAGATAGATATAGCTGCCTGCAAAAAAGCTAAAATTACAGCACACGAACTCGCTTTCAAACTGCGCAAAGAAGGGGTATACTATATCAGAGAGGTAAAAAGAGCGGTACTTGAACAGAATGGAGAACTCATTATCGTGTTGGCAGGAGAAGAAAACCCCAAATATCCTGTCATTACCGATGGGATTATCCAAAAAAGTGTACTGGAAGATGTGGATAAAAGCGAAGAATGGCTACTTGGAGAGCTACAAAAGGCAGGATACAGCAATCCTTCTGAGGTATTTTTAGCAGAATACGAAAATGCTCAGATAAAAGTTATACCCTATATTTAGTAACAATGAGAAAGAAAAGCCCTCAAAAACATTTTGCTGTTCGTTGTTATTTTATTATCTTTGCCCAAAATACTTAATTGCTATTACAATGAAGTTAAAACATATTACTCTTTTAGTAGCCTCTACTTTTGCATTAGGGGCTTGTAATCAATCTAAAATAGCTTCTGAGCAAGAAGCACAAACCCCTCAAAAACCGCTTATCAGCTATGTAGACCCGTTTATTGGTACAGGCGGACACGGACATACCTACCCTGGAGCAACTACGCCTTTCGGTATGATACAAGTGAGCCCAGTGAATGGGCTCAGCAACTGGGATTGGTGCTCTGGTTACCACTATTCCGATAGCCTTATGGTAGGTTTTGGACATTTGAGTCTCAGTGGTACGGGTATAGGAGACCTAAACGACATCTTGCTAATGCCTACTACTAAAGAATACGACCTCAGCGTACTGAAATACGGTCGCAAAGAGCAATATCCTGTGAATGCCCAAGAGTTTCGCGATATGGTGCCTTACAAATCAAAATATAGCCATAAGAACGAAAAAGCAGAACCTGGCTATTACCAAGTGTATTTAGAAGACCCAAAAGTGAATGTAGAACTCACCGCGACACAACGTTATGCCGTACATCGTTATACTTTTGAAAAAGGCGCTGAACAATCAGTACTATTGAACTTGGGATTTGCTATCAACTGGGATAGCCCTACCAAAACTTCTTTTAGCAAATCGGATAAGAAGTTAGACGCTAATAACAACGACAATATTATCACAGGTTATCGTTATAGTACTGGCTGGGCTGAAAACCAAAAAGTGTTCTTTGCGATTCAGTTTTCTAAGCCTATAAAAAATATTACCTATCAAAAACACAAAGATGGTGTTACCTCAGGGCAAATCTTCTTTGATAATACTAATGAGAAGTTAGAGGTAAAAGTAGCCGTTTCGTCAGTAAGTGAAGAAAATGCTTTAGATAACTTGGAGTTATACAACGCTCCTAATTTTGATAAAACCAAATCATTAGCACAACAACAATGGGAAAAGACTCTTAGCAGTATAGTAGTAGAAACTCCTGTTGATTCTCTTAAAACTATTTTCTATACTGCCCTCTATCACGCACAAGTAGCGCCTGTAACTTTCTCTGATAAAAATGGTCAGTTCCGCCTACAAAACGATGAGATTGCAAAAACAGAAGGCACAGCTTATTCTACCCTTTCTCTGTGGGATACTTTCCGCGCCGAGCACCCACTGCTTACCCTTTTGCAACCTAAAGTAACTGCTGATATTATCAACTCAATGTTAGCTTACTACCAAGTGCACAAAGTGTTGCCCGTTTGGACGCTCTACGGCAATGAAACCAATACAATGACGGGTTATCACTCGGTAGCAGTGATTGCCGAAGCCTACCTAAAAGGCGTACGTGGTTTTGATGCTGAAAAGGCTTATGAGGCAATGAAAACTACAATGATGCAAGACGCACGGGGACTTAAAGCATACAAAAAATATGGTTACATACCTTATAACGCAGGGGTAGACGAATCAGTTACCATTACCCTTGAATACGCTTACGACGACTGGTGTGTAGCGCAAATGGCTAAAGCCTTAGGTAAAAACGAAGACGCTGCCTTCTTTACCAAACGCTCAGAAGCCTACACTCATCTATTTGATAAAGAAACGGGCTTTATGCGCGGTAAAAGCACTGATGGTAAATGGCGCACGCCTTTTGACCCTAAACGCTCCGACCACCGCGAAAACACCGACTATACCGAAGGTAACGCTTGGCAACACAGTTGGTTTGTGCCTCACAACGTACAAGGACTTATCAGCCTATTTGGAGGCAATGAACCTTTTGTAACACACTTAGAAAAACTCTTTACCGAAAGTTCTGAAATCACCGGTGAAAACACCTCTCCTGATATTTCAGGACTCATAGGTCAGTATGCGCACGGTAATGAACCCAGTCACCATATTGCCTATATGTTCAACGTAGCAGGACAACCTAAGAAAACCCAATATTGGGTAGATCGCATCTTGCAAACTCAGTACAACACTACCCCTAACGGACTTAGTGGTAATGAGGATTGCGGACAGATGTCGGCTTGGTACATTTGGAGTGCTATGGGCTTATACCCTATGAATCCAGCTTCAACCGAGTATCAATTCGGTCGTCCACTATTTGATAAAGTAACCATACACTTGCCTAACGGGAAGACTTTTACAATCATTGCTAAAAATGTGTCTAAAGACAATAAGTATATCCAATCTGTAAAACTCAACGGTAAGGAATATTCTCAATGGCATCTCTCTCACCAAGACCTTCTGAAAGGCGGTGAATTAGTTTTTGAAATGACAAACAAATAAATGAAAAGAAACATCTTAATCACAGGAGGAGCTGGATTTATCGGCTCTCACGTCGTGAGGCTATTTGTAAACAAATACCCCGACTATCACATTTTTAACTTAGATAAACTTACTTATGCTGGCAACTTAGAGAATGTTGCCGATGTAGCCAATGCCCCTAACTATACTTTTATACAAGCGGATATTTGCGACTACGAGCGTATGAAAGCCCTCTTCTCTGAACATCGCATTGATGGGATTATTCACCTCGCTGCCGAAAGTCACGTGGATAGAAGTATTGAAGACCCTTTTATCTTCGCGAAAACAAACGTGATGGGTACTTTGAGCCTTTTGCAAGCGGCTCGTGAGGCGTGGAAAGATAATATGCAAGGCAAACGCTTTTATCACGTCTCTACCGATGAGGTATACGGAGCCTTAGAAATAGGCGAAGCACTCTTTACAGAGAAAACGCCTTACGACCCCCAATCACCGTATTCGGCTTCTAAAGCTTCCTCTGACCATTTTGTGAGAGCTTACCATAACACTTACAAATTGCCCGTGGTGATTTCAAACTGTTCTAACAACTACGGTTCTCACCAGTACCCTGAAAAGTTAATACCGGTGTGTATCTATAATATTGTAGATAATAAACCGCTACCTATCTATGGCAAAGGTGAAAATATCCGGGATTGGCTTTTTGTGGAAGACCACGCTCGTGCTATCGATACTATTTTCCACCAAGGAAAAGATAGTGATACTTACAATATTGGAGGATTTAACGAATGGCGTAATATCGATTTGGTGAAGGTTATCATCAAAGAGGTGGATAAGCAGTTAGGTCGCTCTGAAGGTACTTCCGAAAAGCTCATCACTTTCGTAACCGACCGTGCTGGTCACGACCTCCGTTACGCTATTGATGCTACTAAATTGAAAAATGAACTCGGTTGGGAACCTTCCTTGCAGTTTGAAGAAGGTATACGGAAAACTGTAAAATGGTACCTAGCGAATAGGTAAAAGGTAAAAGATAAAAGGTAAAACAGAGGCTACTATATAGTAACCTCTGTTTTTTCTATTCTATAATTTGTTAATTATCTCATCTTCTACATACCACTTGGTTGGTGTATTCTAGGTTTACGATGTTATATTCATTCAGTTTATCAGTCTTCTCTAATTGCTTGTAAAAGGCTTTGAGGTTTGCTTTCTTGAGCGCTTCGTCTTCAAACTTGCCGAAAACGACCTTAAAGTGAGGTACACGCATTAAAAACTCATATTCTCCGTTAGGCTTTACCAATACTTCGGTGATGTTCTCAGCTAGCCATTGGTCGTTTTGGATAAACTGCATCAGTGCATAGGAGGCTTGCCAATAGCGCTCAGTATTACCTCTGAGAATGGGCACGCGTGCTGAGTAAGAACTTGAAAGAGGCATCTTCTTTCCTTGTGTATCCATATAATACACTCCATTGCCGTCGTATACGCGTGCGATAGGCTCTCGCTGTTTGATTTTAGCATTAAGAGTGCCGTCGATAGTGCAAAATACTTCCGATTTCTCAATCATCACATTGTTATCTAAGAGCTTTTCGATTTCGCTTAAACGAAGGAGTCCCATAGGGTGTTTTGCTTGTGGGTCTTTGAAGATAGTGCGCCGTATGGCATCATCAGTTACATACATATTCTCGTCCTGATGGTCTACCACCACCTCTTTTACGGTACGTGTTTTATTACGCCCTGAAGCAAACAACTGTATACAAAAGGGCAAAAAGACGATAACGAATATTTTTATGATTTTTTTTATGTACATTTTTCTTTATTTGATATCGTAACCAAACCTGCGCAATTGTCGCACATTGTTACGCCAATCTTTGTTTACTTTTACGAAAAGTTCTAAGTGTATTTGTTTGCCGAAAAACTTCTCTAAATCGGTGCGAGCTTCAATACCTACTCGCTTTAAGGCTTCCCCTTTATGACCTATGATAATCCCCTTCTGACTCTCGCGTTCTACCATTATCACTGAGCGAATGTGAATAATCGTCTCGCTATCGGCAAAACTTTCGGTCTCTACTTCTACCGAATAGGGGATTTCCTTTTTGTAATGCAATAGTATCTTTTCCCGTATAATCTCGTTTACAAAGAAACGCTCCGGTTTATCGGTGAGTTGGTCTTTTGGGAAAAATGCAGGTGACTCGGGTAAGAGTTCTATAATGCGGTTGAACACCACTTCGGTTTGAAAGTTGCGCAAAGCCGAAATAGGATATATCTCGGCACGAGGCACTTTTTCTTTCCAGTAGGCGACTTGTTCCTCTAATACATTTTGGTCGGAAGTATCCACTTTGTTAATGAGCAACAATACAGGCACTTCCAACTGGTTGATGCGCTTAAAGAAAGCCTCGTCTTTCAGTTCTTTTTCGCCTATTTCTACCATATAAATGAGAATGTCGGCGTCTTCGAAAGCACTCTTTACAAAATCCATCATCGAGGCTTGTAATGCGTACGATGGCTTGATAATACCGGGGGTATCCGAAAAAACTATCTGAAAATCATCACCACTTACGATACCAAAAATACGGTGTCGCGTGGTTTGTGCCTTGGAGGTGATAATAGAGAGTTTTTCGCCTACAAAGGCATTCATAAGGGTAGATTTTCCTACGTTGGGGTTCCCGATAATATTTACAAATCCAGCTTTGTGCACTTGTTAATTGTTATTTGTTAATTGATTCAGCCATTCCTTTGCCCCAATGAGGATGATTAGGCGTTTTGGGAGTAAAATGTTCAAACTTCTCTAAGGCTTTTTGGAGCATTGGTTTAGCTTTTGCTACGCCCCCACCAAATATCTTGGGTGTAAAGTAAATGCCAATAGCACGAATGAGATAGGGTCTTGGGTTTTTGGGGTTTTCTTTAATAGATTTCTCGGAATACTCACGACTCAGTTTACCGTATTTAGCTCCGCGAAACATTGGGTTTACCTTCACTTTGACACTATACAGATAGGCGTATAAGGCGTTGATTTCTGATGCATCGGCATCGGGTTGTTTTTCAGCTATCTTTATGTACTTTTCTGCCAGATTGCAATAACTGTCAATAGACCCTCCCGATGATTGGTCGGCAAGGCGAATGTTCACATAAGCCGCATAGTAATTTGCGAGCCAATGCGAAGGCACTGTGTTCGCAAGAGTTTCAAAATCTTTAGCTAAAGTCTGCAATTCTTTAGTAGCATAGCTTTTGTCAAGGAGTTTTACTTTTTCGGTAAGCATTGCCTCCACATCTTGAGCATAAGCAACACTACAAAAAAGGAGCAAAAAAAGTGTAATATATCTGTTCATAACAACATTGTCAATTATTATCTTCTTCCTTTTGGTTTTTTAGCAGGAGCTGAAGGGGTAGGAGAGGAGGTAGTTTTTTGGGTATCTGTCTCTTCTTTCTTTTTCTCTTTTTTATAAAGAGGAATGAGATAGCTGAGAGTATAGTTGAAATTCACACCAAAACGACTCCCTTCATATACCCGACCAAAGGCAGGAATATAGTAGTTAGGGAAACCACTACTGCCCGTTTGAGCCACCAAAAGACCTACGCGTACGCTTGCTCCTGCGTAAAGGTTATGCAAGAGTTCCGCTTTAATGCCCAATACGAGTTCCAACCAATGGGCTGTACGTCCGTCGTATTTCTTTAAGAAAGAAGGATCGGAGCCCGTGATAGTTTCGTTCCAATATTGGTTATCTTTATGGATAATATATGAGGTAAGGTCTTGAGAGAAGAGCGAAATGCCATAGCGAGCCCCCACGTAAATCATATTCTCCATACCATACCAATTGCCATAGGTGTTATAATCGAAACCAGCACGTAAGAACTGACCTTCGGTAGAGTAAGTAAAGAAATCTTCGTTTTTAGTTCTTTTTTCCATACCGAGTTCAGCAGCGAAGTAGTAGTTGGTTGTTAGGCGGTAATCGCCTACCAATTCGAGTCCGTAGTAATTCTTATCAAAGAAAGGGCGTACCAGTTTGCTCAGGTCGGCACCTACGCGCAAGCCATACCGCTGTTTGTACACAGGGGCTTCTTGTTTTTCGGGCAAGGCAATAGTAGTTTGTGAGGTCGTGCGGGTAGCCGTTTGAGCCATTGCACCTAAGCCCCACCATATACTAATGATACAAATGTATATGAGCTCTTTTTTCATTATCTACGGTAGTGTTCTTGATGTTAAGACCTTTTAGCCAAGAGGTATTTGTGTCTTGAATGGTAGCTGAAAGGGTGTTGTAAGTAATTTTCACTCCACAAGCCTTGCTTACGAACGACTGTTCGGGAGTATAAGTGAGCGTGAGGGTTGCGGTGCTAGTGGTAGTACCTGAAACTACGGTTTGGAACAAGTAGGTAGTAGGAGACTCCAAGCGCAAAGGTAGTGCAAGTGAATCTAAAGTTGCACTGCTTACCAGAGGCGTAGTATTTCCTTCGCCATAAACTGTAAGGTTAGTTACGCTAAAAGGCGTACGGGTGTTATTTTGGTTGTAGAAACGCACCACTAAACGAGGTGTATTCACGCTGTGGTCGCAAAGGTCGTCGGACTCACAACTTATCAACATTGAAAGCGAGAGTATTAAAAATGATATAAAGATAGTTCTTTTCATTATCAAAAATAAAGTTGGTGCAAAGATACGAAATAATTATAAATGACAAAAAAAACTTCATAGAGCAACACGACACTTGCGTTTAAAGGCCTACCCCCGTTCCCCCTTCCGAAGGGAAGGGGGCAAGCCACAAAGACTACTTTTTTATGAGAAAACATCTAATATTTTCTACTATTGTGAAGTTTATTCTCAAGATATATAGGTTGTTGTTTTTAAATGTGAATGCCGTGACAGAGCAACTTAGTATCGATACTTATTAGCTTGATGGACAAAGCTTATTCGAAGGGAGAGCGAAGTTAAAGCGAACCTAAGACGAAGGTAAGACGAAGGTAAGACGAAGGTAAGACGAACAATGAACGTACAAAAGATAGAGATAGCCTGAAGCTAAGAAGAAACTTTTATGTGGCAAAAGAAGTTATTTGAGATTAGAAATTGATAAATGACCTTTCATTTAAATTTGTTAATTTACTGAGTTATTTTTATTTTTGTCGTCTTAAGTAGGTGCGCTTATTGGGGCTCGTGCCTAAAAATGTAATGCTTAAAAGAAATACAAGCCCTAAAAAAAACGGCTTTCCATACCGCTATAAGAAGCCTCAGCTTTGCTCAATCTAACTGAAGGCAACCTTAAAGGGGGCTAATGGTGTAAGGAAATATATAAGATGCTCAAAAATGAACCTGAATAAACTCATAAATTCGCGACTCTTGAATGCCTCTATTGATAAAGTGATCAAAGTCAAAAAATATAACCTATTCTTAGGTTTTGTCGTAATAACAATAGCACTTTTTGTTTTCTTTATAGTGGCTATCGTTGTAATGGTAGTAGGGATACCTATTCTTTGGTTAGTGAATTTGTTTAAGAAATAAAATATGTATTGCAAAATATTCGTAAATTACCAAGGAGAGAAATCTTCTTTGCAAACGATTTTCAAACAAGTAGCTAAAAAATGTTTAATTTGTTGTGATTTGTTCAATTGCTGAGGTGGTAGTCTCATTCATTTTTCACTCAAAAAACAAAAAGCCCGAAACGGGACGCTTCGGGCTCTTCGATATATTATACTATTCTTCTAATCAAGCAGATATGATACGAATCATCACCTTCTAAAAAGGTAGAACTGATACGATATGTAATTTGACATAGGTCATTTTTCTTCGTGCACATCTTTATTTAGTTAAACAAATGTTTTTGAAATCGTGGACAAAGGTGTGACTATTTTTTGAATATGCAAGAAATAGACTATTATTTTACCTAAATAAATTCATCGGCTTCTTTATTGGCGACCAAACGGAAGCCTTCGCCGTGAATGTTTAGGATTTCCACTTTGTCGTCCTTTTTCAAGAGTTTGCGCAGTTTTGCGATATATACGTCCATACTGCGAGAGGTGAAATAGTTGTCGTCTTTCCATATTTTGGAAAGAGCTAACTCACGTGACATAAAATCATCGGTGTGTAAGGCGAGCAAACGCAAAAGTTCATTTTCCTTAGGGGAGAGTTTTACAGGTTCTTCGTCCTTATATTTGAGAATACGCAATTTGGTATTGAGGAAGAATCTTCCTATTTCGAACTCAAACTTATTGTCGTCTACCATTGTTTCGATGCTTTTACGTTGCAAAATTGAACGTATTTTCATCAATAGGATTTCGGAGTCGAAGGGTTTGTTTAGGTAGTCATCAGCTCCTGAGCGATAGCCTTTTATCACATCTTCACGCATTGTACGAGCTGTAAGGAAGATAATAGGTATTTTCTCATCTTTCTCACGAATTTCTTTGGCTAAAGTAAAACCGTCTTTATAAGGCATCATCACGTCTAAGATACACATATCGTATGTTTCTTTCTTAAACTTTTCGAAGCCTTCCATACCGTTTTTAGCTAAGGTAACGTCGAAGCCGCTCATTACCAAGTAGTCTTTTAGTACAGTGCCGAAGTTGGGGTCGTCTTCTACTAAGAGAATGTGTTTATTGTTCGTAGAAGCATTTGAACTGTAATAGTTTCCGTCTGTATTCATTTTTTTATTGTTTTAGGCAATTATGAATTAAATTGTTAAGTTCTTAAATTATATTACCGGCAATTTGATAAAGAAGGTACTACCTTTTCCTTTGTCGCTTTCTACATTGATGCTTCCTTGATGGTATTCTACGATACTTTTCACGTAAGCAAGCCCTAACCCGTGTCCTTTTACGTTGTGTAAATCGCCAGTATGTTCTCTATAAAACTTGGTAAATACGTGTTTCATAGCCTGTCTGCTCATTCCTTGTCCTCTGTCTTTTACACGTATTAGTATTTTATTCTTTATATTTTCAGTATAAATGTCTATTTCGGGGGCATTAGGTGAGTATTTGATAGCATTTTCAATCACATTCACAAATACATTAGTAAGGTGTGATTTGTTTGCTGATACATCGCCGTTTTCTGCCAAAAAGTGAGTGCGCAATACGCCTCCACGTTCGTCGAGCATTACTTGTAGGTGCCCTATGGCATTGCTTATAAGTTCGTGCACGTCCAAGGGTTCTCTCTCTAAATGCAAGTTTCCTTTTTCGAGACGTGATATTTGCAAAATGTTTTCTACCTGAGCCAGCATTCGCTTGTTTTCCTGTTTGAGTATTTTTACATATCCTTTTATTTTCTCAGGGTCGTGCAGGGCGACAGGTGTTTTGAGACTGTCCAGCACTAAGTTCATAGTGGCAATAGGTGTTTTGAACTCGTGCGTCATATTATTGATAAAATCAGTCTTGATTTCGGAAATGCGACGCTGAGTGATGAGCTGGTGGAAGGTAACCACAAACACACCTATAACTATTAGTAAAAATACTACTGATAGGGTTGCTACCCCTATTACTGATGATAGCACATAGCGCTCGCGCTGAGGGAATACTACTGCTAATTCATATACTGAATCGTCGGAGCTATTGCCTCCAAAAAGCAAGGTGCGATATTCCTTAGTTTCATTAGGGTCAAAGTACTTAGAGTGTATCTTCGATAAGATATTGCGGTTATACACGGCAAACTCGAAAGGTAAATTCAAGCCTCTTTTTTTGAGTTTCTGCTCTAAGAGTGTGTTTATTTGGCTTACGGACACTCGTTCGCTAATGGTTTGTTGCCTTATAATACTCTTAAATGATTCTTCTATCATTAAGCGTTCAATCTCGGGTAATTCACTTAGCTTTTCGTAGGCTTTTATGATAGGCAACTGTTTGTTATCTATATTATTACCTCTGTTGATATGCTGGAAACTTTCTCTGTTTGTATAGTTCTTTAAGGTAAAAGAATCGGAGAGTTTCAAATCATCGATGAGTACAGGGTTGCGCAGATTGGTAGCTAAAGCGTAATCTTCCTCTAAAATACCGTGTTTATAAATAAAGGTCTCTTTGCTTAGTTTGTTTTCTTGCACATAGATAAACTCTCGCAGATGACTGTCTTTGAGTTTTAAGGTGCTATCGTTCTCGCGCAAATAGATAATTTGAGCTACGTATTTATCGACTTCATCTTGCTCTATTTGTTTAGCTACATTGTTGAGTACCTGCTGAATAGAATAAGTAAAAGCTTCTTCTTTATTGTCGATGGCTGATTTAATCCAATACCCTTGTATGGCAATAATCCCTACAAGAGAAAGGCTTATGAGCACTACTGCGAGTATGTATAATCGCTTATTCACCGGGCAAAGTTAAAACAAATATTTTATATAAAAAACAAATTCTCTTAAAAATTTAACAAAAGATTAAGGAGTACCCTTTTTAAGAAGGCTAAAATACTGAGGTTTTTCTTTTATAAACCCTTGTTTTTACTAAGGAAGAGAAGCGACAATGTTAATATAATACCAAAAATGCCAATAATACCGATGAGAAAATTAGGAAATGAGAAAATTAGGAAATGAGAAAATTAGGAAATTAGCAAATGGGTAGTGATAAAAAAGGTTTTTTGACGGATCTGACTTGTCGGACAAATCGGACTGGTCTGAGTTATCGGAGAAAAACGAAAAATATAAAAAGTGAGTTAGGAGAGTTTTTGATGAAAAAAGGCTATGAGAAGGGTGGGGTTAGCTTATAGAGAGCTTATAGGAAGCTTATACGAATCTTGGACGATTGTTATAGAAAGGGTATATAAGTAATTGACTCATACTGTGATACAACAAGGCTAAAAATGTTAAAAAAGAGGTTTCGAGGCGAAAGAAAGAGGAAGAGGCGATAGGCCTTAGGCCATAGGCACTAGGGGGAGTATAACGGAAAAGTGTGAGCCACACAGACAGGTGCGAGCCGCACGGGCAGATGCAAGTCGCACGGTCAATGAAGAATGAACGAAGAATGAACGAAAAATGAACGAAAAATGAACGAAGAATGAACGAAGAATGAACGAAGAATGAACGAAGATAAGGTGGAAATAAGGTGGAGATAAGACGGAGATAAGAATATTTGAGAAGAGGGGATTGCTTAATGAAAGATGAGATTTTTGAGGGGATATGATGTGGTTATGATAAAAAAGTGAGATAAAAAGTTTGTATATAAAAATAAAGTTGTATCTTTGCACCTTGAAAAATGAACAATTGATTACTAAACTTGTAGAAAATGAGAAAGTTAAAAGAATACGATATTTCTTTTGCAGGCTTAAAACAGGGGAGACATCAATTTGTTTATGAGATTGACAAAGCGTTTTTGCAACTGTTTAATTTTGACGAGGTGAATGATATTCATCAGCAAGTAATCGTTGATTTAGACAAGAAGAGCAACTTGTTGGAACTGCATTTTCACAACAGAGGTACTGTGAATGTGAATTGTGATGTTTCTAATGAGCCTTTTGACTTGGCAGTAGAAGGAACTCTTTTTTTGGTGGTGAAGTTTGGTGAAGAGTATAATGATGACGATGAAGAAATCTTGATACTTCCTCACGGAGAATACCAACTGAATGTGGCACAATATATATATGAGCTTATTGTGTTGTCAATCCCTGCTAAGCGCGTACACCCTGATGTTTTGAATGGGACGATGCACTCGGCAGTATTAGATAAATTGGAAGCACTTGCTCCAAGAGAGCAACACAATGCAGTGACTATAGACCCGCGTTGGGAAAGTTTAAAGAATTTAATAACAGATAAATAATATAAAGAATTAAGTAATGGCACATCCTAAGAGACGACAATCAAAAACAAGAAGAGATAAGAGAAGAACCCACGACGTAGCGGTAGTTCCTCAAATAGCAAAAGATCCAACAACTGGCGAAAACCATTTGTATCACCGCGCACACTGGCACGAAGGTAAATTGTACTATCGTGGACAGGTGCTTGTGGATAGTACAGAAGAAGCAAAATAGATTTGCTTCAGTTGATTTTATAAGATTATAAAAAAGAGAACAATATTAATATTGTTCTCTTTTTTTGCTTTGTGAGGGCGATTTGCAAATCGCCCTTACAATATAACTAAAGGAAATTGATTATCAAGATAGTCTACTTTGACAAAGGTCGTAGCACGACCGTAGCACGACAAGCGATTAAAATTTTGGCAAAGTAATACTGATTGTAAAATGACTGTACTGTGAATTAGCTTTTTTGGGTGCCTTCTTGAGCGTCTTCTTCTAAGAAACCTTTGGCTAATAGAAGGTTGTACCATTGGATTATTTTCTTAATATCGCTGGCATACACACGGTCGCGGTCGTAATTAGGGAGTACTTGAGAGAAATACTCTTCGAGAGTAGCTCCATCGGATTTTGGAGAGATACGCGCTTCTTTTCCTTCTTCAAAGTTCTTCATATTAGTAAAAACTTCGGTGAGAGGCACTTCTTTTTCGAGTGTATAAATTGCGATTTCAGACAATAGGCTCACGTTGTTGCGAATACCTACCGATATACGCTTACCATCGGCTAATGAAGTGGCTAAGAAACCAGAGCGCGTTTGAGTTTCTAAGTGATATAAACCAGGTTTGCCAGAAATGGCTAATACTTTTGTTAGATTCATTGTATTTATTTAAGAGTTAAAAAGTTAAGAGTTAAAAGTTATGAGTGTTACTAATTATAACTGTAAGTTAGTGTACTATCTTTTGTTTTTGGCATCGAAGAATTTCATTCGGTAGTCTACCTTTACCTTTCCTTTACTGATATTAGTCAGCTTACTTTTGATGAGTTGGCGTTTAAAAGAAGAGAGTTTATCAGTGAACAGAATGCCTTCGATATGGTCGTATTCGTGCTGAATGATACGAGCCGCGAGTCCTCCAATGGTAAGTGCTTGCTTATTAAAGTCTTCATCAAAGTATTCAATGGTGATTTGCTTGTGCCTGCTAACGTCTTCTCGTACGCCAGGAATACTGAGGCACCCTTCGTTGAAGTTCCAAGTATCGCCTGTTTCCTCTATTATTTTGGCATTGATAAAAGTTTTTTTGAAGCCTTTTAAGAAAGTTTGCTCTTCTTCTGAAAGCTCATCGTCATCGGCGAAAGGAGAGGCATCTACTACGAACAAGCGTATAGAGAGACCTACCTGAGGAGCAGCGAGCCCCACGCCATAAGCGGCATTCATAGTGTCGTACATATTAGCAATCAGTGTTTTGAGTTGAGGATAATCGGGGGGGATTTCAGTTCCTACCTTTCTGAGCACTGGGTCGCCATAAGCAATAATAGGTAAAACCATTGTGTTTTAATTTGTTTATCGGGCGCAAAGGTAAGAATAATTTGGAAATTAGCAAATGAGGAAATGAGAGAATGAAAAAATGTGGAAAAGAGAAAAGTTTGTTGTATCTTTGCACCAGAAAGAAAAGCTACACAGTTATACCGTGTAGTGTTTTTCCTTTTTTAGGGGAGAATGGAGAGAAAAACTCTTAATAAAACGCCTTTTTATTTAACAGAATACAAAATGCACAACAAGAGAGTGTAAAAGACGCTATCTGTTGATTTGCAATATATTTAATGTGTAAAAAGGTAATTTGTGTTGTGTAGCACTATGTTAAATAATGTTAAATATTTGTGTAGTGTATATTATATAAAATAAATATCTTACTTTTGCGTTTGAAGAGAGAGGTGTAACTATTATACAAAAAGATATATGAGACACCTTTATATATTATATAAAAATAAATCAAGCTTAGGAGAAACCTCCCCCTTGCCCCCCCTCACAGAGGGGGAATTGTAGCGGTGGTTACTATGCACGAGCAGTAGGAGGTTTACTTTTTGGCATTTGATTTACATATTTAGGATTTCAAGCAACAATATTAATAATTTCACTATTGCTATACTGCAATAGCATAAATACAAACATAACTTCCATATGAAAAAGTTATTACTATTACAATGTTTCTTTTGGGCGACCCTCTCAGTTGCCTTTGGGCAGAATTATATTCCTTTTGGTATTCGTTACCAAGGTACTGTAAAGGGGGATATGATTGTGGTGGGAAATACTATTCTTAGTCCACAGGGCAATCAAAACTATACAGGTACTCACGGTGATAATTCACGTATTGAGATGAAGTATATCAATGTAGTGCCTGAGTCGGGAGTGTTTAACTCGAGTTCGGCAACTGTGCTCGACCCTAATCCTGCATCTACCTGTAAAAAGGTAGTGAGAGCTTATTTGTATTGGGCAGCTGCTTATACCGAAGAGCGACTCAATAACCAAACGAATCCTCGCTTAGAAAGGAGTAAGTTCAAGAATGTAAAATTCAAAGTAGGGTCGGGAGTATATCGCGATTTAGTGGGTGAACGTGTATATGATGGCTATGATGTGGTAAGTTCTGTAGATGGTACCAAAGGTAATGCACAACGCGCTTATGTATACCGTGCTGAGGTGACCAATTATCTCAATGGTACTATTGCTAATACCTATACTGTAGGAAATATACAAGCACCCAAAGGTAATGAAAAAACAGGGGTAGGTTATGCCGCTGGTTGGACGCTTGTAATAGTATATGAGGACTTGACTCGTGAAGCCCGTAATATAACTGTGTTTGACGGTTTTTCAGTAGTGAACAAATATAATAATCCTACTATTGACATTTCAGGGTTTAAAACAGTACCTATCGGACCTGTAAAAGCTAAGATAGGCTTTGCTGCTTTGGAAGGTGAGTTAGGAATTGAAGGAGACCAGCTCACAATGAAAAAAAGAAATGGTTCTTACGAAGCTCTTACAGCACCCGGTCGACCTGCTAATAACTTCTTTAATAGTACTCTTACAAATGAAAGTGGCATTAATCCTCATCGTAGACCTGCCTCTACCAACTTATTAGGGTTTGATGCGGGTATTTTTGAGCTGGCTAATAGTGGTAAAACTTTTTTAGATAATAACGATACTTCCACTTCTTTTAGACCGTTTTCAAACCAAGATGCTTACTATCCTTTTATGTTTGCTTTTAACGTAGAAGTGATAGCACCCCATATTGTAATGGAGAAACGCGTGCTCAGCAGTGCGGGCGTAGATATTACAGGGCAAAATGTGCAAATGGGTCAGTCGTTACGTTATAAAATACGTTTCCAAAATATAGGGAATGACGATGCAAAGGACGTAGAAATTACTGATATACTTCCCGTAAACTTACAAGATTTTGACGCTACAACTGCGAATATCTCTGTACCTTCAGGGGTAACCTATACCTATGTAGCTGCTTCTCGTAAACTTACGTTTAATATTCCTGAGAGCTTAGTGAAGAAAGGAAGTGCCGTACAAGAGCTTTCTTTTGGTATAAAAGTAGTAAATGATTGTAACAAATGGCGTGATGCGTGTTCTAACGTAGTAGAGAATAGAGCCTCAGCAAGCTATAAAGGAGTGTCTAACTCTTCTACACCCTTAAAAGCAGGTAGCTTCAATACACAATTTACGGCTTGTAATGGTGGGGTAGAAGGACCGTCTAACTTTATTGTAAATCTTGATTTCACCAACTGTAAGTTTAAAGCTACTACGGTATTGTGTGAGCGTACAGTTACCTTGGAGGCAGGAGCTAACTTTGACTCTTACAAATGGGAAAAAGTAGGTGGAGGTACTATAGGAGGTAACTCACGCACCTTAGTAGTAAGTGAACCAGGAGTTTACAAAGTAACGAAGAGTAAAGCAGGTTGTGCTACAATGTACGAAGAGCACACTGTGAACCCTAATGCTTATGCTAATGCAGTACACCCTATTAAAGATTTGCTTTCGAAAGGGAAATTAAATGGTGAGGTGTACATCTGTGCAGATACAGGAGGTACTGAGTATCCACAAGTGTATTTGTGCGGAGGTAGTACTACAGTGCCTGTAAGTCTTAGAATTACGGGGGCTACTGCTTATCAGTGGCAAAAATTAGTTAGTTGTACCAATCTACCTCAAACTCTCAGTAAAGAGTGTCCACCTTCTAACGACAACTATAACTGTAACTGGACAGATATAGGAAATAGAGGAGACATTACTTTGCGAGATGAAGGAGTATACCGTTTGGTAGTTACTTATGGCAACTGCGTGTCGCCTTATTACTATTTCCGTATTACCAAAAACAATGTAGACCCACAATTGGTAGGTCGAGACCTTATTTGTAATAAAAACGGTAGTATTACTGTGAATGGGGTGCCAGCAGGATATGAATACGGTTTGAAGAAAACAGGTTCTACTAGCTGGGTGAAAAACTATCAAAGCAGTAATGTATTTGATATAACAACTCCAGACAACTATACCGTATACGTACGCCAAGTGCTTACCACTACCATTACTACACAACCTTGTATTTTTGAAAAATCAATACAAATAAACAAACGAACTCCTGCGATGACTGCCAGCGTTACACCTATGGCTTGTAGCACTAACAAAGGCGGTATACGCGTACAACTTAGTGGTAACCCTTATCCACCTTTTACTTATACTATTCGCAATAACAACGCTACAGGTGGAGTGGCTTATACTACGGTTACCAATACTACCGACTTAAATATTACTAACCATTTTACTGCTGGTAATTACTATATAGAGGTAACGAGCCCAGATGGTTGTAAATTTACTACCAGTGTGCGCATTGATAAAGTGCCAGACCTTAAAGCTACGGCTTCGGTATTGCGACACTTGAGCTGTGGCACTGCTATAGTGCGTGTAACTGCTGAGGGAGGAAAGACTAACAGAACGAATGGCTATGGCTATAGTAATGATGGAGGAGCTTCCTACCAAAATAACTTCGCAAATAGTTATTACGACTTTACCTTTACTACTGCAGGAGTGAAAAACTTTAAGGTGATAGACGATAACGGCTGTATTGCTGAGGCTTCGGCTACTGTAAATACCTTGCCTACACCTGCTATCACAGCCAGCTATACCGTACAAAACTGTGGAGATAAAGCAAAGATAACTATTAGCGAACCTACTAACGCTTCCAGTTATAACGTGTTGCAATACAGTATAGACGGAGTGAATTTCCAATCAGGGCGAGACTTCCCGAACTTACAAACGGGAAGAAGCTATACCCCTGTATTGCGCTATGGTAACGGAGGAGCAGGAGCTTTATGTACAGTTACAGGTGCCACTATTACTATTCCTACTTTTGTGGGAGGTAACCTTATTGCCTCAGCAGGGGTAGAAGAATTGGTAGGTTGTGACACAGGAGTTAATGCCGGTAAAGCCCTCGTTCGTTTCTCGAACGTACAAGGTGGAAAAGAACCTTATGAATTTAACTTTGGTGATGGTAACTGGACTACTGATAAGAAAAAATGGATGTTACCAGGTACCTATAATATGGCAGTACGCGACGCAATAGGTTGTACTCGTGAAAACATAAAGGTAACTGTAGCCCCAAGAATTCCAGAACCTACCTTTACTCCTTCGCAAATAACTTACGACTGTCAAGGACGCGGTTCTGTTACGATTACTAATAACAAAAATAATTACAAGTATAAATATTACATAGACGGTCAGCCTGCAACCGATAATAACTTTAAGAATCTTGCACCAGGTGTACATACTATTACTATTGAGTATGCCGATACGAATCCTCTTAGCAAAAACGTACTCTTTTTTGAGGACTTCGGTACAGGACGCAATGGTGGTAATGAATATATTAACAAGAAATACTATCTTGAATTACAAGATGGTTCAATGCCTAGAAACGGTTATGGGCAAACTTGGGCTGATGGGACGAATCACGAAGGCTTACGTCTTGCTGATGGTGAGTATATCGTTACTCAAAAACAAGATCCTAATAATCCTGCTTGGTGGCAACCTAATGACCACACAGGGTTAGCCAATGGTCGTATGTTTTTTGTGAACATTGGTAATGTATTAGGGACTGAGGGAGCTATTTTGTATCAACGTCCTATTAGAGACTTGATAGCAGGTAAAGAAGTAAAATTCTCGGTAGCCTTGATGAATTTATTAGGCTTTAATGACCCTCGCTACCCTAGTGGAGCTCCAGATTTGGCCATAGAACTTTATACTGACCAAGCTGCTGTAGATGCCAAGAACCCTCTTGTTTCAGTGCGTATTGACCCCCGTATTCGTGGTTCTAAAGGTCCTAATATTAATGATTGGACAGTTTTTGAGCGTGCTCTAAACCCGGGAAATCATACTGAGCTTATTGCGGTAATACGTTCTTTCAGTTTGGTAACCAACGGTAATGACTTGGCAATGGATGACATTTACCTTTACCAAGAGCCAAAGGCTTGTGGCTTTACCTATACTACTACTGTAACGATTGCTAACGACAAGGCTTTCGGTTCTGACCCAGCCTCTCAAAAGATTGCACAACCTAACTGTAACAATGGGACAGGTAGTTATCAAATAGGCTTGAAAAATGCACCTACTACCTATTACGTACAAAAAGATAACACAGGTAGTTTTGTAGCTACTACAGGTAATCCTTTTAAATGGGATAATATACCTGCTGGTACTCATACTGTAAAAATACGTGCAGAACAAAACAATACTAATTGTGAGGTAAGCCATACCTTTACAATTAACAATCCTACGGCTCTTACTCTTGCCTATACAGGGGATACCGTATTGGGTTGTAACCCTGCTGTGGCTACTGCCAAAGTAACCGCCTCAGGAGGTACAGGAACTTATAAGTATACCTTGTATAAAGGAGCTACCGTAATTACTACCCAAGTAGCACCACAGTTTAGTATTACCAGCGTGGGAGCTTATCGTATAGAAGTAGAAGACGCTAATGGTTGTAAAAAAGGCGTGAACTTTACTATTACAGCTGCCAATGCTATTACCCTTACAGGCACTACCAATCCTACTAATAATAACTACTGTACAACAGGAGGTACACCTGCCAAAGTGGAAGTACAAGTGAATGTAGCAGGGGGAGGTAACAATGCTCCTTATACTTTCCAACTCGATGGGGTAACCAAGGCAACCCAAAATACTAATACTTATATTTTTAATAATCTGAGTGTAGGAACTCATATTTTTACTGTAATTGATAAATATGGTTGTAAGGCTACATATAACGCAGAAATTAAAAAACCTATTACTATTATTACTCCTGCTGCTTCAATGGTAACCAAAGATATTTCTTGTCACCCAGGGGCGGCTGCTAATGCCAAAGTAGAGATAAAAGTAAAAGATGGTTATGCACCTTATACTTTTGTAGTGAAAAAAGCAGGAAATATTGTACAAAATACTACCTCAATGGCAGGTAATACAGCTACCTATGAAACTGCCACTCCAGGCACTTATACTATTGAAATAAGTGATGCCAAAGGATGTAAGGTGAGTGCTAATGTCACCATAGCTGCCAAAACAAATCCTACGCTCAATGCAGTAGCTAGTGCTATAAGCTGTTATGGCACTAATAATGGTACTATTTCGGTAACTGTAACAGGGGGAAAGCCTCCTTACACTATTTTCTTAGATGGTGTAAACAAAGGTACGGGGGCTCAAAAAGTATTTAATAATCTTCCTGCTAAAGCTAATTACGTAGTAAAAGTAGTAGATGCTAATAACTGTGAGGCTACTCAAACCGTAGCCGTTACACAACCTGATGCCTTGAAAGGCTTCGCTTCGGTAACTCAGTTAATAGGTTGTGAAAACACAGGGACTAATAAAGACAAAGCCCAAGTGCGTATCACCAACGTAACAGGAGGTACACAGCCTTATCAATACAAATTTGAAGGCAATTATCAAGGAAATTCAATAGGTTATTTACCTGCTGGTACTCATACTGTATATGTAAAAGATGCTAAAGGTTGTGAATTGGGATTAACGGTAAATGTACCTACAAAAATATCAGAGCCAACATCAGTATATACTATTACCGGCTATGACTGTAATGGTAATGCTACTGTGCGTATTACAAGTACACCCACTACCTATGATTATGAATATGTAATTAATGGTAGAACACTTACAGGTACTACGGCTACTATTACAGGTTTAGCCCCAGGTACTTATACACTTACTGTTAGGTATAAGGATAAAAACTCACCTGCATCAGTAATATTAATGCAAGAAGATTTTGGATTTGGAGATCCAGAACCTTATGGGGGGGTTAATTCAGTATTGTTTACGTTCCACGATCCAAGAACGAGTGTAGTAGGACAACCTACGCAATATACAAGAGCTGCTTATAAAGATTTTATTGCTCCTAATAGATTTGGAACATCGAGAATGCCATACTATCCTACTAACCCAAATTCAGATTGGAGAGAGCCTGTTCAAGGAACTACTACTGGAGCAAATAACGACCGATTCTTGTATGTAGATATGGCACTGAATACTTATGGGAAAGTATTCTTAGAAAAGGAAGTAGAGATAGCCCCAGATAATCTCATAGAATTTAACTATCAGATAAGGAGTCACAACGCTCCTGTATCTAATCACGCAGGAGCATTAGTAAGACCTAATATGAGAATCCAAGTAGTGGATATGTCAAACAATGTATTAGGATTTATAGATTCAGGAGCAATTCCTCACGATGGAGCTTGGCATTTAGTTTCTTCTAAAAACTTAGGGACTATTAACCCAGGTGGTGTTGTAACAAGAGTGAAAATTCAATTCTTGAATTCTGAACCAAGTTCTAATGGTAATGACTTTACTATTGATGATATCAATGTATACCAAGTGCCAAAAAGTTGCTATATAGAAATGGCACCTAAACAAGTACTTGTACCACAAGGTAAAGAATTTAGAGCCAGTGTAGTAAGCCAAACCAATGTAGCTTGTCAAGGAGGCAATACTGGTAAAGCTACCTTTAAGTTAGAAAACTTGAATGGTGGTACTTACCACGTACGATTGAATGGAAGCACTCACGGTTCTGGTGCAGGTTGGACAACTGATACTAATGCGACTACCTTTGAGATAACCGGCTTGACCGCACGTACACACCTTGTAGAATTTTTCCATAATGGTAATTGTAAAGCTACTCAAACAGTAACTATTACAGAACCTAATAAACTTACTCTTACGGCTACTATCACACAGCCTGCTATGTGTTCTAATAATAGTAAGGCACGTGTAACACTTACAGCAAATGGTGGAGTAGCTCCTTACACTTATGAGTATCTCATAGGCGGTACAGTGAAGGCGGGTCCTCAAAGTAGTAATGTGTTTAATAGTGTAGAGACAGGAGCAGCTACTTTCAGAGTAACTGATAAAAATGGTTGTGTTACCAATTTAGGAAGCAACTTGAATATACCTACCCCACAAACCGTAAGTTTTACTCTTTCGGCTACTGATTGCTACGAAGGAGGCAATACAGGTGAGGTGACCGTGAAAATAAATGCGGGTAATGGTGCTTATAAAGTGAAATTGAACAATGGTGCAGAAATAACTTTAGGTGGAGGAGTAACTAATCATACCTTCACTGGTCTTACTCAAGGAAGCTATAGAGTAACCGTTACTGACCAATACGGTTGTAGTGCAGTACAGAATATTATAATTCGTCCTACCTTGAACACCAGTGTGAAGGTAACTAATGAAAGTTGTGTGCCAGGTAAGATAGAAGTAACTGCAACAGGAGGTGATGGTAATTATACTTATGCTTTTGCAAAAGGTTCAGTAACTACTGTTACAGCAGGAACTTTTGGAACTACCAATACTTACAATGTGCCTACTATTACAGGTTCAGTACAGACTTATACCGTGTTTGTGAAGTCTGATCGTTGTGTGAAACGTCACGAAGTAGGGGTACGCAAAGCTCCAGCTATTACCTTCGATACCGAAACAATCACACCTACTTGTCAGGGTTCAGGTAACGGTAAGATAGTAGTGAAGCATATTACCGGTGATGCTAACTTTACCGTACGTTACGGTAATGCAGGTACTCCAGTAATTGCTACTTTCACAGGTATTGCAACTAATACTTATACAATTGACAACTTGGTAGCAGGAGCTTACTCTATTACTGTAACCGACCGTTATGGTTGTAGTGCAAGCAAAAATGTTACCTTACAAGATATGCCGGCGCTTACTGCTAGCATCAGCTTAGCAAGCACGGCTACTTGTACAACAGGAAGTAATAAAGCCTTGCCACTTACCATCACCATACCACCAAACGTATGGAATGCTTATACCGCAGGTAGTAACAAAATATATTTCAGCTATGATAATGGTGCTAATTGGCACCCAATGACAACAAATCCGTTTGACTTAGCACCTATTACAGGTGTTACTGAACCAGGTAAGATACTTAACTTGCGTTTAGCTAATCGTCCAGCATTAGGTGGAGCTAATATATGTAGTACGAATGCTACGGCTCACGTAGTACCAAGTCCATTAGGAGGAGTGAGTGTAACTACTGATATCGGTGACTTCCATTTAGGTTGTACTGCCGCAGGTAAGACTTACTTTACTGCTACAGTGACTATCGCTAATGGAACTGGTAAAGCTCCGTTTAAGTTCAGAGTGAACGAAGGTACTTGGGAAACACCCACACCTGCTATTTCAAGAACTCACGTCTTTACTAATTTGATAGTAGGTAGAACTTATAAGTTTGAAGTAGAAGATGCTAATGGCTGTATTGCTGCCTTTACTGGTGATATCTACGGCAGTGTAGCTACTCCTGCAATGACGATTACTGTATTACCCAAACCAGCTTGTAATGGTGGTCAGGGTCAAGTAACATTCAGGATTCATCGAGAACCACAATATACTATGGGTTCTCCTGCAGGTACATCACTTACTTGGGTATTATATAAAAGAACACCAGGTGCAGGTTTAGGTACACCAATTGTGAATGGTACTGCTGTAATGCCAGCACCAGGTAATGATGCTACAAATATTACCCCAGCAGGTCCTTATAACTTAGCACCTAACGAAACTTACTATGTAGTAGTAACCGAAGGTAGTTGTAAGTGGGGTAGTCGTGATGCTCATATTAAAGAGTTAGGCACTCTTACTGCTACCGTATCAGCAAGTACACAAATTACTTGTGATAAGAACGGTATCTTAGAAGTGTTGAACCCATCAGGAGGTGGAGGTACTTATACATATAAAGTGACTCCTGTAACACCAGGGGTTACCTTTGGAGCACCAATACAAACTGGTAACTCACGTGTTCAAATTATAAGAGATAATATTACAGCACCTGCATTGCCTGTTAATCCAGCTACACCATATTCATTCACTGTGAATTTGACAATGGAAGACCAATATGGTTGTAGTGCAAATCTTGGTAACTATACCTTTACAGTGCCACCAGCACCTAAGATTAACAAAGCTAGCTTAATGGGTTGTGTGAATGGTTCTATCAGTTTGACTATTGAACCACAAGCAAAAGCACCAGCAGCTTCAGGTACTTCGGCTACAGGGGCAGAACTCAACGGTTATGAATACTCAATAGATGGTGGTTTGGATTACCAAACAAGTCCTACTTTTGGCAACTTGGTAGCAGGTGCTTACGACTTGCAAATCCGCGATAAGGCGACAGGCTGTATTGCGACACTTACCTATACCGTTACTGCTAACTTACAGGCTACTGCTGAGCTTACTAAAACCTTAGGTTGTGGTATAGGAGCTAATGCCGAAATCACAATTAGAGTAGATAATGGTTCTGGTAATTATAGCTATAAAATAGATGGACCAAGTGGTTATACAAATAATGGCAATATACCACAAGTGAGTGGTAAATATGAAATTACAGTAAACAATATTACCAATAAAGGTTCTTATACAGTAACTGTAACCGATAACAAAGCCGTTGCGGGTTGCAATACATTTACAAAAACTATTGAGGTATTAGAAGCTGAAAAACCAGTAATAGAAACCTCAGTGAAGTCAGTAACTTGTCACGGTGGTAATGACGGTGAAATTTATGTTACTGAAAAGAATGGTACTATTGGAGCCTTTAATTATAATACACCACCAGCAGGTATTGTTGGTCCTGCAGGTTCAAGCCCTATATGGACAGCTGCTACAAGAACTTATAGCAACTTGAAAGCTGGTGTATACACTATCACAGTAACAGCTAATAACTGTGCATCAGTATATACAGTAACAGTTCCTGAGCCAACTGCAGTAACTATCAGCACCACACAGATAGTAACACGACAGTTTGCTTGTACCGCTAATGGTGTGGCACAACAGGCTACTATAAGCGTACCTAATGGAGCTATTACAGGAGGTACAAGACCTTATACCATACAGTTTGCTTATGGCACTACTACTAGCACAGGTAATAACTTTACAGTGGGTAATATAGCAGGTGGAAATGTTACTATTACTGCTATTGATGCCAATGGCTGTAGCACACAGACAGTAGTGACTATTAATCCGTTTGAAGGTTTAGATCCATCACAAGCTACTGTTACAGTGCAAACACCTGGTACTTGTATCGCAGGTGAGCAAGTACTTGTAAGTATAGTAGCAGCACCAGGTGCTCCTCCTATCAATCAAGCGAAATTGCGTTACTATCACGGCGATACACAACCTACAGTAGCACCAAGTGCTGGGGCTCCTTGGCAAACTTCAGGAGTATTTACTGTAACACCTAACCAAACTCATACGTTCTGGATAGGTCACGTAGATACAGGTTGTGTGGTGAAAGTGTTGTACGTATCACCAGATCCTAACAACTTCCGTATTGTGAACCCACAAGTGAAGAACGTTACTTGTAAAGGTAATAATGATGGTACTGCTACTTTCACATTGAGTAATACAGTAAGTGCACATAACTATACTGTGAACTTGGTAGCCTCTGGTGGGGTAACGCCACCTACAGTACCAACTGTATCAGGAGCTAATCCTACCTTTAATATAGCAGGCTTGAGACCGGCTACCTATACAATGACTGTGAAAGATACTAATACAGGTTGTGTACAAACATATACCTTTAATATATCAGAGGCTGATGTAGCTCTTACAGCAAGTATTAGTGTTCAGTCTATCACTTGTTCGAGTGCACCAAATTATAATGATGGTGAAATAGCGGTTACCAATGCCACAGGTGGTTGGGGAGGCTATCAGTACTATGTAAGTACTACACCACCAACCCCAGCAAGTGCTGTTTGGTCAGATACTAATGTATTTAGAGGCTTAACAGCGGGTACTTACCACGTAGCTATACGCGATAGAGGAGGTTGTATGGTAACGCTTAGCTCGACAGTGGTACTTGCTAATCCTAATAACATTACAGGTACTCTATCTATTACAGCACAAAACTGTACACCTAACTCAGGAGAAATAACTGTACAGAATGTAACAGGAGGTGAAGGACGCAATTATACTTTCCAACTTATTAGAGATGGTGTATTACAAGGAGCTGCCCAAACAAGTACTGTATTTACAGGCTTAGGAGCAGGCACTTACCAAGTAGCTATCAGTGATACTTGGGGTTGTACCGCTACCCTTACTCAATCGGTGACTTTGTATGACCCAATTGATAGTGCAAGTATAGGAGTAGTATTTATCAAGCAAATTACTTGTAATCCTGCAACAGGAGCTACTTTATCAGTAACTCACCAAGGAGGTTCAACAAACTTGCGTTATACTTTAACTAATAATGCTGGAGGTACTCCACAAGTAAATAATACAGGTATATTTACAAATGTAGGTGCAGGTGTTTATAAAGTATCAATTGCTGACCTTACTACAGGTTGTGCTACCGTAACAGGTGCTGATATAGACGTAACAGACGCTATGCCTGTGAACTTTACTTATACCACTACGGCGGTAACTTGTCACGGTGCAAGCAACGGACGACTTGTGATTACCATACCAGGTACACAAATACAAACCGATTACCAAATTAATATTGCAGGAGCAGGAGGAACTCTCCGCAGTGAAACGGTGAACGTAACACCTAAAGATATTGAATTTGATGCAATGCCAGCAGGTGTATACACAGTAACGCTTACCTCTTCACGTAACTGTACTGCAACTCAGGTAATCACTATTGGTAAACCAGATGAATTGGTAGTAAGCAGTACAACGGTGACTACACACTTCAAATGTGACGCCAATAATAATGCACAACAAGCTATCATTCAAGCAACAGGTCGCGGTGGAACAGGTACTTATACTTTCAACTTTGAAGTGTTTGACGGTACCTCTACTACTACCTCAGGTTGGGTGAACCATACAGGAGTATACAGTGTAACTAGCAATGGTACTCACACTCAAACAGTAATAGTGTATATACGCGATGCGAACGGTTGTCAAGCTGATAACAGTGCGAACCCATTAGTAATACCGCCATTAAAACGCATTACTAGTATTGATGTGAACCGAACAAGCCAAATAAGCTGTAATGCTACCGAAAGTATTACCTTAACTATTAATGGAGGTAATAACAAAGGATATCGTATAGAAGTAACCTCTACAGGAGCTGGAGTGGCTATCCCAAGTACACAAACGCTTACCGCAGGAGTGAACACGGCTAATATAGGCTTCAATACACCTGGTTACTATGAAATGAAAGTAATAGACCTTGAAACAGGTTGTTATGCTACTGCATCGCATACGGTTATAGATTTCAGCGATATAGAAGTAACTGCTGCACAAACCAAACCAGTATCGTGCGTAGGAGGCAATGATGGTGAGATTACCCTTACTGTAAAAGGTTATCAAGGTATTTATAACTATCAAGTGCTTGATGCGACTACCTTAGCTCCAACAGGAATAACAGGAACTGTACAAGCAAATGCCGCTACTGAGAGAAGAGAGGTAATTGCAGGTTTATCGGCAGGAACATATGTGATAAGAGTAGTGGAAACACAATCACCATACTGTACAGTAACCACTACTTCAGTGATGGTATCGGCTCCTACACGAGCTTTGACAGTGAGTCCTACTATTACAAATCGCATCACTTGTGAACCTAATGATAATAAAGGTGCCTTCAGTATAGATGTAACAGGAGGTTGGGGTGATTATCAATACCGCTTGTTAGTGGGAGGAGCTCCTCACGCTACTTATGGTACCTATACCACCACTACCTTATTTGAAGGATTGACTGCCAATACCTATACGGTAGAAGTAACTGACCGAGGAGGTTGTTCAACTACTACTAATGTAGTAATGGCGCCACCAGCACCTATTTTGGCAACTATATCAGCAACTACTGTTTTGAACTGTTTCAACGATAGAACAGGGGTAATTACAGTAATGAACCCAACAGGAGGTAGTGGTAACTACGCCTATGAATTATGGAATGTAGGAGGTGCTCAAATAGGCGGTGCACAAACCAGCACTACTTTCACTAACTTATATGCAGGTTCGTATAATGTGAAGATTATAGATGGTTGGGGTTGTGATGTTACTATTCCAGTAACCATCGATGAACCTCGTGAAATGAAGGTAACTGCCTCAATTGCTAAACCGCTTACTTGCTTGCAACAAGCTACTATTTCAATTACTGTAACAGGTGGTACTCCAGGTTATACTTACTATATGGTAGCCAACGGTACAACTACTACAACACTTACAGGAAATAGCACTCAAGCAGGAGTAGGAGAGTACGAGTTCTATGTGATAGATAGTCACGGTTGTCAATCGAAGTTGTCTAACAAGATAACGATAGAAGCATTACAACCATTACAATTACACGTAGATACTTCTGAGGCATATGTAAAATGTAATGGAGATAGTACAGCTAAGATTACTTTCTCAGCCACTGGCGCTTTGGGTAATTACCA
>NZ_CP027233.1:0-28295 GCF_002998835.1 Capnocytophaga sp. oral taxon 864
TAATCAATTGGCATAAGAAAACAATTAAATTTTTGTTGATAGAATTTATAAGTTCCCCCTTTCTTTTTCTTGAAACTACAACTTACTCCACTCCTTTTGTAATTTGAGAATCTCAGCCTACTATCTTGGTTTCCTCCAACACAAACTAAATTTTCCCCGTTTATTCCATATAAGAAAGTTATATGCCCACTTCCGTCTGGTTTTTGAGTCTCTTTTTCATAGTTAGTCATAACAACAATACACCCAAGTATAGGTTCATCAACGATTTTAAAAAGTTTTTCTGTTTTTGATTTTGCTAACTCAATAAAGGCTTGGGATCTTAGTCTCTGCCCTCCCTTTTTTCCTACTTTCTGATTTGCAGCATTAAGACACCAACTAACAAAAGCCGCACACCATTGCCCATTAACATTATCATCGGGGTTATGATTACTACCAGAAAATAACAAACACTCTTTGGCAAAAGGAAAAAGTTCTTTACTACTTTCGTGAGCTCCTTTTGCCATTTTTAATTTTTCAATAGCAATTCTCAGCCAAGGAGGATAAACATCAAACACCTTCATCATCTGAGTTACCCACGCGAAGGGTTCAAAATACCAAAAAACGCCTTCTTTAAAGAAAGTTTTGTCTTGCCCGCTTAGTTTATCTTTCAGTTTTTCCCAAAAGGTATAAGTAGCATCGAATACCTTTTCAGTAAATTCTAATTTCTTCTCTATTTCAGCATCTTTGGCTTTTGGATAGTGATACTCAAAATAAGCTTTGGCATCTTCCTTTATACGCTCACAACTATACGACCATTCGCTTTGGTGCTTGCAAACCATTTTGGAGAGGATATGATAGGTACCAGGGCTGTTGTACTTTGCTCTGAGTTCTTTGTTGTCGATGATTCTATCTCCATTTTCATCAAGTAAACTTATCATTTTATTGATAAACTCTGAAGTGCCACTGTAATGGTTTACTCCTTTTATAGGATATATTCTATGGTCTTCGGCATCTTGGCAACTGAAACCAAATTTATTCCAACAATGGGCACTAAAAAGCTCTTCGTCTTTGGGGTGTTCTATCCAACCGTAATTGTATATGATTTTGTTTCCTTCGTAGTAATAGCTTTTTACATAAAGCCATTTTTTACCTTCATAAGTTATTTCTTTACACTTACTTTTGTCTATCAAAACCATTCGGGATAGCGTATTTTTAAACTCACAAATTCTTTTTTGTTGTTCGTTATCGCGATATTTTGTTTCCTCATCTGGATTGGTGAGGTAAAGACAAGGGGTATCGGCTTTTAGTTTATAGTCTACTTTATTCTTTTCCCATTTGCGAGGTACTTTTTCTATATAGTTATTCCTTACCCAAAACGCTTTTCGCTTATGAGTAACAATATCTCTATAATGAAAATTTTTACCGTTGCGTTTGCCTATTGGTTTTTCATAACTATTTTCAGGAAGTTCTTTTATAATTTGTGTAGGTATTACTTGTGTGTAATTCTCGGTTTTCTTTTTAGCGTCTATCGTTATAATTACGCCTTTGTAATCTTCAGACGAAACTTTTAGATAGGGTTTTAAAACGGTTCCTTTTTTAAGTTCAAAATATCGCTTTTGTCCTGCTCCTTCTATATATTTATCATTTTTAATGTTGTGGATAAACTGATACATCCCCATTCTGTCTATGATATCTCCTTTTTCGTTTACTTTGTTGTAATTGCCAGGGGTAAAGACTTCGAGATGGGTGGCGTAGTAATCGGGCTGGTTGTAAATGCCTTGTTTGCCTACATAGCCTATAAGTTCTCCAGCCTTTACAGCTATATCACAAGTTTGTACGCCTTCTATAAGTTTTTGGTTTTGTAGGAAAGGAGGAAAATTGTTGTTTTTATTAGGTTTAGATGGCGTTTTTGCGCTATCTGTTGTTACTTCTTGTAGTTTTCCGTCCTTTAATTCCCCCTTTTTGAGAAAACAAACTTCTCCTTCATAGAGAATCTCTATCCATTCCGTATCAGAGTCATTTTTTACAGTAACAGTACTTCCTACAGCAATTGCTTTTCGAGCGATTTTGCTTTCGCCTTCAGTGTAATATAACAAAATTCCTTTTTGGTCTTTATAGGCAATACTTGTCCATCGTACTTTGCCTTTATTTACAGTTGGTTTCTTTTCATTGCCATAAGTCTTAGGTATACGTATCTCTTTTTGTGGAACATTATTGATATCTTTCCCGTTTACCACATAATAATCTTCTTTTTCTTCTTTTATGTTTAAAGCGGTGTGAGTCGGGAAAAACAATGTTTTATCGACACTCCATATACCACTTAGTTTATATCCACCATTAGCTGCTGGTACAGCCTTGTATTTTTTCTCTTGTGGAGGTGCTGGTTTTTCTTCTCCAAAAAATAGATGGTAATACAAACTATAAAGCGTGAGTGTGTGGCTACCACTTTTATAATCGTGGCGTATCAGTACAAAATTATTATAAAGGGAGATGGGTTTACCGTCTTTTGTACCTACTTCTATTTCGTTCTTGCTGTAGCGAAAGGCTATAATCTTCCCGTCGGCTATTGCTTTTACTTTTTTGCCTTTACCTTCTATATGTACCCCGCCGTGCCAACAGTGGTAGAAGCCAATAGGGAAAAATCCGTTTTGTAGGCTGGTACCAAAAGGGTAGTCTTTACTTATTATATTATCTGTAGGATAAGATACGTTCATAAGGAATAGTTTTTAGATGTTTAGGTCAAAAAAAGGTATATCAAGTGTTGTTTCAAGTTCTTCTATAGCTTCTATTTCGGTAACTTCTCCAGCGTTAGTGCCTATCAAAACGGTAGGCACTCCACTTATAATCACACCGCCGTGAGCGGTAGCATCTCCCACTGTTGCTGCGGGTTTACCGCTTATCAGTACGCTACTTACGCCCTGCACAATGGTATCAGCTCCTCCTGCCTCGCAGGTGCATATACAACTGGCGGTAGTAGCAGGTTGTCCTCCTATGAGCACACTGTTTTCCCCTTGAACCACTGGACCTCCTACGTGAGGCGTATTGCCGGTAGTCATAGGGCAGGTGTGCATACTATTAATGGTTGCTGCTTGTCCTGGCATTTTGTATGTGTTTTTAGTTAATTTTCACTAATCGAGCCATTAGTTCGGCTAAGCTTTTACCTTTTAGTTTGATTCTCTCTCCACTGAGTTCGGTGAGAGAAGTACCTTGTAAAAGAGCGGTGTCAGCTCTAAGAGTTGCTTTGTTTTGAGCTTCTATTGCCAAAGTATTATCACTTCTGAGGGTCATTCTTTCTTCTGACTGCAAAGATATATTTTTTTGACTTACCAAATCAATATCCACTTCAGAATTTATCACTGTTTCTGATTTAGAATGGGTGATAATATCTTTTTCAGCTGTGATTTCTACGTTTTCTTGGGCATTTATCTTTACATTTTTAGCTGAAATATTAATAGTTTCGGGAGATTGTAAGGAAAGAGATTTGTCTTTGGAATCAAAAGTGATGATATTCCCTTTCTTATCCTTGATAGTTATTTTTTCGGCGCTTTCAGTATCGTCAAACACAATAGTGCTCCCGCTTTTGGTAGTAATACTCCTTATGTTGTTGCTTACTTCTTTGGTGTTCTTGCCGTGGTACATACTGCCACTCACATAAGGTCGGTGGGGGTTACCTTGCTCAAAGCTTACCATCACCTGGTCGCCTACCTCAGGAATAAACTGAAACCCACGGTTGCTACTATTGTCAGTAAGCACGCCCGCATCGGGGGTTTGTACTCGCAACCAAGAGGTCTGCTCGCCTAAGTGTCTTTGCCAGAAGAAACGCACTTGCACGCGCCCTTGTTTCTTAGGGTCGTCGTTGGCTACTACTTCTGCTATTTCAGGATAAGCAATCGTTTCCGGCTCGTACATAGCGTATTCCATTCCCAATGGCACGGCTACAAAGCGGTTGTAATAATCATCGCGGTCTACACAGTGTTCTACCGAAATCACTCGGTATTCCCCCATATTTTCTTTTTCAAATCCCGAAGGGAATTTTACGTAAATGAGGCTACCCAAGCGCACCAAGCTATTGTGGGTTTTACCCTCAACGCAGTGCATTTTGCCCAATGCCTGTTGGTATTTGCTCTGTTGCAGTCTTGCCGTATCACCTGCCAATGGGGTGGGTACTTCGGCAGAAAGCATTCCTCTTTGTGAATATAAATTTTCAGGGTCTTGAAAAACGTTTTGGGTATAGGTATTGCGCGGTCTTACTTCCTCTTCGGTGTCCGAATGAATATATTCATCGTCCTCCGCATTGTAGTTGTAAAGGGTGTATTTAAAAGGAAGTGTTTTGGAAGAAACTTTAAATTCGGTAATATCTTCGTCTATGGTTAGGTCTTCGGATTGTTCACCAGCTACCTCTCCAAACACGAGCTTACTACCGTCAAAATACAGAAGTTCGTTGTAAATAGCCGAAAGCCTATTCAAAAAATCCCAACGGCTTTCTTTATACTGCATCGCATACGGAATAATCCCTTTAAACTTAGGATTACAAGTCAAGTCGAAATATTTATTTTTAAAAACGGTCTCTACAATATTTTTAAGGTCATTCTCTACAAACGAGTTCATCGAAGGAGCATCGTCCAATACCACGGGGCTTCCCTTACCTATAAAGCGTATTTTGTTTTCACTTCCTCCTTGGGTAGGGGTATCCGAGTCTATCACTACCTCAGTAATAAAGCCCGAAAATTGGAAAGTGTTTTCTCCTCTGGGGAAGGAAAGGCGTATAATCACATTTTTGCCCACTTGTTTTAAGAGTTCTTGTGACTGCTCTTGCCAAAGGGTTTTGCGGGTAGCAATGGTCTCTACCAGCTCAAAATCACAGCAAGAGTTTAATGATTGTTTTAACGATAGACTATTGAAGCGTGAAGTCTTGTCTTTGCCATCTATATGCACCGAATGGAAGATAGGACGGAGTTTAGAGAATGTACTTTGCATAATACAATTATTTTTTAAAAAAATTAATATGGGCGCAAGGTAATAAAAAGAAATGAAATGACAAAGAGAATAAATTACTTTTTTAAATTTTCTATTCGGTAGAAACTTGTTTTGCTTATTTTTGCTTGTTTGCAGGCTTTATCAATAGAGATATTTTTATTTTTATAGAGATGTAATGCAAATTGGTATTTTTCTAAAATCTCTTGGCTTACTCCTGCAGGGCGACCTAAGTGTTTATTTCTTTTGCGAGCACCTTCCAATCCTGCTTTGGTGCGTTCGGCAATGAGGTTTCTTTCAAATTCGGCAACAGCCCCAAATATTTGGATAATAAAGCGACCATTGGCAGAAGAGGTATCAAAAGCAGGCTCAGTAAGACTTTTAAACAATACTTTTTTTTGGTTGAATATTTCAATCAATTCAATCATATTTTTTAGAGAGCGGAAAATTCTATCGGTTTTGTATACGATAACAATATCGCCTTCGCGAAGGAAAGAAAGCATTTCGTTGAGTCCTTTTCGGTCTTCACGAACGCCACTGGCAATATCAGTATATATTTTTTCACATCCGTTTTCTTTTAGAAGAGTTACTTGTGTGGAAATATTCTGGTCAGAGGTAGAGACACGAGCATATCCAAAAATCATAGTTCTAAAAAATATTAATTTATGTTACTATTAAAAAAGACGATATTTGGAACTGTTTTAACAAGACATATCAGTGTTACAGTAAAGGGTTTAAAAAACGAAGGTTAAATGGAACTGTTACAGGCTGATAATTATAATTTGTTTATTCTGTATTTTTTGTATAAGTAAGAAGATTTTTCTTCTATAAAGTTAATAATATCAATAAAGAAATAGCTAGTAGAATATTCACTCATACGTTGCATATTTTCTTTTTTAGCTAGTGAATAGCAAACATCGTCATACAATTGTAGAGTATCATCGTCATAACCTCCAAAGATAATGAAAGAAAGTTCTTTTGAAGAAATAGTTCTTTCTCCCCACCTACGACCAGCACGCTTTATAAATTCTTTGAAGGAGGTATCTTTTGCAGGATAAAAACTATTAGTTTGATTAAATTCATTAATCATTTCAAGAAGGATCATACGTAAGAAATCTTTTCTTTGCATATAATGAATATTTCCTGTTTTAATGATGAACATATTCAACAGATATTTAAACTTTTCGCTTTTCTCTTTGCTAAGACTGATACGTATATTTTGTTTTTTATTTTTTATCGAAAAATCTTCATTCAACTTTGATGCAATAACATCAAAGTTTTCGGGGATGAACTCCCCTACTCTTTCTATTTTTTTAGTTTTTGCCATTCTCTATTTTTGTTAAAATTTCGGTTACTAAATGTTTAAAGTCTTCAGCAGCTCTACATTTGTCATTATACTCAAAGATAGTCATACCTTCGAGGGCAGCTTCTACTACTTTCACGTCTTTACGAATATAGGTTGTGAATACATAATTGGGGTTTTCTTCTTTCAGTTTATTGAAACAATCGTTGAATACATTCGTATTATCGATAGCATTAGAAAAATATATACCGAGTAGTTTGAGGCGATTATTGAACTTTTTCAAGTCTAACATTTTTTTTGAAAAAGGAAATACGTTTTTAATAGAATATAAATCGGCTTGTATGGGAATGATTACATAATCTACAGAACAGATAGCTAATTCAGCAGAAGTTACGAAGTGAGGATTAATACCCGTGGGGGGACAATCTATTAATATAAAGTCATATAAGTCATCAAAGTGGGAGTTTTCTAATGCTTTTTGTAGTTCTTGGCGATGGTATTTATCAGCATACAATTCGGGTGAACCAGCTAATAGATGGAAGTCTTTAGCTATACTTGAAAGACGTACATTTTTTCCCTTGTTGTCTAAAAAGTCTTTGATGGTATAGGTTGAGTTTTTAATTCCTACACCGCCTGTTAGGTCGCATTGATTATCGGCATCTATGAGGAGGACTTTGTATCCTCGATTATGGAGTTCAGCACCTATATGAATAGTATTGGTAGTTTTGCCAACCCCTCCTTTGTGATTGATATTTACGATTCTCATATTGTTATGGTAAATAAATATTTTGGGCAAAGATACAATAATTATTTATATAAACAAATAATATTGTATATTTGATTGTTTTTTTTGATTATAAACTAAATAAATATTATAAAAAGTTAGATTAAATATTCTTTTGAGAGAAAAGGATTCTTTGATGAATTTATAAAAGAGAAAAATAACTTGATAGTCAATCTAATATTTTTTATTTTTTGTTTGTATTTGATAAATTTAATGTAAATTTGTAGCCTTTATGTAGGTAAGTGAATTTTAAAAAATGACAATAAACGAACCTAAAAATAATTATAAAATTCCGTTAGATTTTTCCTCCTTTTTTGATGAAAAAAAAGGAGGCTTAGGTAAATGTACAGAAGTAGAATCAATAGACACTCATATAGAGCTTCTTATCACTACTTACCAAGGAGAATGTAGTTTTGATAAACAATATGGTACTACTATTGGAGAATTAGATTTTGAACAAGTAAAAACCGTAGAAGGTTGGAAAGAAGAAGTTTCTGAAAGTTTAAAAAAATCTATCTCTTTATATGAACATAGGATTACGATATTAGATTTCCAAATGAATATAGACGAACTTTTGCAAGAAGATTCTCTATACGGGAATGTAAACATACGAAAACGAGTGAATATTCTAATCAAAACAAAACTAAAAAGCAATGGAAATTATTGTGTTTTTCAGTATCAATTATATTTAAGTCCTTTATCAAAAAATTAGTAGCTATGACCCAAGGAAAAAAGGAAGAAATACAGGAGAGTATGATACGGAGTGCTTTGCACTTCTGGAATATAAAGAATGTAGAAAATTTAGATCCTTTGGTACGTCTTCTCATAGAAGGACTATCTGAGCAACTATATGTACTTTCTGGGGAGATGTATGATATGGAAAATAGAGTCATACAGCGTCTTTGTGAAGTGCTTTTGCCTGAATCTGTATCCAAAGCCAAACCTTCTCACGCTATTGCTTACATTGCCCCTCAATGGAATGATACAAAAACTAACTTAGAAATGAGATTTTTAGTAAAAAATCCATTTCTAAACAATGATGCAAGGCAAGAGTATTCTTTCTTTCCCGTTGCTAATATTCCTCTATATCAAGCAAACATAAAGAAAATTATACACCCACAAGGTATTGTACAAATAGACGAACAGTTAAACAAAAAAGAACTATACTCCTCTCCCTTATTCTCTGATAAAAAAATATGGATAGGGCTCTCTTTTGATGAAGATATTAAAGACTTAGAACATTTGTCTTTTTTCTTTAACTTCCCTAATGTCATTAAAAAAGAAGATTATCTCAATCTTCTTCAATACACCCAATGGGAATGCAATGGTAAGTTATTAAAGGTAAGAAATCGTTTATATACAGAAGAACATATACAAAAAAACAACTTAGTAGAATATTTTTTTGATAACCAAGAATTTAATCACCGTGTAAATAGAGAGATTTTAGAACACTACACACCTCATTATCTTACTATAGATGAATATTTTTCTGTACAAAACGAAAAAAAACAGACAGTACCTTTCTCTAATATAGAAGAGCCTATTTTCACCAATGAAGAAGCTGTCGCTGTTTGTGATGAAAAGTTACTGTGGATAGGTGTTAGCTTCCCAGAACAATTCTCCTACCAAATCTTATCGGAAATAGAGATTGCCATCAACGCGGTACCTGTTGCCAATAAAGAACTCAAAGAAATTACTCATAACAACGAAAGAGAACTAGGAATTATCCCTCTCAACTTAGATAAAAAAGAATCCTTTTTAGGAATAATATCAGTAACCGATGATAAGAATTATTCGTACACACGATCTCACGGTTTTAAAACTGATACTATACAAAGAACTTACGCCTTGAGGCAAGGAGGAAGTGAAAGTTTCGACAATAGAAGCACTAAAGATTTCTTAGCTAAATTAGAAAATATATTAGAAGATGAAGGGAATAGGGTTTTCCTGCAAAAAGAATACAAGGATATCAAAGAAATGGTGAAGGAAACTATAAAAAGAATCCAACTAATGGGGCGTACTTTACAAAATGAGGGTGATAATGAAGCTCTTCATTATATATTCTTAGACTCTTCCCCTGAAAATTTGTTCTTTATTAAGTATTGGACAACTTTAGGAGAACTCGCAAACGGAATACGCATTCACACTCCTTTATCACCTACTTCAGTAGGTGCTCATTCTTATGTAAAACAAGCCTTTTTACTTACCTCTTCTTCTGGAGGTTTAGGCATCCCTACCGAAAGGGAAAGAATCGCTCAGTTCAAGTATCTACTCAATGGAAGAGGACGTATTGTAACTAATTACGACATCAAAACTTTCCTATTAGCCGAATATCCTAATACCATCAGTGATGTCTATATAGAACACGGTATAAGCAAAGGAGAAACTTCCTTACAAGGACTCGTTCGCACCATTGATGTACATCTAAAGACTTTTTCAATAATAGACGAGAAAGAGGTACTTATAGAAAATATTTACAAAAAATTAGTACATATATCACCTATGACTTTTCAGTATCGTATCTTTATAGATGAAAATTAAAACCTTTTAATAAAAATGAATTATTCTTTTATACAAACCCTACTCACAGCACAATTCATACTCCCTATTATTGCTATTCTAATGGGGGTTATAGCTATTTTTGTGGCAAAAAAACAACAACTGCTCAGTGATAAAAAAGCAGTTCTTTATATTGTATTATCAAGCCTGATATTTTCTGTTTTCGGTTGGTTAGGCTTCTTGCAAGTTGATTTTATGCCTATAGGATATGTGTTATTGCAATTGTTCTATCTCGTAATAGGTTATTTCAATTACATATACTTAAAAGAATTTTGTAAGTCCTTAAACGACAGCCCTTTTTGGAAGTTTTTTTTAGTGCTCCTAATACAATTATTTATGAGCATAGCCCTTTTCTCATTATTTTTCAATATAAGCAATGATTTTAAATATGGGTTCTGGGCAAGTACTTGTTTGTTATCTATTGTGGTAAGTCCCCTCTTTGTTCAAACATTCCAATCGTATTTAAAAATACCTATAGAAATATATAAAATACGTACTTATGATGGCAACTCACTCAATAATTCATCGTCGCCAATCGAAAACGAAAACCTTTTAGTATTCGAAATAGAGTTTTATAAAAACTTAACCGACGAAAAACCTATCCGACTAAAAGCTAAAGCTACAAAAGGAATGATTTTTGGTGATTGGTTTGAACTCATCGTATCTGATTACAATGCGAGAAAAACCTCTTCCCTCATAGAATACTACGATAAAAAAGACGAATATGGTTGGGTTTTTTATACCAAACCTTCTCTACTTTCACCTAAAAAGTATATTGACCCAGATTTATCTTTTCAAGAAAATAAACTCCCTGAAAAAAATATGATTATTGGTACTCGCATTTTTAGAATAGTAGAAAATGAAAGATAATAAAAAAAACCTCAGATAATTCTGAGGGTTCTTTTTATATATACTATATACATTCTATTGTTCATCGTATGCCGTATCCCAAGAGGTTCCATCATCTCCTTTGGTACCATCGAGTCTAATAATAAAACTCTTTGTATGGAAAAACGGAGTGATATGCATATCTAAATATACCCTATCTTTCTGATTAGGATCTTGCTCCAAACGAATTATTTTGTAATCTTGAATCAATCTTCCAGGTCCTTTTATACTATCAAAATAGCGTACCAATTGCCCTCTTAGATCCTGTGCAATCTTTGAATTCCAATTCTCAAAAGCACGACGGTTGAGAAAATCGATATTTACTTTTGCTAAGTGGTCAAATACTCGTACTACCGAATAGGATTGCAGTCCCAAATCATCTCCGTTGAAAAGAGTTTTTCCTGAAAAAGCCATTACTTTTCCATACTCATTCACCATAGGAACCAATCCCATTGCTTCTAATTGTGATATTTCACTTTTCTTTAAAGGAAAAGAAACGGCATCTACTTCATTAATACCTCCATATTTCTTACCTGCTACTACTTGTGCAATAGGCTGTGCATAAACTCTACCTGCAAGTGCTGTAGAAGGAGGAACTCGTAAATCTTCCTCCTCTCCTATCTCCTGATAAGCGCCTCTGCCTATATTCCAGTTGCAAGACATTACTACATTACTTCTGTAGATATCTCCACCTGTTAAATTTGATGATGAAAATAAGTCTACTACATCATCAGGTCTTTCTAAATCGGCAAAATCAGTAAACAATAGTACTTTATTAGCATAAGCTATTTTAGCCCATTTTTCAAGAACTTTGTTAGAACCTAAATAACCAGGGAGAACTAATATAGAGTAATTCTCTCTCAAATCTAAACGATCGTAATTTTTATTGATTTCATCTGCTATATAATCAATAAAAACAGAATTGTCAAGATCTGTAATTTGTTCAGGAGAAGCATTTACAATAGTGATGTTAGTTATTTTATCACTTTCTGTATTTTTGTAAAATGCTTGAACAGAACGGTATGATTTTTCTAATTCTCGAACCGTTTCAACCGCTCTAAGTTGATTCTTAGCTAATAAATCAGCAGTTTCATTGGCTTGTTGCTGACTTTTTTCTACCATATCAGCAATAGATGTATTATTAGAAATCAAATCTAACCATAAATCTATCTTCTTTGCTAAATCTTTTCTTTCTTGAGCACTTTGTTCTTCTACTAAGAACATTTTTTTACGCGCTTTTCTCTCAGGATTCAAATTTTGAATTCCCTCTATAGCTGATTCTAAAAAACTAAACCCTCCAAGACGAGAAAGTCCTGTTAAGGCTTCGTTTAAAGCTGTTTGAGAAAAAGACTCTAAACTCTTCTTACGTTCTTGAAGTGCTGTCTCAGAATTTAATTGTTCATTAAGTTGTTGTTCTGACATATTCAATTACAATTTAAACATTTTCATTAAGCTCATTCTTAAGCTGGGTAAGAGCACTAATAAAGGCTTGTTTTGTTTCTGGATTCTCCAATGCTCGTTGAAGAATTTTATTAGAACGAAGCTGTTTCACTAATTTGGTATAGAAATCTCTTTGTATCTCTAAATTCTTCAAAAACGGACTTTGAGAAGTGAGATTCTTCACCTGGAAGTCTCCTGTATTTTTGAATACAAAATTCTCCTGAACAGGCTCTCCATCGTCTGTTTCAAAAGTTACATCTATATTAGGATTAAATGCTTCAAAAACAGCTTCAATTGTTGTAAGCCCTTCTACTGTTTGTGGAACAACAGGTTCTTCAGCAGTAAGTTTTTCTACTAATAAGGTGCGATTGGATGGAATATTAGCAAAAGCTTCTGAGGCTTCGTTTTCTACCATATTCCCCCCTACACCATAATCTACTATACTCATTTTATGATGGGATTTTAGTTATTATAAAACAAAAGTGCCTAACGATAAGGTCAGGCACTTACTCTTTTTAGTAATTAGCCTAACTTTTAGGCCAATTTTCGTGGTGTTCTGCATTACCTATTTTCAAAACTTGAGCTGAAATTGTAAATGAAAGAGACATAGGTTTTTCACCTTCTGCTCTTAGCCCTTCTTCAAATTCTACAATATATGCATTTTCAAAGGTAAGTTCTTTCATTTTAGCATCTTCATCAATTTTTTTGAAGACAATACTACCTGAAAAAGGTTTGTACAAATTTACCATTTGCTCAATAATTGTAGTATCCGAAGTGGACTCCACAGTTACAGTTATGCGACCTCCATAAATATTAGAAGAAGGTCTTCCTTTTGAATCTACGTCTCTTTTTAGAGAGTATTTGCAGTCAAGAACATCAAATTCTTTACCACCTAAATTTAATGTAGAGCTAAATGCCATAATACAACATTTTTAGTGTGAAACAATAAAATTATTTTTCTATTTTTAGAAAACGGGTGCAAGTTAATACTTTTATACATAAAAACAAAATTTTAAGAATAATTTTTTTGTTTTTTTATTTTATTCCTCTTTGAGGAATGTTTACAAAATAAAAACATATACAAACAATCTTATACAATATATTATATTATAATTATGGTGATTTTTACATAATTATAAAAATTGGGGTTCAATATGTTATTATAATATATATTTATGTTGAAATAAAAAAATACAGACAAATTATATACTAATTTATACCATTCTTATATTCTTATAATGCTATTAGTAAATCAAATCAATTTCTAATATGTGTACTATTTTATAATTTTTTCATAGAGATCAAAAATTGACAAAGAGTGATATTCTATAAAACTATTGTAACGTTTCTATAACCTTGTAAAGAAAAACTTAATAAGAAATTATTTTTTGTTTAAATAAGATTAATCCCATAGATAAGACTCTGTATTTAATAATATATAATTATTATAAAATTATCTATATTTGATTATAGACTTCTTATAACGAGCATATTAATTATTTTTTAAACAAAACAATTAAATACATATATGTGAGTTATATTTGATTAAAAACAATTCTATTTTCTAAGGCAAATATTCCCTACTTATTTTATAGAAGATTTCACCGTTAGATTTGAGTTGGTTTTCTTCGTTAATAGCTTTATCGAAGGTTTCTTTTTTGTGTAAGAAGTAGGTAATGAGTTTGTCTAATTGAGCATCTGAAACTGTTTTTCTATCTCCTACATCTATCACTGTGAACTTTTTGGTAATAGTATTGCTTGAGGGCATCCATATGCATAGTTCTGTAGCTTTTGAGAGGGATATTTTTTTTATTTGCCGTTTTTTGAGAGGGTGTAGTTTGTTATTTCTTACCCATTTGTAATAACTTCTTTGCACTGATCTTCGTACTTTTCGGGTATTATCGTATTCTGGGGTTTCTTGAGTTTTTTCTTTAATGGTATCGCCATCGTCTTCTAAGAAAGATTTTTTGTGTTTTATATCTTTCTTAGCATTGTATTTGTAATCTACTTGTTTTTGTGTGATATCAGACAAGAAATTGTGTACTACTTCTATCTCATCTTCAGAAAGTAACAAAAAACGATTGCCTTTTTCCCAATCTGTCTCTTTAATTTCTACTAAAGCAGGGAAAAGAGTATGAGGTTCAGCTCCTGCAAAAGTCTTTGCAAAGTTTGCATTAGTGGTATATTCGTTGGGCAAGTTTTGTAAAGAAGCCCATTGTGAACTGATTTTACTTCTTGGCATTCCAGAAGCAGCAAACGATTTCTGTAACTCATCGGTTATGTTCTTGCTGTCAGATTGTACTTCTTGTACAAGAGAAGTGAGAGAGGATACTAGCAAATCTTGTGACATAAATTCTTTTTTCTTAGGGAAGATCACCCACCCTTGCCACATACTTTGCCCAGGGAAGTCTAAACTATATTGGTTATCTCCTTTCTCTACAAAAAGGTTTTCAGCTCTTAGTTGATTAGAATTTACTAGAAAATCCTTTTTCTTTGTTGCAATTTCTTTAGCTGTTCTCAATATGATATCTTGTATCTGCAGAACAAAATTGTTGAAGGAATTCCCAGTATCAGCATATACTTGATAACCTAATACTCTCGCCTGTACATTTGTAATACTTTGTATAAGGGGGTCTTCTACTTTTTCGTTATTGTTGCCACTCTCTCCTATACTTACTATGATGTTGTTTTCATCCTTATATTTTGTAAGTATTTGTGAGGCTTTTAATGTAGCTTTCCAAGAACCTTCTTTGGAATCAGAAATTTGGTTTTTAATATCGGCTAATTTATCCAATTCTTTTAAAGTAGTGTCTAAATCTTTAGATAAGGAAATTTCCAACAGAGTATTGTTATCCATTCCAAACCCTATAACAGCTCCTATTCGATAGATAACATTTCCTTTGCGAGGTAATTGGTTTTTAAATTGATTGATAGAAATAACTAATTGTTCAAAATTACTTTTTACATTCGGGTGGTTTTCAAAAGCAAAAACAATATTGATATGCTTTAAATTATCTTTTAATTTTTTGAACTGTTTGTAAGTAATAGGGTTTCCAGAGAGACCATATACATAGTTCTCATTGTTGTCAATTGCATTGATAGGAGCATACGTGTCTAAAGCTACTACATTCCCCTCTTGTTTAGTTGAAGTGATAGGATTTAGTTCCATAAAATCGCCTTCCGATTGAAAAATAGAAGTAGGTTCTTGTGTAATAGCTTTCTTAGAAGCATCAATAATAGTCAGCTTTTGTAAAGGTATTTGCGAAAGCTGACTATAAAACAGGTTGCCATAAGGAGCTATAAGAGACGAAGATGTCCACCCCGAAATAGCTTCTTTAGCGTTTTCAGGATTGATTTTTGTTTTTACAAAAACTAAAGATTTTCTTCTGTCATCATTCTTTTTATATAAGTAGAACAATGAGTGAAGAGCTACTTTTTTAATAGGATTTAGCAATTCTGGTTCTTTGTAAAGAATCAGAGAATCTTTAGAGAACAAGAGTTCAGAATCTGTTAAAGCTTTCTCATTTTTCATTGTAGCCATCATCTTGTAGCTTCTTCCAGAAGTTATATCAGTGATTGCGTGTGAGGAAAGTAGCAAGTTATCTCGATGTATCCATCCGTAATAAACTATTTGTTTTCTGTTTTTTAGTGAATTGTTTTCGATAATATCAGGTGCGTATTTTACTAAACGCAAGTAATTTCCCTTTTTCCCTATCACTAAAAAGGATTCCATATAAGAGGCTTTTTTTAGCACTACTTTCCCTCCCGCATTGTAATAAGTAGGATTTTCATCTCTATCAGAATACACAATCCAAGGAGTTCTTTTCTCTAAAGATTTCTTTACTTTTTCTTCGCAACAAAAGTTCTGGGTATATATTTTAGGCGTTTTTTTTGCCCGAGTAAGTGGAGTAATAGGAGAGCACCCTATTAAACTCAAAAAAATTATATTAATGATAATAAAGAAAATTTTTTTCATTGTTTCTTATTTTGTAGCAGTTGATGGACTTTGTTTTACTAAAATACGCTTTACACAATTTGACCCCTTATCGGTTTCTATTACTACGTCTTGAATGTTTGCAGTGGATTGGCTTCCTATAAATTTTAGATCGTAACAATATGAATAGAAATCGGTCTGTTTGGCACCATTGGTAATTACTAATTGATTAGGATTATTACACAAATACTTGCTTAAGATATAATTGTAATTTTCATTAAAGGATTCTCCATCTATAATATTTTGTAAGTGTTCTTGTATATCTTTAGCAATAAGTGAAAAAACATCTGAATCGTCTGATTCGGTGTACTCAGGTAATATTTCGATGTAATGTACAATAGGGAAAGCTAAATCTTCCGACATCAATTTTATTTGATAAGATCCAGGTAGTTTATAAGCATAAGTAGGATTTTTCTCATAAGAATCCACTTCCCCTGTTTCACCAAATTCCCAACGCCATTCTTTAGAGTAACCATCGGCAAAGAAAGAAATATATTCATTTTGAATGGCTGTTTGTGGGGCAATGATTTTTATAGGTTGATACCCAGAAGGTCTATTACTCTCCTTTACGGTAACAATAAAGTGCTTTTCAACGGAATTGTTTACTCTCAAACGCACTTGGTACTTTCCTGTTTGCGGGAATAAATATACGCCATTTCTTTCTTTAGAAGAGTCTCCATTACCAAACTCCCATAATACATCAGTAGCATTAGAAGTACTGTCTATAAAACGAATAGGGTACCCCAATTCTACTTCTCTAGGAGATACCCAAGCTCTGATTTCTGTCTTTACAATACTTCCTCTTAAAAACCACATAACAGTTAGAACAATTCCTATGAAAGCTATGATAATAAGAGTCCAACGGTTGAGAACTTTATCCATAAATTAAACTTGTTATTGAAGATTATTACGTCTATTTTCTGTGTTTGCACGACAGCGCTCTAGATCCGATTTGAATTTTTCAATGTTTTGTTGTATATTCCACAACCGGTCTTTATCTAAAAGTTGTAGTTCATAAAAGATTGCCATTTGTTCAAATATTTTATAACGATTGTCCCACTTGTGCTGTACGTAAACATTACGAACTTCTCCTAAAAGAAGTGTTATCTCCTGTTTTTCATAGATGGCTTTTAGTGAAGGGTCAAACTGAGCTATTTTTGTATTGATAAGCTCAATCTTGTCCATCTGTTCTGCCTGTTCTTTTTCAAAAACTCTCACACGCTGTATTTGCTCTAAAATAGCCTTCTTCCCTTTTAGGGTTTGGTAATTATTGGTACTGAAAAATAGAATATACCCACAAAGTCCTGTGGATAGTAAGAAAATAGCAACTACATACACTAGTCCTATTATCTTTTCTTGTGAATGCGTAACCTTATGTCTTTCTTTTCTGTATTCCATAGCTTTTATCTATCATATGAAAGATTTCCTACTCTCATTTGCCGAGTAATTACCCTGCTTTCTTCTGAACAACGTATAACGTCATTCTTATAAGTATTTTCCTTTATTTTTAGCGCATTGATAGAGTCTCTTGTGCGCAAAAAAGATTCTGATTTTTCAATAATATAATTATAAGTAAGCGCATCTTTCTTAGGTATTTTTTGCAAAGAACTCTTTATATTAATCTTTTTGGTTGCAATGTTATTCATTAAAAAAGGAACATTGTTTTCTTGTACCAAATCTATGCTTTGGTAAGTCTTAAAGAAATCCTCAAACTGGTTACTTAAGAGCATTTGTTCATCGAATATCTGTTGATTTTCATTCCCAACAGTTTGTATTTTACTAATTTCTACAGAAGATGTTTTGAAGAAAGCAAACACACAAACAAGTGATGCTATCACCAAAAAAATCATATATTTAGTGAATGTAATATAAGAAATTAATACTTCTTTTCTATTTAAAGCTTTCATTTAACATAAGTTTTTTTTAACTTAAAATTGTTGAATATCCTAATATTGCTGGCTTTTCAGTATCCGAAAGTATAAAAACACCCCCTTTTGTATTTCCATTTATATGAAATTCTATTTCAGCATCTGCAGGAATAAGCATCTCTAATAGAGAGTTTACTTGTTTTCGTTCTTCACTATTTGGGAAAATAAAGTTCTTGTATTTCCAAGGCAAATTATTAACTCGTATGATTATTACAGGTAACATTTCTACAAGTTCATTTCCTATAATTGAACTTCTCCCTAATTTTTCTTTCCCCAATTTCCAATGATGAGAGGTTCTCAAACGGAAATGTTTAAAAGTATTCTCTACAGTTACTTCACATTCTAAAAAAAATGACAATATAGAGGCAATTTGTTCACTATCAGTAATACGATATCCTTGTGATAAAAAATTTATAATAAAAAACGCCTTGTCTAACGGCATTCCCTTCAAGAAAGGCCAGTGAACAACAAATAAATTTACAAAGTCATCATATTCAAAAGGTTTTTCCAAACGCCTTTCATATAACTGAGTAAAAATAAATGCTTGGTCTATAAATTGTTCAAAAGGTTTGAAAAAAAGTCGAGCATAAGCTTCCTCCTTTTCTCCTTGCTTGATGATTTTTAATAAAGTTGTTTTCTCTTTATTCTTTTGGGCTATAGAATTTGTATTGTGAAAAAGGCCTTTTGGGAGCGATTCATATAAATCTCTTCGGTGAATATGGATAGAATAAAAATCTCCCTTATACGTATGCTCTTCAATTATTTTATCTACTTCCTTACGAACCCCTCTATAAGATTTCCCTTTGCGAATGATCTTGATATTTTCTTTATCAACCCCTTTTTCAATAAGTGCACAAGCAAACACTTCGGCTTTGAAATTTGTAGCCAAAGTGTTCTTTAATAAATTGTGATTTATTGTAGACTTATTTTTCATAGTCAGAAGTATATTCTTATGCTCTACTTTCAGATATAACTATACTTTCTCTGTGCTGACCGACAAATTCTAATTGGGAGAGGTTACTAAACAATTCTTTCAGATTTTCCAAAGTAGAATTGATGTTATACATAGAAAGCTGAATGCGATTGTGATTATATATTGTAGCATAAGAATCTGAAAGCATTTGTTCAAAAGAAGAAGGCAAAACACCATTCCATTCTTGGAAGTACTTCAAAAGCTCCTCTTTGTCTTTCTTTGATAAAAAAACAAAAGAAGATAAAATGCTACCTATTAATCCATTTATTTTCTCACAAACCGTGAAAGGAGATAATCGATAAGGATCATTTTTAAAACTATAGTTGTTAGAGGCAATATATCTAAGCGTTTCTTTACAAAGAACAGAAAGACTTTCGGTTATGGAATTGTGATTGGGTTGTGTCTGTATCTTTAATAAGATACTTTTCAATTTACTATCAATATCATTTATACTACCTAAAAAATCACTCATATTCTCCTTAAGAGATTCGTGAGCATCCATTGATAAAGAAGGAGGAATATAATTATAGTCTATAATGTATTCAGAATTATTACTCCTTTTAAGAACCCCAACAATCACACTAGAAGAGTCGTAAGTACTATTTTCTTCTGTAGAGATTATTCCTAATTGAAATTGAGGTTGAATATTAGGATAACGCAAAGGCATTTCATTGGGGTCGGGAGTCCCTATAGGTTTTCTTTGATAAGGAAAAACGGTTAATATAATGTCCCAAGTTTGGTTGTCTTTCCCTTCCTGGATGTCAAAGGTAACACGTATGTCAGCATTATCTTTTTCATCTATAAAAATAGGGAAACCATTAGGGCAAATACCATAATAAGTTTTCAAATGAATATCCAATTTATTGCCTATCTTCTCTATCTCAATGTTTGAATGGGAAAGATTACTACCGGGCAAAATACCATATTGACCAGAAAAAGCAATAGAAGTGGCTTTAAGGATTCTCTCCAAAAGAAAGTTCTCTGTATTTATAAAATGAGAAGCATTAATGTGCATCCCATCTACCCAATTGATAGGGAAATATTCAAAATTACTCATAAACAAAACAAATGCTGTAATACAAGCGACAAAAGTATGTGTTTTTTTCTAAATATAAAAATTTTTGGGGTTATTTTTCTCACCTGCTCATTTTGTAATTTCTCAATCTCCCTCACTACGGTGGACTATCTCGGTATAACTTTTCTCTTTCTTTTGTCTCGAAACTATTTCTTGACATTTTTGACATTATTGTATTACAATATGAGTCAAATGCTTATATACCCTTTCTATATCAATCGTTCGTCATTCGTTCATCATTTCTATATCCTTTTTATAACTTATGTATATCTTCCTAAGAGCCTTTTCTCACCAAAATCCTCTCCAACTCTTTTTTGATATTTTTCGTTTTTCTCCGATAACTCCACAAGTCTTCCCAAATTTTCTAATTCTCTATTTTTTTCTCTCCCCACATAGCCAGCTGTGAGCTCTCGCTGGCTTTAGCTCGTACCCTTTTTACCAATTACGTACCCGTGTGCTCACACGGGTACACAACTAATTACATAAAACATAAATAGTATAATATAAATAATATTTTTTGTTTATATTTGATTATTAATAGGTGTTTACAAGTTGTTTATAAAACTTTTTTTCATTCTTTAAAAATCTTTTACTTCCCACACTATTTCCTCTTGGTCATTTACATTGCCTACTAACAATTGTCCTTTTTTGAGCGTTCCTGAAAGTATCATTCGTGAGATAGGTCGGCGCAAGTAGTTGCGTATAGTACCCGCTACTTGTCGGGCGCCGTACTTAGGAGTGAAACCTTTAAAGGCAAGAGTTTTCTTTGCCTCGTCGGTAAGCGTAATATCCATATTTTGGGCTTGTAAGAGTTTTCTAAATCCTTTAAACTGTATGTCGAATATTTTTAAAAGCATTTCTTCTTTAATAGGGGAAAAAGGTACTATTTCCGAAAGACGCGCCAAGAACTCAGGGCGGAAGTAACGCGCCATTATTTCCATCATCTGTATAGTGGTAGGGTGTCGCCCTTCGCTCATTTCTTGGGCTATCCAATCGCTCCCTACATTCGAGGTAAAAATGATAATCGCATTCGAAAAATCGCCCTCTTTGCCCAAGCGGTCGTGCAGTTTTCCCTCGTCCATTATCTGCAAAAAGATATCGTAAACCGAGGCGTGTGCCTTCTCAATCTCATCAAAAAGTACTACCGAATAAGGTTGTTCTCGTATTTTGTTCACCAAAAGTCCGCCTTCTTCATAGCCCACATATCCCGGAGGTGCTCCATAAAGCAAGGCTGCTGAGTGTTCTTCTTTAAACTCCGACATATCAAAGCGTATCATCGCCTTTTCATCGTTAAAAAGGGCTTCTGCCAATGATTTGGTAAGCTCTGTCTTCCCTGTTCCCGTAGGGCCTAAGAAAAAGAATGAACCAATCGGTTGCCCTTGTTTGTTCATTCCGCTACGCGATTCCAAAATAGCATCAGTCAGCGATTTTATGGCGTGATCTTGCCCTACAACGCGCTGCTGTAAGACTTGCTCCATTTGCAGTAATTTTTCTTTTTCACCTTCTTGTATTTTTCCTACGGGTATATTAGTTTTTGCCGCCACTACACTTGCTAAGTGTTCTTCTTCTACTTTTTGTATGGGTTTCTTTGCAAACGCTTCTATTTGTGAGGCTATGGTGTTAAGGGTTTCCCAAACGGTAGCACTATCAGTATTTTCGTCTATCTTTACGTCTTGGTTTAAAAAGCCTTTTACAATAGGGCTCAACCCTACCGAAAAATCTCTCCACACCTTTGATAGCTCTTTTAAGAAATCGTCATCTGTGAGGTCTATCCGTTTTTCCTCTAATTCTTTGAGTTGTTGCAATAGCGAAAGGTGGTCAGTAGTAGCAGCTTCATTAGTCATTTTTACAGCCGACATTGTGCGGTCGAGCAAATCAATAGCTGAGTCTGGCAAACGGCGGTCTTTTACGTATCTTTTAGCCATTGTTACGCATTTGCTTAGGGCTTCATCGCTTATGTCTAATTTGTGGAATGCTTTGTATTTTTCAAGAGAAAAATGCAACATAGCGGTAGCGTTTTCGGCAGTAGGCTCTTCAATCGATAGGACTTCAAACCTACGGCTAAAAGCGTGGTCGGGTTCAATGAGTTTGCGGTACTCATCGGTAGTGGTTGCCCCTATAACGGTAAGATTTCCTTTAGAGAGTTCGGGTTTTAGGATATTGGCGGCTCCTGCATTGCCTTGTTTAGGGTCTAATAGCGTGTGTATTTCGTCTATAAAAAGGATTACCCTATCCATTTGGCGAAGCTCTTTGATAATGTTTTTCAAGCGGTCTTCTATTTCGCCTTTATAAGTAGCTCCTGCTATCAAGGCTCCGTTGTCTAATTCCCAAACAGTAGTTTCAGAAAGGAAAGAAGGTACTTTTTCATTGATAATATCGTAAACAAGTCCATCAACAATAGCTGTTTTTCCTACTCCCGAATCGCCTATAATCATCACGTTGGGCTTGCTATGTCTGCCTAATATTTCAAGCATTTGCCTTGTTTCCTTATTTCTCCCTACAATAGGAGATAAGTTTTGCTCACGAGCTTGGGCAGTTTTATCAATACAGTATTTTAGTAAGTTTGTAAGCGGTTGAGAAGTAGTACCGCTGTTTTCTTGCCCCTCAGACTGCTGAAGTACCTGCAGAGGAATATGGTCTCCTTGTAAGAAGAAGTCTAATATTTCTTTTTCGCGTATGGGAAAAGATTTGAGCTGGTCGGCAGAGAAGCCTACTTCAGGCTTTGCTAAGGCGCAAAGAGTGCAAATAGGGTTGATTTGCAACAAGCCTAATTTGAGGCGTACATTATCCGCTTCTTCAAAAACTTTAGGTATTTTTTCATCAGCATCTACTTCGGTAACGCCGGCCAGTCGCTCGCATTCTTCCATTCGTATTTCAGCCCATTCCTCCAAGAAAAGAGCATCTTTACCTAATGAAACTACAAAGCTACCTAAACCTACTTCTTTATGTAGTAATGCTTTGAGCAAATGTGCAGGGGTATAATATTTATTGCCGTATTCTCTAGCGATAGATTTAGCTATTCTAATAGCCGATTGTACTGATTCGTCTAAGTTTAAAAAATCCATTGTTTTTCTATTTTATACAGAAGCAAATGTACAAAAAAAAATTAAAATACATTATAAAACTCCTACTAAAAGAATTATAAATACATTATAAAACTCCTACTATAAAATGTATTTTGTTGATTTATATGTTTTTATTAGCTTCTGAAACTATTTTTCCTACCTTCTTTTTAAGGGCATTTATTAAATACCCTTTTCTGTTGCTAATAATTTTACCTCTTCTTTCATATTCATTCATTTTTGCTTTTATACTTGCACACTCATTCAATAAATCAGAAACAGCATTTATATTTTTGAAAGTTTCTATATTTTTTCGTAATTCTATTTCTGTAAAACCAAAATTGTGGTTCAAGTAATTTACCTCTTCTTTTGATAGAGAGAATCTTGAAGATATCTTTTGGTTTAAACTACGGCGTTCCAAATCTGAATCTATATATTGAGGTTGGTATTTAGGAGTAAAAGTTATAGAAACAATCTTTCCCCCTCTTCCTTTTCTATTAAGCTCAAAATCAAACGTATAAGGGCTATATTTATCAAGCTCTTTTTTAGCAGCACTTATAACATCTCTTATAAAATCTTTTGTATACTTATACTTATCTGTAATATTGAACATTTCCTTAATTTGCTCAACTGTAAAAGTTATAGGTTTTTTTTGATTACTAAATATCTCATAGAAACGCATTGCATAAACACTTTCAAAACTCATAGCTGTTTGAAGTTCATATTTTCTATATCCTTTTGAAAAGTCCATAAATACTGACGCTATGAAAGGAGATAACCTAAAACTAACCATTCCTGCCTTTTTATCTATAACAGGACGCTCAATAAGATTAAATGCTCTAAAAACATTATTGTCCTCTGTTTTTATTTGCTTTTGGTTAAGTGCTAACAAAGCTTTCTTAGCGATACTATGATTGTTATCTTTTTCGTCTTTTAAAAAACTCTTTGTTGGCATTTGTATATCAACATCCCCAAAAAGATTGTTCTGAACGTTATAACGTTCATTTAATTTCTTCCCTTCAGTTAGTTCTTGCATAAGCTCTATAATACGGTATAAAATACGTTTTTCATATACGTTATAATCATACTTAGCCGTAGTAAGAATATATGATTGTACTAGCTCTTTATTATTATTTTCTTCCATATTATTTATAGGTTATTTTGCATTATAAAACTCCTATTTTACTAATAGATGGGGCAAAGATATATAAAAAGTAGGAGTTATAAAAATAATTCTCCTACTTTTTGAAAAATACATTATAAAACTCCTACTAAAAGAATATGTCTACATTATAAAACTCCTACTATTCATTATAAAACTCCTACTATTCATTTTTTATTACTCTCTAAATCCTTCCGTAGAAAAGGCTTAAAGGTGTTTTTGTTTTTCGTTGATAAACATCATAATAAGCTATGATATTTTTTAATACAATCAAGAGAGTTTTTAAGAAAGTAAGACGAATTTTTTCACTTTCATTTGAAAAAAATCATCTCATCAAGAGACAAAAGCAAACTGGCCGGGTGAATTTTAACATTTTCTTAATATTTATAGAATTAAATCCAACATTTTAGAAATTAATTCCTTTAAAAGTATCCAAAATATTTTTTTAATAGATTTTTTAAATGGTTCTAACCTGAACCAATTATATTTAAATTTTATTTTCATGATGAAAATTTTTATGCAAAATAATATAGAACGCTTTTTTTTCCAAAAAGATAAATTAGACAGACTTTAAGCTGTCTATTTATATTATAATAGCAAATATAAGATGCGCTTGCTGATTACAAATAGATAAATTTTGAATAGTACTTTGTTTTTTCTTTCACCCTTTAAGGAGATATGGGGAGGTAATTGTTAGGGGAGAATATTGCGGTTTCAATATTATTTATTACTTTTGCCGATAGTATAGCACGTATCAAAATGGGGTATGGGTGCGGTTTTATTAGTGTTATAGGTCGAGATGTGTTTTTGTTAGCACAAAAACCTTCTCGCCCGCCCTCCCGTTGGTCGGTTGGGGTTTGCCCTCACGGGTTCGGGGGGAGGTCACCCCCCGAACCCCCCGCAGGTAAAAAGCGACGCAAATATGGCAGAAGAAAAAGACATCAAACCAGGTTGGCAGAACGCCACCAAAGAGAAAGGCACTAAAGGTGGGCGACCTCCCAAGCAGGTAAAAGCTGAAGAACGTATTACTATCAGAGTTACCAGCTTTGAGAAATTAGCCATTGGCAAGAAAGCCGAAGCGGTAGGGCTTAGTTCCTCCGAGTACTGCCGTAGGGCAGCTTTAGAAAGACACATCACCCCTGCACTCACAGCAGAGGAGACAGAAGCCTATTTGACTTTAAAGAAATTCGCTACTGACTTTGCCAGGTTACGAAATGCCTTCAAAGTTGGTGCGCCTACACTGGTCGAGGAAATACGCCAGGTTATTTATAAATTAAACGCTGAATTAGATTATATACGCAATGGTAAGCAAAGCAAAGGCAGTTAAAGGCAGTGCGCAGGCTATTAATTATATTCTTGATGATAAAGGGCAAGCCCAAGAATTAGGGCGTAACCTGGTCAGTGGAGAGAATGGGGAGGAAATCCTTGCAGAGATGAGGGAAATACAAGAGATGAATGCCAGGTGCGAAAACAATACATACAGCATAGTTTTGAGCCCATCAAATGAACGTGAATTTACCAATAGGGAACTTTACGAAATAGGGTTGAAGCACTTGCAGAACTTGAATTTTGACCTAAACAAAACCCAATTCCTTATGACAGTTCACAAGAGTACAGACCAGCCTCATATTCACATTATAGCCAATAGAATAGACATAGAAGGCAAAGCCCATAACGATAACTTCATTGGGAAGAGAGCGCAAGAGAGTGCCGAGAGGATAGCCAAGAGTTTGGGATTAAAGACAGCGAGGGAAATCCAAGCTGAGAGAACTCCAGATATAAAGACACAGATACGGCAGGCGTACGAGCAGAGTGCCAAGAGAGGTTATACTTTTGAGGAATTTAGTAAGGCGATGAATAGTAAAGACATAGAAGTAAATCCTACCATTAACAGCAGGGGAGAAATGCAGGGAATGCGATTTGTACACAAGGCGAGCGGTACCGACTTAAAAGCCTCCGAGCTCGGCAAGGCTTTTGGAGCGCGAAATTTGATAGATAGAGGGGTGAACCTTACTAAAATGCCTTTGTCTGCAAATCTGACTGAAATTGCCAGAAAAGCAGGTAAAATTGTAGTACAAACAATCGACAGAGGTCGTGGAATGAGTATGGGAATTTAATATTTTTCTTTCAACATTAAAAATTATATATGGCACAAAGACTTTCCAATGAAATCATAGCGCAGGTTCTTACTGATGTAGTAACCAAGTTAGATAAGAGTATTAACAGCTTTAGGGGTGAGATATCCCAGATAAAACAAGACCTTACAGCGCACAGAGAGGCAACGCAAAAGGTATTAAGCAGGGCAATATCCGTAGATGTAAAGCCTATCGAGGAGGAGAGGGCAAAGCTGTTGCAGGAAGTGCAGAAAGAAAAAGAGGCTATAAAGGGAACGTTTAAAAATATATCCTTTGTGAAGTACGTGATTTATATAGCTATTGGAACAATCCTGGTCAATTCTTTATTATTTGGTTTCTTTATTTATTCTGCATCAAATGCAGACGCGCAGGAGGTTAGTAGTTTTAAAGAATATAGGAAGAAATTTCCTACTATTGAAAATCACTACCGAGAGTGGAAAGCCAACCCAAAAGAAGTAGAAGAACGTTTTAAAAAGAATACACAGATGTAGGAGAGTTTAACAGGCCATCCATCTTCTTCAGTTTTGAAATCCCATTTAAATATTTTCATCATCTGAGTTACCCACGCGAAGGGTTCAAAATACCAAAAGGTATCGGTATGAAAAATGCCTTTGGCTTTCAGTTCTCCCCAAAAGGTATAGGTAGCATTGAATACCTTTTTAGTATTATCTAAAGACTATGCTGTAGGAATTTGAACAGCTACTATTTTATATTTCCCATTTTGTTTCTTCAGAACAAAATCAAAAGTCGTTTTCCACACATCCATATATATACTAAAACAATTTTTATTTTCTTCAAAAAAAGTGCAATTTCCTTTTGAAATACTGATGGCAGATTTTAGTCCTTCTTTTAAGAGCCCTTCATACAGCATAATGTTATCTTTTACTTCATTAAATGTATAAAACTTGTCTTCAAAAATTTTTAAATTCTCATCAAGACCTCTAACTATTAATGGAAAATTTATGAGTTCTTCTAACTTTTCATCATTGTTAGATAATGAGATTTTTTTCATTCGTTGAAGAAATTCTTCTATTGTTTCATTTTTAGTAGCCTTCAATTCAACACTTTTTATTACCTGAGATGTAATAGTATCTAATTTGAGGCTATCTTGCGTTTCAACTTTATTTTCTTGAGAGTCATAAACATTTACTTTTGAAGTATTGTTTTGACAACTTATAAATATTAAAAATAGTATAGAACTAAAAAGCTTTTTCATTTTGATATAATTTAATTTTTTAGGGATTTTCTTATTTTTTCTATAGTTTCAGTATTAAACAAAGAATGACCATTTTCTTCCAATGATAAGATTATATTATATACTTTTTTCTTTAGTTTTGTGGGTAGGTAAAAAAATGTTTTGTCAATTTGGGTATGTCTTCCATCATCTATAGTTGAATTTTGATGACGAATGGCTATTTTTTTTCCTAAATAATAAACAAGTATTTTTACTCTTCCTTCTTCAAAATCTTCCCCATATAAAGATTTTGTTCCATAAACTATGATTGGGTCTATATACCCATCATTATCTATATCTGTTAGACTGAGATATCTTGTCCAAAAACTAATAGATTTTTCCGTTTCATCGATAAAATCTGTAATTGTCCAATTTGTTTTTATTTGTTTGTCTTTCAAAAAAGAAATATTAAAGGCTTTTATATTTTTTTTCAAACTATGCTCATCTTCTATATTTCCCTTAATTACATTCTCAGTAAAAATGATATATTGCTTACTTTCCTTATCAGAAAAGGAATAAATTCTAAATATGGGATATTGAATTCCTATTTCATTTAGAACATTATCAGTAAAAATTTTATTTATTTCTGATTTTGTTAAAATAGTATCCCTTATGCTATCAGTATATATTTCATTATTGAAATAACTCACTTTAGCTATTAAATTTGTACAGCAAAATAAGCCAAAAAAGAAAAGTATTTTAATGTGTAGATTCATTTTTATTTGTTTTTAAGTTTAAACCATATTTTTTATTAGCCTCATTAGCCGTTATTATAGGAATATTTTTATTATATAGACTTTCAGGA